>NZ_JASCIQ010000034.1 GCF_029968035.1 Streptomyces cavernicola | reverse complement strand
GGGGGTGTTTTGCGCTGGTGGGTGTCGGGTTGGGGGGGGGGGGGGCCCCCCCCTTCCGAGTTCGATGACCGCGTACGGCTCAGCGTGAGCGGGAGTGCCCGAAGAGGAGGCGGTACGCGATGAGCAGCACGAGGGAGCCGCCGATGGCCGCGACCCAGGTCGTCGTGTCGTAGAAGTCCTTCGCGATGGGGCGGTTCAGGAATTCGGCGGAGCCCCAGCCTCCGATGAAGGCGCCCGCGATGCCGATGAGGGTGGTGCCGATCAGGCCGCCCGGGTCGCGACCGGGCAGCAGGACCTTGGCGATGGCTCCGGCTATGAGCCCCAGAACGATCCAGCTGATGATGCCCATACGGCCGTGACCTGCCTTTCCTTACGTACGTCGGTGGTGCGTCGGTGGTTCCTCGGGTGACGTGGTGTCGTCGGTGAAGACGTCGGGCGGGTCCGGGGCGGTTGCGGGGAGCGGCTCGGTGCGGCGCACGACACAGCGGCGAGGCCCCGGTCAGGGCCCGTTCTGCGGGCGTCAGGCCAGGACTACTTCGACGTCCCTCTCCGTGAGGAAGGCGAGCAGTTCCTCGAAGGTGCGCGGGCGGACGTCCGTACGGGGCTGTACGCCCAGGCAGCGGCGGGCGATGTGCGCGTCGTGCCATACGAGGGTGAAGGGGCGGCGGGCGCCGAAGTGGCCGCACAGGCAGTCGGCGAGGGCGTCGAGACCCCAACCGAAGTACCCGCCCGGCCCGTTGACCGCCTCGCCGAGGGCGCAGAAGAACGCGGGCTCGTCGGTGATGTGCCGGCCGTCGAGGTGGAACGTGGTGCCGGGTGCGGCGTCCCCTGCGGTGTGGGCGCGGTTGATCAGGGCCGTGGTGAGCCAGAAGCTGCGGCCCGGCCCGTCGCAGCGCGCCCAGAGGTCGGGCATGCCGGGGCGACCGTCGGCCCACAGCTCCCACACGTCGTGGGCGGCCGACGGCGGGCGTTCCGCCAGGGGTTGCAGGGTGAGGTCGACCTGGCCGCCGCCCGGCCCGCGGGCGGACGGGATCCAGGCGGTGACCTCGCCCTCGACGGCGTCCTGGACGGGGGCGCCGAAGCGGTCGAGGCGTCTCAGCACGGCCGTGCCGAGGTCCTCCTCGCCCCTGTCGAGGGCGCGGCGCAGGGCGTTCTGCGGGGTGCAGCCGAGGAGTCGTACGGCCGTGTCCTGCTGCGTGGGCGGATCTTCGTGCACGCAGGCGAGGTCTCTGGCCGTGCCCCAGGGCAACTCCCTTGTCGTGTCCCGGGGTTCGGTGCCGAAGAGGCAGAAACCCGGGGACAGCGGCGGGCGTTGTGGGTAGTCGGGCTCGTCGGGGACGGGGGTCCCTTCCAAGCTGACGTCGAGCAGGGTCAGGTCACGGGCACAGCGGCGCGCGCCGAGGATACGCACGTCCTGCAGACACCACTCCCCCACTGAACGACCGGCCTTGTCGAGGAGTTCCAGGGTCAGCGGACCGATCGGCGCCGATCCTTCGGAGCACGCCAGGGCGACCGCCGCGCTCAACTCCCCTTCCGGGGCGCACCCGAGGAGTTCGTAGCGCTCGCGCACCGGTGGCGGCGGATCGGCGAAGAGGCCCTCCACGTCGCCGCAGAGGGCCCAGGTGGCGCCGTACTCCTGCTCCCACGCGTCGTACGCCACCAGGGCGTACCGCGGGCGGTCCACCGGGGTCAGCGGCCTGCGAAAGGCTGGTCGGTGGGGACGATCTCGCGGCCCAGGGGCATCAGGGAGACCGGGATCAGCTTGAAGTTGGCGATGCCCAGCGGGATGCCGATGATCGTCAGGCACTGGGCGATGCCCGTGGCGATGTGCGCCAGCGCGAGCCACCAGCCGGCGAGGACCAGCCACAGCACGTTGCCGACGCAGGACGGCGCGCCCGCGTCGCGGCGCTCGACGGCCATGTACCCGAAGGGCCACAGGGCGTAGAGGCCGATGCGGAACGAGGCGATCCCGAAGGGGATGCCGATGATCGTGATGCAGAGGATCACGCCTGCGGCGAGGTAGCCGAGGAACAGCCAGAAGCCGCTCAGCACGAGCCAGATGATGTTGAGGATGGTTTTCACTGGTTTCGGCCTGCCATCTGCTCGAGTCGGGCGATGCGCTCCGCCATGGGCGGGTGTGTGGAGAACATTTTGGCCATGCCCTGACCGGGGCGGAAGGGATTCGCGATCATCATGTGGCTGGCCGCTTCGATCTTCGGTTCGGGCGGGAGCGGCAACTGCTTGGTTCCGCGCTCCAGTTTGCGCAGGGCACTGGCCAAAGCCAGTGGGTCACCGGTGAGTTGGGCTCCCGACGCGTCCGCCTCGTACTCCCTGGAGCGGCTGATGGCGAGCCGGATGACCGAGGCGGCGATCGGCCCCAGGAGCATGATCAGCAACATGCCGAAGATGCCCGGCCCTTCACGGTTGTTGTTGCCGCTCGGGATCAGCCAGGCGAAGTTGACCAGGAACATGATCACCGATGCGAGGGCGCCGGCCACCGAGGAGATCAGGATGTCTCGGTTGTAGACGTGGCTCAGTTCGTGGCCGATCACGCCGCGCAGTTCGCGCTCGTCCAGGATGCGCAGGATGCCTTCCGTGCAGCACACCGCCGCGTTGCGCGGGTTGCGGCCGGTCGCGAAGGCGTTGGGGGCCTCGGTGGGCGAGATGTAGAGGCGGGGCATGGGTTGGCGTGCCTGCGTGGAGAGTTCGCGGACCATCCGGTACAGCTCGGGGGCCTCGAACTCGCTCACCGGTCGGGCGCGCATCGCTCTCAGGGCGAGCTTGTCGCTGTTCCAGTACGCGTACGCATTGGTGCCGAGCGCCACGAAGAGGGCGACGATCAGGCCCGTACGCCCGAAGAAGCTGCCGATGACGAGGATGAGAGCGGACAGTCCCCCGAGGAGCACGGCAGTCTTCAGACCGTTGTAACGGCGGTGCACGGTACGCCCTCCTGGTGGTGCGGCGGGGGAACCCTTGTCTTACTGGCTTCCACGTCCAGTGGACCCTCCCTACCTGGTCAACGCCAGGCGAAGGGTGCTGGTTCCCTGGTGCACGCGCAGCCGGGTTCGGCCGTACGGGTGCGGGTGCGGCGATGCGGATGCGGCGGTGCGGCGGTCCCTTCAGGGGGCCGCCGCACCGGTTGTCGCGAAAACGGGCTCTCCGGCCCGAAAACCGACTCTTAAAAGAGAGCGGTCGCCGAGAAGCGCAGGACGAGTTGCGGGGCTCCGGACAGGGCGATGCCGATGACCGTGGTGAGCACGAGCGCCGCCGCCAGCGGGACGGGCACCGCGTGCTTCCGCTCGGGCTGCGCCTTTTCGGGCGCCTCTCCTTCAGGTGCGCGGAAGAGGACCGCGGTCCACTGCAGGTAGTAGTAGAGGGCGATCACGACGTTGACGGCCATGACCACGGCGAGCCAGCCGAGGCCCGCGTCGACGGCCGCGGAGAAGACCGTGACCTTCGCGAACAGACCGATGATGCCCGGCGGGAGGCCGGCCAGGCAGAGCAGGAAGAAGCCGAGGACGAGCGCCGCAAGGGGGCGGTTCGCGTACAGGCCGCGGTAGTCGCTGAGACGGTTCAGCGGCTTGGTGCGGGCGACGAGCGCGGCGACGGCGAACGCGCCGAGGTTCACGGCGGCGTACATGAGGGCGTACGAGACGGTCGCGCCGATCGCCTTCTCCGTCTCGGCGGGGCTCTCGGCGTACGCGGCCGAGGCCATCGGCACCAGGAGGTAGCCGGCCTGCCCGACGGAGGACCAGGCGAGGAGGCGAATCGCGCTGTACGCGCGCGTGCCGACCTGCCGCAGGGCGGCGACGTTGCCGACCGTCATGGTGAGGGCGGCCAGTACCGCGAGCACCGGACCCCACACGTCCGCGTACGAGGGGAAGGCCACGACGGTGACCTGGATGAGGCCGGTGAAGCCGACCGCCTTGCCGACCACGGACAGATACGCGGCGACCGGGAGCGGGGCGCCGATGTACGTGTCGGGCACCCAGAAGTGGAAGGGCACCGCGGCGGTCTTGAAGGCGAAGCCGACGAGCGTGAGGGCGACGCCGGTCTGCGCGAGGACGTGCAGCTGTCCGTCGACCTGGCCGAGCTTGTCGGCCACCTCTGTGAGGTGCAGGGTGCCCGTCGCCGCGTACACGAAGCTGACGCCCATGAGGCTCACCGCGGTGGCGGCGACCGAGGACAGGAAGAACTTCAGGGCCGCCTCGGAGGAGCGGCGGTCGCCGCGCTTGATGCCGACGAGCGCGAAGGCCGGCAGGGAGGCGACCTCCAGGGCCACGATCAGGGTGGCGAGGTCGCGCGACGCCGGGAGCAGGGCGGCGCCGGCCGCGGAGGAGAGCAGCAGAAACCAGAACTCCCCTTCGGGGAGTGCCTTGTTCTCCTTCAGCGGGCTCACGGAGAGCAGTGCGGTCAGCAACGCACCGGCGACGACCAGGAATTGGATGACGACGGTGAAGCGGTCCGCGGTGTAGCTGCACACGCCCGCGTCGCCGACCAGGCAGAACGTGGCGCGGTCGCCGTCCAGGAGCGGCAGCAGGGCGAGGCCCGCGGCCACCAGACCGGCGATGGAGATCCACCCCAGGAGCGCCTTGTTGCCGTCGCGTACGAACAGGTCGGCGACGAGGACGACCAGGGCGACGACGGCCGCGATGGTGGGCGGTGCGATCGCGACCCAGTCGACGTTCTGGACGAGGCTTGCGGCGGCTGCGGTCATGCCTTGCCTCCTGCGAGGAGCTGCTGCACGGCCGGGTCGGTGAGGCCGAGCAGCAGCGCGGGCCAGAGTCCGGCGAGGACGGTGAGGGCGACGAGCGGGGTCCAGGCGGCGAATTCGTAGCCCTGGACGTCGGCGAGCTTCGGGGCGGCCGGGTCGGGGGCGGCGCCCATGCAGACACGGCGTACGACGATCAGCAGGTACGCGGCGGTCAGGAGGGTGCCGAAGGCGCCGATGGACATGAACGTGAGGAAGGCCGGGCGGCTCAGTCCTTCGGCGGGCTCGAACGCGCCGAACAGGGCGAGCATCTCACCCCAGAATCCGGCGAGTCCGGGCAGCCCGAGCGAGGCGACGGCGCCGAAGGCGAGCAGTCCGCCGAGCCGGGGCGCCTTGCCGTAGAGGGCGGCGCCGGTCTGCTCGGCGAGGGTGTCGAGGTCGGTGCTGCCGGTGCGGTCCTTGAGCGCGCCGACGAGGAAGAACAGCAGGCCGGTGATGAGACCGTGGGCGATGTTGGCGAACAGCGCGCCGTTCACGCCGGTCGGGGTCATCGAGGCGATGCCGAGCAGGACGAAGCCCATGTGGCCGACGGAGGAGTACGCGATGAGCCGCTTGAGGTCGCCCTTCGCGCCGCGCTTGGCGAGCGCGAGGCAGGCGAGGGACCCGTAGATGATCCCGACGACCGCGAAGGCGGCGAGGTACGGGGCGAACTCCCGCATTCCGTCAGGGGTGATGGGGAGGAGGATCCGGACGAACCCGTACGTACCCATCTTGAGCAGGACGCCGGCGAGGAGGACCGAGCCGACGGTCGGGGCGGCGGTGTGGGCGTCCGGGAGCCAGCTGTGCAGCGGCCACATCGGGGTCTTGACGGCCAGTCCGATCCCGATCGCCAAAGCGGCGATGACCTGCACGGACGTGGCCAGCCCACGGCCGTTGTCAGTGGCGAGTGCCACCATGTCGAATGTGCCCGAGTCCAGCCCGACGAGGAGCAGTCCGAGCAGCATCACGACCGAGCCGAGGAGCGTGAAGAGGATGAACTTCCAGGCGGCCGCCCGCCGTTGATCGCCTCCCCACCGGGCGATCAGGAAGTACATCGGAATGAGGACCATCTCAAACGCGAGGAAGAACAGCAGCAGATCGAGGACGGCGAAGGTCGCGAGGGTGCCGGACTCGAGGACGAGCAACAGCGCGACGAATGCCTTGGGAGACGGGCCCGTTGGCATCTTGAAGTAGCTGTAGAGCGCGCAGAGGAAGGTCAGCAGCGCGGTCAGGACGAGAAGGGGGAGCGAGATGCCGTCGACGCCGAGGTGGATCCGCACGTCGAGCGCGGGGATCCAGCTGATGTCGGTCGTGGCCTGCATACGCGCGGGCTCGTCGTGATCGAAGCCGGCGGCGAGCGCGAGCGCGGCGAGGAGCACGACTCCGGTGACGGTCACGCCGTGCCGCAGGACCGCCTGCTCCGGTGACTTGCCCCGCAGTCCGGGCGGGGCGGGCAGCAGGGCGGCGCCCGCGCCGAGGAGCGGAAGCACCACCACGGCCACGAGGAGGTACTGCATGACGGTGTCGTTGATATCGATCACGGCTCAGGCTCCCGCTGCGACGAGTACGGCGGCGACGGCCAGGACGAGGGATCCGGCGAGCAGCGCGCTCAGATAGGTCTGCACGTTGCCGGTCTGGGCGCGGCGCACGGCCGCGCCGAGCCAGCGGGGCAGGGTGCCCGCGCCGCGCACGTACGTGTCCACGACTTCGCGGTCGAGGAAGCGGACGACTCCGGCCAGGAACTGGGTGGGACGGACGAACAGGGCGGAGTAGACCGCGTCCATCCGGAAGCCGGCGGCCGCGTGGCGGTGCAGCGGGCCGAGCAGCAGGCGGCCCGGGTCGGCCGGGTCCGGTGCGGAGGCGATCGATCCGTACGCGGGGGTGTGCGTGGCGATCGCCTCGGCCTCGGAGAGGGCGGGCTCGGCGTCGGGGTGGGCGGCGACCGCGCCCATGGGGACCCGGGCGGCCAGCGCGGTGGTGTGCCGCCAGGCGCCGTAGGTGACGAGTCCGCCGACCAGGGTGAGGCCGGTGGCGAGGACGGAGGTGGTGAGGGTCGGGGTGAGCGAGCGGCCGTCGAACCAGTCGGGGAGCACTCCGACGGTGATGCCGAAGGCGAGGGAGGGAACTGCAAGGACCCACAGGACGACGTTCATGACGACCGGCTGCCTGCCGTGGTCGGGCGCCTCGACCGTGCCGGCCGCGGTCGGCGCCCCGGCGGGGCGGGGTGCGGTGACGGGCGGGCGGAAGGCGAGCAGCCACAGGCGCGTCGCGTAGGCGGCGGTGAGGACGGCGGTGAGGAGGCCGGAGACGAGGACGATCCAGCCCGCCGAGCCGGGGACGGACTCGGCGTGGCCGGTGGCCGCGTGCTCGGCGGCGCCGAGGACGGCCTCCTTGGAGAAGAAGCCGCTGAAGGGCGGGATCGCGGCGAGCGCGAGGAGCGCCACGGTCATCGTCCAGAAGGCGTCGGGGATCCGGTCGCGCAGGCCCGTCATACGGGACATAACGGCGAGCGAGTTGGTGCCCGCGGCGTGGATGATCACGCCGGCGGCGAGGAACAGCAGCGCCTTGAAGGCGCCGTGCGAGAGGAGGTGGAAGACGGCCGCGCCGCGGTCGCCGACGGCCAGGGCGCCGGTCATGTAGCCGAGTTGGCCGACGGTGGAGTACGCGAGGACGCGCTTGATGTCGTCCTGCGCGAGCGCGGCGAGGGCGGAGCCGACCATCGTGACGGCGGCCATCACGGCGAGGACGACGAGCGCGGCCGCGGAGGCGGCGAAGACGGGGAGGAGACGGGCCACGAAGTAGACGCCGGCGGCGACCATCGTCGCGGCGTGGATCAGCGCGGAGACCGGGGTGGGGCCGGCCATCGCGTCGGGCAGCCAGGTGTGCAGCGGGAACTGCGCCGACTTGCCCGCCACGCCCGCGAGGAGGAGCAGGGCGATCACCGTGGGGTGGTCGAGTCCGCCGGAGGCGACGGCGTCGAGGACCTTCGTGATGCGGAAGGACCCGGTGTCGGCGGCGAGCGCGAACAGACCGATCAGGAAGGGGACGTCGCCGAGCTTGGTGACCAGGAAGGCCTTGAGGGAGGCGGCGCGCGCCTCGGGCGTCTCCCAGTAGTGGCCGACGAGGAAGTACGAGCAGATGCCCATGACTTCCCAGCCGACGAGCAGCACCATCAGGTCGCCGGAGTAGACGACCAGGAACATCGCGGAGGTGAACAGCGAGACGAGGGCGGCGTACGAGGGGTAGCGCGGGTCGTCGCGCAGGTAGCCCGTCGAGTAGAGCTGCACGCAGGAGGCGACCAGGCCGACCAGGACGGCGACGAGGACGGCGAACCCGTCGATGTGCAGGGCGAGTTCGATGGGCACGGAGCCGGTGGGCGTGAGCTCGGTGGCCGTGTCGACGGGGCGGATGCCGCCGCCGGTGCCGCCGCCCTGGCGTACGGCAATCAGTACGGCGATAACCGCCGACGTCACGGTGGGCAGGACAGCGAGGGGGCGGACGAAGCCGGGGGCCGTGCGGCCGAGGAGCAGTCCGGCGACGGCACCGAGGAACGGCAGGAGGGGGACGAGAACGGCGAGGGTCGGGGTGGTCACGCGGTGGCCTCTGCCTTCTGCGCGGCGGCGGTCGCGTCGGGGTCGGTCGCGTCGGCGGCGCCGTCCGGTGCTGTGTCCTCGGGTCCAGCGGGGCCCGTGGGTCCGGTGGCCTCGGCGGTGTCGCGGAGGCGGTCCACGTCGGACGTGCCGCGGTTGCGGTACACCATCAGCACGATCGACAGGCCGATGCCGATCTCGGCGGCGGCGATGGCGATGGTGAAGAGGGTGAGGGCCTGGCCGGCGTGCAGGGCGTCGCGGAGCCAGACGTCGAAGGCGACGAGGTTGAGGTTGACGGCGTTGAGCATCAGCTCGACGGACATCAGGACCAGGATCGCGTTGCGGCGGGCGAGCACTCCGTACAGGCCGGTGCAGAAGAGCAGGACCGCGAGCACTGCGGGATAGGCGAGGTGCATCAGCGCTGCCTCTCCTTGTCTGCGGGGCCCGCGGCGTCTGCGGGGCTCTCGGCGCCACCGGTGCCGGCGTCGGCCTTCGCGTCGGCCTTCGCGTCGGCCTTGCGGGAGAGGACGATCGCGCCGACGAGGGCGGCGAGGAGGAGGACGGAGAGGGCTTCGAAGGGCAGGACCCAGTGCTGGAAGAGCATCGCGCCGGTCACCGCGGTGGTGCCCTGCGGTGCGTCCAGGTCGATCCACTGGGTGCGGAACGCGTCCACGACCACCCACACCAGGGTCGCCGCGGCGGCGACGGCCACGGTGAGCGCGGCCCAGCGGTTGCCCGAATCGGCGTCCGGGGAGCGGCCGATGGGCGCCTTGGTGAGCATCAGACCGAAGAGGAGGAGTACGACGACGGAACCGACGTAGATCAGTACCTGCACCCAGGCGATGAACTCGGCGGTGAGCAGGAGGTATTCGACGGCGAGGCCGCCGAGGGCGACGACCAGCCAGAGGGCGGCGTGCACCAGCTGCTTGGTGGTGACGGTGACGAGCGCCGCCGCGAAGGTGACGAGGCCGACAAGGAGGAAGGAGACCTCGACGCCGGTGGGCGAGAGGAAGCCGTACGGGGCGGCTGCGGCGAGGGTCACTGTTCGCCCTCCCCGGGCTCGGCCTTCGAGGCTTCGGCTTCGGTGGCTTCGGCTTCGGTCGCGGCTTCGGTGGCTTGTTGGGCGGCGAGCTTCTCGGCTGCCTTGCGGGCCGCGGCGATCTCCTTGGGCTCTTCCGCGGCCGCGTCGAGCGCGGGCGGGGCGGGGACGGTCCACATCCACTCGCGGAGCTTGTCGCGCTCGTGGGTGAGTTCGTGGATGTCGGTCTCCGCGTACTCGAACTCCGGTGACCAGAAGAGCGCGTCGAAAGGACAGACCTCGATGCAGATACCGCAGTACATGCAGAGGGAGAAGTCGATGGCGAAGCGGTCGAGGACGTTGCGGCTGCGCTCGCGGCCGCCCGGGGCGGCGGCGGGAACCGTCTCCTTGTGGGAGTCGATGTAGATGCACCAGTCGGGGCACTCGCGGGCGCAGAGCATGCAGACCGTGCAGTTCTCCTCGAACAGGCCGATGACACCGCGCGTACGGGGCGGGAGTTCGGGCTGGACGTCGGGGTACTGGGCGGTGACGGTCTTCCGCGTCATCGTGCGGAGGGTGACGGCGAGGCCCTTGGCCAGGCCGGACCCGGGGATCGGAGGCATTACTGGATCGCCACCTTCACGATTCCGGTGAGCGCGATCTGCGCGAGGGCGAGCGGGACGAGCGTGGTCCAGGCGAGCTTCTGGAGCTGGTCCTCGCGGAGTCGGGGGTACGAGACGCGGAGCCAGATGACCACGAAGGCGAGGACGGCCGTCTTGAGGAGGGTCCACACCCAGCCGAGGCCGTCGGCGCCCCACGGCCCCTGCCAGCCGCCCAGGAAAAGGACGGTGGTGAGGCCGCACAGGACGACGATCCCGGCGTACTCGGCGAGGAGGAACAGGGCGAAGCGGAGGCCGGTGTACTCGGTGTACGCGCCGAAGATGATCTCCGAGTCGGCCACCGGCATGTCGAACGGCGGGCGTTGGAGTTCGGCGAGGCCGGCCGTGAAGAAGACGAGCGCGCCGACGATCTGCCAGGGCAGCCACCACCACTCGAAGGCCTCGACGATGCCCGGCAGGGAGACCGTCCCCGCGGCCATCGCCACGGAGGCGGCGGCGAGCAGCATCGGGAGTTCGTAGGCGAGGAGTTGGGCGGCGGTGCGGAGGCCGCCGAGGAGGGAGAACTTGTTGGCGGAGGCCCAGCCGGCCATGAGCGAGCCGAGTACGCCGACGCCCATGACGGCGAGGACGAAGAACAGTCCCGCGTCCACGACCTCGCCGACGGCTCCCTCGCCGGGGCCGATCGGGATGGCGACCAGGACCAGGAGGTACGGGAGGAGGGCGACGGCGGGGGCGAGTTGGAAGATCCGGCGGTCCGCGCCCGCGGGCACGACGTCTTCCTTCTGGGCGAACTTGACGCCGTCGGCGACGAGTTGGGCCCAGCCGTGAAACCCGCCCGCGTACATGGGGCCGAGGCGGCCCTGCATGTGGGCCATCACCTTGTGCTCGGTCTGGCCGATGACGAGGGGAAGGACCAGGAAGACGCCGAAGACGACGAGGAGTCGCAGGGCGACGTCGAGGGCGTCGTTCATGCGGGGTCGCCTCCGGCGGGGGTGTTCTTGTCGGGGGTGTCGCTGTCGCGGACGGCTGCGTCCGGAGTGCCGTCGTCCGGGGCTGCGGCTTCCGGGGTGCCGGCATCTGGGGTTGCAGCGTCCTGGGTGCCGTCGTCCGGGGCTGCGGTCCCGGGAGGCTTGGCCTGGGGGTCGGGCTCGGGCTTGACCTTGGGCTCGGCGGAGGGCTCGGGCCTGGGCTTGGCCTCGTGCCCGGTCTTGGACTCAGGGGCGGGCTCGGCCTCGGGCTCGGCGGAGGGCTCGGGCCTGGGCTTGGCCTCGGACTCGGGCTCAGGCTTGGCCTCGGGGTCCGGCCCAGCCTCGGGCTTGGCCTCGGCGTCCGGCCCGGTCTTGGGCTCAGGCTCGGCCTTGGCCTTGGCCTTGGCCTCGGGGTCGGGGTCGGGCTCGGGCTCGGGCCTGGGCTCAGGCTCGGGCTTGGGCTTGGCGGGGGTTTCGGGGGTGGCGGCCTCCTCCCCCGGCTTCTCGTCGAACATCGGCCGGGGGTTGTGCCACGGGGCGTCCGAACTCTTGGGCGGCGCGGGCTTCTCGGACGGTTCCGGAGCGACGGTGGTGGCCTGCTCGGACGGCGGTGCCGTGGGGGTCTCGCGCGGCGAAGGCGCACCCTCGCTCGCCGCACCCTGGCTCGCCGAGCCCTGCGAAGCGCTCCGCATCCGACGCGGCCGGGCCGAGGCACCCTCGGCCGGAGCAGCCGGGGCGGCCCCGGCCTGGGTGGCCCCGGCCTGGGCGGCCCCGGCCTGGGTGGCCGCGCTCTCCGCAGCCGCGGCAGCCTGGCTGGCCGAGCCCGCGCTCGCCGAGCGCGTACGACGGGCCGGACGCTCACCGGCACCAGCACCGGCACCAGCACCGGCACCCGAGCCAGCCCTGGCACCAGCACCAGCCCCCGCAGCCCGAGCCCCCCGCGCAGGACGCGCGGGCGCGGGCGGCAACTGGCCCTTCAGCGGGCCCCATTCGTTCGGGTCCGGCACGCCGGGCGGGAGCATCTGGCGCCGCTTGGGGGCACCGTGCGCTGCCCCCGCCGCAGGCTCCCCCGGCTCCTTGGCCCCCGGCCAGGCCTTCGCGACCCGCGCAGCGAGGACGAAGTCCTTGCGCAGCGGGTGGCCCTCGAAGCCGTCGGGCAGGAGCAGCGGGTCGAGTCCGGGGTGGCCGGTGAAGTCGACGCCGAACATCTCGTGGGTCTCGCGCTCGTGCCAGGCCGCGCCCGCGTACACGTCGACGGCCGAGGCCAGTACGGGCGCCTCGTGCGGGACGGTCGTACGGACGAGGAGACGGCGCACCGGGTGCAGGGCGACGACGTGGGCGGAGACGCGGAAGCCGGTGCCCGGTTCGTCGACGGCGCTGAGCCAGTCGAAATACGTGCAGCCGAGCCGGGCGCGGGCCGTGAGCAGGGCCGACGTCCAGGTCTCGGCGGGTACGTCGACGGTGAGCAGGTCGTACGACTCCTCGGCGGTCGCCTCCGGGCCGAAGAGTTCGGTGACGTCCTCGGGAAGCCAGCCGGTGGTCATCGCTCCCCCTCCCCGGAGACCGAGCCCGACTCCCCGGAGCCCGAGCCCGAGCCGGAGCGCGAAGAGCCGGAGCCCGATGAGCCCGCGCCCGCCCCCGGCGTCGGAGGCGCGACGAGCCCGCTCTGCAGCGCCGCCGTCGAAGGCCGCCCCGCGGCGGAGTAGCGCTCGCCGAGGGACTCCCGGGCGATCTTCTCCTGCAGCTTGAGGATGCCCTGGAGGAGCGCCTCGGGACGGGGCGGGCAGCCGGGCACGTACACGTCGACGGGGATGATCTGGTCGACGCCCTTGGTCACGGAGTACGAGTCCCAGTACGGGCCGCCGCAGTTGGAGCAGGCGCCGAAGGAGATCACGTACTTGGGCTCGGGCATCTGCTCGTAGAGGCGCTTCACGGCGGGCGCCATCTTGTCGGTCACGGTCCCGGAGACCACCATCAGGTCGGCCTGGCGCGGGCCCGGTGCGAACGGGATGACGCCGAGGCGGATGAAGTCGTGGCGGGCCATGGAGGCGGCGATGAACTCGATGGCGCAGCAGGCGAGTCCGAAGTTGAAGACCCACAGGCTGTAGCGGCGGCCCCAGTTGAGGACGACCTTCATGGGTTCGGGGGCGAGCCGGGCCAGCGGGCCGAGCCTGGAGGAGCCCTTGCCCGGGGTGGGCTCGATGGTCACGTCCATGCGAGGACGCCCTTCTTGTATGCGTACAGCAGGCCCACGGCGAGGAAGCCGAGGAAGATGAACATCTCCACCAGCGTCGTCGCGCCGTACTGCGGATCGGCGAAGATCGTGGCCCAGGGGAAGAGGAAGATCGAGTCGACGGCGAAGATCACGTACAGGAACGCGTAGACGTAGTAGCGGACCTGGGTGTGGGCCCAGCCCTCGCCGACGGGGTCGACGCCGCACTCGTAGGTGAGGAGTTTCTCCGGGGTCGGCACGACGGGCCGCAGGAGTCGGCCCGCGCCGAAGGCGACGGCGACGAAGAGCACGCCGACGACTGCGAGCAGTCCTACGACGGAGTAGCCCTGGAAGTAGTCCGCGGCGAGAACGGTCGGTTCCGGCACGTCGGCCCCTCGCTCCCTGATCTCGTTGTTCCGGCGGTCTCGTCGAGCGTCGGGTTCCGGCCGGTCAAGGGCTCGGCGGCCCTGTTCGACGATCTGTACGCACGGGAGTCTAGGCCCTGTTAAAGAAAGGGTAAGCAGCCCCTTCACCGACGGGGTGGGGTTTACCCCCGCCGGTCCGTCCGGCGCACCTCATGGCGCCCGGTCCGCGCGCCCGGCAGGCTGTCCGCCATGACCACCGGACAGCGCTCATGACCAGCAGACAGCGGCCGCTGCCGCCCGCGCGGCTCGCGTGCGCGGGCGCGACCTGGCGGGAGGTCGCGTACCTCCTGCTCAACCTGCCGCTCGCGCTGTGCGGCTTCGGGTACGCGGTGGTCGTCGTTGCCGTCGGCAGCGCCCTCGCGGTCACCGTGATCGGGCTGCCGCTGCTCGCACTCGGCCTGGCCGGCGCCCGTCGGCTCGGCAGCCTGGAGCGGGCCAGGGCGCGCGGGCTGCTCGGCACGTACGTGGACGAGCCGAGCCGGCTGCCGTTCCGGAAGGACGACGGGTACCTGGCCCGGACCTGGGCACGCCTCAAGGACCCGGTCGGCTGGCGGAGTCTGCTGTACGGGTTCGTGCGGCTGCCGTGGGGCGTGCTGACGTTCACGCTCACGCTGGTCTCGCTGCTCGTGCTGTGGCCGGTGCTGCCGTTCGTCGTACGCGGACTGAGCAACGCGGACCGGGCGATGGCGCGTGGACTCCTGTGTCCGTCCGACGAGTTGGAGCGGCGGATCGCGGAGCTGGAGTCGGACCGCGGGGCGGTGGTGGACACGGCCGCGGCCGACCTGCGCCGGATCGAGCGGGATCTGCACGACGGGGCGCAGGCCCGCCTGGTCAACCTGGCGATGGGGCTCGGCCTCGCCAAGGAGAAGCTGCGCGAGGGCCAGGCCGACGCGACCGTGGCGGCGATGGTCGACGAGGCGCACGGCGAGGTGAAGCTCGCCCTGCAGGAGCTGCGCGACCTGGCCCGCGGCATCCACCCCGCCGTCCTCACCGACCGCGGACTCGACGCCGCACTCTCCGCCCTCGCCGCCCGCTGCACCGTCCCGGTCACCGTCGACGTCGACCTCCGCGAACGGCCCGCGCCCGCCATCGAGGGCATCGCGTACTTCACGGTCTCCGAGCTCCTCCAGAACGTCAGCAAACACAGCGGTGCGCGCTCGGCCAGGGTCGAGGTGCGGCGCGCGGAGCGGCGGCTGCTGCTGCGCGTCGAGGACGACGGCCGCGGCGGCGCCTCGCTCGACGGCGGTACGGGCATGGCGGGCCTCGCCGACCGCCTCGCCGCGGTGGACGGCCTGTTCGTCCTGGTCTCCCCGGCGGGCGGCCCGACGACGATCTCGGCCGAACTGCCGTGGCGCGACCGGACGGACGGCTGACGGACGGCTGACGGGCCGCTGGGGGACCGCCGACAGACCTCGGACGGGCCTCTGACGGGCCGAACTGCCGTGTGGGGGTGGGGAAAACCCCCGGTCGAAGACGGCGACGCACCTCATGGTGACGGGCCCGGCGACAGCGGAGCCTGGACGACGTACCGGTCCACCGATGGACGACGGACCGCCGATCCCGCAGGCGTCGAGCAGAACGGATGACCGCCATGGCCATGCAGTACGGACAGCGCACCCGCCCCGGGCACCAGGACTCCCGTCCCGCGCGGCGCCCTCTGCTGCCGCCCGCGCTGGGGGCGCCGGTCGCCGCACGGACCTGGCGCGAGCTCGGGTATCTCCTGGTCGGCCTGCCGTTGAGCATCGTGATGTTCGCGTACGCGGTGACGCTGACGGCCCTCGGCGCGGGCCTGCTCGTCACCTTCCTCGGGGTGCCGGTGCTCGCCGCGGCGCTCGCGGGGTGCCGCGGTTTCGGCGTACTGGAGCGGGCGCGGGCGCGCGCGCTGCTCGGCCTCGACGTGGCGGAGCCGCGGCCGGCGCGGGCGGCGAAGAGCGGTGCGGCGGCGTGGATCGGGGCGGTCCTGAAGAGCGGCACGTCCTGGCGGAGCCTGCTGTACGCGGTGCTGCACTTCCCGTGGGCGGTGTTCGCGTGCACGGTGGCGGTGACGTTCTGGTCGGTCGGCTGGGCGCTGCTCACGTACCCGCTGTGGCGGTGGGTCTTCCCGATGTACGCGGGCGTGGACGGGCTGCAGGTCTACGGCAGCGCGGACGGGCGGCACGCCTTCTACCTGGACTCGCCGTTCGAGATCGGCGTGACGGCGGCGGTCGGGCTGCTTGTCACGCTGGCCGTGCCGTGGCTGATCCGGGCCCTGACGACGGTCGACCGCGTCCTGGTGGCCGGGCTGCTCGGCGCGTCCCGCCTGGACGCCCGGGTGGTCGAGCTGGAGTCGGACCGCGGGGCGGTGTCGGACACGGCAGCCGCCGACCTGCGCCGGATCGAGCGCGAGCTGCACGACGGGGCGCAGGCCCGGCTCTCCGGCCTGGCCGCCGACCTGGGGCTCGCGAAGGAGAAGCTCAGCGAGGACCCCGAGGCGGCGGCCCGGCTGGTCGACGAGGCGCACGGCGAGGTGAAGCTCGCCCTGCAGGAGCTGCGCGACCTGGCCCGCGGCATCCACCCCGCCGTCCTCACCGACCGCGGACTCGACGCCGCACTCTCCGCCCTCGCCGCCCGCTGCACCACCCCCGTCACCGTCAATGTCGACCTCCCCCGGCGACCCGCACCCGCCGTCGAAGGCATCGCCTACTTCACCGTCTCCGAACTCCTCCGGAACGTCAGCGAACACAGCCACGCCCGCACCGCCACGGTGGACGTGCGGCAGGTCGAGGGCCGGCTGCTCGTGCAGGTCGGGGACGACGGCCGGGGCGGTGCCGACCCCGCTGCGGGCACGGGTCTCGCGGGGCTCGCGCGGCGGCTCGGCGCGGTCGACGGGGTCCTGGACGTGGACTCCCCGGCGGGCGGCCCGACGACGGTCACGGCCGAACTGCCGTGGCGGGGCTGAGAGTTCACGCGCCCCCGAAGAGCCCCCGGAGATCCCCCGGAGCGCCCCCGAAAAGCCCCCGAAAAGCCCCCGGAGAGCCCCCGCACTCCCTCCCCTGCCCCCCCCCTCGCTCCCCCCTGATTCCCGGCTCTCGGGCCCGGCGCCGCCCGAATGCTGGGATGCTGGTTCCGCAGTCGGACCGGATCGGATGCGGGGGCGTGCGAATCGTGGAGGACAGGGTGCGGGTGGTCATCGCCGAGGACTCGGTGCTGCTCAGAGAGGGCCTGACCCGCCTGCTCACCGACCGGGGGCACGAGGTCGTGGCGGGAGTCGGCGACGCGGACGCGCTGATCAAGACCGTCGAGGACCTGGCGGGCCGGGGCGAGCTGCCGGACGTGGTGGTCGCGGACGTGCGGATGCCGCCGACGCACACCGACGAAGGGGTGCGCGCGGCGGTCGCGCTGCGGCGCAGCCACCCGGGGCTCGGCGTGCTCGTCCTTTCGCAGTACGTGGAGGAGCGGTACGCGACGGAGCTGCTCGCCGGTTCGACGCACGGCGTGGGGTACCTGCTCAAGGACCGGGTGGCCGAGGTGCGGGAGTTCGTCGACGCGGTGGTGCGGGTCGCCGGGGGCGGGACGGCGCTCGACCCGGAGGTGGTGGCCCAGCTACTCGGGCGCAGCCGTAAACAGGACGTCCTCGCGGGCCTGACGCCACGCGAGCGCGAGGTGCTCGGCCTGATGGCCGAGGGGCGCACGAACGCGGCGGTCGCACGGCAGCTCGTGGTGAGCGACGGGGCGGTCGAGAAGCACGTCGGCAACATCTTCATGAAACTGGGCCTGGCCCAGAGTGACGGGGATCACCGCCGTGTACTGGCGGTGCTCACCTATCTCAATTCCTAGTTACCTGACACTCTGTCAGGTGTGAATGTCGGGTGTACGAGTGCACCGCGTCGGGATGTCTCAAAGGCACGTCCATGATGCGAGCGACCCCGGGAAGGGCACCCTCACAGACGTAGGGTGGCCCTGGGAGGACCGGTCGGCCGGCGCCTCCCGTGCCGCAGCCTCGAGGGAGGTCCAGTTCAGTGACCAGCCAGGTCAGTAGCCATGCCGAGCAGGCCGACTCGGCCGTCGTGGGTGGACAGCGGAAGCCGTCCGGCGACAAGGAAGTGCGCCGTCTGGATCGGGTGATCATCCGTTTCGCGGGTGACTCGGGTGACGGTATGCAGCTGACGGGTGACCGGTTCACGTCGGAGACGGCGTCTTTCGGTAACGACTTGTCCACGCTGCCGAATTTCCCGGCGGAGATCCGCGCTCCCGCCGGAACGCTTCCGGGTGTTTCGAGTTTCCAGCTGCATTTCGCAGATCATGACATTCTCACGCCGGGTGACGCCCCGAATGTTCTGGTGGCGATGAACCCGGCCGCGCTGAAGGCGAACATCGCGGATGTGCCGCGCGGCGCGGAGATCATCGTGAACACGGACGAGTTCACGAAGCGGGCGATGCAGAAAGTCGGATACGAGGCGTCCCCACTGGAGGACGGGTCCCTCGACGGCTTTCATGTGCATCCGGTGCCGTTGACGACGCTGACGGTGGAGGCGCTCAAGGAGTTCGAGCTGTCCCGCAAGGACGCGGGCCGCAGCAAGAACATGTTCGCGCTCGGGCTGCTCAGCTGGATGTACCACCGGCCCACCGAGGGCACCGAGGAATTCCTGCGGTCGAAGTTCGCGAAGAAGCCGGACATCGCGGCGGCGAACATCGCGGCGTTCCGCGCGGGCTGGAATTTCGGCGAGACGACCGAGGATTTCGCGGTCTCCTACGAGGTCGCGCCGGCGTCGACGGCATTCCCGACGGGCACGTACCGGAACATCTCGGGAAATCTCGCGTTGTCGTACGGCCTGGTGGCGGCTTCCCGGCAGGCGGATCTGCCGCTGTACCTGGGCTCGTACCCGATCACGCCGGCCTCGGACATTCTGCATGAGCTGTCGAAGCACAAGAACTTCGGTGTGCGGACTTTCCAGGCCGAGGACGAGATCGCGGGAATCGGCGCGGCCCTCGGTGCGGCGTTCGGCGGGTCTCTGGCGGTGACGACGACGTCCGGTCCGGGCGTGGCGCTCAAGTCCGAGACGATCGGCTTGGCGGTGTCGTTGGAGTTGCCGCTGCTGGTGGTGGACATCCAGCGCGGCGGCCCGTCCACCGGACTGCCGACGAAGACGGAGCAGGCGGACCTGCTGCAGGCCATGTACGGCCGCAACGGTGAGGCGCCGGTGCCGATCGTCGCGCCGAGGACGCCCGCGGACTGTTTCGACGCGGCCCTCGAAGCGGCGCGGATCGCGCTCACGTACCGGACGCCGGTGTTCCTCCTTTCGGACGGGTATCTGGCCAACGGCTCGGAGCCGTGGCGGATCCCGGAGGTGGACGAACTCCCGGACCTGCGTACGCAGTTCGCGCACGGACCGAACCACGCCCTGGACGACGGGACGGAGGTGTTCTGGCCGTACAAGCGGGATCCGCAGACCCTCGCCCGTCCGTGGGCGGTACCCGGCACGCCGGGCCTGGAGCACCGGATCGGCGGCATCGAGAAGCAGGACGGCACGGGCAACATCTCCTACGACCCGGCCAACCACGACCTGATGGTCCGCACCCGCCAGGCCAAGGTCGACGGCATCGAGATCCCCGACCTGGAGGTCGACGACGCGAGCGGCGAGGCCGAGCTCCTCGTCCTCGGCTGGGGCTCCACGTACGGCCCGATCACCGCCGCCGTACGCCGGTTGCGGAACGCGGGGCAGCAGGTCGCGCAGGCGCATCTGCGGCACCTCAACCCGCTGCCGGGGAATCTGGGCGAGGTGTTGAAGCGTTACCCCAATGTGGTGGTTCCGGAGATGAACCTGGGCCAGCTCGCCACGTTGATCCGGGCCAAGTACCTGGTGGACGCCCGGAGTTACACGCAGGTCAACGGCATGCCGTTCAAGGCCGAGCAGCTCGCCGCGGTTCTCAAGGAGGCGCTCGATGGCTGACACGACGACCACGCACAGCTCCGAGCAGACGCAGACGCAGGATCAGTCGCCGGCTCGGACGCTGCTGTCACTCGTCCCCAAGGCCGAAGCCAAGCAGTCCATGAAGGACTTCAAGTCCGATCAGGAAGTGCGCTGGTGCCCGGGGTGCGGTGACTACGCGATCCTGGCCGCCGTGCAGGGCTTCATGCCCGAGCTCGGCCTCGCCCGCGAGAACATCGTCTTCGTCTCCGGCATCGGCTGCTCCAGCCGCTTCCCGTACTACATGAACACCTACGGGATGCACTCGATCCACGGCCGCGCCCCCGCCATCGCGACCGGCCTCGCCTCCTCCCGGCGGGACCTGTCGGTCTGGGTCGTCACCGGTGACGGCGACGCCCTGTCCATCGGCGGCAACCACCTCATCCACGCGCTGCGCCGCAACGTGAACCTGAAGATCCTGCTGTTCAACAACCGGATCTACGGCCTCACCAAGGGCCAGTACTCCCCGACCTCCGAGGTCGGCAAGATCACCAAGTCCACGCCGATGGGCTCCCTGGACGCGCCCTTCAACCCCGTCTCCCTCGCCCTCGGCGCGGAGGCGAGCTTCGTGGCCAGGACCGTGGACTCCGACCGCAAGCACCTCACCGACGTGCTTCGCCAGGCCGCCGCCCACGACGGCACCGCCCTCGTCGAGATCTACCAGAACTGCAACATCTTCAACGACGGCGCCTTCGAGGTGCTGAAGGACAAGCAGCAGGCCGAGGAAGCGGTGATCCGGCTCGAGCACGGGCAGCCGATCACCTTCGGGACCGACGGCGCCAAGGGCGTCGTACGGGACGCGGCCACCGGGGACCTGCGGGTCGTGGACGTCACCGAGGAGAACCGGGCGCAGATCCTGGTCCACGACGTGCACTCCGCGTCCCCGACCACCGCGTTCGCCCTGTCCCGCCTCGCCGACCCGGACACCCTGCACCACACGCCGATCGGCGTGTTCCGCTCCGCACAACGGCCCGTCTACGACACCCAGATGTCCGAGCAGCTCGACGCGGCCATAGAGCAGAACGGCAAGGGAGACCTCTCCGCCCTGCTCGCCGGCAACGACACCTGGACCGTCGTCGGCTGATCGCCTGACCGCTGATCGCCCGACCGCTGATCGCGTGACCGCGAGGCCCGGACTGAGGACTGAACCCCTCAGGTCCGGGCCTCGTCGTATTTCTCGCGGTTCTTGAGGACCTGCTCCGTGCGCCGCTCGGTCCACCGGCCGAGCGCCGCGACCTGCGCGGCCGCCTCCTCGCCGAGCTCCGTCAGGGAGTAGTCGACGCGCGGCGGGATCACCGGCTGGGCGTCGCGCAGCACGAAACCGTCACGCTCCAGCGTCTGCAGGGTCTGGGCCAGCATCTTCTCGCTCACCCCGCCGACGTGCCGGCGCAGTTCGCTGAAGCGGTACGAGCGCTCCTTCAGCGCGATCAGGATCAGCACGCCCCAGCGGCTCGTGACGTGTTCGAGGACTCCGCGCGAGGGGCACATCGGGGCGTTGACGTCCATCTTCATGCCCGGCTGCCAGCTAACTTCCATGCCAGTACCTTACTTCAAAGTGGGTACTTCCCCTTGGTTAGTGCCCAGCTTACGGTGGGGTCATCCCCCTGAACAAGGCATCGCCCCCACCAAGGAGCCCCTCATGATCGTCGTCACCGGAGCCACCGGACAGCTCGGCCGCCTCGTCGTGGAGCAGCTGCTCGACGCCCAGGTCCCGGCCGAGCGGATCGCCGCCGTCGTACGCGACAAGGACAAGGCCGCCGACCTCGCGGCGCGCGGAATCGAGCTGCGGATCGCGGACTACTCGGCGCCCGAGACCCTCGCCGGTGCGTTCGGCGCGGGCGACCGGGTGCTGCTGATCTCCGGCAGCGAGATCGGGCAGCGGGTGGCGCAGCACCGGGCCGTGATCGACGCGGCGAAGGCGGCGGGCGTCGCGCTGCTCGCGTACACCGGTGTCCTCGGCGGGCCCGCCGCCGACTTCCGCCTCGCCGACGAGCACAAGGAGACCGAGCGGGCGATCCTCGACTCCGGTCTGCCGTACACGTTCCTGCGCAACGGCTGGTACCACGAGAACCACACCGCGCAGCTGGCCCCGGTCGTCGAGCACGGCGCGGTCCTGGCCAACGCGGGCGAGGGCCGGATCGCCTCGGCCGCGCGCGCCGACTACGCCGCGGCGGCCGTCGCCGTGCTGACCGGCGAGGGCCACGAGAACCGGACGTACGAGCTGAGCGGCGACGAGGCGTGGAGCTTCGCGGAGTGGGCGGCCGAGGTGGCGCGGCAGACCGGCAAGGAGATCGCGTACCGGAACGTGCCCGCCGAGCAGCACCTCGCGGTCCTCACCGGCGCGGGGGTGCCCGAGCCGATGGCGGAGATCCTGGTCGATGTGGACGCCGCCGTGGAGCGCGGCCGGCTCGCCGGGCGCAGCGGCGACCTGTCCCGGCTGATCGGCCGCCCCACGACGCCCGTCGCCGAGGCCATCGCCGCCGCGCTGCGGACCGTTTGAGGCGCCGCGGGCCGGCTGGAGGCCCTGCACCGCCGCACCGGCCCGCCTGTCATGACCGTCTGCCGATACGGACATGACAGGCGGGCCTTTCCGGCGCTACCTTCGTGGAGTTGTCGCGACACAGGAGAGTGGCGTCGCGTACGTGGAGGACATCCACGTGGAGCAGAGTGGAGGGGCCTTGAAGCCGTCGGGTGAGGGTCGCGCTGGACTGATATGCGGCTTTGCCGCCTACGGGCTCTGGGGCCTCGTCCCCCTCTTCTGGCCGCTCCTCAAACCGGCCGGCGCCGCGGAGATCCTGGCCCACCGGATGGTGTGGTCCCTGGCGCTCGTCGCGCTCGCCCTGCTCGTCGTGCGGCGCTGGGCGTGGGCGGGCGAGCTGCTGCGGCAGCCCCGCAAGCTGGGCCTCGTGACGGTCGCGGCGGCCGTGATCACCGTCAACTGGGGCCTGTACATCTGGTCGGTGAACAACGGGCACGTCGTCGAGGCCTCGCTCGGCTACTTCATCAACCCGCTCGTCACCATCGCGATGGGCGTGCTGCTCCTGAAGGAACGGCTGCGTCCGCTGCAGTGGACGGCGGTCGGCGTGGGCGCGGCGGCGGTGCTCGTCCTGGCCGTCGGGTACGGGCAGCCGCCGTGGATCTCGCTGACGCTCGCCTTCTCCTTCGCGACGTACGGCCTGGTCAAGAAGAAGGTCAACCTCGGCGGTCTGGAATCGCTCGCCGCGGAGACCGCCATCCAGTTCCTGCCCGCGCTCGGCTATCTGATCTGGCTCGTCACGCGGGGCGAGTCCGACTTCGGGCCGCACGGGGTCGGCCATGCCTCGCTGCTCGCCGCGACCGGTCTGGTGACCGCCGTCCCGCTGATCCTCTTCGGGGCCGCGGCGATCCGTGTGCCCCTCTCCACGCTCGGGCTGCTGCAGTACCTGGCGCCGGTGTTCCAGTTCGTGCTCGGCATCGCGTACTTCCACGAGGCCATGCCGCCCGAGCGGTGGGCGGGCTTCGGCCTGGTGTGGCTGGCGCTCTCGCTGCTCACGTGGGACGCGCTGCGGAATGCTCGGCGGACGCGGGCGGAGGCGGTTCGGCTGGCCGCGGCGCAGGTGGCGAGGGTGACGGAGGAGCCGTCGCCCAAGGCTGCGCTCTGAAAAACCAGCCCCGTCGGGGGCTAGTTCTTGGCTCGGTGGGTTCTCACCTTGTTGCGGTTGCCGCAGCGTTCCATCGAGCACCAGCGGCGGCGGCCCGCTCGTGAGGTGTCGGCGAAGAGCAGTGCGCAGTTGTCGGCCTCGCAGGCCCGGACTCGGTGCGCGTACGGGCCCGTGAACAGTTCGATCGCGTCGCGGGCGACGGTCGAGAGCAGGGCGCTGCCCGTCGCCCCCTCGGCCCACGCGCGTGTGCCGTCCGGCAGCAGGCGGGCGACCAGCGGCGGCGCGGCCGCGGCGGCGTTCAGCACGGCCAGTGGCGCCGGGTCGAGTGCTGCGTCCCCCGCACGTGCCTCGGCAAGGGACCACAGTGCGGCGCGCAGCGCGTACGCGGCCGCCAACTCCTGTTCGTCGACCGTCACTTCGAGGCCCGCGCCGATCCTGGTCTCCGCTGCCCACGCCCCGAGGTCCGCGGGCTCGTGCAGCGACTCGAACTGCGGATAGCGCTCCGCGCCGCCGGTCGGCAGCAGCTCCAGGCAGAGCGCGCCGGGGTCGAAGTGGAAGGAACGGCCGTACATCATGTAACCAGCGTATGCGGTTACGCCCACGGCTGACCTTGCCCTGTCCCCCATACGGACAACTCACCTGATAACGGCGCAAATCCTTCGTTACCGTGAAGCAATGCCGCCTCCGCGCCTCACTGTTCCTCGACGGGCACACCTGGCGCTTCTCGCGGTGTGCGTCGCCTTCGTGCTGCTGCCCGCGCTCCTCGTGCCGCTGAGCCTGCCGCTCGGCTGGGACGAGATCGTCTACGCCGGCCGCTTCGACTCGTACACCCAGGGCCTCGACGTCCCCTTCGAGGCGCCCCGCACCCGGGGTGTGCCCGCGCTGATGGCGCCGGTCGCCGCCTGGTCGGACGACGTGGTGCTGCTGCGGGTGTGGCTGAGCCTGCTCGCGGGGGTCGCGCTCTACGTCGGGTACGCGCCCTGGCTTCGGGTGTTCCGCGCCCGTCCGTACGTCGTGCCGCTGGCCGCGGCGGGGTACGCGAGCCTCTGGTTCACGGTCTTCTACGCCGGCTCCGCGATGCCCAACCACTACGCGGCGATGGGGGCGGCCGCGGCGGTGGGCTGGTTCCTGCGGCTCGGCGAGGTGAACGGCGCACTGCCCGACGCCGGGCGCGCGACGACGTTGCGCGCCTCGGCCGGGCTCGCCTTCGGCCTCGGGCTCACCACGCTGATGCGGCCCAACGACGCCGTCTGGATCGCGGCGCCGCTGATCCTGGCCGTGCTCGTGCACCGGCCGTGGCGGCGGGTGGCCGCGCCGCTCGCGATCGTGGCGGGACTGCTGGCCGGCGGGGTGCCCTGGGTGGTCGAGGCCGAGCTGCGGTTCGGCGGCGTACGGGAACGGCTCGACCTCGCGACGGCCCAACAGGGCGGTCTGCGCCTGCAGTTCAACCTGCCCACCGTGATCCGGTCCGTCGACGGCCCGCTGCTCTGCCGCCCCTGCGCACCGTCCGGCCCCGGTCTGCCGACCACCCTCTGGTGGTACGTCCTGCCGCTCCTGGTGGTCGCCGGGGTGTGGCTCGTGGTGCGGGGGCGGCGCGTCAGAGGTACCCCTGGCGGGCGGGACGAGGTGTCGGTTGCGGCCGTCGTGGTGCCGGTCGTCGTCGGCGGGGCGGCCTCCGTCACCTACCTCTTCCTGCTCGACTACTCCGCGCCCCGCTTCCTCCTCATCACGTACGCGCTCCTCGCGCTGCCCGCCGCGATCACCGTGCAGTCGCTGTGGCGTGCGGCGCGCTCGCGCGGGCGGATCGCCGTCGCCGCACTGGCCCTCGCACTCGTCGGGCATCTCACCGCGCAGCTGGCCCTCGCCCATGTGAACGCCGGCAACCAGGTCGAGGCCCGCGCCGACTGGCGGCTGATCGCGGCGGCGCTGCGCGGGGCCGGGGTCGGCCGGGGCTGCGTCCTGGACGGCAACTCCATGCTGATCCCCGTCGCGTACACGGCGGGCTGCCTCCCCGCGAAGCACCACCCGGGCCGCCCGCCGGACGCCTGGGTGCTGCGCCACGCCGAACCGCCGCGCACGCCCGGGGAGTTGCGAATGATCCCGGTCCACGGCACGTACAACAAGGGCTGGCGGATCGCCGTACCGCAGCAGTGACGGCACTACGGGACGCGGTACGGGGCGTCGCCCTTGCCGCCCCGCTTTCGTAACCGCTATAACCGGTTACATGCCTCTCTCCTGGAAAGTCGTCGTCGACTCCGCCGATCCGCATGCGCAGGCCGACTTCTGGGCCGCCGCGCTCGGTTACACCGTCGAGGACAACAGCAAGCTGATCGAGCAGCTCCTCGGCGCCGGGGCCGTTCCGCCCGCGCTCGTCACCGAGCACCACGGCCGCCACTCCTGGCGCGGCGCGGCGGCGGCACGGCACCCGGAGGACCCGTACGACGAGCTCAGCGGGGCGGGGCTCGGGCGGCGGCTGCTCTTCAACCAGGTGCCGGAGCCGAAGACCGGCAAGAACCGGATCCACCTCGACCTGCACGTCGGCACCGAGCAGCGCGCCGCCGAGGTGGCGCGGCTCGAAGGGCTCGGCGCGAGCATGGTCCGCGCCGTCGACGAGCCCGGCGGCAGCTGGGTCGTCATGACGGACCCCGAGGGGAACGAATTCTGCGTGGCCTGAGGGGAGTTGGGGAACGAGGGCAGTACGGCCCCGGAGAGCGCGGCACGCACCCGTAGCGCCCGTTATGTGGAACGGGCGGACCGGAATTCGCTCTTGACGCCGCGTCAATGTGTGGCCACCATCGGGGCGCACGCATCACGCGCGGCGCGCGTGCGCCATCAGCACCATCCGGTCACGCGCGACCCGTACGTCTCGTACGCACCCCCCACCTGTTCCCGTACGGACTCCGGAGCCCCCACATGAAACTCTCCGCCCCGATACGCACCCTCACCGCGGCAGCCCTTGTCACTTCCGGCCTGCTCGCGATGCCCGCGGCCACCGCGGCGACCACCTCCGAGGAGAGCGCCGCGGCCGCGGCGCCCGACATACCCGTCGCCGACGTCAAGGCGCACCTCGGCGAGCTCCAGAAGATCGCCGAGGCCAACGGCGGCAACCGCGCCCACGGCCAGCCCGGCTACAAGGCGTCCATCGACTACATCAAGGGCAAGCTCGACGCCGCCGGATTCACCACCACCGTCAAGGAGTTCAACTCCGGCGGCGCCACCGGCTACAACCTGGTCGCCGACTGGCCCGGCGGCGACGAGGGCCAGACCCTGATGGCCGGCGCGCACCTCGACAGCGTCGAGTCCGGGCCGGGCATCAACGACAACGGCTCGGGCTCCGCTGCCGTACTGGAG
This sequence comes from Streptomyces cavernicola, assembly GCF_029968035.1. Taxonomy (GTDB): domain Bacteria; phylum Actinomycetota; class Actinomycetes; order Streptomycetales; family Streptomycetaceae; genus Streptomyces; species Streptomyces cavernicola. The sequence goes on along the minus strand of NZ_JASCIQ010000034.1, from coordinate 69,622 downwards.
ACCGCTCTGGCCGTCTCCCGCGAGCAGCTCAAGCCCGCGAAGCATCTGCGCTTCGCCTGGTGGGGCGCCGAGGAGCAGGGCCTGGTCGGCTCCCGGAACTACGTCAACTCCCTGCCGGACGCGGACCGTTCGAAGATCAGCGGCTACCTCAACTTCGACATGATCGGCTCGCCGAACCCGGGCTACTTCGTGTACGACGACGACCCGGCCATCGAGAAGGTCTTCAAGGACTACTTCGCCGGGCTCGACGTACCCACGGAGATCGAGACCGAGGGCGACGGCCGCTCGGACCACGCCTCGTTCCTGGACGCCGGGATTCCGGTGGGCGGCCTGTTCACCGGGGCCGGGAACACCATGTCGAGCGAGCAGGCGCAGAAGTGGGGCGGCAAGGCCGGCGAGTCCTTCGACGCCTGCTACCACTCGGACTGCGACACCACCGAGAACATCAACGACACGGCGCTCGACCGCAACAGCGACGCCGTCGCGCACGCGATCTGGCAGCTCTCGTCGTAGTCCCGCGGGGGCCCGCGCGGAGCCCGCGGGGGCCTTGCGTTTTTCATGTCACCCTGTGACATCAGAAATCCCGCCCCGCACCGGCCGCCGGGCCGTGCGGGGCGGGATTGCCCCATTCGCCTGCTACTTGGCGGCGTCGGCGGCCTTCACCAGCGTCGCCTTGTCCACCGCGCCGACGTACACCTTGCCGTCGTCCGTCATGAGCGCGTTGACCAGGCGGGTGGAGAACACCGTGCCGGAGCCGAACTTCCCGGTGACCTTGTCGCCGAAGGAGTCGAGCAACTTGCCCGCCTCGGGCGGGAGTTCACCGGACTCGGCGGACGGGACTCCGCCCTTCACGCCGGTGTCGACGACGGCGACGGAGCTCCAGCCCTCGCCGATCACCTTGATATCGCCCTCGGCCCCCTCGCCGCCCGAGTGCCCGCCGAAGGGCAGGCCGCCCTGCGGACCCTTGGGGGCCTTCGGGGCCTGCTTCTCCAGCTCGTCCGCCTCGGTGACCTTCGTGCCCTTGCCGGGCTTGAAGTCAAAGGTGGACGCTGCGGGCTTCGCGAAGTCGACCTTGGTGAAGCCCGCATCGACCACGGCCTTGCCGCCGCTGCTCGGCGTGAGCGTGAACTTGAGCGGCACGCCGTTCTCCGCGTCCACCGCGATCCGGATCGAACCGACCGTGGAACCGGTGCCCTTGGGCTGCACCAGCAGCTGGTAGGCATCGCGCCCGGCGACGCTCGCGGTGCCGTCGACGGTCACGGACGTGGTCACGTCGGCCGCCTTCAGGACCTCGTCGGCGAGCTCCTTCGGCGTGGCCGGCATGCCCTCGGGCCGCTGCTGCCGGTGCTTCTCACCCTTGCCCGCATGCCCGTCCTCGGCGTGGAACGCCTCGTCCGACTTGCTGTCGTACGCCCACACGTCGGCGCCGTTGCGGATGATGCTGTACTCCGCCGCGTCGTCCAGGATCGTCAGCTTCTGCTTGTCCGGGCCGTCGGCGGCGACGCGCAGCGTGTGCGTGCCGGACGCCAGCTCCATCAGCTTCGCGTCCGGCGTCGCGGCCGAACCGCCGTCCTTCTCACCACCCTTGGGCGCGAACGAGGCGGCCGCGTCGCCGAGGGACGGCAGGCCGAGGTCAGTGCTGATCTTCACGTTGCCGGAGACCTGCTCCTGGTCCGACGCGGCGATCTTCTCGATGAGCTGCTGTGCGCTGATCTTCGGCAGCTCCGGGTCGCCGGAGTCCGCGAGCGCCGGGACGAGTCCGATGGTCGCCGCCGCGACGCCGGCCACCGCGGCCGGAACCGCGTAACGCGCCACCTTGCGACGGCCCGTGGGCCGGTCCTCGTCCGCCTCGGTGCGCCGAGCCGATTCGTACGGTGCCATGTGTGCCCTACCTCCGTGTTCGGCGGGGTGCTGTCCCGTCGGGTTCGTGCCCCTGCCCCTCCATACGACCAAAACAGCCGCCCGGAAGCGTCAACCCCGGGGCGCAACCTCACGTACGCCCACGGGATGACATACGGCGGCGGCGCCTCCCCCCGCCCCTTAAGGGCCGGTGCGGGAAAGCGCCGCCGCCGTATGTCCGTTGAGGTCGTCCTCGGGCCTCAGCCCGCGCGGTGCACCACCGCGTCGCACAGCTCCACGAGCGCCGCCTTCGCGTCGCACTCCCGGAGCGGGGCGAGCGTCGCGCGCGCGTCCTCCGCGTACCGGATCGTGTCCCGGCGGGCCTGCTCCAGGGCCGGGTGGGCGCGCAGTCCGGCGAGCGCCTCGGCGTGCCGGGCGTCGTCCGTGAGGTCGCCGTCGAGCAGCTCGCACAGCGCGAGGTCCTCGGGCCTGCCGTGGGCGGCGGCCTGGGCGCGCAGATGCAGGACCGGGAGCGTGGGGATGCCCTCGCGCAGGTCGGTGCCGGGGGTCTTGCCCGACTCGTGCGAGTCGGAGGCGATGTCGAGTACGTCGTCCGCGAGTTGGAAGGCCGTGCCGAGGCGCTCGCCGTACTGCGTGAGGACGTCCACGACCGTCTCGTCGGCGCCGGACATCATCGCGCCGAAGCGGCCCGCGACCGCGATCAGGGAGCCGGTCTTGCCGCTGATCACGTCGAGGTAGTGCTCGACCGGGTCGCGGCCGTCGCGCGGGCCCGCGGTCTCCAGGATCTGGCCGGTGACCAGGCGTTCGAATGCCTCGGCCTGGATCCGGACGGCCTCGGGGCCGAGGTCGGCGAGGATGTGCGAGGCGCGGGCGAAGAGGAAGTCGCCGGTGAGGACGGCCACCGAGTTGCCCCAGCGGGCGTTGGCGCTGGGCACGCCGCGGCGCACGTCGGCCTCGTCCATCACGTCGTCGTGGTACAGCGTCGCCAGGTGCGTCAGCTCCACGACCACCGCGGACGGCACCACTCCGGGTGCGTACGGGTCGCCGAACTGCGCGGCGAGCATCGCGAGCAGCGGCCGGAAGCGCTTGCCTCCCGCGCGCACGAGATGCTGCGCGGCCTCCGTGATGAACGGGACCTCGCTCTTCGTGGCCTCGATGAGGCCCTCCTCGACAGCAGCCAATCCGGCCTGGACATCGGCTTCCAGAGCCTGGTCCCGCACGCTCAGCCCGAACGGCCCGACGACGGTCACGAGGGGTTCTCCTGTCTGCTGACGATCACAAGTCGATTCACGGTCGATCACATGCCCGATGACACGGTTTGTCGATGTGTCGCTGCCATCACTCAAGTCAGCGTATCCGGTCGCGTTTCGATCACTGCGGGCCCCCGCCCGACCAGCACCTGATCCCCGCAGTCTCCTCGCCCCTCACAGCCGCCCCGTCCAGCACGTGAGACCTCCGGCGAATACCGAGCGGGGGCGTTCGGCCGACGGTATGTTCGCGATCAAGCATTCAGGTGTTTTCGGCCAGCTGTCCATTTCCCGTTCAGGATCGTCCCCCAAGGCTTCCGTCCCCCCACGTCCCCCACTCTCCGAAGCCTCCGTCCTCCCACCGCCACGGAGTGCGTCCTTGTCCCGTACCACGCCCCAGGTCACGAACCCCGAACCGCAGCCCGGCGACGACCGGGCCGTCTTCGGACAGCCGCGCGGACTGCTCACGCTCTCGGGCCTGGAGGTCTGGGAGCGCTTCTCGTTCCTCGGCATGCAGGCCATCCTCGTCCTGTACTTCGCCGACTCGGTGGCCCACGAGGGCCTCGGCATGGCCCCCGGAACGGCCGCCTCCGTCTCCGCGGCGTACGGCACGCTCGTCTATCTCGTCTCGGTCGCCGGCGGCTGGCTCGCCGACCGCATCCTCGGCTCGTACCGCGCGGTCCTGTGGGGCGGCGTCCTCATCGCCTGCGGCCACTACTCGATGGCGGTGCCCACCGCGACGATGACATGGGTCGGGCTCGGCCTGATCAGCGCCGGCACCGGACTGCTCAAGCCCAACGTCGCCAACATGGTCGGCAAGCTCTACGGCACCGCGGACGAGCGCCGCGACGCCGGCTTCGCCCTCTACTACATGGGCATCAACATCGGCGCCTTCCTCGGCCCGCTGGTCACCGGCTGGCTCGGCGACCACCAGGGCTGGCACTGGGGCTTCTCCGCCGCCGCCATCGGCATGACGCTCGGCCTCGTCCAGTACGTGGCCGGGCGCCGCCACCTCGCCGGGCGCCGGGCCGCCGCGGAGTACGCCCTTCCGCCGCAGGCCATGCGGCGCGCGGTGCTCCTGATCGTCCTCGGCCTGATCGGCTTCGCGCTGCTCGCGGGCGCGCTCGCCGTCGCCGGCCGGCTCACCATGGAGCGCTTCGTCGACCTGCTCACGCTGATCTCGGTGCTCGCGCCCGTCGCGTACTTCGTGTGGATGTTCCGCAGCCCCCGGGTCACCGCCGAGGAGCGTGGCCGCCTGCGCCCGTACGTCGTGCTGTTCCTGGCCTCGGTCGCCTTCAACTTCATCCTCTTCCAGGCGTACTCGACGATGATGCTGCTCGCGTCGACCAACGCCCGCACCGAGATCCTCGGCTTCCACTTCCCGGCCGGCTGGTACGCCTCCGCGCTCGGCGCCTTCGAGGTGGCGCTCGCTCCGGTCGTCGCCGCGGTCTGGGCGCGGATGGGCCCCAGGCAGCCGCACGCCTCCAGCAAGATCGCCCTCGGCGTGATCCTCGGCGGCCTGTCGTTCCTCCTGATGGTGCTGCCCACCTCCGGGCACGCGAGCGGCTCGTACCAGATGGCCGCCTGGTGGATCGTCGGCTCCTATCTGCTGCTCGGGCTCGGCGACATCCTCCTTGAGACCTCCGGGATGTCGGCCACCACCAAGCTCGCCCCCAAGGCCTTCGCCAGCCAGACCATGGCCCTCTGGTTCCTCTCCCTCGCCCTCGCCAACGGAATCCAGGCGCAGGTCGTGAAGGTCTACGGGGAGGTCTCGAACCCCGTCTACTTCGGCCTCAACGGCGCCGTCGCGATCGTCGTCGGCGTCGCCGTCATCGCCGCGACGCCGTGGCTGCGCCGCACCATGCACCCCGTCCACTGAGCCCTGTTCCGACTCATGCTCTGAGCCCCGAGTGGGGCTTGTCCCCGAGGTTGATCCGCCATGCAGATCCGCACCGAGTTCCCGTACGAGACCACCCGCGAGGACATCCGCATCCCGTTGCCCGACGGGAACCGGCTGTACGCGCGCGTGTGGCGGCCGGTCACCGACGAGCCGGTGCCCGTGCTCCTCGAGTACCTGCCGTACCGCCTCAGCGACTGGACCGCGCCGCGCGACTGGCAGCGCCACCCCTGGTACGCGGGCCACGGCTACGCCTCCGTGCGCGTCGACGTGCGCGGGCACGGCAACTCCGAGGGGCTGCCCGGCGACGAGTACTCGGCGACCGAGCTGGCCGACGGCGTCGCCGTGGTCGAGTGGCTCGCCGCGCAGCCGTGGTGCACGGGCAAGGTCGGCATGTTCGGCATCTCCTGGGGCGGCTTCAACTCCCTGCAGATCGCGGCCCTCGCGCCCGAGCCGCTGAAGGCGATCGTGACGGTCTGCTCGGCGGACGACCGCTACGACAACGACGTTCACTACATGGGCGGTTCGGTCCTCGCCGTCGACATGCACGCCTGGGCCGCGACCATGCTCGCCTTCGTCTGCCGGCCGCCGGACCCGCAGTTCGTCGGCGACGACTGGCGCAAGATGTGGCTGCGCCGCCTGGAGTCCGTCGAGCCGTTCATCCACACCTGGCTGCACCACCAGACCCGGGACGCGTACTGGCAGCACGGCAGCGTCTGCGAGGACTACTCCGCGGTCAAGGCCGCCGTCCTGGCCGTCGGCGGCTGGCACGACCCGTACCGGGACACGGTCCTGCGCCTCGTCGAGCATCTGCCGGGCCCCGCGCGGGGGTTGATCGGCCCGTGGTCCCACCAGTACCCGGACCGGGGCCTGCCGCCGGGCCCCGCGATCGGCTTCCTCCAGGAGACGCTGCGGTGGTGGGACCACTGGTTGAAGGGGGAGCCCGAGCCTTCGGGTTCCGTCGAGGGGGCGGGGCTTTCGGGGTCGGAGATTTCGGGTTCCGCTGCGGGGTCGGGGGCGGGTTCGGGGTCCGGGTCCGGCACTGCGGCCGTCATGGACGAGCCCGCCCTGCGCGCCTGGATCAGCGACTCGCATCCGCCGGCCACCGTCCACCCGGAGCTGCCCGGCCGTTGGGTGGGCGCGGCGCAGTGGCCGTCGCCGCAGGTCATGCCCGTGACGTACGACTTCGGCGGCGAGCCTCGCCCGGTCCGCTCGCCGCAGCACACCGGCCTCGACGCGGGCCGCTACTTCCCCTTCGGCAACGACGCCGACCTGCCGCCCGACCAGCGGGACGAGGACGCGAAGTCGGTGTGCTTCGAGTTCGAGGTGCCCGAGCGGCTCGAGATCCTGGGGCGGGCGCGGGTCAACCTCCGGCTCTCCCTGGGCACTCCGCGCGGGCAGGCCGTCGCCCGCCTCTGCGACGTCGCACCGGACGGCTCGTCCACGCTGGTCACCCGCGGTGCGCTCAACCTGTCGGCACGGCACGGGCGGGACCGGATCGAGCCCTGGCAGCCCGGCACCACACAGCACGTGACCTTCGAACTGAACGGCATCGGGCACGCCTTCCCCACCGGACACCGCATCCGCCTCGCGGTCTCCTCCGCGTACTGGCCGTGGATCTGGCCGCAGCCCGGCTCCGAGGAGGGATTCACCCTCCACCCGACGGGCAGCTCCCTCGAACTCCCGGTCTGGACAGGCGAGTCGGGCGACCCGCTGTCCGTCTGCGCCGAGCCCGAGCAGTCCGAGCCCCTCGGCGTCGTCCAGCCCGAGACCCTTGAGGAGCCGCGCCCGGAGCGCCTCGTCGTCCGCGACGTCGCGCGCGGCGCCTGGCGCCTGGAGGTCGACCCCCGCTACGGCGGCACCCGGATCTACCCGGACGGCCTGGAGTTCAGCGAGGACGCCCTGGAGACGTACGAGATCGACGAGCACGACCCGCTGAGCGCCCGCACCCGCTCCGACTGGTCGATCCGCCTGCACCGCCCCGAACTCGGCTGGGACGCAAAGGTCGAGACCCACTCCACGATCAGCTGCGACGCGGACGGCTTCATCACCACGGACGAAGTGATCTGCCGCGAGGGCGACGAGGTCGTCTTCCACCGAACCTGGAAACAGCGCATCCCCCGCACGGCCGGGTGAGTCCGGAACGCAAGCGCGCCCCGGTGCGACTGGGTTACGCCCACTGACTGGCGCGGCCCGGTTGAGCCCGGGGCCGAGGGCGGCCCCTTTACGCCCGGGACCGGGGACGGGCCCTTTACGCCCGGGACCGGGGACGGGCCCTTTACGCCCGGGACCGGGGACGGGCCCTTTACGCCCGGGGTCGGGGACGGGAGCCGTTGGGGCGCACGCGTGGCGGGGCATGGCCGGGCAACCCGCACAGGCGACTGCGCCCAAGCCCCACCGCACCGCCGGCGTCGCACCCCGCCTCCAGGTCAGACCCGCGGAGCCGGAACCCCCAACACGCGCTAGCCGAAGAGCCGTTCCAGGACCTCCGCCACGCCGTCCTCCTCGTTCGACGACGTGATCTCGTCCGCCACCGCCTTCAACTCCTCGTGGGCGTTGGCCATCGCCACCCCGTAGCCGGACCAGTGGAACATCGGCACGTCGTTGGGCATGTCCCCGAACGTGATCGTGGCCGCAGCCGGGACGCCCGACATCTCGGCGGCCAGGGCCAGACCGGTCGCCTTGGTCACGCCGAGCGGCTGGAGCTCCACGATCCCGGGCCCCGCCATCGTCATCGTGACCAGGCCGGACGTGACCGACCGCGCCACCTCCACCAACTCGTCGTCCCCCAGGGCGGGATGACGCACCAGGACCTTGTTGATCGGCTCGTCCCACAACGCCGCCCGGAGGCCCACCCGGACCGCGGGCAGCGTCGGATGCGACGGCTCGTACCCCGGCTCCATCAGCATCAGGCCGTCCATACCGTCCTGGTTGACGGCAGCGAAGACCTCGCCGACCTCCGCCTCGATCTTGCCGAGGGCCGTCTCCGCGATCTCCCGGTCCAGCGTCAGCGCACTCACGAGCCGGCCCGCCGCCGCGTCGTAGACCTGCGCCCCCTGCCCACAGACGGCGAGCCCGCGGTACTCGATCTCCATCAGCAGATGCCGGACCTGCGGCGCCGGGCGCCCGGTGACCACGATGTGCTGCGCGCCGGCCGCCGAGACCCGCGCGAGCGCGGCCCGCGAGCGCGCGGAGACGGTGTCGCCAGGGCGCAGCAGAGTGCCGTCGAGATCGGTGGCGACAAGCGCGAAGGGGAGTGCGGAGACCATGGCCACAGGATACGGAGCACACCCCACCAGCACCCCTCTTTCCAGGGCATTCTGAACTCTTCAGGCACTGCCGCATGAGCATCCTCCGACGTAACGTGTGATCAACCCGACGCAGGAAAGTGAGGCACGCGACCCATGCCCGAGCAGAGCCCGCTCGACCTCCCCGAGGGCGACCCCTTCGGCCCGCACAACCTTCCGTACGGCGTCTTCTCCCTCCCCGGCTCCCCCGACGGCGGCGAGACCCGCAGGGTCGGCGTCCGCCTCGGCGCCCATGTGCTCGACGCCGGCGCCGCCGCGCACGCCCTGGGCTCTCCCTACGCCTCGCTGCTCGCCCAGCCGACGCTGAACCCGCTGCTCGCGGCCGGCCCGCAGACCTGGAGCGACGTGCGCCGCGCGCTCACGGCCTGGGTGACGGTGCCCGCCCACCGCGAGGCGGTGCGGCCGCTCTTCCACTCCCTGGCGGACGTCACTTTGCACCTGCCGTTCGACGTCGCGGACTACGTCGACTTCTACGCCAGCGAGCACCACGCCACGAACCTCGGCCGGCTCTTCCGCCCCGACTCCGAGCCGCTGCTTCCCAACTGGAAGCACCTGCCGGTCGGTTACCACGGCCGGGCCGGCACCGTCGTGGTCTCCGGCACGGACGTGATCCGCCCCAGCGGCCAGCGCAAGGCCCCCTCGGCCACCGAGCCCACCTTCGGTCCGTCCGCCAAGCTCGACATCGAGGCCGAGGTCGGCTTCGTCGTGGGCGCGCCCTCCGAACTCGGCAGCGCCGTGCCGCTCTCCTCCTTCCGCGACCACGTCTTCGGCCTGTGCCTGCTCAACGACTGGTCCGCTCGGGACATCCAGCCCTGGGAGTACGTCCCCCTCGGCCCGTTCGTCGCGAAGTCCTTCGCCACGTCCGTCTCCGCCTGGATCACCCCCCTCGAAGCCCTGGACCACGCCCGCGTCGCGCCGCCCGCCCGCGACGTGGCGGTACTGCCGTATCTGGACGACTCCGCGGAGGACGAGCCCGGCGGCTACGACCTGCGGATCACCGTCTCCCTCAACGGCGAGGTCATCTCCGAGCCGCCGTTCGCCGGGATGTACTGGACGGGCGCCCAGATGCTCACCCACATGACCGTCGGCGGGGCCTCCCTGCGCCCCGGCGACCTCTACGGCTCGGGCACCATCAGCGGGCCCGAGCCCCACATGCGCGGCTCCCTGATCGAGCTGACCTGGAACGGCGCCGAACCGCTCGAACTCCCCACCGGCAAGCGGACGTTCCTCGAGGACGGCGACGAGATCACCCTGACCGCCTGGGCCCCCGGCCCGGACGGCATCCGCGTCGGCCTCGGCGAGGTGACCGGCCGCATCGCCCCGGCCCGCACCACGGACTGACCGCACACGGGCTGCCCGCGCCCCGCAGCCGGTAGGCCGCACCACCGCCGCCGGGGCCGTCCGGTGGGCCGGACCGTCACACGGCGGGCCGGCCCACCGCCGCGCTCACCCCTCGAAGCCCTCCAGGACGCCGAGCACGCCCTCGCCCCACGTGGCCAGCTTCTTCTCGCCCACTCCCCCGATGGCGCCGAGCTCCGTCACCGAGGCCGGGCGGGCCAGGGCGATCTCACGCAGCGTCGCATCGTGGAAGATCACATACGCGGGCACGCCCTGCTCCCTGGCCTGCTCGGCCCGCCAGGCACGCAGCGCCTCGAACAGCGGCAGCGCCTCCTCCGGCAGGTCGACCGGGGGCTTGCTCTTCCGCTCGCCCTTGGCCCCGCCAGACGAGCCACGCGAGGAGGACTTCTTGGGCTCCTTGCGCAGCAGCACCTCACGCTGTCTGCCGAGCACCGCCCCGCTCTCCTCGGTGAGCACCAGCGTGCTGAACTCCCCCTCGACCGCGAGCAGCCCCTGGGCGAGCAACTGCCGCACCACGCCCCGCCATTCGGCCTCCGACTTCTCCGCTCCGATGCCGAAGACCGACAGCTGATCGTGGTCGAAGCGGATCACCTTGGCGGTCCTGCGGCCAAGGAGGATGTCGACGATCTGGCCCACACCGAACTTCTGCCGCCGCTCCCGGTCCAGGCGCACCACCGTCGAGAGCACCATCTGCGCCTCGACCGTGCCGTCCCAGGTCTCCGGCGCCGTCAGGCACGTGTCGCAGTTGCCGCAGCCCTCGCCGCCGGCCTCCTGGCCGAAGTACGTGAGAAGTTGGGCCCGCCGGCACTGCACCGTCTCGCAGAGCGCGAGCATCGAGTCCAGATGGGCAGCCGCGCGGCGCCGGAACGCCTCGTCGCCCTCGCCGGACTGGATGAGCTTGCGCTGCTGCACCACGTCGTTCAGTCCGTACGCCATCCAGGCCGTGGAGGGCTGTCCGTCACGGCCCGCGCGGCCCGTCTCCTGGTAGTACCCCTCCACCGACTTGGGCAGGTCGAGGTGGGCGACGAAGCGTACGTCCGGCTTGTCGATGCCCATGCCGAACGCGATGGTCGCCACCACCACCAGGCCCTCCTCGCGCAGGAAGCGGGCCTGGTGCCGGGCGCGCGTGCCCGCGTCGAGCCCCGCGTGGTACGGCACCGCCTCGATGCCGTTGCGGCAGAGGAACTCCGCTGTCTTCTCCACGGAGTTGCGCGAGAGGCAGTAGACGATGCCCGCGTCCCCCTCGTGCTCCTCGCGCAGGAAGCGGAGAAGCTGCTTCTTCGGCTCGTCCTTCGCCACGATGCGGTACTGGATGTTGGGCCGGTCGAAGCTGGCCTCGAAGTGGCGGGCGTTCGGCATGGCGAGACGCTCGGTGATCTCGCGGTGGGTGGCCCGCGTCGCCGTCGCCGTCAGGGCGATCCGGGGGACCTCCGGCCAGCGCTGGCCGAGCAGCGAGAGCGAGAGATAGTCGGGCCGGAAGTCGTGGCCCCACTGAGCCACGCAGTGCGCCTCGTCGATGGCGAAGACGGAGATTTTGGCGCGCCCGATCAGGTCGAGCGTGGAGTCCAGGCGCAGCCGCTCCGGCGCCAGATAGAGCAGGTCCAGCTCACCGGCGAGCAGCTCGGCCTCGACCAGGCGGCGCTCCTCGAAGTCCTGCGTGGAGTTGATGAACCCGGCCCGCACGCCCAGGGCGCGCAGCGCGTCCACTTGGTCCTGCATCAGGGCGATCAGCGGCGAGACCACGACCCCGGTGCCGGGCCTGACCAGGGCCGGAATCTGGTAGCAGAGCGACTTGCCGCCACCCGTGGGCATGAGCACGACGGCGTCCCCGCCCGCGACGACATGCTCGATGATCGCTTCCTGCTCGCCGCGGAAGCTGTCGTACCCGAAGACGCGGTGGAGCGCGCTCAAGGCGTCGCTCCGCGTCACGTCCGTCTCGCTCCGCGTCGCTTCCGCCTCGGTCCGGCCTTGATCCCCGGCCACGTCCATCACCACAGTCCCGTTCATCGTCCATCCCCCCGCACGCCGTCTTCGACCACGACAGCCACGATAGGCCGCCCGACCGACAGTCCAGAAAAGTTATCCACAGGCTGGGGGTGCCGGTAGGAAAAGTCGGTGCCCGGTCCCTCCGAAGAGGTACCGGGCACCGGACCGCGGAGCCTCCGCGCAGCGCGCGGACATCGGCTCAGCGCACGAAGACCCCCGCCTGACCCGCCAGGTCGAGGAAGTACTGCGGGGCCACGCCGAGCACCAGCGTGACCGCCACGCCCACGCCGATCGCCGTCATCGTCAGCGGCGAGGGCACCGCGACCGTCGGCCCCTCGGCCTTCGGCTCGCTGAAGAACATGAGCACGATCACGCGGATGTAGAAGAACGCCGCGATCGCCGAGGAGATCACGCCGATCACGACGAGCGCGCCCGCCCCGCCCTCGGCCGCCGCCTTGAACACCGCGAACTTGCCGGAGAACCCGGAGGTCAGCGGGATGCCGGCGAAGGCGAGCAGGAACACCGCGAAGACCGCGGCGACCAGCGGCGAACGCCGCCCGAGACCGGCCCACTTGGACAGGTGCGTGGCCTCGCCGCCGGCGTCCCGCACCAGCGTGACCACCGCGAAGGCGCCGACCGTCACGAAGGAGTAGGCGCCGAGGTAGAACAGCACCGACGAGATGCCGCTCGGCGTCGCCGCGACCACACCGGCGAGGAGGAAGCCCGCGTGCGCGATCGAGGAGTACGCGAGGAGCCGCTTGATGTCGGTCTGCGTGATCGCGACGATCGCGCCGATCAGCATCGTGACGATCGCGACGCCCCACATCACCGGCCGCCAGTCCCAGCGAAGGCCGGGCAGCACCACGTACAGCAGCCGGAGCAGCGCGCCGAACGCCGCGACCTTGGTGGCCGCCGCCATGAAGCCGGTGACCGGGGTCGGAGCGCCCTGGTAGACGTCCGGGGTCCACATGTGGAAGGGGACGGCGCCGACCTTGAAGAGCAGGCCCATGAGGATCATGGCGCCGCCGACGAGGAGCAGCGCGTCGTTCCCCATGGTGTCGGCGAGGGCCGGGTCGATGTTCTGCACGGTGCCGTCGACGACGTCGGCGATCCCCGCGTACGTGACGGTGCCCGCGTACCCGTAGACCAGGGCGACGCCGAAGAGCAGGAACGCCGACGAGAAGGCGCCGAGCAGGAAGTACTTGACCGCGGCCTCCTGCGACATGAGGCGCTTGCGGCGAGCCAGGGCGCACAGCAGGTACAGCGGGAGCGAGAACACCTCGAGGGCGATGAACAGCGTCAACAGGTCGTTCGCCGCGGGGAAGACGAGCATGCCGCCGATGGCGAACAGCGCGAGCGGGAACACCTCGGTGGTGGTGAACCCGGCCTTGATCGCGGCCTTCTCGCTGTCGCTGCCCGGCACCGAAGCGGCCTGCGCCGCGAAGGAGTCGACCCGGTTTCCGTGCGCCTCGGGATCGAGGCGGCGCTCGGCGAAGGTGAAGACCGCGACGAGGCCGGTGAGCAGGATCGTGCCCTGCAGGAACAGGGCCGGTCCGTCGACGGCGATCGCGCCCATGGCGACGATCTGCGCCTCCGAGGAGGCGTGGCCGCCGGCCGCGAGCCCGATGACCGCGGCGAACGCGGACACCAGGGCGACCACGGTCACGAACATCTGCGCGTAGTAGCGGGCTTTCCGGCCGACGAAGGCTTCGACGAGGATGCCCACGACGGCCGCGCCGATCACGATCAGCGTCGGCATGAGCTGGGCGTACTCGATGGTCGGGGCGTCGATCTTGTCGATCGGCGCCGCCGTTGTCCACAGGCTGTGGACGGCTGATGCGCTCACTTGGCCGCCTCCACCTCGGGCTTGGGGTCCTTCTTCTGTACGTCGGACAAGGTGTGGCCGACCGCCGGGTTCACCAGGTCGGTGACCGGCTTCGGGTAGACACCGAGGAAGATCAGCAGGGCGATCAGCGGTGCGACGACGACGAGTTCACGCACGCGCAGATCCGGCATCTTGGCGACTTCGAGCTTGACCGGGCCCGTCATCGTCCGCTGGTAGAGGACGAGGGTGTAGAGCGCGGCGAGGACGATGCCGAAGGTGGCGATGATGCCGATCACCGGGTAGCGCGCGAACGTGCCGACCAGGACCAGGAATTCACTCACGAACGGCGCGAGCCCCGGCAGCGAGAGCGTGGCGAGCGAGCCCACCAGGAACGTCCCGGCGAGCACCGGGGCCACCTTCTGCACACCGCCGAAGTCCGCGATGAGCCGCGAGCCGCGCCGGGAGATCAGGAACCCGGCGACGAGCATCAACGCGGCAGTGGAGATGCCGTGGTTGACCATGTAGAGCGTCGCGCCGCTCTGGCCCTGCGAGGTCATCGCGAAGATGCCCATGATGATGAAGCCGAAGTGCGAGATCGACGCGTACGCGATCAGGCGCTTGATGTCGCGCTGGCCGACGGCGAGCAGCGCGCCGTAGACGATCGAGATCAGCGCGAGCACCAGGATCGCGGGAGTCGCCCACTTCGAGGCTTCGGGGAAGAGGCCGAGGCAGAAGCGGAGCATCGCGAACGTGCCGACCTTGTCGACGACCGCGGTGATCAGCACGGCGACCGGGGCGGTGGCCTCGCCCATGGCGTTGGGCAGCCAGGTGTGCAGCGGCCACAGCGGCGCCTTCACCGCGAACGCGAAGAAGAAGCCGAGGAAGAGCAGCCGCTCCGTGTTGGTCGCCATGTTCAGCTCGCCGCTCGCACGCGCGGCGGCGATCTCCTGGAGCGAGAAGTTCCCTGCGACCACATAGAGGCCGATGACCGCGGCCAGCATGATCAGGCCGCCGACCAGGTTGTAGAGCAGGAACTTCACGGCCGCGTACGACCGTTGGGCGGCGGCCTTCTCGTCACTGCCGGCGTGGGCGCGGTCTCCGAAGCCGCCGATGAGGAAGTACATCGGGATGAGCATGGCTTCGAAGAGGATGTAGAAGAGGAAGACGTCGGTGGCCTCGAAGGAGAGGACCACCATCGCCTCGACCATCAGGATCAGCGCGAAGAAGCCCTGCGTGGGCCGCCAGCGCTTGCTCCCGGTCTCCTCCGGGTCGGCGTCGTGCCAGCCCGCGAGGATCACGAACGGGATCAGCAGCGCGGTGAGCCCGATGAGGGCGACGCCGATGCCGTCCACGCCCAGTTCGTACCGCACGCCGAAGTCGGCGATCCACGCGTGGGACTCGGTGAGTTGGTAGCGGTCGCCGCCCGGGTCGAAGCGGACGCCGACGACGACCGCGAGGACCAGCGTGGCGAGCGAGAAGAGCAGCGCGAGCCACTTGGCGGCCGAGCGCCGGGCGGCGGGCACGGCGGCGGTGACGATCGCGCCGATCGCCGGCACCGCGGCCGTCGCTGTCAGCAGAGGAAAGGACATCGTGATCAGACCGCCCTCATCAGCAGGGTCGCGGCGATGAGGATCGCCGTACCGCCGAACATCGAGACCGCGTAGGAACGGGCGAAGCCGTTCTGCACCTTGCGCAGCCGGCCGGAGAGTCCGCCGAAGCCCGCCGCCGTGCCGTTGACGGCGCCGTCGACCATGGTGTGGTCGACGTACACGAGGGAGCGGGTGAGGTGCTCGCCGCCGCGGACCAGGACCACATGGTTGAAGTCGTCCTGCAGCAGGTCGCGGCGGGCCGCCCGGGTGAGCAGCGAGCCGCGCGGCGCGGTGACCGGGACTTCCTTGCGCCCGTACATCACGTACGCCAGGGCGGCGCCCAGGAGGAGCACCACGACCGTGGAGGCGGTGATCGCCGGGACGCTGATGACCGGGTGCGGGTGCTCGAACTGCGTGACCGGCTCCAGCCACTTCACGAACGACTCGTTGAGCGAGAAGAGTCCGCCCGCGAAGACCGAGCCGAAGGCGAGGACGATCATCGGGATCGTCATCGACCTGGGCGACTCGTGCGGATGCGGCTCGTTGCCCTCCGCATCCGGCTGCCAGCGCTTCTCGCCGAAGAACGTCATGATCATCACGCGCGTCATGTAGAAGGCCGTGATGCCCGCGCCGAGCAGGGCCACGCCGCCGAAGATCCAGCCGCGGATCCCGTCGTCGTACGCGAACGCCGCCTCGATGATCTTGTCCTTGGACCAGAAGCCGGAGAGGCCGGGGAAGCCGATGATCGCGAGGTAGCCGAGCCCGAACGTCACGAAGGTGACCGGCATGTACTTGCGGAGGCCGCCGTACTTGCGCATGTCGACCTCGTCGTTCATGCCGTGCATGACCGAGCCGGCGCCGAGGAAGAGCCCGGCCTTGAAGAAGCCGTGCGTGACCAGGTGCATGATCGCGAAGGCGTAGCCGATGGGGCCGAGGCCGGCCGCCAGGATCATGTAGCCGATCTGGGACATCGTCGAGCCGGCGAGGGCCTTCTTGATGTCGTCCTTGGCGCAACCGACGATCGCACCGAAGAGGAGCGTGACCGCACCGACGATCACGACCGCCAACTGCGCATCCGGAGCGCCGTTGAAGATCGCGCCGGAGCGGGTGATGAGGTACACGCCCGCGGTGACCATGGTGGCCGCGTGGATCAGGGCCGAGACCGGGGTCGGGCCCTCCATCGCGTCACCGAGCCAGGACTGCAGCGGGACCTGGGCCGACTTGCCGCACGCGGCGAGCAGCAGCATCAGGCCGATCGCGGTGAGCATGCCCTCACTGGTCTCGGAGGTGGACTCCAGGACCGGGCCGAACGCGAACGTGCCGAACGTCGTGAACATCAGCATGATCGCGATGGACAGGCCCATGTCGCCGACGCGGTTGACCAGGAAGGCCTTCTTGGCGGCCGTGGCCGCGCTGGGCTTGTGCTGCCAGAAGCCGATGAGCAGGTACGACGCCAGACCGACGCCCTCCCAACCCACGTACAGGAGCAGGTAGTTGTCGGCGATGACGAGGAGCAGCATCGCCGCGAGGAACAGGTTCAGATAGCCGAAGAAGCGGCGCCTGCGCTCGTCGTGCTCCATGTACCCGATCGAGTAGACGTGGATCAGGGAGCCCACGCCGGTGATCAGGAGCACGAACGTCATCGACAGCTGGTCCAGCTGGAAGGCGACGTCCGCCTGGAATCCCTCGACCGGGATCCAGCTGAACAGCGCCTGGTGCATGGCCCGGTGCTCCGGGTCCTTGCCGAGCATGTCGGTGAAGAGCAGCACGCCGACGGCGAAGGAGACGACCGCGAGCAGCGTGCCGATCCAGTGGCCGCCGCGGTCCAACCGCCGCCCGCCGCACAGCAGTACGGCCGCTCCGAGCAGAGGCGCTGCGACGAGCAGCGCAATCAGGTTCTCCACGATTCTTCCTGCCCCTCAGAGCTTCATCAGGCTGGCGTCGTCGACCGAGGCCGAGTGGCGGGACCGGAACAGGGACACGATGATCGCGAGCCCGACCACGACCTCGGCGGCGGCGACGACCATCGTGAAGAACGCGATGATCTGGCCGTCGAGGTTGCCGTGCATCCGGGAGAAGGTCACCAGCGTGAGGTTGCAGGCGTTGAGCATCAGCTCGATGCACATGAACACCACGATGGCGTTCCGCCTGATCAGCACGCCGGTGGCGCCGATCGCGAACAACAGGGCCGCGAGATACAGGTAGTTGACGGGACTCACTTCGCGGCCTCCTTCTTGCCGCCCGAGGCCGCGTCGTCGGTCGACGACGCGGCGTGGCCGCTCCTGCCGAGCCGTTCGTCGGCGCGCTGCTCCAGGGCCCGCAGGTCACTGAGGGCCTCGCTCGACACGTCACGGATCTGGCCGCGGTCGCGCAGCGTCTTGCTGACCGTGAGCTCCGACGGCGTGCCGTCCGGCAGCAGGCCCGCGATGTCCACGGCGTTGTGGCGCGCGTACACCCCCGGGGCGGGCAGCGGCGGGAGGTGCTTGCCCTCGCGCACGCGCTCCTCGGCGAGCTCGCGCTGGGTCTTGGCGCGCTCGGTGCGCTCGCGGTGCGTGAGCACCATGGCGCCGACGGCGGCCGTGATGAGCAGGGCACCGGTGATCTCGAAGGCGAAGACGTACTTGGTGAAGATCAGGGCCGCCAACCCCTCGACGTTCCCTGCGGAGTTGGCCTGCCCCAGGCCGTTGAACTCCTTCAGGGAGGCGTTCCCGATGCCGCCGACCAGGAGGACCGCGAAACCGAGGCCGCAGAGGAGCGCCAGCCAGCGCTGCCCCTTGATGGTCTCCTTCAGGGAGTCCGCGGCCGTGACACCGACCAGCATGACGACGAAGAGGAACAGCATCATGATCGCGCCGGTGTAGACGACGATCTGCACGATGCCCAGGAAGTAGGCGCCGTTGGCGAGGTAGAAGACCGCCAGGACGATCATGGTGCCGGCCAGGCAGAGCGCGCTGTGCACGGCCTTCTTCATGAAGACGGTGCAGAGAGCGCCGATCACGGCGACGGTGCCGAGGACCCAGAACTGGAAGGCCTCGCCGGTGGACGTGGCGTAGGCGGCGAGCGTGCTCATCGGCCGACCACCTTCTTCGACGCCGGCTCCTCGGGCCCGAAGGTCGACTCCGCCTCCTGCACCGCCTCGCCCTTGGAGTGGGCGACCTGGGGCTCGGTGCCGGGGGCGGCCTCGGTGACCAGACCGCGGTAGTAGTCCTGCTCGTCCATGCCGGGGAAGATCGCGTGTGGGCTGTCGACCATGCCCTCCTCCAGGCCGGCGAGCAGCTGCTCCTTGGTGTAGATCAGGTTCTCCCGGCTGGAGTCGGCCAGTTCGAACTCGTTGGTCATCGTGAGCGCGCGCGTGGGGCACGCCTCGATGCACAGGCCGCAGAGGATGCAGCGGGCGTAGTTGATCTGGTACACCCGCCCGTACCGCTCGCCCGGGGAGTAGCGCTCCTCGTCGGTGTTGTCCGCGCCCTCGACGTAGATCGCGTCGGCCGGGCAGGCCCAGGCGCACAGCTCGCAGCCGACGCACTTCTCCAGGCCGTCCGGGTGCCGGTTGAGCTGGTGACGGCCGTGGAAGCGCGGGGCTGTGACCTTCTTCTGCTCCGGGTACTGCTCGGTCAGCCGCTTCTTGAACATGGCCTTGAAGGTCACGCCGAAGCCGGCCACGGGGTTGTGGAACCCCTGCGCCGTGTCCTTGCCCTCGCCCGATCCGGCGGGCGCGCCGGACGCGGGCGACTTCTCGGAAGGGTTGTTCCTGGAGATCTCAGACACCGTCAGCCTCCTTTCCGTCACTGGCAGTATCGACGCCACCACTGACAATCAACTCCCGCTCCTGGCGCGAGCGTCGACGCGGCACGGGCGGCAAGGTCTGTCCCGGCAGCGGCGGTACGGGATAGCCGCCGGCCATCGGGTCGAACGCGGGCCCCGGCTCGGCGGGCGCTGCCTGCTCCTCGGCCTTCTCCCGCTTGTCGCGGTAGATGTCGACGACGAAGGAGAGCAGCAGGATCGCCAGGACGCCGCCGCCCACGTAGAGCACGATCCCGGTGAAGGGGACGTTCTCGTTCCGCAGCGTGCGTACGGTCGCGACGAGCATCAGCCAGGCCACCGAGACCGGGATGAGCACCTTCCAGCCGAGCTTCATCAGCTGGTCGTAGCGGACGCGGGGCAGGGTGCCGCGGAGCCAGATGAAGAAGAACAGCAGCAGCTGGACCTTGAGGACGAACCAGAGCATCGGCCACCAGCCCTGGTTGGCGCCCTCCCAGAAGGTGCTGATCGGCCAGGGCGCGCGCCAGCCGCCGAGGAACAGCGTGGTGGCGACGGCGGAGACCGTCACCATGTTCACGTACTCGGCGAGCATGAAGAGCGCGAACTTGATGGAGCTGTACTCGGTGTTGAAGCCGCCGACGAGGTCGCCCTCGGACTCCGGCATGTCGAACGGCGCGCGGTTGGTCTCGCCGACCATCGTCACCACGTACAGCAGGAACGACACCGGCAGCAGCAGGATGTACCAGCGGTCGCCCTGCGCCTCCACGATCGCCGAGGTCGACATCGACCCCGAGTAGAGGAAGACGGAGGCGAAGGCTGCGCCCATCGCGATCTCGTACGAGATCATCTGCGCGCAGGAGCGCAGGCCGCCGAGGAGCGGGTACGTCGAGCCGGAGGACCAGCCGGCGAGGACGATGCCGTAGATGCCGACGGAGGCGACCGCGAGGATGTAGAGCATCGCGATCGGCAGGTCCGTGAGCTGCATCGTGGTGCGCTGGCCGAAGATCGAGACCTGGTTGTCGGCCGGGCCGAAGGGGATCACCGCGATCGCCATGAACGCCGGGATGGCGGCGACGATCGGCGCGAGGACGTACACCACCTTGTCCGCGCGCTTGACGACCACGTCCTCCTTGAGCATCAGCTTGATGCCGTCCGCGAGGGACTGCAGCATGCCCCAGGGGCCGTGCCGGTTGGGGCCGATGCGCAGCTGCATCCAGGCGACGACCTTGCGCTCCCACACGATGGAGAAGAGCACCGTCACCATCAGGAACGCGAAGCAGAACACCGCCTTGATCAGGACGAGCCACCACGGGTCCCGCCCGAACATGGACAGGTCCTCGGCGGCGAGCGGGCTCATGGCGGCCGCTTCGACCGCCGTCTGGCTCAGACTCGCGTTCATGCCTGCACCTCCTTGGCCTCCGAGGCGGCGGCCACGGCCGGGCCGATGCGGACGAGTTCACCGGCACGCGCGCCGGTGTCCGAAGTGGTGCCGCGGCCGGTCGAGTTGAGCGGCAGCCACACCACACGGTCGGGCATCTCCGTGACCTGCAGCGGGAGTTGCACGTCTCCCTCCGGGCCGGTGACCGCGAGGACGTCGCCGTCCTTCACGCCGGCCTCGGCGGCGGTGGCCGCGGAGAGCCGGGCCACGGCCGCGTGCCGGGTGCCCGCGAGCGCCTCGTCGCCCTCCTGCAGGCGGCCCCGGTCGAGCAGCAGCCGGTGCCCTGCGAGCACGGCCTCACCGGCGCCGGGGC
This sequence comes from Streptomyces cavernicola, assembly GCF_029968035.1. Lineage (GTDB taxonomy): Bacteria > Actinomycetota > Actinomycetes > Streptomycetales > Streptomycetaceae > Streptomyces > Streptomyces cavernicola. Next base: position 49,038 of record NZ_JASCIQ010000034.1, on the reverse strand, counting down.
GCGGCAACTGCCCTGCCGTCTCCAGGGGTTCGGTGGCGCGCGGGCCGTCCCAGGCGCCGAGCCGGTCCAGCTCGCGGCGGACGGTGCGCTGGTCCGGCAGGCCCAGGTGGACGTCCATCGCGTCGGCCAGCATGTGCAGCACGCGCGCGTCGGTGGGCGGCAGCTGCCGGGTCATCTGGTCGGGCTTCAGGGCGGCCTCGAACATCCGGGACCGGCCCTCCCAGTTGAGGAACGTGCCGGACTTCTCGGCGACGGCGGCGACCGGAAGGACGACGTCCGCCCGCTCGGTGACCTCGCCGGGCCGCAGTTCGAGCGAGACCACGAAGGCCTCGTCGAGCGCCGCACGCGCGCGTGCCGGGTCCGGCAGGTCCGCCACGTCGACGCCCGCGACGAGCAGGGCGCGCAGCTCTCCGCCCGCGGCGGCCTCCACGATCTGGCCGGTGTCGCGGCCGAAGCGGTGCGGCAGTTCGGCCACGCCCCAGGCCGCCGCGACCTCCTCACGCGCGCGTGGATCGGTCGCGGGCCGCCCGCCGGGCAGCAGCGCCGGCAGCGCGCCGACCTCGACGGCACCGCGCTCACCGGCCCGGCGCGGGATCCACACCAGCTCGGCGCCGGTCGCGGTCGCCACGCGTACGGCGGCGGTGAGGCCGCCGGCCACGCTCGCCAGCCGCTCGCCGACGACGATCACCGCGCCCTCGGCCCGCAGCGCCTCGGCGACCTGCGCGCCGTCCTCGCCGAGCCCGACGCCGGAGGCGAGCGCGTCCAGCCACTCGGTCTCGGTGCCGGGCGCGGCGGGCAGCAGCGTGCCGCCGGCCTTGGTGAGGCCACGGGTCTCGTACGGGGCGAGCGCGAAGGTCTTCTGGCCGTGCTTGCGCCAGGCCTTGCGGAGCCGCAGGAAGACGCCGGGCGCCTCCTCCTCGGCCTCGATCCCGGCGAGCAGCACGGCCGGGGCCTTCTCCAGAGCGGTGTACGTGACGCCCGCCCCGTCGAGGTCCTTGCCGCGCCCCGCGACCCGCGCGGCCAGGAAGTCGGCCTCCTCCGCGGAGTGCGGGCGGGCCCGGAAGTCGATGTCGTTGGTGCCGAGCGCCACGCGCGCGAACTTGCTGTACGCGTAGGCGTCCTCGACGGTCAGACGTCCGCCCGCGAGCACGCCCGCACGCGCGCGTGCCGCCGTGAGACCTTCGGCCGCGGCCGCCAACGCCTCGGGCCAGCTGGCCGGTTCGAGCACGCCGTTCTCACCCCGGACGAGCGGGGTGGCGAGCCGGTCGCGCTGCTGCGCGTAGCGGAAGCCGAAGCGGCCCTTGTCGCAGATCCACTCCTCGTTGACCTCGGGGTCCTCGGCCGCGAGGCGGCGCATGACCTTGCCGCGCCGGTGGTCGGTGCGGGTCGCGCAGCCGCCGGCGCAGTGCTCGCAGACGGAGGGCGAGGACACCAGGTCGAAGGGGCGCGAACGGAACCGGTACGCCGCCGAGGTGAGCGCGCCCACCGGGCAGATCTGGATGGTGTTCCCGGAGAAGTACGACTCGAAGGGGTCGCCCTCGCCGGTGCCGACCTGCTGCAGCGCGCCCCGCTCGATCAGCTCGATCATCGGGTCGCCCGCGACCTGGTTGGAGAACCGGGTGCAGCGCGCGCAGAGCACACAGCGCTCACGGTCGAGCAGCACCTGCGTGGAGATCGCGACGGGCTTCTCGTACGTGCGCTTCTTGCCGTCGAAGCGGGAGTCGGCCTGGCCGTGCGAGACGGCCTGGTTCTGCAGCGGGCACTCGCCGCCCTTGTCGCAGACCGGGCAGTCGAGGGGGTGGTTGATGAGCAGGAGCTCCATCACGCCCTTCTGCGCCTTCTCCGCGACCGGCGACGTCAGCTGGGTCTTGACGACCATGCCGTCGGTGCAGGTGATGGTGCAGGACGCCATCGGCTTGCGCTGGCCCTCGACCTCGACGATGCACTGGCGGCAGGCGCCGGCCGGGTCGAGGAGCGGGTGGTCGCAGAAGCGCGGGATGTCGATGCCGAGCTGTTCCGCGGCGCGGATGACGAGCGTGCCCTTGGGGACGCTGATGTCGACGCCGTCGATGGTCAGCGAGACCAGGTCCTCGGGCGGAGGAGCCGTGTCTCCGCCCCCGGAGGGAGCATTTGTCGCGACCGTCATGCGTTCACCTCCGTGTGCTTGTCGGCCCAGAGGGTCGACTTGGCGGGGTCGAAGGGGCAGCCCCTGCCGGTGATGTGCTCCTCGTACTCCGCGCGGAAGTACTTCAGGGAGGAGAAGATCGGCGAGGCGGCGCCGTCGCCGAGGGCGCAGAAGGACTTGCCGTTGATGTTGTCGGCGATGTCGTTCAGCTTGTCGAGGTCGGACATCGTGCCCTTGCCCGCCTCGATGTCGCGGAGCAACTGGACGAGCCAGTACGTCCCTTCACGGCAGGGGGTGCACTTGCCGCAGGACTCGTGGGCGTAGAACTCGGTCCAGCGGGTGACGGCGCGGACGACGCAGGTGGTCTCGTCGAAGCACTGCAGGGCCTTGGTGCCGAGCATCGATCCGGCGGCACCGACGCCCTCGTAGTCGAGCGGGACGTCCAGGTGCTCGTCGGTGAACATCGGGGTCGAACTGCCGCCCGGCGTCCAGAACTTGAGGCGGTGGCCCGGCCTCATGCCGCCGCTCATGTCGAGGAGCTGGCGGAGCGTGATGCCGAGCGGGGCCTCGTACTGGCCGGGCGATGCGACATGGCCGCTGAGCGAGTAGAGCGTGAAGCCCGGGGACTTCTCGCTGCCCATGGACCTGAACCAGTCCTTGCCCTTGTTCAGGATCGCGGGAACCGACGCGATGGACTCGACGTTGTTCACCACAGTGGGGCAGGCGTACAGACCGGCGACAGCGGGGAAGGGGGGTCGCAGCCGGGGCTGGCCACGCCGTCCTTCGAGAGAGTCGAGCAGCGCGGTTTCCTCGCCACAGATGTACGCCCCGGCGCCGGCGTGCACAGTGAGTTCAAGATCGAGTCCTGATCCCAGGACGTCGTTCCCCAGATATCCCGCCTCGTACGCCTCTCGTACGGCCTCGTGCAACCGTCGCAGCACGGGGACGACTTCACCCCGCAGGTAGATGAACGCGTGGTTCGACCGGATCGCGTAACAGGCGATCACGATGCCCTCGATGAGGCTGTGCGGATTGGCGTAGAGGAGCGGGATGTCCTTGCAGGTGCCCGGCTCCGACTCGTCAGCGTTGACAACTAGATAGTGCGGTTTTCCGTCGCCCTGCGGGATGAACTGCCACTTCATCCCGGTGGGGAAGCCGGCGCCGCCACGGCCGCGCAGCCCTGCGTCCTTCACGTACGCGATGAGGTCGTCCGGGGACATGGCGAGGGCCTTGCGGAGGCCTTCGTACCCCTCGTGCCTGCGGTAGGTGTCCAGGGACCAGGGGCGGTCGTCGTCCCAGAACGCGGAGAGGACGGGGGCGAGCAGCTTCTCGGGGCTGTGCTCTCCTCCGGTCTCCGGACGGGAGCCCCCGTAGGCGGTGGACACGGTCATCACTCCCCCTCCTCGGCGGTGGGTCCGGCCGGGTGGTCCGGGTCCGAGGCCGACGTCTGCTGCGGTGCGTCGTGCGAGCTGAGGTGCTCGGCGGGCGACTCGCCCTGCGGGGCCTCGCCGCGGGGGTGGACCACGCGCGCGGGGACGGCCTCGCCCCTGGCCAGGCGGAGCCCGATGAGCGAGGCGGGGCCTGCGGCGCCACCGGCTTCGACGGCGCCTTCGCGCTCGTCCGGGAACCCGGCGAGGATGCGGGCGGTCTCCTTGAACGTGCAGATCGGGGCGCCGCGAGTGGGCTCGACGGTACGGCCCGCGCGCAGGTCGTCCACGAGCTGCTTGGCCGACTGGGGGGTCTGGTTGTCGAAGAACTCCCAGTTGACCATCACCACGGGGGCGTAGTCGCAGGCGGCGTTGCACTCGATGTGTTCGAGGGTGACCTTGCCGTCCTCGGTGGTCTCGTCGTTGCCGACGCCGAGGTGCTGCTTCAGCTCCTCGAAGATGGCGTCGCCGCCCATGACGGCGCACAACGTGTTGGTGCAGACGCCGACTTGGTAGTCGCCGCTCGGCTTGCGGCGGTACATCGTGTAGAAGGTGGCGACGGCGGTGACCTCGGCGGTGGTGAGGCCGAGCACGTCGGCGCAGAACTGCATGCCGGTCCGGGTGACGTGCCCTTCCTCGGACTGCACGAGGTGCAGCAGCGGGAGCAGCGCCGAGCGGGAGTCCGGGTAGCGGGCGATCACCTCGCGGGCGTCCGCCTCGAGCCGGGCGCGGACGTCGGCCGGGTAGTCGGGGGCCGGGAGTTGGGGCATCCCGAGCGATACATCGGTCACCGGTCGACGCCTCCCATCACGGGGTCGATGGATGCGACGGCGACGATCACGTCGGCGACCTGGCCGCCTTCGCACATGGCCGCCATGGCCTGCAGGTTGGTGAAGGACGGGTCGCGGAAGTGGACCCGGAAGGGGCGGGTGCCGCCGTCCGAGACGACGTGCACGCCGAGCTCGCCCTTGGGCGACTCCACCGCGGCGTACGCCTGTCCCGGCGGGACCCGGAAGCCCTCCGTCACCAGCTTGAAGTGGTGGATCAGGGCCTCCATGGAGGTGCCCATGATCTTCTTGATGTGGTCGAGCGAGTTGCCCAACCCGTCCGGGCCGAGGGCCAGTTGGGCGGGCCAGGCGATCTTCTTGTCGCCGACCATCACCGGGCCGGGCTCCAGGCGGTCGAGGCACTGCTCGACGATCCGCAGCGACTGGCGCATCTCCTCGAGGCGGATCAGGAACCGCCCGTAGGAGTCGCAGGTGTCGGCGGTGGGGACCTCGAAGTCGTACGTCTCGTAGCCGCAGTACGGGTCGGTCTTGCGCAGGTCGTGCGGCAGGCCCGTGGAGCGGAGGATCGGTCCGGTGGCGCCGAGGGCCATGCAGCCGGCCAGGTCGAGGTAGCCGACGTCCTGCATGCGGCCCTTGAAGATGGGGTTCCCGGTGGCGAGCTTGTCGTACTCGGGAAGGTTCTTCTGCATCTTCTTCACGAACTCGCGGATCTGGTCCACCGCGCCGGGCGGCAGGTCCTGGGCGAGTCCGCCGGGGCGGATGTACGCGTGGTTCATCCGCAGGCCGGTGATCAACTCGTAGATGTCGAGGATGAGTTCACGGTCGCGGAAGCCGTAGATCATGATCGTGGTGGCGCCGAGCTCCATGCCGCCGGTGGCGAGGGCGACGAGGTGCGAGGACATCCGGTTGAGCTCCATCAGGAGCACGCGGATGACCGAGGCGCGGTCCGGGATCTCGTTCTCGATGCCGAGGAGCTTCTCCACGGCCAGGCAGTACGCCGTCTCGTTGTAGAACGGCGTCAGGTAGTCCATGCGCGTCACGAACGTGGTGCCCTGCGTCCACGTGCGGTACTCGAGGTTCTTCTCGATGCCCGTGTGCAGATAGCCGATGCCGCAGCGGGCCTCGGTGACGGTCTCGCCGTCGATCTCCAGGATCAGGCGCAACACCCCGTGCGTGGACGGGTGTTGGGGGCCCATGTTGACGATGATGCGCTCGTCGTCGGACTTCGCCGCCTGCTCGACGACCTCGTCCCAGTCGCCGCCGGTGACGGTGTAGACGGTGCCTTCGGTGGTCTCCCGGCCGGAGGCGTGGGACGTTGCGTTGGATGCTGACATCAGCTGTACGACCTCCGCTGGTCGGGAGCCGGGATCTGGGCGCCCTTGTACTCGACGGGAATGCCGCCGAGCGGGTAGTCCTTGCGCTGCGGGAAGCCCTGCCAGTCGTCCGGCATCATGATCCGGGTGAGGGCCGGGTGCCCGTCGAAGATCAGCCCGAAGAAGTCGTAGGTCTCGCGCTCGTGCCAGTCGTTGGTCGGGTACACGGGGACCAGGGACGGCACGTGCCGGTCGTCGTCCGGGGCGCTGACCTCCAGGCGGATCAGGCGGCCGTGGGTGATCGAGCGCAGGTGGTAGACGGCGTGCAGCTCGCGGCCCTTGTCCTCCGGGTAGTGCACTCCGGAGACGCCGGTGCACAGCTCGAAGCGGAGCGCCGGGTCGTCGCGCAGGGTCTTCGCGACGCGGACGAGGTGCTCGCGGGCGATGTGGAAGGTGAGCTCGTCGCGGTCGACGACGGTCTTCTCGATGGCGTTCTCGGGGAGCAGGTCCTGCTCCTCAAGGGCGCCCTCCAGCTCGTCCGCGACCTCGTCGAACCAGCCGCCGTATGGCCGGGAGGAGGCGCCGGGCAGGCGTACGGAGCGGACCAGGCCGCCGTAGCCGGAGGTGTCGCCGCCGTTGTTGGCGCCGAACATGCCGCGCTGGACGCGGATCTCCTCGCCGTGGTCGCCGCGCTGGCCGGGGAGGTTCTGCGTGCCGAGGTCCTTCTCGGGGTTCACGCCGTTGTTGTTGCCGTTGTTGCTCTTGTTGCCGTTGTTGCCGTTGTTGCTCTCGCTCACCGCAGCAGCCCCTTCATCTCGATGGTGGGGAGCGCCTTGAGCGCCGCTTCCTCCGCCTCGCGGGCCGCCTCCTCGGCGTTCACGCCGAGCTTGGAGGACTGGATCTTCTGGTGGAGCTTGAGGATCGCGTCCATCAGCATCTCGGGCCGTGGCGGACAGCCGGGCAGATAGATGTCCACGGGCACGACGTGGTCGACGCCCTGGACGATCGCGTAGTTGTTGAACATTCCGCCCGAGGACGCACAAACCCCCATGGAAATAACCCACTTGGGATTCGGCATCTGGTCGTAGACCTGGCGCAGGACGGGCGCCATCTTCTGGCTGACACGGCCGGCGACGATCATCAGGTCGGCCTGGCGCGGCGATCCGCGGAAGACCTCCATGCCGAAGCGGGCGAGGTCGTACCGCCCGGCGCCTGTCGTCATCATCTCGATGGCGCAGCAGGCGAGGCCGAAGGTGGCGGGGAAGACGGATGACTTGCGCACCCAGCCCGCGGCCTGTTCGACAGTGGTCAGCAGAAAGCCGCTCGGCAGCTTCTCTTCGAGTCCCATAGGTGCCCCCTCAGCCCCTCAGTCCCATTCCAGGCCGCCGCGACGCCAGACGTACGCGTAGGCCACGAAGACGGTGAGCACGAAGAGCAGCATCTCCACGAGCCCGAAAATCCCCAGGGCGTCGAAGGTGACCGCCCAGGGGTAGAGGAAGACGATCTCGATATCGAAGATGATGAAGAGCATCGCCGTCAGGTAGTACTTGATCGGGAAACGCCCTCCGCCGGCCGGCGTCGGCGTCGGCTCGATGCCGCATTCGTAGGCCTCGAGCTTGGCTCGGTTGTAGCGCTTTGGACCGATGAGCGTGGCCATGACCACGGAGAAGATCGCAAAGCCGGCGCCTAGGGCTCCCAATACGAGGATGGGCGCATACGCGTTCACCGCTCCTCGCTCCTCTCAGTCGACATTGACTGCTTCGGCGGACGGACCTGAAGGACCTGCCAACCCCCTAAGCCCCCGAAGACCACGAAGATCACGGTTATGTGAGGCAGTTCACAAGCCCAACTGCCCCGCATCCTATGCCCGCCGGTCTGTGATCTGCGACACGGGGTACGACAACGACTTTGTGATCTCCACCACCTGACGAAGGATCATGAAGTCGGATGAGCGGTGATCTTCATACGCGAAGCACCGAAGTGATCACTAGAGGTGACATCCGTACTCATCGTGCCTGGTCGGGAGGGGTGCGGCACTATCAAGAGGTGCCCCTTGCAAGCAAATTGGCGCTGGACAGAAGTGGCTGGTATTGAAGCCCGGCCTGCCGTGCGGGGAGGGGTCGCCGGCGATCACGGCACCGAGTGCCAGGCCGAGCGGACGGCTTCCGTAAGGAAGTTGGATGCGCGACGCACGTGAAGCCGCCCGGCGAACCTGTGATGCCGATGTGACGGGTGGGGCACAAGGGGCTGATGGGATCCGGCCGCGAGGGAACGCGTGCACACGTTCACGAGCGGGCGCGAGCGAGGGCGAGCGGGCCCGAGCGAGGGACGGCGAGCGGCGCGCGCCGGTCAACGGGCGACAAGCAGCGGGCGCAAGCGATCAACGGGCGACGAGCGACGGGCGCGAGCAGCCGACGGGCGACGAGTGGACGGCGAACGGCAGGCGCGAGCAGTCGCCGGTCGACGAGCAGCGGGCGCGAGCGGACGGAGCCGCCGGCGATCCGGCGGAGGCGGCCGTCGAGCCCGCGAAAAGAGGGCGGGCGACAGGGGTCCCACGGGGCCAACCACCCACCCCCGCCGTGCACTTCACACACACATTCGGGGCACCCCGCGGTCACGACGGGCGCGGCACGTTCACATGACATAGCGGTTCGCATCGGACATTCCATAGCGAACACCCCGTCAACTGCCCAGGGAAAGCCCGGATGTTCGCCCTCGACTACCCGTTCCGCCGGTGACCTTTCCGTGACCTATGCCACGTTACTGATTCGTCGTGAACCTCGGGCTTGGCCATCGACCGAATCGGATGGTAAGCGCAGGGCAAATGGGACGTAACCCAGAAACACAATGATCACAGGCGTGATCCGTGGTGTCCGCATTGCCCGTTACGGCGTCAATAAAGGCCGACACGCCCGGGATTCACGCCACGGGCACGTAACTGTGGCGCACCACACGTTTCTTGAAGGGAACCCGGAGGCCCTGATAGCGGTTGTACTCATGTCCCACACCGCTCACATACCCAGCCACCGGAAGCCCCGCCCGCAGCGAGCCACGAAGCTGCGCGCCGGAGTTGCCGGTGGCGTCCTCAGCACCCTCGCGGTGGCCGGCTCCGCCGGTTCGGCGCACGCGGCCGAGCCGGTGACCGAGACCATCGAGATGCCCACGCTCACCACCGAGCTGGCCACCAAGGTGGCCGCGAGCGCGGACGCCACGCAGCAGGCTGCGGACTCCTACAAGCTGCAGGCCGAGCAGGACGCCGCAGCCGCGAAGGCCGCCAAGGAGGCCAAGAAGGCCAAGGCCAAGGCGATCGCCAAGGCCAAGGCCGAGAAGGAGGCGAAGGAGCGCGCCGCCGAGGAGCGTGCCGCACGCGCCGCCGAGCGCCAGACGCTCAGCGCCGTCTCCGACACCGCCTCCGGCACCGCCGACTCCGTCGCGCCCGTCAGCGGCAGCATGGGCGCCGTCATCGGCTTCCTGAAGGCCCAGCTCGGCGACGCCTACGTCATGGGCTCCACCGGCCCCGACTCGTGGGACTGCTCGGCCCTCGTCCAGGCCGCCTACAAGCAGGCCGGCATCGACCTGCCGCGTGTCTCCCAGGACCAGTCGATGGTCGGCACCGAGGTCGGCACCGCCAACCTCCAGGTCGGCGACATCCTGTACTGGGGCGGCAAGGGCTCCGCGTACCACACGGGTGTGTACATCGGTGACGGCCAGTACCTCGACGCCGCCAACCCCAGCAAGGGCGTCGTCATCCAGGACCTGTCGGGCTACCCGGCCGACGGAGCCGTCCGCGTCATGTGACGGACCCCGAGACGCACGAAAGGGCCGCCGCTCCGCAGAGGAGCGGCGGCCCTTTCGGTATGCCTCGCGCGGCCCGGCTCAGGCCTTCGGGGCCACCTTGGAAAGGCCGTTGATGATCCGGTCCATCGCGTCGCCGCCCGTCGGGTCGGTCAGGTTGGCCAGCATCTTCAGCGTGAACTTCATCAGGACCGGGTGGGTCAGACCGCGCTCCGTGGCGATCTTCATGACCTTCGGGTTGCCGATGAGCTTCACGAAGGCGCGGCCCAGCGTGTAGTAGCCGCCGTAGGTCTCCTTGAGGACCTTCGGGTAGCGCAGCAGGGCCAGTTCGCGCTGTGCGTCGGTGGCGCGGGCGTGCGCCTGCACGATCACGTCGGCGGCGAGCTGCCCCGACTCCATGGCGTACGCGATGCCCTCGCCGTTGAACGGATTGACCAGACCGCCCGCGTCACCCACGAGCAACAGGCCCTTGGTGTAGTGCGGTTGGCGGTTGAAGGCCATCGGCAGGGCGGCGCCGCGGATCGGCGTCGTCATGTTCTCCGGGGTGTACCCCCAGTCCTCCGGCATCGACGCGCACCAGGCCTTGAGCACCTCGCGCCAGTCCAACTCCCGGAACGCCTTGGAGGAGTTGAGGATGCCGAGGCCCACGTTGGACGTGCCGTCGCCCATGCCGAAGATCCAGCCGTAGCCGGGCAGCAGCCGGTCCTGCGGGCCGCGCCGGTCCCACAGCTCCAGCCACGACTCCAGGTAGTCGTCGTCGTGGCGCGGCGACTCGAAGTACGTACGGACCGCGACGCCCATCGGGCGGTCCTCGCGGCGGTGCAGGCCCATCGCGAGGGAGAGCCGCGTCGAGTTGCCGTCGGCGGCGACCACCAGCGGGGCGTGGAAGGTGACTTCGCGCTTGTCCTTGGAGTCGGCGTCGCCCAGCTTGGCGTGCACGCCCGTGATGCGGCCCGTGCGGTCGTCGATGATCGGGGCGCCCACGTTGCACCGCTCGTAGAGGCGCGCGCCCGCCTTCTGCGCCTGGCGGGCCAGCTGCTCGTCGAAGTCGTCGCGCTTGCGCACCAGGCCGTAGTCCGGGTACGAGGCCAGGTCCGGCCAGTCCAGCTGGAGTCGGACGCCGCCGCCGATGATGCGCAGGCCCTTGTTGCGCAGCCAGCCCGCCTCCTCGGAGATGTCGATGCCCATCGACACGAGCTGCTTGGTGGCGCGCGGGGTGAGGCCGTCGCCGCAGACCTTCTCGCGCGGGAACGCCGTCTTCTCCAGGAGCAGGACGTCGAGTCCGGCCTTCGCCAGGTAGTACGCAGTCGTGGAACCGGCTGGCCCGGCCCCGACGACGATCACATCTGCACTGTGCTCGGAGAGGGGCTGGGGCTCGGTCACTGCTGATCTCCCCGGGGTTCGGAGTTGTGGAGTTCGGCTGTCGGCTGACTCACATGCCGAAGCGCACTGGACATGGGCAGTCTATGGGGGCGTATCCACCACGGACCGAAGGGCTGCCTCGTATGACGTCACCGACGCCGAGCACCGCCGCACCCGCCCCTGCCGTCAAGCTCCGCGTCCCCACCGAGGAGGACGCGTACGCCTGGCACCGGGTGTTCGACCACCCCGAGGTCATGGAGTTCCACGGCGGCAAGTCCGCCGAGCTGTCGGTGTACGAGGAGCTGACCGCCCGCCAGCGCATGCACGACGCGGAGCTCGGCTTCTGCCTGTGGACGCTGCTCGACGAGGAGGACCGGGTGCTCGGCTTCACCGGCGCCCAGCCCTGGCCGCACGCGTGGGGGCCCAAGGGCGCGATGGAGATCGGCTGGCGGCTCGGCCGGGAGGCCTGGGGGCGCGGGTACGCGACGGCGGCGGCGCGCACGACGCTCGACCGGGTCCGGGCGGCCGGGGTGCGCGAGGTGGTGGCGATGGTGGCCGCGGAGAACGAGCGCTCCATCGCCGTGACCCGCCGCCTCGGCATGGAGCTCGCGGAGACGTACACGACGCCCACGGGCCGGAAGGGCCACTGCTTCAAGCTGGCCCTCTGACACCCCGGAGGCGGGCGGTCAGAAGACCGACAAGCCCGTCAGCGTCGTGAAGCGGTCGAGCGCGGCCACGCCCGCAACGGAGTTGCCGCGCTCGTCCAGCCCCGGGCTCCACACGCAGAGCGTGCCCCGGCCCGGCACGACGGCCACGATCCCGCCGCCGACGCCGCTCTTGCCGGGCAGCCCGACGCGGTACGCGAACTCGCCCGCGGCGTCATAGGTCCCGCAGGTCATCATCACCGCGTTGATCTGCTTGGCCTCGCTGCGCGTGAGCAGCCGGGAGCCGTCGGCGCGCACCCCGTGCCGGGCCAGGAAGCCCGCGGCCAGGGCGAGATCGGCGCAGCTCATCTCGATCGAGCACTGCCGGAAGTAGTTGGCGAGAAGGGTCGGCACGGGGTGCCGGATGTTCCCGTACGAGGCCATGAAGTGCGCGAGGGCCGCGTTGCGGTCGCCGTGCGCGGTCTCGGACGCGGCCACCTCCAGGTCGAACCCGAGCTCCGGGTTGCCGCTCTCGGCGCGCAGGAAGGCCAGCACCTCCTCGCCCGCGTCACCGGTCAGCGACTGCAGCCGGTCGGTGACGACGAGGGCGCCCGCGTTGATGAACGGATTGCGCGGAATGCCGTTCTCGTACTCCAGCTGCACCAGGGAGTTGAAGGGGTTGCCGGAGGGCTCGCGGCCCACGCTCTCCCACAGCCCGGCGCCGTCCTTCGCGAGGACCAGGGCGAGGCTGAACACCTTGGTGATCGACTGGACGGAGAACGGAACCTGCCACTCCCCCACGCCGTGCACCTGGCCGTCGACGTCGGCGAAGGCCATCCCGAAGCGGTGCGGGTCGACGCCGGCGAGCGCCGGGATGTAGTCGGCGCTGCGGCCCCGGCCGGGCAGGGCGCCCACCTCGTCGGCGATCTGCTCCAGGACGGCCTGGAAATCCACGTTCACCACCGGTCGCGCGCGTGCTTGTCAGGCCTGCTTGAAGCCGCGGTGCAGGGCCACGATGCCGCCGGTGAGGTTGCGCCAGGCCACCTCGGACCAGCCGGCCGACTGCAGCCGCGAGGCGAGCGCGGGCTGGTCCGGCCACTCCCGGATCGACTCGGCGAGATAGACGTACGCGTCCGGGTTCGACGAGACCGCACGGGCCACCGGCGGCAGCGCGCGCATCAGGTACTCGGTGTAGACCGTGCGGAACGGGGTCCAAGTGGGCTGGCTGAACTCGCAGATGACGACGCGTCCGCCGGGCTTCGTCACCCGGTACAGCTCGCGCAGGGCCTTGTCCGTCTCCTGGACGTTGCGCAGCCCGAAGGAGATGCTGACCGCGTCGAAGACGTCGTCGGCGAACGGCAGCCGGGTCGCGTCGCCCGCCGTGAACGGCATGTGCGGGTGGCGCTGCTTGCCGACGCTGAGCATGCCGAGCGAGAAGTCGCAGGGCACGACGTACGCACCGGCCTGCGCGAAGGGCTGCGAGGAGGTGGCGGTGCCGGCGGCGAGGTCGAGGATCTTCTGCGCGGGGCGCGCGTCCACGGCCTTCGCGACCTCCTTGCGCCAGAGCCGGGCCTGGCCGAGGGAGAGGACGTCGTTGGTGAGGTCGTACTTCTCGGCGACGTCGTCGAACATCTCGGCGACTTCGTGCGGCTGCTTTTCCAGGGATGCGCGGGTCACCTGGTCATTGTGGCAGGCACCCCCATCCCCCCGCGGACGGGACCCGGCCCTGCGGGCCCGCCCCGGCGTCTGCCCTGTGCCGTCTCGTCGGCGCCTGCGGCCCGGTGGTCCGTCCTCGCGCAGTTCCCCGCGCCCCTGAAAGCTGCGGCTCCGCCGCGCTTTCCCGGAGAGATGCCGCACGCAGTGCGCATCTCAGGGGCGCGGGGAACTGCGCGACCAGCCCCCACCGGGGCCGCAGACGAATGGAGGCCCTCTACGCTGAGGCGCGTGAAACGGTGGATGGCAGGCACCTGGCTGGTGCTCGTACTCGGTGCGTGGGCGTTCACAGAGTCCATCAACGACCGCATCGAACCGAGTTCGGGACGAACAGAACCCACCCCGGCCGCACCGTCCGTGCCCGTCGACCTGGACTGCCCGAGCCGCGCCCCGGACGGGTCGATCATGGGGTGCGCGTACGCCGTGGAGGACTAACGCCCCCGGTACACCAACCGCCCGCCGACCACCGTCGCCACGCACGTGGACGCGCCGCGGCGGACCAGCTCGGCGCGGTCCTCGACGTCGAACACCGCGAAGCGGGCCGGGCCACCCACCGTCAGGCCCGGCAGCAGCACCAGCGGGCGCGGGGAGAGCGAGACGGGACCGGGAAGCCCCTCCGGGCGGGCCGCGAAGACGAGCCCGGAGCGCTGCGCCACCTCGAGGACCGCCTTGGCGCGCAGCTCACCGGCGATCGCCACCGTCCCGTGCGCGAACAGCCGCTGCACCCCGCGCCGGGCGCTCGCGCCGAGCTTCGCGGGGTCGGCGCGGAACAGCTCGCGCGCCCGCTCCCCGCCGATCGGCGCGGTGCCGAACGTGTCGGCCTCGCGCGGATCGGGGTGGTACGTCGACTCCAGGATCTCCGGGCCGTACGGATTGAGCAGTCCGGGCGTGAGGATGCCGGGCCAACGCCGCACCCGCGCCTGCGGGTTGGCGGCGACCAGCTCCTCGTACGGGCCGAGCCCGGCGATCGTCGCGGCGTCGACCAGGACGGCCGACTCGGGGGACGCCTCGGCGACGTGAAGTGTCAGCACAACGACTCGGTACGCGCGCTCAGTTGGAGGAGAGCAGCTTGAGCTCGGGGTGGGCCGTGCCGCCCTCGATCGCGATGGACGAGATGTGCGAGGCGACGCGGGCGTCGACCGGGTCGTTCGCCGGGTCGTCGTGCACCACGAGGTGCTCGTACGTCGTGCTCCGCTGGGCGGGCACACGGTCCGCCGTACGGATCATCTCGATGATCTCCTGCAGGTTGGAGCGGTGCTTGGCGCCGGCCGACGAGACGACGTTCTCCTCCAGCATGACCGAGCCGAGGTCGTCCGCGCCGTAGTGCAGGGTGAGCTGGCCGATCTCCTTGCCCGTGGTGAGCCAGGAGCCCTGGATGTGCGCGACGTTGTCGAGGAAGAGGCGGGCGATGGCGATCATCCGCAGGTACTCGAAGATCGTCGCCTGCGTACGGCCCTTGAGGTGGTTGTTCTCGGGCTGGTAGGTGTACGGGATGAAGGCGCGGAAGCCGCCCGTCCGGTCCTGTACGTCGCGGATCATGCGCAGGTGCTCGATGCGCTCGGCGTTGGTCTCGCCCGTGCCCATCAGCATCGTGGAGGTGGACTCCACGCCGAGGTTGTGGGCGATCTCCATGATCTCCAGCCAGCGCTCGCCGGACTCCTTGAGCGGGGCGATCGCCTTGCGCGGGCGGGCCGGAAGCAGCTCGGCGCCGGCGCCCGCGAAGGAGTCGAGGCCGGCGGCGTGGATGCGCTGGATGGCCTCCTCGACGGAGACCTTGCTGATCCGCGCCATGTGCTCGACCTCGGAGGCGCCGAGGGAGTGGATGACCAGCTGCGGGTAGGCCTTCTTGATCGCCGAGAAGTGCTCTTCGTAGTACTCGACGCCGAAGTCCGGGTGGTGGCCGCCCTGGAACATGATCTGGGTGCCGCCCAGTTCGACGGTCTCCGCGCAGCGGCGCAGGATGTCGTCGAGGTCGCGGGTCCAGCCCTTCTTGGTGTCCTTCGGGGCGGCGTAGAACGCGCAGAACTTGCACGCCGTCACGCAGACGTTCGTGTAGTTGATGTTCCGCTCGATGATGTACGTCGCGATGTGCTCCGTGCCCGCGTACTTCAGCTTGCGCGCGGCGTCGGCGGCGCGGCCGAGCGCGTGCAACGGCGCGGAGCGGTAGAGGTCGAGGGCCTCTTCCGGGGTGATCCGCCCGCCCTCGGCGGCGCGGTCGAGAACGGACTGGAGGGAGGCCTTCTCGGTCACCGGGGTCCCTTTCAGGCGGTTTCAGGCGGTCTTACGCGCGGACTGATCCAGCGTACGCCAGGCCTCCGACAGCCCCGCTCCGAGGCCCCGCGCACACTCCCGAACCCCGGGGCCTGCCGTTTGGATCTTGCCGGGGCCGCGGGCCCTGGCACGCACATCTGCGGCGTTGTCGTCGGTGGCCAACGCTCCGCGTTGACGCCCTCCTCCGCCTTGCAGCTGCACGCACCAGACCCCGCTCAACTCGACCGGCACTTACCGCCGACCAGATCCGGCCTGACCCAAACGACAGGCCCCGGTGCTACCGCCGGGAGAGCCGCGCCACGGGGCTGCCGCCGTCCGGGTTCTCCGACGTGTACTTCAGGTCGTCGCCGACCAGCCGGAGGCGGACCGGGTGGTCGTTGTCCGTGCAGCGGGAGTCGCTCTTGTCCTTGGCACGGCCGACGGCGACGATCTCGTCCTTCGTGACCTTCTTCAGGGTCAGGACGTCCGTGCAGGTGCTCCAGCCCAGCTCGTCCGTCATGCTCGCGGTGCCGAACTCCTCGCCGGGGCGGGCCTGTTCGACGACGACCCTGACCGTGCCGGACGGAAGGGAGCCGCCGAGCGCCGTCGCCTTGCCCTCCCAGGTGCCGAGGTAGCGCTTCGGGATGCTCTGCGCCGGCTTCGCGCCGGGCTGCTGCTCGCCCTCGGCCGGCGGCTTCTTGGCCGCGTTCGTGTCGCCGCCGCCCCCGGGCAGCAGCCCCGACATGAACACCCCGCCGACGGTGACCGCGGCAAGGGCTCCGGCCACCGCGAGCGCCACGGTGCAGCTCATCCGCCGCCCCCGGCCACCCTCGCCCGGCGCGCTGCCCGCGTCCACGCTCACGGCGAGCCGACCGCGCTGCGGCGGTACGGGACTGCCGGCCGCGGACGAGTCGGCCGAGGTGGCGGTGGCGTGCCGGGCAGCGTCCGCGGCGTACGCCGGATCCGCCGGCCCGAACCCGGGCACGCCGGGCGGCGGGGGCTCGGCGCTGCGCGGGTCGAAGTGCGAGGAGGCGGGCCCGCCGTCGTCCGCGCCCGTGGCGGTGGGCACCGGCCGCCCTATCGAGGGGCTGCTGAACTCCACGAGCCCCGAGGCCTGTTCGGGCTCGCCCGCCTCCAGGTCGAGGAGGCTGACCGCGCTCCGGCTGACCTGCTCGACCAGGGGCGCGGGCAGCCAGCCGGAGACCGCGAGGGCCGCCGCGCCCTCGGGGGCGAGCCGCCGGGCCACCTCCTCGGGCGTGGGCCGCGCGGCCGGGTCCTTGGCCAGGCAGTCGGCGACGACGTCCCGCAACTCGCCTTCGGGGAGCGTGAGTTCGGGCTCCTCGTGGACGACCTTGTAGAGCAGCGAGGCGGCCGACGCGTCACCGCCGAAGGGCGCGGCGCCCGTCGCCGCGTACGCCAGGACCGCGCCGAGGGAGAAGACGTCGGCGGCGCCGGTGACGCCCTTGCCGAGGATCTGCTCGGGCGACATGTAGCCGGGCGAGCCGATGGAGACGCCCGTCGAGGTCAGCGAGGCGGTGCCGTCGGTGGCGCGGGCGATGCCGAAGTCGATCAGGCGCGGGCCGTCCAGGGTGAGCAGCACGTTGGACGGCTTCACGTCGCGGTGGACCAGGCCGAGGGCGTGCACGGCGGTGAGCGACTCGGCGAGCCCCGCGCCCAGGACGCGTACCGCCTGTTCGGGCAGTGCGGGCAGGGCGCCGCGCTCGCCGACGGCGGCGGAGAGCGAGGGCCCCGCCACGTACCCGGTGGCGACCCAGGGCACCGAGGCCTCCGGGTCGGCGTCGAGCACGGGCGCGGTCCAGGCGCCGCCGACCCGGCGCGCGGCGTCTACCTCGCGGCGGAAGCGGGCCCGGAACTCCTCGTCGAGCGCGAAGTGCGGGTGGACGACCTTCACGGCGACGGTGCGGCCGCCGGAGCTGCGCCCCAGATAGACCCGGCCCATGCCGCCCGCGCCGAGCCGGCCGAGCAGCCGGTACGGCCCGACGACGGTCGGCTCTCCCGCTTCCAGCGGCTGCATGAGGCCCCTCCCCCGTTGTCCCGCGTCGTCCCGCCCTTCCCCCAGCAGCCTACGGGCAGTGGGGGCGGGTCGGGCCAGGGGTGGACGGGGCCCGGTCAGGCCTGCAGCAGGTCGACCCGTACGTCCGCGTCGAAACCGGTGCTCGGGCCGACGCGGCGGGCGAACTCCCGCACTCCGGCGAGCTGGTCGGAGCCGAAGCGGAAGTCGAGGGTCGTGAAGTAGCGCTCCAGGACGGCCGCGTCGAAGGACTCCCAGCGCGCGGCCTGCTCGGCGACCTTGGTGACTTCTTCGAGGGACACGTCCCGGGAGGCGAGGAACGCCTCGTGCACCTTGTGCACCACCTCGGGCTCGCGCTCCAGGTAGTCCTTGCGGGCCGCCCACACGGCGAAGACGAACGGCAGGCCCGTCCAGTCCTTCCACATCTGGCCCAGGTCGTGGACCTGGAGGCCGAGCTGCGGCCCGTCGTGCAGGTTGGCGCGCAGGGCCGCGTCCCCGATCAGCACGGCGGCGTCCGCCTCGCGCATCATCAGGCCGAGGTCCGGCGGGCACGTGTAGTAGTCGGGCGTGACGCCGACGCTCTCGGCGAGCAGCAGCTGCGCGAGCCGTACGGAGGTCCGCGAGGTCGAGCCGAGCGCGACCCGGGCGCCGTCGAGCTGGTCGAGCGGCAGCTGCGACACGATCACACAGGACATCACGGGGCCGTCGCAGCCCACGGCGATGTCCGGCATGGCCACGAGCTGGTCGGAGTTCTTGAGGAATTCGACGAGGGTGATCGGGGCGATGTCCAGATCACCGCGTACGAGCCGCTCGCTGAGCTTCTCCGGGGTGTCCTTCGTGAGCTCCAGGTCGAGCAGGGTTCCGGTCCGCGCGAGGCCCCAGTACAGGGGCAGGCAGTTCAGGAACTGGATGTGCCCGACGCGCGGGCGGTTGCGAGGAGAATTGTCCACATCGCGAGGCTAGCTCCCGTGCGATACCGTTCCTCGCCTGGGTCCGCCACACGCCTCCCGACGAGGCCGCCGACCAGATCAGAACGGGCCCTCTACGAGAACCGCAGCGGTCCCCCGGATGTACGGATGTCAACGACTTCGTGCCCTTACTCAAACGTCCGGGTGGCGTGATCTTGCCCTCTATCGCTTCCGGCTGCCTGCGTGCTAGGCTCGCCGCAAGTTGCAGTTTAGTTTCCCTTGCAGTACAGAGCCTGCGGAGCATGTGACCGCGGGCTCTCGTCGTTTTCAGACTTTTGCGGTTGTGCTTGACACGCGTGGGGTTCTGGAGCAGGGACACTCTTTGGCCCATAGGAGGGCTTTATGGCTACCGGAACCGTGAAGTGGTTCAACGCTGAAAAGGGCTTTGGCTTCATCGCCCAGGAAGGCGGCGGCCCGGATGTCTTCGTCCACTACTCCGCGATCAACGCGTCTGGCTTCCGTTCCCTCGAGGAGAACCAGGCCGTGACGTTCGACGTCACGCAGGGCCCCAAGGGCCCGCAGGCCGAGAACGTCACCCCGGCCTAATCAGGCCAGGAACCTCTCGGTTTCTGATCCGGTACGGATAGCAGTACCCAAGGAGCCTCGCCCCCGCTTCGTGCGGCGGAGCGGGGCTCCTGCCTTTTTGCGGCAGTTCCGAGCGGACCCGCGTTCCGGAACCGCCTTCCCGACCCGCCTTCCCGTTCCGGGTGCCGGGCTTCCGGATTGCGCACGCGCGGCTTCGGGGCGGGAATGGAATGTGCGGGCCTCCTTGAACTCCTCAGCCCCGAGAAGTTCAAGGATTAACTATCTTCGGTCGCGGGGAATTCCCCCGTGATTTCACAGGCTTGTCGTACGGGCTTCCCGACAATCCGGCGACGGGAGTCGTTCATGGCGCAGCGGCTGCGGGCGGTACTCGTGGCGAGCGCCCTGATGTCCTGTGCCGTCCTGCAGGACGCCTACGCGCTGGACGCGACAGCGCCGCCGCCTGCTTCCGCCGGGGTCGGACCACTCTTCGGCGACGACGGGCACTTCTGCACCGCGTCCGTGGTGCACAGCCCCGACCGGAGCCTGATCGTCACGGCCGCGCACTGCCTCGCCGACGGCGACGAGGTGTCCTTCGCGCCCGGCTACCGCGACGGCCGGGCCCCGTACGGGTTCTGGGAGGTGGAGCGGGTCTTCGCCGACGCGGCCTGGCGGGACGGCGAGGACGAGGACCACGACCTGGCCTTCGCCACCGTCCGCCCGCGCGACGGCCGCCGCATCGAGGACGTCACCGGCGCGGGCCCGCTCGCTACCGACGGGCGTGCGGGCCGCGAGGTCACCGTCACCGGCTACCCCTCGGCCGAGGAGGCGCCGCGGGTCTGCACCGCGACGCCGACCGCGTTCCACGGCACCCAGCAGCGCATCGCCTGTCCCGGCTTCTCGACCGGGACGAGCGGCAGCCCCTGGGTCGACGCCGGCGGGCGGATCACCGGAGTGCTCGGCGGCTACCAGGAGGGCGGGGACAGCCCCGACGTTTCGTACAGCGTGCTGCTCGACGGGCGGGCCGCCGCGCTGTACCGCGAGGCGACCCGTACGCCCTGAGGGGGCCGGCCCGGCTACTCCTCGCCGCAGTAGAGGCTGCCGTGGCCCAACTCGCCGTAGAGCAGGTAGTCGTCGGCCTTCCGCGCGACGCACTTGGAGGAGAAGTAGCCGGTGTGGCCGTCGCCCTGATTGTCGAGCAGGACGGCCTGGTCGCCGAGGCGCTGGGCGGTCTCCACGGCCCACTGGTACGGGGTCGCCGGGTCGCCACGGGTGCCGACGAGCAGGAAGCGTGGGGTGTCCACGTCGTGGATCTTGCGGATGAAGTCGGTGCCCTTGGGCTGGCCGGCGCAGAGCAGGACCTGTTCGAGGCGGGCGGGGCCGAAGATCGGGGAGGCCTCGGTGTAGTCGTCGATCAGGCCCTCGATCAGCTTCTCGTCGGAGAGTTGGGCGGCGGTGAGGCGGTCCGGGTCGTCGGCGCAGTTCACCATGGCCAGGGCGACGCCGAAGTTGTCGGGCGGGATGTCGTCCTGGGCGACGATCCCGCCCGCTCCGCTCCTCGTGGCCGGCGGCGTGACGTGCTCGTCCGGGGGCGGGATCGGCACGCCGCTGAGGCGGAGCAGTGCTCTCGGGTCGCGGTCGGCGACCACGTTGCCGAGAGCCTGGGCCAGGGTGGGCCAGGCGTCGCGGTGGTACAGGGCCGAGCCGAGGGAGTTGACCAGGTCGTCGCCGCTGTACTCCAGGCCCTCGCCGAGCGGGATGGGCTTCCCGTTCAGCTGGTCCACGAGTTGGGCCACGCGCTGTCTGGCGTCGCGCGAGTTGTCGCCGAGGACGCAACCGCCGCCCTGGGCGCACCAGGTGGCGAAGTTGTCGAGGGCGGTCTGCTGGCCCTCCACGGCCACCCGGTTCTGCTGCACCATCGGCTCGGTCAGCGTGTCCACACCGTCCAGGACCATGCGGCCCACCTTGTGCGGGAACTGTCCGGTGTAGACGGCGCCGAGGCGCGTTCCGTACGAGAAGCCGAGGAAGTTGAGCTTGTCGTCGCCGAGGGCCTCGCGCATGACGTCCAGGTCGCGGGAGACGTTGACGGTGCCGACGTGGTCGGCGACCGGGCCTGAGCGCTTGCGGCAGACCTGCCACTGCTCGGCGGCGTGCTCCAGGACCGCGCTCGCGTCGTCGGCCAGCGGCTCGTCCGGCATGTCGCTGCCGTCGCCGCAGGTCACCGGGGAGCTGGTGCCTACGCCGCGCGGGTCGAAGCCCACCACGTCGTAGCCCTTGGCCAGATCGCCGAACTGCTTGGCCCAGCCGACGAGTCCGGCCACTCCGGGGCCGCCCGGCCCGCCGAAGTTCACGAGCAGCGAGCCGCGTTTCTTGCCGGAGGCCGGGATGCGGTTCAGGGCGAGATCGAGGGTGCCCTTCTCGGGGGCGGCGTAGTCGAGGGGGACGGTGACTCGGCCGCATCGCATGTCGGACGGGGCGCCGTCCAGGCCCTTGCAGGCGTGCCAGGTGAGGGGCTGGTCGTAGAAGGGGGTGAGGTCGGGGGTGGCGTCGTCCGCGGGGGTGGCCGGGGCGGCGGTGGTGGCCAACAGGGCGAGTGTGGCGGCGCTGGCTATCGCACAGCGTGTGCGCATCTGGGAACCCTCCGTGCAGGTACCCCCTGGGTCACGATAGGCCTGGCCTGCCCGCACCGCTCTCCGACCAGGCTGCATTCGTTTCCCCACCCCGCCCCTTCCCGAAAGCCTGCGGCACTTCGGGGGCCGGCCCCCGGGCCCCCGCTCCTCAAACGCCGGAGGGGCTGAATTCGGCGGAGTGGGGCCCCAATAGGGACGCGCGGAACTGCGCGCCCGGCCACGACGGCGCGACAGCCGAACAACGACCGGGAACCGGGGGGCAAAGCCCCGGTTTCCAGGGGCGCGGGGCTGTGACATCTGCAGCTCCGCCGCGTGGGCGCGACCAGCCACAACCCACCGGCAGCCGAACGACATCCGAGGCCCCCAGAGGAGCCCGCGAAGCGGGGCCCCAAAAGGGGCGCGGGGAACTGCGCGACCAGCCACAACGACGCGGCAGCCGAACGACGACCGGGGAACGGGAACCGGGGCGAAGCCCCGCTTTCCAGGGGCGCGGGGAACTGCGCGACCAGCCACGACGGCGCGACAGCCGAACGACGACCGGGGAACGGGGGGCGAAGCCTCCGGGTGGCAACCCCAGGCCGGGGGGGGGCGGAGCCCCCGGAGCCGTTCGTCATGGGAGAGGGACGTCAGGTCGCTTGGTCGGCCGGGCCGTACAACCCCTCGATCTCCCTCGCAAAAGCCCGCTCGATCGCCGCCCGCTTCAGCTTCAGGGACGGGGTCAGGTGCCCCGCCTGCTCCGTGAAATCGGTCGGCAGGACCGCGAAGCGGCGGATGGACTCCGCGCGGGAGACCAGCCGGTTGGCCTCGTCGACGGCCCGTTGGAGGGTCTCCAGGAGCTCCGGGTCGCGGACGAGGTCGGCCGATGGCACGTCCTGCTTCTTCTTCATCTGGCGCCAGTGCGCGATGCCGTCCGGTTCGAGGGTGAGCAGCGCCGCGACGTACGGGCGGTTGTCGCCGACGACCATGCACTGGCCGACCAGCGGGTGTGCGCGCAGCCAGTCCTCCAGGGGCGCGGGCGCGACGTTCTTCCCGCCCGTGGTGATGAGGATGTCCTTCTTCCGCCCGGTGATGGAGAGATACCCGTCCGCGTCGAGCGCGCCGACGTCGCCTGTCCCGAACCACCCGTCGTGCGCGGGCCGCACCTCGCCCGACTGCCCGTCCCAGTAGCCGCCGAAGACCTGGCCGCCGGAGAGCAGCACCTCGCCGTCGTCCGCGATCCGCACCGCCGTGCCGGGCAGCGGCCAACCCACCGTGCCCAGGCGGGGTTTGAGGGGTGGGGTGACCGTCGCGGCGGCGGTCGTCTCGGTGAGGCCGTAGCCCTCGTAGATCGTGATGCCCGCGCCCGCGTAGAACGCCGCGAGCCGCCTGCCGAGCGGGGAGCCGCCGCAGATCGCGTACCGCACCCGGCCGCCGAGGGCCGCGCGGATGCGCCGGTAGACCAGCGGGTCGTAGAGCGCGCGGGCCGCCTTCAGGCCGGCGCTCGGGCCGGGCCCGGTGCCGTGTTCGGCGGCCTCGACGGCCTCGGCGTAGCGCCGGGCGATGCTCGCCGCGCGGTCGAAGGACGCGGCCCTGCCGAGCTTCTCGGCGGTGGCGCGGCCGGTGTTGAAGACCTTCTCCAGGACGTACGGGATGGCCAGGAGGAAGGTGGGGCGGAAGGCGGCCAGGTCGGCGAGGAGGTCCTCGGTCTGGATGCTGGGTGCGTGCCCGAGGCGTACGCGGGCGCGCAGGCAGCCGATCGCGACCATCCGCCCGAAGACGTGCGAGAGGGGCAGGAAGAGGAGCGTGGAGGCGGGTTCCCTGGTGAGGGACTTGAAGACCGGGTGCAGGAGTTCCACGGCGTTGTCGACCTCGGCGAAGAAGTTGCCGTGCGTGAGGACGCAGCCCTTGGGGCGGCCGGTGGTGCCGGAGGTGTAGATGAGGGTGGCGGGCGAGTCGGGGGTGCGGGCCGCGCGGCGCTCGTCCACCTCGGCGTCGTCGAGGCCGTCGCCCGCCGCGGCCACGGCGGGCAGGTCGGTGAAGGTCCAGACGTGCCGCAGGTCCGGGATGCGGTCGCGCTCCGGGCCGAGCGCGGCGGCCTGCTGCCCGGTCTCCACGGCGACGGCGACGGCCCCCGAGTCCTGCAGGATCCAGCGGGTCTGGAACGCGGACGAGGTCGGATACACCGGCACGGTGACAAGACCCGCCGACCAGGCCGCGAAGTCGAGCAGCGTCCACTCGTACGTGGTCCGCGCCATGATCGCGAGCCGGTCGCCGGGGCGCAGACCGTGCGCGATCAGCCCCTTCGCGAGCGCCCGCACCTCGGCCGCGAACTCCCGCGCGCTCACGTCCCGCCATGTCCCGTCGGCACTCTTGCGGCTCAACACGGCCTCGGTGGGGGCCTGTTCGGCGTTCTCGTACGGGATGTCCGCGAGCGAGCCCGCGGTCACGGCGGGTGCGAGGGGCGGCACGGCCACCTCGCGCACGACGCCTGCCGTGACCCTCTTGTGCGGTTCGACGAGCGGGGGCGGCGCGGGGGTGTTCTTACGGGGCACTTGGCTCCTCAGGGATGGGGGTCGCCCCGATAGGGGCGCGGGGCTGTGACATCTGCGGCTCCGCCGCGTGGGCGCAACCAGCCACGACGGCGCGGCAGCCAAAAGACAGCCGACGGCCGTCTTTCGGGAAGGGGCGGGGCGGGGAGAAAAGCTACGCGCGCTCCAGGATCGCCGTAACCCCCTGCCCTCCCGCCGCACAAACAGAGATCAACCCCCGCCCAGGCACGCCCCGTTCAGCGAGCAACTTCGCAAGCGTGGCGACGATCCGAGCCCCGGTCGCGGCAAAAGGGTGCCCCGTGGCGAGGGAGGACCCGGCCACGTTGAGCCGCTCCCGGTCGACCGGCGCGAGCCCCGCCTTCTCCCAGGCGGACAGCGTGGCGAGGACCTGCGAGGCGAAGGCCTCGTGCACCTCGACCAGGTCGAAGTCGGCCATGCCGAGCCCGGCCCGCTCCAGCATCCGCGGCACCGCGTACGCCGGGGCCATGAGCAGCCCGTCGCCGCCCCTGCCGGTCACGTCCCCGTCGACGAAGTCGACCGCCGCGGTCTCGTACGTCGTGAGGTACGCGAGCGGGGTGAGGCCGCGCGCGGCGGCCCACTCCTCGTCGGCGAGCAGCACGGTCGCCGCGCCGTCGGTCAGCGGGGTCGAATTGCCCGCCGTCATGGTGGGGTCGGGGCCGTCCGTGCCGAACACCGGCTTCAGGCGGGCGAGTTTCTCGACGCTCGAATCCGGGCGCAGGTTCTGGTCCCGCTCCAGGCCGCGGAACGGCACGACGAGGTCGTCGAAGAAGCCGCGCTCGTAGGCCGCGGCGAGCCGCTGGTGGCTGGCGGCGGCGAGCGCGTCCTGGTCCTCGCGCGGCACGCCCCACTCGCGCGCCGTCACCGCCGCGTGCTCGCCCATCGAACGGTGCGTGCGCGGCTCGGCGTTGCGCGGGATGTCGGGGACGAGGTGGCCGGGGCGGATCTTGGCGAGGGCCTTGGCGCGCGCGCCGACCGTGTTCGCCCGCCGCGCTTCGAGGAGGATCCGGCGCAGCTTGTCGTTGACGCCGAGGGGCGCGTCGCTCGCCGTGTCCGCGCCGCCCGCGATCGCGCTGTCGAGCTGGCCGAGCGCGATCTTGTTGGCGGCGGCGATCACGGCCTGCAGGCCGGTGCCGCACGCCTGTTGGACGTCGTACGCGGGGGTGCGCGGGTCGAGTCCGGAGCCGAGGACGGTCTCGCGGGCCAGGTTGAAGTCGCGGCTGTGCTTGAGGACGGCGCCCGCGACGAACTCGCCGACGCAGCTGCCGTGCAGCCCGAACCGGTCGACGAGGCCGTCGAGCGCCGCCGTCAGCATCTCCTGGTTGGAGGCGGTGGCGTACGGGCCGTCCGAGCGGGCGAAGGGGATGCGGCTGCCGCCGATGACGGCGACGCGACGGATACCGCCGTTCCCGCCGTTCCCGCCGCCCTTGCCGTTCCCGTCGTTCCCGGTTGCTTCTTCGGTGCTCATCTCGACCAGCTCCTGACCCTTGAGTAATCTTACTCGCGGGTAAATTTACGACCGAGCTGGGAGTTGGACAATGGCCGACCGCTATCTGAACTTCACCGGCACAGCGCCCGGCCGCTTCCTGACCCGCAGGCTCGGGCTCCCGCAGCCCGCGCCGCTGCGTCGCTGGTCGGCCGAACACCCGTCCCTGGACGGCCCGTTGCTGCAGCTGACCGCGGGCTCGTCCGCTCTGAAGGGCCTGGACGAGGTGCTCGCCCGCACCGGACTCGAACCGGGCGCCGAACGGCCCGCCGCCGTGGTGCTCGACGCCACCGGGGTCGCTGACGTCGGCGCGCTCGCCGAGGTGCACGCCGCCCTGCACCCCGTGGTGCGCTCCGTCGCCGCCGGCGGCCGGATCGTCGTGCTCGGCGCGGCGCCCTCGGCCACGGACCACCATCAGGCCGCCGTCCAGCAGGGTCTGGAGGGGTTCATACGCTCCCTCGGCAAGGAGGCGGGGCGCGGCCGTACGGTCACGCTCGTGCGGCTCGCCGGTACGGACTCCGCGGCCGGGGCCGAGTCGACGCTGCGGTTCCTGCTGTCGCCGAAGTCCGCCTACGTGAGCGGTCAGGTCATCGAGATCGGCGAAGTCGACCCGGCGGGCCCGGAGTTCGGCGCCGTCGACCCGGCGGGCCCGGAGTTCGGCGCCGTCGACCCGGCCCGCCCGCTCGCCGGGCGCACCGCCCTCGTCACGGGTGCGGCGCGCGGCATCGGCGCGTCGGTCGCGGAGACCCTCGCGCGGGACGGCGCGCATGTCGTCGCCCTCGACATCCCGTCCGCCCAGGGCGAGTTGGCGCAGCTCGCCGAGCGGCTCGGCGGGACCGCGCTGCCCCTGGACATCACCGCGGACGACGCGGGCGAGCGGATCGGCGCCGCGCTCCGGAGCGGCCCGGACGGCCTGGACGGCCTCGACGTGCTCGTGCACAACGCGGGCATCACCCGGGACCGCAAGCTCGCCAACATGCCCGCCGAGCGCTGGAGTTCGGTCCTGGAGGTCAACCTCGCGGCGGTCCTGCGTACGACGGACGCGCTGCTCGCGGCCGGGACGCTCAACCGGGGCGGGCGGATCGTCGCCACCGCGTCCATCGCCGGGATCGCGGGCAATGTCGGCCAGACCAACTACGCGGCCAGCAAGGCCGGGATCATCGGCCTGGTGCGCTCGCTCGCGCCGCGGGCGCTCGCCGAGCACGGCGTCACCGTGAACGCGGTCGCGCCCGGCTTCATCGAGACCAAGATGACGGCCGCCGTGCCGCTCTTCATCCGCGAGGCGGGCCGTCGTATGAACTCCCTTGCGCAGGGCGGGCTTCCGGTCGACGTCGCGGAGACCACGGCGTGGTTCGCCGACCCCGGGTCCGGTGCGGTCAACGGGCAGGTCGTGCGCGTCTGCGGCCAGAGCCTCCTGGGAGCCTGACGATGACGGTCGTACGGCTCACCGCCGCCCCGCGCCTCACCCCGCTGCTCGCCCGCGGAGCGCTGCTCTCGCCGTTGAAGCGGGTCCGGGAGGGCGCCGCCGCGCCTGCCGCACGGCTCGTGCTGCCTCAGGCGCGGGTCGACGAGGGGCGGCTCGCCGCGTACCGCGAGGTGTGCGGGTTCCCCGCGTCCGGCGCCGCACTCCCCGTGACGTATCCGCACATCCTGGGCTTTCCGCTGGCCATGCGGCTGATGGCGGCCCGGGACTTTCCGCTGCCGCTGCTCGGCCTCGTCCACACCTCGATCGCGATCGAGCAGCACCGCCCGCTCAGCGCCGCCGACCGGCCCGAACTCACCGTGTACGTCGAGGAGTTGAGCCCGCACCGGCGCGGCACGGAGGCCGTGGTGGTCACGGAGGCGCGGCTCGGCGGGGAGCTGGTCTGGGAGTCCCGCAGCACGTATCTCGCGCGGCACGCCACGTCGTACGAGGGCCCGCCCCGGCGGCCGGAAGGCGTCGACGACGGGCCGCTGCCGATGTGTGCGGAGTGGGCCCTGCCCGGGGATCTGGGACGGCGGTACGGGGCGGCCTCCGGCGACCGCAACCCCATCCACCTGCACCCGCTCACGGCCAGGCTCTTCGGGTTCCCGCGCGCGATCGCCCACGGCATGTGGACGCTCGCACGGTGCCTCGCGGAGTACGGGGCCGAGGGGGCGGCGGTGCGGGTGCGGGCGGAGTTCAGGGCGCCGGTGCTGTTGCCGGGGGCGGTGTCCTACCGGG
The DNA here is from genome assembly GCF_029968035.1 of Streptomyces cavernicola. Classification (GTDB taxonomy): domain Bacteria; phylum Actinomycetota; class Actinomycetes; order Streptomycetales; family Streptomycetaceae; genus Streptomyces; species Streptomyces cavernicola. Next base: position 21,234 of record NZ_JASCIQ010000034.1, on the reverse strand, counting down.
CGGCGGGCGAGCGGTTCGAGCTGCTTGGGGTGGGGGGAAGAGTGCACGTGCTTGGCTCTGTCCGTTAGGCGCGGGTCGGACGTGGCTCGGCCTTTGCGCAGTTCCCCGCGCCCCTATCAGGGAGTTGCCCGGCACCCTTGCCCCTCCGCCCCAGGTCGGCCGTGGCTCGGTTTTGCGCAGTTCCCCGCGCCCCTGGGGAAGCAACCCTCGCCCCAAGAAGGGAGCCCCCGCGCCCCTGGTTGGCTAGCCCTAGCGGGGTGGCGTCCAAGGTTCGCCTCGCATCAAGTTGCCCAAGCCCGCCCAGGCGAAGTTCATCAGGGTGGTCGCGGCCTGTTTCGCGGTGACGCCCTCCGTCGTGTTCGCCCAGACCGCGAGGGCCTCCGCGGCTCCCACCAGGGCCTCGGCGAGGCCCGCCACCTCGCGTTCGGCGAGGGACGGGTCGCGGTGCACCTCGCGGGCCGCCTCCGCGATGAGCAGCGTCACGAACGCCACGATCTCCTCGCGCATCACGGCGACCTCGCGCGCGAACGGCTCGCCCTGGGTGCGGGCCTGGGTGTGCAGGACCGCCCAGCCGTACGGATGCTCGGCGGTGTGCGTGAAGAACGCCCGAAGGCCGGACCAGAGTTGGCCGTCGGCGGGCTCGCCGGGCGTGATCGCCGAGCGGACCGCCTCGACGAGCGTCGTCCGCTCCCGCCGGATGCAGGCGGTGAACAGCTCTTCCTTGGAGTTCAGATAGAGGTAGACCAGCGGCTTGGACACCCCCGCGAGCTCCGCGATCTCGTCCATGGACGCGGCCCGGTACCCGCGCTCGGCGAAGGTCCGCACAGCGGCGTCCATCATCTGCTGTTCCCGTACGGCCCGCGGCATCCGCTTGCCCTTCGCAGCGCCCACGCCGGTCGCCCTCCCCGATTCACGATTACTCCTCGGTAAGCCTACGACTCCCGACCTGCGCGCCTCACTCACTCAGAGCGGCAGCAGTTCCGGCCACCACGGCGGCACGTTGTCCGGCGGGCAGAACGGCGCCGGGTAGTCGGCGGGCGCGTGCAGCCAGGCGAGCGTGCCCCAGACGAGCAGCAGCGACCCGACCACGGCGCAGAGCGGGCCGAGCAGCACGCCCCCGCGCCGTACGAACCGGGACAGCGCGAACCACCACCAGAGCGTCGCCACCGCCGTGAGCCCGAAGAACACCAACGCCAGCGGGAACGAGTTCGCCGCCCCGTTGACCCCGATGTCGCAGCTCTGCCAGGCGCGCCCGAGCAGCACCCATCCGCCCGCCCCGGTCACGACCCCGCCGGCCGACCCGACGCCCAGCCGCAGTGCCCCGCTCATGCCGTCCCCCCGTACGAAAACGAACCGCGCCCCGACCGATTATCACGGTCGGGGCGCGGCGAAGGTTGCGAGGCATCAGGCAGGAACAGGCACAGCCTGGCGCTCGTCGGCCGAGTCGTCGGCGGGCTCGTCCAGCGGCTCGTCCGTGAGCGAGGACGAGGCGCTGGCGTACTTCTCGCGGTCCAGGATGTTCTCCCGGGCGGCGACCAGGATCGGGGTGACCGCCTGACCGGCCACGTTGGTGGCGGTGCGCATCATGTCCAGGATCGGGTCGATGGCGAGGAGCAGGCCCACGCCCTCCATCGGCAGGCCGAGCGTCGACAGGGTCAGGGTCAGCATGACCGTGGCGCCCGTCAGACCGGCGGTGGCGGCGGAGCCGACGACCGAGACGAAGGCGATCAGGATGTACTCCTTGATGCCCATCTGCACGTCGAAGATCTGCGCGACGAAGATCGCGGCGATCGCCGGGTAGATCGCGGCGCAGCCGTCCATCTTGGTGGTGGCGCCGAACGGGACGGCGAAGGAGGTGTAGTCCTTCGGGACGCCGAGGCGCTCGGTGACCTTCTGGGTGATCGGCATGGTGCCGACCGAGGAGCGGGAGACGAAGGCCAGCTGGATCGCGGGCCAGGCGCCCTTGAAGAACTGCAGCGGGTTGACCTTGGCGACGGTGGCGAGCAGCAGCGGGTAGACGCCGAAGAGGACCAGGGCGCAGCCGATGTAGATGTCCGCGGTGAACGTCGCGTACTTGCCGATCAGGTCCCAGCCGTACGTGGCGATGGCGAAGCCGATGAGGCCGACGGTGCCGATCGGGGAGAGCTTGATGACCCACCACAGGGCCTTCTGCAGCAGCGTCAGGACCGACTCGCTGAGGTCCAGGATCGGCTTGGCCTTCTCGCCGACCTTCAGGATGGCGATGCCGGCGACGGCGGCCATGAAGACGATCTGCAGGACGTTCAGCTCGGTGAACGGCGTGATGACGTTCTCCGGGATGATGCCGGTCAGGAAGTCCAGCCAGGTGCCGGCCTCCTCCGGCTTCGCGCCGTCCTTCGGGGTGAGGCCGGTGCCGGCGCCGGGGTTGGTCAGCAGGCCGATCGCGAGACCGATGACCACCGCGATCAGCGAGGTGATCATGAACCACATCAGGGTGCGCGTCGCCAGTCGCGCGGCGTTGTTGACCTTACGCAGGTTGGTGATCGACACCAGGATGGCGAAGAAGACGAGCGGCGCCACGGCCAGCTTCAGCAGCTGGACGAAGATCGAGCCGATCTTGTCGAGGGCGGTGACGAGCCAGGACACGTCCTGGCTCCGGGCCAGCCAGCCGAGCAGGACGCCGAGGACCAGACCGGTGACGATCTGGGCCCAGAACGGGACCTTCGGTATTCGGAAGCCGGACGGCTTCTCGGTGGCGGCGGGGGAATTCGCGGACACGGACACACTCCGGTGAAGACGCGCGGGTCAGGGACGTACGGGGCTCATGCGTGCGCATGGCCTGACTTGCGTGGAGCGGCTGCCGCGAAAATTCGACGCGGCGCCACTGCATAGATGTCGCTCAGACGCGGCAACAGGCCGCGGACATGCAGCGGCAGAGATCGACGTGCAGGCGCGCGACGAGCGGAACGCTCGTGCCCATGAGCGGATGGCCCAGGGCGATGCGGGGCGCGGCTACTGTCTTCATGCCGAATACGTTAACACTTAAACTTTGAGAACATCAAAGAGCTTCTTTGGGGTAGACATCCGGCCACTTCGGCAGGCCAGGGCCGAAAACCGCAGGCGCCCCGGTGTCCGAGCGGTTGCTCGGACACCGGGGCGCCGCGTTCGTTGTGACGAGAGTTACAGCTCCCGATGTGGGGCGCGGGGATCTAGCCCTCCCGTACGCCGTCCTCCATGCTGCGGTTCTCCGCGAGCTTGCTCTTCGCGCGGTCGACCGAGTCGACGATCTGCACGGACATCTCCTCACGCTGCCCACGCAGCAGCACGAAGCTGAGCGGAGCGGAGACGACGATGGCGAGCACCAGCACCCACAGCAGGTTGGAGTCGCCGAGGCCGCGCGGCAGCACGCCGGCGTAGACGAGTCCCCAGATCGCGAAGAAGCAGGCGGCAAAGATGCCCAGCCGCATCGCGGTGTACCGGACGGTGGCGCTCGGCTTCGGTGCCACGGCTCGCCTTCTTCCTTCAGTCACGTCTGTGGGGGTGTCCGACTAGTGAAGCACGCCCGGAAATGGATCAGCCGAGCGGGGATCGGGGCAGCGGCAGCCACATGGTGACGTCGTCCCGGTCGTCGTCCGGCGCGACCCGTATCGCGGACGGCACGCGGCCGACCTCCTTGTAGCCGCAGGACTCGTAGAACCGCTCCAGACCCAGGCCGCCGCGGCAGGTCAGCCGGACGCCCTCGATCCCGTCGAGCGAGCGGGCCGCGTCCGCGTCCGCGGCGGCGGCCATCAGCGCGCGGCCTTCGCCCTTGCCCTGGTGGGAGGGGTGCAGCATCACGGTGTAGAGCCAGAGCCAGTGGCGCATCAGGCGGTGCGAGTTGAGGGTGAGGAAGGCCGTCGCGGCGACGGTCCCTTCCTCGTCGTACCCCACGAGGAGTTTCGTGCGGCCGTCCGCCATCGACTGCAGGTGCTTCAGCCACTCGGGCCGGACGGCCTCCGCGGTCACGGGCGGTACGAAACCGACCGCGCCGCCCGCGTTGGTGACGTCCGCCCACAGCCGCAGGACGCCCTGGCCGAGCTCCGGGTCGACCCGGGGCTCGAACTCGAAGTGCAGCGCCATGAGTTGAGCCCTCAGAAGCGCATCGGCTGCGGAGCCTCGCGGCGCTCCGGGTCCGGACCCTCGTACTCGCGCAGGATCTCGTACCGGGTGTTGCGCTCGACCGGGCGGAAGCCCGCGTCCCGGATCAGGTCGAGGAGGTCCTCGCGGGTGAGCTTGTTGGGCGTGCCGTAGTTGTCGGCGTCGTGCGTGATCTTGTACTCGACGACCGAGCCGTCCATGTCGTCCGCGCCGTGCTGCAGGGCGAGTTGGGCGGTCTGGACGCCGTGCATCACCCAGAAGACCTTGACGTGCGGGACGTTGTCGAAGAGCAGCCGGGAGACCGCGAAGGTCTTCAGGGCCTCGGCGCCGGTCGCCATCGTGGTGCGCGCCTGCAGCTTGTTGCGGACCTTGCCGTCCTGCATGTCGACGAAGTCGTGCTGGTAGCGCAGCGGGATGAAGACCTGGAACCCGCCGGTCTCGTCCTGCAGTTCACGCAGTCGAAGCACGTGGTCGACACGGTGCCGGGGCTCCTCGATGTGCCCGTACAGCATCGTGCTCGGGGTCTTCAGACCCTTCTCGTGCGCGAGGCGGTGGATGCGCGACCAGTCCTCCCAGTGGGTGGCGTGGTCGACGATGTGCTGCCGGACCTCCCAGTCGAAGATCTCGGCGCCGCCGCCGGTCAGCGACTCCAGACCGGCGTCGATCAGCTCGTCGAGGATCTCCGAGGCGGGCATGCCGGAGATCGTCTCGAAGTGGTGGATCTCGGTGGCGGTGAAGGCCTTCAGCGAGACGTTCGGGAGGGCTTCCTTGAGGGCGCTCAGCGAACGCGGGTAGTACCGCCACGGCAGGTTGGGGTGCAGGCCGTTGACGATGTGCAGCTCGGTGAGGTTCTCGCCCTCCATCTCCTTGGCGAGCTTCACCGCCTCCTCAATGCGCATCGTGTACGCGTCCTTCTCGCCCGGCTTCCGCTGGAACGAGCAGTACGCGCACGACGCGGTGCACACGTTGGTCATGTTGAGGTGCCGGTTGACGTTGAAGTGCACCACGTCGCCGTTCTTACGCGTGCGCACCTCGTGGGCGAGGCTGCCGAGCCAGGCCAGGTCGTCCGAGTCGTAGAGGGCGATGCCGTCCTCGCGGGTCAACCGCTCCCCGGCCAGAACCTTCTGCTCAAGTTCCCGCTTGAGTCCCGCGTCCATGCCTCAACAACCTCTCTACGACAGCTCCGCCAACGGTACTTCTAGACCTCTTCGGGCAGTTCCCCGACCCGGTTCTCCCACTTGGTGGAGAGCACGATCGTGGTACGGGTGCGGGAGACGCCCTTCGTGCCGCTGAGCCGGCGGATGGTCTTCTCCAGACCGTCCACGTCGTCCACGCGCACCTTGAGCATGTACGAGTCGTCGCCCGCGATGAACCAGCAGTCCTCGATCTCGCCGAGGTCCTTGAGGCGCTGCGCCACGTCCTCGTGGTCCGCGGCGTCGGACAGGGAGATGCCGACCAGGGCGGTCACGCCGAGGCCGAGCGCGGCGGAGTCGACGGTCGCGCGGTACCCCGTGATGACGCCCGCCGCCTCAAGACGGTTGATGCGGTCGGTGACGGAGGGGCCGGAGAGGCCGACGAGCCGGCCGAGTTCGGCGTACGAGGCCCTGCCGTTCTCCCGCAGGGCCTGGATGAGCTGCCTGTCCACCGCGTCCATATGCCTGGCGCCTTCCATTGTTCAGCGATGCCACGAGTCCGTAAATCAAATCTAAGGCGAATCTAAGGCGCACAGGATCTCACTCCTGTGATTCTTTTACCAGACCACCAAGGATCTTTCAGATTCCAGGAGGGCCAGGAGGGCCAGGAGGAGACGCGACGTCAGCTCCGCCGTGAGCCGCTACCACCGAGCTCCCCCTCCCAGCGGCGGTACAGGCCGTGCGGCACCCCCGCCGCGTCGAGCACCCGGCCGGCGACGAAGTCCACCAGGTCCTGGATGTGCGTCGCCCCCGCATAGAACGCGGGCGAGGCGGGCAGCACCGTCGCGCCCGCCTCGTCGAGCGCCACCAGGTGCTTCAGGGTCTGGCCGTTCAGCGGGGTCTCCCGCACGGCGACGACCAGCTTCCGCCCCTCCTTGAGGGTCACGCTCGCCGTCCGCTGCAACAGGTCCTTCGACAGGCCGAGCGCCACCCCGGCCACACACGCCGTCGACGCGGGCACGATCAGCATCCCGCGCGTCGGGTACGAGCCGGACGACGGCCCCGCCGCCAGGTCGCCCGCCGCCCAGTGCCGTACGTCCGACACGTCCGCCGGCGGGTACGTGTCCGGCTTGCCGTCCGCCCCGCGCGCCAGCCACTCCCGCAGGTCCTCCTGCCAGTGGGCGTCGCGGAACGAGATGCCCGTCTCGTCGAGCAGTGTCAGGCGCGAGGCCCGGCTGACGACCAGGTCCACGCTCTCGCCCGCGCCGATCAGGGCACGCAGCACCGCCGCCGCGTACGGCGTGCCGGAAGCGCCGGAGACACCGACCACCCAGGGTCGGCGCTGCGGGGTGTGTTCGGGTACTGGCTGCACGCCACGAGCCTATCCGCAGGGCCGGAACCGGGCAGACCCCACCGGGCGTTGAGCGGGCAGGAGGCGTTTCCCATGGCCTACGCAGATCCCGCACCGCAGCGTTCGACCCCGCCGTCCGGCCGGCAGCGGGCAGTGACGGCCGCCGTCGTGATGACGGCCTGGGTCGCCCTGCTCTGGCTGCTCGAAGTCATCGACGCGGCGAGCGACCACGCCCTCGACGCGTACGGCATCACGCCGCGCGTCCCCGGCGACCTGTGGGACGTGGTGCCGGCCTCGTTCCTGCACTTCGGCTTCGACCACATCGCGACGAACAGCGTGCCGCTGCTCGTGCTCGGGTTCCTGGCCGCGCTGTCCGGGCTGCGCCGGTTCGCCGCGGTCGTCGCGATGATCGTGCTGGCCAGCGGGCTCGGGGTGTGGTTCTTCGGGCCCGCGCACTCGGTGACGGCCGGCGCGTCCGGGGTCGTCTTCGGCCTCTTCGGCTATCTCCTGGTCCGCGGCTTCGTGGACCGCCGCGCGGTGGACGTACTGATCGGCGTACTCGTTCTCGCGGCGTACGGCTCGATCCTCTGGGGCGCGCTGCCCACGGCGGAGGGGGTGAGCTGGCAGGGGCACCTGTTCGGGCTGCTGGGCGGGGTGCTGGCGGCGGTGGTGTTCCGCCGAGGGCGGGCTTAGCCGGGGTTTTTTCCCCTCCCCGCCCCTTCCCGAAAGTCCTCAGCGGACAGCTCCGGGGGCCAGCCCCCGGGCCCCCGCTCCTCAAACGCCGGAGGGGCTAAATTTTGGCCGAGCCCCGGTTTTTAAGGGGCGCGGGGAACTGCGCGACCAGCCACGACGCAGCGGCAGCCGCCCACAACCGGGCGGAGCCAGAAGCGGGGTCCAGGGGCGCAGCCCCGGAGGCGGGGGGGCCTGGGGGCGCAGCCCCCGGAGCTGTCCGCAGGACTTTCGGAAAGGGGCGGGGTGGGGGAAAGCTCAGACCGTCAGGCCGCGCACCAAGAGATCAAGCAGCGCGCAAGCGAAAAGCGCGATGCCGATGAACCCGTTGACCTGGAAGAACGCCCGGTTCAGGCGGGACAGATCGTGCGGCCGCACAATCGTGTGCTCGTACAGGAACGCCGCCGCGACGATCACCAGGCCGAGCCAGAAGAACACGCCCGCACCCGTGGACAGCGCGTACCAGACGAACAGCCCCGTGGCCACCGCGTGACACCCCCGCGCCCCCCGGATCGCCGCCGGAATACCGAACCGCGCCGGCACGGACATCACGCCGACCTCGCGGTCCGTCTCCACGTCCTGGCAGGCGTAGATCAGGTCGAAGCCGCCGATCCAGACGCCGACCGCGAGGCCCAGGATCACCGCGTCCCAGGACCACGAACCCGTGACCGCGAGCCACGCGCCGACCGGGCCCATCGCCTGCGCCAGGCCGAGGATCGCCTGCGGGAAGTTCGTGAACCTCTTCCCGTACGGATAGACCACCATCGGGATCACCGCGACCGGCGCGAGCGCCAGGCACAGCGGGTTCAGGAGCGCCGCCGCGCCGAGGAAGACGACCAGGGCGATCAGCGCGCCCGTCCACGCCGACTTCACCGAGACCGCGCCGGTGACCAGCTCGCGGTGGGCGGTGCGCGGGTTACGGGCGTCGATCTCGCGGTCGATGATCCGGTTCGCGGCCATCGCGAACGTGCGCAGGCCGACCATCGCGATCGTCACCAGGAGCAGCCGGCCCCAGTGGATGTTCTTGTCCACCTGGAACATCGCGGTCAGCGAGGCGATGTACGCGAAGGGCAGGGCGAACACGGAGTGCTCGATCATGACGAGGCGCAGGAACGCCTTCGTGCGCCCCGGCTGCGGGACGGCTGCTGCGGCACTGCTCACTTGAGTCCGTACTCCTTCCAGCGGCGGTCCACGAGGGCCGCCGTGCGCGGGTCGGACTCGACCATCTCGGGCCAGCCGCCGTCCCGCGTGTAGCCCTCCTCGGGCAGCTTCCTCGTGGCGTCGATGCCCGCCTTGCCGCCCCAGAACTGCTGGTACGAGGCGTGGTCGAGGTGGTCGACGGGGCCCTCGACGACGGTGAGGTCGCGGGCGTAGTCGGTGTTGCCGAGGGCGCGCCAGGAGACCTCGTGCAGGTCGTGCACGTCGCAGTCCTTGTCGACGACGACGATCAGCTTGGTCAGGGACATCATGTGCGCGCCCCAGATGGCGTGCATGACCTTCTGCGCGTGCTTCGGGTACTTCTTGTCGATCGAGACGATCGCGCAGTTGTGGAAGCCGCCGGACTCCGGGAGGTGGTAGTCGACGATGTCCGGGACGATCACCTTGAGGAGCGGCAGGAAGAAGCGCTCCGTGGCGCGGCCGAGCGGGCCGTCCTCCGTCGGCGGGCGGCCGACGACGATCGACTGCAGGAGCGGGCGCTTCCGCATCGTCACGCAGTCGATCTTCAGGGCGGGGAACGGTTCCTGCGGCGTGTAGAACCCGGTGTGGTCGCCGAACGGCCCCTCCGGCAGCATCTCGCCGGGCTCCAGCCAGCCCTCGATGACGACCTCGGCGTTGGCCGGCACCTGCAGCGGCACCGTCTTGCAGTCGACCATCTCGACGCGCTTGCCCTGGATGAACCCGGCCAGCAGGTACTCGTCCATGTCGCCGGGGAGCGGCGCGGTGGACGCGTACGTCACGGCCGGCGGGCAGCCGAAGGCGATCGCGACCGGCAGCTTCTCGCCCCGCTGGGCGGCGACCTGGTAGTGGTTGCGGCTGTCCTTGTGGATCTGCCAGTGCATGCCGATGGTGCGCTTGTCGTGGCGCTGCAGCCGGTACAGGCCGAGGTTGCGCACGCCCGTCTCCGGGTGCTTGGTGTGCGTCAGCCCCAGGTTGAAGAACGAGCCGCCGTCCTCGGGCCAGGTGAACAGCGCGGGGAGCTGCTCCAGGTCCACGTCGTCACCGGTGAGCACGACCTCCTGGACGGGGGCGTTCTCCTGCTTCACCTTCTTCGGCGGTACGTGGGTCATCGCGCCGAGCTTGCCGAAGGCCTCGCGTACGCCGATGAACCCTTGCGGGAGCTCAGGCTTGAGCAGGCCGCCGATCTTGTCGCTGATCTCCGCGTACGACTTCAGGCCGAGGGCCTTCAGGAGGCGGCGGTCGGTGCCGTACACGTTCATCGCGAGGGGCATCGCGGAGCCCTTCACGTTCTCGAAGAGCAGGGCGGGGCCGCCGGCCTTGTTCACCCGGTCGACGATCTCACCGACCTCCAGATGCGGGTCGACCTCGGCCTTGATGCGCTTCAGGTCGCCCTCGCGCTCCAGCGCCCGGAGCAGGGAGCGAAGATCGTCATAAGCCATAGGGACCAGTATCGGCTACTCGCTAGGCTTGACCCGTCACGGGGGCCGTCCACACGGCCCCGGCACTCAACCCGCAGGGGGACGGCTTCATGTTCCGGGTGCTGATGATCCTGGTGCCGCTGGCACTCAGCATCTACGCGTTCATCGACTGCATCACCACCGATGAGCAGGAGGTCCGCTACATCCCCAAGCCGCTCTGGGCGATTCTGGTCCTGCTGTTCCCGCTGGTCGGCTCGATCTCGTGGCTGATCGTCGGCAAGGACCGCACCTCGCAGCGGCGGCGCCCTGCGGGCGGGCGGCGCGGGGGGTGGGTGGCCCCGGACGACAACCCGGAGTTCCTCCGGTCCCTCAAGAAGGACGAGCCGGACGAGGACGGCTCCGAGGGCCCTTCCCCCAAGTAGCCCCTCGGGGCTGCACCCCGGCCCATGGTGGGCGTGCCGCCCCTGACCCTGTTGGGCACGCCGCCCCTGACCCCTGCTCCGGCGTGCCGCCCCTGACCCTGTTGGGCATGCCGCCCCTGACCCCTGCTCCGGCGTGCCGCCCCTGCACCCTGCTGTCGGGGCTGCGCCCCAAACCCCCGGTCGTCGCTCGACTGCCGCACCGTCGTGGCTGGTCGCGCAGTTCCCCGCGCCCCTGCTCGGGCGTGCCGCCCCTGCACCCTGCTGTCGGGGCTGCGCCCCGAACCCCCGGTCGTCGCTCGACTGCCGCGCCATCGTGGCTGGTCGCGCAGTTCCCCGCGCCCCTGCTCGGGCGTGCCGCCCCTACGCCCTGCCTTCGGGGCTGCGCCCCGAACCCCCGGTCGTCGCTCGACTGCCGCGCCATCGTGGCTGGTCGCGCAGTTCCCCGCGCCCCTTGAAAACCAGCCCCTCCGGCGTTTGAGGAGCGGGGGTCCAGGGGCGGCAGCCCCGGGCGGGGTCCGGGGGCGGCAGCTCCCGAGCTGTCCGCTGAGGACTTTAGGGAAGGGGCGGGGAGGGGAAAAAGAACAGGGCTAGCCGCGGGTTGCGTAGGCGTCTCGGAAGCGGTGCCAGCGGGCCGGGGTCCAGGTGGACCAGTCGACCGGGTGGCCCGACAGCGCCTCCGCGAGGTACTCGAAGTGGTCGTGCCAGCCGGCGAGGCAGTCCAGGCGGAGGGCGTCGTCGCCGGGGAACTCGTTCGTGAACCGCAGCGTGGTGCCGGACCGCCCGTCCGGCTCCAGGTGGAACCGCATCCGGCCGTGCAGCGAGTCGAGGGTGTACTCGGCGACCCGCTCCACGTCCCACGCGCTCACCCGCCCCACATGCACCACCACCTCGCCCGGCTGGTTGAGCCAGCGCAGTACGACAGCGCCGCCGAGCCTCGGTTCGAGGACATCGGCGGCGGCCAGCCACTGCCGCAGCCCCCGCGCACTGGCCACGGCGAGCCAGACCTGCTCGACGGGGTGCGGAAGGTGCAGCTCGAAGTGGAGGTGCTGGACCCCGTTCGAGGTCCGGCTGGTGCCCTGTCCGATCGTCGCGCTCATGCCACCAGCGTGGCCCCGTCCAGGGTCATCCGCACCCGTGCAGGTCGTACGCGGGGCGGAGGCGGCTCAGACTCCGGCGTACGAGTGCTTGCCGGTGATGAAGATGTTGACGCCGTAGTAGTTCCACAGCCAGGTCGCGAAGGCGAACAGCGCCAGGTAGGCGGCCTTGCGGCCCTTCCAGCCGGCCGTGGCGCGGGCGTGCAGGTAGCAGGCGTAGACGATCCACGTGACGAAGGACCAGACCTCCTTGGGGTCCCAGCCCCAGTAGCGGCCCCAGGCGTCGCCCGCCCAGATCGCGCCCGCGATGATCGTGAACGTCCACAGCGGGAAGACCGCGGCGTTGATGCGGTACGAGAACTTGTCCAGGGACGCCGCCGAGGGCAGCCGGGAGAGGACCGAGTTCGCGAACGTGCCCGGGGTGCCGCCGCCCTCCAGCTTGGTCTCGTAGGAGTCGCGGAAGAGGTAGAGCAGCGTGCCGACCGCGCCGAGGTAGAAGACCGCGCCGCAGAAGATGGCGGTGGAGACGTGGATCCACAGCCAGTACGAGTCGAGGGCCGGGACGAGCTGGTCGCTGTCGGTGTAGAGCCACTTGGTGGCGATGCCCAGGTCGAGCAGGACCGTGGTGACCAGGATCAGGCCGATCCAGCGGACGTTCTTCTTCAGCGCCAGGAGCAGCAGGTACGCGCCGACGGCCACCGTGGAGAAGGTGATCGAGAACTCGTACATGTTGCCCCAGGGGGCGCGCATGACGGAGAGCGCGCGGGAGGCGACGCCGCCCGCCTCGACGAAGAACGCGAGCACGGTGAGCGACACGGCGATCCGGCCGTACATGTCGCCCTTCTCGGTGCCGCCGTGCGCGCCGGGGCCGTCCGGCACGTCACGGGTGCCGGAGGCGGTGCGCGTGACGATCTTGGGGCGGTCGAGGACGGCGGTGCCCCCGGCCTTCTTGACGGTGACGGCGGGTCCCGCGGTCTTCGCGGCGGCGCCCGTGGACTTCGTGGTGAGCGCGGCGGCGGTGCGGCCGACCTTGCTGCGGCTGCCGAAGGTCCATTCGGCGATGTGCGCGAGGAAGGCCAGGGTGTAGACGGCCATCGACGAATAGATCAGGACGTTGCTGATGTTCGCCAGGTTCTCGTTGGTGGCGGCGGCGAGATTCACTGAAACCTCCGGACAGGGACTTCCGCCCGCTGGTAGCGTCGGGAACCGCGTCGCGAGAACCAAGCACGCATCAGCAATTCCCTCGTAGTCGTAGTACCCGGGCTGGTTTCAACCCGGCTGGTGTTGATCGCAGAAGACTCGGTCGTTCGCAGAGCGTCGGAGCAGCGTGAGCCAGGAATCCCTCTCCAACTGCGGGAGGGAGGACTCAATTCTCAGCCCCTTCGGCAGATTGTTCGGAGATGCTGGGCGCCCTCGAATGGAGCTCCTCCGCAAGGTCGCCCAGCTCCTCCGGGAGCTGAGTGGACTCGCTGCGGCCGAGGCCCGCCATCTCGATGACGGTGGTGCCGTCGGCGTGCCGCACGGCCCGCACCCAGACGCGGCGGCGCTGGATGAACAGCGAGCCGACCAGGCCGGCGAGGGCGGAGCCCGCGCCGATCAGCGCCCAGCTGTTGCCGGGCTGCTGGGAGATCTGGAAGGACGCCCACTCCTTGAGGTCCTTCTCGAACGTGATCGAGCCGGCGCCGTTCGGGAGCTTCATGGTCTCGCCCGGCCGGATGCGCTGCTTGAGCAGCTGGCCGTTCTCGTCCTTGAACTCCTTCAGCTTCTTGGTGTCGAGCTGGTACACGTTCTGCGGAAGCCCGGAGTCGACGCCGAGGCTGCCGTGGTACGCGGAGAGTGCGAGCACCGGGTAATCGGGCGCCGGGAACTGGGAGAACATCTCGCCCTTGCCCGCGCCCGCGAACGTCGGCACGAAGAAGGCGTTGAAGCCGAGCTGTTCCTTCTTGCCGTCCTTGTCGCGGTAGCCGTCGGCGACCTTGATCGCGCCGGTCGACGTGACGTTGGAGTCGATCGGCAGCATCGGCACGGCGCCGTGGTAGACCGTCTCGCCGCGGCCGTCCTTGACGGTGACGACGGGTGCGTAGCCGTGGCCGATGAGGTGGACCTTCGCGCCGTTCACGTCGAGCGGCGAGTTGACCTCGATCGCCATCTTCTTCTCCGGCCCGTCGGCGCCCTCGGAATAGGTGACGTGCGCCTTATAGATGCGCGGCGTGCCCTTCTCGGGACCGCTCTTCTCGTACGTGTCCTCGAAGCTGTCGAGCGTGAAGCTGAACGGCTCCAGGCTGTCGTTGTCGAAGAGGTTGCCGGACTTGAAGTCGTCGTACTGCGTAAGGGTGTTGGCGAATCCGTCGCCCTCGGTGATCAGCTTGCCGCCCTCGGACTTGAAGAGCGTGCCGGCGGCGAAGGCGACCAGCATCACGATCAGCGAGACGTGGAAGAGCAGGTTGCCGGCCTCGCGCAGATAGCCCTTCTCGGCGGTGACGGCGTCGTCGGAGAGATCGGCGCGGAAGCGGCGCTTCCGCAGCAGTGCGAGGGCCTGTTCGCGGACCTGCTCGGGCTCGGCGTCGGTGCGCCACGTGGTGTACGCGGGCAGCCGGTCGAGGCGGCGCGGGGCGCGCGGGGGGCGGCCGCGGAGCTGGCCGACGAACTGCCAGGTGCGCGGGACGATGCAGCCGATGAGGGAGACGAAGAGCAGGATGTAGATCGCGGAGAACCACACCGAGCTGTAGACGTCGAAGAGTTGGAGCTTCTCGTAGATCGGCGTGAGCGTGGTGTGGGCGTCCTTGAAGTCCTGCACCTTGAGCTCGTCGACGCTGTTCTGCGGGATCAGCGAGCCGGGGATCGCGCCGAGCGACAGCATGAAGAGCAGGATCAGGGCGACCCGCATCGAGGTGAGCTGCCGCCAGAACCAGCGGGCCCAGCCGATGACGCCGAGCGCCGGCAGGTTCGGGGCATCGCCGCCCGTGTCCTCCTGGGGCGCGGTGCTGAGCTGCGATACGGCGCTGCCGAGTTCTTTCTCGTCCGTACCGTCGGCTGCGGTGTCGGTCTTGCTCACGATCAGATCCCCACGGTGAAGCCGGAAGTCCAGGACTGCATCTGGGACACCAGGTGGTCCCAGACGCCGGTGACGAGCAGCAGGCCGGTGGCGACGAGCATGCCGCCGCCGATCCGCATCACCCAGACGTAGTGCCGCTTGACCCAGTCGAAGGCGCCGAGCGCCCGCCGGAACGCGATCGCGGCCAGGATGAACGGCAGTCCGAGCCCGATGCAGTAGGCCACGGTCAGTATGGCCCCGCGGCCCGCGCTGGCCTCGCTGATGGAGAGCGCGCTGACCGCGGAGAGGGTCGGGCCGATGCAGGGCGTCCAGCCGATGCCGAAGAGCACGCCGAGCATGGGCGCGCCCGCGAGTCCGGACACCGGCCGCTTGTGGAAGCGGAATTCGCGCTGCGTCAGGAAGGGCATGGCGCCCATGAAGAAGAGCCCGAGCACGATGGTCAGCGCGCCGAGCACCTTGGAGATGACCTCGCGGTGCTCCTGCAGCGTCGCCCCGAAGCCGCCGAAAAGCGCGCCCCCGGAGACGAAGACCGCGGTGAAGCCGAGCACGAACAGCCCGGCCCCGGCGGCCATCCGGCCCCGCTTGGCCTCGGCGAGGTCGGTGCCGCTGACCCCGGTGACGTACGAGAGGTAGCCGGGGACGAGCGGCAGGACGCAGGGCGAGAAGAAGGAGACGAGGCCGGCGAGGAGCGCGATCGGCAGGGCCAGGACGAGGGCGCCTGTGAGGACGGTCTCGTTGGGGCCTTCGATCGCGGCGGCGAGGGCGGGCCCGCCGGCGGCCGTGGCGAGTGCGTGCATCACGTCTCGCTCACTTCTCCGCGAGCAGCGGGTCGATCATCTGGTGCAGCTGCTTGTCGTTGACGGCCTGCAGGGCGCGGGCCGCCATCTTGCCGTCCTTGTCGATGACGATCGTGGACGGGATCTGCTGCGGGGCGAGGCTGCCCTTCGGGAAGCGCAGGATGAGCTTGCCGGAGGGGTCGTAGAAGCTCGGGTACTCGACGCCGTGCTCCTCCTCGAACTTGACCGCCGGGCCCTTGTTGAAGTCACGGGTGTTGATGCCGACGAACTCGACGCCCTTCGGCTTGAGCTCCTTCGCGACCTTCACGAGGTACGGCGTCTCGACGCGGCAGGGACCGCACCAGGAGCCCCAGACGTTGAGGACGACGATCTTGCCCTTGTAGTCGTTGAGGCTCAGCGGCTTGCCGTCGAGGCCCTTGCCTTCGAGCTTCGGGGCGGCGACGCGCTCGGCCTTGCCGACCTCCGCGATGCCGTTCTTGCCGGTGACGAAGTTGGTGTTCCCGGAGCCGCCCTGGGTGCCGCCGTCGCCGCAGGCGCTCAGGGTGAGAGCGGCGACCGCGGCCCCAACGAGAAGGTGCATCGTCCCGCGATTCCTTGAGGGGCGGTGGCCGGGCGACGGGCGGGAGAAGAGGGAGGCACGTCGGAGGGCAGGACGGCGAGAACTCATGTGAAAAGTTTCGCATGACCGTTTCGAGGATCTTGGGCACCCCCCGGCGCACGCGGAAAACCGCACGAACGGCCAGATCAGGCGGCTTTGCCGAGCCCCCGCCAGCCGCCCGCCGGAGCCTGTCCGACGTTCAGGGACTGCAGCCGCGCGAGGACCTTCGGATCCTGCGCGTCGAGCCAGTCCACGAACTGCCGGAAGGAGACCAGGCGTACGTCCTTCTTCCCCGCGACCGTCTTGAGGGTCTCCTCGACGGCGCCCATGTAGATGCCCCCGTTCCACTGCTCGAAGTGGTTGCCGACGAAGAACGGCGCCCGGTTCGTCTCGTACGCCCTGTTGAACCCGGCGAGATACGACTCGGTGGCCTGCCTGCGCCAGGCCGGGTAGTTGTGGGGCGGGGCCTTCGTGGAGTTCAGGGACTGGTTGGCGAGGATGTTGTAGTCCATCGACAGGACCTCGAAGGTGTGGCCGGGAAACGGCATCGCCTGGAGCGGAAGGTCCCATATGCCCTGCTTCTTGACGGGCCAGCGCTGGTGGCCGCCGGGTGACGAGGCGTCGTAGCGCCAGCCGAGCTCGCGGGCGACGGGCAGCAGGTTCTCCTGGCCGAGCAGGCAGGGCGTGCGGCCGCCGACGAGTTCCTTGTCGTAGTCGAAGGGCAGCGACGGCAGATCGGTCCAACCCGTGTGCGTACGCCACTGCTTGACGAAGGACGTGGCCTGGTCGATCTCGTCGCGCCACTGCCGGGGCGTCCAGTGGGCGACCGAGCCCGCGCCCGCGCAGAAGTGGCCGTTGAAGTGCGTGCCTATCTCGTGGCCGTCGAGCCAGGCCTTCCGCACGTAACGGAGGGTCTGCTTGATGTGGTCGTCGGTGAGGTAGCCGATGTCGGAGGCGCCGACGGTGTTGTTCGGCGGGCGGTACAGGCGCTTCTTCGCCTCGGGCAGCAGATAGAGCCCCGAGAGGAAGAACGTCATGTGCGCGCCGTGGTCCGCGGCGAGCTTCAGGAACCGCGGGAACAGGCCATTACCGACCTCGCCCGCGCCGTCCCAGGAGAAGACGACGAACTGCGGTGGCTTCTCACCGGGTTCGAGCCTGCGCGGCGCCGCGGGCTGGTGCGGCTGCTTGCCGGTGAAGGACGTGGAACCGTCGCCTATCGCCCGCCCCTCTATCGGGGTGTCCTTGCCGCGCGCCCGGCTCGCCGGCTTCGCGTCGCCGCCCCCGGTCCCGCATGCAGCGAGCCCCGCGGCGGCCGCTCCGAGGCCAACTCCCAGTCCCAGTAGTCCCCTTCGGCTGTAGTCACGCATTCCGTCCCCGATTCTCCGCACTGGTCCCCACTGGTCCCCCACGAATGTGGGCACACCGGTAGATAGCGGATCGGGAGGAAAGGTTGCGGCAAGTGGCGTGATTCTTCTGGTGGGTACGAGAGCGAAGGGGCCGGACACTCGGTAAGTGCCCGGCCCCGACGGCCCGTTGGGGACCGCTTCGCTATGAAATGCCCTCTATGCCCCGAACGCCTTGTCCTTGCCCTTGACCGGCTTCGCGCCCGCGAGCAGATGCGCGGGGACCAGGTCACGGGCCGGCTCGGAGTACCCGACCGAGACGATCTTGTCGCCGCGGTACGTGAACGACGTCAGCGAGGCCAGCGTGCACTGCCGCTTGCGCGGGTCGTGCCACAGCCGGCGCTTCTCCACGAAGCTCCGCACGATCCAGATCGGCAGCTGGTGGCTGACGCACACCGCCTCATGCCCGCGGGCCGCGTCCTTCGCCGCGTCGAGCGCGCCCATCATCCGCACGACCTGCTCGACATACGGCTCGCCCCAGGACGGCTTGAACGGGTTGACCAGGTGCCGCCAGTTCTCCGGGCGCTTCAGGGCGCCGTCGCCCACGCCGAAGGTCTTGCCCTGGAAGACGTTGTCCGCCTCGATGAGCCGCTCGTCCGTGGCGATGTCCAGGCCGTGCGCCTTGGCGATCGGCGTGGCCGTCTCCTGCGCGCGCTCCAGGGGCGAGGACACGACATGCGTGACGTCCCGCCCGGCCAGGTGCTCGGCGACCCGGTCGGCCATCTGCCGGCCGAGCTCGGAGAGGTGGTACTCCGGCAGGCGGCCGTAGAGGATGCCCTCCGGGTTGTGCACCTCGCCGTGGCGCATCACATGGACGACGGTGAGCTCGCTGTCGTCGCGCAGGGAGCTCATGCCGTGGCCTCCGCGGCGGCACGGGCGGCAGCGGGCAGGGCGTCCGCGATGCGCTGGATCGCACGCTCGTCGTGCGCCGTCGAGACGAACCAGGACTCGAAGGCGGACGGCGGCAGATACACCCCGTCGGCCAGCATCGAGTGGAAGAACGCGGTGAAGCGGAACGCCTCCTGCGCCTTCGCCTCGTCGTAGTTCCGCACCTCGTCCGCCGTGAAGAAGACCGAGAACATGTTGGACGCGGTCTGCAGCCGGTGCGCCACGCCCTCCTTGGTGAGCGCCGCGGTGACCAGACCCTGGAGCTCCTTCGACACCGCGTTCACCGTGTCGTACGCCGCGTCGTCCAGGAGGCGGAGCTGGGCGAGGCCCGCCGCCGTGGCGATCGGGTTCCCGGAGAGCGTGCCCGCCTGGTAGACCGGGCCGGCCGGGGCGAGGTGCGCCATCACGTCGGCGCGGCCGCCGAACGCCGCCGCCGGGAAGCCGCCGCCCATGACCTTGCCGAAGGTCAGCAGGTCGGGCACGACGCCGTCGACGCCGAACCAGCCAGCCTTCGACGTACGGAAGCCGGTCATGACCTCGTCCGAGATGTACAGCGCGCCGTTGTCCTGGCAGAGCTGCTTCAGGCCGGCGTTGAAACCGTCGCGCGGCGGGACCACGCCCATGTTGCCGGGCGAGGCCTCGGTGATCACACAGGCGATCTCGCCCGGGTGCGCGGCGAACGCGGCCCGCACGGCCTCCAGGTCGTTGTACGGCAGCACGATCGTCTCGCCCGCCTGGGCGCCCGTGACGCCCGGGGTGTCCGGCAGGCCGAACGTGGCGACGCCGGAGCCGGCCGCGGCGAGCAGCGCGTCCACATGGCCGTGGTAGCAGCCCGCGAACTTGATCACCTTCGGGCGGCCGGTGAAGCCGCGGGCGAGGCGGATCGCCGACATCGTCGCCTCGGTGCCGGACGACACCAGGCGGACCTGCTCGACGGGCTCGATGCGCGCGACGATCTCCTCGGCGAGCTCGACCTCGCCCTCCCCCGGCGTACCGAACGAGGTGCCGCGGGCGACCGCGTCCTGCACGGCGGAGATCACCTCGGGGTGCGCGTGCCCGAGGATCATCGGTCCCCAGGAGCACACCAGGTCCACGTACTCACGGCCGTCGGCGTCGGTGAGATAGGGACCGGTGCCGGACACCATGAAGCGGGGCGTGCCCCCCACGGCGCGGAAGGCGCGCACGGGAGAGTTCACGCCGCCGGGCGTCACGACGGCCGCTCGGTCGAAAAGCGTCTGCGAAACGGGGGCTTCGTATGAATACGGCACTTTGGTCCTGATCTGCGATGCGTCGGTGAGGTCGACGACGGCGGAAGTCGACGGGTGTCGGCGGGAATCGGCGGTAACCGGCGGGAATCGGCGCCGGCCGATGGGCGCCTGGTCTTAACGACCGGGCGTCAGCCCCCTCTCGTCTGCGAGACTGGGTGGACATAGGGAAAGCTCACACAAGCCATGGTGTCAGAGCCCTCGGACATCCTGTGGACAGGTGTTTCAGCACGGCTGTTCACACCCACGTTTCGGCGTACGGTCACGGGGGAGGTCAACTGACACGATGATCGGGTTGCGCGGCGTCGCTGTGTTACCTAAAAAGCAGTCGGGTGGAGATATGCATCGCGGTGGCGGACTGGGCGAGGGGACCGACGACCTCGGTCCCCGGCGTGCCCGCCGGGGGAGGCACCGTAGGGAACCTGAGGCCGCCGAGACGGCGGACACGGCGGCGGGCGCGGCCGACCGGCACGACGCCGCGGCGGGGATCCCTTCGAGCACGGGGAGCACGGGGAGCAGGAGTGGCCGGGTGGGGGTGACCTACAAGTACTTCGGCGCTCCGGACGGAGCGACCGCCGCGCGCGTGCCCATCTCGATGCGGCCGGAGGAGCTCGGCGGTGACGAGCTCGGCATGGGCGGCATGTTCACGAAGATCAAGCCGGAGACGATGGCCGCGATGGTCCTCACCGGCATCGAGGGCATACCCCTGCACAAGGTGCCCCCGCTCGAACTCGTCGTCCTGCACCCCGACTACGCCGTGGTGAAACTCCCGATGACGGTCGTCGACCCGCTCCGCGGCATCGGCGAGGAGACGGTCGGCGCGGCCGCGTTCATCTGGTCCACGGTCCCGGACCGCGGCGGCCCGCGCGACGCGTTCAATGTCTACCAACTGCTGCACGAATGGCAGGACTTCAGCCACCGGCTGCACGAGGCGGGGCATCAGCCTTACTGCCTTGTCTGGCCTTGAGGGCTCTGACTTTCCTCAAGCTCCTTAATTTCTCAGGCCTTTCAGGACCTCCTGCTTACCTGCTTACCTAGTTCCTTTGGCCTCGTCGGTTGCTCGCTTTCGCTCTTCTGTTGTAACTCCCAGGTCAGGAGCGTTTGTTGCTTCTGCGGCGGGCAGCGCGGGTGTGAACTCGGGCCAAGGCGCGGGCGGCTGTGCGCGTCGTGAGTGTGGTGCGCGTACGAATGCGGGCGCGTCCGCGCACCGGGCGCAGGGCCTGCCCCAGTTGCCGGCAGCCCTCACACCACATGTGCGAGCGCCGGGCCGCGCGCGCGGCCGCGCCCGCGTCGTCGAAGAACAGCGGGTCGCCGCGGTGCGTGAGGCACTCCACCTCGTACCGGTCGTCGGCGGCCCGGCCCGCGATCAGCACCGGGTCCGCGGCCGCCAGGGTGTCGCGGGTCCTGACCTGCGCCCCGGTGTCCCGTCTGGTGAACACCCGCCCGTCGGCGTCGAGTTCGCGCACCTCCTGCTCCGCCTCGCGGACTGCGGCGCGGCGGGCGAGCGCCCCGGCCGGGTCGGGCGTGAGGGCACGCGCCGCCCTGGACCGCAGCTTGTCGAGAGCCGTCTCCACGCGCCGCGCATGCACCCGTACGGTCGCGCGGAGCCGCCGGCGCCGGGCCTCCTTGACGTCGAGACCTGCGTACTTGGGACCGAGACGCTTCGGACGCATGTCGTACGGGCCGTGGGACCGTCCGTACCGGGCGTCGACCGGTATGCCGCTGCTGCTCATGAGGCGGTTACTCCTTCGGCTCCCCGAGGCAGCTGTCCCCCCACGGGAGTCGA
>NZ_JASCIQ010000033.1 GCF_029968035.1 Streptomyces cavernicola | reverse complement strand
GAGCGGGCTGAGCTACCTCTGCGCGGCGAGGCGACGCTGCAGACTCGCATGCCGGAACTGGTAGTGGGCCCCCGTGGACCGCAGCACCCCCAGCTTGTGGGCGTCGTGGAGGAACGACGCCAGGCTCCACGGGGTGTGTCCTCGCCAAGCGAGCCAGCCGCGCGCCGTCGTGTAGTGCCCCCAGGCGCTGGTGGAGAGAACAACCAAGCCGAGCCCCACGCCGCAGAGAAGCGCACCGACCGACGCGCCCATGACCCCTTGGACGGCTGGAGACGCCGAGATGACCAGGTCGTAGCGAGCGCGGTCGATCCCGGCCGTGGCAAGGAAGCCGCCCACACAGCCCCCAGCGAGCGAGCCGAACAGCCATGCGTAGAGCACGGCGTTGCGGTCGTCTCGCAGGGACCTCAGCGGCGTAACAGTATGTTTCGGCTCCGTGGGGCGGGTGAAGCGTCGGGCCGACGCGAACACGAGGCCGAAGGCGAGTCCGGCGGCAACCCCGTAGGTGACCGGGTAGAGCAGCCCGGCCAGGAGACCGCCGGTGACGAGGCCGATGAGGCCGAATCCCAGATCGATCACCAGCGGCCGCAGCACGAGCCGGTTGTGCTGCCGGGCACGGCGTGGGGCGAATCGCCGCGGCGGCTCCGCCCTCACCAGGCCGAGCAGCGGGCTGAAGACCAGACCGACAGCGGCACCGAACAGAGCGCCGAACCCCGGCCGCCCGAACAACCCGAAGATGAGTAGCCCCAGCAGACAACAGCTGACGGCTCCGATCACTGTGGGCACGACGACGAACAAACGGCGAGGTATGGCCGCCAGATCCCGCAGGTTCCACCAGCTCAAATCGACGGGCCGCCGTCCCCCGTCGCGGAACTGGGACTCAAGCCTGTTGGCGAAGAACGTCAGCGCCCGTAGCGCCTGCTCCTCGGGCCACTCCCGAGTGGGGCGTCCCGGGTTGCCGTCATCGGAGCCCAAGGGCGGAGAGTCGAAGACCACGGGGATGAACGCATCGAGGAGATGGTCCTCGATCTGCTCCCTCGTGCCGAACCGCACGGGGTCCAGCAGGTCCTCGGGCGTGCTGCTACGGGAACGGTACGAGGCTCGGGTCAGAAACAGCATCAGTGGGCTGGACAGCGCGTCGGCCAGCGGTCCGGCCGGGTCTTCTCGGAGGGTGCGCGTGACGGACGCCCAGCGGTCCAGGTCGTCGGGAAAGTGCGCCACCAGGTAGGCGACCATGTCGATGGCCGGTACCGGCAGGAGGCGAACCAGCCTGCTGTCCGGCAGCGGCTCTTCGGCGGTAGTCGCCGCGTACTCGTCCGGGCGGCAGGTCAGTACCAAGTCCGCGGGCAGATGGGTGTTGTCACGCAGCGTTCTGATGACCTGCACACGCAGCTCGGGCGGCAGTTCGTCGAGTCCGTCCAGTACAAGGAGCAGCCGTCGATGGGAGAGCAGCTCCATGACAGCCCCCGCACCGTACTTGGTCGTGTCCTCCAGGAACCGATAGTCCTCGGTGAGGCGTTGCACGATCCAGTTCTGGAAGCTGATCTCCGGTTCCCAGGTGGAGAGTTGGAGGAGGACCGGCACGCGCTGTGGATCGGCAGGGCGGCACAGCGCGAGCGTGAGGTCGACGCAGAGGCCAGTCTTCCCGGAACCGGCATCGCCCACGACGATCAGGCGCGACGGGCGGGCTGCGTAGTCCTCGACGAGCGCGTCGAGGCTGCCGTGCTCCGGCAGCGGCCGTGGCGCTTCGACGGTAGTGGCGCGGGAGCGCTGGTCGTGCAACGTGTCCCAGCGCACGGGGATGCGGTCGATGGACAGATGTTGTTTCCGGCGCCCGGCTTCACTGGTCCAGTGCCGCTTCACGGCGTGGTTCAACGCGACGGCCGCAGCGTCGAGTTGGGTGCCCTCACTTGGCTCGGCGTTCCACGCCCACGTCCGCGTGAGGAAGGATTTCGCCGGCGAGGCGACGAGCAGCACCCCACCGATACCGAGGACAGCTGTCACGGGTTCGAAGCCGAAGTGGATCACAGCCCCGACGGCCACCGCGCATCCGGTCAACCAGAGCGCCAGGACCCCACGCTCCCTGTTCGTCATGACAGCATGAAAACCCAACTCGGTTGTGTCGTCTATGGGGTGACGATCAATCACCGACAGCCGCAGGGCGGCCTGACAGATTCCCACCCTGGCCGGGCCGGACCGTCGCAGCATCCGCGCTCGGTCGACCGAGGCTCAACACCTCCCGTACGCGACTCAGTTCGCGGACTGCCGCACCCGCGACCCCGCCCGCCCCTTCACGACCTCCAGCTGCGCGTGCACGCGGCGGCGCAGGTCGGCGACGTGGCTGACGATGCCGACGCTGCGGTCGCGCTCCCGCAACGAGTCGAGGACGTCGAGGACCTCGTCGAGGGTCTGGTCGTCGAGGCTGCCGAAGCCCTCGTCGATGAAAAGGGTGTCGAGGCGGACGCCGCCGGCCTCGTCGGTGACGACGTCGGCGAGGCCGAGGGCGAGGGCCAGGGAGGCGAAGAAGGTCTCGCCGCCGGAGAGGGTCGCCGTGTCGCGTTCGCTGCCGGTCCAGGCGTCCACGACGTGCAGGCCGAGCCCGGAGCGGCCGCGGCCCGCGCGGTCGTCGGAGTGGACGAGGGTGTAGCGGCCGGAGGACATGCGCTGCAGGCGGGCCGTCGCGGCGGCGGCGACCTGTTCGAGGCGGGCGGCCAGGACGTACGACTCGAGGCGCATCTTGCGTTCGTTCTCCGCCGACGTGCCGGCGGTGAGGCTCGCGAGGCGTGCCACCCGGTCGAACTCGGCGCGCAGCGGCCCCAGTTGGCGGGCTTCCGCGGCCGACTGGCGGGAGAGGCGGTCGAGTTCGGCGCAGCGGTGTTCGGCGGCGGCGCGTGCCGTGACGGCGGTGCGCAGGCGGCGGTCGGCGGCCTCCGCCGCGGCCTGGGCGGCGGCCGGGTCGGCGGGCGGGAGCAGGTCCGCGGCGGCGGTCTCGGGCTCGGCGAGGACCGCGCGTACGGCTGCTTCCTCCTGGCGGCGGGCGTCGATGCGGTGCTGGAGTTCGCGGTACGCGGCGTCGTCGAGGGCGGCGTCGGCGGCGTCCTGCGGGGTGGCGAAGCCGGCGCGGTAGGCGGCGTCGGCGAGGCGGGCGTCGGCGTCCTTGAGGCGGCGGGCGGCGTCCTCGGCGGCGCGGACGGCGTCGGCGGCGTCGGTGAGCAGGGCCGCCTGGCGCTCCAGTTGCGCGGCGCGGGCGGCGACGCTCGCGGCGCCTCCTCTCGCCTGCGTCAACTCCTCCTGGAGCGTGGCCTGTTCGCGGTCGAGGGACTCGCGCAGGGAGCTGCGGGACGCGGCGCGGGTGGCGGCCTCCTGGCGGTGGGCGAGCCGCCGCTCGTGCTCGGCCTCGGCGCGGGCGAGGGCTTCGCGGGCGGCGTGCAGGCCGAGGGCGAGCTGCCGGGCCTCGTCGAAGAGGCGCGCCAACTCCTCGGCCTTGTCGGCGAGTTCGCGTACGGGGGCGTCCCCCGCTGCGGCGGTCTGCACGGCGAGCGCCTCGCGTACGTCGGCGAGGGCCCGCTCGGCCTCGGCACGCTCCTCGTCGGCCCGCCGGTACGCGGCGAGCGCCGCCTCCTCGGCCTGGCGGCCCACGTGGCCGTCGACGAGCGGGGCGGGCTCCGGGTGCTCGGTGGCTCCGCAGACGGAGCAGGGCTCGCCGGGGGTCAGGCCCTGGGCGAGTTCGGCGGCGATGCCCTGCAGGCGGCGCTCCTTGAGCTGCAGCCAGTGCTCGTGCGCGCCGGTGGCGGTCTCGCGTACGGCGAGGGCGTGGTCGTTGGCCTCGACGGTCCGCGTCTGGAGGGTGTCGCGGCGGTGTGCGGCGGCGGCCTTCTCGCGGGCGGGTTCGAGCTGCCCGGCGAGGTGCTCGGCGCGGGTCGCGGCGTCCTGGGCGTGCTCGATGCGCTCCTGCAGGGTGCGGCGGGTCTCCTCCCAGCCGTCGAGCCAGGCCGCGGCCTCCTGAAGGGCCTCCGTGTCGGCGCGTTCCTGCCGGTCGGCCTCGGCGCGGCGCTCGGCGAGCTCGGCGAGGCGCTGTTCGGCGCGGCGAGCCGATTCGAGGCCGCCGAGCTCCTCAAGTGCCTTGCGGGCGGCGGTGGTCAGGCCGGTGGCGGAGGCCCCGTCGAACCGTTCGGGCAGCTGGGCGCGTGCGGCCGACTCCGCGCAGCGGGCGCGCCCGTGCTCGGCGTCGGTCTCGGCGCGCAGGGCGAGCGCGGGCGTCACGGCCTCGGCCTTGCGGGCCCGGTCCATGCGCTGCTGCCAGTCGCGCTGCTCCCCGGCACGCTCGTCGAGCCGTGCGGACCGCGCCCGCGCCTCGGCGTACCGGGCCTGCAGGCGGTGGGTTTCACGTACGGCGTCGAGCTCGGTCTGGGCGCGGGTCTGGGCGGACTCGGCTGCGGTGACGGCGCAGGCGGCGACGGTGCGGCGTTCGCGGGCGCCCGCGCGGGCGACAGCGGCCCACTCCGACAGGGCGGCGGCGAGGCCGGGTTCGCCGGGGGCCGCGCTGGGCAGCGGGAGTTCGGCGGCGTCGCCCGCGGCCTGCTGGATGCGGTGGGCGACGGCGAGGAGCCGGTCGTCGCCCGCGGTGACCTGGGCCTGGGCGGCGCGGCGGCGCTCGGCGAGGTGGGTCTCGACGGCGGCGAAGCGGCGGGTGTCGAAGAGCCGGCCGAGGAGTTTGCCGCGGGCCTCGGCGTCGGCGCGCAGGAACCGCGCGAAGTCGCCCTGCGGCAACAGGACGACCTGGCAGAACTGTTCGCGGCTCATGCCGAGCAGCGCCTCGATCTCGGCGCCGATCTCCTGGTGGGAACGGCTGAGGTCCTTCCACGTGCCGCTCTCGGCGTCGTACTCGCGCAGCCAGGACTGGGCCTTCTCGGTGGTGGTGCCGGTGCCGCGCTTCTTGGGGCGCTCCCAGGGCGGCTGCCGGGTGACCTCGATCCGGCGTCCGGCGACGGTCAGGTCGAGGCACACCTCGGTGCGGGCGGTGGAGGCGGCGTGGTCGCTGCGCAGGGTGCCGCCGCGGGTCTGGCGGTCGCCGGGCACGGCGTTGTAGAGGGCGTAGCAGACGGCGTCGAGGACGGAGGTCTTGCCCGCGCCGGTCGCGCCGTGCAGCAGGAAGAGGCCGGCGCTGCCGAGCGCGTCGAAGTCGACCTCCTGCCGTCCGCCGAAGGGCCCGAAGGCCGTCACCGTCAGGTGGTGCAGCCTCACCGGGCCACCTCCTTGACCATGTCGGAGACGCGTACGTCGTCGAACGCGGCCTGCAGCACGGCCCGTTCGGCCTCGTCGGGCCCGGCGCCGCGGACGTGCGCGACGAAGTCCTCGGCGATCTCCTGGTCCTCGCGGCCCTTGAGGCGCTCGGCGTACGAGTCCACATGGTGGCCGTCGGCCCTGCGCGGCGCGAAGGCGAGGCTGAGGATGTGCGGGAAGCGTTCGCAGAGCCGGGCCATGGGCTCGGGCGGCCGTACGGCGTCGGTGAGGGTGGCCTCCACCCAGCAGTCCTCGTACGGCTCCAACTCCGGGTCGGCGAGGAGCACTTCGCGTTCGCCCTCGATCCGGGCGAGGCGGCGCGGCACCGGGCAGTCGATCCGCTCGGCGGCGATCTCCCCGCCGGGGCCGAGGTCGACGAGCCACATGGACTTGCGGTGGTGCTGCTCGGAGAAGGAGTACGCGAGCGGGGAGCCGGAGTAGCGGACGTGCTCGGAGAGGGTCTGGCAGCCGTGCAGGTGGCCGAGGGCCGCGTAGTCGACGCCGTGGAACACGGCGGCGGGCACGGACTCGACGCCGCCGACGGTGATGTCCCGTTCGCTGTCGCTGGGCTCGCCGCCGGTGACGAAGGCGTGCGCGAGGACGACGGAGCGGGTGCCGGGCGGGCGCTCGGCGAGATCGGCCCGTACGCGGTCCATGGCGGCCCCGAGGACGGCCTCGTGTCCGGCCTTCTTGACCTTGAACTCGTCCTTGACCAGGGCGGGTTCGAGGTACGGCAGGCCGTAGAAGGCGACGTCGCCGTGCTCGTCGGAGAGCACTACGGGCTCGTGGCAGGCGGCGGGCGCGGTGCGCAGGTGGATGCCGGCGCGGCCGATCAGCCCGGCCCCGACGCCGAGCCGGCGGGCGGAGTCGTGGTTGCCGGAGATCATCACGGTCGGCACGCCCAGCTCGGCGAGCCGGTGCAGGGCGTCGTCGAAGACCTCCACGGCGGCGAGCGGCGGCACGGCCCGGTCGTACACGTCCCCGGAGACGAGCACCACGTCGACCTGCTCGGCACGCACGGTGTCGACAAGGTGGTCGATGAAGGCCCGCTGAGCGTCGAGCAGGCTCACACGGTGAAACGCCCGCCCCAGGTGCCAGTCGGAGGTGTGTAGAAGCCGCATGATCCCCGAGGGTATCGGGCCCCGACAGGGCGCGGGGTTGTGACATCTGCGGCTCCGCCGCGTGGGCGCGAGCAACCACGACGAAAGCGGCAGCCGAACGACGGCAGAGGAAAGCCCCTCCGGCGCTTGAGGAGCGGGGGGCCGGGGGCGGAGCCCCCTGGGGGAAGGCGGGTCGACGCACCCCGCATAGGCTGACGGAATGCAGGACGAGTACCGCACCGTGGCCCGCGAGGGCGTGCACGAGACCGAGGTCAACCGCTCCCGCTTCCTGTGCGCGCTCGCACCGGCGGCGACGGAGGAGGAGGCCCAGGAGTTCATCGCGCGCATCCGCAGAGAGCACCCGGGCGCCAACCACAACTGCTGGGCGTACGTGATCGGCGCGGACGCCTCCGTGCAGAAGGCGAGCGACGACGGCGAGCCCGGCGGCACGGCGGGCGTGCCGATGCTGCAGATGCTGACGCGGCGGGACATGCGGTACGTCGTCGCGGTCGTCACGCGCTACTTCGGCGGCGTGAAGCTCGGCGCGGGCGGCCTGATCCGGGCGTACGGCGGGGCGGTCGGCGAGGCCCTGGACGCGCTCGGCACGATCACGCGGCGCCGCTTCCGGCTCGCCACGGTGACGGTCGACCACCAGCGCGCGGGCAAGGTGCAGAACGATCTGCGGTCCACCGGGCGCGAGGTGCGGGACGTGCACTACGGCGAGGCGGTGACCATCGAGATCGGCCTGCCGGACGCGGACGTCGAGGCCTTCCGCGCCTGGCTGGCGGATGTGACGGCGGGCTCGGCGGAGCTCGAGCTCGGCGGGGAGGCGTACGGGGACGCGTGACGCCCAGGCCACGCCAGGGCCGAGCCCGGCTCACTCCCGGCCCACGCCCGGCCGGCCGCGCTCACCGCTCCTCCTCGGCGACCTCCGCGACCCAGCCGTAGGGCAGCTCGTCGCCGTCGACCGTCGCGGCCTCGACGGTGCGGGTGGCCGGGTCGATGTCGACGTGCACGCCGTCGCCCTCGTAGCGGGGGAAGCCGCTCGCGCCGGTCTCGCCGGTGCGCTCGACGGTGGCCGAGCGCAGGGCGGTGCCGTGGTCGAGCTTGCCTTCGGCGTCGGTCAGCTGGGGCTTCAGGACGACGGTGAACCGCTCCGGGATCGCGCTCATGCCCCGAGGCTAAGCCGCGGGGTCGGGGCGCGCCTCCCGTCACCGGGGCAGGTACGGGACCGGTCCGGGTTCGGTACGGGTCCGGTACAGGTCCGGTACGGGTCCGCTCCGATTCCGGTACGGGTCCGTGAAGCGCCGGGCCCGCGCGCGTACCGCTGAATCGGACGCCCCACGCTCGCCGCCCTGTTCGAGCTGTGCCAGCGTCGAAGACGCGGCCCCGCGGACGTTCCCGGGGCCGGCCGCCTTCGGCGTACCGGTTCCACTGAGCGGAGAGCCCATGCGCACCCTGGCCCGCGGATACTCGATCGACCTCGGCAGCGCGATGCTGCGGATCCTCGCCCGCGACGGGGAGCGGATCCTGCACATGCCGACGGTCGCCGCGATCGACGCCGAGGGCCGAATACGCGCACGGGGCAGCCGCGCCGTGGAGATCCAGGGCAGCCGCCCGGACACGCTGCACCTGGTGCGGCCCGTGCTGCAGCGGTCCGTCGCCGACCCGCTGGTCGCCGCGTTTCTGCTGCGCGCGGCGCTGCGCGAGGTCTCCGGCGACGCGAAGGCCCGGCACTTCGCCGCCGCGACGCTGTGCGTGCCGGACCGGATGGGCGAGCTGCAGGTCGAGGCGCTGCTCGCCGCCTGCGAGACGGCCGGCCTCAAGCGGGTCCGGCTCGTCGCCAACTCCCTCGCCCAGGCGGTCGGTTCGGGTGTTCCGCTCGCCGAACCCGCGGGCGCGCTCGTCGTCGACGTGGGCGCCGAACGCAGCTCCGCCGCGCTGCTGTCCTGCGGCGACGTGATCGCGACGAGCACCTTCCCGGTCGGCGGTCTGGACGTCGACGAAGGCCTCGTACGGCTGCTCCGGCACCGGCACGGCCTGATCATCTCCCCGTCGGAGGCCGAGCGCGCCAAGGTCCGCATCGGCACGGCCGACTCCGGCACCGTCCCGGTCCGCGGCCACGACCTGCTGCGCGGCCTTCCCGACACCCGCACGATCCCCGTCGCGGAGCTGGCCCGGGTCCCGCTCGCCACGTACGACGCCCTGGCGAAGCACGTGCTCGCGCTCCTCTCCGACAGTCCGCCGAAGCTGGTGGAGGACGTGCAGGACCGCGGCCTCGTGCTGTGCGGCGAGGGCGCCCGCATGCTCGGCCTCGCCGACCGGCTGCGGGACCGCCTCTGCCTGCCGGTGCACGTACCGGACCAGCCGGGCGACGTGGGCGTGCTCGGCGCCTGGGACGTGGCCGAGGTGTGAGCCGGAATCCCCTCCCGCGCCGGGGAGTTGCCCGGCTACCCTGCCGGAATGCTGGAGACGATCGGGGTCGACCGGCGTCAGGCGCTGCGGTACGGCGCGGGCGCGGCCGGGGCGGTCGCCGCGCTGATGGCGGGCAGCGCGGTGCTGAAGAACGCGACCGAGGAGGAGAAGCCCCCGCTCCGCAGGCCGCTGTGGGCCTTCCGGCCGTCCGGCCGGGACGGCGACGTGCTCTGCCTGGACCCGGTGCTGCACGCGAACGGCACGCTGTACGTGCGCTCGGCGGGGCCCACGGGCCTGTACGCCGTGGACGCGGAGTCCGGCCGTACCCGCTGGCAGGCCCGGTTCGACGGCGCCCCCGGCGAGCCCGCCGCGACGCCGCACGCCGTGTACGCGGCCACCGACGACGCCGAGGTGTACGCACTGCGCGCCTCCGACGGCCGGCGACTGTGGCGGGTGCGCCCCGGCAGCCCCCTGAAGAACGCCGTGCCGGGCCCGGTCCACACCAGCGGCTCGGTCGTCCTGGTCAGCGTCCGTCCCCACGTGGAGGAGGACGCGGACCCGGAGCCCGCCGAACTGCACGCCCTGGACGCGGCCGACGGGCGGGTGCGCTGGCGGACCCGCGGCGACGTCCTCGCGGTGCGCGACGGCCTCGCGTACGTGAACCCGCCGGACCGGAGCCTCACCGCCCTCGACGTCCGCTCCGGCGCCGTCGTCTGGTCCGCGCCGGTACGGGACTCGCTCGGCCGGCGCACCCTCGATCTCCAGGGCCCGGACGCCCTGTTCGGCCGGAACGAGGTGGACGAGGAGCGGACGGAGCTCGTGGCGTACGACCCGCGCACCGGGAACGTCCGCTGGACCGGCCCGTCGACGTACCACTCCGTGCCCGTCCTGGGCGGGGACACCCTGTACGTCATCGGCCCCGGCGCGCACCGGGCGAGCGAGCGCCGCCTGCACGCCTTCGACGCCGCGACGGGCCGCCGCCGGTGGACCCGGACCGAGCCCGCCCGGTCGCTCGACCACACGATCCCGCTCTCCGCCGACGCGCACTCCGTCCGGCTGC
Source organism: Streptomyces cavernicola (assembly GCF_029968035.1). GTDB lineage: Bacteria > Actinomycetota > Actinomycetes > Streptomycetales > Streptomycetaceae > Streptomyces > Streptomyces cavernicola. The sequence continues at coordinate 98,196 of NZ_JASCIQ010000033.1, read as the reverse complement.
TACTCAGCGCCGACCTGGGCTGGGACGAGGAGCGCACGACCCTCCGGGCGTACGCCGACGACGGCCGCCTCCTCTGGGAGACAAAGCGCCGGACCTCCTCGTTCAGCCTCGTCACCCCGCCGGACGGCCAACTCGTCGTCGGCCACCTCCACGACTGGTACGGCTACGACTCCCGCACGGGCAGGCCGAGTTGGCGGCTGAACGTGGGCGAGGACACCGCGAGCGCGGCCCCGATCGCCGTCGACGGCCGGCTGTACTGCGCCCACGACTCGGGGGTGACCGCGGTCCGCGCGTAAGGCCGGGCAGGCTGGCCGCGGGAATGCGGGCCAGGTCAGTGCTGTTGGCGTTCACGAAGCTCGGTGCACGAAGCACGAGACGAGCGGCAGACAAGCGCAGCGATGCCACGGAGGCTCAGCATGTACGCGGACCGGGCGACCATTCGCAGGATCCTCACGGAGGCCGGTGACACCTGGGCGATCGTCGGGCTTTCGCGGAACGAGGAGCGGGCCGCGTACGGGGTCGCCGAGGCGCTGCAGCGCTTCGGGAAGCGGATCGTCCCCATCCACCCGAAGGCGGAGACGGTCCACGGCGAGCAGGGGTACGCCTCACTCGCGGACGTCCCCTTCCCGGTGGACGTGGTCGACGTCTTCGTCAACAGCTCGCATGCGGGCCAGGTGGCCGACGAGGCGGTCGCGGCGGGCGCCAAGGCGGTCTGGTACCAGCTGGGCGTGATCGACGAGCGGGCGTACGAGCGGACGCGCGCGGCCGGGCTCGACATGGTGATGGACCGGTGCCCGGCGATAGAGATCCCGCGCCTGGGCTGAGCCGCACGGCGCGCAGCCGTACGGGGGTCGTCGTTCGGCCCTCTTTCAGGTGAACTGACCTGCTCCTAGCCGGAATTCGCCGCGTTACGGAATGAATTGTTCCGCTCTGGTGTAGAACGTCTACGGCTGCCCCGTACCCGGTCGGCGGGGCACGGGGCAGCCGCTGCACGTCAACCGGCCTGCCGCCGGGGCGAGTTCAGCCCGTTCAGGCCGTTCAGGCCGTTCAGGCCGTTCAGGCCGTTCAGGCCGTTCAGGCCGTTCAGGCCGTTCAGGCCGTTCAGGCCGTTCAGGCCGTCGGCACTCCGAGCCCCTCGATGACCACCGCGCCCGGCAGCTCCGCGAAGGTCTTCCCCGGCACGATCAGCTTGCCGCGCCTGCGACCGCTGCCGATCAGGACGTGCGGGACGTCGAGGACGGCCGCGTCGACCAGGACCGGCCACGCCTCGGGCAGCCCGATCGGGGTGATGCCGCCGTACTCCATGCCGGTCTCGCCGGTCGCCGTGTCCATCGGGGCGAACGAGGCCTTGCGCGCGCCGAGTTGACGGCGGACAGCGCCGTTCACGTCCACGCGCGTCCCGGACAGGACCACGCACGCCGCGAGGGTGCTCTCGCCGCCGCGCTTGCCCGAGACGACCACGCAGTTCGCCGACCGGTCACGGAGTTCGGGCCCGTAGTGCTCCACGAAGACGGCCGTGTCGGCGATCTCCGGGTCCGTGTCGACATACACGAACTGCTCGGCGGGGACGCTGCCACGCCAGTGTCGTACGGCGTCGGCGACGGGCGCGGTCAGCTCGTCCAGGCAGTCGGGGGCGGGGCGGGCGTTGTCGAAGGTGCCGATGGGAGCGCGCATGAGCCGAACGTAACAGCGCGCCCCGCGACCGCCCCCGGCCGTCTCAGCTGGCGAACAGGGCCTCAGGTGGCCGGCGGGATGGACACCGCCATCGTCATCTCGACCGGCACGTCACCCTCGTTGTGGTAGCCGTGCGGGACGTTCGACTCGAAGGTGGCGGAGGACCCGGCGGGCACGGAGTGGTCGACGCCGTCCACGCGCAGGGTGAGGTGGCCGGCCGAGACGTGCACCAGCTCGACGGTGCCGCGCGGGTGCGGGTCGGACTCGCTGCTCTCGCCCGGCATGATCCGCCAGGACCAGAGTTCGAGCGGGCCGCGCTTCTCCGTGCCGACCAGGAGCTTGGTCCAACTCCCCGCCTCCGTCGACCACATGCGCACGATCTGCTCCTCGGGCACGATGCGGACGTGCCCGCCCTGCTCGTAGTCGAGGAGCGTGGTGATGCTGACGCCGAGCGCGTCGGCGAGCTTCACGGTCGTGCCGACGCTGGGGTTCGTACGCGCCTGCTCGATCTGGATGATCATGCCGCGACTGACCCCGGAGCGGGCGGCGAGGGCATCGAGCGTGAAGCCGCGCTCACCCCGCCAGCGCTTCAGATTGCGGGCTAGCGACTGGGTGAGCTGATCGAGGTCCGACACGTCCCGTCCATCGTCGAGTCTGCGGGCCGCGGCTGACGACCCCTGCGAAGTCGAATATTCTGAATGACAGAGTTCAGTTCATTGAACTACGGTGTGGTGCACCAAACGTCCAGCACACTGTACTGCGAGGCTGCCGCATGTCCGCACTCTTCGCCCTGGCCACCAGCCTCCTCTGGGGGCTCGCCGACTTCGGCGGAGGGCTGCTCACCCGACGCATCCCGGCCCTCACGGTCGTGGTCGTCTCGCAGTGCATCGCGGTGGTCGTGCTCGGCGCGGTCGTCGTCGCCACCGGCGCGTGGACCGAGTGGGGCCCGCAGCTGTGGTTCGCGGTCGCCGCCGGCATCGTCGGCCCGGTCGCGATGCTCGCCTTCTACCGGGCCCTCGCCCTCGGCCCGATGGGCGTGATCTCCCCGCTCGGCTCCCTCGGCGTGATGGTGCCGGTCGGCGTCGGCCTGCTCCTCGGCGAGCGGCCCGGACTGCTGCAGTACGGCGGGATCGCGGTCGCCGTCGCCGGCGTACTCCTCGCCGGCGGGCCGGAGTTGCGGGGTGCGCCCGTGCAGCGGCAGGCCGTTCTGCTCACCCTGGTCGCCGCCTTCGGGTTCGGCGCGGTGATGGCCCTCATCGCGGAGGCCTCGACGACGCTCACCGGGCTTTTCCTCGCACTGTTCGTGCAGCGGGTCACCAACGTCGTGGCCGGCGGCGGCGCCCTCTGGCTCTCGGTACGGCGCGGGGCGCGGGCACTGCCCGAGGAGGGCGGGCTCCGGGTCGTGTGGGCGGCGCTGCCCGCGCTCGCGTTCGTGGGGCTCGCCGATGTGGCGGCCAACGGGACGTACGCACTCGCCGCGCGGACCGGGCCCGTCACGGTTGCCGCCGTGCTGGCCTCGTTGTACCCGGTGGTTACGGCGTTGGCCGCGCGGGGGGTGCTGAAGGAGAAGCTGCGCCTTGTGCAGGCGGCGGGAGCGGGGCTCGCCCTCCTGGGCACGGTGCTGCTGGCCGGGGGCTGAGCCCCTGACCCCGGCTGTCGTTCGCCTGCGGCTTTCGTCGTGGCTGATCGCGCAGTTCCCCGCGCCCCTAAAGGGGCACGTGACCCTGCCCCCTGCACGTGCTGTGGGCAGGCGTTCCGCAGGGCGATGGGGGTCCCCCCCTGCTCGAGCGAAGCCGAGAGCTTGGGGGAGGGTGGGCACAGCCCCACGACGGCGGGAAAGCCGACGACGGACCCGGGAAGCCTCTCCGGCGTTTGAGGAGCGGGGGGGGCCGGGGGCGGAGCCCCCAGGGGGCTAGCCCGTGCGCAGCTTGTCCGCCAACTCCGCGAGCGCGCGCAGCTCTTCGGGCGTCACGCCCTCCGGGATCGGCACCGGCGCCGGGGTCCGCAGCGGCGGCTGCCAGCCGAGCTCGGCATCCCACGTGCGCACCACGCGCGCGGGCGCCCCCGCCACCACCGCGTGGTCGGGTACCTCTCCCCGTACGACGGAACCGGCCGCCACCACCACGTTCCGGCCGATGCGCGCGCCGGGCAGGATCACGGCGTTGGTGCCGATCCAGCAGCCGGGGCCGATCTCCACCGGCTCCATCCGCGGCCACTGCTTGCCGACCGGGGTGTGCGGGTCGTCGTAACTGTGGTTCGTGGACGTGACGTAGACGTGCGGCCCGAAGTAGCAGTCATCGCCGATCGTCACCGAGGTGTCGGCGATGACATGGCTGCCGCGGCCGAGCACCACACCGTCGCCGATCCGCAGGATCGGCTCGGGGCCGAGGTCGAGGTCCGGCATCAGACCGGCCGTCAGCGTGACTTGCTCGCCGATGATGCAGTGCGAGCCGAGCCGGATCCACGGCTCGCCGAAGACGGTGCCCTGCGGGAAGGCCAGCTTCGTGCCCGTGCCGATCGCGCCGAAGCGCAGCCGCCCGGGGCGCGCGGCCGTGACCGCGCCCGCGCCCTGCACCCAGCGCCAACCGGCGTGCACGGCACGCGTGACGGCGCGACGGCGCCAGGCGGCGAGAGCAGCGCTCCGCCCACCCGTCCCTCTGCCCGCGAATGAGAACGCGTTCTTGTTCTTCGGCACCCGCTCACCGTACTCAGCGCCGCGGCACCCGACAGGGCCGTGGCCTGTGATCTTCGCCCCACCCGCCGCGCGTGCGCGCACCCCCGTCGCTTACGGTTCCGGTGAGGCGCGACGGCTCCGGCCACCCGCCGGACACGAACGACAATCAGGAGACGCAATGGCAGAGCGGGCGTTGATCGCAGGCGTCGGCGGCGCGGAACCCGAGGTGGACGAGGCGGCGTTCGCCGCACCCACCTCCGTCGTGATCGGCGACGTGACCCTGAAGGCGGGCGCCAGCGTCTGGTACCACGCGGTGCTGCGCGCCGACTGCGGACCGATCGTCGTCGGCGCCGACAGCAACATCCAGGACAACTGCACCGTGCACGTCGACCCGGGCTTCCCGACGACCATCGGCGACCGGGTCACGGTGGGCCACAACGCCACGGTGCACGGCTGCACGGTGGAGGACGACTGCCTGATCGGCATGGGCTCGACCGTCCTCAACGGCGCGGTGATCGGCGCGGGTTCGCTCGTCGCGGCCCAGTCCCTCGTGCCGCAGGGGCTGCAGGTGCCGCCGGGCTCGCTCGTCGCGGGCGTACCGGCGAAGGTCAAGCGGCCGCTGACGGACGAGGAGCGCGAGGGCCTCAGGCTGAACGCCGCGATGTACACGGAGCTGGCGAAGCAGCATCGCGAGGCGCACGCGGAGTAGGTCTACGCGGAGCAGGCCCCGGAGAGCGATCCGCACCGTCGACCACGGCACCGCAGATCGCCCTCCGGGCTCGTCCTCAAACGCCGGACGGGCTGGTTTTCACCGCGACTTCGGGCTCGACGACTGGCTGAGCCTGCTGCTTCGCCCGCCGCTTCAGCACCAGCATCGAAGTGACGCCGAAGGCCACCGCTAGCACCAGGCCGAGCCAGGAGAACCGCTTGAGCCAGGCCTCGGCGACCACGCCGACGTAGTAGATGACCGCGGTCGTGCCGCCCGCCCAGACGATGCCGCCGAGCACGTTGGCCGTGGCGAACTTCCAGTACGGCATGCGCAGTACGCCCGCGAGGGGCCCGGCGAAGATCCGCAGGAGCGCCACGAAGCGGCCGAAGAAGACGGCCCACATGCCCCACTTCTCGAAGGACCGCTCGGCGGAGGCGATGTTGGCCTCGCTGAAGTGCTTGGGGAATCGGCGTCCGAGCCGGGCGAGCAGCGGCCTGCCGCCCTTGCGGCCGATGGCGTACCCGATGGAGTCGCCGACGATCGCGCCGCCGGTCGCACACGCGCCGAGCACCACGGGGTCGAGCTCGCCGTGCTGCGAGGCGAGCAGTGCCGAACTGACGAGGATGATCTCGCCGGGGAGCGGGATACCCAGGCTCTCCAGACCGATGACCACCCCCACCAGGATGTAGATGCTGACCGCGGGAACGGTCTCGAGCCACTCCTGGACGTGCAACGCCGGTCCTCCGTCTTCCCTGGTGCCACTGCCCGGCGTGCGCTCCCCTCGGCGCACGACGCGCGCAGCCTACTGGATCGCGGAACGGCCCCGTTCCCGACGGTTCGACGTCGGGAACGGGGCCGGAGCGGGGCCCGAGGCGGGACTGCCCGGGTACGGATGAGCCGAGGCTGAGTTGCGGCTCATCCGTGGCTCAGCTGTTGGGACGCAGGGTCCAGACGACGGTCATCTCGGTGGTGACCGCGCCGTCCTCACGCGTGACCGCGATGTGCACGGGGAACTCGGGGCGCTTGCCCTCGTCCAGCTCCGCGAGCACGTCGGCGATCGGGCGGCCGAGCGTCGCGGTGGCCGTGACGCGACCCTTGGCGATCTTCTTGAACGCGATGTCGGAGGTGACCGGCAGCGGCACGGCGCGCGACAGCTGGTCCCCGAAGGCGGCGAGGACGATCGCGCCACTGGCCGACTCCCCGAGCGTGAAGATCGCGCCGGCGTGCGGGCCGCCGACGTGGTTGCGGTAGTCGGGGTCGTCCGGGAGGTGGAGGACGGCCCGCTCGGGCGTGGTCTCGGCGTACTCCAGCTTCAGGGTCCGGACCATCGGGACGGTTGCGGCGAGCATCTCGCCGATGGACATCTGGTCAGCGCTCATGAGCGCGATGTTACCCGTGGGTATCTTCCGTGCCGACGGGCAGCCGGGTGAGCTGCGTCACGCCCCGGACCGACCGTGCGCGAGGCGGGTCATCCGGCCTCGATCAGCGGGCGAACACCGACGGGACCGTATCCATTTGTGCTGGTCACCCCCTTTGCCCGACCCTGTCGACAGCCTCGACCGGCCCGGCCTGTCGCCGGCGGGTCACAATTGGGGGCGCCCGTGGCAGGCGGGTCCGCGGCACCTCTATCGTTACGGGCCATGTGGCCAGGACAGCAGCCGCCCGGGGGCGAGCAGAACCCGCAGAACCCTGATCAGCAGCAGTACCAGCAGCCGGGGTACCCGCAGCCGGGTCAACCGGGTCAGCCGGGACAACAGCAGCCCAACCCGTACCAACAGCCGGGCTATCAGCAGCAGGCCACACCGCCTCAGGGTGCGCCGCAGCAGCCGGGGACTCCCGCGCCAGGGACTCCCCCGCCGCCTCCGGGCGCGCCGATGCAGCCCGGCACGCCTCCGCCGCCCGGCGCGTACCAGCAGCAGGGCGTCCCGCAGTGGAACGCGCCGACCGCCCCGCTCGGCGCCCCGCAGCCGCCCGGCGGCGGTGGCCGGAACAAGACCACGGTCACGGCGATCGTCGCGGCGACCGCCGTCGTGATCGCCGCGGGCGTCACCGGCTTCCTCGTGCTCGGCGGCGAGGACGACAGCACGGACGAGTCCAAGGGCGCCGAGAAGAAGCCCACGTCCTCCGCACCGGCCACCCCCAGCGAGGAGCCCTCGCCCACGCAGGAGGGGCGCGGCAACGGGACCACGGTCGAGCCGGTCATCGACGGCTGGCAGGTCGTCGTCAACCCGAAGCGCGGCACCGCCTTCGACGTACCGCCCGGCTGGGTCGTCAAGGAGCCGGACAGCCAGCTGACCTACATCGACGAGAAGACCGACAAGCCGGTCACGACGATGACGGGCATCACGGAGTACAAGCCCGACTGGTGCCGGTACGACGAGGACAAGGACGGCCGGAAGGACAGCTGGAAGCTGGCCGCCGCGGGCACCAAGGGCGCCAACGGCGCGAAGAACACCGGTGAGGCCGCGCAGAACACGGTCGGCTGGTGGGTCTACGGCCCGTACACCCAGCCCAGCCAGAAGATCATCGGCCTGTCCAAGCCGTCCAAGTACAAGTCGAAGCTCACCGGCCTCGAGGGCAGCATCGCGTACGCCGAGTCGCAGGGCGTGCCGAAGTCCAAGAACCCGTGTGCCACCGAGGGCAAGGCCCTGTCGTTCGCGTTCAAGAACGAGGCCGGGGACTTCGTGGTGTGGTCGCTCTTCGGTCCGATGGACGTGAAGGACGAGGTCAGCGAGGCCACGATCAAGAAGATCCTCAGCTCGGTCCGGCTCGCGGGCATGCCGCGCGGCTGAAAGAACGAGCTTGACCCTGGGGCGGTTTGGCGGGGCGGGGGCGCGGCGGCGATAGTTCAGCGGTGGACAACGCCGTGACACCCCGACTCCGCCGCCCCGCCTGGGCAGGCCGCAACTACAGCCTGCTCACCGCGGCCGCGGTCGTCACCAATCTGGGCAGCCACGGCGCCCTGATCGCCGCGGCCTTCGCGGTCCTGGACGCCGGAGGCGACGGCGGCGACGTGGGGCTCGTCGCGATGGCGCGCACGATCCCGCTCGTCGTCTTCCTGCTCATCGGCGGCGCGGTCGCCGACCGGCTGCCGCGGCACCACGTGATGGTCGCCGCGAACACCCTCAACTGCCTTTCCCAGGCGGCGTTCGCGGCCCTGGTGCTGCTCGGCGAGCCGCAGCTGTGGCAGATGATGCTGCTCACCGCGCTCGGCGGCACGGGCCAGGCGTTCTTCAGCCCCGCCGCCGAGGGCATGCTGCTCTCCAGTGTCACCGGGGACCAGGCGAGCCGGGCCTTCGCCCTCTTCCGGATGGCGATGCACGGCGCCGCGATCGGCGGTGCGGCACTCGGCGGCGCCCTCATCGCGGCGATCGGGCCCGGCTGGGTGCTCGCCGTGGACGCCGTCGCGTTCGCCGTCGCGGGTGTGCTGCGCGCGTTCCTCCGGGTCTCCGAGGTGCCCGAACGCGCCCCGGGCGGCGGCATGTTGGCCGACCTGCGGGACGGCTGGCGCGAGGTGATCGGCCGGCCCTGGCTGTGGACGATCGTCGTCCAGTTCTCCGTGGTGGTGGCGGTCATCGGCGCGGCCGACGCGGTCTACGGTCCGCTGGTCGCCCGCGACTCGCTCGGCGGCGCGGCGCCCTGGGGGCTCGCCCTCAGCGCGTTCGGCGCGGGCACCATCGCGGGCGCGTTCCTGATGATGCGGTGGAAGCCGCGGCGGCTGCTGCTCGCCGGTTCGCTGTGCGTGTTCCCGCTCGCGCTGCCGTCGGCGGCGCTCGCGGTGCCGCTCCAACTCCCGCTGCTCGCCGCCGCGATGTTCGTCAGCGGCGTCGCCATCGAGGTGTTCGGCGTCTCCTGGATGACGGCCCTGCACCAGGAGATCCCCGAGGACAAGTTCTCCCGGGTCTCCGCGTACGACTGGTTCGGCTCCGTCTCCCTCGTACCCCTCGCGACGGCCCTCGCGGGCCCGGCCGAGACGGCCTTCGGCCGGGACACCGCGCTGTGGGGCTGCGCGACGCTCGTCGTCCTGATGACGGCGGGGGTGCTGTGCGTTCCGGACGTACGACGCCTCACGCGCCGTACGGAACAGGAAGTGGCCCGGTCCGGGGCGGAGGAGACCGGCTCAGCCGACGCTGAAGGCGCCGCCGGGCGGCTCGGGTGAGGCCACCGCGTCCTGCTCGCCCACGGGGCGCGCGTCCCCGACGAACCGGCGCAGCGCCTCCCCGTCGGTGACGCGCGCCGGGAACACGTCCGCGGCGGTGCGCCGGGCCAGGGCGGCGGCGTCGAGCTCGTGGTGCGCGGCGACGAGGACGGCGTTGCCGAAGCGCCTGCCGCGCAGCACGGCGGGCTCGGCGATCAGCAGCAGCTCCTCGAACACCTCCTGGAACGTGGCGAGTTGGGAGCGCAGGAAGGCGAAGGGGGCGCTGTCGGCGAGGTTGGCGAGGTAGACCCCGTCCGGCCGCAGTACGCGCTCGGCCTGGCGCGCGTAGTCGAGGGTGGTCAGGTGCGCGGGCACCCGGGAACCGCCGAACACGTCGCCGACGACGACGTCCGCGCTGTCGTCCGGGGCCGCCTCCAGCCAGGCGCGGGCGTCGGCGTGATGCGTACGGATCCCGGAGTCCGGCGCGAGGGGCAGCTCCTCGGCGACCAGCTCGGCGAGGCCCCGGTCGGCCTCGATCACCTCCTGCACCGACCCGGGCCTGGTCGCGGCGAGGTAGCGGGGCAGGGTGAGGGCGCCGCCGCCGAGGTGCACTGCGTGCAGGGGCTGCCCGTCGTCGGCGGCGAGGTCGAGTACGTGGGCGAGCCTGCGGGCGTACTCGAACTCCAGGTGCGTCGGTTCGTTTAGGTCCACGTACGACTGCGGCGCGCCGTCGACGGTCAGCAGCCAGGCGCGGCTGCGGTCGATGTCCGGCATCAGCTTGGCGAGGCCGTGGTCGACGGCACGGGTCACGGGTATCGGCTCGTCCGCCGGGGGTGTCGAGTGGTCCACGGGGCCATTCTGCCGCTCCACGCGGGGGTTCTTCCCCTCCCCGCGGCTCCTGGGGGCTGCGCCCCCTCGGCCCCGTCCCCAGCTGCCGCGCTGGGGGCGATTTCTTCCCCACCCCACCCCTTCCCGAAAGTCCTCAGCGGACGGCTACTGGGCGCTGCACCCCCTCAGACCCGTCCTCAGCCGCCGCGCTGGGACGACTTCTTCCCCACCCCACCCCTTCCCGAAGTCCTCAGCGGACGGCCGCCCTTCCGGGCCTGACGAGGCCGTCGTTCGGCTGTCGCACCGTCGTGGCCGGTCGCGCAGTTCCCCGCGCCCCTCACGGGGCACTCGAATCCAACCCAGCCCACAAAAAGCAGCCCCTCCGGCGTTTGAGGAGCGGGGGGCCGGGGGCTGGCCCCCGAAGCAGGGTCCGGGGCGGCAGCCCCGAGGCGGGGCGGAGGGGGCGGTACCCCACCCCGCCCCTTCCCGAAAGTCCTCGCGGACGGCCGCCCCTCCGGGCCCGGCGAGGCCGTCATTCGGCTGTCGCACCGTCGTGGCCGGTCGCGCAGTTCCCCGCGCCCCTCACGGGGCACTCGAATCCAACCCAGCCCACAAAAAGCAGCCCCTCCGGCGTTTGAGGAGCGGGGGCCGGGACTGGCCCCCGAAGCGGGGGCGGGGGCGGCAGCCATGGGGAGCAGGGCCTAGGGGCGCCAGCCCCGAAATGGGGGGCCGGGGCGCAGCCCCGGGGGAGCGGGGTCCAGGGGCGGCAGCCCCTGGGGAGCCGAGGCCCAGGGGGGGGCGGCAGCCCCGGGGAAGCCGGGGGGGGCGCAGGCCCCGGGGCTGGCCGCAGGACTTTCGGGAAGGGGCGGGGTGGGGAAACGCTCAGCCCCGCCACACCCGCCCCACCGACTCCACGCACGCCCCCGCCTGCGCAAGCCCCGCTCGGGCGGCCGGGGCCCGGCGGGTCGGGTCGAGGGTTCGGCGGCCGAAGGCGCGCCGCGCCGCCGCGTCCGGCGTGATCAGCGTGACCCGCGCCCCCTCGGCTTCGAGCCGCTCCGCCTGCCGGCGAGGCGACGGCAGCGGCCCGCCGCCCGCCGGCTGCGGAGCGAGGATGACGACCCGTGCGTACCCGCTCGCGAGGTGGACGTTGGCGCAGGAGTGGATGCCGCCGTCGATCCACTTCCGCCCCTCGATCGTGACGGCGGGCCACACCCCGGGCACCGCACAGCTCGCCGCGACCGCGTCCACGACCGGCACGCCGCTGGCCGCGTCGAAGGCGCGCAGCTCGCCCGTGCCCGCGTCGACCGCGGTGACGAGCAGCCGGCGCTCCGGCCAGCTGTGGGAGACGAGGCGCCGCGCGATCACCTCCCGCCGCGCCGCCTCGTCCCCTGCGTCCGCGGCGACGGCGAGCGCGCCGAGCTTCCTGCCGTACGCCTCGGGTGTGCGCGAGCCGAGGACGGCGCGGGCGTACTTGAGGACCAGGCCCGCGCCCAGCTGCCCGGGGATCTCCCCTGCGGGATCGGCGAGTTGGCGCTCGTACAGCTCGGGCAGCGTGAGTTTGCCGGAGGTCAGCTGGGCGCCGACGACCGAGCCCGCGGAGGAGCCGACGACGAGGTCGGCGTCGCTGAGGTCGACGCCCGCCTCGGCGAGCCCGTGCAGCACGCCGATCTCCCAGCCGACTCCGGTGAGCCCGCCCGCTCCGAGCACCAGTGCCGTCTCCGCCATAACCGCCGCCCCTCCGTCGTACCGCCTACGCTGCCTGTGTCGCTTCGGGCAAGGAGTGTGTCGTACGCCGACGGGGGACGCTCAACCGGCCCCCGCCCGCCGGGAGTTCAGGGGCCGATGGAGCCGATGGGACCGATGGGGCCGATGGGACCGATGTTCTTCAGGGCCTCCCGTACCGACAGCGGCGCGAGCCGGTCGGCGTGCTCGGCGACGAAGGTCCGTACCGCCTCCGGGTCCGTCTTCGCGTACTCCCGCAGGCACCAGCCGACCGCCTTGCGGACGAAGAAATCGGGGTGCCCGGAGCGGCGCAGGCAGTAGCCGAAGAGGCGCTCGGTGTCGGTGGCGTCCTTGAAGCGCAGCTGGTGCAGCAGGGCCGCGCGGGCCACCCACAGGTCGTCGTCCTCGATCCAGTCGTCCATGTCCCGCTTCAGGCCGGGGTCGGCGGCGACGAGTCCGCCGACGACGTGCGCGGCGAGCAGATCCACCGTGTCCCACCAGGGCACGGTGGCCACGAGATGCCGGGCCACGGGCAGGAACGCGGACGAGCAGACGCGCACGTACCACCGCAGGTAGTCCACCGCGAAGTAGTGGTACTCGCGCTCCGGCAGTCGCCAGCAGCGCAGTGCGACCGCCGCGCAGTCCGCCTCGTCCGGCCGCGGCAGCCCGTCGAGCACGGCGCGGGACAGCGCCCGCCGCTCGGTCGCCATGATCCCGAGGAACGGCGCGACGCCCTTCATGTACGCGGCCAGCTCCCCCGCCCTGTCGGGGTCCGCGCCCTCGGGGTACGTGCGGACGAGGCGCGCGAGCACCTCGTCGGCGAGCTCGCTCGCCGGCACGGACAGGGGTTCCCAGGCGCACATGAGACGCACCATACGGCGATCACACATATGTGTCGGTTAGTCTCCCCGGATGTTCGAACCCGTGCCAGAGCCCGCGGCCGCCGCTCCCCAGGGCCTCGCCGTGCGCTTCGGCCGCGCGCTGCTCGCCCCGTGGTCCCGGCTCGCCCTGCTCGTCGTGCTGCTCGCGGCGGCCGGCACCAGCGTCCTCGTCCTCGAACCGCAGCGGCTGCTCGCCGACGGCTGGCCGGTGCAGCTGAACGGCGCGGCGGCGGTGGTCGTGTTCGCCGTCGCGTACGGCCTGTGCACCGCGGCGTTCGTCCCACGGCCGCTGCTCAACCTGGCCGCGGGCGCCCTGTTCGGTACGCAGGCGGGGCTCGTCGGGGCGCTCGCGGGCACGGTCATCGGCGCGGGGCTGGCCTTCGGCCTGGGCCGGGTGCTCGGGCAGGACGCGCTGCGCCCGCTGCTGCGCGGCCGCGTCGTGCACGCGGTGGACGGCCAGCTGAGCCGGCACGGATTCCGTTCGACCCTCGCCGCGCGGCTCTTTCCCGGAGTGCCGTTCTGGGCGGCCAACTACTGCGCCTCCATCTCCCGGATGGGCTGGTTCCCCTTCCTCCTGGCCACCGGCCTCGGCTCGATCCCGAACACCGCGGCGTACGTGGTGGCGGGCAGCCGGGCGAGCACGCCGACGTCCCCCGCGTTCCTCGTCGCCATGGGGTTCATCGCCCTGACCGGACTCGCCGCGGCGATCGTCGCCTGGTGCAAGCGCCACAAGCTGCGCGGCGACGGCGCCGAGGGGTGACGGCCGCCCCGTCTCCGGGCGCGACGCACGGACCCGGCTCTCCAGCAGGGACGGCCCGAGCTCTCCGGGCAGGCACAGCCCGAACTCTCCAGCAGGCGCAGCCTCTCCGGGCAGGCGCAGCCCCAGCTCTCCGGGCAGGCGCAGCCCGTGAACGGGGCCCCGAACGGCTGCCGCTACGCTTCCCCTGAACAACGGCGACGATCACAAGAGTCAGATGCTTAAGCCGACACCTCGTCCGTCCATCCACTCAGGGGTCCTGACCTGCCAGTTCGCTGGTCAGTCCATGATCAGCACGCGAATGGCCTAGCACCCAATGTCTTGGTTCGAATCCTTCATCCTCGGACTCGTGCAGGGGCTCACCGAGTTCCTCCCCATCTCCTCCAGCGCGCATCTGCGCCTCACGGCCGCCTTCGCCGGCTGGCACGATCCCGGGGCCGCGTTCACCGCCATCACGCAGATCGGCACGGAGACCGCGGTCCTCATCTACTTCCGCAAGGACATCGCCCGGATCATCTCGGCCTGGTTCCGCTCGCTCACGAACAAGGAGATGCGCGGCGACCACGACGCCCAGATGGGCTGGCTGGTGATCGTCGGCTCGATCCCGATCGGCGTCCTCGGCATCACGCTCAAGGACCAGATCGAGGGCCCGTTCCGCGATCTGCGGCTGATCGCCACCACGCTGATCGGGATGGGCATCGTCCTCGGCATCGCCGACCGCCTCGCCGCCCGCGACGAGGCCGGCGGCCGCCACCGCGCCCTCCGCGAGCGCAAGACCCTGAAGGAACTCGGCGTACGCGACGGACTGATCTTCGGCGTCTGCCAGGCCATGGCCCTGATCCCGGGCGTCTCCCGCTCCGGCGCGACCATCAGCGGCGGCCTGCTCATGGGCTACACCCGCGAGGCCGCCGCCCGCTACTCCTTCCTGCTCGCCATCCCCGCCGTACTCGCCTCGGGCGCCTACGAGTTGAAGGACGCGGGCGAGGGCCATGTCTCGTGGGGCCCGACGATCTTCGCGACGGTCATCGCCTTCGTGGTCGGTTACGCGGTCATCGCCTGGTTCATGAAGTTCATCACCACGAAGTCCTTCATGCCGTTCGTGTACTACCGCGTCGTCCTCGGCATCGTCCTGTTCATCCTGGTCGGCATGGGCGTACTGAGCCCGCACGCGGGCGAGTCCGCGGGCTGAGCCACGAAGGCGTCGACGCTGCTCAGGAGTTGAGCGTCACTGCTGCGGCGGGTCGTCCTGGCCCTTGGCCTGCTGGTCCGTGCCCAGCTGCTGCTTGAGCTTCTCCTGGGCGGTGTCGACGTGCTTGCTGTACTTGCCCTGCGTCTTCTCGTCGACCATGTCACCGGCCTTGTCGACGCCCTGACCGGCCTTCTCCTCGTGGCCCTTGATCATCTGCTTCAGCTTGTCCATCACAGACATGGCAGTCCTCCTGCTCTGCTGTACGGGTTCCTCCAGCATCCCGGACCTGCGCGCGGGGTGCATCCGCTGAGCCGCGTCGCCGGTTCCGCCGCAGTTCACAGCCCTCGCGGCGGTTCTCGCGGATAGAAGGCGGCGGTTCTGGCCTACGGAAAAGGGGCTGCCTCGCGCCCGTACCACTCCGTACGGTGCCCTGGTGGTCATCATGCGGAGTCATCTCGTCTGCCTCGGCTGCCGGCACGCGTTCAAGAAGGCGTCGCCGCAGCCCGTCCCCTGCCCCTCCTGCGGGGAGCCGATGATCGACGCCGGGGAGCAACTCGCCGTACCGCCGCGCCGGGACGTCGACGGGTGGCGGGCCCTGGCCGTGGTCCTCGAAGCCGGCCTGCGCTTCCGCCCGACCTGCGGCTGCATGCCGGACGGGCCCGGCTACCGGCCCCGCACCCTGCGCGAGGTCCGCGAACGCCAGGAGGTCGCCGCCCGAACCGGCCGCCCCCTCGCGGAAGTTCTCGCCGATCCCGACCCGTGGTCCGACGAGCGGCGGGACTGACGTCGGCGGAAGGAGGCGTTCCGCAGGGTGACTTCCGCGCATATTGCCGTGGGTGTGACCGGATAGGCACAGAAGTCGCCTGCAGAGCACGGCCGTTGTCAGACCCAGGCCCTAGACTCTTTCACATGATCGCCACTTCGCCCGAGGGTGCCCCGTGGTCCGCAGACGAGTTGAACGAGCGGATACGCGGCCTGATGCTGTGCTCCGGCGGGCGGTTGAGCGATGAACAGCGTGCTGAGTACCAGGTGCTCGTCGTCGCCTGGTCCGCAGCCGTTCGTGAAGAGGTCGTGAAGGTCGCCTGACCGGCAGGCGACCGCGAACGGACGGCGACCCGACAGCGACCGGTCCGCGCACGCCCCTTGGCCTCACGGCTCCGGGGGACAACACTGAATCGATGACGCAGCGTGTGGACCTCGCAACCGTGATGGACCGGCTGGCCATCGACGCCCTCATCACCGACTACGCCGTGGCCGTCGACGACGGCGACTGGCTCGCGTACCGCAGCCTCTTCAGCCCCGACGGCCGCGCCGACTACAGCTCCGCCGGCGGCGTCGAAGGCGCGGCCGACGAGGTCGCCGAGTGGCTGGCCGACACCCTCCAGCTCTTCCCGATGCGCCAGCACCTGATCGTGAACCGCAGACTCCGCTTCGGCCCGCTCGACGGGGACGTCGGCGACACCGCCGAGGTGCAGGCCGACTACACCAACCCGATGCGCACCTGGCCCGACGGCGGCGCCCCGGACTTCGAGTGCGGCGGGCGGTACGTGTTCTCGGTGCTGCGCACCCGCATCGGCTGGCGGGTCACGAGGGTCGTCGTACGCGAGAAGTGGCGCCGGATCGCCATCGAGGGGCGGGACGCGGACGGCCTGCGGGAGCAGCCGCCCGCACCGCGCCCGCAACCCGACCACTCCTCCTGACCACGGCTCCTCCTGACCACCGCTCCTCCCGACCACCGCTCCACCTGACCGGAACGACCCGCTCGGCGCGCCCTCGCGCCGCGGACCACGTCCTCTGTCGAAGATCGCGGAGCGGGAGCACACTGGACGTACGCACGCACCGGATGTCCGGCGCCGAGGGAGGCACGGCATGGAGCTGACCGGCTGGTCGACCGGCGCACTGCGCAGAGCCGGCTTCCGGGACGGCGGCCCGAAGGGCCTGCCCCAGCCCCGGCGCACCACGAACCGGCACTTCGGTCGGCACTTCGGACACGACCGGCAGGACCGGCAGGACCGGCAGGACCGGCGCGATCGGCAGGATCGACGGGATCAGCACGACCGGCAGGACCGGCGGGACCGGCAGCCGTCCGGGCGGGCGCGGAGCGGTGTGCGCGGGCGGCTGCTCGACTCCCGCTGGGGCCGGGCCGCCCTCTGCGTCCTGGCGGGCGCGCTGCCGGCGCTCGCGTTTCCCGAACCGTCCTGGTGGTGGTTCGCCTACGTCGCGCTCGTGCCCTGGCTGCTGCTCGCCCGCTCGGCGCCGACGGCGCGCAGGGCCGCGTACGACGGCTGGCTCGGCGGGTTCGGCTTCATGCTCGCGGTGCATCACTGGCTGCTGCCGAGTCTGCACGTCTTCACGTTCGTGATCGCCGCGCTGCTCGGCGCGCTGTGGGCGCCCTGGGGGCTGCTCGTACGGCGGCTGCTCGGCGGTTCGCCCGCGCCGCGGCGGGTGGCGGCGGCCCTGGTGCTCGTGCCCAGCGCCTGGCTGATGGTCGAACTGGTCCGGTCCTGGGAGGGGTTGGGCGGGCCGTGGGGTCTGCTCGGGTCGAGCCAGTGGCAGGTCGAGCCCGCGCTGCGGGTCGCGTCGGTGGGCGGGGTGTGGCTGGTGAGCCTGCTCGTCGTCGCCGTGAACACCGCGTGCGCCGCGCTGATCGCCGTCCGGCGGGCACGCGTCCCGGCGGTCGCCGGAGTCCTCGCCGTGGCCGTCGCGGCGTGCGCGGCCTGGGCGTGGGCGCCGCGCCCCCAGCCGGCCGGCTCGGCGCGGGTCGCCGTCGTACAGCCCGGCGTGAACGGCGGGGCGGTCGGCGCCGCGAAGCGCTTCGCGAGCGAGGAGGCCCTGACCCGCACGCTGGCCGGGCGCGGTCTCGACCTGGTCGTCTGGGGCGAGAGCAGCGTCGGGTACGACCTGGCCACGCGACCCGACCTGGCGCAGCGGATCGCGCGGCTGTCCCGGGAGGTGGGCGCGCAGATCCTGGTGAACGTGGACGCGCGCCGCTCCGACAAGCCCGGCATCTTCAAGTCCGCGATCCTCGTGGGCCCCGAGGGTCCGACCGGCGACCGCTACGACAAGATGCGGCTCGTGCCGTTCGGCGAGTACGTGCCGATGCGCGGCCTGCTCGGCTGGGCCACCTCCGTCGGCAAGGCCGCGGGTGAGGACCGCAGGCGCGGCACCGCACCCGTCGTACTGCCGGTGTCGGGCCGGGCGGACGCCCCCGCCGGGCGGGCCTGGGGGAAGGTGGGGCCGCTGGTGTGCTTCGAGACGGCGTTCCCCGACATGAGCCGCCACCTGACGCGCTCCGGCGCGCAGTTGCTGCTCGCGCAGTCGGCGACGTCGACGTTCCAGGACAGCTGGGCGCCCGAGCAGCACGCCTCGCTCGCCGCGGTGCGCGCCGCCGAGAACGGCCGCCCGATGGTGCACGCCACGCTCACCGGCGTCTCCGCGGTGCACGGCCCGGACGGCGCGCGCGTCGGCGGCACCATCGGCACGGACGAGAGCACGGCCCGGACGTACGACGTCCCGCTCGCCACCGGCACCACGCTCTACGTCCGCTTCGGCGACTGGCCGGTGTACGGGGCGGTGGCGGCGCTCGCCCTGCTGTGCGCGGTCGAGGCGGTACGGGCGGTCAGGCGCCGGGGCGACGGGAGCCGGCCGCGAGCGACTCCCGCACCACCCGCTCGCACAGCTCATGCGTCGCGAGCGCGTCGCGAGCGCTGAGCACCCGACCGGCGCGCACCGCGTCGAGGAAGGCGTGCACCGCCTGCTCGATGCCGCGCTGCCGCGCCACCGGCACCCAGTCGCCGCGCCTGCGGATCGTGGGCTGGCCCTTGTGGTCGACGACCTCGGCGAGGTTGCGCACCTCGCGCTTGGTGTCCTGGCCCGAGACCTCGAGGATCTCCTCGGTCGAGCCACTGAGCCGGTTCATGATGCCGAGCGCGGTGAACCCGTCACCGGCGAGCTGCAGCACCACGTGGTGCATCAGGCCCTCGCGGACGCGGGCGCGCACGGAGATGTCGTCGACCGGACCGGGCACGAGGAACCGCAGGGTGTCGACGACGTGGATGAAGTCGTCGAGCACCATCGTCCGCGGGTCCTCCGGCAGGCCGACCCGGTTCTTCTGCATCACGATCAGCTCGCGCGGATGGTCGGCGCACTGCTCGTACCCGGGCGCGAGGCGCCGGTTGAAGCCGACGGCGAGGCTGACGTTCCGCTCCTCGGCGAGCTCCACCAGCCGCTCGGACGCGGCGAGTTCGTACGCGAGCGGCTTGTCGACGTACGTGGGCACGCCCGCTTCGAGGAGCCGCGTGACGATCTCGGGGTGCGCCGCGGTGGGCGCGTGCACGAACGCCGCGTCGAGGCCCTGGGCGATGATCCCGTCGAGGTCCGCGTGGGCCTGCTCGACGGGCACGCGGTATGCGGCGGCGACGCGTTCGAGCGTGGCGGGCGTCCGCGTCTGCAGGTGCAGCTCGACCCCGGGGAGGGTGCCGAGGACGGGCAGATAGGCCTTCTGCGCGATGTCGCCGAGCCCGATGCAGCCGACCTTCACGTGCGTGCTCCCTGCTGTGCGCGGTGGTACGAGGCTCAGCAGCATACGTGCGGCCGGGGCGGCCGGGCGGCCGGGATGGCTATGGCTGTTGGGGTTGCCGGGGCGGGCGGACCTGCTGGGGCGGTTGGACCTGCTGGGGCGGTTGGACCTGCCGGGGCGGTTGGACCTGCCGGGGCGGTTGGACCTGCTGGGGCGGTTGCCAGTCCACGATGCCGTCGAGGGTGCGCAGGACCAGGTTCGGGCCGAGCCGGTCGACGCCCGCGATCAGCGCGTTCCGAAGGAGCGCCACCGGGCGGCTGAGGCGTGTGGTGTTGATGCGGCCCGTGCGGTACGCCTTGGCGACGATGCCCATCGTGCGCGGCAGCCGCTCCGCCGAGTACGCCGCGAGGGCGGGGCCGGGCTCCCGCTCCGGGTCGGCGTGGTGGGCGAGGACCACCGCGTCCTCGATCGCCTGGTTGCCGCCCTGGCCGAGGCTGGGCGTCATCGCGTGCGCGGCGTCGCCGAGCAGGGCGACCCGGCCCCGGTGGTACGCGGGCAGGGCGTGGCGCATGTAGTACACGTCGTGCCGCAGGATCTGCTCGGGCCGCGCGCTGTCGAGGATCGTCGGGATCGGCTCGTGCCAGTGCCCGAACCTCCGTATCAGCTCCGCCCGTTCGCCGCCGGGAGCCTGCCATCCTGCGGGCACTCCGGCGGCCGCGTACGCGTACGCCGTTCCGTCCTTCATCAGGTGCGAGCCCCACAGCTCGCCGCGGCCCCACGTCTCGTGCGAGCCGAAGTGCCGCTCGGGCGCCGGCACGACGACCCGCCAGGTGGTGAATCCCGCGTACGTCGGTCCGGGGTGGCCGGGGAACAGGGCCGCGCGCACCCCGGAGTTGATGCCGTCGGCGCCCAGCACGAGCTCGGCCTCCAGGTCGCCCTCGTCGGTGGTGACCGTCGCGGGCCTGCCCGGTCCGCCCGGGTCGGCGAGGCGCGCGGCCAGGCCGGTGCGGACGGCGTCCTTCGGCAGCCGGGAGCGGAGCACGTCGACCAGGGTGGCGCGGTGCAGCAGCACGAGGGAGCCGCCGAAGCGCTCGGCGACCGCTTCGCTGCTGGTGCGCGAGAGCCAGCGGCCGCCGGGCGTGCGCAGGCCGCCGTCCCGCTGCCAGGCGGCGAGCGCGCGGATCTCGTCGCCGAGTCCGATGACATCGAGGGCGCGCTGGGCGTTGGGCGAGAGGGAGATGCCCGCGCCCACCGGCTCCAGGGCGGGCGAGCGCTCCAGGACGGTCACGGCCCAGCCCCGCTGGTGCAGCGCCGCGGCCGCGGTGAGGCCGCCGACGCCGCCTCCGATCACGATGGCCCGGACCATGAATCCTCCTCGCGACGAGACCGTTCACTACACCTGTAGTACTTACGGGAACGAGGTTACTACAGGTGTAGTCGCAACCGATAGGGTGCCCTCATGCCCGACCCCACGCCCGCACCCGCTCCTGAACCCGTCGCCCGTGCACCGCGCGCCTCCCGCACTGCTGGCACCTCCCGCGCCCCCCGTGCCTCCTCCCGCACCTCCTCCCGTGCCGAGTTGATCGCCGACACCGCGATCACGCTGCTCGCCCGGCGCGGCATGCGCGGCCTCACGCACCGCGCGGTCGACGAGGCGGCGGGCCTGCCGCAGGGCTCCACCTCCAATCACGCGCGCACCCGGCTCGCTCTCCTGGAGGCGACCGTGCGACGGCAGGCGGAGCGCGAGGCGCAGACGCTGATGCCGGCGGAGGCGCCCGACCCCGAGGGCGGCGTCGAGGCCCTGGCCGACACCCTCGCCCTCGCCCTGCACCGCGCCCTGACGGAGCACCGCGAACTGACCGTCTCCCGCTACGAGTTGGCCCTCGAAGCCACCCGACGCCCGGAGCTGCGCGCCTTCTACGACGAGCAGGGCGCCCAGTTCCGCACCGCGGTGGAGGCCATGCTGAGGGCGGTCGGCTCCCGGGACCCGCGCCGCCACACTCTGTCGCTCGTGGCCTGGAGCGACGGCCTGATGTTGTCCTGCACGGCTGGCTCGTACCACGCGGAGGTCCCGAGCCTCGACGAACTGCGCACCGGTTTCCGGGAGATGCTGGGCGGGATGGTGGGGCCGGGTGGCCAGGTGTAGCAGCCGGGGTTCACCCGTGCGGGGCAATCCCTTGCCGATCTCTCGCTCAAGAGGCCGTCCGCACAGCAGAGTTGCGCAGATGCACCGTACGAGGACCGCAGCGACCCTGCTCATCACGTTGACCGCCTCGGCCGTCAGCGGCTGTGTCTCCGTGGGCGGGGCCGTGGCCCCACAGTCCCGGGCCGACGCCGCCGAGCCCCAGCCCCTTCCGCAGGCCGACCGCGGCGGCTCCGAGCCACGACTGGTCACGGCCCCGGCGCATGAGGCGTTACGGATGATGGCGCCGGCCGCCCCCGAGTCCGTCGACTCCCTGCGCACCCCCGAGCGGCCGAAGCGCGACCGCTCCCCCGCGTCCGCCGCCTCGGGCCCCGGCCCCGACTCCGGTTCGGACACGGCCCGGGGAGGCGGCCCCGCACAGTCGGAGCAGCAGGGGCGGCACCGACGCGCGGCCGGCGCCTCCCCTCTGCCCGGAGTCCACCTACCCCCCGAGTCCCTGCTGCCCGGCACCGATCTCTGCGGTCTCGGCGAGCGGTACGGGCGCTGGGCCCCGGAGAGCCCGCAGGCCCGCATCTGCCGTGCCGAGTACGGGAGTTGAAGTACGGGTTGAAGTACGGGGTGACGTACGGGAGTTGAACCACCGGGGACGTGGGGACGGGAGGAAAGGGGACCTCCTCCCCGACTACCCCTCGCTGCGCGGCGGTCCCACCGGGCCGCCGCCACCCCGCTCGCCCCGCTCGCCCCGCTCGTCCGCCCCGAGCTGGAGCTCCAGGCGTTCGATCGCGGCGCGGATGCCGTTGCCGTAGGCGTCGTTGCCGAGCGTGCCGATCGCGCCGCGGGCCTGGCGGAGGTGGGCGCGGGCCTCATCCTCGCGGTGGAGCTTCACATAGTCCGCCGCGAGGTTGAGGTGCAACGACGGGTAGAACGCGCGCACTTCGAGGGATCTGTGGTGCTGCTCCAGGCGCTCGTCCGTCAGCACCTCCGCGGCCGTCAAGGCCAGCAGATCCCAGGCGAGTTCATCCGCCGGGTCGTCCTGGGTGTCCGCCATGTAGTGCGCGATCGTGACGCGGTGCAGCGGGTCGCCGTGCTCGCCGATCTCCGTCCAGAGGCCGAGGAGGCGGTTGCGGGCCTCCTCGCGGTCCCCCGCGCGATGCAGCATGACCGCTTGCCCCGCCCGTGCCATCACGGCGTCCTCGGACGACTGCCCGTGCTGCTCCGCCACTGCTTACTCCCGACTCGTACGACGATCTGCGAACACCACCGACGCTAACCGCCGCCACTGACAATCCGGCTCAGGCGCGAACGCTCAAGTGGCGGACGCGGCTTACCGATCCGGCCGAGCCGCGGCCGAACCGCAGCCGAACCCGGCCGGGATCAGGCCGAGGCTTGGCCGGGAACGGTCAGGCAGCGCCCAGGTTCGGAATATGCCAATCGATCGCCTCGTGGCCCTGCGCGGCGACCGCGTCGTTGATCTGCGTGAACGGCTGCGAGCCGAAGAACTTCTTCGCGGAGAGCGGCGAAGGGTGCGCGCCCTTCACCACGATGTGCCGCTCGGTGTCGATGAGCGGGAGCTTCTTCTGCGCGTAGTTCCCCCACAGCACGAAGACCGCCGGGTCCGGGCGGGAGGCGACCGCGCGGATCACGGCGTCCGTGAACTTCTCCCAGCCCTTACCCTTATGGGAGTTGGCCTCCCCCGCTCGAACCGTCAGCACCGCGTTCAGGAGGAGCACGCCCTGCTCGGCCCACGGCATCAGATAGCCGTTGTCCGGGATGGGCGTGCCGAGTTCGGCCTGCATCTCCTTGTAGATGTTCCGCAGCGAGGGCGGGGTCTTCACGCCGGGGCGGACCGAGAAGCACAGGCCGTGCCCCTGGCCCTCGCCGTGGTACGGGTCCTGGCCGAGGACGAGCACCTTCACGTTCTCGTACGGCGTGGCGTCCAGAGCGGCGAAGACCTGCTCGCGGGGCGGGTAGACGGGGCCCTTCGCGCGCTCCTCCTCGACGAACTCGGTGAGCTCCTTGAAGTAGGGCTTCTCCAACTCCTCGCCGAGAACCTCTCGCCAGGACTCGGGGAGCAGGGCTGCGGTGGTCGGGTCCGTCACGTGAACAACCTCCATGGTGCGGTCACTTATCACCGTCGAACCTACCTGCGACCGCTGACAACGCCGAAGGGCGGCCGGAGTTCCGGCCGCCCTCGAAGGTCGTGGCGCGCTGTCGCTGAAGGAGCGGCGGCTACCAGCTGGTCTTCCGGCTCAGCTCCCACATCGTCATGATCGTCGAGGGGTCGAGGGCGCGTTCGCCGCCGGCGATCTCCTCGGAGGCGGCGACGTACTGCTTGCCCTGCCACAGCGGAAGGAGACGGGCGTCCTCGACGAGGATCTCCTGCGCCTTCTCGAACTCCTCGGCCACGGCGCCGCGGTCCGTCTCACGGCGCGACTGGGGCAGCAGCTGGTCGGTGATGCGCGGGCTGGCGTAGGGGATGCCCAGGTTGTTGTGCTCGCCGACGAAGGGCGCGATGAAGTTCTCCGGGTCCGGGAAGTCCGGGAACCAGCCGCGGCCGAAGACCGGGTACTCGCCGCCGCGGAAGCCCTTCTCGAACTCCTTCCAGGGGCGGCCCTTGATCGTCACGTCGAAGAGCCCGGAGTCCTCCAGCTGCCGCTTGATCTCCTCGAACTCCGTCTTGGTGACCGAGCCGTAGCGGTCCGTGGTGTACCAGAGGGTGAGCGGGACGGGGCGCGTGATGCCCGCGTCGGTGAGGATCTTCTTCGCCTTGGGGGTGCTGGGCTTGCCGTACGTGTCGAAGAAGCCCGTGGTGTGGCCGGCGACGCCGGTCGGGACCATCGAGTAGAGCGGTTCGACGGTGTCCTTGTAGACGTTGTGCACGATCGCGCCGCGGTCGATGACCTGGGCGACGGCCTCGCGCACGGCGGGGTTCTTCGCCCACTGGTCCTTGGGGTTGAACACCAGGAAGCGGGTCTCGGTGCCCGCGCCCTCGACGAGTTGGAGCTTGTCCTTCGCGGCGGCCGAGCCCTGGAGGTCGACGATGTCCTGCGAGGTCAGACCACGGAACGTGACGTCGATGTCGTGCTTCTTCAGGGCCCGCACCATCGCGCCGGAGTCCTGGAAGTAGCGGATGGTGACGGCGTTGTTCTTGTGCTCGGCGAACCCGTCGTAGTTCGGGTTCCTGGTGAGCACGGCCTTCTTGTCGGCCTCGTACGAATCGAGCTTGTAAGGGCCGGAACCCACGACGCCGTCGCCCTTGCGGAGGGAGTCCGCCGGGTACTCCTGGGGGTCCACGATCGACATGGCCGGGGCGGCGAGCACGAACGGGAAGGTCGCGTCGGCCTTCTTCAGGTGGAAGGTGACGTCGCGGTCGCCGTTGGTCGTGACGCGGTCGAGGCTGCCGAGCAGGCCCTCGGGGCCGCCCTCGACGCCGATCTTGCCGATCCGGTCGATGGAGTGCTTCACGGCCTTGGCGTCGAGCGGGTCCCCGTCGGAGAACTTGAGGCCCTCGCGCAGCTTGCAGTGGTACGAGGTGTTCGACTCGTCGGTGAACTCGCAGGCCTCGGCGGCGTCCGGCTCGGGCGTCGCGGCGCCGGTCGGGTAGCTGACCAGCGTCTGGTAGACGTTCCGGTACAGCTCCCAGGATCCGTCCCAGGCAGCGGCGGGGTCGAGGGTGCTGGGCGCACTGGTGGTGCCGACGACGATCGGCTTCTCCTCGTCGGCGCTTTCGGAAGTGAAGACACCGCATCCCGTGAGCAGGGATATGGACGCAAGAGTCGCAGCGGCCTGCAGACTTCGGGTCCGGTTGAACACGCGCACGCTCCTCGATCAACCACGCCAGGGGGTTGGCGCACCTTACCGCAGCGCCCTGCCCGGCCAACG
The DNA here is from genome assembly GCF_029968035.1 of Streptomyces cavernicola. GTDB lineage: Bacteria > Actinomycetota > Actinomycetes > Streptomycetales > Streptomycetaceae > Streptomyces > Streptomyces cavernicola. The sequence goes on along the minus strand of NZ_JASCIQ010000033.1, from coordinate 73,080 downwards.
TCCAGGCCGGGCAGGGCACTTGATGTACCGAGATGCTCCTCTTCAGCCGCTACGTGCGGTCCGCAGCGGCTTGAGCGGTTTGTCAGCCGACGCCCGCATTGAGGAAGATGCCGCCGTCCACGACGAGCGTCTGCCCGGTGACCCAGTCCGACTGGTCCGAGGTGAGGAACGCCGCGGCGCCGCCGATGTCGGCGGGCACGCCGAGCCGGCCGAGCGGGTAGGCGGAGACGACCTCCTCCTCGCGGCCCTCGTACAGCGCCTTGGCGAACTTGGTCTTCACCACGGCGGGCGCGATGGCGTTGACCCGCACCTTGGGCGCGAACTCGTGCGCCAGCTGCAGGGTCAGGTTGACCATCGCGGCCTTGCTCATGCCGTACGCGCCGACGAACGGGGAGGCCGAGACGCCGGCGATGGAGGCGATGTTGACGATCGCGCCGCCGTTCTCCGACTGCCAGGCCTTCCAGGTCTGCTGGGCGAAGCCGAGCGCCGAGATCACGTTGGTCTCGAAGACCTTGCGGGCGACGTTCAGGTCGAGGTCGGCCATCGGCCCGAACACCGGGTTCGTGCCGGCGTTGTTGACCAGGAAGTCGACCCGGCCGAAGGCCTCCATCGCGCGCTCGACGGCCACGGCCTGGTGGGCCTCGTCGTGGGCCTTGCCGGCGACGCCGATGACCCGGTCGGCGCCGAGCTTCTCGACGGCCTCCTTGAGGGCGTCCTCGTTGCGTCCCGTGATGCAGACCCGGTCGCCGCGGGCGACGAGCTCCTCGGCGATGCCGTATCCGATGCCGCGGCTCGCTCCGGTGACGAGCGCGGCCCTGCCACTGTCCTGCACTGCCATCTGGAACCCTCCGGGCTAGTTGAGCGGGCCGCCGGCGACGTACATGACCTGGCCGGAGACGAAGCCCGCGGCGTCGCCGGTGAAGAAGGCGATGGCGTTGGCGATGTCGTCGGGGCGGCCGACGCGCTGGACCGGGATCTGGGTGGCGGCCGCGGCCTGGAACTCCTCGAAGCCCATGCCGACGCGCTCGGCGGTCGCCTTGGTCATCTCGGTGACGATGAAGCCGGGGGCGACGGAGTTGGCGGTGATGCCGAACTTGCCGAGCTCCTTGGCGAGGGTCTTGGTGAAGCCCTGCAGACCGGCCTTGGCCGCCGAGTAGTTGACCTGGCCGCGGTTGCCGAGCGCCGAGGAGCTGGACAGGTTGACGATGCGGCCGAAGCCGGCGTCGACCATGTGCTTCTGGCAGGCCTTGGACATCAGGAAGGCGCCGCGAAGGTGCACGTTCATGACCGTGTCCCAGTCGGAGGCGCTCATCTTGAAGAGCAGGTTGTCGCGGAGGACGCCCGCGTTGTTGACCAGGACCGTGGGAGCGCCGAGCTCGTCCGCGATCCGGGCGACGGCGGCCTCGACCTGCGCCTCGTCGGAGACGTCGCAGCCGACGGCGATCGCCTTGCCGCCGGCGGCCTTGATCTGCTCGACGGTGTCCTTGCAGGCGGCCTCGTCGAGGTCGATGACGGCGACGGCGCGGCCTTCGGCGGCCAGTCGGATCGCGGTGGCGGCGCCGATGCCGCGCGCGGCTCCGGTGACTACGGCGACGCGCTGCTCGGTGGTGGACATGCTGGTTCTCCCTCGGCCTTGGAATGCGGCTCTCGCGTCGCTCCCGCCGGGACGACCCTGTCCGGTGAGCGACCGCTTAGTACCTACAGCATCCGTGACGCTAGAAGCCCTGGCACCCGGTGTCAACGGCCCACCGGTGTCAGGGCTTCGTCACAGTCGCCGATCAGGTGCCGATCACGTGCCCGATCGGACGCCGCCTCAGCGCACCAGGAGGTCCAGGAGACGCTCGACCTCGGCCTCCGGGTCGGCCGTCAGGCCGGTGTGCACCGGGCCCGGCTGGACCACCGTGGAGCGGGGCGCGACCAGCCAGCGGAAGCGCCGCCCGGCGTCGTCGCGCGCCGCCTGGCCCGCGTGTTCGCCGCCCTGGCAGACGCCCTCGACGGCGCGGAGCGCGGCCCGTACGCCCGCGACGTCGGCGGTCGGGTCGAGCGCGGTCAGCTTGCGCTCGTCGAGGTGGGTGCGGGCGGCCACGAAGGACCTGGCGCGGCAGTAGACCACCACGCCCGCGTTGAACACCTCGCCGCGCTCCACGCGCGGGACGACGCGCAGCAGCGCGTACTCGAACACATCACGGCCGTTGCGCTCGCTCACTCGCCCGCGCCCTTCTTGTTCTTGGTGGGGTGCGGCCAGGGGGTGAGGTGGTCGGTGAGCCACCCCGGCGCGTTGGACTGCTTGCGCTCCACGCGCGGGCCGAGCGTGATGCGGTCGGCGAGGCCCTGCACACGCGCGTGCAGCACGTCGACGTACGCGCGGCGCAGTTCGTCGGGGCTCTCGAAGCCGGGCTCGTCGACCAGCCACTCGTCGGGCACGTCGGCGGCGACCTCGGTGAGGAGTTCCTCGGTGACGCGCGGGGCGAGCTCGGCGGCGGCCGCGGCGATGTCGGGGCCGAAGGGCGCGAGCGCGTGGTCGGAGGCGTCGTAGGGCTTGGCGGCTGCGGCCTGGGCGGTGCGCCAGTTGTGGTGCCAGATCATGCTGGCGCCGTGGTCGATCAGCCACAGGTCGCCGTGCCACACCAGCATGTTCGGGTTGCGCCAGGAGCGGTCGACGTTGTTGATCAGCGCGTCGAACCAGACGACGCGGCCCGCCTCCTCGGCGCCCACCTCGTACGCGAGCGGGTCGAAGCCGAGGGAGCCCGGCAGGTAGTCCATGCCGAGGTTGAGGCCGCCGCTGGCCTTGAGCAGCTCCTGCACCTCCTGGTCCGGCTCGCCCAGGCCGATGACCGGGTCGAGCTGGATCTGCACGAGCTCGGGCACCCGAAGGCCGAGCCGGCGCGCCAGCTGCCCGCAGACGACCTCCGCGACGAGCGTCTTGCGGCCCTGTCCTGCGCCGGTGAACTTCATGACGTACGTCCCGAGATCGTCGGCCTCGACGATCCCGGGGAGCGAGCCGCCCTCACGCAAGGGCGTGACGTAGCGGGTCGCTGTGACTTCGGTGAGCATCGCTCCAGGCTACTGGCGAGTCGCGGGGTGTTCGATCGAGTTGTCGCGTACGACCGGCACGCGCGCGTGGTGGTCGTACACGCGCAATGTCGTGCACGCGCGCGTGGTGGGGTCCGATGGTGGTGCACGCGCGCGTGGTTGGGGCCTGACGGCTGCGGGGGCCGGAGCGTGGCACCCGTCCGGCGGCACCCGTCCCGGCTGTCGTCGGCGCGGGTTGGTTCGCCGTCCGTGCGTCCTCTGGATTTCGCGGCGCGGGCATTGGAACGTTGAACGACGTCCCGGACCGCCCAACGCCCCAGAACCTTTACCGCATGGAGGATGACATGGCCGTATCGCAGGACACCTCTCGGCCGGACCCCGCCCGACGCACCGTGGTGGCCGCCGCCGTGGGCGCCGCGGGGCTCGCCGCAGCCGTGACGGCGTGCGGCGATTCGGGCGGCTCCGGTTCGGAGGAGGGCGCGTCGGGAGGGACCGAGACCGGCGGCGCCGACACCCCGACGGGCGGCGCTACGAAGGAGACCGGCGGGGACACGGGCGGCGGCTCCGGCGGCAAGCCGCTCGCCAAGACCTCCGACATTCCCGAGGGCGGCGGCAAGGTCTTCAAGGACGAGGGCGTCGTCGTCACCCAGCCGACCTCGGGCGAGTTCAAGGCCTTCTCGTCGACCTGCACGCACCAGGGCTGCGCCGTCCGGGACGTCTCGGGCGGCACGATCAACTGCCCTTGTCACGGCAGCAAGTTCGCGATGGCCGACGGCAGCGTGAAGAACGGCCCGGCGACGAAGCCGCTGCCCACGGAGAAGATCGAGGTCTCGGGCGACGAGATCAGGCTGGCGTGACGGCCTGACGACGTGACGGCCTGATGGTCTGACGGCCTGACGCGCGGCGCTCAACTCCGGTCAGCGAGCCCGCTTCCAGGCCGTCAGCACGTCCTCCGTCGATGTGACCGTGGCGACGAGCGCGAGCGTGTTGCGGATCACCACCGGCGTGTAGTCCGACGGCACGCCCGCTATCGCGTCGGCCGGGACCACGGCCGTGTAGCCGAGATTGACCGCGTCGAACACCGCGTTGGGTATGGCAACGTTGGCCGAGACGCCCGTGACGATCAGGGTGCGGCAGCCCAGGTTGCGCAGCAGCGGGTCGATGTCGGTGCCCGCGATCGGGGAAAGACCGTGCAGCCGGCGTACGACGAGATCCTCGTCGGCGACCTCGATGGGGGGCGCGACCCGAACCGCGCGCGTACCGGACAGCTGCTGCACCGGGAGGCGTTCGGCGGCGCGGAACAGCCGGGCGTTGTGGTTCGCGCCTCTGCCGTCGGGCCGCCGCTCCGCCACGGCGTGCAGCACCTGGACGGAAGCGGCGTGCGCGCCCTCGACCAGGCGCGCGACGTTGTCGAGCGCGCCCGACTCCCGTGCCTCGCGGGCGAGTTCGGGCAGCGCACTCTCCTCGCCGACGACGCCCCCCTGGCATTCGACGGTGAGCAGCACGGTACTTGCGGGGTCGAGGAGTTCGGCGAGCTGTGCGCTGGACGGCATGGTTCCCCCTGTCGCTGGCCTCGGGCTGCGGCGGAGGGTAGCCCCCATTGCGTACCGGTGGAAGAGCGTTCATGATTTCCTGACGCACAGTCAGACACGGTGCGGCGACCGGCTTCTGGGCTTGACGGTGGGCGGCGCCGAGGCCCGTCGACACGGAGGATCCACAGAGTTCCACGGAGATCCACGGAGATCCACGGAGGATTCGTGACTGATACGCAGCGCAGAGGACGCAAGATCATGATGACTCCGGAGGAGCGCGACGCGTTTCTCGGGGAGCAGCGCACCTGCCGGGTCGCGACGGTCTCGGCGGACGGCGCTCCGCACGCCACCGCGCTCTGGTTCGCCTGGGACGGCTCGGCGCTGTGGCTGTACTCGATCACGCGCAGCAAGCGCTGGGCCGATCTGCGCCGCGATCCGCGCATCGCGGTGGTGGTGGACGCGGGCGTGGAGTACGGGGAGCTGCGTGGGGTGGAGCTTTCGGGCAGCGTGGAGTTCGTCGGCGAGGTGCCGCGTACGGGTGAGCCGTGTCCTGAACTGGCCGTTCCGGAGGAGCTGTTCGCTCGGAAGGTCTTCGGGACGGATGCGATGCCGCACGATGGGCGGCATGCGTGGGCTCGGCTCGTGCCGGACTCGATCGTGTCGTGGGACTTTCGCAAGTTGAGCGTTTTGCGGTGAGGTGGCCTGCGCGGGGGCCGTTCTTCTTCATCCCCTCCCCACCCCTTCCCGGCTGTGTCAGTTTGCGGCTGCCGCCGCGTGGCCTGCGGACGGCCGCCCTTCCGGGCCCGACGAGGCTGCCGGTCGAGCGCCCCGTCGTCGTGGCTGATCGCGCAGTTCCCCGCGCCCCTGAAAAACCAGCCCCTGCCGGGGCTAAATACAGCCCCAGCCCGCAAAGAATCAGCCCCTCCGGCGTTTGAGGAGCGGGGGTCCGGGGGCGCAGACCCCGGAGTTGCCCGCTGAGGGCTTCCGGGAAGGGCGGAGGGGATCAAAAGAGCCCGGACTACGAACCGCACCGTACAAGCACCCCCTACCCCACCAACTCCCCCGCCGCCCGCAACGCCGCAACCGCAGCCCGGATCGAGGGTCTTCGGTCGGCGTCCGCGCGCCACACCGCGTACACATGCCGGCGCACGCCCTGCCGGACCGGAACCACGCTCACGCCCTCCGGCAGCACGCCCCGCCCCAGGCGCGGAGTGATGCACACGCCCAACCCGGCGGCCACGAAGGCGAGTTGGGTGTGGTGTTCCTCGGCGAAGTGCCGCAGGCGCGGCTCGATGTCCTTGGCGCGCAGGGTGTAGAGCAGCCAGTCCATGCAGTACGCCCCCTCCGGCCAGGAGATCCAGTCCTCGTCGGCCAGCTCTTCGAGGGCGATCTCCGCGCGCGTGGCCAGCGGATGCCGCGCGGGCAGCACGACGTCCGCCGGGTCGTCGAGCAGCGGGGCCTTGGCGAGGCCGTCGGGCACGGGCAGCGGCTTGTTGTACCAGTCGAGCACCACCGCCAGGTCCAGGTCCCCGCGGACCACCGCCGCCGCGCCCTCCTCCGGCTCCAACTCCCTTGATCTGACCCGCAGTCCGGGGTGCTCCTCGCGCAGCGCCACGAGCGCCGTGGGGAAGAGGCCGCGCGCCGCCGTGGGGAACGCGGCGATCCGCAGCTCGCCGACGGCCTGGCCGCGCTGCGCCTCCAGGTCCGACTGGGCCAACTCGACCTGCGACAGGATCCTGCCCGCGTGGTCGGCGAGCAGCCGCCCGGCGTCGGTGAGGCGGATGCCTCTGCCGTTCTTGGCGAGCAGCTGCTGACCCACCTCGCGCTCCAGCTTGGTCATCTGCTGCGAGACCGCCGAGGTCGTCACATGCAGCCCGGCGGCGGCCTTGCTCACGGAGCCGTGCCGGGCCAGGGCGTCGAGGGTGCGCAGGCGCTCCAGGTTCAACATGTAAGCAATGCTACGCAATCCCACTGACAAAATCTCGCTTGTTCTACGAAATCCATTCAGTCATCGTGAGTCCCATGGCTTCCGTCAGCACGCCCCGCCCCTCCGCCGGCACGCCCCGCACCGGCTCCGAGGACTCCCCTCCGGCCACCCGCCCCGCCCTGGACTGGCGTATCCGGTTCGCCGCCCTCTCTCTGGTGTGGGGTTTCAGTTTCCTGCTCATCAAGGTCGGTACGCAGGGCTTCGCGCCGTTCCAAGTCACCTTCGGGCGGCTGCTGTTCGGGGCGGCGGTGCTCGGCGTGGCGCTCGTCGTGAAGCGGGAGCGGCTGCCGCGCGGGCTGCGCACCTGGGGCCATCTGGCGGTCGCGGCGCTGCTGCTCAACGCCCTGCCGTTCTCGCTGTTCGCGTACTCGGAGCTGACGATCCCGTCGACGCTCGCCGGGATCTGCAACGCCACGTCGCCCTTGTGGGGCATGGTCCTGTCGCTCGTCGCACTGTCCGAGGACCGGCCGACGCGGCGCAGGGTCGCGGGCCTCGGCCTGGGCTTCCTCGGGGTGCTCACCGTGCTCGGCGCCTGGCAGGGCTTCAGCGGCCTGGACGCGCGGGGCACGGCGATGGCCCTGCTCGCCTCCCTCTGCTACCCGGTCGGCTGGATCTACGTCCGCCGTACGCTCGCCGGGAACCCGCACTCGAACCTGTCCCTCACGGGCGGTCAGCTGCTCCTGGCCACGGCCCAACTCGCCGTCGTCACCCCGCTGTTCACGTCGCTGCCGTCGAGTCTGCCGGTCGTGCCGCTGCTCGCGGTCGCCGCGCTCGGCGCGCTCGGCACGGGGCTCGCGGTGCTGCTGCAGTTCGGCCTTGTCTCCGAGGTGGGTCCGACGACGGCCCAGATGGTCACGTACTTCATCCCGGTGATCGCGACGGCCGCGGGCGTCGCCCTGCTCGGCGAGCCGCTGACGTGGTCGACGCCGGTGGGCGCCCTCGTCGTCATCGCGGGCGCGGCCCTGACGCAGTCGCGGGCCAGACGATAGCCACACGACGACAGCCACAGCTCCGGCTCGGGCCCCTCACCCGAACCTCCGCACCTGCCCCCCGCCCACCGCCGCCGCGACCGCGTCAGCCACCGTGTCGATCTCGTCGAGGGCCAGGGGCGAGACCGTGATCCGCACTCCGGGGCCCGCGTTCATCCGGAAGCGGGCCCCCGGGGCGACCGCCCAACCCGCGTACAGGAGACGGGAGACGGCGCCCGTCTCGTCGGCGACGGGCACCCATACGTTCATGCCGGTCCGGCCGTGCGCCTCGACGCCCCGTTCCGCCAGGGCCGCGATGAGCGCCTCCCGCCGCCGCCCGTACGAATCCGCCACTACGCGCGCGTGGACGGCTTTTTCGGCCCACAGCCGCACCACCGCGTACTGCAGGATCCGGCTGATCCAGCCGGGCCCGAGCCGTTGCCGGCCGCGCACCCGGTCGAGCGTGACGGCATCCCCGGTGAGCACGGCGAGGCGCAGGTCCGGGCCGTACGCCTTGGCCGTCGAACGCACCACGGCCCAGCGCTCCGTGACCCCGGCGAGCGGGTGCAGCGGTACGTCGACGATGTGGTGGCCGTGGTCGTCCTCCAGGAGCACGACCTGTGGGTGCTCGGCGAGCACGGAACGCAGCGCACGCGCGCGTGCCGCGCTGATGGCCGCGCCGGTGGGGTTCTGCGCGCGGTCGGTGACGACGAGGGCCCGCGCCCCGTTCAGCAGCGCCCGGTCGACCTCTTCGGGCAGCGGCCCTTCGTCGTCCACGCCGACGGGCACCGCGCGGAGGCCGAGTGCGGGCACGAGGTCGAGGAGGCTGCCCCAGCCCGGGTCCTCCACGGCGACCGCGTCACCCGGCTTGAGGTGGGCGGCGAGCACCCGCTCGATGGCGTCGAGGGAGCCGGAGGTGACGGCGACCGGCCCGTCCGGCACCCCGTCGGCGTCGAAGAGGGCGCGCGCCGCCCGCGCCAACTCAGGCTCCACGGCCGGGTCCCCGTACAGCACGGGTCGCTCGTCGGCGCGCTCGGCGGCCGCCGCGAAGGCGCCGGCCAGGGAGGGCAGCAGGGCGGTGTCGGGGTTGCCGGTGGACACGTCGCGCACGCCCTCCGGCACCTCGACGCCGATGGCGTCCCGCGCGGAGCTGGCCGGCCGCGACCGTACGCGACTGCCTCTGCGTCCCGCCGTCTCGATGACCCCGCGCTCGCGCAGCGTGCGGTACGCGGCAGCGACCGTATTGGGATTGACGCCCAGGTCGCCCGCCAACTCCCGCATGGGAGGCAGCAGTTGACCCGGTTCGAGCAGCCCGTCGGCGACGCCGCGCTCGACGCTGGCGGCAATTTCGGCTGCACGCCGCCCCATGATCCGATACTCTCCTAGCACAAACGAGATTATGCACTAGTGCAATGGAGATCGCAATGTCCGCGCAGCCCGCCCCGACCCACTCGACCTCTCCGACCTCCCCTGCCGCCCCGACCTCCCCCAGCTCCTCCGCCTCGTACGCCCCGACGGACCGCACCGTGCCCACCCGCTCCCGGGACCGCGCCGCGTACGACCGGGAGACGGTGCACTCGATACTCGACGCCGGCCACCTGTGCCATCTGGGGTTCGTGCGCGACGGGGCGCCCGTCGTCCTGCCCACGCTCTACGGGCGCGTGGGCGAGCGCCTCTATGTGCACGGCTCCACCGGGTCGCGGCCGCTGCGGGAGGCCGGGCAGCGGGATCCGGGCCTTCCGGTGTGTCTGACGGTCACGCATGTCGACGGTCTGGTGCTTGCCCGCTCGGCCTTCCACCACTCGATCAACTACCGCTCCGTGGTGGTGCACGGCATCGCCCACCCGGTGACGGACCCCGAGGAGAAGCGCAGCGCCCTGGACGCGCTCGTCGACCATGTGCTGCCGGGGCGCGCCGCCGACTCGCGCCCGGCGAACGCGAAGGAGCTGGCCGCCACCGCGGTGCTCAGCCTGGACCTGAACGAGGTCTCGGCGAAGGCGCGCACGGGCGGCCCCAACGACGACCCCGAGGACCAGGACCTGCCGTACTGGACCGGCGTCCTGCCCGTCGCCCCGGTGTACGGGACCCCGATCCCGGCGGACGACCTGGCGCCGGGCGTAGCGGTGCCGGAGTACCTGAGGTCGCTCTGAGCCAGGCCCGTCCGGCAGCGAGGGCCCGAGGACGAGCAGAGGCACAGGGGAGACACAGGGGCGGCCAAGGGCCCAGGAACGACAGTGGGACCCGGCCGCGTCTCCCGCGGCCGGGCCCCACTGTCAAAAGGCGCTGTACAAGAGCGCTGCACAAGTGCCCTATACAGAGGTGCGCGAGGAGGACAACTCGCTCTCCTTGTCGGGCATTCCGCCCGCCACCGGCTCCGGCGAGGCCTTGGCCGGCGTGCTGCTCTGCGCGATGAACGCGCCGACGAGGACCATCGTGCCGCCGACGACCTGCGGCGCGGAGAGCTCCTCGCCGAGCAGGATCCACGCGAAGACCGTCGCGACGACCGCCTCGAGGCATGAGACGACGCCCGCGACCTGCGGCGAGAGGCGTCGCACCGCCATTACCCCGGACCCGTACGCGAGCACGGTGGCGATGAGCACGATCCAGCCGAGGAGCATCAGTCCCGGGACGGAGGTGCCGTCCATGTCGGCGCGGCCGGCGAGGACCGACCAGTCCATGGTCCACGGACGGGCCACCACGGTCAGGACCACGGCGCCGATGAGCAGCCCGTACGAGATGACGCCGAGCGGGTTCGGGGCCTCGTCGCCCGCGTCGCTGCCGTGGTCGCCGAGGATGAAGTAGCCGGCCTGGCAGACGGCGGCGCCGAGGCCGAGGAGGACGCCGAGCGCGTCGAAGCGCATGCCCGCCCACACCTCGACGACGCAGGCCAGACCGCCGACGGCGAGTACGACACCGATCGCCGCGGCCCTGGTGACGGGCCGCCGCTGCACGAACCGGATCCAGCCGAGCACGAGCGCGGGCCCGAGGTACTCGATGAGCAGCGCGACGCCGACGGGGATACGGGAGATCGCCACGAAGTAGCAGGTCTGCACGCCCGCGACGGCGAGCAGGCCGAAGCCCGCGAGCAGCGCGGGCCGTTGCGTCAGGAGCGACCGGTGCCGCCAGGCGAGCGGCAGCATGATCAGGGCGGCGCCGGCGATCCGCAGCCACACGACGTGCAGCGGATCGAGCCCGGCCTCGATCAGCGGTTTGGCCGCGACACCGGAACCGCCGAACGCGAACGCCGAGACGAGCGCGAGGCCGAGCCCGGCGCCGCGACCGGCGCCCGCTCCGGCCCCTCGGCCGCCGTGGACGCCCGGACCTGCCGGGGTCCCCTGAATCTCCTGAGACGTAGACACCGGCACATCATGACAGCCCCGTAATGAGCGTCACCACTGTTACGCCTGACATCTCAGTGCGCGAGACCGGCCGAATCACGGTCCGGGACGCGGCGGTACGCGGCCTGCCGCGGGGCTCGATCCACCGAAGGGCGCACGCACCTTCCGCGCACGCCCCGACGGACGCAAAAGCGACCGGATCAACTCCCGTACGACTGAAGGAACTTCACCTCAAGAGCCGGTCGGGTGGGCCTGCGCGGCCAGGGCCTCCGCGTCGACGCCCGCACGCCGCAGCACCTCCACGGCCCGGCACTCCGGGTCCCGGGCGAGCGCGAGGAGCAGGTCGACCCCGCCGACCTGGCGCGCTCCGCGCCGGTCCGCCGTCGCGAGCGCCGCCTCCATCGCGGTGGCGGCGGAAGGGGACCAGCCGGCGACCTCCCGTACGACGGGCAGCGCGCCGGAGTCCTCCACTGCGCCCTGCCACTGCAGCCCGTAGCCGATGCTGCGCTGCACGAGATAGCCGAGGAGGCGGGCGACCTGGCCGCCGTCGAAGAGCGCGCGCACCGCCGGGTCGGTCTCGAGGAGAGAGTGCAGCAGGTGCGCGGTGTCGATCTGCCGGTCCCCGTCCCGGAGCGCACGCCGGCGTGCACCGGCGACGACCGAGGTCAGCTCGGCGCTGAGGCGGTCGTCGGCGGCGACGGTACGGGTCTGGCCGGAATCCGCGGCCGGAGTCGGGGTCGGGGGCTGGCTATGCACATCCCTCACCCCATCAGCCGCGATCGGCCGTAGCATCCCCGCGGGGGAGCATTTGCGCGTCCGACGCAAGTTGGGCATGCATGTGCGGGTTCTCCTCCTTACGGATGAGATCTTCCCGTTCCGCCCGGTGGGGCGCGCGCCGTCTTGCTTCGCTCCCCCTGCGCAACCATGTCCCACCCGTACACGTCCCACAGGAGAGCCCCACCACACCCACACCTGACACCCCCGGCGCCTCCGGGACATACTCACGCCGCACGCTCCGTCCGTCCCGCCCCCACTCCGACCGCCGCCCACCGCTCCGGCGAAGGAAGCCGACATGCCGCCCGGCCCGCACTGCACCGCCCGCACTGCGGCGACGCATGCCGACGGCACGGAGGACCTCGGGTACGACTACGGCCTCGGCCGCGGCGACTACGACGAGTACGGGTACGGGTTCGAGCACGGCGACCACAGCTACGACGAGTACGGCTACGACGAGTACCTCGACCTCGAAGGGGACGCCGAGGAATACGGCTGCTGGCTCGTAGCCCTCGTGGCGGTCGACGGCAAGAGCTACGTGTACCGGGTGTACGCCCCGCCGGACGCGCTCCGTGGCGACCTGTTCTGGGAGGCCTGGCACTGCCACGACGAGGGCCCGCACCCGCGCGCGTACGACGTGTTCGACACCGCGTCGATACGTCACATAGGCAACCTGCACCAGGAGTGAGCCGCGCCTGGGGCGACCCGAACTCCTCAGCCAGGGACCGATTCTGACGCACCGTCAGTCTTGTAACTTACGTTCCCCGCCGCTACGTTCCGCGACACACCGGCTGCGCCCGCCGCAGCGCCCGACGAGAGAGGTGGTCGCACATGGCCGAAGTCACCGCCGAAGCACGTATCGAGGCGCCCGCCGAGAAGGTCTGGGCGAAGCTCACAGACTTCTCCGTCTACGGCGAGTGGAGCACGACCCACACCGGCTTCCCGAAGGGGGCGCCGACCTCGCTGGAGCAGGGCGGAACGTTCGAGGAGAACATGAAGCTGATGGGCTTCCCGGCGGAAGTCACCTGGACCGTCGACGAGTTGACGCCGGGCCGGACGCTGTCCATCCGCGGCAAGGGCCCGATGGGCGTGACCGTCGGCACGCGCTACTCGCTGACGCCCGACGGCGACGGTACGAAGGTCCGCATCGACGGCGAGTTCACGGGCGCCGCGGTGACGCTGATGGCCGGCAAGCTCAAGGAGTCGGCATCGGCCGCGCTCAACGAGTCGCTGCGCAAGCTGACGGCTCTGGTGGCCTGAGCCCCCACAGTCATCGGTTGCGCGAAGACGCGAGCGGCGGCGCGCCCCCACTCACAGGTGGGCGCACCGCCGCTCGCGTACGCCGACGGCCACAGCCGACGCCGAGACTGACTGACTGACGCTCAGCCCTCGTCGGCCAGGATGAGATACAGCTTCTTCCGGGCGTCGTTGACGACCGCGAGGGCCTTCTGCCGCTGCTCGGCCGAGCCGGTCTTCCAGACCTGGCCGAACGCCTCCATCAGACCGAAACCGGCCTGCCGGATCTCGTTGATCGTCTCCCAGTCGACTCCGCGCCCCGCGTCCTCCCAGGGGGCTTCGGGCCCGTCGGCGGCCGCGGTCGTGCCCGCCTCGGTGAGCGAGAACAGCTTCTTGCCGCCCTCGGTCTCGCTGACGATCAGGCCCTCGTCCTCGAGGAGTTGGAGCGTCGGGTAGACCGATCCCGGGCTGGGCTTCCACGCCCCGCCGCTGCGCTCGGCGATCTCCTGGATCATCTCGTACCCGTGCATCGGCCGTTCCTTCAGGAGCGCGAGGATCGACGCGCGTACGTCACCCCGCCGCGCCCGTCCGCGCCCGCCGCCTCGACCGCGACCGCCCCAGGGCGGCCCACCGGGTCCACCGAATCCGGGCCCGAACGGCCCGAAGGCGGCCCGCCGCCCTTCGAAGTCACCCCAGCCACCGGGGCCACAGGGGCCACGACCGTGTCCGCGACCGTGCCCCGGTCCGTGCTGATGCTCATGTCCATGGGAACGCATGGGAACCACTCCTTCTCCGTGTGCTCGTCGTACGCGTCTGCCTCCTCCGCGACCACGAACCAACGCACTCGTTGATCCATCACATCTCTATCGCGATGCTTCAACGATATATCGGAACTGTTCGGCCAGCAAACCTGCAGATGAGAGCGGGGTGTTTTCTGTGACAGCGAACTCCGACCGTCCGCCACTGAGAGCCGATCACCCCGCGGGATAGGCTCCCGCCCCATGGAACGGCTGCCCGAGAGCGTGGATCGCGACATCCTGGAGCAACGGATCGTCCCCGCGCTCGTGACGATCCGCGGAACACTCGGCTGCACGCTGCACCAGGCGATCGACGCCTTCGCACAGCGCTACGAGGAGCTCCGCCAAGACCGTCCGGACGACTTCGAGCTGAGCCGGGACGAGTACGGGCACGACTTCTGGTCCTGAGCCTGTCAACTCGTCCAGAGTGGGCTTCTGACCTGCGCGTTCACACAGGGCTCAGGCCCGCCCGACCGTGTCCGGCGACCGCGTCGGGGCGACGTGTCGGGCAGAGTGAACGCCATGCACGTCGAAGCCCTCACCCGCATCTGCCCGCCGCCCCACCCCGGCCGCAGCGTCAACTGGCCCGCAGTCGAGCAGCAGTTGAGGCTCGCCCTCCCCGCCGACTACAAGCAACTCGTCGAGACGTACGGCGGCGGGGTCTTCGCCGATTCGCTCCGGCTGCTCGAACCGGACGGGGCGGACGACATGTACGACCTGGTCGCCCAGACCGCGGAGCGCGCGGAGATCCTCGACGACCTCTGGGAAGCGGGCGAGCCCAAGCCTTCGGAGCTCCTCGACGGCGACATCAGGCTGGTGCCCTGGGGCCTCAAGGAGGACGCGGGCCACTTCCTCTACTGGCAGGCCCGGCCGGACCAGGAGCCGGAGGAGTGGACCGTCCTCCTCAACGAGGGGCGCGGGCCGCTCTGGGAAGCGCATCCGCTGTCGTGCAGCCGGTTCCTGTTCGAGGTCGTCGCAGGCACGTCGACGTCGACGTACTTCTGCGACCTCGACGCGTCCGTCACCTCGGAGGGCAGGTACCGGTTCCGGCCCAACTCGCAGATTTTCAGCGGGTAACAGCCATCGGCGAGGCCCACCGCAAGAGGGCAGACTGACCCCCATGACTGCGACGCCCCCAAGCACCCCGAAAGCCGACCTCCACCGCTACCTCCAGTCCGCCCGCGACGCCCTGCTCTGGAAGCTCGACGGGCTCTCGGAATACGACGCGCGCCGCCCCCTCACGCCGAGCGGCACCAATCTCCTCGGCCTCGTCAAGCACACCGCGACCATCGAACTCGGCTACCTCGGCGACACGTTCGGCAGGCCGTCCGGCGAACCGCTGCCCTGGGTCGCGGAGGACGCCGAGGTCAACGCGGACATGTGGGCGAGCGCCGACCAGTCGCGGGACTTCGTCGTCGGGCTCTACCACCGCGCGTGGGCGCACGCCGACGCGACGATCGAGGCGCTGCCCCTGGACACCGTCGGCAAGGTGCCGTGGTGGCCCAGCGTGAAGGCCGAGGTGACCCTGCACCACGCCGTCGTACGCGTCGTCGCCGACACCCAGCGGCACGCCGGACACGCCGACATCCTGCGCGAACTCATCGACGGCGCCGTCGGGATGGACCGGAGCAACGACAACATCCCGTCGGGAGACGCGAGTTGGTGGGAGGCGTACCGCGGGCGCCTGGAGCGTACAGCCAGGGAGGCCGGGCAGCAGTCACCGTGAGGGCCGGCCACTGGCCACCCCGAAGAGGTCCACTTCTGTCGGATTGGCATTGGCCGTGGCCCGCCCCGCAGCCGTAGCGTCGGCGCCATGCGGATTCGAATCGTCGACGCCTTCACCGACCGCCCCTTCGCCGGGAACCCCGCCGGCGTGCTGCTCCTCGACGCCTTCCCGGCCGACGACTGGCTGCAGCACGTGGCTCTTGAGGTCAACCACGCCGAGACCGCCTTCGCCTGCCCGCTCCCCGAGGGCGGCGAGGCGGACTGGGCGCTGCGCTGGTTCACCCCGGCCACCGAGGTCGACATGTGCGGCCACGCCACCCTCGCCACGGCGCACGTACTGCGCTCCACCGGCGCCGCGGACGGGCCCGTCCGCTTCGCCACCCGCTCCGGCGTGCTGATCGCCACCGCCCGGGACGACGGCTCGATCACCCTCGACTTCCCCACCGCACCCCTCGCCGAGGTGCCCGTCGACCCCGCCGTCGGCACGGCGCTCGGCGCGCAGCCCGTCGCGGCCTTCGACACCGGGCCGAACGTCGGGGACCTGCTCGTCGAGCTGGCCGACGAAAAGGCCGTGCACGCCCTGCGCCCCGACCACAAGGCGCTCGTCGCCCACTCCGAGCGCGGCGTCATCGCCACCGCCCGCGCCGAAGACCCCTCCCGCGGCTACGACTTCGTGTCCCGCTGCTTCTTCCCCCGCGTCGGCATCGACGAGGACCCGGTGACCGGCAGCGCCCACACCGCCCTCGCTCCGTACTGGTCCCGGCGCCTCGGCCGGGACGAGCTCACCGGACTGCAGTCCTCCGCGCGCTCCGGCCGCGTACGCACCGCGCTGCGCGGCGACCGGACGCTGCTCACCGGGAATGCCGTCACCGTGATCGAGGGCGAACTGCACGCCTGACCGGCCGAGTCGACGGCCCCGAGCGAAAGGCCCGGCTGCCCACGCCCGTCAGGCCGTGGGCAGCCACCCCACCTTTCCCGCGAGCACCGCGTACCCCACGAACGCCCCCACGTCGAGCAGCGTGTGCGCGACGACGAGCGGGCCGACCCGGCCCCAGCGCCGGTACAGGCAGACGAAGACCACGCCCATCACCATGTTGCCGACGAGGCCGCCGATGCCCTGGTAGAGGTGGTACGAGCCGCGCAGCACCGAGCTCGCCACGAGCGAGGCGTTCGGCGACCAGCCCAACTGGTCGAGTCTGCGCAGCAGATAGCCGACGACGATGACCTCTTCGACGATCGAGTTCTGCGCGGCCGACAGGATCAGGACCGGGAACTTCCACCACACGTCCGGCAGCCCGTCCGGCACCACCGTCAGGTTGAAACCGAGCGCCCTGGTCGCCAGATAGAACGCGATGCCGGTACTGCCGATGCCCGCCGCGATCACCGCACCGCGCCCCAGATCCGGCCCCGGCCGCTGCCGGTCGAAGCCGATCGAGCGCAGCCCGGCCCCTTCCCGTACGAGGAGATGCGCGACGAGCGCGACCGGCACCAGAGCCGTCGTGACGCCGAACAGCTGCCAGGCGAGATCGAGCCAGGGGCGGCCGGGCGCGGCCGAGGAGTTGAGGGTGGCCGCCTGGTCCTTCAGGCCCCCCGGCTTGGTGACCGACCCGACGAAGCTGATCAGCGCCGACACCGCGCTCGCGCCGAGCGACAGCGCCAGCACGAGCACCGTCTCGTCCCGGAAGATCCGTCTTGTCGGTCGTTCCGGACGAAAAGAACCGGCCACCGGCCCTGCCTCCGACTGCACTCTGCCTCCATCTGTTCAATCCCGCCGCATCCCCATCCTCGCCCAGCTAGGGTCTCGAAAGCAGGTACGAAGATCGCGCGCGACCGGCCGAGGGGGAGCGTACGTCGACGCGAGGCGGGCCGCCTCGTTCCGCATCCCCCGCCGGCGCGCTCAAGGAGGGGCACCACCGCCATGGCACGTCACCCATCGCCCGACCCGTACGCGACGGACGCGGCGCGAGCGCGTCGCCGCGGCCGCCGCCGCACCGTGGCCATCGCGACGGCCCTGGTGGTCGGCGTGGCGACGGGCGCCGGGGTCGCCGCCCGCAGCGGCCTGCTCTCCTTCGCCGGCTCCTGCGAGGACGACGCGGTCCGGGTCGACGTCCTCGCCGCGCCCGACATCGCCCCCGCCCTGGACGAGGCCGCCGACCGCGCCCGCGAGCAGGACGTGAAGTCCGACGGCCGCTGTCTCGACGTACGGGTCGAGGCGAAGGAGCCGCACCAGGTCGCCGGGGCCCTGCAGAAGTCCGACGAGGCGCGGTTCGACGTCTGGGTGCCGGACTCCGAGCTGTGGGTGGACCGCGCGAGCCTCGGCGACAGCACGGCCCTGACCCCGGCGGGGAACGTCGCGGCGTCGCCGGTGACCATGGGCATGGTGCCCTCGGCCGCGAAGGCCGTCGGCTGGCCGAAGAAGCGGTACACCTGGGCCGAGTTGACCGAGCTCGCCACCGAGGGCGACAAGCTCCGCCTCGGCGCCGCCGACCCCGCGCGCAGCGCCGGCGGACTGCTCGCGCTCACCAAGATCGGCGCGTCCGCGGCCAAGACGGACGGCCCGGAGAGCGACACCCAGGTCGCCGCCACCGCGAAGCTCCTCGCCCAGCGCACGTCCGACAGCGAGAGCCGCGCCCTGGCGACCGTGGCCCGCGACGACTCCGGCACCGAGCAGGGCGACCCGCGGCGCAATCAGGCCCTCATCGTCTCCGAGCAGGCCGCGTTCAGGCACAACCAGGAGGCGGGCGCGGACGGCCAGTTGGAGCTGTTCTACCCGAAGGACGGCGCGCCCCAGCTGGACTACCCGTACACGCTGGTCGACGAGTCGCACATGAGCACCGACGAGAGCCGGGCCGCGCTGCGCTTCATGACGCTGCTCGGCGAGGAGGACAGCCGCTCCCTCCTGGAGAAGCACGGATTCCGCTCCGGCTCGGAGGAGCCCTCCGAGGAGCTGGTGACGGCGGCGGGCGGCAGCGAGCCCCAGCCGTACGCCACGGCGTCGGCCGAGCCGCCGACCCCCAAGGAGCTCCAGGCGACCCTCGGCATGTGGACCATCACGGTGCAGAGCGCCCGCCTCACCACCGTCGTCGACGTCTCCACCTCCATGGGCCGGATCGTGCCGAACCGCGGCGAGTCCCGCCTGGAGGTCACCAAGTCGTCGCTCGTGCAGGCCCTTTCGCAGTTCACGCCCGAGGACGAGATCGGCGTCTGGGAGTTCGCCACCTACCTCGA
The DNA here is from genome assembly GCF_029968035.1 of Streptomyces cavernicola. Taxonomy (GTDB): domain Bacteria; phylum Actinomycetota; class Actinomycetes; order Streptomycetales; family Streptomycetaceae; genus Streptomyces; species Streptomyces cavernicola. The sequence goes on along the minus strand of NZ_JASCIQ010000033.1, from coordinate 54,462 downwards.
CGGCACCCGCGACTACCGCAAGCTCGTCGAGACCCGCCGCCTCGGCGCGAGCACCGGCAACGGCGCCACCCAGCGCGAACGCCTCGTCGCCGCGTACGACGCCCTGCACACCAAGCCCGGCTACACCGGCCTGTACGACACCTCCCTCGCCGCGTACAAGGACGCCCAGAAGTCGTACGTGAAGGGCAAGTTCAACGCCCTCGTGATCCTGACCGACGGCGCCAACCAGGACCCGGGGTCCCTCAGCCGCCGCGCCCTGATCGACGAGCTGGAGCGGCTCGCCGACCCGAAGCGGCCCGTCCGGCTGATCGCGATCGCCGTCGGCCCGGACGCCGACCGGAAGGAGGTCAAGCAGATCGCGGCGGCGACGGGCGGCAGCGGCTACCAGATCGACGACCCGGCCCAGATGCAGGAGGTCATCCTCAAGGCGATCATCGCGGCGGGCGGCAACTGACCCTCATTGCGGGTCAGTTCAGGGAGCGGCGGCCGGTGCGGGCAGCAGCCCCACCGGCCACGTGTGCACCGGCTCCCCCAGATGCATCAGCTCGCTGTACCGGCGCGTGGTCGCCGCCAGCGCGTCCGCCCGCGAAAGCCCGCCGCGCACCGCCCGGTGGAACGTCGCCGCCTGCCAGGAGGCGCCGTTCGCGCGCCGTCTGCACCGCCCCTCGATCACCCCGAGGTACAGATCCCGGTCCCTCGGCTCCACCCCCCACGCATCGAGCCCGGCCGCGGCCAACGGCAGCAGCTCGTCCCGTACGAGATCGACCGCGGGCACCCTGTGCGTACCGCCGAAACGGCCCGCCCGCGGCCACTCCAACTCCGCCTCGATGCCGTAGCGGCAGGCCGCGTCGAAGTTCCGCGCGGCCGACGCGAACGGCAGCCTGGTCCACACCGGCCGCGCGTCCTCGGCGAGGGCCCGCACGACGCCGTAGTAGAACGCGGCGTTCGCGATCACGTCGACGACCGTCGGCCCCGCGGGCAGCACCCGGTTCTCCACCCGCAGATGCGGTACGCCGTCCACGACCCCGTACACCGGACGGTTCCACCGGTAGACCGTGCCGTTGTGCAGCGCCAGTTCGGCGAGGCCCGGCACTCCGCCGTCGTCGAGGACCCGCAGCGCGTCCTCGTCGTCGCAGATCGGAAGCAGCGGCGGGAAGTACCGCAGATTCTCCTCGAAGAGGTCGTACGCCGAGGAGATCCACCGCTCCCCGAACCACGTGCGCGGGCGCACCCCTTGGGCCTGCAGCTCGGGCGGCCGGGTGTCCGTCGACTGCAGGAACAGCGGCGGCCGCGACTCCCGCCACAGCTCGTGCCCGAACAGGAACGGCGCGTTCGCGCCCAGCGCTATCTGCACGGCCGCCACCGCCTGCGCGGCGTTCCAGACGTCCGCGAACCGGTCCGGGGTCACCTGCAGATGCAGCTGCACGGACGTGCAGGCCGCCTCCGGCGCGATGGACGTCGACGTGCACACAAGACGTTCCACGCCGTCGATGTCCAGGGTGAAATGCTCGCCGCGCGCGGCCACCATCTGGTCGTTGAGCAGCCGGTAACGCTCCACCGCGGAAAGGTTCGCGATCACCAGATCGTCCTCGCCGAGAGTCGGCAGAATACCGATCATCACTATCCCGGCGGCGACTTCGTTGGCCTTTCGATGGGCGTAGCCGAGACCGGTGCGCAACTCCTCGGCGAGATGATCGAAAACCCGGCGGTGAAGCCGGTGCGGGGCAATGTTGACTTCCAGGTTGAACATGCCGAGTTCGGTCTGGAAATCACCGCTCGCGATACGTTCAAGCACTTGCGCATTCAGCATCCTCGGCAGCCCGTCGGGCCCCGCGAGATTCAGCTCTATCTCCATCCCCATGAGATTCCGCGGCCGGTCGAAACGCTCCTCTTCGAGCAGTCGCCGCAGCGCCGCGAGGCACTGCTGCACCTTCCTGCGGTACCGCTGCCTGTCGGCCAGGTCGAACGCACCGGCCGCGACTTTCTCCCCCATCGAAGTGTCCCTCCTCGATTGGGCAGCCCACCGCATCCCGCTGCGCCACGGAGGATGATGCCCAGGCATGTGATCGACAACGCCCCGCACATGCCCACGGGCCGCTAAGCTCAACCCTGTTGTCGTACGGCACATTCATGGGGCAAGCGGCAAAGCGCAGTTGCACGCCGTACATGCCTGGTGAAAATCTCCGACGACATCAGGCCGACCCCGCACGGGAAAGACCGCGAGGTCAAGCGGACGGCCCCGGCAAAAGCCCGGGACACACCCCGAATTGAGCCGACCGAATAGCGCCTTGCAGGCCCCTGCGGATACGGCTAGACGAAACAACGCAGGAACACACGTCGTATAAACTCCGCGAACGAGACGGAGAGTTGGCGCCTCCGGGACGTCCGATGCCCGCCCCGCCCCTCCGTCCCCCAGAGCCCGACAGCGCCGTCCCGCTCTGCCCCGTGCGCCCGCCGCGTCCCGCGCACCCCAGCCTGTCGAACGAGAGGCGACCCACCATGCCGCTGCACCCCCTCACCGCCCCCGCGCCCGCCCTGCGCAGCGTCCTCGCGGCACTCGCCTCCCCCACGGCCCCGCGCCCCGCCCCGGGATCCGTACGACCTGAACTCCCGCTGCCCGTCCACGTGTTGGACCGGATAAGGCCGCACGCCGGCCCGCCCTCGGGCACGCTCCCTGGTCCGCCCCACACCCGGCTGACAGGATGGCGTTTCCTGCTGCACTCCGGTGAGCGAGCCGTGGCCGCGGCCGACACCGTCCTCACCCCGGACGGCTGGACGTTCTCGCACATCGTCGAGGGGCCGTACGTCGCCGCCGGCGAACGCGCCCTGCGCCAGGCCGAGGCCCTGCCCGCGCCCTACCAGCCGCGGCTCCTGTCCGTGCCCGAGCTGTACATGCTCACGCTCTGGCTGCACGGCGACCTCGACGCCGGACCGGCCGAGGGCTCGCCCCGGCCCACGGACCTCCTCGTGCCGCTCGCACCCGCCCCGCCCGGGATCGCCGCGCACCGGCCGCACCGCGTCGCGGAACTCCTGCCGGTCCTCACCCACCGGATAGCCCCGGCGCCACTCCTCGGCTCGCCCGCCTGACCGGGGGCCGCGAGGGCCGGCCGCGAAAGGCCGCCCGCCAACCGGACTAGCCCCATCCGGCCACCCCGAACCACCCGAAGAGACAACGGAGTTGGCCGAACCAGCCGCACGAGTGACGCGTCCTGCTCCGGTGTGGAGCTCTGCCGTCAAATGCCTGCGGAATCACGCCGGTAGGGCAACACTTGGATCGGACCGACACACAAACGGGGGGCGGAATGAACGCCGCATCGAGTCGCAGGACGCAGATCCCAACCACGACGGACCGAAAGAACACACCCATGTGCCAGCACCAGCCACCCTGCCCCACAGCCGACTCCGCCGACCGGGAGGCCGCGCTGCCCGTGGCGCACCACCCGGAGCAGGGCTGGAGCCTGCTGTGCAACGGAGTCCTGCTCTTCGAGGACACCGGTGAGCTGCTGCCGAACGGACAGATCATCGCCCCGCACCGACCCCTGGGCACCAGCCAGGTGGTGCGCGCCGCATAGAGCCCTGCTCAGGGCCCTGGGAACACCACCCGAGCGGAACGAACACAGCGGGCCGGCCCGGAGATCACTCTCCGAACCGGCCCACTTTTATGCCCAGTTACGCGTTGCTACTGGCCCGCTCAGCCCTCGTACGCGTCGATCGGCGGGCAGGAGCAGACCAGGTTGCGGTCGCCGAAGGCCTGGTCGATGCGGCGCACCGGCGGCCAGTACTTGTCGGCGGCGACGACACCGGCCGGGAACGCGGCCTCCTCGCGGCTGTACGCGTGCTCCCACTCGCCCGCGAGCACGGCGGACGTGTGCGGGGCGTTCCGCAGCGGGTTGTCCTCGGAGCTCCACTCGCCCGTGCCGACCTTCTCGATCTCCGCGCGGATCGCGATCATCGCGTCGCAGAACCGGTCCAGCTCCGCCAGGTCCTCGCTCTCCGTCGGCTCGATCATCAGCGTGCCGGCGACCGGGAACGACATGGTCGGCGCGTGGAAGCCGTAGTCGATCAGGCGCTTGGCGACGTCGTCGATCGAGACGCCCGTGGCCTTGCTGAGCGGCCGGATGTCGATGATGCACTCGTGCGCGACGAGGTTGCCGGGCCCGGTGTAGAGCACCGGGAAGTGCGGCTCCAGACGCTTCGCGATGTAGTTCGCGCCGAGCACCGCGACCTGCGTGGCGCGCTTCAGGCCCTCGCCGCCCATGAGCCGGACGTACGACCACGAGATCGGCAGGATGCCGGCCGAGCCGAACGGCGCCGCCGAGATCGGCCCGACGCCCGTCTCCGGACCGGCCGCCGGCTGCAGCGGGTGGTTCGGCAGGTACGGGGCGAGGTGCTCGCGCACACCGACCGGACCGACGCCGGGGCCACCGCCGCCGTGCGGGATGCAGAACGTCTTGTGCAGGTTCAGGTGCGAGACGTCGCCGCCGAACCGGCCCGGCTTGGCAAGCCCCACAAGGGCGTTGAGGTTCGCGCCGTCCACGTACACCTGGCCGCCCGCGTCGTGCACCTGCGCGCAGATGTCGGCGACGTGCTCCTCGAAGACGCCGTGCGTCGACGGGTACGTGATCATCAGCACGGCGAGCTCGTCGCGGTGCTTCTCGATCTTGGCGCGCAGATCCTCGACGTCGATCTCGCCGTCGTCGGCGGTCTTCACTACGACGACCTTCATGCCGGCCATCACGGCGCTCGCGGCGTTCGTGCCGTGCGCGGAGGACGGGATCAGGCAGATCGTGCGCTGCTCGTCGCCGTTGGCCCGGTGGTAACCGCGCACCGCGAGCAGACCGGCCAGCTCGCCCTGCGAACCGGCGTTGGGCTGCAGCGACACCTTGTCGTAGCCGGTGACCTCCGCGAGCCGCTCCTCCAGCTCACGGATCAGCGTCAGATAGCCCTGCGCCTGCTCGGCGGGCACGAAGGGGTGCAGCGCGCCGAACTCGGGCCAGGTGACAGCCTCCATCTCGGTCGTCGCGTTGAGCTTCATCGTGCAGGAGCCGAGCGGGATCATGCCGCGGTCGAGCGCGTAGTCCCGGTCGGAGAGGCGGCGCAGGTAGCGCAGCATCGCCGTCTCGGAGCGGTACTGGTGGAACACCGGGTGCGTCAGGTACTCGTCGGTGCGCAGCAGCCCCTCGGGCAGCGTGTCGGCGACGGCGGCGTCGAGCGCCTCGATCTCCGCCTCGACGCCGAACGCGGCCCACACGGCGGCCAGTTGGGCCCGTGTGGTGGTCTCGTCGCAGGCGATCGACACCTGATCGGCGTCCACGAGGTGCAGGTTGACGCCCCGCTCACGCGCGGCGGCGACGACCTCCGCGGCCCGCCCGGCCACGCGCACGGTGAGGGTGTCGAAGTACGCGCCGTGCACGATCTCGGCGCCGCCGGCCTTGAGGCCCTCGGCGAGGATCGTGGCGTAACGGTGGGTGCGCAGCGCGATGTCCTTCAGGCCCTGCGGACCGTGGTACACGGCGTACATACCGGCCATCACGGCGAGCAGCACCTGCGCGGTACAGATGTTGCTGGTCGCCTTCTCGCGGCGGATGTGCTGCTCACGGGTCTGCAGCGCCAGGCGGTACGCCTTGTTGCCGTCGGCGTCGACGGAGACGCCGACGAGGCGGCCGGGCAGGCTGCGCGCGAACTTCTCCCGCACCGCCATGTATCCGGCGTGCGGCCCGCCGAAGCCCATCGGCACACCGAAGCGCTGCGTCGTGCCCACCGCGATGTCCGCACCCAGCTCGCCGGGCGAGGTGAGCAGCGTCAGCGCCAGCAGGTCGGCGGCGACGGTCACGACCGCCCCCAGCTCGTGCGCCTGCTCGATCACCGGCTTCAGATCCCGTACGACACCGGAGGCGCCCGGGTACTGCAGCAGCACGCCGAAGACGCCGCGCTCGGCCACCTCGGCCGGAATGCCCTGCGAGAGATCGGCGACGACGACCTCGACACCGGTCGGCTCGGCGCGCGTCTCGATCACGGCGATGGTCTGCGGCAGCGCGTCCGCGTCGATCAGGAAGACGCCGTCCTTGACCTTGCCGATCCGGCGCGACAGCGCCATCGCCTCGGCGGCCGCGGTGCCCTCGTCGAGCAGCGAGGCGCCCGAGGTGGGCAGCCCGGTCAGATCGGCCACGACGGTCTGGAAGTTCAGCAGCGCCTCGAGCCGCCCCTGCGAGATCTCCGGCTGGTACGGGGTGTAGGCCGTGTACCAGGCCGGGTTCTCCATGACGTTGCGGAGGATCACCGGCGGCGTGAACGTGCCGTAGTAGCCGAGGCCGATCATCGGGGCCAGGACCTCGTTGCGGTCGGCGAAGGACCGCAGCTCGGCGAGGACCTCGGCCTCGGTGCGCTCACCGGGGAGGTTCAGGGCCTCGGCGCTCTTGATCACATCCGGGACGGCGGCGGCGGTCAGCTCGTCGAGCGAGCCGTACCCGACCTGGGCGAGCATCTTGGCGCGCGCTTCGGCGTCGGGGCCGATGTGGCGCTGCTCGAAGGGGATGCCGCGCTCCAGCTGGGAGAGCGGAATGCGAGGGGCGTTCATTGCGGAGGCCTCCTGGTCGATTGCGACCTACGAGGGGCACCACGGCGCGGGTACCCGGACGGCCTCCCCCTCTGTCATCTCAACCTGAGAGTTTCACCGGACCGCACATGCGCTGCGACCCGGCTTTCACCGTCGGTGAGAGCGGAAGCCGTCGACACCCGCCCTGCTTTCCAGAGTGACCTCGTCCGTGCGGTACAGGTGCCTGAGAGATTCCGGGGAGGATTTGCTCCTTCGGCGCCTCCGATCAGCGTCTTCGTCGACCGGAGAGCTCTCCCGCACGGGGTCAGCAGCCGTGGCCAGCCTACCAGCGCAGACGTTCGGCCAGTCAGGGTGAGCCCGCCCACTCAGGCCTCGAGTGGCCTTCGCCGGGAAACTGCTCTTTTGTAGTGATGAGGGATGTTTGTGCAGTGCTGACTGATGAGTCGCGACCTGCGGGAGGGACCGTGCAGACCGACATGGATCCGCGGAGCCTGATCGGCCGGAAGGCATTCGACCGCAACGGCTCCAAACTGGGCACGGTGGACGAGGTGTACCTCGACGACGCCACCGGCGCCATGGAGTGGGCGGCGATACGGACGGGCCTGTTCAGCCGGGACGCCTTCGTGCCCCTGGAACCGAGCGAGTTCAAGGAGGGCGCACTCCGCGTCCCCTTCGACCGCTCCCTGATCAAGGACGCCCCCGACTTCGGCGTCGGCCGCCACCTCTCCCCCGAGCAGGAACTGCAGCTCTACCACCACTACGGGATCGACGTCTCCGCCCCCATGGAGACCCCGCCCCCCTACCGCGACTTCGGCCGTATCGCCGGCGCCGACGACCCGGACTCCCCCGCCTGAGCCCCGTACGACGGCTCCTCCTCGCCGTCGTCCGCCCCGGCCACCAGCGGCAGCGGCTCCCCGGGCTCGAGCAGCGGATCGTCGCTCCTGAACGTCCGCACCCGCCCCGGCTCCGACCACGGCGTCTCGAACCGCACCGTGACCCGCCCGAGCCCGCTGCCCTGCACCCAGCCCGGCCCGAACTCCGCATGCCGAACGTCGTGCCCCGCGAGCCAGCTCCGCTCAGCCGGCGGCTCGACGGCCGCCTCCTGAACCGTCGCCGCCTCCGCCGCCTCCCGCACGCCGGCCTCCGCCGCGGGCTCCTCCAGCCCCCGCTCAAGCCGCTCCCGCTCCTCCTTCTCCTCCTTCGCGTGAGCCGCCTGCGCGAACAGGTCCTCCTGCGTGTAGTCGGCGAGCCCGGACACCCCGACCCCGAGCAACCGCACCCCGCCGGTGGTGTCCACCGCCTCCAACAGCCGCGCCGCCGCCTCCCGTACGACGCCGGGGTCGTCGGTGGGCCCGCGCAGCGTCTCGGACCTGGTCAGCGTCGAGAAGTCGTACCGCCTGACCTTCAGGACCACCGTCCGCCCCGAGTGCCCGCCCGCCCGCAGCCGCTGCACACACCGCTCCGCGAGCCGGTCCACCTCCAGACGCACCCGCACCCGGTCGTGAATGTCGACGTCGAACGTGTCCTCCACCGACACCGACTTCGTGTCCCGCTCGGCCACCACGGGCCGCTCGTCGCGCGCCAGCGCCATCTCGTACAGATGCACGCCGTGCGCCTTGCCGAGCAGCCGCACCAGCTCGTCCTGCCCCGCCTCGGCGATCTCGGCGACCGTGGTGATCCCGGCCCGCCGCAGATGGTCCCCGGTCACGGGCCCGACCCCGGGCAGCGTCCGCACCGACATCGGCCCGAGCAGCTCCCGCTCCGTGCCCGGCACGATCAGCCGCAGCCCGTCCGGCTTCGCCTCCTCCGAGGCGATCTTCGCGATCATCTTCGACGCGGCGAGACCCACCGACCCCGTCAGCCCCGTCACCGCCCGTATGTCCGCCCGCAGCCGCTCCCCCACCGCCCGCGCGGACACCGCGTCCGAGGCCACCCCGCCGGCCTCCAGATCGACGAAAGCCTCGTCCAGGCTCAGCGGCTCCACCAGCGGCGAAAGCCCCCGCAGCAACTCCATGACCTGCTCGCTGACGTCCCGGTAGAGCCCGAAGCGCGGCACCAGATACGCGGCGTTCGGCGCGAGCCTGCGCGCCTGCCCCATCGGCATCGCCGAGTGCACCCCGAACCGCCGCGCCTCGTACGACGCCGTGGCCACCACACCACGCGGCCCGAGCCCCCCGACGATCACGGCTTTCCCGCGCAGGCTCGGCTTGGCTGCCTGCTCCGCCGATGCGAAGAAGGCATCCATGTCCAGATGCAGAATCGTGGGCGCCGATCTCACATGACCGATGCTGCCCTACGCCACTGACAATGCGGCGCCCTCAAGACACCGCACCGTCGGCAAGTCCGCCTCAGACGGCGCGATTACGCCGCCGCGCCAGCTCATCCGCCGGGTTGTGGCCGATGAGCGTCTCACCGGTGTCGATGCGCTCGCCGTGCAGCTGCGACAGCGCCGCCTCCACGTCCCGCCACACCACGCCCACGGCGATCCCGAAGACCCCCTGGCCGCCCTGCAGCAGATCCACGACCTCGTCGGGCGAGGAGCACTCGTAGACCGTCGCACCGTCGCTCATCAGCGTCATCCGCTCCAGATCCGCGAACCCGCGGTCCCGCAGATGCTGGACCGTCGTCCGGATGTTCTGCAGCGAGACACCGGTGTCCAGGAAACGCTTCACGATCTTGAGGAGGACCACATCGCGGAAGCTGTAGAGCCGCTGGGTCCCCGACCCGTACGCAGGCCGCACGCTGGGCTCCACAAGGCCCGTACGCGCCCAGTAGTCCAGCTGTCGATAAGTGATGCCGGCCGCCGCGCAAGCTGTGGGCCCCCGGTACCCCACCGACTCCGGCGCGTCCACCCCGCTCAGCGCGGGCCGCTGCGGCCCCTGCCCGACTGCCCTGCCGTGGAGCGGATACGGCCCGCTCTCTCCCGGAATCCGTCCGGAAGCTCCCCCAGCCGTACCGTCGCCGCTGCTTCTCACGCCGACCTCCGTCCTTGACCTGCCTTCTCGACGGTAGGCAGTACCCAAGGGTGCGTCAACGAACGCCACACTCGGCATGCCGAGTGATAATCACCCTGAGAGTGGTTTCCGGTACGCCACCGCCGGGAAAGGCTAGCCGAATGGTCTGACAGGTCCGCCTGCGCGGCGCTTCACTGGCTGTTGGTGCCGAAATCCTCCGGCGAGATCTGGTCGAGGAACTCGCGGAACTTCTCCACCTCGTCCTCCTGCTCGTCCGGAATCGCGATCCCCGCGTCGTCGAGCACACCGTCACTGCCGTAGATCGGCGTACCGGTGCGCAGCGCGAGCGCTATGGCGTCGGACGGACGGGCGGAGACCTCGACCCCGCTGGCGAAGACCAGCTCCGCGTAGAAGACGCCTTCCCGCAGGTCCGTGATGCGCACTTCCGTGAGCTCCTGCCCCACTGCCTCCAGCACGTCCTTGAACAGGTCGTGCGTCAGCGGCCTGGGAGGCGCCATCCCCTGCTGTGCGAAGGCGATCGCGGTCGCCTCCCCTGGACCGATCCAGATGGGGAGGTACCGATCGCCTCCCACTTCACGCAGGAGCACGATCGGTTGGTTGGAGGGCATTTCGACCCGGACACCGACGACGTCGAGCTCATTCACACAGCAACCCTAGGACCTGCCCGGCCGGTTTGGGTAGTCGGGCCGTCTTCTCATCAGTGCAGCCGGACCCGCAACGCGGTCTGAACCAGCGCCGAATGCAGCCGAACCGTCAGCCCCGCCAGCTCTTTCGTACGGGCTTCCGCATGCGCTCTGGTCTGCGGATTACGGTGCCGGCGCAGCGGCGCGACGACCTGCTCGACCAGTCCCGCCTCACGCTCCGCCGAGGCCCGCATGGCCCGCAGATGCCGAGGCTCGATCCCGAAATCGCCCAGCTGCGCGATCAGCCGGGCCACCTGCACGGCCTCGATGTCGTACCCGCCGTCCGCCACCGGCGTGATCAGGCCGTACGACTCCCACTCGTCGAGCTGCTCCTCGCCGACCTCCGCGGCCGCCAGGAACTCCGCACGCCCGACCAGGGCCGCTGCGTGCACCACGACCTCCGCCAGGTCGTCCACGGCGTCTGTCGGGCCCCGCTGCGGCCCCACGGACGGCAACGCCATCTCCTCGCCGCGCTCGGCGGCGTCCAGGTGCTCCTTGATGACCCGCAGCGGCAGGTAGTGGTCGCGCTGCATGCGCAACACCTGAGCGAGCCGCTCGACGTCCTCAGGGCTGAACTTCCGGTATCCGGACGGCGTGCGCTGCGGCTCGACGAGCCCCTCGGACTCCAGGAAGCGAATCTTGGAGATGGTGACCTCGGGGAACTCGGCGCGCAGCTGATGGAGCACCGAGCCGATGCTCACCAGGCGACCGCCCGCGGTGGCGGTGCCGGAATCGGCACCGCCTCTCGGTGATTGACGCATGAACCTTCCCTGGAGTGCTCCCCCGGACGGAGCCAGGGGGTGGGTCAGATACTGCGCTGGCTCGCGTAGAACACCAGCCGGTACTTACCGATCTGCACCTCGTCGCCGTTCGACAGCAGGACCGAGTCGATCCGCTCCCGGTTGACGTACGTGCCGTTGAGGCTGCCCACGTCGGCGACGGTGAACGAGCCGTCGGCACCGCGGCGGAACTCCACATGGCTGCGCGACACCGTCACGTCGTCCAGGAAGATGTCGCTCTGCGGGTGCCGACCCGCCGTCGTCAGCTCGCCGTCCAGAAGGAAGCGGCTGCCCGAGTTCGGACCGCGCCGCACCACCAGGAGGGCGGAGCCGAGCGGCAGCGCGTCCACGGCGGCCTGGGCCTCCGGGGACAGCGCGGGCGACTGCGTCTGTCCCGTCGCCTCCGAGTCGTACGCCTCGATGCCGGAGATCGAGATCGTCGACGTCGTCTCCGAAGGACGCTCCGCGGCCGCGCGCAGCGGCGAACCGCAGTTGGAACAGAACCTGCTGGCCTCGGCGTTCCGATGCCCACACCTGGTACAAACCGGCAAGGCCGACATGGACGGATCCTCCTGCCGCGCGGCATCGGATGCGTACGGGTCGGAGGCAAACTCTCCACCCGTACTTGAGGTTGACGGTTCCCCGAAACCTATGCGGCCGGACGCCGCAGGGTCAACAGAAGACGCGCCAGGGCGGCCCGAAAGGTCACCGCTGCCGCCGGCGACCTCATCGCGGAACAACGGCCGGTCGGCGCCCTGCGCCCCGGCCTGGTGCGGCGCGCGGTCACGAGCGGTGGCGTCGCCACCGTCCTCTCGGCCGCTCTTGCCGAACAACTTCGCAAACAACTTCACGGGCGATTCCCCTTGACCGAAACAGACCCGCCCGTGGGGCAGGACGAACCCTGAATGCTCACACCGGCGTACATCGGGAACACGGACGTACTCATACTCACAACGTCCGTATCCACCCGACAGTTTCCACCACGCACCAAACTTCCGATGCGTCGACCCCCCGCTACTGCTTGTCCCTGCACAACTGCCCTCATGTACCCCCGCCTCCTTAGGAGGACGACCGAGCGTAGTCAGGACGATTCGCCCGTCGCAAGGCATCAACGACGATCTTCTCGGCCTGTGCCACCGCGACCGTGGCCTGCTCCTTCTCGAGCGTCTGCACCACGCCGCCGGGGATGTTGAGCGCCGGCTCCAGATCCTGCGGCTTGCCGATCACCTTGAAGCGGAACGGCGACGTCACCTTGCGCCCGTCCACCCTCACTCCCCCTTCGGCGTCCTCGAGATACGTGCCCGCGACCACCCGTACGTCGTTGATCTGAATCGCCTCTGCACCGGCCGCGCGCAGCTCCTGGATCGCGTCGAGCAGCATGTCCGCCTCGACAGCGCCGGTGGAGTCGGTCACGGTCAGGGTGATGCCCGGTCCCTGTGCCGCCACCGTGCCCGCGAGCACGCCCAGTTGCCGCTCCTTCTCGATCGTCTGCTTACGCGCCTCCTCGGCCTGGTCCGAGCTGTTCTCCAACTCGGTGCGCTGGTCGTCGAGACGCTGCTTCTCGTCCTCAAGACGCTGAGTACGGTCGTCGAGTTCATCGAGAATGCGCACAAGATCTTCCTGCCGCGCACCGCGCAGAGCACTGCTCTCGCTGTTGGACCGCACCTGGATCGCAAGACCGAGCCCGAGCACGAACAGCAGCAGCGCCACGATGAGTTGGGCCCGCGTCACCTTCGGCGGCCACAGGCTCTGCGCCAGGCGCCGCCGCCCGCTCAGCTGCTCCTCGGCACCGCGCTCCTCCGTCCCGCCCGAATCACCGTCCGGCTCGGATCCCGGCTCGGCACCGGCTTCGGCCTTCTTCTCCGCACTCGCGTCCGCGCTCTTGTCCGCGTTCTGCTCCGCATGCGCCTGCGCGCTCTTGGCGGTGGTCTCGCGGGTGCTCTTCTCAGCGCTCGACGGCTCCTGCGCGCTCTCCGCGCCTTCGCCGGACGGCTTCTTGGGCTCCTCGGGAGGCAGTGGGCTGCTCATCGGCCTCACGCCCGGAACACGTGCCGGCGGATCGCGGCAGCGTTGGAGAAGATCCGGATACCGAGCACGACCACGACACCCGTCGAAAGCTGCGCGCCCACGCCCAACTTGTCACCCAGGAACACGATCAGCGCGGCCACGACCACGTTGGACAGGAAGGACACGACGAACACCTTGTCGTCGAAGATCCCGTCGAGCATCGCGCGCAACCCGCCGAACACCGCGTCGAGTGCCGCCACGACAGCGATCGGAAGATACGGCTCGACCACCGCGGGAACCTCTGGCCGGACCAACAGTCCGACCACGACTCCCACGACGAGGCCCAGTACGGCGATCACGATGTGCCCTTTCCTGCTTGCGGCTCGGCATTGCGCACGGTCAGGCTCGGCGCGGCGGGCAGCCGCACCTCGTCCTCCACGTAGATGCGCGCCCTGATGTGGAAGTTCTCCTGCAGCGCGTGCAGATACTGACCGTCGACGCTGTCCTGGAACTCGGTGCTCAACTGCTGTCCGTTCCCCACCGCGAGCACCGTGTACGGGGGCACCAGCGGCTTGTTGTCGACCAGTATGGCGTCGCCCGCCGCACGGATGGCCGACAGCGACGTGAGCCGCTGGCCGTTGATGGAGATGGCCTCCGCACCGGACTGCCAGAGGCCGTTGACGACCCGCTGCATGTCTCGGTCGCGCACCCGGCCGTTGTCGGAGAAGCCGGTGCTCTCGCGGGGCCCGCCGCCGCCCTGCTCGGTGTCGTTCGCGTCGTCGACGACGAGGCGGATGCCCGGCCCGTACACCTCGGTCGCGCCGGCGAGCAGCGCCGTCAACTCCCCCTTGTCGCCGCCGTGCTTCTGCAGTGCGGCACGCTGTCGCCGACCGACGTCCTCGCGCAGCGCGTCCACCTCGGCCTCGATCTTCTCGGCGGCCTCGGTCTCGCGCTCGATGCGGTCGATGAGCTCCTCGCGCTCCTTCGCCACGACCGGCGCCGCGATCCGCGCCTCCGCCGCCCCGACCGTCACGATCAGAGCGGCGAGCACGAGGCCCGCGGCGAGGCCCAACTTGGCGCGCAGGGTGCGCGGAAGGCCTCCGTTGCCCTCCGCCTGCTTGCGCGCCGCGGCCTCCGCGTAACCGTCGTCGAGGCTGTGGTCCATCACGTTGGTGAGCAGCGACATCGAAGCGTCCGGGCGCGCGGGCGGGGAGGGTGTGCTCCGAACGGGGGGCTGCGGCATGCCGCACATCGTCGCACGTCGCGCCGCGTACCTCCGAATGGCCCCACCGAGCGTGGGGGGGGGGGGGGGGGGCGCCCCCCCCCCCCCCCCCCCCCCCCCGACCACGGCCACCTACGCGGACGGCCACCCCACCGGCTTCTCCGGCGGCCGCCGGACGAAGTGCCGCAGCACCCCGCTCCGCGTCTGGAACTCCTCCCGCAGCAGGAACTCCTCGTTCACGACGGTGAGTTTGGCCTGCTCGGTCGCGCTCTTCGGGTCCCACCCCGCGTTCGCCGCGTACGGCTCGGCGAACAGCCACACATGCTCCAGGTCCGCGAGCCGCCGCCGCAGCTCCCCGGCGCCGGTCTCCTCGCCGTACAGCGTTCCCGACGCGGCGGCGGTGCGTGCGAGGGCGATGTCGTTGGTGTTCCGGAACTCGCGCGGGTACGCGAGCGCGGTGCGCCGGCCGGCCGACGGCAGGTACAGCATCGCGTCGCCCTGCCCGATCCGCTCCTCCACGAGCCGGGCGACCGCACCCAGGTCGTCGGGCCGCTGCTCCGCCGTACGGTCGTCGCGGTGCAGCGGCAGCTGCCAGCAGAAGGCGAGGCCGACGACGGCCGCCCCGAAGAGCGCGCCGCCCGTCCGGCGGCCGGCCTTGGAGCGCATCATCCGCACGCCGCGGGCGATCCGCTCGGCGCCCGCGGCGGCACACAGCGGGGCGCCGGCGAGCGCGAAGAACAGATAGCGGTCGTGGTGCAGGGGCGTGTACTGCGAGACGGCCAGGAGGACCGCGGGCGGCAGCACCATCAGCGGCATCGCCACGGCGTTGAGGGAGAGCCGCCCGGTGCGTTCGAGGGGCGAGTTGAGGGAGACGCAGGCGAGCAACAGGGTTGCGGTGAGCACGAGTTCGGTCGGCCCGGCGAAGGCCTTGAGGAGCGAGCCGGAGCCGCCCTCGTCGGAGGCCGCGAGCCAGGCGGCGTGCTCGCTCTGGCCGAGCGTGAGCCGGGCGAGCGGCAGCAGCGCGGTGAGCGCGGCGCAGCCGCAGACGGCCCAGGAGCGCCAGGCCCGCGCGTCGAGCCGCCGCCAGGAGAGCAGCAGCGTGACGGCGTGCGCGAGCAGGATCAGCGCGGCGAGCTGGTGCAGCAGCACGGTCGCGGTGACGACGGCCCCGTACAGGCACCAGTCCTTGACGCGGCCCTGCCGCACGGCGCGGACCAGGAGCAGCGTGGCGCCGGTGACCCCGGCGGCGACGAGGGCGTAACTGCGGCCCTCCTGGGCGTAGTAGCCGGTGAGCGGGGTCGCCGCGTAGAGGAGGCCGGCCCACAGGCCGACGCGGGGACGGGCGAGGCGGACGCCGATGGCGGCGACGAGTCCCGCGGTGGCGGCTCCGGCGAGCACCGACGGCAGCCGCAGGGCGACCTCGCCGGGGTGCACGGAGAGCACGGCGTGCATCAGGAGGTAGTAGAGGCCGTGGACGGCGTCGGCGCTGCCGAGCAATCGCACGATCTCCGGGAGCGAGCGGGTGGCCACCTGGTGGGTGACCCCTTCGTCGCGCCACATCGAGTCGCGGTCCAGGCCCCAGAGGCCGAGGACGAGCATGGCGAAGGCGGGAACGAGCACGGCCGTTGCGGCCGGCCTGGCGGTGAGCGCCGCCCATGCGGTGCGGACGTGGCCCGGCGCGGCGGCCGTGGCGGACGGTCCGGCAGCGAGGGCCGCACGAAGAGTCGTGACCTGCATGCGCCACAGTTTGTGCTATTAACGCACCGATCCTGTGGATTGACGACGCCTCAGGCGGTTCGGGAGACCTACGCTGCTTTCGATGACGACCACACTCCTGCCGCCCCGGCCGGAACTCCCCGGACCCGGCCGCCGCACCGCCGCCCGCACCCGGCTCACGCTGTCCGCCCTGGTCGCGTGCTGGGCGGCGACCCGCGCCGTGATGCTGCTCCTGCTCGCCCGGGACGACAGCCATCCGCTCGGCGTCGGCGGCATCGCCCGCGAGGTGCACGCGCTCTACTTCCACTGGTTCGGAGTACTGGCGGAGGGCGGATTTCCGCTCGACGACCCGCTGTGGCAGTACCCGCCGGCGGCGGGCCCGGTGCTCCTCGCCCCCGCGCTGCTGCCCTGGCTGAGCTACTTCCAGGCCTTCGTGGCTCTCGCCGTCCTCGCGGACGCGGCCGTCGCCTGCGCGCTCGCGCTCGCGGGCCGCCGCCAGGGCCGCAGTCTCGCCGGGGCGGCGTTCTGGGTCGGCGGCCTCCCGCTGCTGCTGCACATCCCGCTCGCCCGGTACGACCTGCACGTCACCGCGCTCGCCGTGCTCGCCCTGCTCTGCCTGGCGCGCAGACCCCGTACGGCCGGGGTGCTCGCCGCGCTCGGGGCGCTCGTGAAGGTCTGGCCCGCCCTCACCCTGCTCGGCGCCCCGCGCGGGCGCGGCACGCGCGCGTCCTGGGGTGCCGGGATCGCCGCCGCCGGGGCGCTGCTGCTGGTCCTCGCGGCCGCCTTCGACCACGCCTTCGCGTTCCTTCGGCAGCAGGGCGGCCGCGGCGTGCAGATCGAGTCGCTCGGCGGCACGGCGCTCGCCCTCGCGCGGCACGCGGGCTGGCCGGGCCGGGTGGAGTACCGCTTCGGGGCGATGGAGTTCACCGGCCCGCAGGTCTCCGCGGTCGCCCACGCCTCGCTGTTCGCGACGGTGCTCGGCTGCGCGGCGCTGCTGCTGTGGCGGGTGCGGGCCCAGCGCTGGACCGAGGCCACGCCCTTCGACGCGGCGCTCTGCGCGGTGCTGCTCTTCACCGTCACGAGCCGGGTGATCAGCCCGCAGTACGTCATCTGGCTCCTCGGCCTCGCCGCGGTCTGCCTCACCTCCCGCGCGACCAGCCAGCGCCCGGCCGCGTTCCTGGTCACGGCCGCGGCGGCGGTCACCACGCTCGGCTATCCGCTGCTCTACGCGGACGTCATGGCCGTCACCTGGACCGGAACGCTCGTCGTGCTCGTACGGAACGCCCTGCTCGTCGGAGCCGTCTTGCTGTCCTGGCGGGGGCTGTGGCGGTCCACCGTGTCCGCCGCCGCGAGGGAGAAGCCGTGATCGACGCTGCCGGAACTGCCACTGGAACCACTAGCAAACCCCACTAGTCGGACAATTCCGCGTAACAGCTAAAATTCCTACCCATGAACAGCGCTCCGCCTCGGCAGCCCCAGGTCTGCATCGTCGTCATCGGCTACAACGACGCGGCGCACGTGGCGGACGCGGTGCGCTCGGCGCTCGACCAGGGCGCCGCCGTCCGCGAAGTGATAGCCGTAGACGACTGCTCCACCGACGAGAGCCCCGAACTCCTCGGCCGCCTGGCCGCCGAGGACAACCGCCTCAAGCTGCTGCTGCGCACCGCCAACAGCGGCGGCTGCGGCACCCCCCGCAACGACGGCATCGACGCCTGCACCTCGCCGTACGTGATGTTCCTCGACAGCGACGACGTGCTGCCGCCCGGCGCGGTCGACGCCCTGCTCGACGCCGCCCGCGCGCACGACGCCGAGGTCGCCGCCGGCCGCTGCGTCCGCCGCGAGCTGCCCTCCGGGCGCGAAGTCCCCTGGCAGCCCGAGCTGTACGAGACCGCCGCGGTCGTCGACCGCCCCGTGCGGCGGCCCCGGCTCGTGCACGACACGCTCTGCGTCAGCAAGCTCTACCGCACCGACTTCCTGCGCGAGCATCACATCCGCTTCCCCGACGGCCGGTTCGTCTACGAGGACTTCGTGTTCACCGCGCGCGTGCTCGCCGCCGCCCCGCGCCTCGCACTCGTCCCCGAGACGGTCTACGTCTGGCACGTCCGCCGCTCCGCCGCGCAGCTCTCCCTCTCCCTCGACCGGGCGGGCATCGCGAACTGGGAGGCCCGCATCGAGGCCCACCGCCAGGTCGTCGGCATCCTGCTCGACGCCGGCGAGAAGAAGCTGGCCCGCGCCGCCCGCGCCAAGTTCCTCGACCACGGCCTGCGCATGTACGCCAAGGAGCTCGACCAGCGCAGCGCCGGCTACCGCCGCGCCTGGTGGGACAGCACGCGCGCGTACCTGCGGACCTTCGACGACGCCGACTTCACGCTCGCGCCCGCGCCCGGCCGGGTCATCGGGCGCGCCGTCCTGGCCTCCCCCGACCCCGTCGACCTGGACCGCCTCAAGCAGATCGCGGCCCGCCCGGCCCGGCTCCTCCCGCCCTACGCACAGGCCGCCGACGGCACGCCGATCTGGTCCGAGGAGCTGCCCGGGGTGACGCTAGACCACCTCCTGGTCCGCCCGATGCGGCTGCTCCCGATCGCCGTCGACGCCGAACTGCACCCGCGCGCGCGTGCCTCCGCACTCCGGCTGCGCCTGCACGACCTGTACGCGAGGGCGAGCGCGGCCGAGCCGACCACGGTCGACGTCGAGCTGCGCCACCGCGACAGCGGCCGCTGCGGACTCCGCCGTACGGCGGCCTGGTCGCGGGAGCCCGGCGGGGCGGACGCCTCCTGGACGGCCCTGCTCCTGATCGACCTCGCCGCGCTCGACACCGGTGTGTGGGACGTGCGGGTGCGGGTGCGGTTCGCCGACGGGACGGCGCGCGACACGACGGTGCGCGCGGTCGGGGGCCCGGCCCTTCTGCACCCCACCGCCCGCCCGCACCCACGCCGCGGCGTCCTCCTCGTCCGCCCCTACGCCACCACCTCCGGCAACCTCGCCCTTCGCCTCTCCCTCGGCCCCCGCCACGCAGCGGGCCTACTGCGCCGCAGAGCCGTACGGGTGCTGGCATCAGTGGGCCGAAGAGGCTGAACCTGTGGCCCCGAAAGGGGCGCGGGGCTGTGACATCAGCGGCTCCGCCGCGGGGCGCGCCCAGCCACGACGGCGCAGCAGTCGAACGACAGCCGACGGCAGTCTTTCGGGAAGGGGCGGGGCGGGGAGAGAGCCCGAAGGGCGACCGCCCGGACAAGGTCGCGGAACCCCACCCATCGACCACGCGTTACCGTCGCAACAGCACACACATCGCACGCGGAACAGGGTGACCATGACCTGGCTGATCACCGGCGGAGCCGGTTACATCGGGGCGCACGTCGTCCGCGCCATGACCGAGGCGGGCGAACGAGCGGTCGTCCTGGACGACCTCTCCAGCGGCCTCGCCGAGCGCATCCCCGAGGGAGTGCCGCTCGTCCAGGGCTCCACCCTCGACCGCCCCCTCGTCGACCGCGTCCTCGCGGAGCACCGCATCACCGGCGTCGTCCACCTCGCGGCGAAGAAGCAGGTCGGCGAGTCCGTGGAGCAGCCGCTGCGCTACTACCGGGAGAACGTGGAGGGCCTGCGCACCCTCCTCGAAGCGGTGGTCGACGCGGACGTGCGCAGCTTCGTGTTCTCCTCCTCCGCCGCCGTCTACGGCATGCCGGACGTCGACCTCGTCACCGAGGAGACCCCGTGCGTGCCGATGAACCCGTACGGCGAGACGAAGCTCGCGGGCGAGTGGCTGGTCCGCGCGGTGGGCCGGGCGCACGGCCTGTCGACGGCCTGCCTGCGGTACTTCAACGTGGCGGGCGCGGCGAGCCCCGAGCTCGCCGACACCGGGGTGTTCAACATCGTCCCGATGGTCTTCGAGCGCCTCACCGCGGGCGAGGCCCCGCGCATCTTCGGCGCCGACTACGACACCCCGGACGGCACCTGCGTCCGTGACTACATCCACGTGGCCGACCTCGCCGACGCGCACGTGGTCGCCGCCCGCCGCCTCGCCTCCGCGCCCGACTCGGCGGACCTGACGGTCAACATCGGCCGCGGCGAAGGCGTTTCGGTGCGCGAGCTGATCGACCTGATCAACGACGTGACGGGGCACGGCATCGCCCCGCAGGTCGACCCGCGCCGCCCCGGCGACCCGGCGCGCGTCGTCGCCTCGGCCGAGCGGATCTCCACGGAGCTCGGCTGGAAGTCGCGGTACGACGTACGCGCGATGATCACGTCGGCCTGGGACGGCTGGGTGCACCGCCACCCGGAGGCCGCCCGCGGCTGACCCGAGCCACGGCTGGCTGAGCCACGGCCGGCCCGAGCCACGGCCGACCCGAGCCACGGCACGAACACCGGAAGGGGGCGCCAGGTCACAGACCCGGCGCCCCCTTCACGTACGAAAAACCATCCAGAACCGCCGCCGCGTCAAAGCTCCCGCAACGCCGCGGCAGTAGCCGAAGCCAGCTTCCCCAAGTACCCCTTCGGCAGGTCCGTCCGCACCACGACCGAGCGCCAGTAGAGCGGGCCCGAGACCAGGTCGAGGGCGAGGTCCTCGTCGATGCGGGAGCGCAGTTCGCCGCGGGCGACCGCGGCCTGCACGATGCCGCTGGCCACACCGTGCTGCCCCTCGCGCAGCGCCTTCTGCAGGGCCTGCGCGATCTCCGGGTTCCGGGCCGCCTCGGCCTGCAGGTCCGGGATGATCTGCCCGGCCACCGGGTGCTTCAGGGCGCGCGACGTGACCTCGTACAGCAGCCGCAGGTCGCCTTCGAGGGTGCCCGTGTCCGGCGCCGGGAGGCCCTGCACCGCCACCGCCGAGACCAGGTCGAGGACCAGGTGCAGCTTGGACTTCCAGCGGCGGTAGACCGCCGTCTTGCCGACGCCCGCGCGGCGCGCGATGCCCTCGATCGACATCCGCGCGTACCCGACGGCGGCGAGCTCCTCGAAGACCGCGCCGCGGATGGCCTCGGTCACATCCTCACGGAGTACGGCGGCGCCCGCGGGGGCTCTGCGGCGGGTTCCGCCGGGGCTTTCAGTCATGAGTCCAGCATAGGACGGGACGACGAGACGGTTGCGTCCCGACGTAGAACGGCTCTACTCTCGGCGTGACGACGATACGGGCCCGTCCCGACGTTGGTCCCCACGTAAGGAGCCGGTCGGCAGTGAGTCAGACACTGGACACCCCCCGTACACCCGCGCCCGCGCAGGCCCCCCTCGACGCCGCCGCGCTCGCCGCGCTGCACGGGCTCTCGGTGAGCAACGCGCGCCCCTCCCTGCCGCAGTACGTACGGCAGTTGTGGGCCCGGCGGCACTTCATCACCGCCTTCGCCACCGCCAAGCTCACCGCGCAGTACAGCCAGGCGAAGCTCGGCCAGCTGTGGCAGGTGATGACGCCGCTCCTGAACGCCGCCGTCTACTACTTGATCTTCGGCCTGCTGCTCGGCACCAGCCGCGGCATCGACGACTTCGTGCCGTTCCTGGTCACCGGCGTCTTCGTGTTCACGTTCACGCAGAGCTCGGTGATGGCCGGGACGCGTGCCGTCTCCGGCAACCTCGGCCTTGTCCGCGCGCTGCACTTCCCGCGCGCCTCGCTGCCGATCGCGCTCTGCCTGCAGCAGCTGCAGCAGCTGCTGTTCTCGATGGCGGCGCTCGCCGTGATCCTCTTCTGCTTCGGGGTGCCGCCCACCTGGTCCTGGTTCCTCGTCGTCCCGGCCCTCGCCCTGCAGTTCGCGTTCAACACCGGGCTCGCGCTCGTCATGGCGCGGCTCGGCAGCAAGACCCCCGACCTCGCGCAGCTGATGCCGTTCGTGATGCGCACCTGGATGTACGCCTCCGGCGTGATGTTCAGCATCAAGCAGGTGCTTCCCGAGCACGGCGTGCCGCAGTTCGCGAAGGTCCTACTCGAATGCAACCCGGCGGCCGTCTACATCGACCTGGTGCGCTACGCCCTGATCGACAGCTTCGACGCGGGTCAACTCCCGTACGGCGTGGGCGCGATGTGGGCCCTGGCGCTCGGCTGGGCCGTGGCGCTCTGCGTCGGCGGGTTCATCTACTTCTGGAAGGCAGAGGAGACGTACGGCCGTGGCTGACACCCTCATCGAGACCCCAACCGCCCCTGAGCTCGACGAGATCCACGAGGTCGACGAGACCGACGGGGAGACCCGCACGCCCACCGTCGTCGCGGACGGCGTCGACATCGTCTACCGCGTCACCGGCACCGGAGCCGGCCGCGGCAGCGCCACCGCCGCGCTCAACCGCATCATCCGGCGCAAGAAGCACGCCGCGCGCGGGATGCGCGAGGTGCACGCTGTCCGGAACGTCTCGTTCACCGCGTACAAGGGCGAGGCCATCGGCCTCATCGGCACCAACGGCTCCGGCAAGTCCACGCTCCTGCGCGCCGTCGCCGGACTGCTCCCCACCGAGAACGGCCGGATCTACACCAACGGCCAGCCCTCGCTGCTCGGCGTCAACGCCGCCATGATGAACGACCTGACCGGCGAGCGGAACGTCGTCCTCGGCGGCCTCGCCATGGGCATGTCCCGCGAGCAGGTCCGCGAACGGTACGACGACATCGTGGAGTTCTCCGGCATCAACGAGAAGGGCGACTTCATCACCCTGCCGATGCGCACGTACTCCTCCGGCATGGCCGCCCGGCTCCGCTTCTCCATCGCCGCCGCCAAGGACCACGACGTACTCCTCATCGACGAGGCCCTCGCCACCGGCGACCGCAAGTTCCAGAAGCGCTCCGAGGCGCGCATCCGCGAACTGCGCGCCACCGCCGGCACGGTGTTCCTCGTCAGCCACAACAACAAGTCGATCCGCGACACCTGCGACCGCGTCCTGTGGCTGGAGCGCGGCGAACTCCGCATGGACGGCCCGACGGCCGAAGTCCTCCAGGAGTACGAGAAGTTCACGGGCGCCGGGAAGTAACCCCGGCGCCCAGCGCCACAGTCAGCGGGCTCAGCGCTCCAGGAACGCGAACAGCTCCTCCCAGCGGCGCACGATCTCCTCCGTCGTGTACCGCTGGATGTTCTGCCGCGCCAGGTCGCCCATCTTGTCCCGCAGCTCCTTGTCGGACATCAACAGGTCCAGTTTGCGGGCCAGTTCACCGGTGTTGCCGAGCCCCGCGAGCAGCCCGTCCTCGCCGTCCTGGACGATCTCGTGCACGCCGGGCGCGCAGTCGAACGCGGCGCACGGCACGCCCGCCGCCATCGCCTCCATCAGCGCCAGCGGGAACCCCTCGCCGCGCGAGGACTGCACGAAGACCGAGCCGCCGCGCAGCGCCCCCGGCACGTCGCCGGTCCGCCCCATCCACTCCACCGAACCGTCCAGGCCCAGCTCTGTGCACTGCTGCTTGAGCTGCTCCTCGTCCTCGCCCGAGCCGTAGATCCGCAGGGTCCAGTCCGGGTGCAGCGGCGCGACCTCCGCCCAGGTGTCCAGGAGCATGTCGATGCCCTTCTGGTCGTGCAGCCGGCCGATGCTCGTGACGACCTTCTCGGTACGCGGCGACGGCGTCCCAGGCATGAACGGCAGCGGGTTCGGCATGAACGAGGCGTTGTCCATGCCGCCCTTGCGGATCCACAGGTCGGCGTCCTCGCGGGTGAGCGCGAGCATCCGGTCCACGTTCCGGTAGAACTTGCGCACCCGCCAGTAGCGCGAGCTGGACCGCGTGTACGCGTACGACTCGTGGCTCATGCCGATCACCGTCAGGCCCGTGGTGTCGGCGAGCCGCACCCACTCCATCGCCCACACCTGCGTGGCGATCACGACCGCGCCGGGCCGCGCCCGCCGGAACAGCGCGGTCAGCTTCGCCGCCTGCTCGCGCATGCCCGCGTCACGCGCGGCCCGCAGCCGCCGCTCGGCGATGTTCAGCCGGCCCTTGATGCCGCGGGCCGGGCGGACGCGCGGCGGATGCTCGTCGTAGAGCGTCGTCGTCGGGTACGGCAGGTCCGTGCCGATGTCCTGCGGCTCGGCCGGCTCGGTGATGCCGACGACGTGCACGCGGTGGCCGCGCTCGGTGAACAGGCGGGCCATCTGGTGCGACCAACTGGTCACGCCGCCCAGCTCGTTGACGCTGTTGCTGACGAAGAAGACGTCCCGCTCGGGGAAGGTCCGGGCGCTCATGAACGGCTCCAGTGGGAGAAGAACTGCTCGACGATGCTGCGGGCGGCGGTCCCCTTGTCGTACTCGCCGAACTCGGCCACGAACCGCCCGCGCTCCGGCTGGTACTTGGCACCGTCCTCCACCAGCGAGTCGAGCGCCCCGTACAGCTCGTCCTCGGTGCGCACGACCGGGCCCGGCGCGCGTTCGAGCAGGTCGAAGTAGGTGCCGCGGCCCTCGTGCGCGTACTCCTCGTAGTCGTACGCGAAGAACAGCATCGGGCGGTCCAGGAGCGCGTAGTCGAACATCAGCGAGGAGTAGTCCGTGATCAGGGCGTCGGACAGCTCCATCAGCGGGTTGACGTCGTGCCGGTCCGAGACGTCGACGACCGTCCCGCGCACGGACGGCGGGAGCACCACGTGGTTGAGGTAGTGCGAGCGCACCAACAGGACGTAGCGGTCGCCGAGTTCGGCCGCGAACCGCTCCACGTCGAAGGGCAGCTCGAACCGCCGGCTCCGCGCGCCCTGCTCGCGGAACGTAGGCGCGTAGAGCAGCACCTGCCTGTCCTCGGGGATGCCGAGCTCGGCGGCGAGCGGACCGCGGGTGCGGCGCCCCTCGGCGGCCTCGCGCTCCCTCGCGTGCACCAGTGCGTCGTTACGCGGATAGCCGACGCGAAGCAGCGTCTTCTCCTGCAGCCGGAACGCCCTGGCGAGGGTGCGCACATCGTGCTCGGAGCGGATCAGGAACCGGTCGAAGCGGTTGAGGTACCGCTGCTGCTCCTGCTGCCGGGCCTTGGACCTGAGCTTCCAGGCCGGCTCGTCGAAGCCCATCCGCTTGAGCGCCGAACCGTGCCAGGTCTGAAGGTAGGCGGTCTCCGTCCGCTTGGTGAGCTTCAGCGGATAGCTCTGGTTGTCGATCCAGAACTCCGCCTGCGCGAGCGCCTTGAGATACGGCAACGACCAGCGGCGTACGAGGGTCGCGTCCGCGGGGAAGCCCTCCGGGGACCCGGCGTACGACCAGACCGGCTCGAAGTCGAGGCCCTGACGGCGCATCTCCTCGTAGATCGCCTTCGGGCTGTCGCTGTACTGCTTGCCGAGCTGGCTCTCGAAGACGACCAGGCCCTTCTTCACCGGCAGCCGGCTGAACACCTCGTGATACATGCGGATCTTGGTCTCGCCCGAGGTGAGCTTCTTGCGGATCTGCCGGGCCCTGCGGATGCCCTTCTTGGCGAGCTTTCCGGGACGCCCGTGCACCCCGCGTACGACGAGTTCGCGCACCCGTTCCTTGTCCTCGACGCGGTCACGGGTGACAAGCCGGAAGGCGAGGTGCCCGCGCAGCGAGACCTCCGGTTCGACGTGGTCGGCGACCATCCGCGTCAGGCGCGGCCGCACCGGCAACAGGCCCTCCGCCAGGTCGACTTCGCCCGCGGTCAGCCGGGTCGTGGTGCGCACTCCGTCCACCGTGAGCCTCAGCCGTACGTCCCACACCTCGTCGACGATGCCCAGCGGGCGGAGCTTCGCGGCGAGGTCGGCCTCGGCCTCCCAGGCGACGGCCGTGCCCTCGTGGCGCAGCACGGCCACCGGGAAGCGGAAGCTCTGCAGGCTGCGGCGGCGGGCCCGGAACTCCAGCTCGCCGGTGAGCCGCGCGCCCTCGGGGATCACGCCGAGCGGGTTGACGATCCGTCCACTGAGCCGGACCGTGCCGCTGCGCTCCGCGTAGCCGCTCAGGGCGTTGCGCAGGAACATCTTGTCGATGGTCCTGGTGTGGTAACCGAGGTCGGTGACGTCCAGGACGTGCCGGCCGAAGGGGTCGTCGAGGTGCTCCGCGCACCAGTAGACACGCCCGTCGCGCTCCACGAGCCGGGCGGATATCTTGTCGCGGTTGAGCAGCGTGTCGACGGCCGGGAGCAGGTTCTTCCAGTCGTTCTCGCGCAGCAGATAGGCGCAGACGGCCTGGCTGGGCTGCACCTCGTCGTACGCCTCCGGGGCGAGCGAGTCGAGGTAGCCGCGGGCGATGCCGGCGAACTCCTGACGGTAGGAGTCGTCGCGGAACGGCAGGTCGCGCAGGTGGAGCACGAGGTCGTGCTTGAGGAACTTGACGTCCTTGGCGAGCTTGAGCTCAGCCTGCTCCCGCTCGGCGAGGAGCGCGTCGATGCGGCGGTGGATCTCCATCCGGTGCACGAAGTTGGTCATCTCGTTCCGCCGGTTGGATATCGACTTGGCGGCGGCCTTCTCGTACACGTGCCAGAAGTAGACCTGGTTGGGTATGAGGGTGATGCGCTCGGCGGCGAGATACGCCTCGGCGATGAACATCAGGTCCTCGTAGAACATCCCGCGCAGGAACCGGAGTTGCCTGTCCATGAGGAAGCCGCGGCGGTACATCTTGTTCGTGGAGAGCGTGTCCCACGCCAGCAGGTCGGGCAGCTCGGTGATCGACTCCAGGACCTGGGTGCGCGCGTAGAGCCAGGGGTACCACTCGTCGCGCTTCTTGTTCCGGCTGTCCACGTGGAGGCGTACGCAGAGGCCGGAGACGATGTCGGAGCCGTCGCGCTCGGCGGCCTCCAGGAGGTTGCGGCAGGCGTTGCGCTCCAGGACGTCGTCACTGTCGAGGAACATCACGTACCGGCCGCGGGTGTGGCCGATGCCCACATTGCGCGGCTCACCGCAGCCGCCGCTGTTCTCCGGCAGCTGGAAGACGCGCACCCGCTCCGGGTTCTCGGCGGCCAACCGTCGCGCCACGTCGTACGAGCCGTCGGTGCTGCAGTCGTCGACGATCACGATCTCGACGCCGCGCAGGGTCTGATCGAGCACCGACCGCACCGCGGCGGGCAGCCGGGCCTCGTCGTTGTAGACGATCACCACGACAGAGACGTCGGCTTCGGCTTCGACGTCCGCTTCGGCGTCCGGGCCTTCGGTCTCGGGCTCAGCTATCACACCCATGCGTCCCTCCAGGCAACCTGCACCGCTCGTTCAACATCCTCTCGATTGTCCGACATGCCCGGTACGCGAGCCCGGGTGCGTTCGGCCGTTCCGGCGACAGGAGTCAAATGTGCCATACCGGTGAATTCTTGAGAATTTGGGGTCGAATCGGTCGCGAGGTGGTGGTCGGGGCGGTCGTCGGGACGGTCGGAGCAGACAGCAAGACGCCCCGGCCTGAAGTTCAGGCCGGGGCGTCTTGGCGGGACTACCGGGTCGGGATCAGCCGACTCGGCTGGCTCCGCTGACTCAGCGGGCTCAGCTGACTCGACGGAATCAGCCGTGCGTACGCAGCAGCGTCCTCATCGTCCGCATCGCCACCGACAGGTTCGCGAGGTCGAAGGCGTCCGAGCCCTGGATCTCGTCGAGCGTCGACTTGGCGCGGCCGAGGATCGCGGCGTTCTGCCCCTCCCACGCCTTGTAGCGCTGCTCGGGCGTCGAGGTGCCGTTGCCCACCGCGAGCACGTCCGCGGTGAGGGCCGCGTGCGCCGCGTACAAGTCCTCGCGGATCGCCGCACGCGCCATCGACTGCCAGCGGTCGCTGCGCGGCAGCGCGCTGATGCGGTCCATGAGCTGGGTGATCGAGAGCCGGTCCGCGAGGTCGTAGTAGACCTCGGCGACGTCCAGCGGCGCCTTGTCCATCCGGTCCGCGATCAGCACCACGTCCAGGATCGGGAAGGCCGAGGAGAACCCGGCCACCCGCTGCGCCAGCTCCTCCGGCACGCCGGCGCCGGTCAGCTCCTCGAAGATCTGCTGGTACCACTCGAGGTCCGCGCCGCGCGCGAGCCTCGGCAGCTCCGACCAGACCTCCGTCACGCCGTCGCGGAAGAAGCCGATGGTCTCCGCCAGGTCGATCGGCTGCGGCCGGTTGTTGAGCAGCCAGCGCGTGCCGCGCTCGACCAGGCGCCGCGAGTGCAGCCTGATCCGGGTCTGCACATCCGCCGCCACGACGTTGTCCAGCGCCTCGACGGCGTCCCAGACCTCGCCGAGCCCGAAGATCGCGCGGGCCGCGGTGTGGGCGCGCACCACCTCTTCGAGCGAGGCGCCGGTCTCCTCGCGCATGCGGTGCAGGAAGCTCGTACCGCCGGAGTTCACCGTGTCGTTCACGAGGACCGTCGTGACGATCTCGCGGCGCAGCGCGTGCGCGTCGATCTGGTCGAGGAACCGCTCGCGCAGCGCCGTCGGGAAGTACGCGTGCAGCAGGCCCTGCAGGTACTTGTCGTCCGGCAGGTCCGTGCCGAGCAGCTCCTCCGCGACCGTGATCTTCGTGTACGCGAGCAGCACCGCCGTCTCCGGCTGCGTCAGGCCGAGCCCGGCGTTCAGCCGCTCCCGGATCTGGCGCTCGGTGGGCAGGAACTCCAGGGCGCGGTCGAGGTGTCCCTCGCGCACCAGCGTGCGCAGGAAGCGCTGCTGGGCGTGGAGCATGCTCGACGACTGCGCGAGGGCGTTGGCCAGGGCGGTGTTCTGCGCGTAGTTGTTGCGCAGGACCAGACGGCCGACCTCGTCGGTCATCTCGGCGAGCAGCTTGTTGCGCTGCTTCACCGTCATGTCGCCGTCCGCGACCACGGCGTTGAGCAGGATCTTGATGTTCACCTCGTGGTCGGAGGTGTCCACGCCGGCGCTGTTGTCGATCGCGTCGGTGTTGACCCGGCCGCCCGCACGCGCGAACTCGATCCGGCCCAGCTGCGTCGCGCCGAGGTTGCCGCCCTCGCCGAAGACCTTGACCCGCAGGTCCGCGCCGTCGACCCGGATGGCGTCGTTGGCCTTGTCACCGACGTCCGCGTTGGACTCGACGCTCGACTTCACGTACGTGCCGATGCCGCCGTTCCACAGCAGGTCGACGGGCGCCTGCAGGATCGTCTTCATCAGCTCGGCCGGGGTCATCTTGGAGACGCCCGACTCGATGCCGAGGGCCTCCCGGATGTGCGCGTTCAGCTGGATGGACTTGGCGCTGCGCGGGAAGATGCCGCCGCCCGCGGAGAGCAGCTCCTTGTTGTAGTCCGCCCAGGACGAGCGCGGCAGCTCGAAGAGGCGGCGCCGCTCGGCGTACGACGTCTCCGCGTCCGGCTTCGGGTCGATGAAGATGTGCCGGTGGTCGAAGGCGGCGACCAGGCGGATGTGCTCGGAGAGCAGCATGCCGTTACCGAACACGTCACCGGACATGTCGCCGACGCCGACGACCGTGAAGTCCTCGTTCTGCGTGTCGTGGCCGAGCTCCCGGAAGTGCCGCTTCACCGACTCCCAGGCGCCGCGCGCGGTGATGCCCATGCCCTTGTGGTCGTAACCGGCCGAGCCACCGGACGCGAACGCGTCGCCCAGCCAGAAGTTGTACGACTCCGCGACCTGGTTGGCGATGTCCGAGAACGTCGCCGTGCCCTTGTCGGCGGCGACCACGAGGTAGGTGTCCTCGCCGTCGTGCCGCACCACGTCGAAGGGCGGCACGACCTCGCCCGCGACCATGTTGTCGGTAATGTCGAGCAGCGCCGAGATGAACGTCTTGTACGAGGCGATGCCCTCGGCGAGCCACGCGTCCCGGTCCACGCTCGGGTCGGGCAGCTGCTTGGCGACGAAGCCGCCCTTGGCGCCGACCGGCACGATGACGGTGTTCTTCACCATCTGCGCCTTCACCAGGCCGAGGATCTCCGTACGGAAGTCCTCACGGCGGTCCGACCAGCGCAGACCACCGCGCGCGACCTTGCCGAAGCGCAGGTGCACACCCTCGACGCGGGGCGAGTACACCCAGATCTCGAAGGCGGGACGGGGCTCCGGCAGGTCCGGGATCGCCTGCGGGTCGAGCTTCATGGAGACGTAAGCGTGCGGCTTGCCGCCCTCCGCCTCCTGGAAGAAGTTGGTGCGCAGGGTCGCCTTGATGACGGTGAGGAAGGACCGCAGGATCCGGTCCTCGTCGAGCGACGCGACCTGGTCGAGCGCGCCGTCCAGCTCCTCGAGGAGGCCGTCGATCAGCTCGGTGCCGGCCCGCTGCCGGTCCGGCGACATCCGCGCCTCGAAGAGGCTCACCAGGAGGCGCGTGGTGTGGACGTTGGTACGGAGGGTGTCCTCCATGTAGTCCTGGCTGAACGTGGCGCCCGCCTGGCGCAGGTACTTGGCGTACGCGCGCAGCACCATCGCCTGCCGCCAGGTCAGCCCGGCGCCCAGGACGAGGGAGTTGAAGCCGTCGTTCTCGGCGAGCCCGGTCCAGACGGCGGCGAAGGCCTCCTGGAACCGCTCGCGGGCGTCGTC
This sequence comes from Streptomyces cavernicola, assembly GCF_029968035.1. Taxonomy (GTDB): domain Bacteria; phylum Actinomycetota; class Actinomycetes; order Streptomycetales; family Streptomycetaceae; genus Streptomyces; species Streptomyces cavernicola. Next base: position 24,206 of record NZ_JASCIQ010000033.1, on the reverse strand, counting down.
CGCCAGGTAGTCGCCGTTGCCGGCGGCCTTGGGCATGCGCAGACCGAAGTCGTAGATCCACGCGGTGGAGCCGTCGCTGGCGCGCAGCTCGTACGGCCGCTCGTCGACGACCTCGCAGCCCAGGCGCTGCAGCACGGGAAGGACCGCGGAGAGGGAGACCTGGCCGCCGGCGCGGTAGATCTTGAAGCGCCGCTCGCCGGGGCCCGCGCCCACGGGCTCGTAGAGCGAGAGCTCGAAGTCCTCGGGGCCGTGGGTGAGTTGCTCGACGCGCACCAGGTCGGCGACGGCGGACCGCGGCGTGTGGTCGGCCTTGTAGCCCTCCTGGAAGGCGTTGCTGTAGCGGCGCAGCAGCTCGGCGGCGCGCTCCTCACCGCACTCGGCGGTCAGCGCCTCCGCGAAGCCGTCGGCCCAGGAGCGCGCGGCCTCGACGAGGCGGGTCTCGATGCGCTCCTTGTCGGCGTCGGACAGCTGCGGCAGCTCGGTGCCGGGCGCGACGCGGACGACGAAGTGCAGCCGGGAGAGGATCGACTCGGTGTTCCAGGCGGTGAAGTCGACGCTGGTGCCGCCGAGCTCCTCCTTCAGGATGTCGATGATCCGCAGCCGCACACCCGTGGTGTAACGGTCCCGGGGCAGGTAGACGAGCGCCGAATAGTAGCGCCCGTACTCGTCCTTGCGCAGGTACAGCCGCAGCCGGCGGCGCTCCTGCAGGTAGAGGACGGACGTGACGATGGAGCGCAGCTCGTCGACCGGGGTCTGGAACAGCTCGTCACGCGGGTACGTCTCGAGGATCTGCAGCAGGTCACGGCCGTCGTGGCTGTTGGGCGAGAAGCCGGCGCCCTTGAGGACCTCGGCGACCTTGCGGCGGATCACCGGCACGCGGCGCACGGACTCGGTGTACGCGGCGCTGGAGAACAGGCCGAGGAAGCGGCGCTCGCCGACGACGTTGCCCTCGGCGTCGAACTTCTTCACGCCGACGTAGTCGAGGTAGCTGGGGCGGTGGACCGTGGCGCGGCTGTTGGCTTTGGTCAGGACGAGCAGCTTGTGCTCGCGGGCCTTGGCGCGGGCGTCGGCGGGCAGCCGGTTGAAGGACGGGCTGACGGGGTGGCCGTGCACGTCATCGCCACTGTGCTGCGGGTCGGAGCGCAGGATGCCGAGGCCGGTGCCGGGGACGGCGCCGAGCGAGTCGTCCTCGTTCAGCTCGTACTCGCGGTAGCCGAGGAAGGTGAAGTGGTCCGCGGCCAGCCACCGGAGCAGCTCGCGGGCCTCTTCGACCTCCTGGTTCTGCAGGTCGTCGGCGGTCGGCTCGCTGGGCAGCTCGTCGGCGATGCGCAGCGCGGAGTCGCGCATCTTGTCCCAGTCCTCGACGGCCTCGCGGGCGTCGGACAGGACGCGGAGGAGGTCGTTGGTGATCTGCTTGAGGTCGGCCCGGTCCGTCTCCCGGTCCATCTCCACGTGGATCCAGGACTCGGTGAGCGTGTCGTGCGCGTCGGCGGGCGCACCGGCCGGGAGCACCTCGATGAGCTTGCCGGTGAGGTCGCGGCGGACGACGACCTGCGGGTGGATCACGACGTGGATGCCGCGGCCCTGGCGGGACAGCTCGTTGGTGACCGAGTCGACCAGGAAGGGCATGTCGTCGGTGACGACCTCGACGACGGAGTGCGAGCACGTCCAGCCGTTCTCCTCCACCGTCGGGGTGTGCACCCGGACGTTGGCGGTGCCCTGCGGGCGCTCCTCCGCGAGGCGGTAGTGCGAGAACGCTGCGCCGAAGACGTCGACCGGGTCGCGGTCGGCGAGGTCCTCTGGCGCGGTGTGCAGGTAGTAGCGCTGGAGGTAGGAGAACACCGTGTCCTCGTCGGGACGGTCTCCGGTGTTGGCCCCTGTCGGAAGTTGCCCCCCGGCCGGGCTGTTCTCAGCTACCCGGGCGGCCCGTGCGAGCAGCTCGGCCTTTGCTTCGTCCAGCTTGGTCTGCATGTCCTCTGGCTCCTGTCGCGCGCCGTTGCGTGACGTTGAAGGAAGTGATTTTTACGCCGGAGTGGCGGGCAAGCGCACCACGCCGGGACTCGGCATTGCCGGTCCAGGTCGACGCTATGCCTTGATGAGATGTGACGGGGGCCGTCTCGACCGTTTTCGTCTGCGTGCCCAGAATCCGAAGCGCGAAGATCGCCCGAGCACGCCGACGTACCGGGCACGGGCCGGGGGCGGCATTGCCCCCGAGGGATATCGCGCTGATCACGGGTCCAGGCTATCTCCCCGCACCGGGGCCACGTCACGGGCTGTATGTGTACAAAAGAACTGCCGTTACTTTGACACTCTGGACAGGGACAACACTCACTGATTCGTGCGTCCGCCCTCGTGCCACCCCCAGGCTCCGCCGTCAGGCCGCGAGCCGGGTGGCCTCCGTGACCGCCTCCGCGAGCGTGTCCACGACCGGGACGCCCGCCTCGGCGAGGCTGGCGCGGCTGTGCGAGCCACCGGTGTACAGCACCGCGAGCGCCCCCACGTGCGCCGCGGCCACCGCGTCGTCCACCGCGTCCCCGATCACGACCGTGCGGGCCGGGTCGACGGTCGAGGCCAGCGCCGCGACGTGCCGCTCCATGTGCTCGGCCTTGCCGGAGGTCGAGTTACCCACGCGCCCGTCGACGCGTATGAAGTGGTGCTCGATGCCGTGCGTCCGCACTATCGGCAGCAGGCGGTCGTGCGGGGCGAGGGAGCACATCGACTGCGTGAGTCCTGCGGCCTGCCAGTCGGCGAGCAGCTCGCCCGCCCCGTCGGCGAGAGCGGCGCCTTCCGCCAGGGACCAGTAGTGCCGGTGGAAGGTCCCGTCCATGACCTCCCACTCCTCCTCGGTGGGCATACGGCCCATGAGCCGCTCGTAGAAGCGCGGCACCGGCACGCAGTACAGCTCGCGGTACCGCTCGAGGGTGATCGGTGGCAGGCCGATCTCCTCGAACGAGGCGTTCGTGGCCTTGATGACCACGTCGATGTCGTGGAACAGCGTGCCGTTCCAGTCCCAGACGATGTGCGGTGCTTGCTGCTTCCCCATGCCCAAGACGGTACCCGTCGGACGAGATCCGCCTCCGAGCCTGTGGATAACTCGACAGAACACCTGGTCAGAGGCTGCCCAGAGGCGGTGGCCGGGCTCGCTCACTCCACCAGGTTCGGGATCTCCTGCGTCGCGAACCACAGCAGCTCGTGGTCCTCCGCGCCGTCGACGGTGAACTGGGCGTCGTCGTCGCCCTGGTCCGCCGCGCCGAGGGCGTCCGCCGCGGCCCGTACGTCGGCCTCGGCGTCGCCGGAGTCGACGTGCACCGCGGCCGCCTTCGCCAGGGGCACGGCCCGCGCCAGGCGCACCTCTCCGAGCGTGCTGACGGTGAGGCCGCGGTCCGGGTCCACGGTCGCCTCGGAGTCCGCCACGTCCACGGCCACGACGACCCGGCGGCGCGCGGCCGCGGCGTTCCCGGCCAGCATCCGCAGCGAGGCGGACGCGGCCCGGTTCAGCGCCGCGTACTCCAGCTCCTCGATGTCGTCCGAGACGTACCACTCGCGCAGCGCGGGCGTCACGGCGTAGGCCGTCAGCGGGCCGGGCCCCAGCTCTCCCGCCTTGTGCGCCTCGGCGAGCCCGGGAAGGGTCAGGGGTACGTAGACGCGCATGGCCGCCGCTTTCTTCGTCGTCGGTGTGGGTTCGAAGACCCTCAGGATACGTGCCGGACGTCCCCTATCGAGGGGCTCCTCCGAGGCCGCCGACCATCCCTTACGTCTGGAATGTCACCGGAATGAACGGCTCCGAGCCCAGGCGCCCCTTGGCCTCTCACCCTGATAGGTGATCTTTTGCCGGGGCTTCACGGAGCGTGACGCCACGTTGCGCGACCGGGGTCCGCACCCGTACAAGAACTCTCGTAGCTACTGCCCGGTAGCCATCCCGGGCCCAGCAGATACGGGGAAAAGATCATGGACTTCACGCACAGCGACTCAGGCGGATCCAAGGGTTCCAGGGGCCCCGGCCGCTCGCGGACCAACGGCGGCTCCGGCCCCGGCGCTCGGGCCTTGACCAGGCCCGGCAACCGGCGCGACCAGCGCAGGCCCGCCGCCGTACCGGCGCAGCGGAGGCGGTTCAAGCCGCACGAGCTGTTCGCCGAGCGGCTCCTTGCCGTGCTGAGCGGCGACCGGCCCGTGCACTGGATGCTCAACCACACCGTCGGCCGCGGCTACCAGCAACTCGTCGAGCTCGCCCCGCACGCGCCGTTCCAGGCGCAGGGGCCGCGCCCCGTCGTCCGCACCTGCCGGGCGCTGCCGCTCAGCCCGGGTGTGGTCGAGGCCAGCGCCTGCATCGGCGCCGGCGACCAGGTGCGGGCGATGGCGTTCCGCCTGGAGCGCGGCGTCGACCTCCGCTGGCGCTGCGCCGCCGTGGAGCTCGGCGGGGAGCGCCAGCCGGCCTGAGGCCCTGAGGGGGCCCGGAGCGGGCCAGAAGGGCCGGAGAGGGCCCAAAAACGCGGGGCCGGAGCCCAGCATCCGCTGAGCCCCGGCCCCTACGACGTACGCACTATGTGCCGTCCCGCCTCACTTCTTGCGGCGGCGGCCGCCCTTCTGGGCCTTGCGGCGCTCGGCGCGCGTCATGCCGTCCGTGGACGAGCGCACCCCGTTCTCGTCGTCGTTGCTGAAGTCGCCCTCGACGACGCCGCCCTCGCCGTCGACCGTCGGCGCCGAGAAGTGCAGCCGGTCCGGGCGCTGCGGGGCCTCGAGGCCCTTGGCACGGATCTCCGGACGCCCGGCGCCCGCGGGCACCGCGTCCTCGACCGGAGCCTTCTCCAGGGACGGCGCCTTCTCCTCGACCGGGACCTCCTCGACCTGCTGCTCGACCTGGACCTCCAGGTTGAACAGGTAGCCGACGGACTCCTCCTTGATGCCCTCCATCATCGCGGTGAACATGTCGAAGCCCTCGCGCTGGTACTCGACCAGCGGGTCCTTCTGCGCCATCGCGCGCAGGCCGATGCCCTCCTGGAGGTAGTCCATCTCGTAGAGGTGCTCGCGCCACTTGCGGTCGAGGACCGAGAGCACGACGCGACGCTCCAGCTCGCGCATGATCTCCGAGCCGAGCTGCTCCTCGCGCGCGTCGTACTGCGCGTGGATGTCCTCCTTGATGGACTCGCTGATGAACTCGGCGGTCAGACCCGCGCGGTCACCGGCCAGGTCCTCCAGCTCGTCGATGGTGACCTGCACCGGGTAGAGCTGCTTGAACGCGCCCCAGAGGCGGTCCAGGTCCCACTCCTCGGCGAAGCCCTCGGCGGACTCCGCCTGGATGTACGCGTCGATCGTGTCGTCCATGAAGTGGCGGATCTGCTCGTGCAGGTCCTCGCCCTTCAGGACGCGGCGGCGCTCGCCGTAGATGACCTCACGCTGGCGGTTCAGGACCTCGTCGTACTTGAGGACGTTCTTGCGCGTCTCGAAGTTCTGCTGCTCGACCTGCGACTGGGCCGAGGCGATGGCGCGCGTGACCATCTTGTTCTCGATCGGGACGTCGTCCGGGACGTTGGCCATCGCCATGACCCGCTCGACCATCGCGGCCTTGAAGAGACGCATCAGGTCGTCGCCGAGCGAGAGGTAGAAGCGGGACTCGCCGGGGTCGCCCTGACGGCCGGAACGACCGCGCAGCTGGTTGTCGATACGGCGCGACTCGTGGCGCTCGGTGCCCAGGACGTACAGACCGCCCAGGTCCTTCACCTCGTCGTGCTCCGCCTTGACGGCCGCCTCGGCGCGCTCCAGGGCGGCGGGCAGGGCCGCGGCCCACTCCTCGATGTGCTCCTCGGGGTCGAGGCCGTGCTGGCGCAGCTCGGCCTCGGCGAGGTCGTCGGGGTTGCCGCCGAGCTTGATGTCCGTACCGCGACCGGCCATGTTCGTGGCGACCGTGACGGCGCCCTTGCGGCCGGCCTGGGCGACGATCGTGGCCTCACGGTCGTGCTGCTTGGCGTTGAGCACCTCGTGCGGGACGCCTCGCTTGGCGAGCTGCTGCGAGAGGTACTCGGACTTCTCGACCGAGGTGGTGCCCACCAGGATCGGCTGGCCCTTGGCGTGCTTCTCGGCGATGTCGTCGACCACCGCGTCGAACTTGGACTTCTCCGTGCGGTAGATCAGGTCCGACTGGTCGGCTCGCTGCATGGGCCGGTTCGTCGGGATCGGGACGACGCCCAGCTTGTAGATCTGGTGGAACTCGGCGGCCTCCGTCATGGCCGTACCGGTCATTCCGGAGAGCTTGCCGTAGAGGCGGAAGAAGTTCTGCAGGGTGATCGTGGCGAGCGTCTGGTTCTCGTCCTTGATGTCCACCCCTTCCTTCGCCTCGATCGCCTGGTGCATGCCCTCGTTGTAGCGGCGGCCGGCGAGGATACGGCCGGTGTGCTCGTCGACGATCATGACCTCGCCGTCGATGACGACGTAGTCCTTGTCCTTCTTGAAGAGTTCCTTCGCCTTGATGGCGTTGTTGAGGTAACCCACGAGCGGGGTGTTCACCGACTCGTAGAGGTTGTCGATGCCCAGCCAGTCCTCGACCTTCTGGACGCCGGACTCGTGGATGGCGACGGTGCGCTTCTTCTCGTCGACCTCGTAGTCGCCGGTCTCCTCGATGCCCTTGAGCTGGTTGCCCGCCTCGCCCTTGGTCAGGCGGGTGACCAGCTTGGCGAAGTCGCCGTACCACTTGGTGGCCTGGTCGGCGGGGCCGGAGATGATCAGCGGCGTACGCGCCTCGTCGACGAGGATGGAGTCAACCTCGTCGACCACCGCGAAGTTGTGGCCGCGCTGGACGAGTTCGTCCTGCGACCAGGCCATGTTGTCGCGGAGGTAGTCGAAGCCGAACTCGTTGTTCGTGCCGTAGGTGATGTCGCAGGTGTACTGCTCGCGGCGCTGGGCCGGCGTCATGTTGGCGATGATGCAGCCGACGGACAGGCCCAGGAACTTGTGGACGCGGCCCATCATCTCGGAGTCGCGCTCGGCCAGGTAGTCGTTGACCGTGATCAGGTGAACGCCCTTGCCCGAAAGGGCGTTGAGGTACGTCGGCAGCGTGCCGACGAGGGTCTTGCCCTCACCGGTCTTCATCTCCGCGACATAGCCGAGGTGGAGCGCCGCGCCACCCATCAGCTGCACGTCGTAGTGGCGCTGGCCCAGGACGCGCTTGGCGGCCTCGCGGACCGTGGCGAAGGCCTCGGGCAGCAGGTCGTCAAGGCTGTCACCGGACTTGCCTTCGCTGTCGACCCACTCCTGGTAGCGCTCTTTGTACTCGTCCGTGAGGGCGCGCAGCTCGGCGTCGGAGAGGTTGACGAAGTCCTCTTCGATGGAGTTGACCTGGTCCGCGATGCGGTGCAGTTTGCGCAGGATCTTTCCTTCGCCTGCACGCATGAGCTTGTTGAAGACGGACACGAGGGTTGGTCTCCTTGCCGGTCGGGCCTGGCTCGGTCGGTTTCTTATCCGGATTCGGTCGCGGTTCGGGCACAGCAGGTGGACCCCACCGCAACGGCCATCGTAAGCGAGGACGCCTGCGGCTCGGGAGGGTCGTCGTGACGAAGGCCACCCGCCATTCTCTTGGAGAACGCTTCAAGGTCCCGACAGGTGCCCATGCGGCCGGGAAAAGTTCTGGCGCCTGTTCTCGGAACGGTCGAGAATCGGCCGATGGAACCGGTCACACTCACCACTGAGCGCCTGCTTTTGCGTCCCCTCGGGCCCGAAGACACCGAGGACTGCTACGCCGCCTGCCAGGACCCCGACATCCAGCGCTGGACGACCGTTCCCTCTCCTTATGAGCGCGAACACGCCGAGCACTTCGCGCAGCGCTTCGCCCCGGACGCGTGGCGCGACAACAGGGAGTACACGTTCGCCGTCCGCACACGCGCGGAGGGCACTCTGGCGGCCGTGATGGGGATCATGCTGCGCGGTGCGGGCGCGGCCGAGGTGGGTTTCTGGTCGGTGAAGGAGCAGCGCGGCCGCGGCCATGTCACCGAAGCGCTCCGCGCGTTGTCCCACTGGTCGTTCACACGCGCGGCGATCGACCGTCTGGAATGGCGCGCCGAGGTGGGGAACATGCCCTCACGCGCGGTGGCGATCCGCGCCGGCTTCACCATGGAGGGCACGCTTCGCGCCGCGCTCCTGCACCGCGGTACGCGACGCGACTGCTGGGTCGGCTCGCTGCTTCCGTCGGACCTCGAACTGACGCCGCTTGACCCGTACTTGCCCGCGGATCCACCGGTCCAGGCCTGACTGTCAGTGGCGGGCCCTACGGTTACGGACATGACCTCCGCCGTGGCTCCAGCCGTCCCCCAAGTCGAGCTCTCCGCCGACGAGGCCCGCCGTATCGCCCTGCGCGCCCAGGGCTTCCTGGGCGCGCCCGACCGCCGCTGCGGGGTGCGCGGCGTCCTGCGCCACCTGGGCGCCGTCCAGCTCGACACGATCTCGGTGCTCGCCCGCTCCCACGAGCTGATCCCGTACGCCCGCCTCGGCGCCGTGGGCCGCAAGCCGGTGGAGGAGGCGTACTGGACGGACACCCACGCTTTTGAGTACTGGTCGCACGCGGCGTGCATCCTGCCCATCGAGGAGTGGCCGCACTTCTCCTTCCGCCGCCGCGCGTACCGCGCCCGCCCGCACTGGCACCACGACCTGAGCCAGTCGGCGTACGACCAGGTGGTCAAGCAGCTGCGCGCCGAAGGACCGCTCACGGCAACGGAGTTGGGCGGCGCGAAGAACAAGGGCGAGTGGTGGGACTGGTCCGAGTCGAAGGTCGCCGTCGAGCGCGCGCTGATGTACGGCGAGGTGGTGTGCGTCGAGCGCCGCGGCTGGAAGCGGGTGTACGACCTGGCGGAGCGCGCCGTGCCGGGCGAGCTGCTCCATGACGACCTGGACGACCTGGAGTGCCTGCGGCGCCTCGTGAGACTCGCCGGCGAGGCGCTCGGGGTGGGCACGCGCGCGGACATCGCGGACTATCACCGCCTGAAGGGCGAGCAGTTCGACTCCGTCGTCGCCGACTCCGGCCTGGTGCCCGTGCAGGTAGAGGGCTGGTCCAAGCCGGCCTGGGCGGACCCGGCGGCCCTTGCGAGCGCTCCTCGGGGCCGGCATCGGACGACTCTGCTCTCGCCGTTCGACTCCCTGATCTGGGAACGCGCGCGCACGGAGCGGATCTTCGGCTTCACCCACCGCCTGGAGGCGTACGTCCCCAGACCGAAGCGGGTGTACGGCTACTTCGCGATGCCGCTGCTGTCCGGGGGCCGTCTCCTGGGCCGGGTGGACCCGGCACGCGAGGGCGGCACGCTGGTGGCGAAGCACGCCTCCCTGGACACGCCGAAGGCCGTGGAGCCGATGGCGGTGGCGCTCCGGGAGGCTGCCGAGTGGGTGGGCTGCGATCAGGTCCGGGTGGAGCGGGTGACGCCGGCGAGGCTGCAGGCGCCGCTGACGGCGGCGCTCGCCTGAGTCACCGCCGCCGTCGCCACCTTCGCCGTCGCGGCAGCCATCGTTGTCACCGCCGCCGAACCGACGCTCACCGGATCTCGAGGATCTTCTCCCGCATCGCGTAGACCACGGCTTCCATGCGGGAGTGCAGCTGCAGCTTCTCCAGAATGTTGCGCACGTGGTTCTTCACGGTGTTCTCGGAGATGAACAACTCCTTGGCGATGTCACGGTTATTCATTCCGGTGGCGACGAGCTTCAGCACTTCGAGCTCTCGGTCGGTGAGCCTCGGTGCGGGCACGAGCCGGCGCTCGTCGGTGCGCTGGATCATGGATTTGAACTCGGTGAGCAGCTTCGACGCCATGGACGGGCTGATCTGCGACTGCCCGTCGGCGACGGCGCGGATCGCGGTCGCCACCTCGTCCGTGGAGATCTCCTTGAGGAGATAGCCGGTGGCGCCGGCCTTGATCGCGTCGTAGAGGTCGGCTTCCTCGTCGCTGATCGTCAGCATGATGATCTTGGCGCTGGGTGCGACTTCCTTGATGGCGGTGCACGCCTCGATGCCGCCCCGCTTGGGCATCCGGACGTCCATCAGGACGATGTCGGGCAGCAGGTCGGCTGCCTTGTCGACGGCCTCGGAGCCGTCCCCCGCTTCTCCGATGACCTGGATGTCCTCTTCCTGTGCGAGGACGATCTCCAGCCCTCGACGAAAGAGTGCGTGGTCATCCACCACGAGAACCCGGATGGGTTCCTTCCGTGGGGCTTCCGCCTCCATTCCGATGCCTACGACTTCGTCGTCCGCAGCATCGTCACGCAGTGGTCCAAACGTGGCCGCCATCGTTCCTCCCCCTGAAGGCCGAGGCCTGTTCAAGATGCCGCAACCCGCTTCCGTGACACACGGGTTGGCCTGCTCGGCCATGATTTCATGCCCCGACGGCGCACCAGCGCCGGAAGGGGTCGCACGATGGTGCCCCGGGGGCGCACATGCGCTCCAGGGGCACCGTCGTCGCTGTCATCGGAGGTCAGCCGCCGAGCGAGCCGCCGGGCGCGGTCGACTGGGCCTTCGACACCATTGGGTCCGTGCTGAGGTGGATGACGCCGTAGTCGTAGGCGTGCCGTCGGTAGACGACGCTGGGTTCCTTGGTCTCGGAGTCGACGAACAGGTAGAAGTCGTGCCCGACCAACTCCATCTCGTAGAGCGCCTGATCGAGTGACATGGGTGTCGCGACGTGGGTCTTCTCGCGTACGACGATGGGGCCGTCGCCCTGGATCTCGAGTGAACCGATCCGCTTCGTCGGTACGCCCTCTTCCTCACCGGTCGGGACGGGTGTGCCGTCGCCGTTGAGCGTCGCCGCACCGGGGACCCGGTCGGCGACTTCGGCCGCGGAGAGCCGGCCGTTGCCACGGCGCGTGGAGCGCTTGCTGTGCTGCTTGCGCAGTCGTGCTTCCAGCTTTTCCTGGGCCAGGTCGAGCGCAGCGTACGGATCGCTGGCCGAGGCCTCTGCCCGGATCACCGGGCCGCGTGTGCGCAGAGTGATCTCCACGCGGTCAGAACGGTCGGCCTGTCGCGGATTGGGCTCCTTGGACACCTCGACGTCGAGGTTGATCACCTTGGCATCGAGCTTCTGGATTTTCTCCAGCTTCAGCTTCTCGGCCACGTGCTTGCGGAACCGCTCGGGCACCTCTGTCTTGCGGCCCTTGACGACGATGTCCACGCAGAACTCCGTTCCCGGATCGCTCCGCATACTCGGGCGGAGCGTCTCCCTTTTGCACCAGACTCCGGTGACCCCAGAGTCTCGGACTTGGTGACTTCCACCTCCTCCTCCCCCGCGGGCAAGATCTCCACCCCACCGGTGCGGGTGATTGCAGAAAACCCATGCACCAGCATTCCGATATACGAGGTCAGGCGCTTGCCTTTCCTCACAACCGAACATATCTCGCCCGGACGGATGTCGTCACCCTCTACTGCGGCGTACCTCCGTTCAAGTGCATTTCCACTCTCACTACCTGCAACGATGCAAGTTCTCGCTCAGTTCCGGTTTATTTCGAAGGAATCCGGTGACGTGGCGATGACTGCTGCGGACAGCGGGAACATTCCCCGCTGTTCGATCGTTCTCGATGCTCCCGACCGGGCGTTGGGTGCGCTTGTGTCCACTGTTCCGCTCCGGCCTCTCTCCCGCGACCCGGCTTGTCCTCCCGGGGGAGTCCCTCGCGTTCTCGTGCCGCGTACCGGGGTCCCGGCCGTGCCTGATCTCGTCGGTGCCTCGGCCAGTGCGCGGGCCCCTTCTGCCAGGGATGCGCCCGTGGTCATCAGGTCGTCGACGAGGACCACACGTCGGCCGGCGAGGAGCCGCCCTGCTCCGGGCACGGTCTCGAGCGCGCCGCTCATGTTCGCCATCCGCTGCCGGGAATTGAGCCCCGACTGGTCCGCGACGGGACGCCCCTGCCGCAGGACCGGGAGGACCTGGGCCGTGATGTCCGAGCGCCGCAGTTCCCGGGCGGCCGCGCGGGCGATGCGCCGCACCGAGTCATGGCCACGCGCGGCGACAGCCCGCCTGGCCGACGGCATCGGCACCAGCAGGAGCGGAGCGTCCTGCTCGTACTGCTCAGGTCCCCCGTGTCGCGGGTGCCTGTGGTGCTTCTGGTGTCGCTGGTGCTGCTCGTACTCGTACCGCCGGCACCTCTCGTATGCATCACCTTCCTCGACTCCACCGTGTCCCCCGTTCTCGTCGCTCCACACTCTTTCCCCGCCGACTCTGAGCCCCGCTCGCACCGCACCCGCGAGGGCCAGCCCCAGGGCCTCTGCCAGGGCCAGCGCACCGCGCTCCTTGTGGGCGAGCAGCACCGAGCGCACCCCCTCCGCGTACGGCGCGGCCGCGTGCACGACCGGCAGTCCGGCCGGCGCATGGTTGGGTCGCGCCCGGCGCGGCTCCCTGCCGTACAGCGCAGCGCGGCATCTCTCGCACAGCAGCTCGCGGGGCCGCCCACAGCCCGCGCAGTCGGCGGGCAGCACCAGGTCGGCGAGGTCACGCCACCAACCCCGCATGCCCCTCACTGTGCCAACGGACTCAGCTCTCTGCCACCCCTGTGGATAACTCTCGGGAGAGCCCCGGAAGAGGTGCAGCGAGCAGGCTTCAGGGCATGCCAAGTCAGCTACGCTCAGCAGGTTTTGACGAAGAGTCAACTACCCGACAGGGGAGCGTCGGAGGGGTGGCCGTGCCGTGCCCTTCAGCCCGGATAGACCGGTGACGTTCCGTCCTTGACCACCGGCCGCCAGTTCGCCCCCGGAGGCAGTCGGACGATTCCGTCCTCCTCCGAGCGGGCCACCATCGGCAGCCGCTCGTCCTCCGAAGCCGCGATGTCCGTCACTCCGGTGAGAGCAGGCAGCGAGGAGCCCGGGACGACCGAGCCGTCGCTCTGCACGTACTGCAACTGCTGCACACCCCCGGCCTCCTTGCCGACCACCACGAGGCGGCTGCCGCCGGCCCACGACATGGCCGTGACGTCCTCCATCTGCGGTGCCCCCGGGCGCAGTTCGACGACCGAAACCTCCGGGTCCTCGGACGTGCCCTGCCGCTCCACCCGGCCGATCTTCAGCTCTGTCCTGCCCTCGTGCTCGACGATCAGCGCGACCCGCACGCCGTCCGCCGACACCCGTACGGCGTTGATCCTGGCGTCGCCCAGGCCGACGACCTTGACCTCCACGGGGTCGCCACCGCCCTGCGACAGCCACAGCAGCCGCTGGTCGCGCGGGTCCCGGTCGGCGACCCACAGATCGCCGCGGCCGTCCCAACTCGGCTTCGTCAGGCGGTCCTTCTCCTGTTTGGCGTGGCTGCGCACCTTCGTCTTCTCGAGCCGCTCGTCGGACAGCAGGGACCCCACGTACAGCGAGCGGCCGTCGTTCGACACCCCCGCCGCGTGGTCCTCCGCGCGTGACACCGCGGCCGAGCGCAGCTGCCGCTCCCCGTTGCCGAGCGGGCCAGGAACGGGCTCCACCTCGTCGCCGTTCTTCGGCATCCGCACCAGACGGTTCTTGTCGTCGATGAAGTACTGGTAATCCGCGCCGCTCAGCGAGCGGTTCGGCGCGCTGGCCTCCGCCTGGTCGGCGTCGAGCGAGCACAGCTCCTTGCCGTCCTCGCGCTGCAGCTCCACCTGCTCGATGCCTGTGGGAGTCAAGTCCCGCAGAGTGAAGAAGAGTTGGGCCGCCATCTTCGCGCAGCGATCCGGTTTCACCGCGTTCGCCCGCCCGTTCAGCGGGACCGTCAGACGGTTCTGGTCGTCGGGCGCCAGCGACTTGGTGCCCTTCTTCAGCGCGATGCCCGTCGGGAAACGCGAATACGCCACGTTGTCCAGCCAGTTGGTCGGGCCGTCGAGCAGCGAACGCACCGCCTGCGTCACCGGGTCTATCCGCTTGCGGACGTACACCGGGTCGGCGACCATCGCCGGCGCCGACCGCACCTCCCCGCCGTCCGACGGGGACGGCGCGGCGTAGAAGTACTTGCTGACCGGCAGATAGAGCCGCTCGAAGTCGGACTGCGCGAGCACCACGCCGTTCGGCGGCACGTCGATCCGCCACTCGTCGCCGTCCTGCCGGACGAGGTGGACGAGCGACGAGTACTTCCCCTGCTCCGACAGGTAGGCGTGCTCCTTGTCGACCGTCGCGATCATCCGCCCCGTCAGCGCGTACAGATAGCCGTCGCCGTCCGGGTCCGTCCTCGTACGCGTCGAGTCCGCGTTGGGCCCGTCGGCCAGGACCGTGGTGGCCCCTTCCGGCTCCCAGCGCTCCGACGCCTCCTTGGTCAGATACTTCCGCGCCGTCGAGAACTCCGGATCGTCGCTGGTCAGCGCCTCGAGGAAGCCCTCGACGATCTCCGAAGGACTGGCGTCCTTCTGCGGCGGCACAGCGAAGACCTGCACCTGCGGCTCCTGCGGAGAGGCATCCACATGCTCCACACCGCCGCTCTCCGGCATGGAGGCGCACCCGGCCAGCACGACCGCGGAGCATCCGAGCACCATGGAGGTACGCGTGCGGCGGAAGAGGCCGGATCGTCCACGATCAGCGCCCACGCGTGCTCTCCTCTTCCCCCGACGCCTGTGCCTGCGTTTGTGCCTGGGCGCGCGCCTGTGACTCTGCGGCTTCCACTTCCGCTGCCGCTTCCGATCCCGTTCCCGACTCTGCCTCAACTGACTTCTGTGCGCTGCCGGTTGACGCCTCCTCAGCAGGCGACCGCCCACCACGGAGCTCTCCGCCATCCGCACTATCGCTGTGCCTGGCGCGGCCACCCGCAAGCCCCTCCGGCGAGCTCACCTGACGCGGCACGACCCGCGCACCGCTGCCCGGCAGCGCCGTCGGATCCGCACTCGGCGGGGCCACGAGCACCGACGACGCGGTGGGCGGTACGGCCACGGGGGCCCGCTCGCTCGGCGACTGCGCCGGCACCGTCGCCTGCTTGCCCTGCTCGCCGTCCGCCAGGCGCGCCTCGTTCAACCCACGATTGCGGCGCGAGTCCTCCGGCTCCAACGGTATCGGCGAACCACGCAGCGCCTCGTCCGCAGTACGCGGCAGCGTCAGACGGAACTGCGAGCCACCACCCGGCTCGCCCCAGGCCTGCAGCCAGCCGCCGTGCAGCCGCGCGTCCTCCAGCGCGATCGACAACCCGAGACCCGTACCACCGGTCGTACGCGCGCGTGCCGGGTCGGCACGCCAGAACCGGTTGAAGACCCGCGTCGCCTCCCCCGGCTTCAGACCCACTCCGTAGTCACGCACCGCGACCGCCACCGCACCTCCGGCAGCGCCGAGCCGTACGACCACATCCTTGCCGTCCCCGTGCTCCACCGCGTTCACGACGAGGTTACGCAGGACCCGCTCCACCCGGCGCGCGTCCGCCTCCGCGACGACCGGCTGCTCGTCGCCGACGACCCGGATCCGGCCGCCCTTGGCCTCCGCCAGCGGCTCGGCTCCCCCGACCACTCTGCGTACGACATCCCGCAGATCCGTCGCCTCCGCCTCCAGCGCCGCGGCACCCGCGTCGAACCGGCTGATCTCCAGGAGGTCCGCGAGCAGCGACTCGAACCGGTCCAACTGATCCGCCAACAACTCGGCCGACCGCGCCGTCACCGGGTCGAAGTCGACCCTCGCCTCATGAATGACATCGGCCGCCATCCGCACCGTCGTCAGCGGCGTACGCAATTCGTGCGACACGTCCGAGACGAACCTGCGCTGCATCCGCGAGAGGTCCTCCAGCTGCTGGATCTTCAGCTGCAGGTTCTGCGCCATCTTGTTGAAGGCCTCACCGAGCCGGGCGATGTCGTCCTCGCCGGTCACCTTCATGCGCTCCTGGAGCCGCCCCGCGGACAGCCGCTCAGCGATCCCCGCCGCCATCCGCACCGGTGTGACGACCTGGCGCACGACCAGCCACGCGATCGCCCCGAGCAGCACCACCACGAACAGACCGGCCGTGGCCAAGGTGCCCTTGACCAGGCTCAACGACTTCTCCTCCTGCGTCAGCGGGAAGAGGTAGTACAGCTGGTACGGATCGTTGTTGATGTCCATCAGCCGCTTGCCGATCACCAGCCCGGCAACCGGTTCCGGCCCGCCGTTCACGTACTCGATCCGCGAGAAGCTCTGGTACGCGCCGTCGGCACGGTCGACCTGGGTGCGCAGCTCGTTGGGGACGCTCTCCAGTGCGTCGACATAGCCCGAGGCCCGCGGTCCACGGCCCCTCCCGGCGTCACTGCCCGCCGCGAGCGCGACCACGTGAAAGGCGCTCTGGCCGCCACTCGACAGCTGGGTGACCAGGTCGGAACGCCACAGCACGGCGTTCCGCCTGCCCACGCTGTCGTTGGTCGCACTGCCGCCCGCGCCCTGGCTGTCGGCCGCGTTGTCCACGGCGGCCTTGAAACCACCGGTCGCCTGGATCTGCGCGGCCTTCTCCTTCGCGTCGAGCAGGCCGTTTCGCACCTGCCCGATGACGACGAAGCCGAGCAGCAGCACCACGCCGAGCGACATGACCAGCGTGGCCGCGACCACCCGCAGCTGGATGTTGCGCCGCCACAGCCGCATCACCGGCAGCAGCGGCCGCCGCACCCAACGTGTGAACAGCCGCAGCACCGGACTGCCCTGCACACCATCCTGCAGCAGCAGCCCACCGTCGATCAGCCGCCCGAACCGGGAGGTGCGCCCTGACGGGCTCACCGGCCGCCCCTGGCAGTTCCCCGGCTCCCCGGGAGCCGAAGCGGCACTGTCCCGGGACACGTCAGCTCGGTCCGGCCTTGTAACCGACACCACGGACGGTCACAACGATCTCCGGACGCTCCGGGTCCTTCTCGACCTTCGAACGCAGCCGCTGCACATGCACATTCACCAGGCGCGTGTCCGCCGCATGCCGGTAGCCCCACACCTGCTCGAGGAGCACCTCACGCGTGAACACCTGCCACGGCTTACGGGCCAGCGCCACCAGCAGGTCGAACTCCAGCGGCGTCAGCGCGATCGACTGGCCGTCCCGCTTCACGGAGTGCCCGGCCACGTCGATGACCAGGTCACCGATGGCCAGCTGCTCCGGGGCAGGCTCCTCCGACCTCCGCAGCCGCGCCCGGATACGGGCCACGAGCTCCTTCGGCTTGAACGGCTTCACGATGTAGTCGTCGGCCCCCGACTCGAGGCCCACCACCACATCGACGGTGTCGCTCTTGGCCGTGAGCATCACGATCGGCACCCCCGACTCCGCCCTGATCAGGCGGCACACCTCGATGCCGTCCCGACCGGGCAGCATCAGATCGAGCAGCACCAGATCCGGCTTGGTCTCACGGAAGGCAGCCAGCGCCTTGTCGCCATCTGCTACGAACGACGGCTCAAAACCCTCACCACGAAGCACGATGCCGAGCATCTCGGCCAGTGCGGTGTCGTCGTCGACGACAAGGACTCGTCCCTTCATGACTGACATCATCCCATTAGCTAATCGTTACCTGGCGTGACCTGGCACACAGCTCCACGAGCCCGTCGGTGGTCACCGGCGAGACGGCCCCGTACTCGGTGACGATCGCCGTCACCAACTCCGCCGGCGTCACATCGAACGCCGGGTTGTACGCCTGCGTGCCCAGCGGCGCCACGGACCGGCTTCCCGGCACCCCGCCCGCCCCCGGCACCTGCGGCGCCATGAACTCCGTCACTTCCCGTCCCGCCCGCTGCTCGACCTCGATCGAGGCGCCGTCGGGCGTATCCGCGTCCACCGTCGTCACGGGGGCCACCACGATGAACGGCACGTGGTGATAGCGGGCGAGCACAGCGAGCGGATAGCTCCCCACCTTGTTCGCCACCGAACCGTCGGCCGCGATCCGGTCCGCCCCGATCACCACCGCGTCCACCTCCCCCGCAGCGAACAGCGAACCCGCCGCGTTGTCCGTCAGCAAGGTGTACGCCATGCCGTGCCGCGCCGCCTCGTACGCCGTGAGCCGGGCACCCTGCAGCAACGGCCGCGTCTCGTCCACCCACAGCCGCCGCAGCCGCCCCGCCCGATGAGCGGCGAGCGCCACCGCCAACGCCGTGCCCTCTCCCCCGGACACCAACGCCCCGGTGTTGCAGTGTGTCAGCAACCGATGTCCGCCACCGGGCAGCAGCTCGTCGAGGAGCGCCAACCCGTGCTCGGCCATCCGCCGGCTCGCCTCGGCGTCCTCCGCATGCAGCGCCTTCGCCTCGGCCAGCGCCACGGCAGCCGCCTCCGCCCACCCGGCCCCACCTGCGACGGCCGCCCGATACGCCTCATGCGCCCTGCGCACCCCACGACCGAGGTTCACTGCCGTGGGCCGCGCGGTGGCGATCGCCTCCGCCGCCTCGTCCACGTCGTGTCCCCGTACGGCGGCGAGCGCGAGGCCGTACGCCCCGGCGATCCCCAACAGCGGCGCTCCCCGCACGGCCAGCGACCGGATCGCCTGCACCAGCGTCGAGACGTCCTTGCACGCCAGCTCGACCTCCTCGGCCGGCAGCCGCGTCTGGTCGAGGAGGAGCAGCACAGGCCCCTCGGATGTTTCGTCCCAGCGGATCGAAGGCGTCCGTATCCGCCCACCGTCCTCATGGGATTCCGCGTACTGATCAGCCATCCGCCCAGTCTGCCCTTTCCCCGTCGGACAATTGAAGGTACGCAGCTCATCCGGCACCCCGTCCCCGAACAAGCACACCGTGGCACGATGGCAGCCAACCTGCCGCCGCGACCGCGGTCGTGCACCGTGAAGGAGCGACGATGAACGACACTCCGGGCTGGGCCTCGCCCGGATCTGCCCCCTCCGACGGACCGGACGGGGACAAGCCCCGCCCCGCCGAGCCGACCAGTCCCCAGGACGGCCCGGCCTCGAAGTGGTCCAAGGAACAACCGCCGCCCGCCCAGTGGTCCGCACCCGGCGCCTCCGGCCCAGGTCAGCCGACCCCGCCTCCGGGCCGGGCCGGTCACGGCGGCTGGGGCGGTGGCCCAGGAGTGCCTCCGGGCCGACCTCAAGGTGGCTGGGGCGGAGGCGGCTGGGGCATACCGCCCGCAGCGGCGAAGCCCGGTGTCATCCCTCTCCGCCCGCTCGGCGTCGGCGAGATCCTCGACGGTGCGGTCTCCACGATGCGCGCCCACTGGCGCACGGTCCTCGGCATCTCCCTCGCGGTGGCCATGGTCACCGAGGTCACCGTCGTCCTGCTGCAGGGTCTGGTCCTCAACACCCAGACCACCACCGACGCCCTCAGCGACCCGAGCGCCACCGTCGACGAACTGACCAGCGCCCTGGCGCAGGCCCTGCTCGACTCCGGCGTCATCCTCCTGGTGTCGCTGCTCGGCAGCTTCGTCGTCACCGCCCTGCTCACCATGGTCACCAGCCGCGCCGTCCTCGGAAAGCCGGTGACCACCGCCGAAGCGTGGCACGACGCACGCCCTCAGCTGCCGCGCCTCCTCGGGCTCACCTTCCTGCTGCCTTTGCTGGCCGCTGCCCTCGTCACCGTGGGAACCCTCCCCGGCATCTTGGTGACCGTGGCAGGCGCCTCCCAGGCCGGCGCCTCGCTTGCCCTTCTGGGCGGACTCGGCGGCCTGATCGTCGCCATCTGGCTGATGGTCCGGTTCTCCCTCTCCTCCCCCGCGCTGATGCTCGAGAAGCAGACCGTACGCAAGGCACTCGGACGCTCCGCCAAACTCGTCCAGGGCTCCTGGTGGCGGGTCTTCGGCATCCAACTGCTCGCCGCGATCCTCGTGAACATCGTCGTGTCGATCATCCTGGTCCCGTTCACCGTTCTGGCCGCAGCCCTCAGCGGCGACGGAGTCAGCGGCTTCCTCAACAGCAGCGCCGACAGCGTCGGTTGGACCTTCCTGATCATCACAGGCATCGGCTCCGTCATCGGCTCCATGCTCGCCTTCCCCATCACGGCGGGCGTCTCGGTGCTCCTCTACATCGACCTGCGCATCCGCCGCGAGGCCCTCGACCTGGAACTGGCCCGCGCCGCCGGCATCCAGGACTACGGCTCCCACACCCCCGGCACCACACCGGGGAGTTGATGCGGTGACGACGGGGGGACTCCACGGGGCGTGGGCCGCGCAGCCGCTGTCCGGCGACGAGCCGCCCGTCACGATCCCGCGTGTTCCCGCGCGGGAAGCCGCGGAACGCGAGCTGTCCAGGCCCATGTACCACGAGAACGATCCGAGCCTCCTCCAGCGGGCCCTGGACCACTTCTGGGAGTGGGTCGGCGACCTCTTCACAGCCGCCTCGGGAGCAACACCCGGCGGTGCACTCGGACTCGTGGTGCTGGTCCTGATGGTTTTACTCCTTCTCGGCGCCTTGTGGTGGCGGCTTGGAACACCCCACCGTGCCCCGTCGTCATCCGCACCCGTCTTCGACGACCGGCCGCGCAGCGCCGCCGAGCATCGGGCAGCCGCCGAGGCCCACGCCGCCGACCGGCACTGGAACCAAGCGCTCCAGGAGCGCATGCGCGCCGTCGTACGCTCCCTCGAAGAGCGCGCCCTCCTCGACCCGCGCCCCGGCCGCACCGCCGACGAGGCAGCCTCCGAAGCATCCCAGTCCCTGCCCTCCCACAAGGCGCGACTGCACACCGCGGCCCGCGACTTCGACGCCGTCACATACGGAGGCCGCAGCGCGGACGAGCACGCATATCGCCGCGTCGCCACCCTCGACCAAGACCTGGAGTGCACCCAGCCCGTCCTCACCTCTGCCTCGAGGACCAACCGATGACCGACACCGCAGCATCCACCTCGGTCTCCACCACCCCCCGCCAGGTCTGGACCCGTTCGCGCGGACTGCTGCTCGGCTTCGTCGTTCTTCTCGCCGCCGGCATCGCCATCGCCGCCGTCCGCTCCGGCGGTCACCACGGCCGCCTCGACCCTCGCTCGGCTGACCCCTATGGCAGCCGAGCGGTCTCCGAACTCCTCGCCGATCGAGGCGTCTCCACCCGCGTGGTGACCACGAGCAGGGCCGCCGAAGCCGTCACCGGACCTGACACCACGCTCCTGATCGCAACCCCCGACCTGCTCACAAAGAAGCAGCAATCCTCTCTCCGCAACGCTGCACAGCAAGCCTCCGGCCGAACCGTCCTGGTAGCCGCCGGAAAACCCTCCGTCGACACCCTCTCCCCAGGCGTACGCGCCGAACAGCCCAGCACCAAGACGACGCTGCGACCTGCCTGTTCGCTCCCAGCGGCCCAACGCGCAGGCAACGCTGACACCGGCGGCATCCGCTACAGCTCGAGCCTTCCTCGTACGACCTCCTGCTACAGCAGCGAGGGCCTCCCCACTCTGTTGCGGATCAGCTCCGGAAGAGGCGACACGGTGCTCCTCGGGGCCCCGGACATCCTCTACAACGACCGCCTCGACGAGCACGGGAACGCCTCCCTCGCCCTTCAACTTCTTGGATCCCGCCCTCATCTGGTCTGGTACCTCCCCTCGGTCGGTGACTCCTCGGCTGCCGATAGCGGCGATCGCAGCTTCTTCGACCTCATCCCCTCCGGCTGGAGCTGGGCCGCCCTCCAGCTCTCCGTCGCCGCCGTACTCGCCGCCCTGTGGCGTGGCCGTCGTCTCGGCCCTCTGGTTCAAGAGCGTCTCCCCGTCACCATCCGAGCCTCCGAGGCCGTCGAAGGCAGAGCCCGCCTCTACAGCAAGGCACGCGCCCGCGACCGCGCAGCGAAGGCCCTCCGGTCAGCCACCCGCACCCGCCTCGCCCCACTCGTAGGCGTCCCCCACGCCGGCGCCCACGCACCAGAGGCCCTGCTGCCCGCAGTCTCTGCTCAACTCCCCGACAGCTCCGAGGACCTCCAGTCCCTCCTCTTCGGACCTCCCCCACCCGACGACGCAGCTCTGATCACCCTCGCCGACCGACTCGACGCCCTCGAAAGAGAGGTACGCACCTCATGAGCGCCCCGATCGCAGACTCCGCAGGGAACGCGGACACCGCCGCCCGTTCCTCTCTGGAGGCCCTGCGCACCGAGATCGCCAAGGCCGTGGTCGGCCAGGACCCCGCAGTCACCGGTCTCGTGGTCGCGCTGCTGTGCCGCGGTCACGTCCTGCTCGAGGGCGTCCCCGGTGTCGCCAAGACACTCCTCGTCCGGGCCCTCTCTGCTGCCCTGGAGCTCGACACCAAGCGCGTCCAGTTCACTCCCGACCTGATGCCGAGCGACGTGACCGGTTCACTGGTCTACGACGCACGCACTGCCGAGTTCTCGTTCCAGCCCGGCCCGGTGTTCACGAACCTGCTGCTCGCCGACGAGATCAATCGCACCCCTCCGAAGACACAGGCTTCCCTCCTCGAAGCCATGGAGGAACGTCAGGTCACGGTCGACGGCAAGCCTCGTCCGCTCCCCGAGCCTTTCCTCGTAGCGGCGACGCAGAACCCGGTCGAATACGAGGGCACCTATCCGCTTCCCGAGGCACAGCTCGACCGCTTCCTCCTCAAGCTCAACGTCGCGCTTCCCTCACGGCAGGACGAGATCGCCGTACTCACACGTCACGCAGACGGCTTCAACCCTCGTGACCTTCAAGCTGCCGGCGCCCAGCCCGTAGCCGGTCCTGCAGACCTCGAAGCAGCTCGCATCTCAGTTGCCAAAACATCCGTCTCCCCCGAAATCACTGGCTATGTCGTCGATCTCTGTCGTGCCACTCGCGAATCGCCGTCGCTGACTCTCGGCGTCTCTCCCCGTGGGGCCACTGCGCTTCTGTCCACTGCTCGCGCTTGGGCCTGGCTCACCGGCCGGGACTATGTGACCCCCGATGACGTCAAAGCCCTTGCCCTGCCTACGTTGCGACACCGGGTTCAGTTGCGCCCCGAGGCCGAGATGGAGGGAGTCACCGCTGATTCAGTCATCAGCGCCATCCTCGCCAACGTCCCCGTACCCCGCTGAGGCCGATCCTCATGGCCCCCACCGGACGCGCCGCTCTGCTCGCGGCTCTTGGCACCATCCCCGTCGGCTTCATCGAGCCAAGCTGGACGGGGATCCTCGCCGTCAATTCCCCTCTCGCACTAGCCATGATGTGCGACTACGCCCTCGCCGCGCCAGTACGAACGCTGCACTTCACTCGATCCGGTGATACAAACGTTCGACTCAGTGGGAGTGCAGATATCGACCTGACCATCACGAACTCTTCAAGCCGCCCTCTGCGAGCTCAGCTACGGGACGCCTGGCCTCCGAGCAGTAGGGCAACGGGCTCGGAAGCCACCTCCTCACGCCAACACATCGTGGTCCCCCCGAGGGAACGACGCCGGATCACCACACGGCTTCGTCCCACTCGCCGCGGTGACCACCAACCTGACCGCGTCACGGTGCGCTCCACTGGCCCGCTGGGGCTGATCTCGCGCCAAGGCAGCCACAAGGTGCCGTGGACCCTTCGCGTCCTGCCGGCCTTCCACAGCCGCAAGCACCTGCCTTCGAAGCTCTCACGCCTGCGCGAACTCGACGGCCGCACCAGCGTGTTGACCCGAGGCGAAGGCACCGAATTCGACAGCCTTCGTGACTATGTCCCGGGCGATGACACCAGGTCCATCGATTGGCGCGCCACCGCCCGCCAATCCACTGTCGCCGTTCGTACGTGGCGTCCTGAACGCGACCGCCACGTGCTCCTGGTCCTCGACAGCGGCCGCACGTCGGCCGGACGAGTGGGCGACGTACCCCGCCTGGACGCATCAATGGACGCCGCACTACTGGTTGCCGCCCTGGCTGCCAAGGCCGGCGACCGCGTGGATCTCCTGGCTTACGACCGTCGCATTCGTGCTCTCGTCCAGGGGCGGTCCGGGAACGCCGTTCTTCCAGCGCTAGTCAGTTCGCTTGCTTCCCTCGAACCAACGCTTGTCGAAACCGATGCGCGCAGCCTGACCTCCACCATCCTGAAGACGGCCCCACGGCGTTCACTGGTCATCCTGCTCACCAGCCTCGACGCAGCCCCTATCGAAGAGGGCCTCTTGCCTCTGCTTCCGCGTCTCACCAAACGCCATACCGTGATCGCGGCATCCGTCTCAGACCCTCAGATCGAGACCATGGCGAAGGGCCGCGGCAACACTGAATCCATCTACGAGGCTGCAGCCGCCGCCCAAGCCCAGGACGAACGCCAGAACACCGCAGAACGGCTTGCCCGCCACGGCGTAACTGTCGTCGACGCGCCCCCGAACGAATTGGCCCCGGCTCTGGCAGACGCATATCTAGCACTGAAGGCCGCTGGCCGCCTCTAAAACCCACATAAATGAAAAGCGCGACTTGGAAGGGCCAGGAAAGGGTCGGTAAAGCAGGAAAGCCCCGCACCATCAGGTGCGGGGCTTCCCCAACAAAT
>NZ_JASCIQ010000032.1 GCF_029968035.1 Streptomyces cavernicola | reverse complement strand
CCTTTTAGCCTCAACCCCCGGACTTTGTCCGGGGGTTGAGGCATTTTTGCGTTCACCACCCTTAATGCTGGTTCCTTTTCAAAGGCATGTGTTCAAGCCGGGAGCTCGTCGTGCGGCCAGCGGGCGCGGGCCTGTTCGCGGGAACGGAGCAGAGCGAGGGTGGGAAGGCCCGACTCGGCTCCGCCGGCGAGGAGTTCCGGCAGCTGCGGGAGCGGGGCCACGGCGGCGACGTCGTCGAGGATCAGCGAAAGTGGTGGGTCGAGCCGACCGGAGGATGACCGTGCGGCCATGCGCCGGCCGTGCTCGACCACGCTTGATGCGAGCGCCGTGAGGAGCGGCATGGCCCCCGGCGTCGACTTCGGATCCTCGATGGGCTCACCCACCACGTAGAGAGTGCCCCCTTCGGCGATGAAGGAATCCAACGCGAGGGTGTCCGTACGGTTCGGGCTGCAGGCCTCGCGGATGTGCACGGAGAACAGTGCGGACAGCGCGCGTGCGGTCAACTCCTGGGCCATGTCCCGGCGTTCGGGATACGCCGTGAGGGCCGCCTCCAACTCGCCGCCCGCGCCGGCGGCCGCCTTGCCGCTGGTCCGTAGGACTCGTACGGCCTCCTGGGCCTGGCTGCCCTGGGACCAGCGGTGGACGTGCTTGAACGGGCGGCCGTCGACCGCGGCCGCGTGCAGATAGCTGCGCAGCAGGGTCTCGGCGGTGCTTGCCGTGGCCTCGTCCAGCTTGGCGCTGGGGCGTACGGGGGCGAGCAGGGCCCTTGCGCGGGCGGCGGCGGTGTTCTTGTCCTCGCAGCCGGTGGCGGGGGACCAGTGCATGCGGGCCGGGGTGTCGCAGAGGTGGCCGGGGTCGTAGAGGAGTACGGGGCCGAGCTTGGATCTTGCGTCTTTTGTTTCCTCCCAGAGGGAGGGGTTCGACGTGATGATGAGGGCTGGGCCCTCGGAGTCCTGGATTGCCTGTACGGCTGTGGGGTGGTGGTCTCTCGCGGGGGCGAATCGTAGGGGGGTACGGGGGGTGGGGACCGGTGCCTTGTCGAGTGAGGTCGGCTCGGGCTCCGTTTCTTGGTCGACTGGGCTGGGCCCCTCCTCATCCGCACCCGGCGCCTGGGGCTGTGCCCACCCTCCCCCAAGCTCTCGGCTTCGCTCGAGCAGGGGGGACCCCCATCGCCCTGCGGAACGCCTGCCCACAGCGGGGGAGGGGGGAGGGGTGGGCTCCGTCCCTGCGGAGCGCCTGCCCCGGGGGGTGGCGGGGGTGGCGGCAGAGGCCGACTTTCGTACCGCTCGCCACCTCGCCACCGTGCCCATGACGAAGATCACCAGGACCGTCAGGACCATCAACTGCCCTATGAACAGGCCCCAGAAGAGGCCGTAGCCCGAGAAAGCTTCGGGTGGGGAGTCGGGCCAGGCGCCGGGGATGTCGTGGGGCTGGGAGATGAGGTGGCGTATGGCGAGAGGGGTGCGGGTGAAGGTGACCTCGGCCGGCCAGGCGCCCTTCGTGAAGAGGGCCGAGAGGCCCGTCGCCGTCCAGACGAGGAGGGTGAGGCCGAGGAGGAAGGCGAGCAGGGCGACGAGGAGGCCGTCGGGGATGCCGCCGCCTCCGGCGCGTTCCTCGGGGCGGCGGTCGTGGTGCGGCTCGCGCATGTCAGGCCACCGTTGCGTCCGGGTCGTTCAGTTCGGCGTGGGCCGCGTACCGCTCCATGCGGGCGGCGCGTTCTTCGGCTTCGAGTTCGGCGGCGGCCAGGAGGGAGTCCTCCTCGGTGAGGGAGGACTCGGTCATGGCGCGGTCGGTGTAGACGAGGGGGCGTTCCATCTCGGTGATGAGGTGTTTGACGACCTGGACGTTGCCGTTGACGTCCCAGACCGCGATGCCCGGGGTGAGCGTCGGGATGATCTCGACGGCCCAGCGGGGCAGGCCGAGGACGTGGCCGGTGGCGCGGGCCTCGTCGGACTTCTGGGCGTAGATCGTTCTCGTCGAGGCCATCTTGAGGATCGCTGCCGCTTCCTTCGCCGCCGCGCCGTCCACGACGTCGGAGAGGTGGTGGACGACCGCGACGAACGAGAGGCCCAGGCGGCGGCCGAACTTCAGGAGGCGCTGGAAGAGTTGGGCGACGAAGGGGCTGTTGATGATGTGCCAGGCCTCTTCGACGAGGAAGATGCGCTTCTTGCGGTCCGGGCGGATCCAGGTGTGCTCCAGCCACACGCCGACGATCGCCATGAGGATCGGCATGGCGATGGAGTTGCGGTCGATGTGGGAGAGGTCGAAGACGATCAGCGGGGCGTCGAGGTCGATGCCGACCGTCGTCGGGCCGTCGAACATGCCGCGCAGGTCGCCGTCGACGAGGCGGTCCAGGACGAGGGCGACGTCCAGGCCCCAGGCCCGTACGTCCTCTATGGCGACGTTCATCGCCTCCGCCGACTCCGGTTCGGGGTGGCGGAGTTGCTCGACGATGTCGGTGAGGACGGGCTGGCGCTCGACGATCGTCTCGTTGACGTAGGCGTGCGCGACCTTGAGGGCGAAGCCGGAACGTTCGTCCAGGCCATGGCCCATCGCCACCTCGATGATCGTGCGGAGCAGTGCGAGCTGGCCCGTCGTGGTGATCGAGGGGTCGAGGGGGTTGAGGCGGATGCCCGTGTCCAGGGCGACCGTCGGATCCAGGCGGATGGGCGTTATGCCGAGTTCCTGGGCGATCAGGTTCCACTCGCCGACGCCGTCCTCGCCCTGCGCGTCGAGGACGACGACCTGGCGGTCCCGGAACCTCAACTGCCGTAGGACGTACGTCTTCTCCAGGGCGGACTTGCCGTTGCCGGACTCGCCGAGGACCAGCCAGTGCGGGGCCGGGAGCTGCTGGCCGTACAGCTGGAACGGGTCGTAGATGTAGCCCTTGCCGCTGTAGACCTCGCGGCCGATGATCACGCCGGAGTCGCCGAGGCCGGGGGCGGCCGTCGGCAGGTAGACGGCCTGGGCCTGGCCGGTGGAGGTGCGCACCGGGAGGCGGGTCGTCTCCACCTTTCCGAACAGGAAGGAGGTGAAGGCGTCGGTCAGCGTGGTCAGCGGATCTCGCATGGGCTTGGCGCCTCTGCCTTCTGTGTCCCGAGTGGTCAGGGTTAGCGTCGGATGCCGGTGGCGAACGGCAGCGTGTTCACGAACGCCCGGTGGTGCTCGCGGTCGCACCACTCCAGCTTGAGGTACGACTTGCCCGCCGAGGCCCTGATCGTGCGCTTGTCGCGGGCGAGTGCCTCGGGGGTGCGGGCGGAGACCGTGATGTACCCGACGAGGTTGACGCCGGCCGCGCCGCTTGCGAGGTCCTCGCCGCGCTGGTCCAGGCGGGAGTGGGCGGCGGCGTCGCGCGGGTCGACCGTGCGGTTCATCTTGGCCTGGCGGCTGGCCTCGGCGTCGTCGTTGGTCTTCTCGGTGAGCATCCGCTCGATGGCGACCTCGGTGGGTTCGAGGTCCATGGTGACGGCGACGGTGCGGATCACGTCCGGGGTGTGGACGAGCAGCGGCGCGAGGAAGTTGACGCCCACGGGGGTCATCGGCCACTCCTTCACCCAGGCCGTGGAGTGGCACCAGGGGGCGCGGGTGGAGGACTCGCGGGTCTTGGCCTGGAGGAACGTGGGCTCCATGGCGTCGAGTTCGGCCGGCCAGGCGTTTCGCTGGGTCATGGCCTGGATGTGGTCGATGGGGTGGTCCGGGTCGTACATGGAGTGCACGAGCGAGGCGAGCCGGCCCTGGCCGAGGGGCTGGCGTACGCGGATGTCGGCCTCCTGGAGGCGCGAGCAGATGTCGGTCAGCTCGCGGGCCATGACCACGGCGATGCCCGCGTCCTTGTCGAGCCGGCGGCCGCCCTGCGGACGGGCGGCGCGGGCCACGGCCTGGGCCTCGGCGGCGAGTTCGCGGGTGTAGTGCATGCAGGCGACGAGGTACGCGCGGTGCTGCTCGCTGCTGGTCGACACCATCGACTGCAGTTGGTCGTACGAGCTCTGCAGCCAGGCCGGGGCCTTCTCGTCGCCGCGGGCCGAGACGTCCTTGGCGTGCGCGTCGGGGTCGGCGGGGAGGGTGCGGGCGAGCATCTGGAGGCGGGTGACGAAGCCGTCGCCGTTCGCGACGTGCTTGAGGAGCGTGCCGAAGCGGTCGACGAGGGCCTCCTGGTCCTCGCTGTCGCGCAGGCCGACGCCGGGGCCCTCGATCTCGATGGCGGCGGTGACGGTGCGGCGGTCGGCGTGCAGGAGCACGGCGATCTCGTCGGGGCCGAAGGGCGCGGCCAGCCAGGCGATGCGGCCGATGCCGGGCGGCGGGCCGACCTCGACCTCGCGGCCGTCGAGCCGCACGCCGGCCTCGGGGGCGGCGGAGCGGTAGGCGGTGCCCTGGCGGAGGCTGCGCTTGTAGCTGCGGTTGATCTCGAACCAGCGGTAGAACGTACGGCCCTTGTACGGGACGTACACCGCGGCGAGGGCCAGCATCGGGAAGCCGGTGAGCAGCACGATGCGGAGGGAGAGGACGGGGACGAGCAGGCCGCACATCATGCCGAGGAAGGCTCCGGCAATGATCAGGGCGATCTCGCCGGTCTCGCGGTTCTTGCCGACGATCGCGTTCGGCCGTGCCCGGCCGATCAGATATGTGCGGCGGGGCGCGACCTGGTGGGACTGGGTCGTCAACGCCCTTCACCTCCCGTGCGGTTGGTCGTGCCTCTGGTGCTCGTGGGGCGTGAGCTGTGGGTGCTGTTGCGGGGTGCGGGGGTGGCGGTTCCGCCGCCGGATCCGCTGCGGTTGGCGTGTGCGGCGACGCCTCCGCTGGCCGGGTTGGCGGGGCGGCCGCCGCTGCTGCCGCCGCTGTCCTCGCCGCCGCGGCCTCGGGTGCTGTGGGTCTTGATGCCCTGCGAGACGAGGGCGGCGGGCGAGCTGATGACGGCTGCCGCCTTGCCCTCGGCGCTCTGCATGATGCGGTTGTTGCGGCCGGCGGCGATCTCGTCGCCGAACCCCGGTACGAAGCGGTAGATCATCGCCGAGGCGAAGATGGCGAGCAGGATGATGGCGAGGCCGGATACGACGGCGGAGAACGCGTCCGGCCCGTTCTCGCCGGAGAGCGCGCCGGCGAGCCCGAGAACGATGACGATCACGGGCTTCACGAGGATCACCGCGATCATGATCCCGGCCCAACGGCGCACGTGGGACCAGAGGTTCTTGTCGACGAGTCCCGCGTAGACGACGGTGCCGAGGAGGGCTCCTACGTAGAGCAGGGCGGCGCGGATGACGAGCTCGAGCCAGAGGACGCCGGCGGCGAGGATCGACACGAGCGAGACGACGATCAGCATGATCGGTCCGCCGCCGATGTCCTCGCCCTTCTTGAGAGCTTCGGAGAACGAGCCGAAGAAGACGTCGGTCTGGCCGCCGGTGGTCTTCGCGAGCACCTCTGAGACGCCGTCGGTCGCGGAGACGACGGTGTAGAGGATCAGTGGCGTGAACGCGGAGGCGAGCACGGTGAGCCAGAGGAACCCGATGGCCTCGCCGATCGCCGTCGCCAACGGCACCCCGCGCACGGCCCGCTTGGCCACGGCGAGCAGCCAGAGGAGCAGCGTGAGGATGGTCGACGCGGCGAAGACGACGGCGTACTGCTGCAGGAACGTCGGGTTCGTGAAGTCGACGTTCGCGGTGTCCTTCACGGCGGCGCTGAGCTTGTCGACGGTCCAGGACGCGGCGTCGGCGCAACCCTTGGCGAGGGAGGAGAGGGGGTCGAGCGTGTTGAGGGCGTCGTCGGCGGGGGATTTGGGGGTGCCGGAGGATTTGCCGTTTTCGCAGTAGTCCTTGGCGGGGCCGCGGATGAGATCGCAGGGGTCGTTGCTCGGCTTGGGGTCGGGGGCGGCCACAGCAGGTGTGGCGAGCATGAAGGCAGCCGTCTGCACGGTCCCGACTGCAGTGGCGAGCGCGAGGGTACGTCGACGCTTACCGGGCATACGTGAACCCTCCGAACTGCTTGATCGCGTCCGCCATCTCCTTGGCGGTGGAGGCAGTTTGGTCGCGCCCCACGGGGGTGGGGCCCTCCTTCTGCTCGAAGTCGGTGACCTTCCAGTCGCTGCCGACCCACTTGAGTTCGAAGGTGCTCGTGTACCAGCTCTCGGAGACGGGGTTCTTCGACCCTTCCCCGGCAAGCCCGAACAGCGCCGAGTACCAGACGGAGACAGTGGCAGCGTTGTTGCTGAACTTCTCGACTTTGGAGCCGACGGGGTTGGAGCGCGTCACGAAGGTCTGGCCTTCAGGAGCCGTGCCGTCCTCGTTCAGGCCGATCCTGGCCAGGAACTTCGGGTCGGAGTAGACCTTGTCGATGTCCTGTCGACGCTGTGCAACGACGGCGGGGGCGTAGACGGATTCCGTGATCTCTTGGCGACGGGTGTCGTCGTACATTCCGTCAGACCCCAGCGCCACCGCATAGTTAGCCGCAGCGCTCTGCACCCCCTCCCGATCCCTCCCGAACCCCGATGTGACCGGCTTCTGGCCGGACGGGGACGTCGGGGCCGCTGCCGGGTCGGCGCCGTCGGCGGAGGCGTCGTCCGAACTGCCGCCTCCGCCCCCTCTGTTCGCGAACGCGATCGCCGCGAGGAGCAGGACGACGACCGTCACGACGGTGACGAGGCTGCGCGGGGAGCGCGGGCCCGTGCGGCGGGCCGTGCCGTAGCCGCCGCCGTCGCTGTCGGGGAGGCGGGTGCGGGTGTGGCCGGAGCCGCCGTAGCCGTCGTCGTCCGGACGGCCGTTGTGGTCGTCGTCGAGACTCATGCCGCGTACGCCCCTTCAAGGTTGTTCCGGACCACGAAGTACGACGGTAGTAGCCGTGCTGGTCTCCGCGCGGGCGCGGTGTGGTGACTGGACATCAGGGGGACGCAACCTCAGCCGGTGGGCACGACGGACGGGTGGGGGACAGGGGCGGGGCGCCGGGCGGTGGGAGCGCCCGGGGCCGGAGCGTGCGTGGCTGGGTCAGACGGCCATCCCGTACACGATCGTGAAGAGCGTGCCGAGGGAGCCGATGATGAAGACTCCCGTCAGGCCCGCGATGATCAGGCCCTTGCCCTGCTCGGCGCTGAAGGTGTCGCGCAGCGCCGTGGCGCCGATGCGCTGCTTGGCCGCGCCCCAGATCGCGATCCCGAGACAGAGGAGGATGGCGATCGCCATCACGACCTCGATCATCACGCGCGCTTCGTTGCCCAGGCTTCCGAAGGGCCCCCAGTCCGGGGCGATCCCGCCGATGATGGTCGTGATGTCGCCCTTTTCGGCTGCCAGAAGCATGTAACTCACCGCCCCTATCGGGTAGTTCTGCACCCCCTGCCCGTGTGCAGAGGTCACGCCTATTCTCGCTGAGAATGCCGCTGTCGCATGTCGACTTGGAGTCATTCGTCGGCGGACTTCGTGCGAACTTCGTACGGAGTCTGTACGCGGCGCAGTTGACCGCCCCGCACGAGCGTGCGAGGCGGTCAACAGAAGTGCGTATCGTCACTCTGTGTATCACGTGGGGTGACGCCGGGCAATGAACGGCCGGGGGTCGTCACGGCGCGTATGCCCTGGTGGGGGCTGGGGCCCGGTGGGATTGGCCGGTTCTTTGCGGTGGCCCGCTGAGGGTGCGTGCAAGTACTGCATGCATATGGGAGAAGGTCCGCCGGAACGTGGGGCAAGTGTCGTTGTTCCGGAATGAGTTGTGTGTGGTGGTTCGTCGCTTCGGCGCGGGCGGGCGGGTTAGCGGCGGAGTGGTTGTCCACAGGGTGTGGACAGTCGGGTCCGGGTTCGGGTGTGGACGCCGTTCCGCAAGATCGATCGCGGCGCATTACCAGGTCACCGGATGGAAGTGCCCCAACGCGCAGGCCCGCAAGGCGATTTCATCCGGTTCGCCCATTGGCGGTAACCCAATGGCCTAAGGGTTCAGTCGCCGCGTACACGAGCCGACAACCGGACCATGATGACCACGCAGCCCTTGATCGCCCCCTCCGCCGTCACCGCCCTGCGGGACGTGTTGACGTCGCACGGCTACACGCGCGACGCCATCGTCGCGCGCGTGGGGATCGAGGCCGCACAGGGCCTCAACCGCTACGACCCCACGCTCACCCTGCAACTGCTCGGCGAGGACGATCCGTTGGCCGTCCTCATCCAGCTCTTCATGTGCGGGCGCACGGTCCCGCTCGACCGCGCGGAACCCGCGGTCGTGCCCCTGCTCGAGCCCGCGGGCGAGGGCGCCGTGCGCGCCGCCGTGCACCTCCATCCGTACGAGAAATGGTGGGCGATCTCCGACTTCCCGAGGTTTTTGCGGCCCGCGCCGCAGGACCGGCGGGCCGAGGCCGTCGTGCCCATCGGGCTCGACGCGTCGCTGCTGCGCCGGGCCACGCTCACGCACCAGGTGAAGTCGGCGCTCGACCTGGGCACCGGCGGCGGTGTGCAGGCCCTGCACCTGAGCGGGCAGGCCGAGCAGGTCACCGCCACCGACCTGTCGCCGCGCGCCGCCCGGTTCGCGGCGACCACGGCCGCGCTCAACGGGCTCGAGTGGGAGATCCTGCAGGGCGACATGGCGCAGCCCGTCGCGGGGCGCCGCTTCGACCTGGTGGTGAGCAACCCGCCGTACGCCGTCGGGCCCGGCACCGTGCACAGCGTGCACCGGGACTCCGGGCGCCCCGGTGACGCGCTCTGCGCCGAACTCGCGGGCGCCGCGCCGGAACTGCTCACCGAGGGCGGGTATCTGCAGTTCCGCGCGAACTGGGTGCACCACGCGGGGGAGGACTGGCGCGAGCGGCTCGCCGGGTGGATCCCGCGCGGCGCCGGACTCGACGCGTGGATCGTGCAGCGGTCCGTCGTCGGGGTCGTGCCGTACGTCGACCACTGGCTGGAGCTGGCGGGCGGCGAGGAGGCGCTCGGGCAGCGGGAGGCGTGGCTGCGCTGGTTCGAGACGCAGAAGGCGGAGGCCGTCGGCATCGGCACCGTCGTCGTAAGACGCTCCGGGTACCAGGAGTCGGTCGTACGGGTGGAGGAAATGTCGGCGGAGGCGGGCGAGTTGACCGGGGCGCAGGTCGCCGGCTGGTTCGAGCGGCGGGACTGGCTGCGCGCGCACGACCTGCTCGAGACCCGCTTCCTGCCCGGCCAGGGGCTGACCCTGTGGCAGCAGGCCGACCAGCGGGGCGGCGCGGGCTGGGAGTTGACCCAGCAGGTGCTCAAGGTTCCCGGGGACGGCCTCAACTGGAGCGACCGCATCTCCCCGCTCGCCGTCGCCCTCCTCGGCGGCGCCGGGCGCGAGTCCACGCTCGGTGAGCAACTGGCCCGCATCGCCGAGGCCGAGGACACCCCGACCGACCGGCTCGCGGAGGTCGCCCTGCCGGAGGTGTCCCGCCTCGTGGAACGGGGAGCGCTGGTGCCGGCTCCGGCGGAGGATGCGGCGGGGGCGGGGTGAGGGGGTGCGTCAGGGGAGGGTGCGCGTGAGCCGGGGCCCTGACCGTGTCCGGGGTTGATCACAGGTCGGCCACCGGCGTGGGCGGGCGGAACCGGGTGTGGAACAGTTCGGCGAGTGGACGCTCTCAAGCCTCAGGACCCCGCACAGATCGGTTCCTACACTCTCCTCGCCCGGCTCGGTGCGGGCGGCATGGGACAGGTGTACCTCGGCCGTTCGCCCGGCGGCCTGCTGGTGGCCATCAAGGTCATCAAGGACGAGATCGCCGACCACCCCGAGGTGTTGGCGCGCTTCCGCAGGGAGGCGGAGACCGTCCGAGCGGTGCGGAGCGCGTACACGGCGAACCTGATCGACGCGTCCTTGGAGGAGGCGCCGTTCTGGTTGGCCACGGAGTACGTGGCGGGGCCGACGCTCAGTGGGGCGGTGCGGGACCGCGGGGCGTTCCCCGCCGAGACCTGCAGGAGCGTCTTCGCGGCGCTCGCCGAAGGCCTCGGCAGCGTGCACGCGTACGGCGTCACCCATCGGGACCTGAAGCCGCAGAACGTCATCCTGTCCACCCAGGGTCCGCAGCTGATCGACTTCGGGATAGCCAGGGGAGTCGAGCAGACTGCCCTCACCGAGGCCGGATTCGCGCCCGGCACGCCTGGGTTCACCGCTCCCGAAGTCTTGATGCGCAATCAGGTCAGCCCTGCTGCAGATGTGTTCGCGCTGGGCGCGACCCTCGCCTACATGGCTACGGGCAGACCGCCGTTCGGCTCGGGCGAATCGGCCGCGGTGGGCTATCGGACGGTGTACGAGCAGATCGACCTGGAGGGCGTGGAGCCGGAGTTGGCGTCGCTGATCGATGCGTGCGCCGCCAAGGACCCGGCCGACAGGCCCACGCCGGGCGAAGTCGTGGAGCGGTGCGCGGTGCGGTCGGCGTTGGTGGAGGACGCCTTCTACGCGGGAGTGGTAGGGCCTGTGGAGCCGGTGCCGCAGACTCCCCGGCCCGAGGCCCCGCCGCTCCACGACGCCCCGACCACCACGGCCGGGGCCGCGCCCGTGGGCTACACCCCCACCGCTACGGCCGGGGCGGCGCCGGCGGGCTACACCCCGACACAGGTCAGTGCTTCTCCCGGTCGCCCCAGGAAGCGGCTGACGGCGGTCGCCGCAGCGGTCGCCGTGGGCGTAGCAGCCGCGACGGCGGTGGTGTTGCTGCCGGGCGACGACGGAGAGCAGGACAAGGGCGCGAACCCCGGCGGCGCGACGAAATCGCCCACCGCACCGGACGACCGGTCGAAGGGGAAGGTCCCCGAGTACGTGGAGGCCACCGCCCCGAGCCGAGACTTCTGGACGGCCGACCCGACGTCGGAATGGGAGCGGGGCAGGTGCAACCTCCCGGCCGAGGAATCCAATGAACACCTCCAGTACTCGGTGACGTTCGCCGGCCCGAGCGGCGGACCGTACACCGGCGGCAAGGGCACGATCTCGATCCGGCTGAAGTACGCGGACCCGAGCCTCGGCAAGCCGTACAGCGTGGCGGTGGCCGTGAAGCCCCCGCACGAGATCGACGACCGCACTGGCAAGCCGTACGAGGGGACCAGGGCGCAGAACCTGTCGCTCGGATACGTGAGCAAACCGGTGGATCTGATGGCTCAGAAGGACAACGGGGACGTCAAGCTCACCTACCCCGATGACTTTCGCCAGCACGTACGGGGCAAGGATTCCGGTGGCGGCATCCCGATCGGGAACGATCCCGGGAACTGGACCGTGCTCTTCCTGCATGCGAAGGGCGTCAAGGAATACGCGACCATCGGATGCGACGGCTTCACCGTCGAGTAGCCGAAATGAGCCGTGAACCAGGCCTGGATGGGGGAGGGTTGAGGGGTGCGGAAGTTCTGGGTCGCAGGTGTCGCCGCGATCGCCCTCGGTATGGCGTTCATCGCGCTGCTCGTCGTCGGCACGTACATGGCCGCAGGAAGCATGGCGAGCGGCTCCGGCAGAGGAGCGGTCGGCCTCGCGAAGGGTGCGGTGCCGGCGCAGTTCCAGCCCCTTGTGCAGAAGTGGGGCAACCTCTGTCCGGCGATCAACCCGGCGCTTCTCGCCGCGCAGTTGTACCAGGAGAGCGGCTGGAACTCGAAGGCCGAGAGCCACGCGGCGGCCCAGGGGATCGCCCAGTTCATTCCCAGCACCTGGGCCACCCACGGCGTCGACGGCGACAAGGACGGTGACAAGGACGTCTGGGACCCTGCCGACGCCATCCCCTCGGCGGCTTCGTACGACTGTGAACTGGCAGGCTATGTCGACGATGTGGCCGGAGATCAGACGGACAACATGCTTGCCGCCTACAACGCCGGGGCCTACCGCGTCATAAGGGCCGGGGGCGTTCCGCAGATCAGCGAGACGCAGAATTACGTCAAAATCATCCGCGGCCTGGAGAAGAGCTTCGCCGCGCCCGCAGGCCGAGTGGACCCCTCTCAGCAGGCCGCCGGGGCGATCTCGTTCGCGCAGGAGCATCTTGGCGAGCCTTATCTGTGGGGCGGGGACGGTACGCCCGAGGACGGGGGGCGGTTCGACTGTTCGGGGCTCACCAAGGCCGCGTACAAGTCGGTGGACGTGGAGCTGCCGCGGGTGGCCAACGATCAGTACAACGCGGGGCCGCACCCCTCGCGGGAGGAGCTGCTCCCCGGTGACCTCGTGTTCTTCTCGGACGACCTGACCAATTCCCGGGCCATCCGGCACGTGGGGATCTATGTCGGCGGCGGGTACATGATCGACGCGCCCCGGACCGGCGCCGTCATCCGCTTCACGCCGATCGACACCCCGGACTACTTCGGGGCGACGCGAGTCACCGAGGACGGTGCGAAGGCGCTCGCCGCGGGGTTGCCGAACGGGTAGCCGAACGCGTAGCCGAAAGTCGCTGCCGTGGCCGGATCCCTGCGCTGGAAGGCCGTTCTGAACAGCGAAGACGAGTCACTCTTCGATAACGTCTGGGTGATCTTTCGGTGGACCGTGGAACGTAGACGGGGGAACCGGTCGTTCCCTTGAACAGCAACGCAGTACCGCAGCAGCACTGACCAGCTCTGAGGCACGGGGGTCGAGCAGGGCACGCGACAGGAGCGCGCCCGTGGGCACAAGGACAAGGGGTCACGGCACCATGGCTGGACCAGAGGCTGCACCAGGGACCTCAGGGTCGAACCCCGACGTCGGTCTGCTCTACGAGATCAACGGCGTCGCCAAGGACGCCCCCGCCTGGGTCGACGGCATCGTCGGCTTCGTCGGGGAGTACGGGCTGCTGCTCGCCATGGTCCTGCTCGTGCTCTGGGCCTGGCGCACGGTGCGGCGCGGGCCGGACGCCGAGAGCTCCGTCGCCGCCCTCGTCTGGGCCCCGCTCGCCGCGGGTCTCGCGGTCCTCGTCAACATCCCGATCCGGGGGTTCGTGGAGCGCCGCCGCCCGTTCCTCGACCACGACGGGCTTGAGGTGCTGGTCGACGGCAAGACCGACTTCTCGTTCGTCAGCGACCACGCCACCCTCGCGATGGCGCTAGGCGTCGGCCTCTTCGTCGCGCACCGCACGCTCGGCCTGATCGGCATCGGCCTCGCCCTGCTCGAAGGGGTCTGCCGGGTCTACATGGGCGTGCACTACCCGACGGACGTCATCGGCGGCTTCGCCCTCGGCACCGCCGTCACCCTGCTGCTCGCGCCGCTCGCGATGGCCCTGCTGACCCCGCTTACCAAGGCCATCGGCCGTACGCAGAAGGCGAGTTGGCTCGTACGGGCGCGCGGCCGTGGCCCCGTCGTACCGGACGCGGTCGGCCTGCCGGGCCCGCGCACGGAGCCTTCGACGGACTCGGGGGAGAACGATCTGGCGGCCTGAGGCCGTCCGCCCGCGCCGGGTGCGGGCCGGAACTCACGGGCCGACGA
This sequence comes from Streptomyces cavernicola, assembly GCF_029968035.1. Lineage (GTDB taxonomy): Bacteria > Actinomycetota > Actinomycetes > Streptomycetales > Streptomycetaceae > Streptomyces > Streptomyces cavernicola. The sequence continues at coordinate 97,072 of NZ_JASCIQ010000032.1, read as the reverse complement.
CCTGGACCGCGCTGACGACCACGTTCGAGTCCCAGTGGCCGGCCGCGTCCAGTGCGCCGCCGCAGGTGATGAGGCGCAGCTGCGAGTCGGGCACGGGCCCGTAGACCTTGCGGGTGGGGAAGGCCGTCGTCCGGTACGTGTCCACGGCCGTCACCCGGAACCGCACCCGCCGCCCGTCCCCGCTCGTCGTCTCCACCCGGTCACCGGGGGCGAGGCGGTCCAGGCGGGCGAAGACGGCGGGGCGGTAGCCGCGGCGCGGGGCCTTGGCCGGGGCGTCGCGATGGCCGACCAGGACCGTCGGGCCGGGCTTGCCGGGGCGGGAGCCGGGGGTGAACCAGCCGGCCTTCATCGCGTCCTCGAACGCGGGCACCTCGATCGCGCCGCGCGCGTCCAGGCCGAGCGGCAGCAGCTCCGCGTCGACCCCGATCGCCGGCACCCGTACGCGGCGCGGCACGGTCGCCGGGTCGGACAGCTCGCCCGGCACCGCCTGCCGCGGGGTTCCGGTGCCCGTTCCGGTTCCGGTTCCGATTCCCGTTCCGGTTCCGGTTCCGGCGAGGTCGGCGAACGATGCGGAGACCGCCGACCGCACCGAACCGTCGAGCCACGGGAACTGGTGCAGGAGCAGCGCGGCCAGGGCGCAGAGCGCCGAGGCGCCGAACAGGGCCCTGACCGCGGTACGCGGATGGCGTGGACGGCGCGGATGGCCAGGCCCGCCGTGCCGAGTCAGTTGCGGCCGTCCTCTGTGCGGTCGGTCCGCTGCGCGTGCCGCCTGCGCAGCAGCGCGATGCCGAGTACGCCCGCGCCGGCCGCGACCGCCGCGGAGCCGAGGGCCAACGGGCCCGCCTCCGGGTGCTCGGCGGCGGCGTTCCGCACCGTGTGCTGGGCGCCGCCGCGGGCCGCTCCGGAAGGCGTCGCCTTCATCGCGCCCGTGTCGCTGCCGTCGTGGTCGTGGTCGCGGCCGCCGTCGTGGTCGCGGCCGTGGTCGCGTTCACCCGCCTCGGATTTGGTGCCGGTGCCGGTTCCGGTTCCGTTTTCGGTTTCGGCGTCGGGGGCGGTGTGGGTCGGCTTCGGGGCGGCCCCGTCGGACGCGGCCCCGGGAGGCCGCGCCGCACCGGACTCCTTCGTACCGCCGGACTCCCTCTTACCGCCCGAGTCCTTCTCACCGCCCGAGTCCTTCGGGCCGGCTGACTCCTTTGTGTCGCCGGGTTCTTGAGCGCCCGTCGAATGAGTCGAATGACCGGACCCTGCCGACTCGCCGGAGCCCGGCGGCAGGGCCGCGTCCGCGGACTTGTCCGCTTCCGCCGACGACTCGTCCGAGCCCTGGGACTTGCCCCCGTACGGGGGCCTGGACGCCGGGCCGGACTCGTCGCCCGTGCCCGGGGACGCGGACGGGGACTTGGACGGGGACTTGGACGCGTCGCCCGAGGGGGACTTCTTCGGGGAGGGGGACTCGCTCGCCGCGCCGCGGGCCTTCACGGCCTTGCCGTCCGGGCCGATGAGGCTCCAGCCGTCGACCTCCTGGCCCTTGGGCTCGTTCGGCTTGTCGTTCTTGAAGTAGTAGAGGGGGTGCGTCTCGTAGATGACCTGGGGCTGGTCGGTGCCGTCGACGTTGGCCTCGGTCTGCGCGGTCTCCCCGGTGACGCCCGCGGCCTTGGTCGGATAGCCGATCGCGGCGGGCCAGTTGGCGGCGCACTCGCCCGTGCAGTCGGGGGTGTCCGGCTTGTCGGCGTCGCGGAGGTAGAGCGGGTAGCCGTCCTTGTCGGCGAGGACCTTGCCCTGCGCCGAGTCGATGAGCGTCAACTCGCCCGGTTCGGTGGGCTTGTCGACGGCCAGGGCCGAGGGCGCGGCCACGGCCAGGAGCAGCGCGGTGGAGGCGAGGGCGCCGACGACGGATATTCGGCCTTGTGACTTTCCGGTCATGGGGTCCTGCCCTGATTTCGGGTCCGGGGTGGACCCTCAGGGCATCGCCGCCGCGCGGCGGGGGCCAGTCGAGGTGGGCCGTACGGGCGGTGGTTGCGCTCGTACGGCCGTCTGCGGTTGCCGTGGCGCGGTCAGAGTGCCTGCGGGAACGTGAACATCCGCTCCGGGTCGTACGTCCCCTTCAGTTTCTTCAGGCGTCCGGCCGCCGGGCCGTAGTACGCGGTGCGCCAGTCCTTCAGGGCCGGGTCGGTGTAGTTCTGGTACGCCGCTCCGGAGGCGTACGGCCGCATCGCGGCGTGCGTGCCGTCGAGCCAGGCGCGGGCGGCGGTGCCCGAGGTGCCGGCCCGCCACGCGCCGACGTACTGGGCGAGGACGCGCTGGCGGCGGTGGACGAAGGCCGTCGCCGTGGGGTCGACCCGGTTGATCGCGCCGCCGAGCGCGGTGAGGGCCACGCTGCCGGGGCCGCCCGCGACCCGCTCGACGCGGGTGAGCAGCGCCCGTATCCCCGCGTCGGAGAGCGAGCGGGAGTAGAAGTCGGAGCGCGCCGCGTAGGTCTCGCGGCCCAGCGCGCCCGCCGAGTCCCGGCCGGGGGTCGAGCCCGGCAGATGACACTGCGCGTCGTCACCGAAGCCGGAGCAGCCCGCGTACACCTCCATCGCGTCGAGGTACGAGCGCCGCTTCAGGGAGACGTTGGAGGCGGAGCCGGGGCCTCCGGGGCCGTCGGCGAGCCGGTCGACGGCGTTCTGCAGCTCGCCGTACGTGCCCATCGAGAACACCGCGAGCGAGATCGTCGGACCGCCGCCGGGCGCGGCGGCCAGATGCAGGGACGACCAGATCTCGTCCGGCTGGTCCGGACCCCACTCCTGCCAGGCCTTGAGCAGCGTGGCCGCCTTCCGCCAGGGCCAGGTCAGATAGCCGGTGACGCCCTGCGGCGCCGGGTGCGTACGGAAGCGGAGCTCGGTGACGACGCCGAAGTTGCCGTTGCCCGCGCCGCGCAGCGCCCAGAAGAGGTCGGTGTTTTCGACGGGCCCCTCCTCGGAGCAGACGAGGCGGCGGCCGTCGGCGGTGATGACGGTGGCCTGCGTGAGGCTGTCGCAGGTGAGGCCGTACGCCCGCGAGGTGACGCCGTGGCCGCCGCCGAGGGTGAGCCCGGAGACGCCGACCGAGGGGCAGGAGCCCGCCGGGACGGTCACGCCCTTGGCGGCCAACGGCCGGTAGACGTCGATGAGTTTGGCGCCCGCGCCGACGGTCGCCGAGCCCGCGGCGGCGCGCACCGAGCCGAGCCGGGACACGTCGAGGATCAGCCGGCCGTCCCCGGAGGACCAACCCGCGTACGAGTGGCCGCCGTTGCGTATGGACAGGGGCGTCTTGTGCCTGCGCGCGAAGTCGAGGACGGTGCGGACGTCGTCCTCGTGCGCGGGGTAGGCGACCGCCGAAGGCCTCAGGGCGTCGAAGCGGGTGTTGTAGAGCTGGCGGGCCGAGGCCCAGTCGGCGTCGCCGGGGCGGACGAGTTCACCGTCGAGCCCTTTCGCGAACGCGCTCCAGGCCGGGCCGGTCGGGCGCTGCGAGGCGGCGCTCGTGCTCGTGGCGGTGCCCGTGGCTGTGTTCGTGGTGGCTGTCGCCTTGCCGTCGCCGCTCGCCCCGGCGCTGCACGCGCTCGCCCCGGCGCCCAACGCCAGTGCCGCGCCTGCGGTGATGACCCTGCGCCGGCCGATGCCGCGGCCGTCGCGCGGCCCGTGCCCCCGGTCGACGTCCCTGTCCGTGCCCGTGCCCCTGCGGTCCATGTCGTCCCTCCCGCAGGACGAGACGACGGCCGGGACGGGCGGGTTCCACCTGCCGCGCCGGTACGCCGGTACGCCGGGGCGCACACGGCGCGCGCGGGCCGCGCTCAGGGGTGGGCCGTGTGTTCCGCGGCGTCCGAACGCGCCTTGGACCGCGCCCGTCTCGCCGGTCCGCGCCAGCCGCAGCTGCACCGGGCCGCGCAGAAGCGGCCCTGTTCGACGGTGGTGGTGCGGTGCTCGGCGGCCGTGGCCGGGTCCTCTTGGGCTGACACGCCGCCACCGTAGCGGGCCCAGGTGAACACGGGGAGGGACCGCGGCGGCCCGCGCGGAGCGGGCGTGACGGGTTGGAGCAGCGGTCGTTAGGCGGAACGAGAAGGGGGGCCGTGGGACGGCCCAGTGTTGGGGGTAGGCAGGCGATGGCGGTGCAGCAGCACAGGCGCGGTGGCGGCTCCGCCGTCACCGCCGTGGCGGGCGGGGCCCTGGCCTCCTTGGTGTTGGCCACGACGGGGTGTTCCGGCGGCGGCGCCGCGGCCGAGGACAAGGAGGCGGCCGACCCGGTGGACACGGTGCACCGCGCGGTCGCGGCCCTGCGCGCCGCGGGCAGCGCCAAGGCGCGTACGTCGATGGAGATGGCCAGCGGCGGCACCCGCGTGACCATCCGCGGTGAGGGCGCGTACGACTTCGCGAAGCCGCTCGGCCGTCTCAAGGTGATACTGCCCAAGGACCCGGCGGGCGTCGACGAGCACCGCCCGATCACCGAACTCCTCGCCCCCGGCGCCCTCTACATGAAGAACCGCGGCGCGGGCGTGCCCGCCGACAAGTGGGTGCGGATCGACACGGCGGGCCTCGCGGACGGCAACCTGGTCACCGGCGGCGCCACCGATCCGCTGGCCGCCGCCGAGCTGCTGCTCGGCGCGAGCGCCGTCTCGTACGCGGGGAAGACGCAGCTGGCGGGCGTGCCCGTGCGGCACTACCGGGGCACGGCCGAGATCGGGCTCGCGGCCGAGCGGGCGGCCGGGGCCAACCGGAAGGTGCTGCGCGCCGCGGCGAAGGGCTTCGCCGAGGACACGGTGCCGTTCGACGCGTACCTCGACGAGCAGGGCCGGCTGCGCAAGATCCGGCACCGGTTCACCTTCGCCAACGACGACGTACCGGCCGACGGCGCAGGTGTGAAGGGCGCGGAGGCGAAGGGCGCGGGGGCGGATCCGGCCACCGGCGGCAGCGGTGACGTGATGGTCACCTCGACGACGCTGCTCTTCGGGTTCGGCACGGCCGTGCAGGCCGGTCTGCCCGCCGCGGAGGACATCTTCGCCGGGAAGATCGCCGGGCCGTAGCAGGTGCCCTGACGCCTCGGGTGCCGTGAAAGTGCCCGCGCGGAGGGCGAGTTCGCGTCGCAAATAGCCCGTCCGTGCCATGCGCGGGGCGCAGGCCGCTCCCTACCCTGGGAAGCCGGTGACGGCAGGAAGAGGTGATGCGCGTGGCTCCCACTACCGACAAGGCGGCGGTCCACGATCACGTCGCCCTCGCCGAGATCGAGCTGTGCGGCGAGTTGATCATCGCCGCGTCCATGGCGGCCGAGGAGCGACTCAGCGCCGACCGCATCGACGAGGTGCTGAAGGTGTACGAGGAGGGCTCGGCCTGAGCCGAGCCCTCTCTCACGTGCGGGAGGAGCCGGTCACGCGTGAAGGCAGCCGGTGACGTGCGGAAAGCAGCCGGTCACGTGCGGAGAAGCCGGGCGATCGCCTTCGTCGCTTCCTCGACCTTCGCGTCGATCTCCTCGCCGCCCTTGACCGCGGCGTCCGCGACGCAGTGGCGCAGGTGCTCCTCCAGGAGCTGGAGGGCGAAGGACTGCAGGGCCTTTGTGCTCGCCGAGACCTGGGTGAGTATGTCGATGCAGTAGACGTCCTCGTCGACCATGCGCTGCAGGCCGCGGATCTGGCCCTCGATCCGGCGCAGTCGCTTGAGGTGCTCGTCCTTCTGCTTGTGGTAGCCGTGCACCCCGCGGTCGTGGTCCGTGATCTCGGTCTCCGTCCCGGCGCAGTGTGCCGCGCCCGCCGCCGTGTCGGTCTCGGTGGTGGTCATCGCGTCCTCCCGTTGTCCTGCAAGGGCTTCCATACCCCGGGTGGGTATATGGTACCGGATATTTCGGGTCCCCGGCGGACCCCGTGCGGATGGCTCTGCTTGATGGGCGACACTGGAGGACGGCCGGTTAGCCGTGGCCGGATGATGCCTCTAGCATCAGCCTGACCGAATCCAAAGCACCCCGAGGACCCCACGTGCGCTTTCGTCTGACCCCGAGGGAGACGAGCTTCTACGACATGTTCTCCGCATCCGCGGACAACATCGTCACGGGCTCCAAGCTCCTCATGGAACTGCTCGGGGCGGACACCTCCGCCCGAGCCGAGATCGCAGAGCGGATGCGGGCCGCGGAGCACGCGGGAGACGACGCGACGCACGCGATCTTCCACCAGCTGAACTCCTCCTTCATCACGCCGTTCGACCGCGAGGACATCTACAACCTCGCCTCGTCCCTCGACGACATCATGGACTTCATGGAGGAGGCGGTCGACCTCGTCGTCCTCTATCAGGTCGAGGAGCTCCCCAAGGGCGTCGAGCAGCAGATCGAGGTGCTCGCGCGCGCCGCCGAGCTGACCGCGGAGGCCATGCCGCACCTGCGGACCATGGAGAACCTCACGGAGTACTGGATCGAGGTCAACCGCCTGGAGAACCAGGCCGACCAGATCCACCGCAAGCTGCTCGCGCACCTCTTCAACGGTAAGTACGACGCCATCGAGGTGCTGAAGCTCAAGCAGATCGTGGACGTACTGGAGGAGGCGGCCGACGCGTTCGAGCACGTCGCCAACACCGTGGAGACCATCGCGGTCAAGGAGTCCTGACCCCTCCATGGACACCTTCGCCTTGATCGTGACCATCGGTGTCGCGCTCGGATTCACGTACACAAACGGCTTTCACGACTCCGCGAACGCCATCGCCACCTCCGTCTCCACGCGTGCGCTGACGCCGCGTGCGGCGCTCGCGATGGCCGCGGTGATGAACCTCGCCGGCGCCTTCATGGGCAGCGGGGTCGCCAAGACCGTCAGTGAGGGGATCATCGAGACCCCGCACGGCGACAAGGGCATGTGGATCCTCTTCGCCGCCCTCATCGGCGCGATCGTCTGGAACCTCATCACCTGGTACTTCGGGCTGCCCTCGTCCTCGTCGCACGCGCTCTTCGGCGGCATGGTCGGCGCGGCGCTCGCGGGCGGCATCGGCGTGATCTGGTCCGGGGTGGTCGACAAGATCGTCATCCCGATGTTCCTCTCGCCGATCGTCGGCCTCATCGCCGGTTACCTGGTGATGTGCGCGATCATGTGGATGTTCCGCAAGGCCAACCCGCACAAGGCCAAGCGCGGATTCCGGATCGCGCAGACCGTCTCGGCGGCGGGCATGGCCCTCGGCCACGGTCTGCAGGACGCCCAGAAGACGATGGGCATCGTCGTCATGGCCCTGGTCATCTCCGACGTGCAGAGCGCCGACGCGCCGATCCCGGTGTGGGTCAAGATCGCCTGCGCGGTGTGTCTGTCCGCCGGTACGTACGCGGGCGGCTGGCGCATCATGCGGACGCTCGGCCGGAAGATCATCGAGCTGGACCCGCCGCAGGGCTTCGCGGCCGAGACGACGGGCGCGGGCATCATGTTCACGACCGCGTTCATGTTCCACGCGCCGATCTCGACCACGCATGTGATCACCTCCGCGATCATGGGTGTGGGGGCGACGAAGCGGGTGAACGCTGTCCGCTGGGGGGTCGCCAAGAACATCATTCTTGGCTGGTTCATCACCATGCCTGCGGCTGCGCTTGTCGCTGCGTTGAGCTTCTGGGTTGTGAACCTGGCGTTCCTGTAGTGCTTCGGCTGCCGCGCCGTTGTGGCTGGTCGCGCAGTTCCCCGCGCCCCTTACGGGGCGCCCCTAAGAGAGAAGGGCCCGTCCCCGGTTCGTACCGGGGACGGGCCCTTCTCGTCCTCGCGGTGGCACCGCCATGCAGCACCGCGAGGGGTCGGTTGGGTCTAGCCGAAGCGGCCCGAGATGTAGTCCTCGGTCGCCTGGACGGACGGGTTGGAGAAGATCCGCTCCGTCTCGTCGATCTCGATCAGCTTGCCGGGCTGGCCGACGGCCGCCAGGTTGAAGAACGCCGTGCGGTCGGAGACGCGGGCGGCCTGCTGCATGTTGTGCGTCACGATGACGATCGTGAAGCGCTCCTTCAGCTCGCCGATCAGGTCCTCGATCGCGAGGGTCGAGATCGGGTCGAGCGCCGAGCAGGGCTCGTCCATGAGCAGCACCTGCGGCTCGACCGCGATGGCGCGGGCGATGCAGAGCCGCTGCTGCTGACCGCCGGAGAGGCCCGAACCGGGCTTGTTGAGGCGGTCCTTGACCTCGTTCCAGAGGTTGGCGCCCTTGAGGGACTTCTCCACGATCTCGTTCAGCTCGGACTTCTTGTACGAGCCGTTGAGCCGCAGGCCCGCCGCCACGTTGTCGAAGATCGACATGGTGGGGAAGGGGTTCGGGCGCTGGAAGACCATGCCGACGGTGCGGCGGACGTTCACCGGGTCGATGCCGGAGGCGTACAGGTCGTCGCCGTCCAGGAGGACCTTGCCCTCGACGCGGCCGCCGGGGGTGACCTCGTGCATGCGGTTGAGGGTGCGCAGGAAGGTCGACTTGCCGCAGCCGGAGGGGCCGATGAAGGCCGTCACCGAGCGGGGCTCGACGGTCATGGAGATGTCGTCGATGGCCTTGTGGCTGCCGTAGTAGGCGGAGAGGCCGCTGACGTCGATTCGCTTGGCCATGGGGATCACTACTTCTTTCGAGAGGGTCGCTTGTCGCTGAGAAGCCGCGTCAGCGGCCCGTCTTCGGGGCCTTCCAGCGGGCGATGCCGCGGGCCACGAGGTTGAGGATCATGATGAAGCCGATGAGGGCGAGCGCCGCTGCCCAGGCGCGGTCGTACGAGGCCTCGGAGCCGGCCGCGTACTGCTGGTAGATGTACAGCGGCAGCGAGCCCTGGGCGCCGTCGAACGGGTTGGTGTTGATGAACGGGTTCACCCACACCAGGAGCAGCACCGGGGCGGTCTCGCCGGCGATACGGGCGACGGCCAGCATGACGCCGGTCGTGATGCCGCCGATCGCGGTGGGCAGGACCACCTTCAGGATCGTGCGCCACTTCGGCACGCCGAGGGCGAGCGAGGCCTCGCGCAGCTCGTTCGGGACGAGCTTGAGCATCTCCTCGGTGGAGCGGACGACCACCGGCATCATCAGGATCGACAGCGCCATGGCGCCGGCCCAGCCGGAGAAGTCGAAGCCCAGGATCAGGATCCAGAAGCTGAGGACGAACAGACCCGCGACGATCGACGGGATGCCCGTCATGACGTCGACGAAGAAGGTGACGGCCTTCGCGAGCTTGCCGCGGCCGTACTCGACCAGGTAGATCGCGGTGAGCAGGCCGATCGGCACGGCGATCAGCGAGGCCAGGGCGACCTGCTGCAGGGTGCCGATGATGGCGTGGTTGATGCCGCCGCCCGGGTCCTGGTCGGCGACGACGCCCATCGAGTGGGAGAGGAAGTACGGGCTGAAGACCTTGCTGCCGCGCTCGACGGTCTCCCAGATCAGGGAGGCCAGCGGGATCACGGCGAGCAGGAACGTCACCCAGATCATCGAGGTGGCGAACCGGTCCTTGGCCTGCCGCCTGCCCTCCACCGCGGTGGCGAGGACGTACGACGCGATCACGAAGAGGACCGCGGCGATCAGGCCCCACTGGACGCGGCTGTGCAGACCGGCGGCGAGGCCGATGCCCACGGCGGCCGCGGCCGAGCCGATCGCGACGAGCGGGGAGGTCCAGCGGGGCAGTCGGGCCGCGTGCAGGGTGTCGGGCGTGACGGCCTGGGCGGTGGGTGCGGTGGTGCTCATGCGTTGGCCCCCGAGTACTCCTTGCGGCGGGCGATGATCATGCGGGCCGCGCCGTTGACCAGCAGAGTGATGAGGAACAGGACGAGACCGGAGGCGATCAGGGCGTCCCGGCCGTACTCACTGGCCTCGTTGAACTTGCTGGCGATGTTCTGCGCGAACGTGCCGCCGCCCGGGTCGAGCAGCGAGGCGCTGATCAGGAAGGTCGGCGAGAGCACGGTGGCGACGGCGATGGTCTCGCCGAGCGCGCGGCCGAGGCCCAGCATCGAGGCGCTGATGATGCCGGAGCGGCCGAAGGGGAGCACCGACATCCGGATGACCTCCCAGCGCGTGGCGCCGAGGGCCAGGGCGGCCTCCTCGTGCATCTTCGGAGCCTGCAGGAAGACCTCGCGGCTGACGTTGGTGATGATCGGCAGGATCATGATCGCGAGCAGGATGCCCACGGTCATCAGGGAGCGCGGGGCGCCGCCCTGGTACTCGAAGATCCCGGTCCAGCCGAGGACCGTGTCCAGCCAGCTGTAGAAGCCGGTCAGGTTGGGCGCGACGACGAGGGCGCCCCACAGGCCGTAGACGATCGAGGGCACGGCGGCCAGCAGGTCGATCACGTACGCGATCGGGACGGCCAGCTTGCGCGGTGCGTAGTGCGAGATGAACAGCGCGATCCCGACGGCGACCGGAACGGCGATCACCAGGGCGATGATCGAGCTCACGACGGTGCCGAAGGCGAGGACCGCGATGCCGAACTTCGGCGGGATCGCGTTGGCGTCCCACTCGAAGGTGGTCAGGAAGTTCCCCGTGTTGTCCGACAGCGCGAGCGCCGCGCGGTAGGTCAGGAACGCCGCGATGGCGGCCATGATCACGAGGAGGACGATGCCCGAGCCACGGGAGAGGCCGAGGAAGATCCGGTCGCCCGGACGGGTCGCGCCGCGGGAGGCGCGCTGCTGCTCGGTGGTGGCGGGCGGCGGGGGTGGCGGGGCGGTTTCAGTCTGCGTAGCTATGTCCATGGGATTCTCCGGTCTGCGGAGCCTCGGCACGGGATGGCCGTACGGGAGGCTCCTGGCGGCGGTGCACCGGACGGTGCGGCCCGGATCGGCGCTGTGCTGCGCCTACTGCGCTGTTCTGCGCTGCGAACCGGGCCGCACTCGGGGTCAGCTCAGGCCGGCGACGGTCTCGCGGACCTTGGTGATGATCTCGTCGGGGATCGGCGCGTAGTCGTTGTCCTTCAGGACCTGCTGGCCGTCCTCGCTGGAGATGTAGTTGAGGAACGACTTGGTGGTGGCGAGGGTCTCCGCCTTGTTGCCCTTGTCGCAGACGACCTCGTACGTGACGAGGGTGATCGGGTACGCGCCCTCGGCCTGCGGCTTGTAGTTCAGGTCCAGGGCGAGGTCCTTGCCCTTGCCGGTGACCTTGGCCTCGGCGATCGCCTTGGAGGCGTTGTCGACGGTGGCCTTCACGGGCTCCTTGGCCTCGGTCTTCAGGTCGACGGTCTTGATGCCGTCGGCGTAGGAGAGCTCGAAGTAGGAGATGGCGCCCGGGGTCTGCTTGACCTGGCTGGAGACGCCCGCGGAGCCGTTGGCGGACTGGCCGCCCTTGGCCTCCCAGGTCTTGCCCGGCTCGTGCGGCCAGGCGTCGGGGGCGGCGCCCTTGAGGTACTTGGTGAAGTTGTCCGTGGTGCCGGACTCGTCCGAGCGGTGGAAGGCCTGGACCTTGGTGTTCGGGAGCTTGGCGTCCGGGTTCAGCTTCTTGATCGCCGGGTCGTCCCAGGTCTTGATCTTGTCGTTGAAGATGTCGGCCATGGTCTTGGCGTCCAGGACGAGGTTGTCCACGCCGGGGACGTTGTAGCCGACGGCGATCGGGCCGCCGACCATCGGCAGGTCGATGGCCTGGCCGCCCTTGCAGATCTTCTTCGACTTCTCGATCTCGGCCGGCTCCAGGGCGGAGTCGGAGCCCGCGAAGGCCGTCTGGCCCTGCAGGAACGCGGTGATGCCCGCGCCCGAGCCGGTCGGGTTGTACTGGACCTGAACACCCTGGCAAGCCTGGGCGTACGCCTTGGTCCACGCGTCGATGGCGTTCTTCTGGGCGGACGAGCCGGAGGCCGCGAGCTGGCCCTTGGCGTCGTCGCACTTGATGTTGGCGGCGTTGGTCTGCTTGCCGCCGCTGCCGCCCGTGCTGCCGGTCTCGTCGGAGCCGCACGCCGTGAGGGCCAGGGCGCCGGAGACGGCGAGAGCACCGAGAGCGAGGGCCCGCCGGTTCATGCGCTGAAGCTTCACTTTCGGGAGTTCCTTCCAGGAGCCGCCGGAGGTGGGACGGCGTGCGGAGTCGTTTCGTTCATGTGCACGTTCATGTGCCTCCGCGGGCGGGCCGTGATGACCGCGCCACGCGTCGCGCAAGTCCGAAATTAGGCAGGACAGGTGAAGCGGCCGAAGGCCGAGAGTGAACGGGGGGTGAACCTCGGAGGGCGGTGCGGTTAGGTCACGGCGGGGTTACGTGTGCGGGTGGTTGCGCTGTGTTCCCCCGGCGGCCGGGCGCACCCCCAGGGGGCTCCGCCCCCGGCCCCCCATCGCGCTCCGCGCTCGTCCTCAAACGCCGGACGGGCTGATTTTCGATCCCTCGTTGCTCGGCTGCGGCGCCGCTGTGGCCGCTCGCGCAGTTCCCCGCGCCCCTGGCGGGCTGGGCTTCGCCCTGGCCCTCTTTGTTGTCGTTCGGCTGCGGCGTCGCTGTGGCTGGTCGCGCCGTTCCCCGCGCCCCTAACGGGGCACTCATCGGCGCCCCAGGCTCCACCCCGCAACATCCAGCCCCTCCGGCGTTTGAGGAGCCGGGTCTGGGGCGGAGCCCCAGTTACGGGAAGGGGCGGGGCTGGGGGAGAAGGGCGAGCAGCGCGTCCAGCAGCTCGCGGTCACGTGCCTGGGTCAGGCGGGCTCGGGCCTCGTCCGGCGGGAGCCAAATGATCGCGTCCACCTCGGAGTTGGGGGTGAACGTGCCCTCGCCCGCTTCCGCCGCCCAGTAGTGGACCTGCTTGGGGCGGCCCCGTACGACGTAGTGGGCCGTGGGGAGGCGGGGGCCGGGGGTGCAGGTCAGGCCTGTCTCCTCCGCGACCTCGCGCACCGCCCCCGCCAGCGGGTCCTCGCCCGGCTTGAGCTTGCCCTTCGGGTGGGACCAGTCGTCGTACTTGGGGCGGTGGACCAGGCACACTTCGAGCTCGCCCCCGGGGTGCGGGCGCCGCCACAGCACGCAGCCCGCCGCCAGGATCGGGGCCGGAGCCGGGGGCGGGCCCGGAGTCACGGGGTGCTCACCGGCCGGTCGGAGGGAGCGGAAGCGTTCCTGCGCCAGACCGCCTGGAAAGCGAAGCGCGCCGCCTCGACCTCGTGCCGCTGGTCGGCGTGCAGGACGCCGAGCGCGTACGCCGTGGCCGGGGCGATGCGCGGGGTGCGCGCGGCCGAGGCGGCGGCGGTGGCGGCCTCGGCGGCGTCCCGGTGGCGGTCGAGGGCCTGGCCCGCGCCGAGCAGCCGCAGGTCGTGGCCCGGCTCGACCCCGACCGCCTCCTGCGCGTACCGGTGCAGGCGGAGCAGCAGCCGTACCTGGTGCCAGGGCGTGTCCTGGGACTCCGGCGCGGCGTCGGCGGCGAGGCCGTGCAGGAGCGCCTCCGCGTTGTACGGATGCCCGGCCCGTACGAGCGGAAGTGCGGCCACCGCTTCGTTGAGGCGGGCCTCGACGTCCGAGGCGAAGGGCGCGAGTGGGTGCCCGGCGGCGTCCCGGCGCAGCGGCACCTCGCTGGCGAGTACGGCGACCCCGTCTGCGACCGCGTGGAAGCGGGACGAGCCGAGCGCCTGCAGGGCCGTGGAGTGGGCGCGGGTGCGGGCCAGGGTGAGTTGACGCTCGATCAGCGCGCCGGCCTTGGCCGCGCCGACGGTCAGACCGCCGGACTGCGCGGGTACGGAGGGGCCGCGGCCCGCGCCGGGGCCGGCCGGGGAGAGCCGGTGCAGGGCGCCGATGAGCCGGTCGAGGCGGGCGGCGTAGGCGTGCTCGCGCGCCAACGTGCCGGACAGCCAGGCGAGTTCGGCCCGCAGCTGGTCCGACCAGTCGGCGTCGAGCAGTGGCCGGAAGGTGTGCAGGGCGCCGCTGATCCGGCGGGCCGCGGCGCGCAGGGCGAGGGCGGGTTCGGCGGCCTCCTCGGCGCTGCTCTCCCGGTGCTGGCGCAGGGAGCGCAGGAACTCGGTGGCCTGCTCGCGCAGATAGCCCGCGAGCGTCTCACCGGCCACGGGCGTCTCCCCGGTCACGGGCGCCTTCCCGGTCTTCGGGGTCTTCCCGGTCACGAGCGTCTCCCCGGCCATCGGCGTCTTCCCGGCCATCGCTGTCTTCCCCGCCACTGGTGTCTTCCCGGCCGCGGCCGCCGCTCGGCCCGCGCGTGCCTCTCGGGTCATGGTGATCTCTGGTCCCGCGGTGGTCTCCCGGGAGGTCAGGCCGGTATCCCGGGAGGTCAAGCCGGTCTCCCGGGAGGTCACGGCGGTCTCCCGGGCCGCGGGGGTGTCGCTGTCAGGGTGTCGCTGAGCCACGCCGGCGCCTCCGGGCGTCTATGAGCATCTCCTGTACGTTCCGCAGTGGCTGGCCCTCCGGGTCCAGGGCGTGCCGGGTCCAGTCGCCGTCCGGGCCGAGGCGCCAGGAGGCGGTGGTGTCGGACATGCCGGTCTCCAGAAGGCGGTTGAGCGCCGCGCGGTGGGCCGGGTCCGTGACCCTGACCAGTGCCTCGATACGGCGGTCGAGGTTGCGGTGCATCATGTCGGCGCTGCCGATCCACACCTCGGGCTCGCCGCCGTTGCCGAAGGCGAACACCCGGGAGTGCTCAAGGAACCGGCCGAGCACGGACCTGACCTGGATGTTCTCCGAGAGCCCGGTGACGCCGGGGCGTACGGCGCAGATGCCGCGTACCCAGATGTCGACCGGGACGCCCGCCATGGAGGCGCGGTACAGCGCGTCGATGACGGCCTCGTCGACCATCGAGTTGACCTTGATGCGGACGTGCGCGGGGCGGCCCGCGCGATGGTGCTGGACCTCTTTCTCGATGCGCGAGATCAGGCCGTCGCGCAGGGACCTGGGGGCGACGAGGAGCCGTCGGTAGGTCTCGCGGCGCGAGTAGCCGGAGAGGCGGTTGAAGAGGTCGGAGAGGTCCGCGCCGACCTGCGGGTCCGCGGTGAGCAGCCCGAGGTCCTCGTACAGGCGGGCCGTCTTGGGGTGGTAGTTGCCGGTGCCGACGTGGCTGTAGCGGCGCAGGGTCTCGCCCTCCTGGCGGACCACGAGCGACAGCTTGCAGTGCGTCTTCAGACCGACGAGGCCGTACACGACATGGCAGCCGGCCTCCTCCAGCTTGCGCGCCCACTTGATGTTGGCCTGCTCGTCGAAGCGGGCCTTGATCTCGACGAGGACGAGGACCTGCTTGCCGGACTCGGCGGCGTCGATGAGAGCGTCCACTATCGGGGAGTCGCCCGAAGTCCGGTACAGGGTCTGCTTGATGGCGAGGACGTCCGGGTCCGCGGCGGCCTGCTCCAGGAAGGCCTGGACGGAGGTGGAGAACGAGTCGTACGGGTGGTGCAGCAGGACGTCGCGCTCGCGCAGGGCGGCGAAGATGTCGGGCGCGGAGGCCGACTCGACCTCGGCGAGGTCGCGGTGGGTGCCCGCGACGAACTTCGGGTACTTGAGCTCGGGCCGGTCGAGGCCCGCTATGCCGAAGAGCCCGGTGAGGTCGAGGGGGCCGGGCAGCGGGTAGACCTCGGCCTCGGAGATCTTCAGCTCGCGGATCAGCAGGTCGAGGATGTGGCGGTCGATGGACTCCTCGACCTCCAGGCGCACGGGCGGGCCGAAGCGGCGCCGCATGAGCTCCTTCTCCAGGGCCTTGAGGAGGTTCTCGGCGTCGTCCTCCTCCACCTCCAGGTCCTCGTTCCTGGTCACCCGGAACATGTGGTGGGCCTCCACCTCCATGCCGGGGAACAGCTCCTCCAGGTGCGCGGGCGCGGCGATGACGTCCTCCACGGGGACGTACCGGCCGGGCGAGGCCTCCAGGAAGCGGCTGAGCAGCGGCGGGACCTTGACCCGGGCGAAGTGCCGGTGGCCGCTGACCGGGTTGCGCACGACCACGGCGAGGTTCAGGGAGAGGCCCGAGATGTACGGGAAGGGGTGCGCCGGGTCGACGGCCAGCGGGGTGAGGACGGGGAAGATCCGCTGCCGGAACAGCGTGAACAGGCGGGCCTGTTCCTTCTCGGTGAGCTCGGCCCAGCGGATGATGCCGATGCCCTCGTCGGCGAGGGACGGCGCCACGTCCTCCTGGAAGCAGGCGGCGTGCCGGGCCATGAGCTCGCGGGTGCGGGTCCAGATCAGGTCGAGGACCTCGCGGGGCTGGAGCCCGGAGGCGGAGCGGGTGGCGACGCCGGTGGCGATGCGCCGCTTCAGGCCGGCGACGCGGACCATGAAGAACTCGTCCAGGTTGGACGCGAAGATCGCCAGGAAGTTGGCGCGCTCCAGGAGCGGGGTGTGCGGGTCCTCGGCGAGTTCGAGCACCCGCTCGTTGAACGCGAGCCAGCTGCGCTCCCGGTCCAGGAACCGGCCCTGCGGCAGCTCGGCGCCGTCGACATCCTTCTCGTACCCCTCGTACGTGTCGAGGTCCGCGTCGATGTCCGGTTCGAGGTCGGAGAGGGCGGCGGCGACGGTGTGCGGGCGGTGGGCCGCGATGGAACCAACGGACGGCTGGGGGGACTGGGTGTGCTGTGCAGCTGCCTGTGCGCTGGGCTGGTTCATGAACCCATTCTTCCGCGTACCGGCGGTTCCGGGCGCGCCGAATGCGGACGGGACGAGGCCCGCTCTGGGCGTCGGAATCGGCGGCTCGGGTGCGGCGGGCTGCATTCCGTGAGCGTGCCAAGGCCGCCTGAACCATTGGTTACGGCGACATGACGTGCGGGACATCGCCGGGCGACCCCCGGGCGTCCGTACGCCGGGGGCCGCGCGGGCCGTCGAGAGGCCTTACGGCGTGCGGCGGCGCAGGATCAGGAACGCGGCCCAGACGGCGGCGGCCGCGAGGGCGAGGACGATGCCGGTCTCGATGAACTGGGTGTACCAGAAGTGGGATCGGGGGTGGTAGTCGAGGAACCAGCCCGCGATCCTGGTGTCCGAGGGGCACGGGAAGTGTGCCATCTGGTCGGGCGTGCACTGGCGGGCGATGAAGCGCTCGCCGGCGGCGTTGGTGACGCCGACGTCGGTCATGAACGCGTCGCGCGGCAGGACCTTCATCCAGTGCGGCTCCATGGTGGTCGCGGGCCCGGAGGCCTGGACGACCGGCCAGAGCTGCCAGCGCACGCTGCCGAGGACGGCGAGCACGACGCCGGTGACCAGGCCGGTGAGCGAGGCGGCGAGCAGGGTGCGGCGCACGAGCAGCCCGACCAGGGCGCCGACGGCCACGGCGAACAGGCAGTACGCGACGAGCACGGGCCCCGTGCCCTCGTAGACGCCGCGGTCGGCCCAGCCCATGTTCCAGCGGCCGAAGAGGTCGGCGGCGCCGAACCGGAAGACGGCCATGAGGGTGACCGCGACGGCCGCGGCGAGGCAGGCGGCGGTGGTCAGCCGGGAGGCGAGCCAGCGCGTGGGCGTGACGGACTGGGTCCAGGCGAGCCGGTGGGTGCCGGACTCCAGCTCGCGGGCGGTGAGCGGGCCCGCGACGAAGGCGCCGATCAGGAGGGGGAGCAGCAGCAGTGTCATGGACGCGAGGCCCATGGCTTCCTGGAGCATGTGCTCCCCGTTGGCGAAGCCCAGGAAGGTGGGCTTGCAGGGACCGCCGCACTCGCCGTCGACGGACGGATAGGCGCTCGCGCCCCAGCGCAGGAACACGGTCAGGGCGGCTATGAGGGCCAGGGCGGCGACCGTGGTCCACAAGGCGCGGCGGTGCAGGCGCAGTTCGGTCCAGCGGGTGCCCTTGATCACGGAGCTGCTCACGCCGGCACCTCGCTCTCGGCGCGCGGAGCCGCCTCGGGAGTGAGCAGTGCCGGGGCGCCGGGGGAGCGGAGATGGGCGAGCAACAGGTCCTCCAGGGACGGTTCCTGGGCCTCCCAGCCGGCGGCTATCGCGCCCGCGGGCCGGATCAGGGCGGTGGTGCCGCGCCCGGTGGCGCGGGACTCGACGACGGTGTGCGGGGCGAGTTCGGCGGCGGAGCCGCGGCCGGTGACGAGGGTGTGCGCGGCGACCAGCTCGTCGATGGGCCCGCCGAGGCGGACCCGGCCGCCGGCGACGAGCAGCAAGTGGTCGCAGGCGTCGGCCAGTTCGCCGACGATGTGCGAGGACATGACGACGGTGGTGCCGTGCTCGGCGGCCTGTGCCATCAGGGTGCCCATGAGCTGGTGCCGGGCGAGCGGGTCGAGGTCGGCCATCGGCTCGTCCAGGAGCAGCAGTTCGGCGCGCTTGCCGAGCGCGAGGGCGAGCGCGACCCGGGTGCGCTGCCCGCCGGAGAGTGCACGGACGTGTACGGACAGGTCCAACTCCCCTTCCTCCACGACCTGTTGGGCGAGCGCGGCGTCCCAGCGGCCCGGGTTCAGCTCGGCGCCGAGGCGGAGCGTGTCGGCGATGCTGAGCTGCGGGTGGAGCGGCTTCTCCTGGGCGACGTACGCGAGGCGGGCGCGGGCCGCGGCGGGGGCGCCGCCGAGGACGGTGAGGCGGCCCGCGGTGGGGCGGGCGAGCCCGGCCGCGAGGGCGAGGAGCGTGGACTTGCCGGCGCCGTTCGGGCCGACGACGGCGCAGATCCGGCCGGCGGGCAGCCGGAAGGAGCAGTCGTCGAGCGCGGGGCCGCGGCGCCTCCCGTACGTCTTGCCCAGTGCGGCCGCCTCGATGGCGGTGCCCGCGGCTGCGGCGGTTGCGGTCATGCGCTGTCCCCCTCGGATCTGAACTGCTCTTCCAGTACGGCCGCGAACAGGGCCTCCACGTCGCCGCGTTCGAGCCCGGCGGCGCGGGCGCGCTCCGTCCAGCGGCTGAGTTCGCCGCGCAGCGGGGAGTCGGCGGGCGCGGAGCCGAGCGACCTGGTCACGAAGGTGCCGAGGCCGCGGCGGGCCTCGACCAGGCCCTCGCGTTCCAGTTCGCGGTAGGCCTTGAGGACCGTGTTCGGGTTGATGGCCGTGGCCTCGACGACCTCGCGGGCCGTGGGCAGCTTGTCGCCCGGCTCCAACAGGCCGAGGCGCAGGGCCTGTTTGGTCTGCTGCACGAGCTGGACGTACGTGGCGACACCGCTCCGCCGGTCGATCCGGTAAGCGAACACGTCTGCTCAACCCTCTTTCACTAATCAAGTAGTGAAAGAGTGATCCAAAGAAGGGGCGGCGTCAAGCGCCGAAGCTCTCAGCGCCGCCCCAACAGGTCGCCGTGGCGGGGGAGTTCGGGGAGTTCGGGGCGTTATCGGCCGATCACGTCTCCGTGCGGTACATCAGGTCCGTCTCGTGGGTGCTGAAGCCGAGCCGCTCGTAGACCGAGACCGCCGCCTTGTTGTCCGCGTCCACGTACAGCATCGCCGTCGGCAGGCCCGCCGCGGCCAGGTGGCGCAGGCCGATCGCGGTGAGCGCCTTGCCGAGTCCGGTGCCCTGGGCGGCGGGGCGGACGCCGACCACGTACACCTCGCCGAGCCGTTCCTCCGCGTGCACCTTCGTCCAGTGGAAGCCGAGCAGTTCGCCCTCGGCCGACTTGGCGAGGAAGAAGCCCGCCGGGTCGAACCACGGCTCGGCGATCCGGTCGTCGAGGTCGCGCTGGGTGAGCGAGCCCTGCTCGGGGTGGTGCGCGAAGGCCTCCGCGTTGGCCGCGAGCCAGGCCGCGTCGTCCTCGCCCGGCACGAAGGTGCGTACGGTCACGCCCGCGGGCAGGGCCGGTTCGGCGATCGCGTCGGGGCTCAACGGGCGGCGCATCTGCCGCAGTTCGCGGAACAGGGTGAGGCCGAGGACCTGGGCGAGGTGCCGGGCGGCCGCGTGCCCGCCGTGCGCCCAGACCCGCAGCCGCTTGCCGGAGGAGCCGAGCAGCGCCGTGCCGAGCGCGCGGCCGTGGCCGTGGCCGCGGTGGCCGGGGTGGACCACGAGCTCGCCGGCCGGGGCCTCGACGGGGTCGGTGTCCTCCAGCTGGGCGTACCCCACGAGTTGGCCCTCGACTTCGAGCAGGAGGTGGCGCACGCCGCTGCGCGGCCCTCCGCGCAGCTGCAGCCGGCCCTGCTCGGACACGGCCTGCTGGCCGTCGGTGCGGGCGGCGTCGGCGAGCAGCGCGAGCACGGCGTCGGCCTGTTCCTCGGAGAGCGCTTCGAGGGTCTGGATCGAGCGCGGCGGGACCGCGGGAGCTGCGTCTGTCATGCCCTTGAGCGTACGTCGCTTCGCGCCCTGAACCCATGGACGCGGCGCTCGCCGGTCATGCACGCGGCGCTCGCCGGTCATGCACGCGGCGCTCGCCGGGTCATGGACGCTGCGCTCGTCGCTCCGTCGGACGTCACAGCGGCAACCTGCCCGTAACCCGCTACCCCCTGTTGCGCTACGCGCGTTGACTCTAGGCTGCGGCTCGACCGAGCGGACTGTGAAGGGGAACAGATGTCAGGCAGAGCTCAACGGCGCCGTATCGGGGGCCGGTTGGTGGTGGGCGTCGTGGCGCTCGGCGCGAGCGCCGGGGTCCTCGCGGCGGCGCTCCCTGCGGGCGCGGAGGGGGCGCGGGAGGCGGACCGGGGGCGCACGGTGGACGTGCAGCTGCTCTCGTTCAACGACCTGCACGGCAACCTGGAGCCGCCCGCGGGCTCCTCGGGCCAGGTGACCGAGCGCCAGCAGGACGGCAGCGAGAAGAAGATCGACGCGGGCGGCATCGAGCACCTCGCCACGTCGCTGCGCGAGGCCCGCGAGGACCACCCGTACAGCGCGACCGTCGCCGCCGGCGACCTGATCGGCGGCTCGCCGCTGCTCTCCGGGCTCTTCCACGACGAGCCCACCGTCGAGGCGCTGAACAAGCTGGACCTCGACGTCAGCAGCGTCGGCAACCACGAGTTCGACGAGGGCCGGGCCGAGCTGCAGCGCATCCAGAAGGGCGGCTGCCACCCCAAGGACGGCTGCTACGAGGACGGCAAGGAGTTCGAGGGCGCCGACTTCCCGTACCTCACGGCGAACGTGACGGACGAGAAGACCGGCAAGCCGCTCCTCAAGCCGTACTCGGTGTGGGAGAAGAACGGGGTGAAGATCGGCTTCATCGGCCTCACCCTGGAGGGCACCCCGGACATCGTCTCGGCCGAGGGCATCAAGGGCCTGAAGTTCCACGACGAGATCGAGACGATCGACAAGTACGCCGAGGAGTTGGACGAGCAGGGCGTGAAGTCGATCGTGGCGCTCGTCCACGAGGGCGGCGAGCCGGCCTCGCAGGCGTACAACTACGACTGCGACAGCCCCGGCCCCGGCGACGGCGTCTCCGGGCCGATCAGCGAGATAGCCAAGGGCGTCTCGCCCAAGGTGGACGCCTTCGTCACCGGCCACACCCACCAGGCGTACGTGTGCAGCATCCCGGACCCGGCCGGCAAGCCGCGCCTGGTCACCTCGGCCTCGTCGTACGGGAAGCTCTTCACCGACACGACCCTGACGTACGACCGCGAGACCCAGGACATCGTGCGCGCCGACGTGAAGTCGGCGAACAAGGTCGTGCGCCGGGACGTCGCCAAGGCCGAGGACATGACCTCGCTGATCGAGCGGTGGAACAAGCTGGCCGCGCCGATCGCGAGCAAGCCGGTGGGCTTCATCTCCGGTGACATCCCGGGCCGCGGCGCGGGCACGCTTGAGCAGCCGCTCGGCGACCTGATCGCGGATGCGCAGCTCGCGCACGCCAAGTCCCTGGACGACAAGGCCGCGCTCGCCCTGATGAACCCGGGCGGCATCCGCTCCGACCTCGTGCACAAGGCGAGCGGCAGCGAGGGCGACGGCGTCGTGACATACGGCGAGGCGTTCACCGTGCAGCCGTTCAGCAACACCGTGAACCTGGTCGACCTCACCGGCGCCCAGCTGGTCACCGCGCTCAAGCAGCAGGTCAGCGGCCCGAACGAGGCCTCCCCGAAGATCCTGCAGGTCTCCGAGGGCCTCACGTACACGCTCGACATGACCAAGTCGGGCGCGGACCGTGTGGTCGCCGACTCGATCCGGCTGAACGGTGAGCCGATCGACGAGTCCGCCACCTACCGGGTCGCCCTGAACGCGTTTCTCGCGGGCGGCGGCGACGGCTTCACCGAGCTCGGCAAGGGCGCGAACCCGCTGGTCGGCGGCGACGACCTGAAGGCCCTCAACGACTACCTGACGGCCAACTCCTCGGCGGACAAGCCGATCGCACCGCCGAAGGCGGACCGCATCACGGTCGTGAAGTGACGGGTTTCCTCCCTTACTTGCAGTAGGGACTTGCTGTGGGGGGTGGCGTGCATGGTCAGATGACCCGATGCGCACCACCCCCCACCGCATATCCACAGATCGTCCAGACAACGTTTACGAGAACAGGCCCGCCGACGCCTACGAGAATCCGTACGACGAGCTGGCCGCCCTGGCCGGCAACCCGCTCGACGAGTTCCTGCACGAGGCGGACCCGGACGACGACGACTGGTCGCCGCCCAACCACCGCCGCAACAGCCGCCGAAAACGCAACCGCTTCGCGGGCCTGCCGATCGCCGCCAAGGTGCTCGTACTGCTCCTGGTGATCACGGCCTTCCTCGGCCTCGGCGACCGCTGGGCCCTCCTCTACACCGAGCACGAGGCGGCGGCGAAGCTCAAGGACGCGATGCACCTCAGCGCCGCGCCCGAGGTCGACATCGACGGCTTCCCGTTCCTCACCCAGGCCCTCGACGAGCGGCTCGACACCGTCCGCATCACCGTTCCCGACGTGGCCGCCGACCGCATCTCCCTCGCCAAGGTCTCCACCACCGCCCGCGACGTACGGATCAAGGGTGGTCTGCTCGACTTCAAGGGCGCGGAGATCGAGTCCATGGACGGCGAGGTGCTGCTCTCCTTCGACGACCTGAACCGTGAACTCGGCGCATCCCAGGTCACGTTCACCGCCCGCGGCCATGACCGGGTGATCGCCCGCGGCACCCTGCCCGTCGCCGGGCACGACCTGCGGGTGGCCGCCGAGGCCCGGATCCAGCGCAGCGGCGACCACGGCATCTCCACCCGGATCGGCGGCATGCGCCTGGACATCGGCGACCTCGCCACCTACCGGCCCGGCACCGGACCCGGCCAGGGCCTGCACCTGAGCCGCAAGTCCGCCGCGCAGCTGCGGCACGAGACGGAGAAGGTGAAGGCCCTCTTCCGGGTCGACGCGGTCGTGCGGCGCCTCGGCGTCCCCGAGTCCGCGGTCCGCGCCGCCCTGCGGAACGAGCGCAAGCTCGCCGAACTCACCGGCTCCCCGCGCTTCGTGAAGAAGCTGATGAAGCTCAACCTGATCGACGTGGCGATGGGCCAGCCCTGGCTCCTGAAGAAGCTCGGCCTCGACCCGGCCCTCCTCGACGGCCTCACCGAACTCACCCGCCCCGCCCTCGCCGACCGCCTCTCGCTCGGCTTCCGGCTCCCGAAGCTGCCGGGCACGGGCGACGTACGGCTGCGCGACGTGAAGGTCGAGAAGGAGGGCATCCGGGTCCGGCTCAGCGGGGTGGGTCTGACGATCGACAAGTAGCGGCCTCAACTCCTGTTCCACGTTTGTCACTTACCTCTCTGTCGTCCCACCCGCCTCCTGTGCTTCGCTCCCTGTCATGACCACTGACCGACGGGGATTCCTCAAGGGAGCGGCGGCCCTCTCCGCCGCGGGGCTCTTCACCTATGCCGGCACGGCCGTCGCGTCCGCGAGGCCCGCCGCCACCGCCCTGGTCGCCCAGGAGTGGATGGCGGGCCTCGCCGACGGCGCCGCGCTGAGCTCACTCACCATTCCGGGCACCCACGACTCGGGGGCGCGCTTCGGCGGCCCCTGGAGCGAGTGCCAGAACACCACCGTCGCCGAGCAGCTGAACTCCGGCATACGCTTCCTCGACGTGCGCTGCCGCGCCATCGACGGCTCCTTCGCGATCCATCACGGCGCGGCCTACCAGGAGTTGATGTTCGGCGACGTCCTGATCGCCTGCCGTGACTTCCTCGCCGCCCACTCCTCCGAGACAGTCCTCATGCGCGTCAAGCAGGAGTACTCGGAGGTGTCCGACGTCGACTTCGCCGCGATCTTCACGGACTACCTGGACGTACGAGGCTGGCGCTCGCTGTTCCACATCGGGGACGCACTGCCCTCGCTGGGGCAGGCGCGCGGCAAGGTGGTGCTCATCGCCGACAACGGCGGCCTGCCGGGCGGGGTCCGCTGGGGCGACACATCCGTCTTCTCCCTCCAGGACGAGTACATGGCCGAGCCCTTCGCCAAGTGGCCCAAGATCGAGGCCCACTTCCGCAAGGCGGCCGCAGAACCCGGCCCCTTCTACATCAACTTCGTCAGTACGGCCGCCGGCCTCCCGCCCCGCTGGAACGCGGACCGCCTGAACCCGCAGGTGCACGAGCTCATCGACGGCGCGGGCGCGGACTGGAAGGGCCTGGGCATCGTGCCGATGGACTACCCGAACACCCGGGTGGGGCTCGTCGAGTCCCTGATCCGGCACAACGGGGTCGGCCTGACCTGACCCCGACCGCCGGGTCCGACTGACGGGTCCGACTGACGGGTCCGACTGACGGGTCCGACTGACGGGCCCGGCTCGCTGGCACGGCTCGCTGGTCCGGATCGCCAGTCCAGGCCCGCCAGTCCAGGCCCGCCAGTCCAGGCCCGGCGGTCCAGGCCCGGCGGTCCAGGCCCGGCGGTCCGATCCAGGGCCGGGTGCCGCCTTTCACGGCGCCGTCGTCGGAGTCTCCGGCGGCGGCGTCGGTGCGCCCGGCAGCCGTATCACCGCCACCGTGCCCGTGCCGTCCTCCGCCCGCCGCAGCTCGACCTCGCCCCCGCACTGCTGCACCGTCCGCGCCACGATCGAGAGCCCGAGCCCCGACCCGGGCATGCTCCGCGCCGAGGGCGATCTCCAGAACCGGTCGAAGACATGCGGGAGTTCGTCCTCCGCGACGCCCGGCCCCCGGTCCCGCACTGTCAGCTCGCCCCGGTCCAGACGGACGTCGATCCGGCCGCCCGGCGGGCTGAACTTCACCGCGTTGTCGAGGACGTTGACCACGGCTCTCTCAAGCGCGGGAGCCTCCGCCCGCACGTACCAGGGAGCGAGCTCCGCCTCCACCGCCAGCTCGGGACCGCGCAGCCGCGCCCTGTCGATGGCCGTCCGCGCGATCGTGTGCAGGCCGACCACCTCCACCTTCCCCGAGCGGCCCGACTCGTCCGGTCTGGAAAGCTCCTGCAAGTCCCCGATCAACGCGGCCAGTTCGGCCATCTGCGCCTTCACGGAGGCGAGCAGCGCCTTGCGGTCGTCCGGTGGGATGGCCCGGCCCGTCTCCTCGCTGCGCGCGAGCAGCTCGATGTTCGTCCGCAGCGACGTCAGCGGCGTACGCAGCTCGTGCCCCGCGTCGGCGATCAGCTGCGCCTGCCGCTCCTGCGAGGACGCCAGGGCCGCCGTCATCGCGTTGAACGATCTCGACAGGCGCGCGATCTCGTCGTCCCCCTCCGCGGGGATGCGGACCGTCAGGTCCTCCGTACGCGCCACGTGCTCCACCGCACCCGTCAGCTCGTCCACCGGACGCAGCCCCGCACGCGCCACCCACAGCCCCGCCGCCCCCGCGCCGACGACGCCGACCCCGGCGACCAGGGCGAGGACCAGCGTCAGATCGCTGAGCGTGTCGTTCACCTCGGTGAGGGGGCGGGCGACGGAGACCGCGCCCTCGTAGCCCTGCAGCGGGTAGGTCAGCACGCGGTACTCCGTGCCGGCCTCCGTTCTCGTGTTGTGCAGGCTCTGCGGCGCATGCCCGTCCGCCACCTCGATGTCGCTGCCCGCCACGGCGACGGCCTTGCCGATGACCGTGCAGGTCACGCCCTCGGAGTTGATGACCTGGATCGACAGCTTGAACGGGTTCACGTCCTCCGGCAGCACCGGCCCCTGGGTGCTGCACTGCGCCCCGTCGACCTGCTGCAGCACCCAGGCGCTCGACACCCGGTTCTGCTGCAGGGAGTCGTCGAGCGAGTCGTACAGCGCGCCCCGCACGATGAACCAGCAGGCCGCCGCGCTCGCCGCCACCGCGACCGCCACCGCCGTGGCGACGAGCAGGGCGAGGCGGGACCGCAGGGGCAGCGCGCGGAAGCGCCGCACGGCACTGGTCACTCCGCGCCGCCCGACCGCAGCACATACCCCACACCCCGGACCGTGTGCACGAGGCGCGGCTCGCCTCCGGCCTCGGTCTTCCGGCGCAGGTACATCACGTACACATCGAGAGAGTTGGAGCTCGGCTCGAAGTCGAAGCCCCAGACGGCCTTGAGGATCTGCTCGCGGGTCAGGACCTGCCGCGGGTGCGCGAGGAACATCTCCAGGAGCGTGAACTCCGTACGCGTCAGCTCCACCTGGCGCTCGCCGCGCACCACTTCGCGCGTCGCCAGGTTCATCCGCAGGTCGCCGAAGTCCAGGACGTCGGTGTCCGGGCCGTCCTGCGTGCCGAGCGCCGCCGCGTACGAACTGCGGCGAAGCAGCGCGCGGATACGGGCGAAGAGCTCGTCCAGCTCGAAGGGCTTGACCAGGTAGTCGTCGGCCCCGGCGTCCAGCCCCGTGACGCGGTCGCCGACCGTGTCACGGGCCGTCAGCATCAGGATGGGCGTGGTGGAGCCCATCGCCCGCAGTGTGCGGGCTGCGGTCAGGCCGTCCATCCGGGGCATCTGGATGTCGAGCACGATCAGGTCGGGCTGGGTGGCCGCGGCCTTCTCCACGGCTTCCAGGCCGTCCGCGGCGACGTCCGTCCCGTACCCCTCGAACGCGAGGCTGCGCTGCAGGGCCTCGCGCACGGCGGGCTCGTCGTCGACGATCAGAATGCGCTGCGTTTCGCCTTCGGCGGGGCTCATGGGCGTCGTGTCCTCGGGGAGTGTGCGGGGGGCTTCCGGTGTCGTGACGTCAGCCTCGCACGGAGTCGCGAAGCTTGCGTCGGCCTGTGGAAAACCCCGAGCGCCGCCCTGTGGAAAACTCCCCGCGACGAGGCCTTCCACCGTTCCCACCTGCGATTTCCTCCTGTCCGGTACGGCGGCGTCAGTCCGTCGACCCGGCGCGCAGCTTCGCCAGGTCGGCCTTGACCGTGTCGATCGGAATGGCGAAGCCGAGCCCCACGGAACCGGAGCTCGCCCCCGAGCCCGAGCCGCCGGCCGAACTCGGCGAGTACATCGCGGAGTTGATGCCGATGATCCGGCCGTTCATGTCGATGAGCGCGCCCCCGGAGTTGCCCGGGTTGAGCGAGGCGTCGGTCTGCAGCGCCTTGTACGTGGTCTTCGACGAGCCGGTGTCGCCGTTGAACTGCTGCCCCTCGAACTCGAACGGCCAGCGCCCGCCGCCCTGTTGCTCCTGCTCCTGGTCCTGGCCGCCGTCCTTCGACACGGTCACGTCGCGGTCCTTGGCCGAGATGATGCCGCTGGTCACGGTGCCGGTGAGGCCCTCGGGGGAGCCGATCGCGACGACCTGATCGCCGACGTTCACCGCGTCCGAGTCGCCGAGCGTCGCCGCCTCCATGCCGGATGCGCCGCGCACCTTGATCAGCGCGAGGTCCTTGTCGGCGTCGGTGCCGACGACCTCGGCGGTGTGCGTCTCTCCGTCGTCGGTGCGCACCTTGACCGTGGAGGCGCCCGAGACGACGTGGTTGTTGGTGACGATCTCGCCGTCGGACGTGATGATCACGCCCGAGCCGGTGGACTCGCCGGACGCGGTCTCGGCCTGGATCTCCACGATGCTGCCGCTCACCGCGTTCGCGACCCCGCTGACGCTGCCCTTGCCGCCCGCCGCGGCGTTGGTCCCGTTCACCCCGGTCGTCGCCGCGGCCGCGGTCTTCCCCCACAGCTCCTGCGCGGCGAATGCCGTGCCGCCGCCGACCGCCGCAGCCCCGAGCGCCACGGCGGCGAGCAGCGCGACGGGCCCTTTGGCGCGCCGCCTGCGGCCTCCGGCCGGGGGGTTGGGGGCGTACGGGGGCGGCGGGGGGTAGGCGCTGTACGTGCCGTACGTGTCCGGGCGGTCGCCATCGCGGCGGAAGGTTTCGGTCATACCCAAAGCTTCACCGCCGAGGATGAGAACTGTCTGAGTACGCCCTGAGAAGCCCGCCAGAAGTGCGTATGCCCGATATAAGGCGGGGCTGCACCCCGCTCCCCTTGAAACCAGCCCCTCCGGCGTTTGAGGAGCGGGGGTCCGGGGGCTGGCCCCCGAAGCCGTCCGCCAGGACTTTCGGGAAGGGGCGGGGCGGGGAGAGAAACGACGGCCTCAGTTACAGCCGCAAGAGCGCCGTACGACCAGCCGCGAAGGGAAGAGCCGCAGGCGCTCCCTGCGGGTGCCGCTGACCCGCAGCGAATCGTCGAGCAGCAGGTCGACCGCGGCCCGCGCCATCGCCGGACGGTCCGAGGCGACCGTGGTGAGCGGCGGATCGGTGAGCGCAGCCTCCTTCACGTCGTCGAACCCGGCGACGGCCAGCTCGCCCGGCACGTCGATCCGCAGCTCACGCGCGGCGCGCAGCACGCCGATGGCCTGGTCGTCGGTGGCACAGGCGATCGCGGTGGGCCGGTCGGGCCCGGAGAGGATGCGCAGCGCGACCTCGTACGCGTCGTAGCGGTTGTACGGGGCCTCGAAGAGGCGGCCCTCCGTGGAGATCCCGGCCTCGGCCATCGCGCGCCGCCAGCCCTCGATGTGGTCGGCCACCGGGTCGCCGATGGTGGGCGTCGACTCCGTGATGCCCAGGCAGGCGACGTACTCGTGGCCGTGCTCCAGGAGGTGGCGGGTGGTGAGCTGGGCGCCGCCGATGTCGTCGGTGACGACCGCGACGTCCTCGATGGCCTCCGGCCGCCGGTGCAGCAGCACCACGCGCGCGTCCCAGGCGTCGATCTCGGCGGCCGCGTGCTCGCTCGGACCCTGGCTGACCAGGATCAGTCCGGCGACGCGCATGCCGAGGAAGGCCCGCAGATAGTGCACCTCGCGCTCGTCGAGGTAGTCGGAGTTGCCGACGAGCACCATCTTTCCGCGCTCGGCTGCGGCCTGTTCCACGGCATGCGCCATCTCCGCGAAGAACGGCTGGCGCGCGTCCGGCACGATCATGCCTATGAGGTCGGTCCGCCGCGAGGCCATGGCCTGGGCGACCCGGTCGGGTCGGTACCCCAGCTCCTTGATCGCGGCGAGCACCCGCTCGCGCGTGGCCGGGGCGACCGGCCGGGGTCCGTTGTTGATGACGTAGCTGACGACCGCGGTCGACGTCCCCGCCAGTCTTGCCACATCGTCCCGCGTCACCTTGGCCACACCCGAAGTCTACGCGGGGAGAGCTACCTCTTTGCAGGTCGCGTACCGGCTTCCACCGGCTGTTCGGCGTCCTTCCGGGTGACAGATGCCGCAGAAGCCACATCCCCGCCCACCGAACCCGCCGCACGCGTCGAACGCGGTGCGCCCTGAGAGCCCTCGGCCTTCGGCCGGGCCTCCTCGGCCTTCCCGGCGTCCGCGTTCCGCTCGACCTTCTCCGGCGTCACGAAGCGGTAGCCCACATTGCGCACGGTGCCGATCAGCGACTCGTGCTCGGGGCCGAGCTTGGCGCGCAGCCGTCGTACGTGCACGTCCACGGTCCGCGTACCACCGAAGTAGTCGTAGCCCCAGACCTCCTGGAGGAGCTGCGCGCGCGTGAAGACGCGGCCGGGGTGCTGCGCCAGGTACTTCAGGAGCTCGAACTCCTTGAAGGTCAGGTCGAGCACCCGGCCCTTGAGCTTCGCGCTGTACGTCGCCTCGTCCACGGAGAGGTCGCCGTTGCGGATCTCCATGGGGGAGTCGTCGCCGGTGATCTGCTGCCGGCCGGTCGCGAGCCGCAGCCGGGCCTCGACCTCGGCCGGTCCCGCGGTGTCCAGGAGCACGTCGTCGATGCCCCAGTCGGCGGTGACCGCGGCGAGGCCGCCCTCGGTCACGACCAGGATCAGCGGACAGCCGGGCCCGGTGGAGCGCAGCAGCTGACAGAGGCTGCGCACCTGGGGAAGGTCACGGCGGCCGTCGATCAGGATGACGTCGGCGCCCGGGGTGTCCACGAGTGCGGGGCCCTCGGCGGGGGCCACGCGCACGTTGTGCAGCAGCAGGCCGAGGGCGGGGAGCACCTCGGTCGACGGCTGGAGTGCGTTGGTCAGGAGCAGCAGAGAGCTCATCGCGACCCACCTGCCCGGGTCGGTCGTTCATGGTCGTGCACGGTTTGCTCGCCCATTACGTCGGTTCCTCCTCGGTCCCTGCGCTGGGGGCATCTCCCATGCCGTTGAGGCAGTGGGGGAGTTTGCGGCACTGCTTCGTACGCGCACAGCCCGTGGTGCTCGTGCGGCACCCGCGCCCTGGGTTCCGCCGCTCTCCCGGAGCGGTTCTCGCGAACCGTCCCGAAAGCACGAAAGGACCCGGGGGCTGCGCTGCCCAGGTCCTTCGCCTAGGACAATAGCCCACATGAGCACCGGTTCGGCAGGGCGTGTGACGCGAACTACTCCCCGGCGGGCCCGCTCGGCGGCCACGGAGCGCACTGAGGAAGGCACGCTCCGTACCACTCTGCGGGCGGCCGACGGAGTCCCTGTGGACGCCTTCCACCAGCCCGGTCCGCAGGGGGTGCGGGGCCCGGCGATCGTCCTCGCGCACGGCTTCACCGGCGATCTGGAGCGCCCGCACGTGCGCCGCGCGGCGGCGGTTTTCGCGCGGTACGCGGGTGTGGTCACGTTCACCTTCAGGGGGCACGGGAAGTCGGGCGGCACGTCCACGGTGGGCGACCGCGAGGTGCTCGACCTGACGGCGGCGGTGGCCTGGGCGCGCAGCCTCGGGCACGCGCGCGTGGTGACGGTCGGCTTCTCGATGGGCGGCTCGGTGGTCCTGCGACACGCGGCCCTGCACCCGGCGCCCGAGGAGGGTCGTACAGAGGAAGGCCGTACAGCAGGGGAGGGCGAGGGGCGTACGGACGCGCACGCTGACGCGGTCGTCGCCGTGAGCGCCCCCGCGCGCTGGTACTACCGGGGCACGGCCCCGATGCGCCGCCTGCACTGGCTGGTCACGCGCCGGGCGGGCCGGGTGGTGGGCCGGCACGTTCTGCACACCCGTATCCACCACCGCGAGTGGGACCCGGTGCCGCTCTCACCGGTCGAGGCGGTCCCGCTGATCGCGCCGACCCCGCTCCTGATCGTGCACGGCGACCGCGACCCGTACTTCCCGCTCGACCACCCGCGGATGCTCGCGGACGCCGCGGGCGGGGCCGCCGAGCTGTGGCTGGAGCCGGGGATGGGGCACGCGGAGAACGCGGCGGGCGAGGAGCTGCTCGACCGGATCGCGAGGTGGGCGGTCGCGGAGTTTTCCACAGGCGGCTCGGGCCGGGACGCCGAACACGGATACTGAGTCGGTACGCAACGAAAGGAGCGCCCGCCATGGCCAACGGCACCATCCGCTACTGGGCGGCCGCCAAGTCCGCCGCCGGCACGGCCCATGAGCCGTACGACGCGGCGACGCTCGCCGAGGCGCTCGACGCCGCCCGCGAGCGACACCCCGGCGAACTCGTCAGGGTCCTGCAGCGATGCTCGTTCCTGATCGACGGTCACCCGGTGGGCACCCGGGCCCATGAGACGGTGGCGCTTGCCGAGGGCGGCACGGTCGAGGTGCTCCCGCCGTTCGCAGGAGGATGAGCCGCACGCGATGAGTCAGCAGCCGTATGAGCCGTACGAGTCGTACGACCCGTATCAGCAACCACAACACCAGCATCAGCAGCAGTACCAGCAGGAGCACCGGCAGCAGTACCAGGCGCCGGCCGCCGCCGCGGACACCGCCTATCTGCCGCCGCAGGGACAGCAGACCGAGCCGATCGGCGCCTCGTTGAGCGAGCTGCTGCAGAAGGCCGAGTCCGCGCGGGCCCCCGAGCCCGGTCCCGCCCCGGCCGCTGCGGCCGCCGAGGAGCCGCGGCTCACGTACGCCCAGCGGGCCCGGCTCGAAGGGCGCTCGCCGATCATCGAGCCCGGCCTGAAGCCCGCCGCGCTCACCGCGGTGCTCGCGCTGCTGCTCGCGGGCGGCGCGGCCCTCGGGCCGTTCGGGCTGCTCGTGCCGCTGCTTCTGCTGCAGGCCCTGACGGCGGCCGGCTGGTTCCGCCTCAACGGCATGTGGCCCGCGCGGCAGGGCATCGCCCTCGCCTTCCTCGGCGGAGTCGTCGCCGACGCGGTGGTGCTGGTCACCGGCCGGGAGCACGCGCCGGGGGCGATCCTCGGCACCGGCGGCGTCTGGGTGCTGCTCACCCTCGTGCTGCAGCTGCGCAGCCACGCGGGCGCGGACGAGCGGATGTACGGCCTGATGGCCACGGTCTCCTCTGCCGCGCTCACGATCCTCGCCGGCGGCAGCCTCGCCGCCGCGCCCGAGGCCGTCTCGGTCGGCGCGGTCGCCGTGGCGGTCGCCGTGCTCGCGCGTGCGCTGCCGCTGCCCGGCCCGGCCTCCGCCGTGGTGGCGCTGCTCGCCGCCGCGGGCGCGGGCATCGCCGTGGGCGGGATGACGGACATCGGCTCCGCAGGCGCCCTGCTCGGCGCGGGCGCCGGGGTGTGCGCCCTGGTCGGCCTGCGGGTGGCGAGCTACGACTACCCGTCGCGCTTCGTGCACATGACGGCCGGGGTGGCGCTGCCGCTCACGGCCGCGGTGCCCGCGCTCTACCTCCTGGGACGGGTCGTGGCCTGAGCCCGAACTGCCTTGGTTGTCACAGCTCTTCGACAGGTCCCCCGTCGCGCTTCCACCTGGAACTCGTGGCGGGGGACCGGTCGTTTAGGCTCGCGAACGTCCGTACCGGCGGGGGAATTTCATGGGGGGAAGCACCGAACCATGCGTGCACTGCGAATACTTCTGATCACCGTCGTCGTGCTCGGCGGCCTGTTCATCGCGGCCGACCGGTTCGCCGTCGGCTATGCCGAGGACGAGGTCGCCGCGAAGCTGCGCAGCAGCGAGGGTCTGCAGCAGGACCCGGAGGTGACGATCGAGGGCTTCCCGTTCCTGACCCAGGTACTCGCCGGCGAGCTCGACGCCGTGGCGATCGGCATCGACGGCATGGAGGCCTCGAACGGGGCCCGCAAGATGACGATCGCCGAGCTGGACGCGCAGATGCACGGCGTCGCGTTCTCCTCCGACTACAGCTCCGCCACCGCCGCCGCGGCCACCGGCACGGCGCGGATCACGTACGACGAGCTGCTCAAGGCCGCCAAGGTCGAGCCGGTGGAGGTCGCTCCCGGCGTGACGGCGAAGGTGGTCGGCCTGGCCGACGGCGGCGACGGCAAGATCAAGGTCCAGGTGCAGGCGACCGTGCTCGGCCAAAGCCTGCCGGAGCCGGTCGAGGTGGTCAGCTCGGCCAAGGTCGAGGGCGGCAAGACCGTGCAGGTGCACGCCGACAAGCTGCCGAAGCTGGGCGCCGTGCCGGTCGCGGAACAGCGGATGCGGGAGATCACCGACTTCGAGCAGGTCGTCGACGGCCTCCCGGAGGGCATCGAGCTCGACAAGGTCGAGGCGCGGGCGGACGGCGTGCAGATCACGGTCACGGGCTCCAAGGTGAAGCTGGCCGGGTAAGCGGGCGGCTTGCGCGCAGCCCCCAGTACGGGCTGATTTTGCAGGCGCTCAAGCCCTCTGCCCGCAATGCGAGACAGAGCCGTCCGGAAATTAGATACGACGGGTGCGGAAGTCGCCCCGGAGCCCAGCGGTACGGGCTCCGGGGCGGCTTTCGTATCGCAATACGGACGATCGTGTCTCAGAATACGACACACCGGTGACATGGCTGCCGATCCCTCCCTACGATCGGTGCCATGAAGCGACAGGCGGACCTCACGAAGCGGCGGGCAGTAGACCTGTGCCGCGTCGCCGCCATGCTCTGTCGCCCCGTCTGAGCGGGAGCTCCAACTCCCGTATTCCCCTGGCCCCTTGACGCCGATCCGAGCGTCCCGCCGGGCCGCCCCCGTTCGCGCACGCCGCGCTGTCGCCGCGTACCCGCGACCGGTCCCCTCGCGCACCATCCCGCCGCAACTGCCCCGGAGGAGAAAAGCATGAGCCGCAGCGACGTCCTGGTTGACGCCGACTGGGTCGAGGCCAACCTCGACAACGAGAGCGTCGTCATCGTCGAGGTCGACGAGGACACCTCCGCGTACGACAAGAACCACATCAAGAACGCGATCCGGATCGACTGGACGAAGGACCTGCAGGACCCGGTCCGCCGCGACTTCATCGACCAGGAGGGCTTCGAGAAGCTCCTCTCGGCGAAGGGCATCGCCAACGACTCCACCGTCGTCCTCTACGGCGGCAACAACAACTGGTTCGCGTCCTACGCCTACTGGTACTTCAAGCTCTACGGCCACCAGGACGTCAAGCTCCTCGACGGCGGCCGCAAGAAGTGGGAGCTCGACTCCCGCGACCTGGTCGACGGCTCCGAGGTCCCGAACCGCCCGGCCACCGAGTACAAGGCCAAGGCGCAGGACACCTCGATCCGTGCGTTCCGCGACGACGTCGTGAAGGCGATCGGCTCGCAGAACCTCGTCGACGTGCGCTCGCCCGACGAGTTCTCCGGCAAGCTCCTCGCCCCGGCGCACCTCCCGCAGGAGCAGTCGCAGCGCCCCGGCCACGTGCCGAGCGCCCGCAACATCCCGTGGTCCAAGAACGCCAACGACGACGGCACGTTCAAGTCGGACGACGAGCTCAAGAAGCTCTACGCCGACGAGCAGGTGGACCTCGCCAAGGACTCCATCGCGTACTGCCGCATCGGTGAGCGCTCGGCCCTGACCTGGTTCGTCCTGCACGAGCTGCTCGGCGTCGAGAACGTCAAGAACTACGACGGCTCGTGGACGGAGTACGGCTCCCTCGTGGGCGTCCCGATCGAGCTCGGCTCCAACTGAACCAGGAGGACAGTGACTTATGTGTGGAGCACAGGTCGGCGGCCCCGACGCCGCGACGATCAAGCCCGGTGAGACCACCATCCAGGGCCAGGTGACCCGCGACGGCGAGCCCGTCACCGGTTACGTGCGACTCCTGGACTCGACCGGCGAGTTCACCGCCGAGGTCCCGACCTCCGCGACCGGTCAGTTCCGCTTCTACGCGGCCGAAGGCACGTGGACCCTGCGCGCCCTCGTGCCCGGCGGCACGGCGGACCGCACGGTCGTCGCGCAGACCGGAGGCCTCGCCGAGGTCGCCATCGCCGTCTGACGGCGAGAGGCATTTCTGACGGCCGGAGGGCCGCACCCCTGGGGGTTGGACGCTTACCAGGACGCGGGTGCGGTCCTCCGGCTCCGTGCTGTCCGCGGCGGTTCCGGCGGTTCTACCCTGGAGTCATGTACGCGCGAAGGCGGCACGTCTACTTCGCCATGATGGGCACCTGCCTCGCCCTCTTCGTCCTGGCGTGGGCCGTCGTACGCCTCTGGTCGGTCCCCGTCGCCGTCGGCATGTGCGTCGTCGCCATGGTCATCCCGCCGCTCGCCGCGATCGTCGCCAACCGGCGGGGCCCCGACGACCGCTGGTGGGACGACCCCTCCGGCGACCCGAAGTCCGACGAGTGGTGGGACGAGCTGGACGGCAAGAAGCGCAGATAGCACGCCGGCAGGCCTCAGTACACGAGCGCCTGAGTGTCGTCCGCCGTCGCCTCCTGCACGAAGACCTGCGCGCCCGCGATCCGCACCCCTTCGATGACGTCCTGCTCGGTGATGTCGCGGCGGGCCGCGCACTGCGTGCAGAGCGTGATCAGGCCGGTCGCCCGGATCGACTCGATCAGGTCCGGCAGCGGCGCCGCGTGCGGCAGCTCGAACTCGGCCGCCCGGCCCGGCAGCGCGAACCACGCCGACTCACCGGTCAGCCAGAGCGACACCTGCACCCCGCTGGCCGCGGCCACCGCCGCCACCGTGAAGGCCTGCGAGCAGCGCTCGGGGGCATCGGCCCCCGCGGTCACCTTGATCACGAGCTTCTTCGCCATGCCGCGCA
The DNA here is from genome assembly GCF_029968035.1 of Streptomyces cavernicola. GTDB lineage: Bacteria > Actinomycetota > Actinomycetes > Streptomycetales > Streptomycetaceae > Streptomyces > Streptomyces cavernicola. The sequence continues at coordinate 61,324 of NZ_JASCIQ010000032.1, read as the reverse complement.
CTGTAGTCCCGGACCCCGCAGGGCCAACCTCACAGCGAAGGACGAGGGCGGGCGGACTAAGCTGGGGCGCGGCCCCGTCCTGCTAACACCGCTCATCGAGGAGCACCCCGTGCTTGAGGCATTCTTCTCAGCCCTGCTGGTTCTGGTCTGCGTCGGCGTTCTCGCGTTCGCCGGTCTGACCGTGAAGAAGCTGTACCAGGGTCAGCGCTGACCTCAGCGCCGCCGCCGCGGACCGCCGCGCCGACGCCACCGACTTCCGCTCCGACACAGATCGCCTGAGTAACCCATGATCGAGATCCCGTCCGACCTCCACCCGGACCTCGTGCCCCTCACGTTCCTCCTCGGCAACTGGGCCGGCGCGGGCGTGCACGACTTCCCCGGCAGCGAGAAGTGCAACTTCGGCCAGGAAGTCAGCTTCAGCCACGACGGCCGGGACTTCCTCGAGTACCGCTCCCACACCTGGGTGCTCGACGCCGAGGGCAACAAGGTCAAGCCGCTGGAGTCGGAGTCCGGCTTCTGGCGGGTCTCCGCCGAAGGTGACAAGGGGCCCCGCAAGGTCGAGGTCGTGATGGTCCGCGACGACGGCGTGGTCGAGGTCTGGTACGGCGAGCTGGCCGACAAGAAGCCGCAGATCGACCTGGCCACGGACGCCGTCGCCCGCACCGCCGCCTCCGGCCCGTACAGCGGTGGCAAGCGCCTCTACGGCTACGTGAACAGCGACCTGATGTGGGTCGGCGAGAAGCAGACGCCCGAGGTGCCGCTGCGGCCGTACATGTCGGCGCAGCTGAAGAAGGTCGTCTCGCCCGACGACGTCGCCGAGATGGCGCGCAACCTCGGGGACCTGCCGGACGACGGCATCGCGTTTTTCAAGTAAGCACAGCCTGTAAGTAAGCACAGCCTTCAAGTAAGCAGGCCTTCGAAGGACGTACGTGAGGCGGGGTCGGTGCCTGGGAACGGGCGGCCGGCCCCGCCTACACTTGTGCGCGTGGTGAGCACCGACTGGAAGAGCGACCTCAGGCAGCGCGGCTACCGGCTGACGCCGCAGCGTCAGCTCGTCCTCGAAGCCGTCGACACCCTGGAGCACGCGACTCCGGACGACATCCTCGTAGAGGTCCGCAAGACGGCCTCCGGGGTCAACATCTCCACGGTCTACCGCACCCTGGAGCTCCTCGAGGAGCTCGGCCTGGTCAGCCACGCGCACCTCGGGCACGGGGCGCCGACGTACCACCTCGCCGACCGGCACCACCACATCCACCTGGTCTGCCGGGACTGCACCGGGGTCGTGGAGGCGGACGTCGAGGTCGCCGCCGAGTTCATCGAGAAGCTCCGCGCGACCTTCGACTTCGACACCGACATGAAGCACTTCGCGATCTTCGGGCGCTGCGGGGAGTGCACCAAGGCCAGTACGGATCCGGTCCCGGACGGGGAATAAGACCCGCTGTCAACGAGTCGTAGTGTGATGTGGATATGAAGAGCCCTCTGCTGTCCCTGCCCGGTGCCGTCCCCGCCGAAGGCGTCGACGAAGGAGTCGCCGCGCACTACGGCGAGCTGTACCGCGAGCAGCGCGCCCTCGCCGACGGCGTCGGTCTCGTCGACCTCTCGCACCGCGGGGTCCTCACGGTCACCGGCGAGGACCGCCTCAGCTGGCTGCACCTGCTGCTCACCCAGCACGTCAGCGACCTGCCCGTCGGCCAGGCCACCGAAGCCCTGATCCTCTCCGCCAACGGGCACATCGAGCACGCCCTCTACCTCGTCGACGACGGCACGACGGTCTGGGCGCACATCGAGCCCGGCACCCAGGAGGCGCTGCTCGCCTACCTGGAGTCGATGAAGTTCTTCTACCGCGTCGAAGTCGCCGACCGCACCGAGGAGTTCGCGGTCGTGCACCTCCCGGCCGGCTCCATCGCCCCCGTCCCGGACGGCGTCGTCGTACGCGAGACCGCGCACGGCCGGGACCTGTTCCTGCCGCGCGCGGAGCTTGAGGCGTACGCGGAGGCCAACGGGCCGGCGATCGGCGTGCTCGCGCACGAGGCGCTGCGGGTCGAGGCGCACCGCCCGCGGCTCGGCTTCGAGACCGACCACCGCACGATCCCGCACGAGCTGGGCTGGATCGGCACCGCCGTGCACCTGCAGAAGGGGTGCTACCGCGGGCAGGAGACCGTCGCCCGCGTCCACAACCTGGGCAAGCCGCCGCGTCGTCTCGTCTTCCTGCACCTGGACGGCAGCGAGGTGCATCTGCCGGGGCACGGTACGGAGGTGCGGCTCGCCGCCGACGGTCCCGACGGGCGCAAGATCGGCTTCGTCACGACCTCCGCCCGGCACCACGAGTTGGGGCCGATCGCCCTCGCGCTGATCAAGCGGAATGTGCCGGTGGACGCGGAGTTGCTCGTCGGGACGACCGCTGCGGCGCAGGAAGTCGTCGTCGAGCCGTAGCAGGCGGGCTTGCCGGAGGGGCTCGATTTTGAGCCCCTCCGCCGCTCACATCTCAAGCAGCACCGTGAACGGGCCGTCGTTCGTCAAAGACACCCGCATCTGCGCGCCGAACCGCCCCGTCGCCACCGTCGCCCCGAGCGCGCGCAGCTGGGCCACGACCTCGTCGACCAGCGGCTCGGCCACCTCGCCGGGCGCCGCCGCGTTCCAGGTGGGGCGGCGGCCCTTGCGGGCGTCTCCGTACAGGGTGAACTGGCTGATCACGAGGAGCGGCGCGTCGATGTCGCTGCACGACTTCTCGCCGTCGAGCATGCGCAACGACCAGAGTTTGCGGGCCAGTTGGGCCGCCTTCTCCTTCGTGTCCTCGTGCGTCACGCCGACCAGGACGCACAGGCCCTCGCCCGTGATCTCCCCGACGGTCTCTCCCGCTACGACGACGCTCGCGCCGTCGACCCTCTGCACCACTGCTCGCATGCCGTCCATCATGCCGTGCGCCCGAGCGGCCCGATCCGGCCATTTCCGGCATCCGCCACCTAACGCCATACGGCTATCCGGGGCCGATCGAGTGCACCCCGCCCCAAGTCGGGTACGAAGGGTGGCATTCTGCAGACCAGCGGCGCGCCTGCGGCGCCCCGCACCGGTCGAGGGGACGGTCAACAGCATGAACAGCACGTCGAGCACCGCGGGCCAGCCGCCGGGGCCCGTACCGACGGCGCCCGGCGCCTGCTCCGGTGCGCCGCGCCCGCCCACACAGCGCACCGGGGACCGCCTGCCCGAGCTGCCCGAGCACGATCTGGCGCTGCTCCGGCTGCCCGAGGTCCGGGCCCTGCGCCGCACCTCGCAGCAGGACGAGGCCGACCTCAGCTACGTACGCCGGCTGCTCCAGGGCCGTATCGACATCCTGCGGGCCGAGCTGGCGCAGCGCCGCGACCCGGCCGCGCCGCCGCCCGACCCGGACCGGGTGGCGCGGCTCTCCGAGATCCTCACGGACACGCCCTCGCGGCACCGCTCGTCCGCCCGGCATGTGACGGTCGGCACTCCGCACGGCGAGGAGTACCGCAGCCTGGCCGCCGAGATGCTCGGCGAGGTGGAGCTGTCCGACCTGGACGCCCGCACCGACGACGAGTTGCACGCCGCGATGGGCCGCCTGGTCCGCTACGAGCAGCAGGTCTCGCACCGCCGCCAGCTCCTCCAGCGCACGGCCGACGATTGCAGCGCCGAAATCGCACGCAGGTACCGTGAAGGGGAAGCACAAGTAGACGACCTGCTCGCCTGACCGCCGGAAACCCCGGTGGGCCGCGGGCGGACCACCGGAAGGCACCCACCGACGATGACGGCATCCGCCACCGCCAGCGCTCCTCCGCAGCCCGCCGTATCGCCGGTCCTCGCCGAGGTCGTGCGCTCCGGATTCGTCGAAGGACGGCACCGGGGCTCGCTGGTCGTCCTCGCCGCCGACGGCAGCGTCGAGCGCTCCGTGGGCGACGTCTCCGCCCCCGTCTTCCCGCGCTCCGCGAACAAGCCGATGCAGGCCGCCGCCGTACTGCGGGCCGGGCTCGACCTCTCCGGCGAGCGCCTCGCCCTCGCCTCAGCCAGCCACTCCGGCGAGCCCTTCCACCTGGACCTGGTCCGCACGATGATCGGTGAGTTCGGCCTCACCGAGTCGGCCCTGCAGTGCCCGCCCGACCTGCCCTTCGACGCGACCGAGGCGGAGGCGTACCTGGCGGGCGGCTCCGTCCGGGACCGGGTCGCCATGAACTGCTCCGGCAAGCACGCCGCGATGATCGCCGCCTGCGCCGGGCGCGGCTGGGACCAGGAGTCGTACCTGGACCCGGAGCACCCGCTGCAGCTCCTGGTCCGCGACGTCATCGAGGAGGCGGCGGGCGAGCCCGTCGCCGCCACCGGCACCGACGGCTGCGGCGCCCCGCTGATGGCCATCAGCCTCACCGGCCTCGCCCGCTCCTTCCGGCACTTCGTGCTCGCCGAGCCCGGCACGCCGGAGCGCCGGGTCGCGGACGCGATGCGGGCCCACCCGGAGTACGTGGCGGGCACGCGCCGCCCCGACACCTGGCTGATGCAGGCGGTGCCGGGCGTCCTGTCGAAGATGGGCGCCGAGGCCGTGCAGGCGGTGGCACTGCCGGACGGTCGCGCGCTCGCGTTCAAGGTCGACGACGGCGCGGTCCGCGCGCTCGGCCCGATCCTCGCCCGCGTCCTGGAGCAGCTCGACGTCCAGACCCCCGCCCTCACGCGCATCGGCGCGGCGCCGCTGCTCGGCGGAGGGCGCGAGGTGGGGGAGATCCGGGCGGCGTTCTGAGCGCAGCCCGCCTTGTTCAGCCCTCCGGCGTTTGAGGAGCGGGGGAGGTCCGGGGGCCGGCCCCCGAGACGGCGCCGCAGGCTTTCGGGAAGGGGCGGGGTGGGGACGAAAAACTCCCGTGCGCCCCGCGAGGCCACCCGCCTACGGTGACCGAATGCCCGTAGACGTCCGCCTCCTCACCGAACCCGACTTCCCCGACTGGGTGCGAGCCCTGAACACCGGCTTCCTCCGCGCCCCGACCAGCACCGACGAAGAGATCGAGGACCGCAGGTCGTCCGTCGGCCTCAGCCGCATGCGGGGCGCGTTCGACGACGGCCGCTGTGTGGCGACGTACCGCTCGTTCGGGCAGCGGCTGACCGCCGTCGGGGGCGCGGAGGTCGCGGCGAACGCCGTGTCCAACGTCACCGTCTCCCCGACGCACCGCCGCCGCGGCCTGCTCACCCGCATGATCACCGAGGACCTCGGGGCGGCAAAGGAGCGCGGGGACGTGGCGGCGACGCTGATCGCCGCCGAGTACCCGATCTACGGGCGGTACGGCTTCGGCCCGGCCACGCGCATGGCCGAGTGGGAGATCGACGTGCCGCGCACCGGGCTCGACCCGCGCTGGTCGGGGCCCGAGGACGGCGGCCGGATCGACCTCGTGGACGCCTCCGACGTACGCAAGCTGGGGCCCGCCCTCCACGAGCGGGTGCGGCGGGCGACGCCGGGTGCGGTGGACCGGGGCGAGCGCTGGTGGCAGGTGTTCACCGGCGAGGTGCGGCCTGGGTGGGCGCCGTGGAAGGACCCGTTCTTCGCCGTGCACCGCTCGGCCGCGGGCGAGGTGGACGGGCTGCTCGCGTACGTCTGCGATGCGAAGTGGGGCGACGGCAAGCAGCCGCTGAACACCGCCACCGTCCTGGAGCTGACCGCCGCGAGCCCGGCGGCGGAGCGCGCGCTGTGGCGGTACGTCTGCTCCGTGGACTGGGTCCAGACGGTGCGCACCGGGCCGCGCGCCCCGGACGCGCTGGTCGCGGACCTCTTCCCGAACGCGCGCGCCGCCCGCATCGTCACGCTCGGGGACTGGCTGTGGGTGCGGATCCTGGACGTCCCGGCGGCCCTGGAGGCGCGGACGTACGGAATGCCGGGCGCCCTCGTCGTCGAGGTGGGCGACCGGCTGGGGTTCGCGGGCGGGCGGTACTGCCTTGAGGTCGGGACGGACGGGCGCGGGTCCTGTACGCCGACCCGGGATGCGGCCGAAGTCGCCCTGGACGTGCGGGAGTTGGGTGCGCTGTGGCTGGGCGACGCGTCCGCGGTGCGGCTCGCCGCGCTCGGCCGGCTGACCGAGGAGAGGGCGGGCGCCGCCGCCATTGCCGACGCCCTGCTGGGTACGCCCCGCAGTCCGTGGTGTCCGGACGTGTTCTGACGCGCCCTGATGTGTTCTGAACGGAGCGCGGGTCCCGTACGGGACTTGCCGGGTCAGGCGAGCGCCGGGCCGGTGACGAGCACCGCGAGCACGACCGCGCCGAGCGAGCTGCAGGTGGGGTCCTTGGCCTTGACCCCGATGCTGAGCAGCAGCATCCCCACGATTCCCAGGGGGCCGTACTGCCACTCGACGAACTCTTCGAAGCCGACGACGAAGAGTGCTGTCAGAACTGCGATGACGGGCATGGTGGTTCCTCCTTCGGGTGGGGAGGAGAGCTGGTGGTTAGGTGGCACTAACTTGGTGAAGTTGGCTGCCAACCTCTCCTGCGTTGTTCCCACTTGGTCGGCTTGGCTAACAAGTCTTCAAACAACTCCCGTTGGATGGCGAGCAGTTGTACCGTTTTGGTCGTGACCCAGGAGAGCGTTGCGGTGAACGGAAGAAAGCCCTCGCACAAGGACATAGCCGACGAACTGCGTCGGCGGATCCGCAGCGGCGCCGTGCCCGCGGGCAGCCGGATGCCCACCCAGGCCAAGCTGGCCGAGGAGTTCGGCGTGGAGCGCGGCGCGATCCGTCAGGCCCTGGCGATCCTGGCCCGCGAGGGCCTGCTGATGAACGTCTCCAAGGGCAGCCCGCCGCAGGTCGCCGAGCGGGCGCCGCTCACCGAAGAACCGCAGGCCAGCCTGGTCGCCCTCGGCCCGCGCCTGGTCGACGCCTTCGAGGAGACCCCGCACATCACCATCGACGCGGTCTGCCTGACCTCAGCGACCCTGATGGTGGGCCTCAGCGATCCGCTGCGGCTGATCTACGAAGGCCGGATCCGCCCCGAGTCGATCACCCTGCGTGTGCTGCTCCCCAGCAGCCGCATCAACCTCGCCTTCCCCGTGCCCGCCGGCGAGCCCTCCGAGCACGCCGCCGCCGACGACGAGGTGGTCGACGAACCGGTGCACCGGCGCTGGCTGGCCCAGCGCAACGCACAGGGCCAGGTCCTGCGCCACAACCTCCGCGCCCTGCGCAACAGCCACGGCATCGACGTCAAGGTGGAGTTCAAGGCCCTGCCGTTCACGCCGGCGACGAAGCTGTACCTGCTCAACGGCACCGATGCGCTCCTCGCGTACTACATGGTCACCAAGCGCGAGGAGGAGATCGACAGCGAGAAGATCCATATGTACGACGCGCTCGGCACCCAGTCGCTGCTCTTCTCCTTCGACAGCTCCGCGGGCCCGCGCGACGAGGCGTTCGTGACCGAGTCGCAGAAGTGGTTCGACGCACTCTGGAACACCATCGCCCGGACCCTGACACTCTCTTGATGACAACCGACACGGCACAGGGTGAGTGGGTGGGGCAAGTGGCCGAGAACCTGCAGGACTTGATCGTTCGCGCCGAGTGCGTCCTCTTCGACTTCGACGGCCCGATCTGCCGCCTCTACGCGCACCACGACTCCCGAACCGTCGTGGACAACCTCGTCGAGTGGCTGGCCAGGCAGGGCGAGGACGGCCTGCTCACGGCGGACGAGCGGGATTCGGCCGACCCGCGCGCCGTGCTGAGCGCCGTGCACGCCGCCCGCCCCGGCAGCCCCCTGGAGGCGGCCCTGGAGGCCAGACTCACCGAGGAGGAGCTGTGCGCCGCCGCGCGCGCCTTCCCCACCCCGTACGTGGACCGGCTGATCCGCACCTGGCACGCCACCGGCGTCCGCCTCGCCGTCGCCACCGACCACGCCCCGGAGGCGGCCCGCCGCTACATCGAGGGCCGCGGCGTCGCCGACTGCTTCGGCCCGCACATCCACGGCCGCCGCACCGGCCGCGTGCACAGCCTCAAGCCGGACCCGGACTGCCTGCACCGCGCGCTCGACTCCCTCGGCGCGGACCCGTCGACGACGCTGCTGATCGGGGACGCGCCCGCGGACCACCTGGCGGCACGCGAGGCCGGCGTGGCGTTCCTCGGGTACGGGCAGGACGGCAGCCGCCAGGAGAGCCTGCGCTCCGCCGGTGTGCGGCACGTCGTCGACTCACTCGGGACGGTGCTGCGGACGGTGTGGGCCGGGGCGTTGCTGTAGCCCATCTCGGCCAGGCCGCTGTGAGCCGGCTCCCGCCGCGTTATCGTGCGGGCGTGACCCGGCCCCGGCCCCCGCACCCCGGACGACGCCCTGAACATCGCCCAGAAAGGCACTCCGGGGCGCGCCCTCTGCCACTGCTCTTCCTCGACATCGACGGTCCCCTCATCCCCTTCGGAGCGGGGCCGGACGAATTGCCCGAGGGGTACCCGACGTACGGCCGCGGGGTCCGGGCGGGCGGCGGGCATCCGCTGCTGCAGCGCGTCGACCCGGCGCTCGGGGGCCGACTGGCCGCGCTCGACTGCGAGTTGGTGTGGGCGACCACCTGGGGCGAGGACGCCAACGACGTCCTCGCGCCCTGGCTGGGACTGCCCGAACTGCCCGTGCTGCCCTGGCCGGAGGAGGCGTACGGGGAGCAGGGCGTGCACTGGAAGACGCGCCCGATCGTCGAGTGGGCGGCCGGCCGGCCCTTCGTATGGGTGGACGACGAGATCACCGAGCCCGACCGCACCTGGGTCGCCGCCCACCACCCGGGCCACGCCCTGCTGCACCGCGTCGACGCCCGCTACGGCCTGACGGACGACGAACTCGACGCGATCCGGGGGTGGTTGGGGCAGCGGTACTCCAGTGACGGCTCACTCCACTGACGCCACGCGGTGGCGCCGCCGCGCATACGTCTGCCGGCTCCGCTCGCCGTCCCAGCCCCGGTGGTCGACGGCGAAGTGCACGGAGTCCGCGTCGAGAGTGAACCGGTCGCAGAACCTCACGCCGGTCGACGCGTTGTCCTGGCAGCGGACGGTCACGCCGGGCTCGTCGTCGACGCGGCCGCCGCTGCCCGTACTGCCGTAGCCGCTGTCACTGCCCGTACCGCCGTCCGGAGAAGTCATGGGCCGAACGCCAGGCGCGCACCGCGCAGATCGTCATCGGCAGTGTCAGCGTCGCCATGCATCGTGCGGTGCGACACTATTGCAAGCAGTCGCTTGCAATAGTTAGCGCTGATGCTGCACCATCGACGCATGGCATCGCTCAACGTCGGCAATCTCGGTGAGTACCTGCGCGAGCAGCGGCGCAACGCGCAGCTGTCGTTGCGTCAGCTCGCCGACGCCGCCGGGGTGTCCAACCCGTACCTCAGTCAGATCGAGCGCGGCCTGCGCAAGCCGAGCGCCGAGGTCCTGCAGCAGGTCGCCAAGGCGCTGCGGATCTCTGCCGAGACGCTGTACGTGCAGGCCGGGATCCTCGACGAGCGGGACCGCGACGAAGTGGAGACGCGCGCCGCGATCCTCGCCGACCCGACGATCAACGAGCGGCAGAAGCAGGTGCTGCTGCAGATCTACGAGTCCTTCCGCAAGGAGAACGGATTCGAGACGAAGCCCGATACGAAGCCCGAGACGAACGAGGACGGGCCCGCCCGGACCGGGAAGAGCGGCGCGCGCGCCGACGCCCCCGGCCGTGGCGAGGACACCGCCGATGACGGCCCCCGCACGGCCGACGGCAGCACCACCATCGAACCCTCACCCTGACCGGAGGACCCCAGGCATGGCCATCACCGACGACATCCGCAAGACCCTCAGCGACCCCAAGCCGCTCTTCTTCGCGGCCGGTACGGCCGACCTCGCCGTGCAGCAGGCCAAGAAGGTCCCCGCGCTGATCGAGAAGCTGCAGGCCGAGGCCCCGGCCCGGTTCGAGGCCGTACGCGCCACGGACCCCAAGGAGGTCCAGGAGAAGGCCGCGGCCCGCGCCAAGGAAGCGCAGGAGACCCTGCAGGCCAAGGTCACCGAGGTGCTCGGCAGCCTCGACACCGACCTCAAGAAGCTCGGTGAGACCGCCCAGGGCCTGGCCCTGCGCGGCGTCGGCGTCGCCGCCGAGTACGCGGTGAAGGCCCGCGAGAAGTACGACGAGGTCGCTGAGCACGGCGAGCAGGCCGTCAAGGTCTGGCGCGGTGAGGCGGCCGACGAGATCGAGGAGATCGCCGCCGCGGTCGAGCCCCAGGCGGAGCCGAAGGCCGAGGGCGAGCCGAAGGCCGCCCGGAGCAGGTTCGAGAAGACCGAGACCGCCGCGGAGCCCGTCGCGCAGCCGGTCGCGGAGCCGGTCGCGGTCGAGGACGAGTCGAAGCCCGAGTCGGCCAAGAAGAACGGCTCGACGGTCACCACGGCGACGGCGAAGAAGGCCCCCGCCAAGAAGACCACGGCGAAGAAGGCCACCCCGCCCGCCGAGTGATCACGGCGGACGGTCGCGACAGCACCGTGGAACGCCCCGGGCACTCAGCGAGAGCCCGGGGCGTTCCACGGATACGGCGACCGTTCGGCCGGGTACGGTTGCCGGTGTAGAGACGACTCGGATCAGGTGGTGGGCAACGTGCTGATGTCAGGTTTCGCGAGCTTCGTGGGACTGCTCTTCCTCGCCATGCTGGTACTCGCGGCGGTGGCCCTGGTGATGGCCGCCCTCGCCCGCCCGGACGCCTACGTCGCGGCGAACAAGCAGACCAAGAACTTCTGGCTGATCCTCCTCGGCGTCACGGTCCTGGTGAACGTCATCGGGATCCCCGGCCTGGGCCTGATGCTGCAGATCGCGGGTCTGATCGCGACGATCGTCTTCTTCGTCGACGTACGCCCCGCGCTCAAGCAGGTCACGGGCGGCGGAGGCCGCCGAGGCGGCAGCAGCAGCGACGGTCCTTACGGGCCGTACAACGGCGGACGGTGAACGCCGGCGGACGCTCCGCCGACGCAGCAGCCGTACGAAAGCCGACGCAACAGCCCCGCACGACAACAGCCCCGCACGACAACGGAGCCGCACCTTCCCGGTGCGGCTCCGTTCTGCGTGCACCCCTGAGGTGCGTACGGGGAGAGGCCTCAGCGCCCGCCCCGGTCGAGCAGCAGCACCGCCACGTCGTCCGTCAGCTCGCCGCCGTTGAGCGCCCGGACCTCGTTGACGGCCGCTTCGAGGAGCTCCTCGCCGGACAGCCCGTCGGAGACCTGGCGGCGGACCATCTCCACCATGCCGTCCTGGCCGAGGCGCTGGTTGCCCTCGCCTATCCGGCCCTCGATCAGGCCGTCGGTGTAGAGCATCAGGCTCCACTCGCCGCCCAGCTGCACCTGCTGACGCGGCCAGCGGGCGCGCGGCAGCAGACCGAGCGCGGGGCCGCCGTTCTCGTACGGCAGCAGCTCCGCCGGGCGGCCCGGCCGGGTGATCAGCGGCGAGGGGTGGCCGGCCAGACAGAGCCCGGCGCTGCGGCCGTCGGGCGAGATGTCGACCGTGCAGAGCGTCGCGAAGATCTCGTCGTCCGGACGCTCGTGCTCCAGGACCTGCTGCAGCGTCGAGAGCAGCTCGTCCCCGCAGAGGCCCGCGAGGGTCAGCGCCCGCCAGGCGATCCGCAGCTCCACACCGAGCGCCGCCTCGTCCGGGCCGTGCCCGCAGACGTCGCCGATCATGGCGTGCACCGTGCCGTCGGGCGTGCGCACCGTGTCGTAGAAGTCGCCGCCGAGCAGCGCCCGGGAGCGGCCCGGACGGTAGCGCGCCGCGAACCGCAGCTGCGAGCCGTCGAGCAGCGGCGTGGGCAGCAGGCCCCGCTCCAGGCGGGCGTTCTCCTGCGCGCGCAGCTTCGACTCGGTGAGCTGCCGCTGGGCGATGTCCGCCCGCTTGCGCTCCACCGCGTAGCGAATGGCGCGGCTCAGCAGCCGGGCGTCCAGCTCCTCACGGAACAGGTAGTCCTGCGCGCCGACCCGCACGGCCTCGCCGGCCAGGTCGACATCGCCGGTCGCGGTGAGCGCGAGCACGGCGTGCCGGGGCGCGAGCTGCAGGACGTGCCGCAGCGTCGCCAGCTCGTCCTCGCCGTGGTCGGCGCCGGGCGCGGGCAGCGCCAGGTCGAGCAGGATGCAGTGCACGTCGTCGGTGAGCAGCCGCTCGGCCTCGGTGAGGTTGCGGGCGGTACGGATACGGATGGGCTTGCCTGCGGCGTCGAGCAGATCCGGCACGGACAGCGCCTCGGCCGGGTCGTCCTCGATGACCAGCAGCGTCAGGCCGCCGCCGGTCTCGGTTCCGGCCTGCGCCGGGAACGCCCCTGCCTGACCACCTTCCGCGGCCGGGACTGCTCTCTGCCGCGGTATGGGTACGGGCATCGTGTGGTTTCCTTCCCTCCCCCCGAGGGCGCGGCGACACGTGGAACGACGTGCCACCGACGGGGACCATAGCGGTACCCACCGCGGGTTTGGAATGGCGATCACCAAACCCCGGGGGCCCATATGCCGCATCCCGTACCGCAATTGGACCGGATCGGGCTTCCCAGGGGATGACGAACATCACGCTGCCCGGGTTGCCTGCGTGCCGCAGGTCACGTGCCCCAGGTCACGCGCCGCACGCCGGGTGACGGGAGGGGCACGCGAGGCGCACCGCCGGGTGGCGCGAGGCACACCGCCGGGGAGGGGAGGGCTACTTGTCCGGCCGCACCACCCCGAGGATCTTCATCGAGCCCGCGCCCGCGATGGTCACGTCCCGCCCGGGGCGGGGGGCGTGCACGATCGCCCCGTCCCCGATGTACATCCCCACGTGGCTGGCGTCCTCGTGGTAGATGATCAGGTCCCCAGGGCGCATGTCCTCGACGTCGATGCGCGGCAGTTGCTTCCACTGCTCCTGCGAGGTCCGCGGGATGGTTCTGCCGGCGGAGATCCAGGCCTCCGAGGTGAGCCCCGAGCAGTCGTACGAGCGCGGGCCCTCGGCGCCCCACTCGTAGGGCTTGCCGATCTGGGCGGTGGCGTACTTGATGGCCTTCTTGCCGCCCTTGCTGGCCTTGCCGTTGATCTCGGCGAGGGCGCCGGAGTCGATCCACGCCGCCTGACGCTCGTACTCCGCCTCCTGCTCCATGGCGAGCAGGCGCTCGCGCTCCTTCTTCTCGAGCTTGGACTCCAGCTCCTCGGCCGCCTTGATCCTGGCCTTGACCTTCTTCTTGGCCTCGGCCTTCGCCTTGCGGTTGGACTCCAGCTCGCGCCAGCGCGCGGAGGCGTCGTCCGCGTACAGCTTCAAGTCCTCCTGCGTGCGCGCGAGTTCGCCGAGGAGGCCCTTCGTGGCCTGCTGGCCCTGGCGCAGGCGGCCGGCGTTGTCCAGGTACTTCTGCGGGTCGTCGCTCAGCATCAACTGCGCCTGGGGCGGGAGTCCGCCGCCGCGGTACTGCGCGCGGGCCGCGGCGCCCGCGCGCTGTTTCAGGCGGTCGACCTTCTTCTGACCCGCGACGATCGCCTTCGCGAGGCGCACGATCTCGTCGGACTGTCGGTCGGCCCGCTCCTCCGCCAGGTTGTAGGCGTCGGTGGCCACCGACGCCTCGTGGTAGAGCCGGTCCATCTCCTTGCGGACCTGTTCAAGGGACTTGGGGTCCTTCGGCGTCGGTTCGGCATGCGCGGTTCCCGGGGCGGCCAGGATCGCCGCCGCGCACGCCAGAGCCAAGGTCGCTGTGGTCGCCGTGGTCGAGCTTCGCTTGCCGGTCACGCTCGTTCCCCCTGAACTGATTGCTCGTCAGTAACTTACGAACACGTCCGGGATGGTGCCACGCCCGCGCCCAATGCGACAGAGGCGCACGCACATGCACAGGTACGGATGAACGCCCGGACCAGTCATCCCCGGACGCCTCCCCGCTCCATCCCCGTGTCATGTCCGACGAACGGCGTCCGAACAGCGTTCCGAACCCGCGCAGGATCACTCGTGTGGGGCTTTGGCCTTGGTGGGGCGGGAGTTACGAGTTCCGCTTGGCATCACCCTGTGCTGTTACGGGAGTTATGCGTTCGGCTTGACGCTGCCCTGTCCTGTTGCGGGAGTTACGAGTTCCGCTACTCGACCGGTCTGCGCGGCAGGGGAGTCGGTGAGCGGCCGGGGCCGGCCGCTCACCCCCGAGGCGCCAACGCCGCCCAGGCCACCGTCACTTCGCCCTGCCGCCACCGCCCCGCGCGGTCCGTCACCGGCCAGTCCGCCGACAGGTCGCGCACCGTCCGGATCCACCGCTGCCGCGCTCCGTACGAGGCATAGGGCGCCGCGGCCGCCCAGGCCCGGTCGAAGTCGCGCAGGAAGGCGTGGACCGGCTCGCCCGGCACGTTCCGGTGGATCAGCGCCTTGGGCAGCCGCTCGGCGAGGTCGGACGGGCGGTCGAGGGAGCCGAGGCGGGTCGCGAACGTCACCGTGCGCGGGCCCTCCGGGCCGAGCGCGACCCAGACGTGCCGGCGGCCGATCTCGTCGCAGGTGCCCTCGACCAGGAGCCCTTCGGGGGCGAGCCGCGCGCGGAGCCGCTCCCACACGGCGGCCACCTGTTCCTCGTCGTACTGGCGCAGCACATTGGCCGCGCGGATCAGCTGCGGCGGCCGGTCCGTCGGCACCTCGAAGCCGCCGTGCCGGAAAACCAGCCCCTCGCGCGCGTACGGGCGGGCGGCGGCCACCCGCGCGGGGTCGATCTCGATGCCGACGACCTCGACGGCGGGGGCGGCGGTGCGCAGCCGGTTCAGGAGCTCGACGGCGGTCCAGGGCGCGGCGCCGTACCCCAGGTCCACGGCGAGTGGCGCGTCCGCGCGGCGCAGGGCGGGGCCGTGGGAGGCCGCGATCCAGCGGTCCATGCGGCGCAGTCGGTTGGGGTTGGTGGTCCCGCGGGTGACGGTCCCTACCGGGCGGGACGGGGTGCGGGCGGCCATGCCCACCAGTATCGGCCCCCGCGCGTGTGCACCCCGAGCCGGGCCGAAGGGGCGGAAGAGCCGGGAGAGCCGGAAGAGCCGGAAGGGCGTCAGGGGAGGGTTGAGCCCGAATCCGTAATGCTTTGGCAAAATGGAAATGGAGGCGAGACTTCCGATGTTCCCCGTTCTGGAGGGCGACGTACGCACGCCCGTGCCGTCATGCCCACAGCAGGCCCGGACGAGGGGCCGCCAGGAGGCCCGTGCCAGGGGCCGCTAGGAGGACCGCCAGGTGAGCCAGTACGTGAGCCGGCTCGGCGAACGCCTCACCGGCAGCACGCCGCCGCGGCTCCGCTTCCCCGGCGGGCACCGCAGGCCGCGCCGGGTGGCGATGCTGAGCGTGCACACCTCGCCGCTGCACCAGCCCGGCACCGGCGACGCCGGCGGCATGAACGTCTACATCGTGGAGCTCGCCAAGCGCCTCGCCGAGATCAACGTCGAGGTCGAGATATTCACCCGGGCCACCACCGGCGCCGTGCCGCCCGAGGTCGAGCTGGCCCCCGGCGTGCTGGTGCGGCACATCGACGCGGGCCCGTACGAGGGCCTGAAGAAGGAGGAGCTGCCCGCGCAGCTCTGCGCCTTCACGCACGGCGTCATGCAGGCCTGGGCGGGCCACCGCCCCGGCCACTACGACCTGGTGCACTCGCACTACTGGCTGAGCGGCCACGTCGGCTGGCTCGCCGCCGAGCGCTGGGGCGTCCCGCTCGTGCACGCCATGCACACGATGGCCAAGGTCAAGAACGCCGCCCTGGCGGAGGGGGACACCCCGGAGCCCGCCGCGCGTGTGATCGGCGAGACCCAGATAGTGCGCGCCGCCGACCGCCTCATCGCCAACACCGACGAGGAGGCCGACGAGCTCGTACGGCACTACGCGGCCGAGCCCGGCAAGGTCGCCGTCGTCCACCCCGGAGTCAACCTGGAGCGCTTCCGCCCGGGTGACGGGCGGGCCGCCGCGCGGCAGCGCCTGGGCCTGCCGCAGGACGCGCTGATTCCGCTCTTCGCCGGCCGTATCCAGCCCCTCAAGGCGCCCGACGTCCTGCTCCGCGCGGTGGCCGTGCTGCTCGACCGGCGGCCCGAGCTGCGCGGCAACCTGGTCGTGCCCGTGGTCGGCGGCCCGAGCGGCAGCGGCCTGGCCAAGCCCGAAGGGCTGCAGAAGCTCGCCGCGCGTCTGGGCATCGCGGACGTCGTGCGGTTCCGGCCGCCGGTCGGTCAGGACCAGCTCGCCGACTGGTTCCGGGCCGCGTCCACGCTCGTCATGCCCTCCTACAGCGAGTCGTTCGGGCTCGTCGCCATAGAGGCGCAGGCGGCCGGCACCCCGGTGATCGCCGCCGCCGTCGGCGGGCTCCCGGTCGCGGTGCGCGACGGCGTCAGCGGCTTCCTCGTGGAGGGCCACGACCCGGCGGCGTACGCGCAGGTCCTGGAGCGGTTCGTGGACGACGCGCAGCTGACCGAGCGGATGGGCGGGGCGGCCGCGCGGCACGCCCAGGCCTTCGGCTGGGGCACGGCGGCCTCGGCCACGGCGGACGTGTACACCGCGGCGATGCAGGAACGCCGTGGTCGCGTACGCTCGCACCATGGCTGAGACAGCGGGGACGGAGCGCAGCGGCGCCGAGGCGCGCCAGGTCGTCGAGAGCGCCCTCAAGGACGCCGAGCTCGACTGGGAGTCGCCGGAAAACGGCTCCTACGTGGTGAAGCTTCCCGGCACCCGCAAGCTGTCCACGACGGTCTCGCTGATCGTCGGCCGCCACTCGCTGTCCCTGAACGCGTTTGTGATCCGGCACCCGGACGAGAACGCCGAGGGCGTCCACCGCTGGCTCCTGGAGCGCAACCTCAAGCTGTACGGCGTGAGTTACGCGGTCGACCGCCTCGGCGACGTCTACCTCACGGGCAAGCTGCCGCTCGCCGCCGTCACCCCGGCCGAGATCGACCGCCTCCTCGGCTCGGTCCTGGAGGCCGCGGACGGCGCGTTCAACACCCTTCTGGAGCTGGGTTTCGCGACGGCGATCCGCAAGGAGTACGAATGGCGGGTCGCGCGCGGCGAGTCCACGCGCAACCTTGAGGCGTTCACGCATCTGACCCAGCCGGGCGCCAAGTAGCCCGTAAGGCACGGCGGTTCGGGCGGAAAACCGGCACTACGCGCGCGTGCAGACGTACGCACGCTCAGGCGCCGGCCTCGACCGCCCGCTCGGCGGCGGATTCGGCGGGCGTCCCCGACGACACCCCAGGCGCTTCCGCCTCCTCAGGCCCTTTCGCCTCCTCAGGCCCTTCCGCCTCCCCAGGCGCCTCAGGCGCCCCAGGCGCCTCAGGCGCCTCAGGCGCCTCCGGCGACAGCCCCCGCATCAGCGCCCAGTACCCCAGCGCCGCCACCGTGCCGAGCACCGCGCAGCCCGCCCACAGCCACTCGGCTCCGTACCGGTCGATGACCAGGCCGCCCATCAGCGGCGCGGTCAGCGAGGCCACCGCCCAGGACAGGGTGTACATGCCCTGGTAGCGGCCGCGGCCGTGGACGGGGGAGAGGCGGACGACGAGGCTGGTCTGGGTCGGGGCGTTGACGATCTCGGCGAGCGTCCACACGCACACGGCCAGGGCGTACACCCCGAGGGAGCCGGCGAACGCGGTGAGCCCGAAGCCGTACCCCGCGAGCAGCGAGGAGAGCACGAGAAGGCGGCGCGGATCGCGGTGCTCGATGAAGCGCGTGACCGGGATCTGCAGGGCCACGATCAGGACGCCGTTGACGGCGATCGCGATGCCGAAGTCCGAGCTGGAGAACCCGTCCGCGCCCATCGCCACCGGCATGGACACGTACGCCTGTTGGAAGATCAGGGCGATCAGGAAGGACAGGCCGACGACGCCCATGAAGCGGCCGTCGCGCACCACGGCGCCGAGGCTGACGTGCTCGGCCTCCGCCCCCGAGCCCTCCGCGCCCCGCACCGGCCGGGACTCGGGCAGCCGCAGGAACACCAGGACCGCGCAGGCGAGCGTGAGGGCGGCCTCGCCGAGGAAGCCGGCGAGATAGCTGTACTCGGCGATGAAGCCCGCGGCCATCGAGCTGAGCGCGAACCCCAGGTTGATCGCCCAGTAGTTGAGCGCGAAGGCGCGCACCCGGTC
Source organism: Streptomyces cavernicola (assembly GCF_029968035.1). GTDB lineage: Bacteria > Actinomycetota > Actinomycetes > Streptomycetales > Streptomycetaceae > Streptomyces > Streptomyces cavernicola. The sequence goes on along the minus strand of NZ_JASCIQ010000032.1, from coordinate 43,325 downwards.
CTCGGGGCGCACGATGTCCGCCATCATCGCCTGCACCGCGGGCCGGGAGGCGTTGGAGGCCATGCCGACGAGGAACGCCACCGCCGCGATCGCCGCCGGGTCCTGCATGAAACCGAGCAGCGCCACCGAGAAGGCGGTGGAGACGTGCGCGACGAGCAGCGTGGGCCGCCGCCCGATCCGGTCCGTGAGCACGCCCGCCCCGATCGACGAGACGACCCCGCCGAGCCCGTGCAGAGCGGCGACGAGACCCGCGTACGAGGCGGAGTGGCCGCGCTCCATCGTCAGGTACAGGGCCATGAACGTGGCGACGAAGGCGCCGAGCCGGTTCACCAGCGTGCTGGTCCAGAGCCACCAGAACTCGCGCGGCAGCCCGGAGACGCTCTCCCTGACGGCTCTTCGGAGCGAAGCGACTGACAAGAGGAGCCCCCCCGGCGGGTAGTTGGCAACGGCGCATGTAATGGGTGAATGCGCCGAGCGCAGATTACGCGGGGGCCGGACGGCGCGCCACATGTTTTCCATTAGGCTCGGACACATGGCCGACGCACCGTACAAGCTGATCCTCCTCCGCCACGGCGAGAGCGAGTGGAACGCGAAGAACCTGTTCACCGGCTGGGTGGACGTCAATCTCAACGAGAAGGGCGAGAAGGAGGCGGTCCGCGGCGGTGAGCTGCTCAAGGACGCCGGCCTGCTCCCCGACGTCGTGCACACCTCGCTCCAGAAGCGCGCGATCCGCACCGCGCAGCTGGCGCTCGAGGCCGCCGACCGTCACTGGATCCCGGTCCACCGCAGCTGGCGCCTGAACGAGCGTCACTACGGCGCTCTGCAGGGCAAGGACAAGGCGCAGACCCTCGCCGAGTTCGGCGAGGAGCAGTTCATGCTGTGGCGCCGCTCGTACGACACCCCGCCGCCGGCGCTCGACCGCGACGCCGAGTACTCCCAGTTCGCGGACCCGCGCTACGCCGCGCTCCCGCCGGAGCTGCGCCCGCAGACGGAGTGCCTGAAGGACGTCGTCGTCCGCATGCTCCCGTACTGGTTCGACGGCATCGTCCCGGACCTCCTCGACGGCCACACGGTCCTGGTCGCGGCCCACGGCAACTCGCTGCGCGCCCTGGTCAAGCACCTGGACGGCATCTCCGACGCGGACATCGCGGGCCTGAACATCCCGACGGGCATCCCGCTCTCGTACGAGCTGGACGCCGAGTTCAAGCCCCTCAACCCGGGCGGCACCTACCTCGACCCGGACGCGGCCGCGGCGGCGATCGAGGCGGTCAAGAATCAGGGCAAGAAGAAGTAACTCTCCGAGGGTTTCGTGATCACGCCCCTGAGCTGCGCATACGTCGCGGCGCAGGGGCGTTTTCCGTACGCGGAACCCGTCACTCGGGGACTCGTCCGCGTACCGCCCACGCGCGCGCGGTGAGCGCGATCGACCCGTCGGGCCGCGTCGGCACGGCCTCGCACAGGGCGGCGCGCAAGCGGTCCCGGGCGGCGGGCGCGAGCGCGGCGACGTAGCCGGGGGCGGGGCCCTGCCCGGCCAGGAACGGCTCCCACAGATCCGGGAAGCCGGCGAAGACGGTGGCCACCTCCAGCGGGGCGACGGCCACGTCCACGAGCCCCGCCTCCGCCCACAGCGACCGGAGACGCTCCGGGTCGCACACCGCGAACCGCCGCCCTTCGTCCAGGCCGGCGGCCGACGGGTCCAGGGAGGCGGCGGCGTCCCAGAAGCGCCGCAGGAACCCCATGCCCTCGGCGTAGTCCCAGACGTACGCGGCGACCGTCCCGCCGGGCCGCACCACCCGGGCCGCCTCGGCCACCGCCGCACCGGGCGCGGCAAGGAAGTTGAGCACCAGACCGCTGACGGCCACGTCGCACATCGAGTCGCGCACTGGCAGCGCCGACCCGTCCGCCACGGCGAACCACGCGGGGCCCTCAGCCACAGCGGTACGCGCCGCCGCCACGAACCCGGCGGACCGGTCCACGCCCACCACGAGCTCGGGCCGACAGCGCGCGGCGACCGCCGCCGTCAACGCCCCCGTTCCGCACCCGACGTCCACCCACCGCAGGCCGCCCCCGCAGCCCAGCCACGCCACGAACTCGTCCGCGACAAGCCGGCTCCACCGCCCCATGTACCGCTCGTAGGCGCCCCCGACCGCCCACACATCGAACCGCCGCTCGGTCATGCCACCCACGATCCCCGACGTCCCGAACCCGAGCCACAGGGCGAGCCTCACCGCACCCCGGTGCACGGAGCCCGTACCGCACAACAGCAGCGAGGGACCCCTCCGTGAAGTGTGGACACGGAAAGGCCCCACGCAGCTCCCCCGGGAAGAGACTTACGCCCCCGCCACCTCCGGCCCCGTAGGCGGCTGGAGTTCGTCCGCGTGCTCGCCCGTGACCAGGTACACCACGCGCTTCGCGACCGAGACCGCGTGGTCGGCGAAGCGCTCGTAGTAGCGGCCGAGGAGGGTCACGTCGACGGCCGTCTCGATGCCGTGCTTCCAGCGGTCGTCCATCAGGTGCTGGAACAGCGTGCGGTGCAGCTGGTCCATCTCGTCGTCGTCCTGCTCCAGCTGCATCGCCAGGTCGATGTCCTTGGTGATGATGACCTCGGCCGCCTTCGCCATCAGGCGCTGCGCGAGCTGGCCCATCTCCAGGATCGTGGCGTGCAGGTCGTTCGGGACGACAGACTCCGGGAAGCGCAGCCGGGCCAGCTTCGCGACGTGTTGGGCCAGGTCGCCGGAGCGCTCCAGGTCCGCGCTCATCCGCAGCGAGGTGACCACGATCCGCAGGTCCGTCGCGACCGGCTGCTGGCGGGCGAGCAGGGCTATCGCGCGCGCCTCCAGGTCGTGCTGCAGGTCGTCGACCTTCTGGTCCGCCGCGATGACGCTCTCGGCGAGCTTCAGGTCCGAGTCGAGCATGGCCGTCGTGGCGCGCCCGATCGCCGACCCGACAAGGCGGGCCATCTCGACCAGGCCTTCGCCGATCGAGTCAAGTTCCTCGTGGTACGCGTCCCGCATGGAGTTCCCTCTCTGAGTACGTGCCGCCAGGGCCACTGCCCCTGTAATACGGTGCCGGGGCTGTGACCCCACGCTCCCACGGTGCGGCCGGAACGCGACGGGGACCGGCATCCCATGTGAATCGCCCCTGTCTCCCAGGTGAACTCTGAGCGACGCGAACAGCGCCCCAGTTGTCCCGTACGCCCCACTGCCCCACCTGCGCCGATCCCGCCGGGCCACCCAAATGAACCAGCCACGTACCACCGGTGAACTCTCGGCGACGAGTGTTCGAGATGACACCTCGACCGCTGTGGCCGGGTGTTGATCCGTGCATAACCTGAAGGCATGGACGTGAACGCGGCGGTCGCCGCAGCGGCAGCGATCTCCGGGGTGTGCACCGGTGTCATCGCGATGCTGGCGTTCCGCTGGAGCGAGCGCGACCAGAGACGCCCCACCCGAACCTCCCTGCACACGGACGCGGTCCTGCCGCCCGGCGTGGACACGGTCCTCTCCGTGCTCCGCTCCTCCGCCGTCGTGCTCGACGAGGCCGACGCCGTCGTCAAGGCCAGCTCCGCCGCGTACGCCCTCGGGCTCGTACGGGGCGGGAAGCTCGCCGTCGAGCCGATGCTGCAGATGGCCCGCGACACCCGCCGCGACGGCGAGATACGCCAGGTCGAGCTGGACCTGCCGCGCCGCGGCACCGGTCGCGGCGAGGCCCTCGCGGTCTCCGCCCGCGTCGCCCCGCTCGGCTCCCGGCTCGTGCTCCTGCTCGTCGAGGACCTCACCGAGGCCCGCCGCATCGAGGCCGTACGACGCGACTTCGTCGCCAACGTGAGCCACGAGCTGAAGACCCCCGTCGGCGCCCTGAGCCTCCTCTCCGAGGCCGTGATGGACGCGGCCGACGACCCCGAGGCCGTGGAGCGGTTCGCCGGCCGCATGCAGATAGAGGCCACCCGCCTGACCAACCTGGTCCAGGAGCTCATCGACCTCTCGCGCGTGCAGAACGACGACCCGCTGGAGGACGCCGAGCCGGTCCGCGTCGACGAACTCGTCACCGAGGCCATCGACCGCTGCCGCCACCAGGCCGGTACGAAGCAGATCACCATGGCCGCGGGAGGCACCGCCGACCTGCACATATGGGGGAACCGGGGCCAGCTCGCCGCCGCCCTCGGCAACCTCGTCGAGAACGCCGTGAACTACAGCCCGGCCCGCACCCGCGTCGGCATAGCCGCACGCCGGGTCAACGCACCCGGGGGCGACCTCATCGAGATCGCCGTCACCGACCAGGGCATCGGCATCTCCGACAAGGACAAGGAGCGCATCTTCGAGCGCTTCTACCGCGTCGACCCCGCCCGCTCCCGGGCCACCGGCGGCACCGGCCTCGGCCTCGCCATCGTCAAGCACGTGGCCGCCTCGCACGGCGGGGAAGTCACCGTGTGGAGCTCCGAGGGACAGGGCTCCACCTTCACCCTCCGGCTGCCGGAGGCGGGCGCCGCCCGCGACCGCGGCCCCCAGACCACCGCGGAACGCGACGACCTCGACGACGAGGACCCGGGCGCGGACCCCGAGACCGACACCCACACCGCTCAGCACGAGTCTCGCGAGACCCGCGAGCCGATCCCTGCCCCGGAGGTCCTTCCGTGACCCGAGTGCTCGTCGTCGAGGACGAGGAATCCTTCAGCGACGCCCTGTCGTACATGCTCCGCAAGGAGGGCTTCGAGGTCTCCCTCGCGGCCACAGGCCCCGACGGGCTCGACGAGTTCGAGCGCAACGGCGCCGACCTGGTCCTGCTCGACCTGATGCTGCCCGGCCTGCCCGGCACCGAGGTCTGCCGCCAGCTGCGCGGCCGCTCCAACGTCCCCGTGATCATGGTGACGGCCAAGGACAGCGAGATCGACAAGGTCGTCGGCCTCGAAATAGGAGCGGATGACTACGTCACCAAGCCCTTCTCGTCCCGCGAGCTGGTCGCCCGTATCCGCGCCGTCCTGCGCCGCCGCGGCGAGCCCGAGGAGGTCACCCCGGCCGCTCTGGAGGCGGGCCCGGTCCGCATGGACGTGGACCGGCACGTGGTCACGGTCGGCGGCTCCAAGGTCGACCTGCCGCTCAAGGAGTTCGACCTCCTGGAGATGCTGCTGCGCAACGCGGGCCGCGTCCTGACCCGCATGCAGCTCATCGACCGCGTCTGGGGCGCCGACTACGTGGGCGACACCAAGACCCTCGACGTCCACGTGAAGCGCCTGCGCGCCAAGATCGAGCCGGACCCGGGCGCCCCGCGCTACCTGGTCACGGTCCGCGGCCTGGGCTACAAGTTTGAACCCTGAGCGACACCTGCGCTACGTTAAGTAACCCTCGCCGTCGGGTGGGCGGAGAGGTGAAACGCTTGTGGAGCGCGGGTAAGACCTGGAGTCATCCGGGCTCGGTGCTGTGAAGCAGGAACCTCCCTTGGGGAGGGCACCAAAAGTTCGAGCCGTAGCTGGCAGAACCGCAAAGGGCGGGAACCGATAACCAAGGTTCCCGCCCTAAGTCGTTGCAGCGTCAGTGGCCGGCGGCCTCGTGGTCCGCAGCGCCCTCGGCGCCCTCGGCGGGCGTGCCGGACGCGGACTCCGTCGGCTTGCCGGAGGCGCTCTCGGTGGGCTTGCCGGAGGCGCCCTCGGACGGCGCGACGGGCTTGGTCGGCTCGGCGGCCGGGACCTCGGCCGGGCCCCACTTCTTGAAGTAGCTGGTGGCCGGCACGACGAACGTCTCCATCTTCACGTCGCCGGTCTCGCTGAACGAGAACGTCACGTTCTGGGCGTTGCCGTCCAGCACGGCCTCACGGCTGCTCGGCAGGGCCGCGGAGGCGTTGCCCGCGCCGCCGATCACCAGGGAGCCGCCCGCCGGAATGGTGAGCTTGCCGCCCTTGGCGGGCTTGAGCTCGGCCTGCTTGTCCGTGCCCTCGATCTTGATGGACTCGAGGACCTGGTCCTTCTGGCCGTTGTTGAACACCGTCGCGGCGATCGCGGCCGGGCCCGTGGACTTCAGGTCGGGCTGGGTGATGACAACCGCGTTCTGGATCTTGATGTCGCCGACCTTGGTCGCGGCGTTGTCCGGCTTCACACCGAGGGTCTGGGCGTTGTTGCCCGCACCGCACGCGGCGAGGGTGGCGATGGAGAACCCGAGGGCGGTGGCGGCGATGGCGCCGCGTCGAAGGCTGCGGCTCACGGCGGCGGCAACTCCTTGAACGTGGGCGGTACGGGTCGGCTGTTGTGGCCGTCCGTAATGGTCTGACAGCGCGCTTAGGTTACCGAGCCCCTCTCCGCCCGCCGCACCCGACCCGCCCCTAGGTCGCCCGGTACGCCGCTGGGCACGTCGCGGGTACGTCGCCGGGGCGCTCCTCGCTTATGCCTCCGGTCGCCGTCGCGGACCCGTGCCGTGATGTGGCCGAATGTGTGTGGTTCGGGATTCACATATCCATCGCGTCGACCGCCCGATGGATTTCAGGTAAGGAATGCGAGGCGGCCACAGGAATTGATCACGCCGCGCGTGATCAATTCCGGATTCCCGCCACAACCGTTCACACTTGTCTCGAACGGCTCTCATGACACCGAACGGAGTAGCGGAACCCGCTCACTTCGAAGCGTGCAAACCGGGACGTTCGACCTCCTGAGAGGGGTCGCGGGCGTCTGTGACGGGCGTGTTTCAGGTTCCCCGGACAGCCGCTCCGACCTGCGAATACCCACCTCCGGAAAGCCCGCGCAGCACGTTCCTGGCGCCGTTGTCAAGCCCCGAGATATGCCCTGACCTGCGAAAACGCCATTCAGAAGAGGCAGTTCTCGTGTTAGGATGGATAGCCACGGAAGGGGTACCTGTCACATGACGTTCAAGGTTGGCGACACCGTGGTCTATCCCCATCACGGGGCCGCGCTGATCGAGGCCATCGAAACTCGTCAGATCAAAGGCGTGGACAAGACCTACTTGGTGCTGAAGGTCGCTCAGGGCGATCTGACGGTTCGTGTGCCAGCGGACAATGCGGAGTTCGTCGGCGTACGCGACGTTGTCGGTCAGGACGGGCTCGACCGGGTCTTCGAGGTGCTGCGCGCGCCGTACGCCGAGGAGCCCACGAACTGGTCTAGGCGCTACAAGGCAAATCTCGAGAAGCTCGCCTCGGGCGATGTCATCAAGGTCGCTGAAGTGGTGCGTGACCTGTGGCGTCGTGAGCGCGAACGCGGTCTGTCCGCCGGTGAGAAGCGCATGCTCGCCAAGGCGCGGCAGATCCTGGTGAGCGAGCTCGCTCTCGCGGAGAACACCAACGAAGACAAGGCCGAGGCTCTGCTCGACGAAGTCCTCGCGTCCTGACGCAGTACCGGTAACACCATGCCGCGGTGCCCGCTGACCAGCCCTGACTGACCAACAGACAGGCTGTGTCGCCGGGCACTGCGGCATGTTTGTACCTGGGCATGTTCGTACCTGAACTGCCACTGGCGTGAACTGGCGCCCAGCCTCGACCGGTTGTCACGGAAAGGGTCACGGTCAAGAGCTGCGCGCCTGGCCCTCGACCTGTCGGCCGGGGGCGTTCGCTGAGGCCATACCCACGTCGCCCGAGGACACAAACCCTGAACGCGGACCAGATGTCAGACGAATCCCAGTCATCCCCGAACACCCCGAAGCCCGCCCGCACCGCCGCGGTGATCCCCGCGGCCGGCCGAGGCGTGCGGCTCGGACCGGGCGCCCCCAAGGCGCTCCGTACCCTGGGCGGCACGCCCATGCTGATCCACGCCGTCCGGGCGATGGCCGCCTCCCGCGCCGTCTCGCTCGTCGTCGTGGTCGCGCCCGCCGACGGCGCCGCCGAGGTCAAGTCGCTGCTCGCCGACCACTCGCTGCCCGAGCGCACGGACTTCCTGGTCGTGCCCGGCGGCGACACCCGGCAGGAGTCCGTGCGCGCCGGCATCGACGCGCTGCCGCCGGAGATCACCACCGTGCTCGTGCACGACGCGGCCCGCCCGCTCGTGCCCGTGGACACCGTCGACGCCGTCGTGGAGACCGTGCAGTCCGGAGCCCCCGCCGTCGTGCCCGCACTGCCGCTCGCCGACACCGTCAAGGAGGTCGAGCCGGCCGTCGAGCGCGGCGCCCCCGAGCCCGTCGTCGCCACCCCCGCGCGGGCCCGCCTGCGCGCCGTGCAGACGCCGCAGGGCTTCGACCGGGACGTGCTCGTACGCGCCCACGACACCGTCGAGCTGAACGGCGAGGGCGCCACCGACGACGCCGGGATGGTCGAGCAGCTCGGCCTGCCCGTGGTCGTCGTCCCCGGACACGAAGAGGCGTTCAAGGTGACCAGGCCGCTCGACCTGGTCCTGGCCGAGGCCGTCCTGGCGCGCAGGAGGAAGAACGATGGCTTCTGATCCGCTGACGAACATGCCGCTGGTCGGCGTCGGCACCGACGTGCACGCCTTCGAGCACGGCCGCGAGCTGTGGTGCGCCGGCCTCCTCTGGGACGAGGACGCCAGCGGCGGATACGGCCTCGCCGGGCACTCCGACGGCGACGTCGCCGCGCACGCCGCCTGCGACGCGCTGTTCTCCGCCGCGGGCGTCGGCGACCTCGGCGCGCACTTCGGCACCTCGCGCCCCGAGTGGGCCGGCGCCTCCGGCGTCACCCTGCTCACCGAGGCCGCGCGCATCGTGCGGGAGGCCGGGTTCGCGATCGGCAATGTGTCGGTGCAGGTCATCGGCGTACGCCCGAAGGTCGGCAAGCGGCGGGACGAGGCGCGCAAGGTGCTGTCCGAGGCGGTCGGGGCGCCGGTGTCGGTCTCCGGCACCACCACCGACGGCCTCGGTCTGACCGGCCGCGGCGAGGGCCTGGCGGCGATCGCCACGGCACTCGTCGTCCGCGTCTGACGCGCACCCGCTGGGTACGGTGACAGCGCGGGGCGGGCTCTCCGCCCCGCGCACGACCGCCCACGGCAGTGACAACCGGAGGTCTCCCCGATGCCCGCTCAGCTCTCCGACGAGCTCAAGGCCCTGCTCGACTCCCCGGTCTTCATCACCGTCGCCACCATCCAGCCCGACGGCAGCCCGCAGGTCTCGCCGGTCTGGGTGAAGCGCGACGGGCACGACGTGCTGTTCTCCACGACCATCGACCGGCGCAAGGAGAAGAACCTGCGCCGCGACCCGCGGGTCAGCATCGTGGTGCAGCCCTTCGACGCCCCGTACTCGTACGCCGAGATCCGCGGCAGCGCCACGGTGACCAGCGAGGGCGGGCAGGAGCTCATCGACGAGCTCTCGCTGAAGTACACCGGCAAGCCGTACGCCGAGTTCAATCCGCACGCGGTCAGGGACGGCGAGCGCGTCGTGGTGCGGGTCACTCCGCGCAAGGTCGTCGGCCGGATCTGAGCGGTACGGCTCGACGTCCGTCACAAAGTGGCCCCGCTCCCGGGAAGGGTCGCGGGGCACTCCTTCCGGCCCACTACCCTTGATGCGTGACTATTCGCCTGTACGACACCAGCGCCCGGCAGATTCGCGATTTCACCCCGCTCACGCCGGGCTGTGTCTCGATCTACCTGTGTGGCGCGACCGTGCAGGCCGCCCCGCACATCGGGCACATCAGGTCGGGGCTCAACTTCGACATCATGCGCCGGTGGTTCGCGTACCGCGGCTATGACGTGACGTTCGTCCGCAACGTCACGGACATCGACGACAAGATCATCAAGAAGGCCGCCGATCAGGGCAGGCCGTGGTGGTCGATCGGGTACGAGAACGAGCGCGCCTTCAACGACGGATACGCCGCCCTCGGCTGCCTCCCGCCGACCTACGAGCCGCGTGCCACCGGGCACGTGACCGAGATGGTCGAGATGATGCGCGGCCTCATCGAGCGCGGCCACGCCTACGAGGCGGACGGGAACGTCTACTTCGACGTCCGCTCGTACGACGGATATCTGGAGCTCTCCAACCAGGAGCTCGACAACCTGCTCCAGCCGTCCGGCGAGGGCGAGACCGGCAAGCGGGACCCGCGGGACTTCGCCATGTGGAAGGCGGCGAAGCCGGGGGAGCCGAGCTGGGAGACGCCGTGGGGCCGGGGCCGTCCCGGCTGGCACCTGGAGTGCTCGGCGATGGCCCACAAGTACCTGGGCACCGCCTTCGACATCCACGGCGGCGGACTCGACCTGATCTTCCCGCACCACGAGAACGAGATCGCCCAGGCCAAGGCCTACGGCGACGACTTCGCCTCGTACTGGGTGCACAACGCCTGGGTGACCATGGCCGGGGACAAGATGTCGAAGTCCCTCGGCAACTCGGTGCTCGTGAGCGAGATGGTCAAGCAGTGGCGCCCGATCGTCCTGCGCTACTACCTCGGCACCCCGCACTACCGCTCGATGATCGAGTACAGCGAGGAGGCGCTGCGCGAGGCCGAGTCGGCGTTCGCGCGGATCGAGGGCTTCGTGCAGCGAGCCGGCGAGAAGGCGGGGAAGGCCGTCGCCCCCGCCGCCGAGGTGCCGCTCGCGTTCGCCGAGGCCATGGATGACGACCTCGGGGTGCCGCAGGCCCTCGCGATCGTGCACACGGCCGTCCGGCAGGGCAACTCGGCGCTCGCCGCGGACGACAAGGAGGCCGCCGTCGAGCGCCTCGCCGAGGTCCGCGCCATGCTCGGCGTCCTCGGGCTCGACCCGCTGGACGAGCACTGGGCCGGCGAGGCCGACCGCGGCGACGCTGTGCTCAATAAAAGCGTGCACGGCGTCGTCGACTCCCTCGTACGGCTCGTGCTCGAACAGCGCGAGTCCGCGCGGGCGCGCAAGGACTGGGCGACCGCCGACGCCATCCGCGACCAGCTCGGCCAGTCCGGGCTCGTCATCGAGGACAGCCCCGACGGACCGCGCTGGAGCCTCGGCCCCCGCTGAGCCCGCCGGGTCCGCCCGAGACTGGCCGCCCGGTCCGCCGGGCGGCACACTCACTTATACGTACGTACGCAGAGCTTCAGGAAACAGGTAGGTCATGGCCGGGAACAGCCAGCGCAGGAACCGCCGCACCAGCAACAAGAAGGGTGCGACGGTCGGCAGCGGTGGCCAGCGGCGTCGCGGCCTCGAGGGCAAGGGGCCGACGCCGCCCGCCGAGATGCGCAAGAAGCACAAGAAGAACCGCATCGCCAACGCCAAGGCGAAGCAGGCCGCCCGCCGTCCCGTCGCGCGCCGCGGCGGCAAGGGCACGTCCGAGCTGGTCGTCGGCCGCAACCCGGTCGTGGAGGCGCTGCGCGAGGGCGTGCCCGCCTCCACGCTCTACGTCCTGCAGTACATCGACAACGACGAGCGGGTGCGCGAGGCGCTGCAGCTCGTCGCCGAGCGCGGCGGCATCAACCTGATGGAGGCCCCGCGCGCCGAGCTCGACCGCATGACGAACGGCCTCAACCACCAGGGCCTCGTCCTGCAGGTCCCGCCGTACGAGTACGCGCACCCCTCGGACCTGGCGCACGCCGCGTTCGACGAGGGCGAGGACCCGCTGATCGTCGCCCTCGACGGCGTGACCGACCCGCGCAACCTCGGCGCCGTCGTCCGCTCCGTCTCCGCGTTCGGCGGGCACGGCGTGGTCGTGCCCGAGCGGCGCGCGGCCGGCATGACCGCCGGCGCGTGGAAGACCTCCGCGGGCACCGCGGCGCGTACGCCGGTGGCGCGTGCGACCAACCTGACGCGCGCCCTGGAGGCGTACAAGAAGGACGGGCTCGTCGTCGTGGGTCTCGCCGCCGACGGTGAGCACGAGGTCGGTGAACTCGCCGCCCTGGACGGCCCGGTGGTGATCGTGGTCGGCAGCGAGGGCAAGGGCCTGTCCCGACTCGTCGGCGAGACCTGCGACTTCAGGGTGAAGATCCCGATGCCGGGCGGCGCCGAGTCGCTGAACGCCGGTGTCGCCGCCGGTGTCGTGCTCTACGAGGCTGCGCGACGCCGGAGTTGATCCCTCCGGGGGCAGGCGGGGTGAGGCCTTGACGCGACCCGGACAGATCGGGGCGGTCAAGGCAGTGTCCTAAGCACTCATCACTCGGTTAGATGAGTGTGGACACCAGAACACCCCGCACGCCCGCAGGGGGAGGCCCGTCGGGATTCGACGACGGACCCGCGCTGAGCATGGTGAAGGTGCCGTGCGACCCGGCCCAGGTCATCGTCAATCACGCGAGCTTCCGCGTGCAGCTCCCCACGGCCCAGCAGACCCAGTCCCCGCGTATCGCACGGCAGTTGGCGCTCGCCGGGCTCGCAGCGGGCGTGCCCGCCGGAGCGGCGGCCGCCTCGGCCGGCACCGCCGCCGGGCGTCGGCGCGCCCCCGTCGTCTGGAGCGGCAAGTCCGTGCCCGGCGACCCGGGCGCCAGCGGCCTGCTGCAGGCTGTGCGCACCACCGGCGTGCAGCACGAGGCGTTCGGCGGCGACGGCTCCGACGGCGCGGCCACGCAGGTCATCCCGCGCGTCACCGAGGCCGCCCCGCCGCCGCATGTGATCGGCCCGCGCGAGCCCGAGGACAGCGACACCCGGATCCTGCCCCGCGTCCAGTCCTCCGGCAGCGTGTACGACGAAGAGGCCGAAGCGGCTTACGCGTACGAGGAGTTGGCGCGCGAGGAGGACGCCGAGGGCCGGCCGTCGCGCAGGCACGGCAACGACTCCGTGCGCCACGCGTACTACCCGGGGCGGCGGTTGAACCTCGGTGTGGTGCTGCTTCCGCTGCGCATCTTCCTCGGCTTCATCTCCATCTACGCCGGCATGGGCAAGCTCTGCGACCCCGTCTACTTCGACGGCGGCGAGCGCGGCTCCATGGTCAAGTGGCTGAATTCGCTGCACCCTTGGGCGCTCGCCGAGCCGATGCGGGACTGGGCGCTCGCGCACCCCGTCGGCGCCGGGCTCGTCATCGCCTTCCTGCAGGTCATCGTCGGCGTGCTGACCGTGCTCGGGCTCTGGCAGCGGGCGGCGGCCGTCGTCGGCGGGCTGCTCTCGGCCGCGCTGCTCGTCACGGTGAGCTGGAAGTCGGTGCCCGTCTACGACGCGCCGGACATCATCTACCTCGCCGCGTGGAGCCCGCTGATCATCGCGGGTGCGCCGGTGTACTCCGTGGACGGCTGGCTCGCCAGCGAGGCCTGGCGGCGGCTCGGTCCGCGCGCCGGGCTGTGGGAGCTGCGGCGCCGGGTGCTGCGGCGCGGGTTCCTGGTCGGCACCGTGGTCGTCGGACTCACCCTGCTCGTCGGCTCGTTGCTGGGCGGCGCGGTGCGGGACGCGGACCGGGTGAGGGCACCCGGGCCCGGGGAGTCGCCGCGCAACGAGCAGCCGGGTTCGCCGCTGCCGACGGAGCCCAAGGAGCGGCGTACGGAGCGGCAGACGCCGTCCGCCACGACCGGGGCCCCGACGCAGGGCAACACGTCCACGCCGCCGTCCGCGCCCGCGTCCACGCCCGGTACGGCGAGCGAGTCCGGCTCTGTCGACAGCCAGCCGAGCGAGACCGCGGGGACGGGGCAGCAGCAGCCCCCGCCGCAGGAGTCGGCCCCGCCGTCTACCAGCAGCGGGCCCACGTCCAGTGGGGGCACGGGCAGCGGGGGTTCGGGGAGCGAGGAGCCGGGGCTTGTCGGGGGGTTGCTGGGGTAGGGGGTTCCTTCCCCTCCCGGCCCCTTCCCCTCCCGGCCCCTTCCCGGCAGTGTCCGATATGCGGCTGCCATCGCGTGGCCTGCCCGGAGGGCCTCCTCAAACGCGGGAGGCCCTCCGGGCTCGACTTCGGCTGTCGCGCCATGGCGCTGTGCCCACCCTCCCCCAAGCTCTCGGCTTCGCTCGAGCAGGGGGGACCCCCATCGCCGTGCGGAACGCCTGCCCACAGCGGGGTGGGGGACGTGCCTCGACAGGGGCGCGGGGAACTGCGCGAGCGGCCACGACGGCGCGGCAGCCGAACGACGACAAGAGCACGGGGGCTCAACGCCCGTGTGCGGCAAGCTCCTTGGCTGCCTCGGTGAGGTCCTTCGCCGTGTCGATGGCTCGCCAGTACGCGCCCTGCGGCAGCGGGTAGCCGGCCAGGCGACGCCCGCGGGCGAGGCGGGGGAACGTAGTGCGTTCGTGGTCGCCGCGGTCGGGAAGCAGCTCGGCGAACTCGGGTGCGAAGACGTAGACGCCCGCGTTGATCTCGTACGAGACGCGTGGGGACTCGATGAAGTCCGTGATGTGGCCGAAGGCGTCGGTCTCGACGGCGCCCCAGGGGAGGCGGGGGCGGGCCAGGGCGAGCGTCGCGGTGGCGTCCCGCTCGGTGTGGAAGGCGGCCATCTCGCGCAGCGGGAAACGGGTCCAGATGTCGCCGTTCGTCGCGTACCAGGCGCGGTCCGGGTGCGGCAGGCGGGCGGCCGCGTACTTGAGTCCGCCGCCGCGGCCGAGCGGCTCCTCCTCGACCACCGTCGTGACCCGCAGGGGGAGTTCGGCCGCCGCCAGCCAGTCCTGGAGGACGCCGGCGAGGTGGCCGCAGGAGATGACGACGTCGGTGACGCCCTCGGCGGCGAGCCAGGAAAGCTGATGGCCGATGATCGGGACCCCGGTTCCGGGGATCTCGACCATCGGCTTCGGTCGGTCGTCGGTGTACGGGCGCAGCCGGGAGCCTTGGCCTCCGGCGAGGATCACGGCCTGTACGGGTGTGGGGTGCGGGTCGGTCATGCCCGCACCCTAGGCAGTTCTTCCGCGGACGGGTCAGACCGACTGGGCCACGCCCGTCGCGAAGGCCGTGTCGCAGACCGGGCGGGCGAAGGACTGGGCGCGGCTCGGGCCGTACTGGCGGACGGCGGCGCGGCCGAGGGCGCGGGCGATCCAGGCGCAGTGCTTGGCGAGGGACGGGCGGGCGTCGACCTCCTGCTGGAGTTTGGTGAGGGCGATGCCCGGGTTCTTCTCCTGCAGTTCGAGGAGGAGCCGGTCGCGCAGCGCTTCCTGTGGGGCGCGCGTGGTCTTGGCGGGCGAGGAGACGTCCTCTGCCGACGCGGTGAGCACCGACTGCGAGCCACCCGACCAGTTGACCCGGGTGACCGCGAGCGTCCCGGACAGGACGAGGACGACGGGGAGGACAAGAGCGAGGGTTCGGCCGATTCGGCGGGCGCTTTGGTTCACGTGCGTGAGCGTAGCGGTCAGTGATGATTTGGAGACATTTGGTCACCGGAACGGGCGACGGTTCGAGGGAAAATTTCGAATAGCGTGTTGACGTACTAGATCCGAAATGGGCTTTGTGCCGGGGTATTTGTCGACTCGGTGGCCGTGCGGAGCAGTCGGTACGCGGACGGCCCCGCACCGAAGTGCGGGGCCGGGAACGCGAGTTGGCTGGGCGTCAGTCGCTGAGGCGCTCGCCGCTGGACGTGGCGAAGACGTGGGTCTCGCCGGGGCGCGGCACCACGTGCAGCTGGGAGCCCTTCTCGGGCACGGAGCGGCCGTTGACCCGGACGACCAGGTCCTTGGCCGCGCCGCCGACCTCGGCGGTGCCGTACACGTAGCCGTCGGCGCCGAGTTCCTCCACGACGTTCACCGTGATGGCGAGGCCGGCGGGGGCGTCGGCGCTGTCCTTGCTCAGCGACTTGGCGGCCTCGCCGTTCTGCTCGACCACGTCGAAGTGCTCGGGGCGGACGCCGACGGTGACGGTACGGTCGCCCTTGTCGGCGGCGGCGGTGAGGGCCTCGCGGTTCACCGGCACGACCGAGTTGCCGAACTTCACGCCGCCGTCGGTGATCGGGACCTCGACCAGGTTCATCGCGGGGGAGCCGATGAAGCCGGCGACGAAGAGGTTGGCCGGGCGGTCGTACATGTTGCGCGGCGAGTCCACCTGCTGGAGCAGACCGTCCTTGAGCACGGCCACGCGGTCGCCCATCGTCATGGCCTCGACCTGGTCGTGCGTGACGTACACCGTGGTGATGCCGAGGCGGCGCTGGAGCGAGGCGATCTGCGTACGGGTCGAGACGCGGAGCTTGGCGTCCAGGTTGGACAGCGGCTCGTCCATGAGGAAGACCTGCGGCTCGCGGACGATGGCGCGGCCCATCGCGACGCGCTGCCGCTGACCGCCGGAGAGCGCCTTGGGCTTGCGGCCCAGGTACTCGGTGAGGTCGAGGATCTTCGCCGCGTCCTCGACCTTCTGCCGGATCTCGGCCTTCGGGACGCCCGCGATCTTGAGCGCGAAGCCCATGTTGTCGGCGACCGTCATGTGCGGGTAGAGCGCGTAGTTCTGGAACACCATGGCGATGTCCCGGTCCTTGGGCGGCAGATGCGTGACGTCGCGCTCGCCGATGCGGATCGCACCGCCGTTGACGTCCTCGAGGCCTGCGAGCATGCGCAGGGAGGTCGACTTTCCGCAGCCGGAGGGACCGACGAGGACGAGGAACTCGCCGTCCTCGATCTCGATGTCCAGGCCGTCCACCGCGGGCTTGTCGGAGCCCGGGTAGATGCGTGTCGCCTTGTCGAACGTGACAGAAGCCATGGCTGTGAAGCCCCCTTCACCGGCAGGAACGTGCCGGACGATCCGAGTAAAGGTGGTGCCGCCGCGCCGCGTCGTTGCGGTGCGGCGGTGTACGACGTCCAGAGGTGTAGACGTCGAGAGGTGTGGACCGGCCGGGGCCGGACTGGCTGTGACAGTACCCGGAGGGCTTGGCGGTGTCAGCAGTCCGGCGGCCGGGAATTCCGACAGCTCGTACGGGGCCTGCCCGCCGCCCTTGTCCTCTGTGCCTTCCAGGAGTGCCCTCGGGGCGGCGCCTCGTCCAGGCACCGTCCGTGCATCGTCCGTGGCCCGCGGGGACGCGCCCTGTGTAAAGTGTGGAAACCGCCGCGCCCGCTCACCCGCCCGCGGCCGCGCCTCCTTAGCTCAGATGGCCAGAGCAACGCACTTGTAATGCGTAGGTCGTCGGTTCGAATCCGACAGGGGGCTCAACCGGACCCAGGTCAGACACCGTCTGACCTGGGGTTTTCTCTTGCTTGATGCGGCGACGGCGGCGGGCGCGTGCGGCTCTGGGGACCCGTGCGACGCCGGGTGCCGGCCGGCCGGAATGTCCAAGCGCTCGCCCCGTCCGTACATGGACCCGGCGCAGCAAGCACGGTGAGGGTGGTGGGCGTTCCGCTTCCGCTGCTTCGGAGGGCCCCATGCCGCTGTCGCGCCGTACGCTCCTCGCCTCGCTCGCCCTCACCGCATCCGGAGCCGGTGTCGCCGCCGGTTCGACGGGCGCCGCGGCCCGGGAAGGCGGGGAGGCCGGGCGGGCTGTCGGGCGGTTGCTGCCGGGCCACAAGGATCAGGTGGAGTTCCGGGAGGCCGAGCGGCGGCCCGGGGGAGTGGACTGGTTCCGGGTCTCCGGGGGTGAGGGGGCGATCGTCGTCGAGGGTACCTCGCCCGCCGTTCAACTCACCGGACTCCACTGGTACTTGCGGCACGCCGCGCGGGCCTCGTTCTCCTGGAACGGTGCGCAGACCCGGCTGTCGGCGCGGCTGCCCGCCGTGGCCGAGCCGGTGGAGCGTACGGCGAACGTCCGGCACCGCTTCGTCTTCAACGACACCAACGAGGGCTACAGCGGCCCCTACCGCACCTGGGGCCAGTGGGAGCGCACCCTCGACGTGCTCGCCCTGCACGGCTACAACGAGGTGTTCCTCTCCCTCGGCGCGGACGCCGTCTACCACCGGGCCTTCCAGGACTTCGGGTACACCGACGCCGAACTCCGCGCGTGGATACCGGGACCGGCCCACCAGCCGTGGTGGCTGCTGCAGAACATGTCCGGCTTCGGCGGCCCCGTGTCCCGGCAACTCCTCGACGCGCGCGCCGCGTTGGCCCGCCGCGTCGCCGACCGTGCCCGTGCGCTCGGCATGACGCCCGTGCTGCCCGGCTACTTCGGCACCGTCCCGCCGGGCTTCGCCGACCGCAACCCGGGCGCCCGTACCGTCCCGCAGGGCGACTGGGTCGGCTTCCGGCGGCCTGACTGGCTGGACCCGCGCGGCGAGGTCTTCGCCCGTGTCGCCGCCCGCTTCTACGCCGTGCAGGGCGAACTCCTCGGCACGAGCGGCATGTACAAGATGGACCTGCTGCACGAGGGCGGGCAGGCCGGGGACGTGCCCGTCGGCGAGGCGGCCAGGGCCGTCGAGGCCGCGCTGCGGACCGCGCGGCCGAACGCCGTGTGGGCCATGCTCGGCTGGCAGAACAACCCGCGCAAGGAGATCCTCGACGCCGTCGACCGGGACCGGGTGTTCGTCGTGGACGGCCTCTCCGACCGGTTCCCCACCGTCACCGACCGGGAGGCCGACTGGGGCGGAACGCCGTACGCCTTCGGCTCCATCTGGAACTTCGGCGGCCACACCGCCATGGGCGCCAACACCCCCGACTGGGCCGAGCTGTACGAGAAGTGGCGCACCGAGCCGGGCAGCGCCCTCGACGGCATCGCCCTCATGCCCGAGGGCGCCGACAACAACCCGGCCGCCCTCGCACTCTTCAGCGACCTCGCCTGGACCGAGGGGCGGGTGGACCTCGCCGACTGGTTCGCCGAGTGGCCCGCCTACCGGTACGGCACAGGGCCCGGCGGGCGGCCCGACCCGCAGGCCGTCGCAGCCTGGGACGTGCTGCGCCGCACCGCGTACGGCACCACCCGCGCCGACTCCTGGAGCGAGCCGCACGACGGCCTCTTCGCCGCCCGCCCGAGCCTCACCGCGCGCAGCGCCGCCGCCTGGTCGCCGCAGCAACTCCGGTACGACGCCGAGGAGTTCGCCCGCGCCCTGCCCGCGCTCCTGGCCGTCGACCCCGCGCTGCGCGGCGGCTCCGGCTACCGCTACGACCTGCTCGACGTCACCCGCCAGGTCCTCTCCCACCGCTCCCGGCAGCTGCTGCCCGAGATCCGTGCGGCGTACGAGACGAAGGACCGGGGCCGCTTCGCCGAGCTGACCGGTGAGTGGTTCCGGTGGCTCGACCTCCTTGAGAAGGCCGTCGCCACCGACGCGGGCCACCTCCTCGGCCGGTGGACCGCCGAGGCCCGCGCCTGGGGCGCCACCCGCGAGGAGCGGGACCGGCTCGCCTACGACGCCGAGTCCCTGCTCACCGTCTGGGGCACCCGGCAGGGCGCGAACGACGGCGGGCTTCGCGACTACGCCAACCGCGAGTGGTCCGGGCTCGTCTCCGGCCTGTACGCGCTGCGCTGGCGCACGTACTTCGACGAACTGGCCGCCGCGCTCGCCGAGAACCGCGCGCCGAGGCAGCAGGACTGGTACGCGCTGGAGGAGGAGTGGCTGCGCGGCCATCCCCCGTACGCCACCGAGCCCACCGGCGACATCGTCCGGGTCGCCGAGGAGGTCAGGGACGAACTGGGCCTTCATGCTCCGGGTCTTGACCGGGGGTGATTCGGGCCAAGGCCCGCACCGCGTCGGCGGAGGCCGGGTCATTCGCGGTGTAGATCTCCACCCGGTGGTCGGGGCTCTCGGGCTGGAGCCACACCTGGTAGTCCACGTCCAGGGCGCCGACGGTGGGGTGCCGCAGCCGCATGGCCCCGACGGTGCAGTCGGCGACCTCGCCGGCGGCCCACATCGTCGCGAAGTCGTCGCTGCGCATGGTGAGTTCGCCGATCAGGCCGGCGAGCCGGGCGTCGGTCGGATAGCGGCCCGCGGTGAGCCGCAGATAGGCGACGTGGACGCGGGCCAGCTCGGTCCAGTTGTCGTACATGGCGCGGGTCTGCGGGTCGAGGAAGAACATGCGGGGGATCGACGGACGCCGCTCCGGGGCGTGCGGCGCGTCGTGGGGGAGGTGCTCGGCGACGAGCGCGTGCCCGGTGCGGTTCCACGCGAGCACGTCCCCGCGCCTGCCGAGGACGATCGCGGGCATGGCCTCGTCGAGCGACTCCAGGAGCGTGAGGACCCGCCGGTGCGGCTCCTCCACGGGCGGTTCGGCCAGGCCGGAACTCGCGGACTGCCGGGCGAGGTTGTGCAGGTGGGCGGTCTCCACCGGGTCGAGCCCGAGCACCCGGGCCAGCGCGTCGAGCACCTGCTCGGACGCCGACTCGGCCTGGCCCTGCTCCAGGCGCGTGTAGTACCCGGCGCTCACTCCGGCGAGCTGGGCGAGCTCCTCGCGCCTGAGACCGGGGACCCGGCGGGAGGTGCCGTAGGTACGCAGACCGATCTCGGCCGGAGTGACCCGGTCGCGGCGGCTCTTCAGGAACGTTCCGAAGCTGTCCATGCCGTCGAGGCTAGATCGCCGCCGGAGTCCGTGGGTGCACCTGTCAGGTGTACCCATGGCATGGGGATGGCTGTCGTACGCGCTGTGCCGGAACGTCGGCGGTATGACTCGACAGCGTGCGCACACCCCGTCCGAACTGCGGTCCTGGCTGGGGCTCTTGGTGATCCTCGGGCCGGTGCTCCTGGTCTCGATGGACGGCTCGATCCTGTTCCTCGCGATGCCCCGCATCAGCCAGGCCCTCTCGCCGACCGCCGACCAGGCCCTGTGGATCCTCGACGTGTACGGCTTCGCCGTGGGCTCCCTCCTGATCGCCTTCGGCAGCCTCGGCGACCGTTACGGCCGCCTGAAGCTCCTGATGGCCGGCGCGACCGTGTTCGGCATCGGCTCCGCCGGGGCGGCGTTCGCGCCGAGCCCTGAACTCCTCGTCGCCTGGCGGGCGTTGATGGGGGTGGCCGGGGCGACCCTGCTGCCGTCGGCGCTCGCGGTGCTGAGCGAACTCTTCCCCGACCCGAGGCGGCGCGCCCGCGCCATCGGGATCTTCGCCGCCGCGTTCGCGGCCGGGTTCGCCGTCGGCCCGATCGCGGGCGGCGCCCTGCTCGGGCAGTTCTGGTGGGGCTCGGTGTTCCTGGTCAACCTGCCGGTGATCGCCCTGTTCCTGCTGTTCGCGCCGGTCCTCCTGCGCGAGGTGCGGGCGGGCGGGACCGGCCGCGTCGACCTGCTCAGCGTGGCGGCCTCCGCCGGGGGCCTGCTGCTCACGATCTACGGCGTCAAGCACCTGGCCGCGGACGGCTTCTCGACCCTGCCGGTCGTGACGGGGCTCCTCGGCCTCGCGGTCCTGACGTTCTTCGTGCTCCGCCAGCGCCGCCTCGAACACCCGCTGATCGACTTCTCCCTGTTCCGCGACCGCACCTTCACCGTCGCGATAGTCACCGGGCTGCTGCCGCTCGCGGCCTGGTCGGCGGCGGCGTACCTGTCCGGCGTCTACCTGCAGTCCGTCCTCGGCCTGAGCGTCCTGCACGCGGCGCTGCTCGCGCTGCCCGGTGCGGCGGTCCTCACCCTCACCTGCATCGTCACGCCCGCCTTCGTCGACCGCATCGGCAAGCGGACCGCGCTCGTCGTCTGCCACTTCACCGTCGCGGGCGGCCTGCTCCTGCTTCTGCCCGTCACCGTCGACGGCGGCATCGGCTGGTACGTGGCCTCGACGGTGATCGCCGGAGTGGGGTACGGCATCTCGTTCAGCGTCGTCGCCGACACCGCGGTCGGCGCGGTCCCCGCGGAGCGTGCGGGGTCGGCCGGCGCGATCGCGGAGACCGGCAACGAGATCGGCAACGCCCTCGGCATCGCGGTCCTCGGCTCGCTCGCCGCGCTTGTCTTCCGCCTGCAGGGGCCGGACCTCGCGCCCACCCTGGACGAGACGCTCCAGCTGCCGGACCTCGTGCCCGCGGCGCTCCAGGAGGCGAAGGGCGCCTTCGTCACCGGCCTGCACGCCGCCGTAGCCGTGGCCGCCGCGCTGCACGCCGCACTCGGGGCCGCCGCCCTGCGCCTGCTCCCCGGTGCGACCGCCGAAGAGCCCGAGCACGAAGAAACGGCTGAGGTCGCGTCCGCCCAACTGGCAGGCAGGGCCTGATGGTTCGCGGTGGCGGTTCGCGCCGGCGGTGCGCGGTGGCGGTGCGCGGTGGCGGTTCGGGCTCAGGCGAGCAGCAGCCGTTCCACCAGGAGCAGCGCGCCGATGCCGATCATCAGGACGCCGGAGGCGCGGGTGACGGCGCGGGCCGCCGCGGGGCGGGTGCTGAGGACGGTGCGGGCCAGGACGCCGACGCCGAGGTAGACGACGGCGCACGCGATCAGGTGGAACGTGCTGAGCAGCCCCGTCTGCGCGGCCACCGGCCAGCCCGTCTCGGGGTCGAGGAACTGCGGGAACAGCGAGAAGTACAGGAGCAGCGCCTTCGGGTTGAGGCCGCTGATCCCCGCGCCCTTGAGCATGACCCGCGTACGGGAGGAGCCCGCCGTCTCCCCGTCCGCGGCCGTCACCTCGGCGGGCCGGCGCAGCATGGTGCAGCCGAGCCACAGCAGGTAGCAGGACCCGGCGAGGGTGAGCGCGGTGAGCAGGTTCGGCGAGTTCGCCACGAGCACCGCGAGGCCCGCGACGGCCAGGAGCGCGTACGCCGCGTGCCCCGCTATCAGCCCCGCGACCGCCGGCACGACCGACCGCCCGCGCAGCCCCGCCCCGATCGCGTACGCCCAGTCGGCGCCCGGTGTGAACACCAGCAGGAGGTCCACGGCCAGGAATGCGGCCAGGGTGGTCGTGTCCATCGATCGTTCCTTCTCACGTGCGTCGGTACGTGAGGAAGAGTAGGGACGATCTGCCCGAAAGTGTTCCCGTAATTCCCCCGCCTTCTCGACATCCGGGGGAGAATCTTCTCCATGGACGCCATGGACCGGAAGATTCTTACCGAGCTGCAGTTGGACGGCCGTCTCACGGTCACCGAGCTGGCCGCGCGCGTGCGGCTGAGCGTGTCGCCCTGCCACCGCCGGCTGCGCGACCTGGAGCGCCAGGGCGCGATCCGCGGCTACCGCGCCGTCGTGGACCCGGCCGCGGTCGGCCTCGACTTCGAGGCGCTGGTGTTCGTCACCCTGCGCTGGGAGGACGCCGACACGGTCACCGCCTTCGAGGAGGCCGTGGCCGCCGTGCCGCACGTCCTCCAGGCCCAGCGCCTCTTCGGCGAGCCCGACTACCTGCTGCGCGTGGCCACCACCGACCTGACCGCGTTCCAGGAGTTGTACGACCAGCGGCTGGCCCGTCTGCCGGGGGTGCAGCGCCTGACGTCGACGCTGGTCATGAAGAACGTCGTGGCCGACCGGGCGCTGCCGGAGTAGCCGCAGCCGTCGCCGTACGCGGAGCCGTGTGGCTGTGGCAGTGGCAGTGGCCGTGGCTGTGGTCGCGGGATCGGGCCGGTGTCGGACCCGCGTGCGATTCTTGAAGGAGGGCCCCTTCCGCGGCGGCGGAGAGGGAGCAGGGGTCCCCGGGAGAGATGCGTGATGACGCGAAACCACCATTTCCACCTCGACATCGCGGGCCACTCGGTGACGGTGAACGTCCACAACGGGCACCGCGTCATCGCCGAGCTCCTGGTGGACGGCAAGGTGACCGATCACCAGGAGACGCGGGGGAGCCGGCCCCTGCTCCTGAACGGCGAGCTGGCGGACGAGCCCGCCCGGCCCGTAGGGGTGCGGATCCTGCCGGGGCCGGGGGTGCCGCGCTGCACCGCGCTGATCGACGGCGCGGAGGAGCTGATGTCGCCCCGCGCCTTCTGACCGCGCCTTCTGACCGGGCCTGCCGACCGGGCCTGCTGACCGCGCCTTCTGGCCGGGCCTGCTGACCGGGCCTGCCGACCGGGCCTGCTGACCGCGCCTTCTGGCCGGGCCTGCTGAAGCCCAGGGGAGCCGGGGGAGCCCCCGCCCGGGATACGGCCTAGGGGGTGTCTCGGGGAGACGCCCCCTAGTAGTCGAGCCCCGCGTACCAGTCGCCCCGGCCGCCGCGGGTGAGGTCGAGCAGGTGCCAGACGGGGCTGAGCAGATCGATGCCGCGCTCGTCGATGTCGTCGGACATACGGGGGTGCGTCGAGTAGACGTGGCGTACGGACCCGTCGTCGTCGCGGGTGAACACCGAGACCGTCGAGTCCTGGTTGCCGTCCGCGTCCTCGCTGCCGAGGTCGTACTTGAAAGCGCCGCCCGCCGCGCTGAGCAGCCGCAGCTCCGTCCACCGGCGGTCGCGGGCGTGCGCGCGGAGCGCGGGCAGGCCGGCCGCGGCGACGATCGCGAGGTCCACGTTCTGCGCGAGGTGGCGGGCCACACCGTTGAAGCCGTCGCACCACATCGTGCACATGGGGCACGGCTCGGTCTGCCGCTTGCCGTACATCAGGTGGTAGACGACGAGCTCGCGTCCGGGCCGGGTGAACAGCTCACTCAGCCGCACGGACCGGGCCGGGGCGTCGCCGGCGGCCAGGTCGGCGGGGCCCTCCTCGAACACGTAGTCCTCGACGACGGGCCCCGGCGGCAGCTCGCGGCGCAGGGCGGCGACGCGTTCGCGGTGGCGCATCAGCTCGACCTCCGCCTGCCGCAGCTCCTCGCGGGCGCGCATGTAGTCGGCGGATTCCGAGGTGAGGTTGGTCTGACGCATCGCTGCTCCCTGCTCCCTGCTCACTGTGCGCTGACTGCTTGTGGCCTTCTGCCGCCCCCTGCTCCACCGTAGGGCGGCGCCCGGGGCTCGGCAGGTGCAGCAAGCCGCGTCCCTCGATCGTGCGGGAACAAACGTCCGGCCTCGGTGCGCTGCCGCCCCCACGGGCAAGATCAACAAGCCCCTCGAACCGGGGCCCCTCCCCGTACGCACTGTTACTGAAGGCGGCCGCTCGTGGTCCTCGTCATCGTCATCGCCGTGCTCGCACTCCTCGCCGGTCTCGCCGCCAACCGCTGGCTGCGGCCCCGGCTCGTCTCCGACAACGACGACGGCATGGCCGTGAAGGACCTCGTCGGCCCGCTCCTCACCCTGACCGTGCTGCTGCTCGCCTTCGTCCTCGTCACGGCCTCGGGCTCGTACGGCAAGGCCGAGGTCGCCTCGCGCGGGGAGGCGCGGGCCGTCGACAAGATCGTGGAGATCGCGGAGTACGCGCCCGCGGGCCCGAAGGCCCGCATCCAGGCCGACGCGGTCTGCTACTCGCGGGCCGTACGCACCCAGGAGTGGCCCGCGATGGCGGACGGCAAGAGCTCGCCCGCGCCCAGCGTCTGGTCCACCGACCTGCGGAAGACCTTCCGGCCGCTGCAGGGCGAGCCGTCCTTCGGCATGCTGGTCGCCGCGGACAACGAGCGTTCGGAGGAGCGCGAGGAGCGGCTGACACAGGCCACGCCGAGCGTTCCCAGCGCCATTCTGTGGTTCCTGCTGATCACCCTGACCGTCACCGTGGTCGCCCTCGGCGTCTGCCTGCCCCGCCGGAACAACCGCGGCCAGATCATGACCCTCGTGGTGATCACAGGGCTGCTCACCACGACGCTGTGCATCATCCGCGACGTCGACCGCCCCTTCGGCGGCATCACCGACGTCGACCCGACCGCCATCACCGAGACGGAGCGCCAGGCGACCCGCGACTACACCGCCCACCACGGCCTGGCCGGCCTGCCCTGCGACGAGAACGGCAACCGCAAGACCGCTTGATCGCTTCGTGCACCTGCTGTGACTCGCGAACAGGCCCCAACCGCCCGGCGGTCGGGGCCTGTTCGGCTGTCCGGCCGCTGCTACGCGTAGAACGCCCGGTCCCCGCCGAGGCGCACCGCGTCGTAGTACGTGTGGGCCGCGCCGTAGCAGGCGGTGTGGCGGAGAAGGTCGGGGCGCTTCTGGTCGCAGATGCGCCGCATCTCCTCCAGGAAGCGCCTGTCGACAGCGGCCCTGCGGGCGGGCGTCGGATCGAGCGCGAGGGTGCCGGCGCGGGAGCCGTAGTTGCGGTAGCCGAAGTCGTGCAGGGTGCAGGCGGGGGTGAAGAGTTTCATGTACGGGGCCTGGCCGCCGGGCACGGAGCAGCCGTCTGTCGTCCAGTTGAACGGCGGGGTCCGCTCCACGGTCATGAAGCGCTCCACGGGCAACGCCATGATGCGGTCCGCCGCGCGGACGAGTTGGGGGTTTCCGGCGGCGGTGCTTGTGGCGGTGGCGGTGGCGGTGGTGGCCGGGGCCAGGGTGAGGGCGGTGGCGGCGAGGGCTGTGGCTGCGGCTCGGGCGAGGGTGCGCATGGGGGCTCCTGGTGTTTTTCCAGGCGCAACTCGCGCTGCGGACGGAAGGTCACCGGGATTCGCCCGTTGGGGCCGTTGCGTGAAGTTCCCTCGGGGCGGGGGGAGTTGGCCTTGCCAGGCCGTTTCTCTCCCCTCCCCGCCCCTTCCCGAAGTCCTCAGCGGACAGCCCCCGGGGCTGCGCCCCGAGCCCCGGTTGTTGTTCGGCTGCTGCGCCGTCGTGGCTGGTCGCGCAGTTCCCCGCGCCCCTGTCGGAACCGGGGCTGCGCCCCGAGCCCCGGTTGTTGTTCGGCTGCTGCGCCGTCGTGGCTGGTCGCGCAGTTCACCGCGCCCCTGAAGGGGCACGTGAATCCAGCCTCTCCGGGTGCACCACCCCCCAAATTCAGCCCCTCCGGCGTTTGAGGAGGCGCGTCAGGTGCGGCCCGCGAGTCGGTCGGCCCAGGTTGCCAGGCGGGACGTCGACGGGGACGCGGAGCGGAGGGTCGCCTCGCGGTGGTCCGCCGTGCGGTAGGCCGCGTAGAGGGTCTGGACGCCCAGCCAGCGCAGGGGTTCCGGTTCCCATGTGCGGACCTTGTGGTTGACCCAGGGCAGCGCCGTGAGCGAGGTCGCCGTGTCCTGGCCCGAGTCCTCGCGGACCAGGTCCCGCAGGGTGCGCGCCGCGAGGTTGGCGGTGGCGACGCCGGAGCCGACGTAGCCGCCCGCCCAGCCGAGGCCCGTGGAGCGGTCCAGGGTGACGGTGGCGCACCAGTCGCGGGGCACGCCGAGGACGCCCGACCAGGTGTGGTCGATCCGGGTGCGGGCGAGGGCGGGGAAGAAGCGGACCAGGAGGGAGCGGAGGGCGTCCACCGTCGCCGGTTGCGTACGGCCGTCGTTGTCGGTGCGGGAGCCGTAGCGGTACGGGACGCCGCGGCCGCCGAGCGCGATTCGGTCGTCGGCGGTGCGCTGCGCGTACATGTAGGCGTGCGCCATGTCGCCGAGGGTCTCGCGGCCCTCCCAGCCGATGGTCTCCCACAGTTCGGCGGGGATCGGCTCGGTCACGATCATCGAGGAGTTCATCGGCAGCCACTCCCGCCGCAGCCCCTTCAGCGCGGCTGTGAAGCCTTCGGTGCAGCGCAGGACGTAGGGGGCGCGGACCGTGCCGTACGGCGTGACCGCGTGCTTCGGTTTGATCTCCGTGACGGGCGTCGACTCGTGGATGGTGACGCCGAGCGCGTCGACGACCGAGGCGAGTCCGGTGACCAGCTTCGCCGGGTGCAGCCGAGCCCCGTGCGGCGTCCAGGACGAGCCGACGGCGCCGGCGACCCGTACACGCTCGGCGGTCTCCCGTGCGCCGAGCAGCTGCCGCTCCCGGTCGCCGTACGCCATCTCGTCCTCGTGGAAGGCGCGGAGCCGGGTCAACTGGGCGGGTGTGTACGCGACTTCGAGGACGCCGCCGCGGTGCACGTCCGCGTCGATGCCCTCCTCCTCGGCGACCCGGACGACCTCGGCGACGGTGTCGTTCATGGCGTTCTGCAGTCGTACGGCGGCGTCGCGGCCGTGCAGTTTCGCGTACCGGTCGCGGCCCGCGACGCCGTTGTAGAGCCAGCCGCCGTTGCGCCCGGACGCGCCGTAGCCGCAGAACTTCTGCTCCAGGACCGTGATCCGGAGGAACGGCGCGGCCTTCTTCAGGTAGTACGCGGTCCACAGGCCGGTGTAGCCGCCGCCCACGATGCACACGTCGGCGGTGGCGTCCCCGGTGAGGGGCTCGCGGGCCGCGGGCATGCCGTGGTCGTGGAACCAGTGGGATATATGGCCGTTGAGGGTGCTAGGCGCTGACGCGTTCATGGCCGGGAACGTACCCGACGCGTCAAGGGCGGGCCCGGCTAACCTGCGCGCATGATCCGCACAGCGACCCCCGAAGACGTACCCGCCGTCCTGGCGATGATCCACGAACTCGCCGACTACGAGAAGGCCCTGCACGAGGTCCGCGCCACCGAACAGGACCTGCACACCGCCCTGTTCGGCGAGAACCCGGCGGCCTACGCGCACATCGCGGAGGACGCCGCGTCCGGCGAGGCGGTGGGCTTCGCGCTGTGGTTCCTCACGTTCTCCACCTGGCGCGGCGTGCACGGCATCTACCTGGAGGACCTGTACGTACGCCCCGAGGCGCGCGGCGGCGGCCACGGCAAGGCGCTGATGACGGAACTGGCCCGCATCTGCACGCGGCGCGGCTACCAGCGCCTCGAATGGTCCGTCCTGAACTGGAACGAGCCGAGCATCGCCTTCTACGAGTCCCTGGGCGCGCGCCCGCAGTCGGAGTGGTCCGTGTACCGGCTCACCGACGAGGCGCTGGGGCGGTTGGGGGCGTTGGTGCAGTAGTTCAACCGGCAGGAGATTCTTGGGGGCGTGGCTGCTCTCCTTGTCTTCCTGCAGCCACCACATGAGGCCGGTGGCGATGAGCGCGACGGAGATCAGCCGATCAGGAGGGCGCGCCGACGCCTGGGTTCAGCCGTCATGGCGCACGGCGCCGGTCTGCGTGGGCAGCGTCGGAGTATCGGTGCAGTGGGCGGCTTGCTGGACTGCGTAGCGCATGACTTCGGCGGCGAGCTGCGCGGACAGCTCGGCGGTGTGCGGCCTGCCTGCCACCTTCGGGTTGGGTTCGATGGTGACGGTCAGAGCATGGTGGTTGGTGAAACCGGAGCCCTTCGGGGGGGTACATCGGACGGCCAGCTCGGTGTCCGCCGGTGACATGTACCCCAAAGCCGGGCCCCAGGTGATGCTCCGGCCGTCCGAGGGCATCGATCCGCCCTCTTCGTGAGTCTGCATGACCTCACGAGCGTCGGCCACAGGCCACAGTTGGACCAACACCACCACGTAGCCTTCCTCGCCCGGTTCGGCCGAGGCATGGACCGTGCAACGTGCGTAGCCGGGATCGTCCGTGTCGTCCGACTGCAGGAGATCGTCGATGTCAGTCCAGGGATCGCCGTCCGTGCCGGCAGACAGGTAAGGGCCGGGAGGAAGCATCTTCTTCACGAGACGAGTGGAGATCGACGTCTTGCACAGCGTGTCGGGCACCGCCGCGGTGCGCGGCTCGGCGTCCTCTCCGCCCCAGACCCACCAGACGCCGCCCGCTACGGCCAGTAGCGCAACGCCCAAGAGCCCTCCGGCCCTACGCCGCGACCGCGCATCACCCAGCACTTCCGCCACCCCCTCGGCCCGCGCGCTCTGTTCCGGCACCGACGGAGTGGGCGGTACGTGCTTCCCTGGCGGCCGAGTCCTTCATGTCCCTGATCGTTTGCTCCGTGAAGTCCCCGCCCCGGGTGGCTCGATCGACAGCTTCCCTGGCTGCGTTCTCGGCTCGCTTCTGGCTGTCGGTGAAATCCTCCCTGGCTTCGTGGTGCGCCTCATTCGTGTAGTCCTTCTTGAGTGTTTCCTGGACGCTGGTCTGCACGTCCTCCAGGACCCAGGAGACGACGGGAACCTGCACGGACTCCGTGGCCATGGTCAGGCCTCGGCCCACCCACTTCTTGGCCGTGTCGGTGCCCGAGTTGAAGTCCTCAGCCTCGGCTGTCTTGGAGTTGTAGACGGCCTCGGCGCGAGCTTCACTCATGATGCCCGCCAGCATCGAACCAGGACTCACGGCGTTCTCGACCCGGCTGTTCGGCGGCACGCTGGAACCATCGCTGTGGTTCACCGCCTGGTCCACCGCCACGCTGGTGTAGGCCTGCTGGGCGGCGGTGATGGCCTTGTACGCCTCGGGGTCCTGGCCCACAGACGAGAGGAAGGCCGCTGTGTTGCCTCGCGGTAGATCTGCCGCGGCGCCGTGGGTCGGTAGCGCTCCCTGCTCAGTAAGGGCCCGCTGAAAGTCACCCATGTAATTGGCCGTGATGTTGCCGAGGCTGTCGTTCAGAGGCCGAAGCTTGGCTTCTTCTCCTTCGAGGAGCTCACCCCCGTCGGGGCCCCCGAGCTTGTTGACGAGCTCCTTCACCAGGCCGGCCTGGGTCTCCGTGTGCTTGGGCATCTCGTTGCCCTCGTACTCGTACGACCGGCCGCTCGTGGCCGACTCCAGCGCATGGCCGAGGTTGTCGTAGCCGCTCGGGTTGGCCGGATCTCCGGTGAAGGTCCCGTGCTCCGGCGGCGGCCAGCGGCGGTCTTCCAGGAGGTAGTCCAGGTGATCCACCGATTTACCGTCAAAGTCCGTGCTTGAGGTGAGGAATTCGGTCGATGCCTCCGGGTTGTGCCCCAAGGCCTCCATGAACCCGGTCATGGGGTCGAGCGCCCCGAGCTGGGGCGCCCCTGTGTTCCGGAGGCCGTCGCCCGACCAATACGCGGCAGGATCCTGCAGGCTGTACTTGCCGCCCTGCTTCTCGGCAACGATCAGGTCTTCGCCGTACTCCTGCAGGAAGTCCGTGTCCCACTTGCCATGGCTCATGAGACTGCTGGTCACGTGGTAGCCGGTGAGGCCTTTCGCCATCTCGGACGGGTTTGAGTTGAACTCCTTGTGCCCCAAGGAGAGGAGCTCGTCCTGGAACTTCTTGATGCCCCTGTTCGGATTTTTGTCGCCGTCGTCCGAGGTGGTGGCGGTGCCGATAGTGGTACCCAGGTTCTTCTGGAACTGCTTCAGCTGCGCCAGTTCAGCCTTCGATAGATTTGCGCCCGAGGTCGGGTTGAGGAGCTGGTCGTATTTGTTGAGCGTTTGCTCGGCGCCCGTGCGGACAGCGAAGGATCGGGCGAACTCGGGGTCGTTCCTGTTCTGTGCCAGCAACTGGTTCAGCTGCATGAACTCCGAGTCCGTCAGGCGTCCCTTCTTCTTCATCAGCTGCGACGCCTTGCCTGCCTCGGCCTCGTCGAGGTCCTTGTAGGTGCGCTTGCCGTTGAAGCTGTCGTTGTCGGCGCCGTTGGCGTCCCGACGCAGTGCGGCACCGACGGCGCCGTCGATGCTCGTGACCGCCGCGAGGATGGACTTGTAGTCGGCTGTCGCCTCGTCGAGCACCTTCTTGCGCTCGTCCGC
This sequence comes from Streptomyces cavernicola, assembly GCF_029968035.1. GTDB lineage: Bacteria > Actinomycetota > Actinomycetes > Streptomycetales > Streptomycetaceae > Streptomyces > Streptomyces cavernicola. The sequence continues at coordinate 12,434 of NZ_JASCIQ010000032.1, read as the reverse complement.
GAAGCCCGGAGCGGCCGAGGCGGTGGGGCTGTCCCAGCGGGAGTCCACGTCCTCCACGCCCTTGTCGGAGAACTTCAGGTAGTTCTTCCGGCCCCGCTCGACGAGGTCGTGCAGCTGCTTTTGGTACTTGCGGAAGTCTGTGTGCGCCTCCGTGAGCAATTTGCCGACTCGGCGGGACTCCTCGGCGGCGGCGCGGTATTCCCGGGTGGCCCGCTTCATGGTGCGGAAGGCAGTGGCGGCGGCTTCGCCTTCCCAATTCCCTTCGAGCACCTTGATGACCCGTGCCTCGAACTGGTCCTCAAGTCCTTCGTATTTTGCGGGGAGTTTGCTCCAGGCCTTGGCTGCCGCTTCCAGTTTGGAGAGGTCGGCTTCATCGAGATAGGTGAACGAGACCATCGGGAACCACTTTCAGGACGTAGGGAAGGCTGAGTCAGCCGAAATCGCGAGTGATGGCGCTGTGATGCGCTGAGCTTTCGTGCTCTTCCCTGCGCGAGTAGTTCCCCTGCGTCTCGTGGATCTTCTCGTTGATCGACTGGAGCAGGCCCTTCAGGTTGATGACCTGCTGTTGCCAGCGTGTGTCCATGTCGAAGAGTCCGATGGCTGTCTCGAAGGCACCCCCGCCGGGTCCGGAACCCGGGGCGCCTCTGTTGAGTCCGGCCACGGCGTCCAGGGTGTCCTGCTGTGAAGCCCTGTCTGCATTGTCGGTGTCGCCGCGCAACTCGGCCAAGTTGTTGCTGGCTTGATTGAGCTTGCTCGTCTCGACTCTCGTCGTAATTCCGCTTCCCCCGCCGTCAGGACGCAACGCCCTGCCCTCCCCCGTGTTCAGTGGTCCATCAGCACGAACCGTTCGGTCGGGCTGCGCAGAAACGCAGGGGAATGTATCAGCAGTCTGTGGTGGTGCCAATGGTGGTCTGGGCGGCCGGAGGCCCGCACGTCGGGGCTCGAGGGGCGGGCTCAGGCGGCAGTGCGGGTGGGGGTGACGAGGCTGGCGAGGGGTTCGGCGGGGTGGTCGTAGTCCACGCCGAGTTCGGCGAACGCGGCGGCCCATGCGCGTTCGCGTTGCAGGGCGGGTAGGGCGAGGGTCCGTTCGTCCCGGAAGATCGCCCGCACCTCCGCCGCCGAGGGCGAGGTCCAGGGGCGGGCCCACGGGGACACGGGTTCCGGTTCGGGTACGGGATCTGGTACGTCGGCCCGCTGGGCGGCGAGGTACTGCGCGCTGTGCCGGCCGGGCCGCCGGCCCGGGGCGAACAGGGCGGCCAGCCAGGAGAGGGCGCGGGCTAACAGGGCGTGCATGGTCAGGTGGCTCCTGCTCCTGCCCGCAGGGCGGCGGCGAGGGCCTTGGCCGTACTCACGTTGCAGCGCCCCAACTCGACTAGTGCGAACGGGCGTTGAGCGGTGTACGCGATCAGGTCGACGCCCAGGGACGGCAGTACGACACCGGCCGCCGTGAGCGCCGCGTCCAACTCCTCGCGCGCGGCCTCGGCCTGCTTCAGCAGTTCGTTCTTGTCGTGAGTCACAGCAGCTCTCCTCGGGATCGGGCGTTCGCCCGAGCGGTCTCTACGCGTAGGCGCTGTTCGGAGGTGGCGGCCCGGGTGTGCTCGGGAGCGACCTCCCACTCCCTCCCGCCGAGCGCGGGCCGCAGAAACCAACGCGCCCCCAACTCACCTCGGAACTCGCCGAGTTGATCGCGCAGCACGTCCAGGAGGAGGGTTCCGACGCTCGGGGCAGGGGTGGGCATGCGGGCTGGGCACACAATTGCTCCTCTCTGTAGTCAAACGACTACCAGGAGCCCTCAGAGTGACCTAGCCTCGAAGGCCGAGCAAGCTGTCAGCGCGGCAGGGAAGGTTGGGCTCGCATGGTCAACATCAAGGAACTGAACCCCGACAGCAGTCCGGCGGCGGCGTTCGGCGCGCGCTTACGCAGGGAGCGAGAGGCGAAGGGGTTAAAGCAGGAAGAACTGGCCACCCTGATGGACTACTCCAGCACGCACATCTCGGCCGTGGAAACTGGTCGCAAGATGCCAACTCTTCGCTTTTCGCGCAGTGTTGACCGTGCCCTCGGCACTGACGGAACCGCGGACACGTTCGAACGCCAGTGGCGCGAGATGCAGCACGGCTCGCTCCTCGAAGGCTTCCCGGAGTTCGTGGGCTACGAAGGGCGCGCCGCCGAGATCCGGCTGTACGAAGTCGGCGTCATGCCAGGCCTTTTGCAGACCTCGCAGTACGCGGCCGCGCTGGCGGACAGCGCCGTCAAGCGGAGGGCCATCAGCGCGGAGCAGGCGCGTGAGCGCGTCTCGGTGGTCGCGGAACGTCAGTCGGTCCTCGACCGCAGGAAGAATCCGCCGGAGGTCTTCGTCGTACTTGACGAGGGCTGCATACGTCGCCCCGTCGGCGAACCGGACGTGATGGACGCGCAGTTGGCGCTCCTGATCGACTTCGCGAAGCAGCCGAACACGACGCTTCAGGTCGCGCCGTTCAGCATGGGAGTTCGGCGCCCCTTCGACCTACCCGTCTACATCTTGACGATGACGGACCGCTCCCTCATGTCCTATGCCGAGTCCGCCCACCGGGGCAGCCTGGAGCGCGAAAGTACGTTCGCAGTACCCCTGTTGAAGGCCTACCATCAGCTACAGGCCGAAGCACTCTCCCAAGCGGAGTCCGTGGCCATGATCGAACGGTTACGAAAGGGCACCTCGTGACGACCGAATCCCCGCGCTGGTTCAAGTCCTCCTACAGCAACAACGGCGGAGCCTGCGTCGAGGTGGCCACCAATCTCGCCGCCTCGCACAGCATCGTCCCCGTACGCGACTCCAAGAACCCCGCCGGTCCCACCCTGACCGTCCACGCTGACGCGTTCTCGACCTTCGTCGCGGGCGTCAAGGACAGCCGACTGGGCGCCATCTGAACGTCCGGGCACGACAACGGCCCCGTCGTACCCCCAAGTTGGGGTACGACGGGGCCGAGTCACGCGTAGCCCTCCGCTAGAACCCGTCGACGGTGTGCGGTGCGTGATCCGTGCGCAGCGCCGCCGTCAGGGTTTCGGCCGCGCCCGGTGTGTGCTCCGTGGCCAGGCCCGCTCGGACCAGGGCCGTCGGGCTCGTGCCGCCCAGGTAGCACGCGGCCAGGTCGCGGACCGCGAGGGAGAGGTCGGCGGGGTCGTGCGTGGGCTCGTACGCGACCCCCCGCGGCGAGCAACTCAGCCGGTGCGGGCCCGAGTTGACGGGGAGGTGGGCGTCGTGGACGTCCAGGACCAGGTCCACCGGGGCGGCGTACGAGCGGCGGAGCAGGGCCGTGCGGACGTCGAGGAGGCGGAGCCACAGGGCGGGGAACCCGGCGGTGACGCGGACCTGGTCGCGGTCGGCGGCGAAGAGCAGCAGCGGGTCGTCGACGGGGCGGCCCCAGGCGCGGACCTTGGCCGTCAGGTCGACGGACGCCGCGTACTGCCAGAGCGCGGCCGCCGCGGCCGGGGTCTCCGCCTCCAGGTCGTCGAGGCGGACCAGGCCGGGGGCGTCGTCCTCCCGCTTCGTGCGGTAGATCGCGTACCCGGCGAGCGGCTCACCAGGACCGCCGAGCGCGACCACCCGCGGCGGCGAGAACGACGCGTCCTCCTCGTCCTTCTCGGCCATCCACTCCTCGGCCCACCAGGCGCGGCTGCGGGCGATCCGGCCGGGCCGCCCGGCGCGCGTGCGGTCGTAGAAGGCGGCGAGCTGCGCGGGGGCGTCGGCGGGGGAGAGCAGGCGCAGCGGACGGTCGTCGGGGGCGATGCGCAGCGCGAGCGGACGAGCGGAGTCGATCTCCACGGTGACGCCCCGGGTGCCCTCGCCGAAGCCGAACCGGCCGTAGATCACGGCCTCGGAGGCCCACAGCGCGGCGATCGGCCAGTCCTGTGCGGCGCAGCGCGCGAACAGCTCCGCGAGCATCCCGGACAGGGCACCGCGCCTGCGGTGGGTGGGCGCCACACAGGCGAACGTCACGCCGGGGCAGGGCAGTTCGCCGCCCGGCACGGACAGCGTGAAGGGCAGCGCGGAGACGGTGCCGACCAGCGCGTCGCCGTCGTACGCGCCGACGCGGGTGCAGCCGCGCAGCAGCTCCTTGTGGTGCGCGCGCAGCTCGGCCTCGGGCTTCTCGTGGAACGCGAGATACGCCAGGTCCAGGGCCCGGTCGAGCTCGCTCTCCGGAAGCTCCCGGAACTTCAGGGCGGGGGTGCAGGGGGTGGGACGACTCTCCATGATCCGGACACTAGTTCCCGTAAGCCGTACGGGCATCGGCGTTTTCGGCCGCCGCCCCCTCGCCGGGCGGTACGAGATGCCGGGGCGCCCGCGACGTCACCATCAGGCCCGCCACGATCCCGGCGAGCAGCATGATCCCGGCGGCCCACCAGATCGCCACGGTGTAGCCGTGCACCGTGCCCTCGGCGACGACCCGGGCGCGCTCAGCCGGATCGCGCAGGTGGGCCGCGACGTACGCGGTGGTCGAGGTGGTGGCGATGGTGTTGAGGAGAGCCGTGCCGATGGAACCGCCCACCTGCTGCGAGGTGTTGACCGTCGCCGACGTCACCCCGGCGTCCTGCGGGGCGACGCCCGCGGTGGCGGTGGCGAACACCGGCATGAACGTCAGGCCCATGCCGAAACCGGTGAGCAGCATGCCGGGCAGTACGTGCGTGGCGTAGTCGCCGTCGACGCTCAGACCGGTCAGGAGCACCATGCCGAGCGCGGCGAGGAACATGCCGGGCACCATCAGGGCGCGCGGCGGCACATGATGCAGGAGGCGGGCCGAGACCTGCGTGGAGCCCGTGATGATCGCGGCCGTCATCGGCAGGAACGCCAGGCCCGTCTTGACCGGCGAGTACCCGAGGACGGCCTGCAGGTAGTACGTCATGAACAGGAACACCCCGAACAGGCCGATCGTCGCCAGCGCCATCGTCAGGAAGCAGCCGGCCCGGTTGCGGTTCCTGAGGAGGTGCAGCGGAAGCAGCGGGCTCGGCGCCCGGGTCTGCCACCACACGAACGCGACGAGCAGCACCACGGCCGCGGCGAACAGGGCGAGCACCCACGGGTCGGTCCAGCCCCGCGGCTGCGCCTCGCTGAACCCGTACACGAGCGCGACGAGCCCGCCGCAGCCGAGCAGCACCCCTCTGACGTCGAGCCGGGCGCCGGTGTCGGCGGGGCGGTGGTCGCGCAGCACGGCGAACGCGCCGAGCAGGGCGACGAGGGCGATGGGGACGTTGACGTACAGGCACCAGCGCCAGTCCAGGTACTCGGTGAGCAGGCCGCCCGCGAGCAGGCCGATCGCCGAGCCGCCGCCGGCCATCGCGCCGTAGATCCCGAAGGCCTTGCCGCGCTCCTTCGGGTCGCTGAACATCGTGGTCAGCAGGGACAGGGCGGACGGGGCGAGGACCGCGGCGAACACGCCCTGCAGCGCGCGGGCCCCGAACAGCATGCCGGGCCCGCCCGCCGCCCCGCCGAGCGCGGACGCCGCAGCGAAGCCGACGAGCCCGCAGGCGAAGGTGCGTTTTCGTCCGACGAGGTCGGCGATCCGCCCGCCGAGCAGGAGAAAGCCGCCGAAGGCCAGGGTGTAGGCGGTGATCACCCACTGGCGGTTGGCGTCGGACATGCCGAGGTCGCGTTGGGCGGAGGGCAGGGCGATGTTCACGATGGTCGCGTCGAGGACCACCATCAGCTGGGCGAGTGCGATGACGACGAGACCCCACCAACGGTGCGGGTCGGGTTCCGTGACCGTCGGACGACGTATCGGGGCGTCCCCGCGCGCGCCTGCGCCTTCGTCTCCGCGCCCGCCTCTGTCTCCGCTTCTGCCTGCGCCTGCGCCTGCGCCTCCGCTTCCGCCTCCGCCTCCGTCTCCGTCTCCGGGGGAGCTCATGTTTTCCAGGACAGCACAGTTGGGGGGAGTTGCGCCTGTTGGGGGGTGCGGGCTTTTTTCTTCCCCTCCCCGCCCCTTCCCGAACTGGGGCTTTGCCCCAGGCCCCGGCTTCGGGGCTTCGCCCCGTGCCCCGGCTGTCGTTTGTCTGCTGCGCCGTCGTGGCTGGTCGCGCAGTTCCCCGCGCCCCTTGGGGGCCAGCCCCGCCCCGCAAAATCCGGCCCGCGGCATCCGAGGGGCGGGGGGCAAATTCAGCCCCTCCGGCGTTTGAGGAGCGGGGGTCCGGGGGCTGGCCCCCGAGGACGGGGGGCCGGGGCGGCAGACCCGAGGCGGGGGTCTGGGGCGGAGCCCCGTGGTGGGGTCTGGGGCGGAGTCCCGAGGCGGGGTCCGTGGTGGGGTCTGGGGTGGAGTCCCGAGGCGGGGTCTGGGGCGGCAGACGCGAGGCGGGGTCCAGGGGCGGCAGCCCCGTGGTGGGGTCTGGGGCGGCAGCCCCGTGGTGGGGTCCGGGGCGGAGTCCCGAGGCGGGGTCCAGGGGCGGCAGCCCCGTGGTGGGGTCCGGGGCGGCAGACCCGCAGCGGGGTTCAGGGGCGGCAGCCTCGTGGTGGGGTCCGGGGCGGCAGACCCGCAGCGGGGTTCAGGGGCGGCAGCCTCGTGGTGGGGTCCGGGGCGGCAGACCCGCAGCGGGGTTCAGGGGCGGCAGCCCCGTGGTGGGGTCCGGGGCGGCAGACCCGCAGCGGGGTTCAGGGGCGGCAGGCCCGGGGAGCGGGGGGTGGGGCGCAGCCCCCGAGCTGTCCGCAGGACTTTCGGGAAGGGGCGGGGTGGGGAAAGGTCAGGGGGTGACGGGGGCCCCGGCCACCGGTCGTGCCGCCCGCACCGCGAGCATCGCCGCCTCGAGCGCGCTCGTGAACGACACCTCGGACAGCACGCCGGGCGCGGCCACCTGATCCCCGGCCAGGAACACCGCACCCCCGCGCCGCACCGCAGGCCGGTCCCGCCACGTCGACCCGGGCAGGTCGACAGCCCCGGTGCGGCCGGCCGCGAGCGCCTCGCGCCGCCGGACCGTACGCTCCCGCCACCCCGGCGCCCCCAGGTCGAGCAGCCGCTCGGCCCGTTCGAGGCCCGCCGCCCTCGACTCCTCGGGGGCCACCGGGAACTGCCCCTGGAACAGGGACTCCCCGGCGGGCGCGAGGCTGCGGTCCTGGGCGGTGAACCGCTCGATCCAGCCCGGCGCGTCCAGGTCGGACACCGCGAACGCATCGCCGCGGCGTGCGCGTACCGCGAGGTCGAGCAGGGCCGTACGCCCGCTCTCCCCGCGCAGCGACTCGTCGCCGAGCAGCCGCCGGGCCGCGTCGAGGGAGGTTGCGACGATCACGGGCCCGTCCTCCGGCAGCGCGTCGACCCGCGCCCCGGTCTCCACGCGGACGCCGAGGTTCCAGGCATGGGCCGCCATCCGCTCGATGACCGAACTCCAGCCGCCGCGCGGGTAGTGCGCCTCCGGCGGCAGCTTCGTGGCGCGGCGCAGGCGCTCCTGCACGAAGGCCGCGGAGAGCGAGCCGGGGTCGTGGTGGAACACGGCGACGGCGATGTAGTTGGCCGCGGCCCGCGCGCCCTCCTCGCCGACCCGCTCGGCGGCCCAGCCGTAGAAGTCCCGGTCGACGGGCGCGTACCGGTGCCGGCGGCCGAGCAGCTTCACCAGGCCGAGCGGGGGCGTGCGGCGCAGCGCGCCACGGTGGTGGAGGCGCAGCCGGGCGCCTTCGAACGGCGGGATCGGGGCGAGCGGGCCGATCAGGTCGCGCTGCCGCAGCCAGGTCCAGTGCGGGCCGCCGTTGTAGAGGGCGTGCGGACCCTCGTTCGTACGGTACGGGCCGGTCGCGGTGGTGCGGGCGCGGCCGCCGAGGGTGCGGTGGGCCTCGTACAGGGTGACCTCGGCGCCGGCCTCGGCGGCGGCGACGGCCGCCGTGAGCCCGGCGAATCCGCCGCCGATGACGGTGATGCGATGCATGTCGGAGTCTCCTGGTCGCGAATCGCTTGTCGCGTGTGGTGTGGCGTCTGGCTTGTCGCTTGTCACCGGTACGACGGGGCGGCGGCGCCGGATGTGACATGGGCGGCGGCCGGATTGTCAGTGGCGTCGCGCACGATGGACGCATGCCACGCGAACGACGGACCCAGCAGCCCGCGGTGAAGCCCGCCCGCCGCCCCGACCTGCACCTCCCGCCCCTGCGGCCGTACGGGGACGGGGAGTTGACCCCGGACGGGGACTACGACGGGCTGCTGTTCGACAGCACGGACCTCGCGTACGGGGACGGGGCGGGGGCCCGTTTCCTGGACTGCTCCCTGGAAGGGTGCGTCCTCGACGAGACGTCCCTGCGCAACGCCCGCTTCATCGACTCGCGCCTGTCCGGGGTGCGGGGCGTGGGCACGAACCTCTCGGGCGCGGCCCTGCGGGACGTGGAGGTGCTCGACGCGCGCATGGGCGGGGTGCAGTTGCACGGCGCGGTGCTTGAGCGGGTCGTGATCAGAGGCGGCAAGGTCGACTATCTGAACCTGCGCCGGGCCAAGCTGCGGGACGTGGTCTTCGAGGGCGTCGTCCTGTCCGAGCCGGACTTCGGCGGGGCGAGTATGGAGCGGGTGTCGTTCGAGGGGTGCGCGCTGCGGGGGGTGGATCTCACGGGGGCCCGGCTGAAGGACGTGGATCTGCGGCGGGTCGCCGGCCTCGACCTTGCCCGGGGGGACCTCGCCGGGGCGGTGATCTCGCCGCCCCAACTCCTGGACCTGGCCCATGTGTTCGCGGCGCAGCTGGGGGTCCGCGTGGAGGACTGATCCTTTCCCCTACCCGCCCCTTCCCGAAAGTCCTGCGGACAGCTTCGGGGCTGCGCCCCGGGCCCCGGCCGCTCTTTGGCTGCCCGCTTCGTCGTGGCTGGTCGCGCAGTTCCCCGCGCCCCTGAAAAACCAGCTCCTCCGGCGTTTGAGGAGGCCCGTCCGGCAGGCCACGCGGCGGCAGCCGCATATCGGACGCTGCCGGGAAGGGGCGGGGTGGGGAGATGTTCAGACGCGAGGGAAGCGGGCCTGCAGGTCCCAGATGACCGGGTTCTCCGCCAACTCGTCGTGCATATCGCTGAGATCCGCGATCAGATCCCACAGAAAGTCCCGCGCCTCGCGCCGCAACTCCGCGTGCGAGAACGTCAACGGCGCCTCGTCCCCCGGCATCCACTCCCCCTCGACGTCCACCCACCCGAACCGCCGCTCGAAGAGCATCCGGTCACTGGACTCGGTGAAGTCCAGCTCCGCGTACTGCGGCCGGGAGGCCCGGCTGCCCATCGGGTCCCGGTCGAGCCGCTCGACGATGTCGCACAGCGCCCACGCGAAGTCGAGCACCGGCACCCATCCCCAGGCTGTGGACAGTTCCCGGTCCGCCTTGGTGTCGGCGAGGTACACGTCCCCGCAGAACAGGTCGTGCCGCAGTTCCCGCACGTCCGCCCCCCGGTAGTCGGTCTGGGGCGGGTCGGGGAAGCGGTTGGAGAGGGCGTAGCCGATGTCGAGCACGGGTTGATGGTGTCATGGCTCGCGTGGCCGTCGACCGTGGCTCGGTCCAGGGGGGCCAGGGGCCGCACCCCAGAGGGTCCAGGGGCCGCACCCCAGGGCTCACGGCAGCAGCCGCCGCTCCTTCGCCACCGCCACCGCCCCGGCCCGCGTGTCCACGCCCAACTTGTCGTAGATCCGGCCCAGATGGGTCTTCACGGTGGCCTCGCTGATGAACAGGGCCTTGGCGATGTCGCGGTTGCCGAGGCCGTGGGCGAGCTGGCCGAGGATGTCGAGTTCGCGGTCCGTGAGGGTCGGCTGGGGGCTGCGCATGCGGGCCATGACGCGGCTCGCGACCGGCGCGGACAGCGTGGTGCGGCCCTCGGCGGCCGCGTGGATCGCCGCGAACAGCTCGTCGGGACGCTCGGCCTTCAGCAGATAGCCGGTCGCGCCCGCCTCGATGGCGCGCGTGATGTCCGCGTCCGTGTCGTACGTGGTGAGGACCAGGACCCGCACGCCCGTCGGCGCGATCTGGCGGGTGGCCTCGACGCCGTCCATGCCCGCGCCGAGCTGGAGGTCCATGAGAACCACGTCGGGGGTCAGTTTCGCGGCGAGCGCGACGGCCTCCTCGCCGGTGCCCGCCTCCCCGGCCACCTCGATGTCCGGCGCGCTGCCGAGCAGGGCGAGCAGTCCGGCCCGTACGACGGCGTGGTCGTCGCAGAGCAGGACGCGTACGGGAGATGCAGCGGAAGGGGCGGTCATGAGCGGGACTCCAAGGGGATCGCGGCGGAAAGGACCGTGCCGTCGCCGGGGGCGGACTCGATGGTGAGGGTGCCACCGAGCTGGGCGACGCGCGCGCGGATCGCGGGAAGTCCATGGCCGCGGACGCCCGAGGGCACTTCCTTGGCCGGGTCGAAGCCGCGGCCGTCGTCGGCGACGTCGAGGACGACCTGGTCGTCGAAGTAGACGAGGGTGAGGACGGCGGTGCGGGCGGCGGCGTGCTCCTTGACGTTGGCGAGCGCGCCCTGCGCGATGCGGAGCAGCGCCCCCTGCACCCGGTCGGGCAGCGGCGCGGGCCCGCCCTCGATCCGGCAGTGCACATGGAGCCCGGCCTGCGACTCCCGCTCGGCGAGCCCGTACAGGGCTTCTTCGAGGCCGACGCCGCCGGCCAGGTCGGCGGGCGCCAGGTCGTGCACGAAGCGGCGGGCCTCGGCGAGGTTGCGCTCGGCGAACGACTCGGCGGTGCGGACGTGCGCGTGGGCCGTGTCCGGGTCGGTGTCCCAGACCCGGTCGGCGGCCTGGAGGAGCATCTGCTGGCTGGTCAGGCCCTGGGCGAGGGTGTCGTGGATCTCCATGGAGAGCCGCTGCCGCTCGGCGAGGGTGCCCTCGCGGCGCTCGATCGCGGCGAGCTGCCGCCGGGTGCGCACCAGGTCGGCGATGACGCTCTGCAGCCGGGTCGCCTGCCGCTGCGAGTGCACGAACATCGCGGTGGCGACGGCGGCCACGGCGGGCGGCGCGAACAGCAGGTTCGGATCGAAGCCGGCCTGGACCCGCAGCTGCACCTGGGCGGCCACCACGAACACGGTGATGAGGACGACGAGGAGGATCGCGGCCCCGGTGCGCAGCGTGCGCAGGCCGGTGTAGAAGAGCGGCACCGCGCACCAGCCGAAGCTCGGCGCGAGGATCACCAGGGTCACCCAGATCGCCATGACCGCGGCGAGCCACAGCTTGTGCGAGGTGGTGGCGCGGCGCGGGACCCGCGGCCCCGGCAGGTCCTTGGGGCCGAGGACGGGCCCGAGCACGTACAGGGTGGCGAGCGCGCCCGCGAAGGTGATGACCCACAGCGTCGCGGGGTCGTCGGGGTGGCGCAGGAGGAAGCGGGTCAGGGACGAGCCGAGGAGCACGAAGAACGCCACGTGCATGACGGCGGCGAGTCGCCGGTTGTCCCGCGCTGCCGCCCCGTGCACCAAGGTCTGCTGTTCTTCCCCGCGCACCAGGGACTGCTGCTCTTCCACGGGCCCATCGTCACCTACCAAGGTCCCCTGCGCATCAACCGATCGGCCGACCCCCCTGTCGACCGTCCCGCACGCAGGTCACAGCCGGTACGTCGACGGGGAGAGGCCGTCTGCGGCCCCACGATGGATGCAGAGCGACAAACGCTCCACCCACAGCGGGAACCGATCGGAAATCACCTCCCGCCCTCCACGTGCCGGCCCCCGCCGGCCGGCCGCCAGAGAACGAGGAATCCGCCATGAAGAAGCTTTCCCTGCGTACCCGTGTCCTCACCGGTGCCGTCGCCGCTGCCGCTCTCGGTGCGGGCACCTTCGGCGCGGTCTCCGCGAACGCCGCCCCGGCCCCCGCTGCCGCCCCGGCCGCCGCCGCCTCCGCGTCCAACACCACGCAGTCGACGCACCTCACCATCGACGCCGCGACCAAGGCCGCGCAGGCCACCCTGGACGCCGCCGAGAAGGAGAACCAGCGCATCACCGTCGCGGTCGTCGACCGCAACGGCAACACCATCGTCACCCTGCGCGGCGACGGCGCCGGCCCGCAGTCCTACGAGTCCGCCGTGAAGAAGGCGTACACCGCCGTCTCCTGGAACGCCCCCACCTCCGAGCTGGCCAAGCGCCTGGAGCAGGCCCCGAACCTGAAGGACATCCCGGGCACCCTGTTCCTCGGCGGCGGCGCCCCGGTGACCGCGAAGAACGCCCCGATCGCCGGCATCGGTGTCGCGGGCGCCCCGTCCGGCGACCTGGACGAGAAGTTCGCGAAGGCCGGTGTGGCGGCCCTCGGCAAGTGACTTGCCTGAGCCGCGGAGCGGCGGCCCCCGGCCGCTGACCCGCACCTGAACTGCGGCCGGGCACCACCCTCAGCACGCCCCCCCGGTGCCCGGCCGCGCCCACGTGGCCCGGCGGCCCGTCCGTCCGTCCCACCTCGGACCGCCGAAGCGAAGCCGGCTCCCCCCGGCCCTAGGGGGCGTCTCCCCGATCTTTGCGGGTCCACGACGCCTGGCACGCTCCCCCAAGCTCTCGGCTGCGCTCA
>NZ_JASCIQ010000031.1 GCF_029968035.1 Streptomyces cavernicola | reverse complement strand
TGTGGAGCTGACCGGTACTAATAGGCCGAGGGCTTGTCCTCAGTTGCTCGCGTCCACTGTGTTGGTTCTGAAGTAACGAACAGCTAGTGTCGGCTGAACAATTACTCAATTGAAGAGTGTGCTTGTTCGCTGCCCTGTTCAGCGTCCCGTTTCCAACGGGATACTTCATAGGGTTTCGGTGGTCATAGCGTGAGGGAAACGCCCGGTTACATTTCGAACCCGGAAGCTAAGCCTCACAGCGCCGATGGTACTGCAGGGGGGACCCTGTGGGAGAGTAGGACGCCGCCGAACAATTCTTAGGAGGATCCTTGGTCCCAGCGTTCACGCTGGGACCAAGGGTCCTTTTTTATTTCTCTCGCAGCGCGGCCCGAAGCCGGGTGCGCAAGAATGACTGCGGTACCGAAGACAGGAGTCACCGATGTCGACCAACTCTCCCGACGATCGTCCCGAACACGAGCAGCGTCGGCGGGACGACGGGGACCGAGGGGGCTACCGCGGCGGACCGCGCCGCGACGGTGACCGCGGTGGCTTCGGCCGGCGCGATGACCGCGACCGCGGCAGGGACCGTGACCGCGACCGGGACCGCGGCGGATTCCGGCGGGACGACCGCCGCGATAACGACCGCCCCGGCTTCCGCCGTGACGATCGCCGTGATGACCGTCGTGATGATCGGGACCGTGGGTTCCGTCGTGATGATCGTCGGGATGACCGGCCCGGTGGGTTCCGTAGGGACGACCGCCGTGACGGTGACCGCGGTGGGTTCCGTCGCGATGATGACCGCGGTGGATTCCGGCGGGACGACCGGCGTGATGACCGTGGTGGGCGGCCCGCGTTCCGTCGGGATGACCGGCGTGACGATCGCCGTGATGACCGTCGTGACGATCGGGACCGTGGGTTCCGTCGTGATGACCGTCGGGATGACCGGCCCGGTGGGTTCCGTCGGGACGATCGGCGCGATGACCGTCGTGACGGTGACCGTGGTGGCTTCCGGCGCGACGACCGGCGCGACGACCGGCGTGACGACCGGCGTGATGACCGTGGTGGATTCCGGCGGGACGACGACCGGCGTGGTGGCGGTGGCTTCCGTGGCCGCGACGATCGGCGCGATGACCGGCGTGACGACCGCGGTGGCCGTGGGCCCCGGCGTGACGACCGGGGCGGACGTCCCGGTGGGTTCCGTGGGCGCGACGACCGCCGCGACGACCGCCGCGACGACCGCCGGGACGACCGGCGCGGTGGCGGCGGCTTCCGTGGCCGCGACGGCCGGGACGACCGTGGCCCCCGCAGGGACGACCGTGGCGACCGCGAGCCGATCAAGCGGCTGCCGATCCCGGACGACGTCACCGGCGAGGAGATCGACGCCGACGTACGCCAGGAGCTGCAGAGCCTGCCGAAGGGGCTTGCGGAGGACGTCGCCAGGAACCTGGTGATGGTCGCCAAGCTCATCGACGAGGACCCCGAGCAGGCCTACGGCTACTCCAAGGTGGCCCTGCGGCTCGCCTCGCGTGTGGCGGCCGTGCGGGAAGCGGCCGGCTTCGCCGCGTACGCGAACCAGAAGTACTCCGAGGCGCTCGCCGAGTTCCGGGCCGCGCGGCGGATGACCGGGTCGGCGGAGCTGTGGCCCGTCATGGCGGACTGCGAGCGCGGCATGGGGCGGCCCGAGAAGGCGCTCGACATGGCCGGTGAGCCCGAGGTGCAGAAGCTCGACAAGGCCGGGCAGGTCGAGATGCGTCTCGTCGCCGCCGGTGCGCGCCGCGACATGGGGCAGCTCGACGCGGCCATCGTGACGCTGCAGAGCCCCGAGCTGGCGTCGAACTCCGTGCAGCCCTGGACCGCGCGACTGCGGTACGCGTACGCCGACGCGCTGCTCGCCGCCGGGCGTGAGGACGAGGCGCGCGAGTGGTTCGCCAAGGTCGTCGAAGCCGACCGGGACGGCAGCACCGACGCCTCCGACCGGCTCGCCGAGCTCGACGGGGTCGCGTTCGTCGACGCCTTCGACGAGGAGGAGGACGAAGGCGCGGGCGCGGACGTGACGCCTGCGGCGGACCAGGCGAAGGAAGCCGACGCCGACGACGACGCCGACGACGACGCCGACGACGACGCCGAGGGCAGCGACAAGTAGCAGGGACAACGAAGAGGGGCGGGACCGTGATGCGGTCCCGCCCCTCTTTCGCGTTCTCGGCGCTCAGTGCTCCAGGCTGCGCAGGACCAGGCCCGTCGCCGGCTTCGGGCCGAAGGACGTGGACTTGCGGGGCATCGTGACGCCCTGGCGGGCCAGTTCGCGGACGACCTCCTCGCGGACCGGGTGCATCAGGACCGCCGTACCGCCGTCGCGTTCGGCCTTCTCGACGGCGGCGCGGGTGCCGTGGATGTACGCGATGTGCTCCGGGGCGTCCGGGATGCCCCAGACGTGGTCCAGGAGCGTGGAGTGCAGGACCGTGGCGTCCAGGGTGCGCCAGGCCTCCGGGCGGTCGTGGCGGACGGTGCTCGCCAGGAGCTCGGGGTCCGGGCGGTCGACCAGGTGGAACGTGCCGTCGCCGGCCAGCAGGAACGCGTTGGACTCGGCGGCCGCCTCCGCGAGGGCGTCCAGGGCGCGGGGCAGCGGCGCGTCGATCCGGCGTACGCGGAAGGAGCCGACGACGGCGGCCAGGGCCTCGGCGACCGGGAGGCGGTGCAGGACGCGGTGGATGGCGCGGACCTGCAGCGGATAGCGGGTCGTGTCGACGAGCAGGACCAGGCCGTGGTCCCACGGGGACGGGGAGGGGTGGCGGCCGCGCAGCCGCAGATAGGTCGCCCAGCGGTGGTGGCCGTCGGCGATCAGGGCCTGGCGGTGCGCGAAGTCCGCCTGGATCTCGGCGAGTTCGGCCGGGTCGGTGACCGACCACAGGCGGTGGCTGAAGCCGTCCTCGGTGGTTGTGGAGAGCAGCGGCGGGCGGTCCACGGCGCGTTCGATGACGGCCGTCGCGCCGGTCCTGGTGCCCTCGCCGCGGTAGGTGAGGAGCAGCGGTTCGAGGTTGGCGGCGGTGGCGCGCATCAGGTCCGCGCGGTCCTCGACGATGTGCGGCATGACGTCCTCGTGCGGCAGGACGACGCCCTCGTGGGCCTCGGACAGCTCCAGGGCTCCGATCAGGCCGCGCTGCAGGAGGTCGCCGTTGCGCTGCTCGTAGACGTAGAGGGCGGGCTCCGACTCGGGGGCGAGTATGCCGTCGGCGAGCCACTCTCGGAGGGTGTCGGCGGCCTGCTGGTGCCGGGCCTGAGAGGTGTCGGCCTGCGGCAGGATGAGGCGCACGATGTTGTGCGGGTCGAGGGACTCCAGATAGTGCAGCCCGTCGGGGCGTACCACCACGTCGTACGGCGGGGACGTCACTGCGGCGAGTGAGCCGACGCGGTCGGGGACGTAGCGCAGCCCCCGGATGGGGGTGAGGCGCAGCCCCTTGCCGTCCGGACCTGTGGTGTTCATGGCTGCATCGTATGTGGGACGGGGTGTGCGGGATGATCGGGGGAGAGTCGTCTAGCGAGGAGTCGTACGCAATGAGCCACACCGTCAGGACGAGCCCGGCCGGCAGTGAGCGGGCGTTGAGCGAGGCGTACGACACGGCGCTGCTCGACCTGGACGGGGTGGTGTACGCGGGCGGCGAGGCGATCGAGCATGCCGTGGAGTCGCTGCTCGCGGCGCGGGCCGGGGGGATGCACCTCGCGTACGTGACGAACAACGCGCTGCGGCCGCCGCAAGTGGTGGCCGAGCACATCACCGAGCTCGGGGTGCCCACCGAGGCCGCGGACGTGATCAACTCCGCGCAGGCGGTGGCCCGGTTGATCGCCGAGCAGGTGCCGGCGGGCTCGAAGGTCCTGGTGATCGGCGGCGAGGGGCTGCGGGTCGCGCTGCGGGAGCGGGGGCTCGTGCCGGTGGAGTCGGCGGAGGACGGGCCTGCGGCGGTCGTGCAGGGCTACGGCGGGCCGGAGTTGGCATGGGGGCGGTTCGCGGAGGCCTGCTATGCGATCGCGCGGGGCGTGCCGTGGTTCGCGTCCAACACGGACCTGACGATTCCGAGCGCGCGGGGCATCGCGCCCGGCAACGGTGCGGCGGTCGAGGTCGTACGGATCGCGACGGGCGCAGAGCCGCAGGTGGCGGGGAAGCCGCTGCCGCCGATGCACCGGGAGACGATCCTGCGGACCGGGGCCGAGCGGCCGCTGGTCGTCGGCGACCGTCTGGACACCGATATCGAGGGCGCGTTCAACGGCGAGGTGGACTCGCTGCTCGTGCTGACCGGGGTGACCGACGCGGCCCAGCTGCTCGCGGCCCCGCCCGAGCACCGGCCGACGTACGTGGACACGGATCTGCGCGGCATGCTGACCGGGCAGCCCGAGGTCCGCGCGGACGGGGACGGGTTCCGCTGCGGTTCCTTCGTGGCGCGGGCCGCCGGCGAGCTGCTCGAACTCGACGGGGACGGCGAGCCGGTGGACGGGCTGCGGGCGCTGTGCGCGGCGGCGTGGACGGCGGCCGGTGCGGGGGAGTGCGGCCTGGACGCGGGGAAGGCGTTGGCACGCCTTGGGTGGTGAGCGGGGAGCAGGTACGGGGACGTCAACTCCTTGGCAGGGTAGGCTAACCTAACCGGGTGTTGGTCGACAGTCCCTCTCCCGCGCGCAGCGAGACGCCCCCGCCCGAGCCCGCTCCGGCCCGTGGGCGGCAGGCGATGCGTGCCGCCGGGCTGCTGCTCGCCGTGGGCGTGCTCGCCCTGGTAGTCGTCGCGAGCATCGCCGTCGGTGCGAAGCAGATACCCGTGGCCGAGGTGTGGCACGGGCTGTTCTCCGCCACCGGCACGGACAACGACGTCGTCGTCCGGGACCTGCGGCTGCCCCGCACCCTCCTCGGCCTGCTCGTCGGGGCCGCGCTCGGCCTCGCCGGGGCCGTGCTGCAGGCGCTGACCCGCAACCCGCTCGCCGACCCCGGGCTGCTCGGCATCAACGCGGGCGCTTCGGCCGCCGTGGTCAGCGCGATCAGCTTTCTCGGCGTCACCTCGCTCACCGGCTATGTGTGGTTCGCGTTCGCCGGGGCCGCCGTCGTCTCCGTGCTCGTGTACGCGCTCGGCGGGGTCCGCAGCGCCACTCCGGTACGGCTCGCGCTCGCGGGCACGGCGGTCACCGCGGCGCTGATCGGCTACATCAACGCCGTGATGCTGCTCGACAACTCGGCCCTCGACAAGATGCGGTTCTGGACGGTCGGTTCGCTGGCCTCGGCCTCGATGGCGACCATCGGCCAGGTCGCCCCGTTCCTCGCCGTCGGGCTGCTGCTCGCGCTCGGGATCGCGCGGCCGCTCAACGCGATGGCCCTCGGCGACGACACCGCCGTCGCGCTCGGCGCCCGTGTGAACCGCACCCGCGTCCTCGCCATGGCCGCCGCGACGCTGCTCTGCGGTGCGGCCACCGCCGCCTGCGGGCCGATCGCCTTCGTCGGCCTGATGGTGCCGCACATGGTCCGCGCCTTCACCGGGCCCGACCAGCGCTGGATCCTGCCGTACGCGACCGTCCTGTCGCCGGTGCTGCTGCTCGGCGCGGACGTGCTGGGCCGGGTCGTGGCCCGCCCCGCCGAGTTGCAGGTCGGCATCGTCACCGCGCTCATCGGCGGCCCGCTCTTCATCTACCTCGTACGACGCCGGAGGATGGCCCAGCTGTGAAAGCCCTGAAGGCGATCCGTACCGAGGGCGGTCTCTCCGTACGGATCGAGCCGCGCGCCCTCGTCGTAGGCGTGCTGCTCTGCCTGGTCACGGTCGCCGTCGCCGTGGTGCTCATCGGCACCGGCGACTTCGCGATCCCGGCCGCCGACGTCGTCAGGACGCTGCTCGGCGAGGGCACGACCGCGCACACGTTCATCGTGAACGACCTGCGCCTGCCGCGGGTCCTGGTCGGGCTGCTCGTCGGGGCCGCGCTCGGCCTCTCCGGGGCGATCTTCCAGTCCATCTCCCGCAATCCGCTGGGCAGTCCGGACGTCATCGGCTTCGGGCAGGGCTCGACGGTGGGGGCGCTCACGGTCATCGTGCTGTTCCACGGCAGCGCGGTCGAGGTCGCCGCGGGCTCGCTCGTGGGCGGGCTCCTCACCGGCGTGCTGATCTACCTGCTCGCCTGGAAGCGCGGGGTGCACGGCTACCGGCTCGTGCTCGTCGGCATCGGCGCCGCCGCCGTGCTCACCGCGCTCAACGGCTACCTGCTGACCAAGGCCGACCTGGTCGACGCGGCCCGCGCCTATGTGTGGATGGCGGGCTCGCTCAACGGCCGGGACTGGGAGCAGGTCTGGCCGCTGCTCTGGCTCTGCGCCGTCCTCGTACCGCTGATCCTCGCGTACGGGCGGCCGCTGCGGATGCTGGAGATGGGCGACGACGCGGCGTACGCGCTGGGGGTGCGGCCGGAGCGGACGCGGATCGTGCTGATGCTGTCGGCCGTGCTGCTCACCGCTTCCGCGACCGCCGCGGCCGGGCCCGTCTCGTTCGTGGCGCTCACCGCGCCGCAGCTGGCGCGCCGGCTCACGCGCTCGCCGGGGCCGAACCTGGTGGCGTCGCTGCTGATGGGCGCCCTGCTGCTGATCGCCGCCGACCTGGCCGCGCAGCGGGCGTTCGGCGCGGACGCGCTGCCCGTGGGCGTGCTGACGGGGGTGCTCGGCGGGGTGTACCTGCTGTGGCTGCTCGTCGCCGAGCGCAGGGCGGGGCGGATATGAGCGACCCGCGCGGCCTCGCCCCCGTGTGCCCGGTCCCGTCCCTGGTCCCGTCCCCGGTCCCGTCCTCGTCCTCGTCCTCGTCCTCAGGGAGTACCGCAGTGCCTCGCCTCATCGCCGACGACGTGACCCTCGGCTACGACCAGCGCGTGATCGCGGAGCGGCTTTCGGTCGAGATCCCGGACAACTCGTTCACGGTGATCGTCGGGCCGAACGCCTGCGGCAAGTCGACGCTGCTGCGGGCCCTTTCGCGGATGCTGAAGCCCTCGCACGGGCGGGTGCTGCTGGACGGGCAGACCATCCACTCGATGCCCGCGAAGAAGGTCGCCCGGACGCTCGGCCTCCTGCCGCAGTCGTCGATCGCGCCCGACGGGATCACGGTCGGCGACCTCGTGGCCCGCGGCCGCTACCCGCACCAGGGGCTGCTGCGGCAGTGGTCGGCGCAGGACGAGCGGGTCGTACGGGAGTCGATGGCGGCGACGGGGGTCGGCGAGCTCGCCGATCGCTATGTCGACGAACTCTCCGGCGGGCAGCGGCAGCGGGTGTGGATCGCCATGGCCCTGGCGCAGGAGACGCCGCTGCTGCTGCTTGACGAGCCGACGACGTATCTCGACATTCAGCATCAGATCGATGTGCTTGATCTGTGCGCGGAGTTGCACGAGGAGCAGGGGCGGACGTTGGTGGCCGTGCTGCACGACCTGAACCATGCCGCCCGTTATGCGACGCATCTGATCGCGTTGCGGGGTGGGGAGGTGATCGCGGAGGGGGCGCCGTCCGAGATCGTCACTGCGGAGTTGGTGGAGGCGGTGTTCGGGTTGCCGTGCCAGGTGATCGAGGATCCGGAGACGGGGACTCCGTTGGTGGTGCCGGCGGCGCGGAGGGGGCGTACGTAGGGGTGCCTCGGGGGGTGGGTTTCGCGCCGTCGACTCGGGCGCCGTCGGTTTGATCCCCTCCCCGCCCCTTCCCGAAAGTCCTGGCGGACGGCATCGGGGGCTGCGCCCCCGGCCCCCTGCCCGGGGCTGCCGCCCCTGGACCCCACCACGGGGCTCCGCCCCGGACCCCGCTTCGGGGACCAGCCCCCGGAACCCCCGCTCCTCAAACGCCGGAGGGGCTGAATTCGGACGGCGATGGGGCCCGGTCAGGGGCGCGGGGAACTGCGCGAGCGGCCACGATGGTGGGTCGGTTGAAGGCGATGGGGGCCCGGTCAGGGGCGCGGGGAACTGCGCGAGGGGCCACGGCGGTGCGGCAGTCGAAAGCGCGGCGCCGCAGGCTTTTGGGAAGGGACGGGGAGGGCTGGCCCTCAGGGGCGCGGGGAACTGCGCGAGCGACCACGACGGTGCGGCAGTCGAAAGCGCGGCGCCGCAGGCTTTTGGGAAGGGGCGGGGAGGGGCTGATATCGCGTGGTCAGGCACCAGCCGGGCGGCAGCCCCGAGACAGCCGGGGGCGGAGGGGGCGGCGGCCCCCGGGTGTGGCTACAGCAGGGCCCTGAGTCGCAGCAAGTCCCGGAAGCCCGCCTCCAGGCGGACCCTGCCCGTGCCCCAGGCCTTGGCGAAGTTCAGTTCGCCGTCGACCATCGCCACCAGGTCGTCGCCCGTCATCGCCAGGCGGATCTGGGCCTTCTCGCGGGGCGGGCCCTCGTGCACGTCGGCGACGCGGATGCGGCCGTCCTCCAGGCGTCCCGTGAACGTGACGTCGAGGTCCGTGATGCGGCAGCTCAACGAGCGGTCGAGCGCGGCGGCGCCACGGACCTCCCCGTCGGCCTGCGCGAGATTGTCCGAAAGCCTGCTCAGTGCGCTGCTGCACTCCGCGATCGTCGCCATCGCGACCGACCGTACCCCAGCCCTTCGCGGTAGCGTCGGGGCCATGAGCGACACCATGCCGGAGGCCGAGCCGCAGCAGGCCCACGACCCCGCGCCGCAGCCCGCCGAGCCCCGCCCGCTCGACGTCCCGCGCACCGCGACCGGCGACGCCGACGTGGACGCGCAGCTGGAGCGCCTGGCCGATGTCGACCACCTCGCCACGGACGGACACATCGAGGTGTACGAGGATGTACACCAGGGGCTGCGCTCCGCGCTGACCGCGCTCGACGCACGCCAGGGCCCACCGGCCCCCGCCCCGCCAAGGCCGTACGACCACAGGAGCTGAACCGAACGTGGCAGGAGTGGCACGCCGCCGCCTCGACGCCGAGCTGGTGCGCCGCAAACTCGCGCGCTCACGCGAGCACGCGAGCCAGCTGATCGCCGCAGGACGCGTCACCGTCGACCGCAACACCGCGACCAAGCCCGCGACGCAGGTCGCGACGGCCGCCGCGATCGTGGTGGCCGTCGACGAGGACGACCCCGACTACGTCTCGCGCGGCGGGCACAAACTCGCGGGCGCCTTCGCGGCCTTCGTCCCGCAGGGCCTCCAGGTGGAGGGTCGGCGCGCGCTCGACGCGGGCGCCTCCACCGGCGGCTTCACCGATGTGCTGCTGCGCGCCGGCGCCGCCCATGTCGTCGCCGTGGACGTCGGGTACGGGCAGCTCGCCTGGTCCCTGCAGAGCGACGAGCGGGTCACCGTCAAGGACCGTACGAACGTACGGGAGTTGACGCTCGAAGCGATCGACGGCGAGCCGGTCGACCTGGTCGTCGGCGACCTGTCGTTCATCCCGCTCGGCCTGGTCCTGCCCGCCCTCGTGGGCTGCGCGGCGCCCGGGGCCGATCTGGTCCTGATGGTCAAGCCGCAGTTCGAGGTGGGCAAGGAGCGGCTCGGCAGCGGCGGCGTCGTGCGCAGCCCCGAGCTGCGCGCGGAGGCCGTGCGGACCGTGGCGGCGCAGGCCTGGAAGCTGGGCTACGGAGTGCGCGGAGTGACCGCGAGCCCGCTGCCCGGACCGTCCGGGAACGTCGAGTACTTTCTGTGGCTCAGGGCCGGGGAGCCCGAGCTCGACCCGGCCGATGTCGACCGTGCAGTGGCGGAGGGACCGAGTTGACGACCAGCGGAGGGGGAGCGGTGACGACAGGCGAGTCCGCCGAGGACACCGGGGAGGCCGACGAGGCGGGGCGGACGGTCTTCCTGCTCGCGCACACCGGCCGCCCCGCCGCCGTGCGCAGCGCCGAACTCGTCGTCCTCGGCCTGCTGAAGAACGGCCTCGGCGTGCGCGTCCTGGAGGCCGAGGCGCGTGACCTGCCGCTGCCGTCGACCGTCGAGCGGGTCCACGAGGCCGGCCCGGACGTACTCGACGGCTGCGAGCTGATCGTCGTCCTCGGCGGGGACGGCACGCTGCTGCGCGGCGCCGAGTTCGCCCGCGCCTCCGGAGTGCCGATGCTCGGGGTCAACCTGGGCCGGGTCGGCTTCCTCGCCGAGGCCGAGCGGGACGACCTGGACAAGGTCGTCCACCGCGTCGTGACGCGCTCGTACGAGGTCGAGGAGCGGATGACCCTCGACGTCCTCGTACGCGACAACGGCTCGGTCGTGCACGCCGATTGGGCGCTGAACGAGGCCGCGGTGCAGAAGGTGTCGCCCGAGCGGATGCTGGAGGTCGTCCTGGAGATCGACGGCCGGCCGGTCTCCGGCTTCGGCTGCGACGGCATCGTCTGCGCCACCCCCACCGGTTCGACGGCGTACGCGTTCTCGGCGGGCGGGCCGGTGGTGTGGCCGGAGGTGGAGGCGCTGCTCATGGTGCCGATCAGCGCGCACGCCCTGTTCGCCAAGCCCCTTGTGACGTCGCCGAGTTCGGTGCTCGCCGTCGAGGTGCAGCCGCACACGCCGCACGGCGTGCTGTGGTGCGACGGGCGCAGGACCGTGGAGCTGCCCGCGGGCGCGCGCGTGGAGGTGCGGCGCGGGGCCGTGCCCGTACGCCTGGCGCGGCTGCACCACGCCTCGTTCACGGACCGGCTCGTCGCCAAGTTCGCCCTGCCGGTCTCGGGCTGGCGCGGGGCGCCGCACTAAAGAGTGACTCCGGGTGGTCGGCGGGACCCCGCCGACCTGTGGCTTCGGTGACGAAACCGGGGTGACGTCGCGCCGCGCGGGGGAAACCTCGTATGGTCAGGTCCGTGTTGGAGGAGATGCGGATACGGTCGCTCGGAGTCATCGACGACGCGGTCGTCGAGCTGTCACCAGGCTTCACCGCCGTGACCGGCGAGACGGGCGCGGGCAAGACGATGGTCGTCACCAGCCTCGGCCTGCTGCTCGGCGGGCGCGCGGACCCGGCCCTGGTGCGGATCGGCGCGAAGTCGGCGGTGGTGGAGGGGCGGATCGCCGTACCCGCGGACGCCGCGGCCGTGCTGCGCGCCGAGGAGGCGGGCGCCGAACTGGACGACGGGGCGCTGCTCATCAGCCGCACGATCTCCGCCGAAGGCCGCTCACGCGCGCACCTCGGCGGTCGGTCCGTGCCGGTCGGGCTGCTCGGCGAGCTCGCCGACGACCTGGTCGCCGTGCACGGCCAGACCGACCAGCAGGGCCTCCTCAAGCCGGCCCGGCAGCGCCAGGCCCTCGACCGGTACGCCGGGGACGCGGTCGCCGTGCCCCTGGAGAAGTACGCGGCCGCCTACCGCAGGCTCCGCGCCGTCGCCGCAGAGCTGGACGAGCTGACGACGCGCGCCCGCGAACGCGCCCAGGAAGCGGACCTCCTTCGCTTCGGCCTCGACGAGATCGCCGCCGTCGAACCTCGCGCGGGCGAGGATGTCGAACTCGCCGCCGAGGCGGAGCGCCTGGGCCACGCCGAGGCCCTCGCCTCCGCCGCGACGGCCGCGCACGCCGCGCTCGCCGGCAACCCCGAGGACCCGGAGGGCGTCGACGCCGGGCTCCTCGTCGGCGGTGCGCAGCGCGCCCTCGACGCGGTCCGCGCGCACGACCCGGCCCTCGCCGCCCTCGCCGAACGCCTCGGCGAGATCGGCATCCTGCTCGCCGACGTGGCGGGCGAGCTCGCCGGGTACGCCGACGACCTGGACGCCGACCCGCTGCGCCTCGCCGCCGTCGAGGAGCGCCGGGCCGCGCTGACCCAGCTCACCCGCAAGTACGGGGACTCCGTCGACGCGGTCCTGGCCTGGTCCGAGCAGAGCGCCGCCCGCCTCACCGAACTCGACGGGGACGACGACCGGATCGGTGAACTCACCGCCGAGCGGGACGCCCTCAGCGTCGAACTCGCCGGTCTCGCCCAGGCGTTGACCGATGCGCGTACGGAGGCGGCGGAGCGTTTCGCCGCCGCCGTCACCGACGAGCTGGCCTCCCTCGCCATGCCGCACGCGCGCGTGACGATCGCCATCCGGCAGACGGAGGTGGCCGAGGACGCGGGCGGCATCGAGGTCGGCGGCCGGCCCGTGGCGTACACCGCGACCGGTGTCGACGAGGTGGAGCTGCTGCTCGCCCCGCACCCGGGCGCCCCGCCGCGGCCCATCGCCAAGGGCGCGTCGGGCGGTGAGCTGTCCCGCGTGATGCTGGCCGTCGAGGTGGTGTTCGCGGGCTCCGACCCGGTGCCGACGTACCTCTTCGACGAGGTCGACGCGGGCGTCGGCGGCAAGGCGGCCGTCGAGGTGGGCCGCAGGCTCGCGAAGCTCGCCCGCTCCGCCCAGGTCGTCGTGGTCACCCACCTGCCGCAGGTGGCGGCGTTCGCCGACCGGCAGCTGCTCGTCGAGAAGACCAACGACGGCTCGGTGACCCGGTCCGGCGTGAAGGTCCTGGAGGGCGAGGACCGGGTCCGCGAACTCTCCCGGATGCTCGCGGGCCAGGAGGACTCGGAGACGGCGCGGGCGCACGCGGAGGAGTTGTTGGCGGCGGCTCGCCACTCGTCGTAGGGGTCGCTGTCTCGTCGCCGGGTGGGGCCCGGTGGTCCGTCCTCGCGCCCCGCGGCGGAGCCGCTGATGTCACAGCCCCGCGCCCCTGAGAGCTTGCGGCTTCGCCGCGCTCTCCCGGGAAGGCCGCGGCGCAGCCGCACGCCTTCAGGGGCGCGGGGAACTGCGCGACCAGCCCAGGACGGCCCGCACCCGGCAGCGAGACAGGCACCCCTACGGCGAGTAGAACTGCACCCCGCGGACGGGGACGCGAACGATCACCCGTGTGGGTGATCCGCCGAGCCCGAGCCCCGGCCCGACACGGCTGCCCACCTGAGGCGGTGCCGGAACTCCCGTACGGGCTGGCATCCTTGGCGAGGCGTTCCGCACAGCCGCCCCGCGCACGTCCCGGACACCACCGGCACCAGCCGTCCCGAAGGGCCCGCCTCCACGGCGTCCGCACCGGGGACCGCGGCGGACCCATCCGACGAAGCCGACCCAGGAGTCCGGCCACGTGACCCACGTGAGCAGCCCCCCACCACAGGGCCGGCCGCCCCTGCACACCGTGCAGGTGCTCGGCGGCGGCAGCGCGGGCAGCAGCGCGCACGTCCGCTCGCTCGCCGCGGGCCTCGTCGCGCGCGGCGTACGCGTGACCGTGTGCGCCCCCGCCGAGCTCGACGGGATGTACGACTTCACCGCCGTCGGTGCGGAGTTCGTGCCCGTGCCGCGGCGCAGCGACCCGGTCTCCGTGGTCGCCCTGCGCGCCGCCTGCGCCGACGCCGACCTGGTGCACGCGCACGGGCTGCACGCCGCGCTCCGCTCCGCGCTCGCGCTGCGCGGCCGCCGCCCGGTGCCCGTCCTCGGCCGTGCGCCCCTCGTCGTCACCTGGCACACCCGGGCGCACGCCGAGGGCGCGCGGGCGCGGGTGCAGCGGCTCCTCGAACGCCGGGTCGCGCGCTCCAGCGCGGTGCTCCTCGGCACGTCGTCCGATCTGGTCGACCGGGCGCGCAGCAGCGGCGCCCGCGACGCCCGCCTCGCCCCGATCGCCTTCCCGGCGCCGCGCGGCACGAGCCCGGCGGAGCCGGACGGGCGGGACGAGGCGGACCCGGCGCGCCACAAGACGCGGGCCGAACTGGGCGCGGTGGACCGGCCGTTGCTGCTCGCGGTCGGCTCCCTCGACCGGTACCGCGGCTACGACACCCTCCTCGACGCCGCCCACGCCTGGCGCGCCCTCGACCCCGTACCGCTCGTGGTGATCGCCGGCGAGGGCCCCGAGCGCGGCCCGCTGCAGCGCCGCATCGAGGCGGAGAACCTGCCGGTACGCCTGGTGGGGCGCCGCAGCGACGTCCCGGACCTGCTCGCCGCGGCCGATGTGGCGCTGCTGCCCAGCCGCTGGGAGTCCCGCTCGCTCCTGGCCCACGAGGCGCTGCACGCGGGCGTTCCCCTCGTCGCGACGTCCGTCGGCGGCCTCCCGGAACTCCTCGGCGACGCGGCCGAACTCGTCCCGTACGGCGACGCCCCCGCTCTCGCCGCCGCCGTCACCCGCCTCCTCTCCGACCCGACCCACCACGCCCGCCTCCGCACGGACGGCCGTGCCCAGGCGGCGAGTTGGCCCACGGAGGACGACACGGTGGCCCAGATCCTCAGCGTCTACGACGAGCTGGCGGAGCCGTTCCGACGGTGAGGGGCGCTCCGCGTGTGTGGGGCGGTCCTGGCGGGGCTGGTCACGGGCTTACCGTCGGGGTGGGGCCGCGTCGGCAGGGGTGTCCGGCGAAGCGAAGCGGAACGGTACGCCCAGGTGCTCGGCGAGTGCTCGGCCCGCCTCCGCGGCGACCGCGTCGGGGGGAGGGCCGTCGGGGGCGCGGCGGATCGTCGCCAAGTGGCCCTCGCCATCCGGGACTTGGAGGGACGCGAGCAGCAGGACGTACCACCCGTGCACGGTGTCCCCGTCCCACAGCGCCGCCACCGCGGCCACACGGCCCGGGTGAGCCGCTGCCCGCGCGGCGAGCGAGGGAACGTCCAGCGGGTCGGGCGGGGCGGTCCGGACCCGGTCGGCGAGCTCCTCGTACCGCCAGTGCACCAGCCGCTCCGCCTCGGGCAGGCCGCCGAGGCTCGCCAGGCGCAGGGCCTGCAGGACGGAGCTGAGCGCCGACAACCGGCGGTCGCGCAGCACGTCGGCGTCGACCTCCCCGCGCGTCCCGGCGTCCAGGGCGCCCCACCGGTCGCCCACCGAGGCGTCCGAGGAGTCCTCAGCCCACATGCCGCCGCGCCCGCAGGGCCAGGCTGAGGGCCAGCACCGTCTGCGGGTCGTCCAGGTCCGTGCCGAGGAGTTCCGCGATCCGGGCGAGGCGGTTGTAGAGGGTCTGGCGGTTCAGGTGCAGCTCGCGGGCGGTCTCCGCCTTGCGGCCCGCGTGCGTCAGGTACGTCTCCAGGGTGGGCAGGAGCGGTGACTTGGACTTCCGGTCGTGCTCCCGCAGCGGCCCGATCGCCCGCTCCACGAAGGCCGCGAGCGCGGTGCCGTCGTCGTGGTGGCGAAGGCGCCACAGCAGGAGTTCGGTGTCCAGTCGGCGGGCGTCGTACCAGGGCCGGTCGGTGAGGCCCTGCGCCGCCGTGGCCGTCTCGGCGGCGTGCCGCAGCCCCGCCGAGGCCGCCGCCCAGCCGCCCGCGACGCCCACCACCACGACCGGCGGCTGCACCCCGGCGCCGTGCAGGCCCGCCCGCTCCACACCGGTCCGCAGCGCCGCCGCCACCCGGTCCGCGACGGCCGTACGCTCCGACTCCGAACGCAGCCCGAGCAGCAGCGGAACGCGGCCCTCCACGGGGCGGACGCCGAGCAGCGTCGGCACGCCCACCGCCGCAAGCTCCTCCGCGACGGCGCGCGCCAGGACCGCGAGGGCGCCGCTGGGTGAGCGGCTCACGGTGCCGTCGGGCAGCCGCATCACCACCGGGAGCAGCGGGCCGTCGCCCGGCTTGAAGCCGAGGACGCGTGCCTGGGCCGGGGCGTCCTCCGCGCTGATCAGGCCCTCGGCGAGGTCGGTCAGGAAGTCGCCGCGGCCGCGCGCCGCCAGCTCCTCCTCCTGCCGCGCCTGCATCAGGACGACCGCGAGGCTGCCCGCCGCGCGCTCCGCCGCGATCCGGTGCACCGGCTGCAGCGGGCCCGCCACCGGGAGCAGCACGATCCGGGCCCGCACGGACGTGGGCGTGTACGCCCCGAAGGAACCGCGTCCCCCGACGGAACCGAGCCCTCCGGAGGGTCCGCTGCCCCCGGCCGCCCCGTCATCGGCCCCGGACGACGCATCGGACGACGCGCCGGATGCGCCGGACCCGGCCCCGACCGGCCCGCCGACCCCGGCGGACCCGACCGCCCCCACTCCGCCGAGCCCGACCCCGCCGAGCCCCGCGCCCCCGGCCGCCCCGGAGTCCGCCGGAGCCCCGCCCACACCCGGCGCCCCGGGTCCGCCGCCCGGCACGTCCACGAGGACGGCCCCGGCCGAAGGACCCTCGTCGCGCGAGCGGCCGCTCCGCAGCCCCTCCCAGACCTGCAGCGGGTCGACCCCCGTGCCCGAACCCGGACCGCGCCCCGCACCGGCCCCCGCGCCCCGGGCGGTCCGGGACCGGCCTCCCGGCTCCGGCGCCCCGGCTGCGTACAGGAGTTGACCGTCCGCCGTCTCCAGGAACACCGGGTTGCCGCTGAACTCCGCGAGCACCGCGAGGACCTGCGGCACACCGCCCCCGCCGAGCAGCGCCTCCGTGCACTGCCGGTGCACCTCCTCGGCCTGCTGAAGCAGCGCGTAGTGGCCGTTGACGATCTCCGTGTGCACCTCTTCGGTGACGGTCACGAACGGCACCTCGCGATGCAGCTGCACCAGCGGAAGCCCGGCCGACCTGGCCGTGTCCACGATCGCGGCGGGCAGCCGGGCGAACCGCGGCCCCAGCTCGACCACCAGGGCCGCGATCCGTCGCTCGGCCAGCTTGCGGACGAAGGCCCGCTGGTCGGCGGGCCGGGTGCCGAGCCCGAGCCCCGTGGTGAGCAGCAGCTCGCCGCCCTTGAGGAGCGAGGCGATGTTGGGCACCTCGCCCGCGTGCACCCAGCGGACCGTGCGCTGCAGCCGGTCGGCGCCCGTGACGACTTCCGGGAGACCGCCGCGCAGCCCCGGAAGTTCGAGGGCGCGCTGCACGGTGATACCGGCTTGGGGGGTGTGCGTGTCCATCCTTCGGACGCTACCCGCGCGGGCGTTCCAGGAACATCTCCGGGCGATCACAGGCACGATCCGCGGCCTCTCCGGGACGACAACTCGTCGCCCGCACAAGGGAATTGCACGACCTCCTGTCGGTTGTGGCCTAAGTCACTCCGGGGTCAGGCTGCGCTGCCATGAGTGCTCCCTCCCAGGAATCCAGCAGACCCGCGGGCGGTACGGGCGGCGGCGCGGACCGCCCGCCGGTCGACCGCCTCAAGGCCAACTCGGTCGGCCTCGTAGGCGTCGTCTTCATGGCCGTGGCCACCGCCGCCCCGATCACCGCGATGACCGGCAACGTGCCCATCTCCGTCGGCTTCGGCAACGGCACCGGCGCGCCCGCCGGCTACCTCTTCGCCACGCTCGTCCTGACCGTCTTCTCCGTCGGGTACGTCGCCATGGCGAAGCGGATCACCGCCGCCGGCGCCTTCTACGGCTACATCTCGCACGGCCTCGGCCGGGCCGCCGGCATGGCGTCCGGGATGCTCGCGGTCCTCGCGTACGTCGTCTTCGAGGCGTCGATCGTCGGCGTCTTCGCCTACTTCGCGAAGACCACCGTCGGCGCCCAGCTCGGCGTCGACCTGCACTGGACGCTGTACGCGGCGCTGATGCTCGCGGTCACCGGCGTCCTCGCGTTCTTCGACATCCACCTCACCGCCCGCGCGCTCGGCATCGTCCTGGTCGCCGAGATCGCGGTGCTCTTCGGGGTGGCCATGGCGGTCGTCGTGAACGGCGGCGGCCCGGACGGCATCCCGCTGGAACCGGTCAATCCCGCGGGCGCCTTCACCGGCGCCTCGGCCGGACTCGGCCTGTTCTTCGCGTTCTGGTCGTGGGTGGGCTTCGAGTCCACCGCCATGTACGGCGAGGAGTCCCGCAACCCGAAGCGGATCATCCCCAAGGCCACCCTGGTCGCGGTCGTCGGCGTCGGCCTCTTCTACGTCTTCGTGTCCTGGATGACCATCGCCGGCAACGGCCTGGCAGAGTCGGTCCGCCTGGCCGGCTCCGACAACCCCCTCGACCTGTTCTTCGCCCCGGCCCGCACCTTCATCGGCGACTGGGCCGTGACCGCGTTCCAGTGGCTGCTGCTCACCGGCTCGTTCGCCTGCGGCATGGCCTTCCACCAGTGCGCCGCGCGCTATCTGTACGCCGTCGGGCGCGAGGGCTTCCTGCACCGGGCCCTCGGCCGTACGCACCCGAAGCACGGCTCCCCGTACATCGCGTCCGCCGTGCAGAGCACCATCGCGGTCGCGCTGGTCGCCCTGTTCTGGGCCACCGGCCAGGACCCGTACATCCACCTCTACACGCTGCTCGCGATCCTCGGCACGATGGCGATCCTCATCGTGCAGACGCTCTGCTCGTTCGCCGTCATCGGCTACTTCCGCCGCAACCACCCCGAGGACCGGCACTGGTTCCGCACCTTCACCGCGCCGCTGCTCGGCGGCATCGGCATGACCGCCGTGGTGGTCCTGCTGCTGCTCAACATGGAGACCGCGGCAGGCACCGCCGCCGACTCGGTGCTCTTCCGCCTGATCCCGTGGATCGTCGGCACGGTCTTCTTCGGCGGCCTCGCCCTGGCCCTGTACCTGCGCGCCAAGCGGCCGGACAGCTACGAGCTGATCGGCCGGATCGTCCTGGAGGACAGCCAGGAGCGCACCGACGAGCCCACCGGCCAGGCCGCCCCCGCCCGCCCCTGATCCGTAGCTGCAGAACCCCCAGAACGCCGCAGAAGGAGAGCACCATGGCCCGTACGAACCCGATGCACCTCCTCAAGCGCCTCACCCGCGACCACGCCGACGCCGAACGCCTCCGCATCCCCGTCGCCGACCTGCGCGGCCTGCGCGCCGAGGCCGCCGCCGACGGCCCGCACGGCAGCAGCCGCCGCGAACTCCTCAAGCGGGCCGGCGCCGTCGGCCTCGCGGCGGGCATCGGCAGCGCCGCGTACGACCGAAGCACGACCCCCGCCGCAGCCGCCCCAGCACGCGCGCGTGCCGACGCCCGCATAGCCGTCGTCGGCGCCGGCATCGCGGGCCTGACCGCAGCGCTCACCCTCAAGGACGCGGGCATCAACTGCACGCTGTACGAGGCGAGTTCGGACCGGGTGGGCGGCCGCATGTGGACCCAGCGCGACCACTGGGCGTACGGCCAGAGCTCCGAGATCGGCGGCGAGCTCATCGATGTCGAGCACAAGAAGATGCTGGAGCTCGCCCGCCGCTTCGGACTGCAGACGGAGGACTTCCTCGGCGGCGGACCTCAAGGGGCCGAGGAGATCCTGTGGTTCGACGGCACGTACTACCCGCGCTCGCAGGCGGACGAGGACTTCAAGGGCGTCTGGCAGGCCCTGAAGACCGACCTGCAGCAGGCGGGCGAGGTGATGTGGAACCAGACCACCCCGGAAGGCACCGCGCTCGACAACATGTCGATCCGGGAATGGATCGACTCGCGCGTCCCCGGCGGCTACGCCTCACCCCTCGGGCAGTTCTTCGACGTCGCCTACAACGTCGAGTACGGGGCGGACACCGTCGACCAGTCCTGCCTCGCCCTCGTGCTCCTGATGGGCTACCAGACGAATCCGGGCAACTTCAACGTCTGGGGCCTGTCCGACGAGCGCTACCACATCGTCGGCGGCAACGACCAACTCCCGCGCGCCATCGCCGAGTCGCTCCCCGCCGGCACCCTCCAGCAGGGCACGAGCCTCAAGGCCGTACGCGCCAACGCCGACGGCACCCAGACCCTCACCTTCGACGAGGGCGGCAGCACCCGCACCGTCACCTCCGACCACACCGTCCTCTGCCTGCCGCTGCCGGTCCTGCAGCAACTCGACCTGTCCCAGGCCGCGTTCGACCCCCGGATGACCGCGCTCCTGCGCGACGCCCGCATGGGCCACTGCACCAAGCTCAACCTGCAGTTCACGGCCCGCCCCTGGCGCGGCAGCGGCCCCTGGCCCGGCGTCTCCGCCGGCGACTGCTTCACCGACCTCGACGTCCAGCAGACCTGGGACACCACCAAGGTGCAGCCCGGCACCGGCGGCATCCTCATCCAGTACGGCGCCGGCAGCCTCGCGAAGGCCCTCACCCCGGCCGCCCCCTTCGCCACCGAGTCCGACCCGTACGTCAAGGCCCTGGCCGAGCGCAGGCTGACAGACATCGACGCGTTCTTCCCCGGCACCAAGGCCGTCTGGAACGGCCGCGCCCAGCTCTCCGCCTGGCACCGCAACCCGCACGCCCTCGGCGCGTATTCGATGTGGCCCGTCGGCTATCTGCACCGCTACGCCGGCTACGAGGGCACGGCCCAGGGCAACGTCCACATCGGCGGCGAGCACTGCAGCTACGACTTCCAGGGCTTCATGAACGGAGGTGCGACCGAGGGCGAGCGGGCGGCGAACGAGGTGATCGCCGCCCTCACCTGACCCCGTGTGCGGCGGTCAGCCGCCGTACGCCCCCGAGGCCGTCAGCCGCAGGGCCGTGTCGATCAGCGGGACGTGGCTGAAGGCCTGCGGGAAGTTGCCGACCTGCCGCTGCAGCCGTGGGTCCCACTCCTCGGCGAGCAGCCCCAGGTCGTTGCGGAGCGAGAGCAGCTTCTCGAACAGCTCGCGCGCCTCGTCGACCCGGCCGATCATCGCGAGGTCGTCCGCGAGCCAGAACGAGCAGGCCAGGAACGCTCCTTCGTCGCCCTCGAGCCCGTCGACGCCCGCGTCCTCGCCCTGCGTCGGGTAGCGCAGTACGAAACCGTCCTCGGTGGACAGCTCCCGCTGGATCGCCTCGATGGTGCCCACGACCCGCTTGTCGTCCGGCGGCAGGAAGCCCATCTGCGGGATGAGCAGCAGCGAGGCGTCCAGCTCCCGGGAGCCGTACGACTGCGTGAACGTGTTGCGCTCCGGGTCGTAGCCCTTCTCGCACACGTCCCGGTGGATCTCGTCCCGAAGTTCCCGCCACCGGTCGAGCGGGCCCTCGGCGTCGCCGGACTCAAGCAGCTTGATCGTGCGGTCGACGGCGACCCAGGCCATCACCTTGGAGTGCACGAAGTGGCGGCGCGGACCGCGTACCTCCCAGATGCCCTCGTCGGGCTGGTTCCAGTGCGTCTCCAGGTACCGGATCAGCTTGAGCTGCAGCGCCTGCGCGTAGTCGCTGCGCGCCAGGCCCGTCATGTGCGCCAGGTGCAGCGCCTCGGTGACCTCGCCGTACACGTCGAGCTGCAGCTGGTGCGCGGCACCGTTGCCGACGCGCACCGGGCCGGAGTTCTCGTACCCCGGCAGCCAGTCCAACTCGGCCTCGCCCAGCTCCCGTTCGCCCGCGATGCCGTACATGATCTGCAGGTTCTCCGGGTCGCCCGCGACCGCGCGGAGCAGCCACTCGCGCCAGGCACGGGCCTCCTCGCGGTACCCGGTGCGCAGCAGCGAGGAGAGCGTGATGGCCGCGTCGCGGAGCCAGGTGAAGCGGTAGTCCCAGTTCCGGGAGCCGCCGATGTCCTCGGGCAGCGAGGTCGTGGGCGCCGCGACGATCCCGCCGGTCGGCGCGTACGTCAGCGCCTTCAGCGTGATCAGCGAGCGCACGACGGCCTCGCGGTAGGGCCCGTGGTACGTGCAGTGCTCGACCCACTCGCGCCAGAACTCGGCGGTCGCCTCGAGGGCGTGCTCCGGCTCGTGCAGCGCGGGCGGCGCCTTGTGCGAGGGCTCCCAGCTGATCGTGAACGCCATCCGCTCCCCGGCGGCGACCGTGAAGTCCGAGTAGGTGGTGAGGTGTTCGCCGTACGTCTCCGCGTCCGTGTCCAGCCATACGGAGTCGGGGCCCGCGACGGCCACCGTGCGACCGTCGACCTTGTGCACCCACGGCACGATCCGGCCGTAGCTGAACCGCATCCGCAGCGCGGAGCGCATCGGCACCCGGCCGGTGACGCCCTCGACGATGCGCACGAGCTGGGGGGCGCCGTCACGCGGCGGCATGAAGTCGATCACGCGGACCGTGCCGTGCGGGGTGTCCCACTCGGACTCCAGGATCAGGGAGTCGCCGCGGTAGGTCCTGCGGGTCGCGGCCGGCGGCGCGGTGTCCTCGCCGTGCTCGGGCCCGAGCCGCCAGAAGCCGTGCTCCTCGGTGCCGAGAAGCCCGGCGAACACGGCGTGGGAGTCGAATCTCGGCAGGCACAGCCAGTCGACCGTGCCGTCTCTGCAGACCAGCGCCGCGGTCTGCATGTCTCCGATGAGTGCGTAGTCCTCGATGCGCCCGGCCACGTACATCTCCAGTCGAACGGCCACGTCCGCCCCGCGGGGCGCTTGCACTGCGGTCAAGGGTCGTTGACGAGCTTGGGGGTTCCGGTCGGGCGGGGGTGATGCCGTACTCCGGCCCGGCTCGGCAGCGAACGTCCGAGCAGGATACGACGCACCCTAGTGATGCGCGCGCGGGTCGAGGCAATGCTGCTGCGCCGAACGGGTGACCGTCGGGTGACGCCCGCGCGCCCCGCCCTGACGTCCTGGACACGGACGGTCCCGCGGGCTGCGCGGAGCGTGGCCGGAAGCAGCCTCCCCGGGTCGCTGTTACCCTGGTAGCCCGTGGAGCGGTGGTTTCAAGAACCCCGAACCGCAGCGACGGCAACTCCCGGGAAATCAACGCTCCCGGGCCCTGGTTGCCGGTACGCACCACCACCTCGCGACCACGGGAGCCCCCTCTTGGCCATTGCGCCCAAAGCCACGACGACCAAGCACATCTTCGTCACCGGGGGTGTCGCCAGCTCCCTCGGCAAGGGCCTGACGGCCTCCAGCCTGGGGCAGCTTCTCAAGGCGCGGGGCCTCCGGGTCACGATGCAGAAGCTCGACCCGTATCTGAACGTCGACCCCGGCACGATGAACCCCTTCCAGCACGGCGAGGTGTTCGTCACCAACGACGGCGCCGAGACCGACCTGGACATCGGCCACTACGAGCGCTTCCTCGACGTCGACCTCGACGGCTCCGCCAACGTCACCACCGGCCAGGTCTACTCGCAGGTCATCGCCAAGGAGCGGCGCGGCGAGTACCTGGGCGACACCGTGCAGGTCATCCCGCACATCACCAACGAGATCAAGTCCCGCATCCGCCGCATGGCGACGGACGAGGTCGACGTGGTGATCACCGAGGTCGGCGGCACCGTCGGCGACATCGAGTCGCTGCCGTTCCTGGAGACCGTCCGCCAGGTCCGCCACGAGGTGGGCCGGGACAACGTCTTCGTCGTGCACATCTCGCTGCTTCCGTACATCGGCCCGTCCGGTGAGCTGAAGACCAAGCCGACCCAGCACTCAGTGGCCGCGCTGCGCAACATCGGCATCCAGCCGGACGCGATCGTGCTGCGCGCCGACCGCGAGGTGCCGACGTCCATCAAGCGCAAGATCTCGCTGATGTGCGACGTCGACGAGGCCGCGGTGGTCGCCGCCATCGACGCCAAGTCGATCTACGACATCCCGAAGGTGCTGCACACCGAGGGCCTGGACGCGTACGTCGTGCGCAAGCTGGACCTGCCGTTCCGCGACGTCAACTGGACCCAGTGGGACGACCTCCTCGACCGGGTGCACAACCCGAACCACGAGGTCACCGTCGCCCTGGTCGGCAAGTACATCGACCTGCCCGACGCGTACCTCTCGATCACCGAGGCCATGCGCGCCGGCGGCTTCGCCAACAAGGCCCGCGTCAAGGTCAAGTGGGTCACCTCGGACGACTGCAAGACCCCGGCCGGCGCCAAGAAGCAGCTCGCCGACGTCGACGCGATCCTCGTCCCCGGCGGCTTCGGCGACCGCGGCGTGAACGGCAAGATCGGCGCGATCCAGTACGCCCGTGAGAACAAGGTGCCGCTGCTCGGCATCTGCCTGGGCCTGCAGTGCATCGTGATCGAGGCGGCCCGCAACCTCGCCGACATCCCCGAGGCCAACTCCACCGAGTTCGACCCGGCCACGGCCCACCCGGTGATCTCCACCATGGCCGAGCAGCTCGACATCGTCGCGGGCGAGGGCGACATGGGCGGCACGATGCGCCTCGGCATGTACCCGGCGAAGCTCGGCGAGGGCTCCCTGGTGCGCGAGGCGTACGACGGCAAGGAGTACGTCGAGGAGCGCCACCGCCACCGCTACGAGGTCAACAACTCCTACCGCGCGGAGCTGGAGAAGAAGGCCGGCCTGGTCTTCTCCGGCACGTCCCCGGACAACAAGCTCGTCGAGTACGTCGAGTA
Source organism: Streptomyces cavernicola (assembly GCF_029968035.1). GTDB lineage: Bacteria > Actinomycetota > Actinomycetes > Streptomycetales > Streptomycetaceae > Streptomyces > Streptomyces cavernicola. The sequence continues at coordinate 90,891 of NZ_JASCIQ010000031.1, read as the reverse complement.
CCCGCGCGAGGTGCACCCCTACCTCGTCGCCACCCAGGCGCACCCGGAGCTCCGCTCCCGCCCGACCCGCCCGCACCCGCTCTTCGCCGGTCTGGTGAAGGCCGCCGTCGAGCGGCAGCAGGCCGCGAAGCAGGGCAAGGGCAAGGCCGCCAAGTAACGGCGATACGGTTGCCGGGGTACGGGTCGTTCGCGGCCTGTACCCCGGTTTCTTCATGTGGGCATGTGGGAGGACGCACGTCATGACGCTCAAGGACTCTGCCGAGGAATGGCAGATCACGGCCACCGCGACCCCGTTCGTGGGCAACAAGACCAGTGTCCGCACGGACGACGTGGTGATGCCCGGCGGCAGCGTCGCGACCCGTGACTACCAGGTCCACCCCGGCTCGGTCGCCGTTCTCGCCCTGGACGAGCAGGGCCGCGTCCTGGTCATCAACCAGTACCGCCACCCCGTACGGCAGCGGCTCTGGGAGATCCCGGCCGGACTGCTCGACATCCCCGGCGAGAACCCGCTGCACGCCGCCCAGCGCGAGCTGTACGAGGAGGCGCACGTCAAGGCCGAGGACTGGCGGGTCCTCACCGACATCTACTCCTCGCCCGGCGGCTGCGACGAGGCGATCCGGGTCTTCCTCGCCCGCGACCTGTCCGAGGCGGACGGCGAGCGCTTCGAGGTCGACGAGGAGGAGGCCGACATGCAGCTCGACCGCGTCCCCCTCGCCGAGCTCGTCCGCGGCGTCCTCGCCGGTGAGCTGCACCACAACTGCCTTGTCGTGGGCGTCCTTTCGCTGTTCGCCGCCCAGCACGGCGACGGTCTCGGCGCGCTCCGCCCGGCCGACGCCCCCTGGCCGGCCCGCCCCTTCGAGGCCTGAGCGCCCAGCCCTGCTGTTCTGCGGTGTGACCATCTCCTGATCCGATCGGGGGATGTGTCCGCCGCGCTCCACCCGATCAGGCACAGAGCGTGAACTACGCTCGGAATTCCCCGTCCCGCGACCGCGGGCGGGCTCTGTGCGCAGCTGGACGGGAGCGTGGCCCGTGACGGATCAGGCGGTGGACACCCAGGTCTCTTCGCCCCAGGCGGAGACCTCCGCACCAGGGGCGGTGCGGGACCCGGGGGCACCCGAATTCGTCGGCAGGCAACGGGAGTTGAAGGAGCTGCGCGCCGACATCGCGCGCACCGGGCTCGACACCCTCTCCGGCCGCAAACCCGCCCGCGCCCGCGTCCTGCTCATCGCCGGACGCCCCGGCTCGGGCCGCACCGCACTCGCCGAGCGCCTCGTCGCCGAGCTCGCCGGCGACTACCCGGACGGGACGCTGCGCGCCCGCCTCACCGAGCCCGACGGCCGGCAGGTCCCCACCGAGCGCACTGCCCGCGCCCTCCTCGACGCCCTGTCGGTGCAGGTCACCCCCGGGGCCACCGAGGACGAGCTGACCGAGAAGCTCCGCGAGGCCCTCGCCGTACGACGCGTGCTGATGCTGCTCGACGGGGCGGCGGACGCGGAGCAGGTCGACCCGCTGCTCCCGGACGCCCCGCAGTGCCTGGTCGTGGCGACCTCGCTCGGGCCGCTGACGGGGATCTCCGACGTCCGCCCGTGCACGCTCGGCGGCCTCGACACCAAATCCGCCCTCGATCTGCTCAACGGCTACACGGGGTCCGTCCGCATCACGGTCGACCCGCGCGCCGCCGAGCACCTCGCCGAGCAGTGCGGCCACCAGCCCTCGGCCCTGGTCCTGGCGGGCGGCTGGCTCGCGGACCGGCCCAAGGCGTCCGTCGCGGAGCTGGCCAAGATGCTGCACAACCTCCCCGAGGAAGACGGCGCGGAGCAGCGCTCGCCGGGCAGCCTGGCGCGGGTCTTCCGCTTCGTGTACGACTCGCTGCCCGGCCCGGCCGCTCGGATACTGCGACTGCTCTGTCTCGCGCCCGCCGGCCTCGCCGACCCGCACACCGCCTCCGCGCTCGCCGGCTGCTCGGTCTCCGCGGCGGCCACCACCCTGGAGGACTTCGCCCGCCTCGGACTCGTACGCCGGAGCGGGCCCGAGCTCGACCAGGGGCCGGAGTACTCCGTGCCCGGGTACCTGCAGCCCATGCTGCGGGGGCTGCTCGAGACCCAGGACCGGCCCGGCGAGGTGCAGCTCGCGCGGGCCCGGATGCTGGAGCGCACAGTGCGGCTGCTGCACTCCTGCCGGGCCGTGACCGAACCCGAGGGCTCGCCGGCGCGCGGCCGGCTCGCCGGGCTGCCGCGCGCCCTGCGCTTCGACTCCCCGCAGGCCGCCGCCGAGTGGCTGCTCCTTCGCCGGCCCGCGCTGCTCGCCTCGGCCCGCCTCGCGGTGGCGGACGGCAACCTGGACACCCTGGCCCGGCGCCTGATGGCCGCCCTCACGCGTGCGCTCGTCACGCACTGTGATGAGGAGGCGGCCGTCGATCTGTACGGCATCCACCGCCTCGTCCTCGACGTCGCCGAGCGGCGCGGTCTGCCCCGCGAGCAGGCGGCGGCGCTCCTCAACCTCGGCGATCTGGACGCGGGCACCGGGCGCACCCGCGAGGCACTGGTCCGCTACCGGGCGGCTCTGGACGCCGCGCGGGCCGCTCGGGACCCGTACGCACTCGGTCGCGCGATGGAATCCGTAGGCGGCACCTACCAGGAGCTGGGCGATCTTCAGCGGGCCGCCGACTGGTTCGGCAGGGCCCTCAGCGACCGCCTCGCGCGCGGCGAGCGCCTCGACGCGGCCCGCCTCTACGGCCGCATCGGCTCCACCCTCACCTACGCGGGCCGGTACGGCGAGGCGCTGCGCAACTGGCGCTCCGCGGCGAACGGTTACCGCAGGGCGGGTGAAGTCCCCTCGTACGCAAGGGCGTTGAGCGAGATGGCCCGGGTGCAGGAGTACGCGGGCCGGCCCGAGGAGTCGCTGCGCACCTGCCAGGAGGCCGTGGAGTGGGCCCGGCAGGCCGAGGACGTACGCCTGCAGGCGGCGCTGCAGCTGCGGCTCGCGGACACCCTCGACCGGCTCGGCGACAGCGCCTCGGCCGGGCTGCACCGGGCGGCCGCCGAGCGCATGCTGGGAGAAGAGGCCGCCGAGGCCGGTGCGACTGCGGGATCCGAAGGCGCGGCCGGCGACGGCGCTGAAGGGAGCTCCGAAGACGGAGCCGGGTGATCGCCTACGAAATCCGTAGTGGGCCTCTGGAAGATTGATGCTTTGAAAGGCTAGACAGCTCAAAATCCTTCATTAGACTGGCTCCACCGCGTTCTCCCGTGGTGTCTCCCGTTGTGCCGCTGTGCATACGGGTATGTGTGTCAATGCCTGAAACATCCCCTGAGCCAAGGACCGTGATCGACGATGAAGGTCGGCATCCCCCGCGAGGTCAAGAACAACGAGTTCCGGGTGGCCATCACCCCCGCCGGTGTGCATGAGCTGGTGCGCCACGGCCACCAGGTCTTCATCGAGCAGAACGCCGGTGTCGGCTCCTCGATCACGGACGACGAGTTCGTCTCGGCCGGAGCGCAGATCCTCCCCACCGCCGACGAGGTCTGGGCCACCGCCGACCTGCTCCTGAAGGTCAAGGAGCCGGTCGCCGAGGAGTACCACCGCCTCCGCAAGGACCAGACGCTCTTCACCTACCTGCACCTGGCCGCCTCCAAGGAGTGCACGGACGCCCTCCTGGAGTCCGGCACCACGGCCATCGCCTACGAGACGGTCGAGACCGCGAACCGCGCCCTGCCGCTGCTCGCCCCGATGTCCGAGGTCGCGGGCCGCCTGGCCCCGCAGGTCGGCGCGTACCACCTGATGGCGTTCAACGGCGGCCGCGGCGTGCTGCCCGGCGGCGTCCCCGGCACCCACGCCGGCAAGGCCGTCGTCATCGGCGGCGGCGTCTCCGGCTGGAACGCCACCCAGATCGCCGTCGGCATGGGCTTCCACGTGACCCTGCTCGACAAGGACATCAACAAGCTCCGCGAGGCCGACAAGATCTTCGGCACCAAGGTGCAGACGATCGTCTCCAACGCCTACGAGCTGGAGAAGGCCGTCATCGAGGCCGACCTCGTCATCGGTGCCGTGCTCATCCCGGGCGCCAAGGCCCCGAAGCTGGTCACCAACGAGCTCGTCGCCAAGATGAAGCCGGGAAGTGTTCTTGTCGACATCGCGATCGACCAGGGCGGCTGCTTCGAGGACTCGCGTCCGACCACGCACGCCGAGCCGACCTTCAAGGTCCACAACTCGGTCTTCTACTGCGTCGCCAACATGCCCGGCGCCGTCCCGAACACCTCGACGTACGCGCTGACCAACGCGACGCTGCCGTACATCGTGTCGCTTGCGAACAACGGCTGGACCGAGGCGCTGCGCCGCGACTCCGCCCTCGCCCTGGGTCTCAACACCCATGACGGCAAGGTCGTTTACCGTGAGGTCGCCGAGGCCCACGGCGTGGAGCACGTCGAACTGAGCACGCTCCTCGGCTAGTCGACAAAGCCCCCGTCAACGCGGGACGTCAACTTCGCGCACACGGCCGGACCTTGCTCGCCAAGGTCCGGCCGTATGTGTATCGGGTCACTTTGTGAGGCTCGGTCAACTCGCGTCGAACGTAACCCTTTAACCGTTTCGCACACCCGCGAAACACCCCCGGAGACACCCGCGCACCCTTGACACGGGGGTGTTCGGATGCCGACACATCGGGCCGGGTCCGGCGGATTGTGTTGCTGCGGAGCGGTGACACGCCATAGAGTCGCCAACCGTCGGCATGGTGCCACGCTGACCTATCTAGAAGTTTCCTGGTCACCAAGGAGGTAAGACGACTTGTGAATGAGTCGACATTTACTCCCGGGGGTGGTCAACCAGGAATGCCTGCGCAGGGATCGGGTTCCGCGGGGCACGAGGCTGTCGGCTCCATCGCCGTCCGTACCCACGCCGACCACCAGAACCAGCAGCGCGCGCACGCGACGCAGCGTCCGCAGTCGACGCTTTCAGCCCACCAGAGCATGGATGGCCATCAAGTGAACGCCATGGCCGGCGACCCAAGTGGCGAGAACCCCACACACTTCGCCGACTACGACGAGTTGCCCGAGGGGCATTTCTACGACCCCGACGCCGAGTACGAGCCGGACCCCGAGTACGCGGCCACTCTCGCCCCCGACGCTGCCCGCCAGCGCCGCGAGCGGATCGGCCCGACCGGACGCCCGCTGCCGTACTTCCCGATCCCGGGTCCGCTGACCGATCACGGTCCCGCGAAGATCATCGCGATGTGCAACCAGAAGGGCGGCGTGGGCAAGACCACGTCGACCATCAACCTGGGCGCAGCGCTCGCGGAGTACGGACGCCGGGTCCTCCTGGTCGACTTCGACCCGCAGGGCGCCCTCTCGGTCGGCCTCGGGGTGAACCCGATGGAGCTCGACCTCACCGTCTACAACCTGCTCATGGAGCGGGGCATGGCGGCGGATGAGGTGCTCCTGAAGACCGCGGTCCCCAATATGGACCTGCTGCCGAGCAACATCGACCTCTCGGCTGCGGAAGTGCAGTTGGTGAGCGAGGTCGCGCGCGAGTCCACGCTGCAGCGTGCGCTCAAGCCGCTGATGAACGACTACGACTACATCGTGATCGACTGTCAGCCCTCGCTCGGCCTGCTCACGGTGAACGCGCTCACCGCCGCGCACAAGGTGATCGTGCCGCTGGAGTGCGAGTTCTTCGCGCTGCGCGGTGTCGCGCTGCTCACCGAGACCATCGAGAAGGTGCAGGAACGTCTCAACCCCGACCTGGAGTTGGACGGCATCCTCGCGACGATGTACGACTCCCGCACGGTGCACAGCCGTGAGGTGCTCGCCCGCGTCGTCGAGGCCTTCGACAATCACGTCTACCACACGGTCATCGGGCGCACGGTCCGCTTCCCGGAGACCACGGTCGCCGGTGAGCCGATCACGACGTACGCCTCCAACTCCGTCGGTGCGGCCGCCTATCGCCAGCTCGCCAGGGAGGTGCTCGCCCGGTGTCACGCCGAGTGAGTCTGCCCGGGGCCGACGAACTGTTCCGTACCACCGGGGGGATGGCGCTGCAGGCGTCCTCGCCCAAGGCCGGCCGCCGCCAGACCAACGGCGAGGCCCGGGTGCCCGCCCCGGCGGGAGAGAGCGACGCCGCGGCCGCGGCGGGCCCGGCGTCCGACGAGGACGCCAAGGCCGACGCGGCCGCAGCGGGCGAGAGCGGCGAGAGCGCCGAACACACCACCGCCGAGGCGGAGTCGGGCGAGCACCGCAGCCGCGGCGGCGAGGGCGCGAAGGCCCAGGAGGGCGCCGGGCGCCGGCAGTCCGCGGCCGACTCCGCGGGCCAGCCCTCGCGGCGCCGCGGCCGGGCGGCGGCGCGGCGGCCCAGCGGCCGCGAGCGGCACGACGAGAAGATCACGGTGTACGTCTCCGCCGAGGAGCTGATGGACCTCGAGCACGCGCGCCTCGTGCTGCGCGGCGAGCACGGGCTCGCGGTCGACCGCGGCCGGATCGTGCGCGAGGCCGTCGCCGTCGTCCTCGCGGACCTGGAGTCCCGCGGCGAGGCGAGCATCCTCGTACGGCGCCTGCGCGGACGCTGATCCGCCGCACGCGCCGTCCCCGGGTGGGAGTGCGGGGACGATAACCTGCCCGTTCGTACGCGTACGAACGTTTCCCCGCCCCCTGGACCGCGATGCCGACCACCGACGACTCCTCCGCCACCCCCACCGGACCGGCGCGCCCTGCCCGGCGCCGCGCGCTGGGGCGGGGGCCGGGGGCGGCACCCGAGCCCGAGCTCCGCGGCACTGTTGACGTCGAGCCCGAGGCTGTGGGCGAACGTGCGGCCGAGCCCGAGCCCGAGTCGGATGCCGGGAGGGGTGCCGAGTCCGAGTCCGAGTCCGCCGAGGCTGGGCCCGAGCCCTCGGCTGCATCCGGCACCCAGACCCAGCCGGAGGCCGGCGTGTCCCCGGATGGGGTTGACGGTGAAGTCCCCGTCGACGACGGGCGGTTCAAGGTTCGGCTCGACAACTTCGAGGGGCCGTTCGACCTGTTGTTGCAGTTGATCTCCAAGCACAAGCTGGACGTCACCGAGGTCGCGCTCTCCAAGGTCACCGATGAGTTCATGGCGTACATCCGGGCCATGGGGACTGATTGGGATCTCGACCAGACCACCGAGTTTCTTGTCGTCGCCGCGACGCTGCTCGATCTGAAGGCCGCGCGGCTGCTGCCCGCCGCCGAGGTCGAGGACGAGGCGGACCTCGCGCTTCTGGAGGCGCGGGACCTGCTCTTCGCGCGGCTGCTGCAGTACCGCGCGTACAAACAGATCGCGGACATCTTCAACGCGCGGCTCGACGACGAGGCCCGCCGGTATCCGCGTACCGTCGGACTGGAGCCGGAGCACGCCGAGTTGCTGCCCGAGGTGGTCATCAGCATCGGCGCCGAGGGGTTCGCCAGGCTGGCCGTGAAGGCGATGCAGCCGAAGCCGAAGCCGCAGGTGTACGTCGACCACATCCACGCGCCGCTCGTGTCCGTGCGCGAGCAGGCCGAGGTCGTCGTGGCGCGGCTGCGGGAGGTCGGCGAGGCGAGCTTCCAGGTGCTGATCGACGACGCGGCGGACACGCTGACCGTCGTCGCCCGGTTCCTGGCGCTGCTCGAGCTGTACCGGGAGAAGGCCCTGGCGATGGACCAGGACGAGGCGCTCGGCGAGCTGACCGTGCGCTGGACCGGCGGCGAGGGGGCCGGGCCGCAGGTCACCGACGAGTTCGACCGGCCGCCCGAGGTGCCGGAAGAGAAGACAACCGAGCCAGTGGAGGACGGCGCGTGAGCAGTGAGCGGAGTGCCGAGACGCCGGCGGGGCTGCTCGAGGTCGCCGAGCTCGACCTGAAACCGGCCCTGGAGGCGGTCCTGATGGTCGTCGACGAACCGGCCACCGAGGAGCACCTGGCCAAGGTGTTGCAGCGGCGCCCGCGTGACGTCGCGCACGCGCTGCGGGAGCTGGCCGAGGAGTACACGGCGCAGCGCCGCGGCTTCGAGCTGCGCCTGGTCGCCGGGGGCTGGCGGTTCTACACGCGGCCCGAGTACGCGGCGGCCGTGGAGGGCTTCGTCCTGGACGGGCAGCAGGCGCGGCTCACGCAGGCGGCCCTGGAGACGCTGGCGGTGGTCGCGTACCGGCAGCCGGTCAGCCGCTCCCGGGTCTCCGCCGTACGCGGGGTGCACTGTGACGGGGTCATGCGGACCCTGCTGCAGCGGGGCCTCGTGGAGGAGGCGGGCGCGGAACCCGAAACAGGTGCGATCCTGTACAGGACGACGAACTATTTCCTGGAGCGGATGGGCCTGCGTGGCCTGGACGAGCTGCCGGAGCTCGCGCCCTTCCTTCCCGAGGCGGACGCGATCGAGGGCGAGACCCAGGAAGGCGTTCCGTCGTTCGATCCGGACGCACCCGATGCGCCGGGATTCGAACCCATCGAGCAGACGGCCGACCAGACGGAAATTTGATGCGAAGCAGCAGCGGCAGGAACAGCAGCGGAAACAACGGCGGGAGCCGTGGTGGCAACAGCGGCGGCCGCGGCGGAAGCGGCGGCGGTCGCGGCGGGAGCGGCGGTGGCCGCGGTAACTACCGCGGCGCCGGGAACAACCGCGACGACAGGCAGGGCGGCGCCGGCCGTCCGAAGAAGCCGCGCCCCGAGGAGCGGCGTTACGACGTGGGCCCCGGCGGCACGCAGGACGGCCCGAAGTCGGGTCGCGGCGCGTCCGCGCGCGGCGGCGCCAAGGGCGGCCCGCGGCGCGGGCAGCAGGCCGGCGGCCGTACGGCCCCCTCGCGCTCCCGCGAGTACGAGACGCGGGCCGAGGAGCGCAACCGCGACCGGTACGCGGGCAAGAAGGACGTGAAGCTGCCGAAGACCTTCCCCGGCGCCGAGCAGGAGGGCGAGCGGCTGCAGAAGGTGCTCGCCCGTGCCGGTTACGGCTCTCGGCGTGCCTGCGAGGAGCTGGTCGACCAGGCCCGTGTCGAGGTCAACGGCGAGATCGTCCTGGAGCAGGGCCTGCGGGTCGACCCGGAGAAGGACGAGATCAAGGTCGACGGCCTGACCGTGGCCACGCAGTCGTACCAGTTCTTCGCGCTGAACAAGCCGGCCGGCGTCGTCTCCACGATGGAGGACAACGAAGGACGGCAGTGCCTCGGGGACTACACGAACAACCGTGAGACGCGGCTGTTCCACGTGGGGCGGCTCGACACCGAGACCGAGGGCGTCATCCTGCTCACCAACCACGGCGAGCTGGCGCACCGCCTGACCCACCCCAAGTACGGCGTGAAGAAGGTCTACCTGGCGCACATCGTCGGGCCGATCCCGCGCGACCTGGGCAAGCAGCTCAAGGACGGCATCCAGCTGGAGGACGGGTACGCGCGCGCGGACCACTTCCGCGTCGTCGAGCAGACCGGCAAGAACTACCTGGTCGAGGTGACCCTGCACGAGGGCCGCAAGCACATCGTGCGACGCATGCTGGCCGAGGCCGGGTTCCCGGTCGACAAGCTGGTGCGGGTCTCCTTCGGGCCGATCACGCTCGGCGACCAGAAGTCGGGCTGGCTGCGGCGGCTCTCCAACACGGAGGTCGGGATGCTGATGCGCGAGGTCGACCTCTAGGCCGACCTCTGGGCCGATCTCTTGGTCGACCTCTGGGCCGAATCCCCTTGTGCGGGACCACCCCCTCTCTTTATAGTCGTCACGACCATTAAAGAGAGGGGGTGGTCCCGCATGCAGGGCTATGACAAGTACGCCTACGAGCCGTTCGCCGTCACCGTCGACCTGGCCGTCTTCACCATCCGCGAAGGCCGCCTGCACGTGCTCCTCGTCGAGCGCGGCGAGCAGCCGTACGCCGGACGCAGGGCGCTGCCCGGCGGGTTCGTGCAGCCCGACGAGGCCGCCGAGACCGCCGCGCGCCGCGAGCTCGCCGAGGAGACCGGCCTCGCGGACGTCGCCGGGCTGCACCTGGAGCAGCTGCGCACCTACAGCGAACCGGACCGCGACCCGCGCATGCGCGTCGTCTCCGTCGCCTTCACGGCCCTCGTGCCCGACGCGCCCGAGGCGCAGGCGGGCAGCGACGCGGCCAAGGCCGACTGGCTGCCGTACGGCGAGCACCGGCCCGCGTACGCGCCGCTCGCCTTCGACCACGACCGGATCCTGGCCGACGCCCACGAACGCGTCGGCGCCAAGCTGGAGTACACGGGGCTCGCCACCGCCTTCTGCCCGCCCGAGTTCACGCTCGGCGAGCTGCGGCAGGTCTACCAGGCCGTGTGGGGCGCCGAGTTGGACCCCGCGAACTTCCGGCGCAAGGTCCTGGCCACGCCCGGACTCGTCGAGGCCGTGCCCGGGGCGGCACGCCTCACCGGCGGGCGCGGCAAGCCCGCCGCCGTGTACCGCGCGGGCGGCGCCTCCGCCCTGCACCCGCCGCTGCTGCGACCGGAAGGACGTTCCTGATGACGACCACTCCGACCACTCCGACCAAGGGGGCCGCCACGGGGTCCCTCCTCGGCCTCGCGCTCGGGGACGCGCTCGGCTTCCCGACCGAGTTCAACGACGTACCGCAGATCCTCGCCAAGTTCGGGCCCTGGCGGCAGCTGGAGCTGCCCCGGCAGGCGTACATCACCGACGACACTCAGATGACGCTCGCCCTCGCACGCGCCCTTCGCGACGCCGACGGTCAACTGCTCGGCGGGCCCGAGGAGTTCGCGCGGCGCGTACGGCAGGAGTACGTCGCCTGGAACGTGTCGCCCGACAACAACCGCGCCCCCGGCGCCACCTGCATCCGCGCCTGCGAACTCCTCGCCGACGAGGCCCGGGACTGGCGGGACGCCAGCCAGGTGCACTCCAAGGGCTGCGGCGCCAACATGCGCGTCGCCCCGCTCGGCCTGCTGCCCGGCCTCGCCGACGACGTACGGGCGGGTGCCTCGCAGCTGCAGTCCGCGCTCACCCACGGCCACCCCACCGCGCTCGCCGCCAGCGACCTCACCTCGTACGCGGTACGGCTGCTCGCCGACGGCGTCGACCCCGTCGGCCTGGTCGGCAGGCTGCGCTCGTACGCCCTGGAGAACCGCACCACGTACCGCGAGGAGTGGCTCGGCGACCTGTGGACCCGCTCGCAGGACCCGAGCGCCGAGCACTTCACGGCGCGCGGCTGGGACGAGTGCCTCGCCGTGCTCGAACGGCTCGCCGCGGCCGTCGCGGACGCCAACCCGGAGCTGGACCCGTGCCTGGCCACCGGGCAGGGCTGGATCGCCGAAGAGGCCCTCGCCACCGGCCTGTTGTGCTTCCTGCTCTTCCCCGACGAACCGGTCACCGCGCTGCGCAGGGCCGCCTGCACCGCCGGCGACTCCGACTCCATCGCCTGCCTCGCCGGGGCCTTCGCCGGCGCCCACCTCGGCGCGGACGTCTGGCCCGCGGACTGGGTGGACCGGGTCGAGCACCGGGACGAGCTGCTGGCGTTGGGGGAACGGTGGGACGGGTGAGCGGGGCGGCGGGGTTGTTGCGGGACGCCGGGCTCCCGGACCTCGACCTCGGGCCGGTCGTCGCCGAGCAGCCGGATCCGCTGCTGTTCGCGACGGTCTCGGGGGCGCATCTGTACGGGTTCCCCTCGCGGGACTCGGACGTCGACCTGCGGGGCGTGCACCTGCTGCCCGTCCCCGCGCTGGTCGGGCTGCGCGAGCCGGAGGAGACGCGGTCGCGGATGTGGGAGCGGGACGCGGTCGAGATGGACCTCGTCACCCATGACCTGCGCAAGTTCGTACGCCTGATGCTGCGGCGCAACGGCTACGTCCTGGAGCAGCTGCTCTCGCCGCTCGTCGTGCACACCTCGGACGCGCACGCGGAGCTGGTGGCTCTGGCGCCGGGTGTGCTGACCTCCCATCACGCCCACCATTACCGGGGGTTCGCGGGTACGCAGCGGCGGCTGTTCGACAAGACCGGCGAACTCAAGCCGCTGCTCTACGCGTTCCGCGTGCTGCTCACGGGGATTCACCTGATGCGTACGGGGGAGGTGCAGGCGCATCTGCCCACGTTGCTCGAACTTGTGCCTGCGTCTGCGTCTGTGCCTGGGTATCTGCCGGAGCTGATCGCGGCCAAGGCGGAGGCCGAGCATGGCGGGGCGGAGGTGGACCACGCGCGCGTGGGGGCGGATTTGGATGCGTTGCTGGGGGAGTTGGAGTCGGCGCAGGCGGGGTCGGGGCTGCCGGATGCGCCGTCCGTCCATGACGCGTTGGATGACTTTGTGGTGCGGGTGCGGGTGGGCTAGGGGGCTTTTTCCTTCCCCTCCCCGCCCCTTCCCGAAAGTCCTGCGGACAGCTCCAGGGCTCCGCCCCGGGCCCCGGGCCCGGCTGTCGGTCGGCTCTCCCGTCGTCGTGGCTGGTCGCGCAGTTCCCCGCGCCCCTTAAAGATGCGCAGTTCCCCGCGCCCCTGGGGCGGCCTCTCCGGCGATTGCGGAGGCCCGTCCGGCGAGGACTTTCGGGAAGGGGTGGGGTGGGGAGATCAAGGGGATGTCAGTGCTGAGGCGCGCCTGGTGCGGTAGAGGAAATCCGCCACACGCGCGGTGTCCGGTTCCGCGGGGAGGGGGGAGTGCAGTGCCGCCTCGTCCGCCTCCTCGCCGAGGCGGTTCATCCGCGCCTCCACCTCCGCCCAACCCACCTCTCCCCGCTTCACCGCGAGCAGCTCCTCGCGCGCGTAGCCGACGTCGATGACCAGCTCACCCGTACGCAGCAGGTCGCGGCAGGACATGAGCAGCCGGAGCAGATGCATGGCGTGCTTCCAGCGCGGGGCGCCGTGGACCCGTACGTCCGCGTCGAGCTTCTTGCGCTGGCCGAGCGCGTACCGGCCGAAGGTCTCGTAGGCCTTCAGGGACAGGAACGCCCCGCGCAGCGCGAGGAGTTCACGGCCCGTCGCGTCGCAGTGCTCGACCAGCGGCGAGTGCAGGCACTCCAGGATGTTCGGGTTGGCCCGCAGCGCCAGCTCGCAGAACCGCTCCAACTCCCAGGAGAACTGCTCGTCGAGCGGCCCCTCCACATGCGTGGGCGGCTTCTGGAAGTGCCAGTACGACGACGTGGGCGCGAGGTAGACGCCGCGCCGGTCGGTGTCACTGCCGTCCGTCGCGAGGCCGAAGGCGCGGGAGCCCATCACGCAGGCGTAGACGGTGTGTTCGTGTACCCAGTTCTCAGGGCTCGGCACGTCGTGGAGGCGCATGCGAGGGGAGCGTACGCGAGGGACTAGTCGCGTGGCGTGGCGCCTCTGCGACCGCGGCCGGCTCGACTCCTGGGTCGGCACCGGCGCCAACCAGCCGCTCAGCCCCGAGCAGGTCGAGCAGGCGGTGCCCGACGAGACGCTCGACAAGGTCGCCGTCCGGCACCGCACACGCGCGGTGCCCGTCTCGGCTGACGGGCACCGCGCGTGTGCGGCACAACGGCTGACTACCCTTGGCGCGTACAGGTTCCGAGAGGTTCCGACGGTTCAGCAGGCAAGGAGCAGCAGCGTGGCGGTACGAGCGGTCCGGGGCGCCGTCCAACTTGAGCGGGACGACGCGCAGCACATGGACGAGCAGGTCGGTGCGCTGCTCACCGAGGTCCTGGAGCGCAACGGCCTGACACAGGACGAGCTGATCAGCATCTGGTTCACGGCCACCCCCGACCTGCACAGCGACTTCCCGGCGGCCGCCGCCCGCAACCTCGGCATCACCGACGTACCCCTCATCTGCGCCCAGGAGCTCGACATCGCGGGCGCCATGCCCCGCGTCGTACGCCTCCTCGCGCACATCGAGTCCGACCGGCCCAGGTCCGAGGTGGCGCACGTCTACCTCGGGGCCGCGGCCGCCCTGCGCAAGGACATCGCCCAGTGAGAACAGCCGCCGTCATCGGAACCGGCCTGATCGGCACCTCCGTCGCCCTCGCCCTGTCGAGCCGGGGCGTGACCGTGCACCTCGTCGACCACGACCCCGAGCAGGCCCGCACCGCCGCGGCCCTCGGCGCCGGCACCGACGCCCCGCCCGAGGGACCCGTCGACCTGGCGGTGGTGGCCGTGCCGCCCGCGCACGTCGCCGGCACCCTCGCCGAGCTGATGGGCCGCGGCGCCGCGCGCGGGTACATCGACGTGGCCAGCGTCAAGGGCGGGCCGCGCCGCGAGCTGGAGGAGCTCGGCCTCGACCTGACGGCGTACATCGGCACGCACCCCATGTCCGGCCGGGAACGCTCCGGTCCGCTCGCCGCCACCGCCGACCTCTTCGAGGGCAGGCCCTGGGTCCTCACCCCGACCAGGGACTCCGACATCGAGGTGCTCAACCTCGCCCTCGAACTGATCTCGCTCTGCCGCGCCGTCCCCGTCGTGATGGACGCCGACGCCCACGACCGCGCCGTCGCCCTCGTCTCGCACATGCCGCACCTCGTCTCCAGCATGGTCGCGGCCCGCCTGGAGCACGCCGAGGAGACCGCGGTACGGCTCTGCGGCCAGGGCATCAGGGACGTCACGCGGATCGCCGCGTCCGACCCGCGCATGTGGATCGACATCCTCTCGGCCAACCCGGGCCCCGTCGCCGACCTGCTCGCCGAGGTCTCCGCCGACCTGGACGAGACCGTACGCGCGCTGCGGGCCCTGCAGTCCGCCGACGAGGAGAAGCGGGGAGACGGCGCGCAGGGCGTCGAGCGGGTCCTGCGCCGGGGCAACGCCGGACAGGTCCGGGTGCCGGGCAAGCACGGCTCGGCTCCCGTCTCGTACGAGATCGTCACCGTGCTCATCGACGACCAGCCGGGCCAGCTCGCGCGGATCTTCGCGGACGCGGGCGCGATCGGGGTCAACATCGAGGACGTCCGCATTGAGCACGCCACCGGGCGGCAGGCGGGCCTGATCCAGCTGACCGTCGAGCCCAGCGCGGCCCCGGTGCTCACCGCCGCGCTGCGTGAGCGCGGCTGGTCGATCCGGCAGTAGGAGCAGCTTCCGGCGGGGGTCGCAGCGGCCCCCGCCACCTGCTGTTTCCCTGGTTATCCACAGCCCCGTGATGAGCCGTGCCCCGAGCCAGTAACCTTGTCCGGGGCGTTTCTCACGCCCTCCCCCTGCCCTGTGCCCTGAGAAAGGTGTCCGTCCCCCGTGGAAACCGCCGCAAACGCCGCCCCGGCAGCAGTGATCGTCGCCATCGACGGCCCCTCCGGCACGGGCAAGTCGAGCACCTCCAAGGCCGTCGCCGCGCAGCTCGGCCTCAGCTACCTGGACACCGGCGCCCAGTACCGCGCCATCACCTGGTGGATGGTGAACAACGGCATCGACATCGCCGACCCCGCCGCCATCGCCGCCGCCGCGGAGAAGCCGGACATCGTCTCGGGCACCGACCCGTCGGGCCCGACCATCACGGTCGACGGCACGGACGTCGCGGCCCCGATCCGCACCCAGGAGGTCACCTCCAAGGTCAGCGCCGTCAGCGCCGTCCCCGAGGTGCGGACGCGGATCACCGAGCTGCAGCGCTCCATCGCCCGCGGCGCCGAGCTCGGCATCGTGGTCGAGGGCCGTGACATCGGTACGACGGTGCTGCCCGACGCCGACCTGAAGATCTTCCTCACCGCGTCCCCGGAGGCCCGCGCGGCCCGCCGCAGCGGCGAGCTCAAGGGCGCCGACGTCAACGCGACCAGGGAAGCCCTGATCAAGCGGGACGCCGCCGACTCCGGCCGGAAGACCTCCCCGCTCGCCAAGGCGGACGACGCGGTCGAGGTCGACACCACCGAGCTCACCCTGCAGCAGGTCATCGAGTGCGTCGTGACCCTGGTCGAGGAGAAGCGGGCCGCCGCGTGACCGCATCCGTCCCGCCCTCCGAGAAGGGCGCGGAGGTCGGCCGGCGCATCGGCGTCGGCCTGATGTACGGCTTCTGGAAGCCGCGCGTCCTCGGCGCCTGGCGGGTGCCCGCGAGCGGCCCGGTCATCCTGGCCGTCAACCACGCGCACAACCTCGACGGCCCGATGCTGATGGGGACGGCGCCCCGGCCGGTGCACTTCCTCATCAAGAAGGAGGCGTTCGTCGGCCCGCTCGACCCGTTCCTGCGCGGCATCGGGCAGCTGAAGGTGGACCGTTCGACCACCGACCGCACGGCGATCACCGGCGCTCTCGACGTCCTGTCGCAGGGCGGCGTGCTCGGCATCTTCCCCGAAGGCACCCGCGGCGAGGGCGACTTCGCGTCGCTGCGCGCGGGCCTCGCGTACTTCGCGGTGCGCAGCGGGGCGCCGATCGTGCCGGTCGCGGTGCTGGGAAGCGGAGAGCGCCAGGGACGGTTGATACGGGGGATGCCCCCGCTGCGCAGCCGCGTGGACGTCGTCTTCGGCGACGCCTTCGAGGCCGGAGACGGCAGCGGGCGGCGTACGCGCAAGGCGCTCGACGAGGCCACCGTGCGCATCCAGGAGCGGCTCACCGCCCACCTGGAGAACGCCAGGCGCCTGACCGGGCGCTGAGCGAGACTTTGAGTAGTGGACCGCGGACCGCGGTCCATCGATGACTGATGACAGAGGTACGGACTTCATGAACGAGCAGATCCACTCCGGCGGGTCGGACGAGCACGACCACGGAGCGCTTGGCGACGCCGAGTACGCGGAGTTCATGGAGCTCGCCGCGGAAGAGGGCTTCGACGTAGAGGACGTCGAGGGCGCCATCGAGGAGGCGGGCCACGGCCCGCTGCCCGTGCTCGCCGTCGTCGGCCGCCCCAACGTCGGAAAGTCGACGCTGGTCAACCGCATCATCGGCCGCCGCGAGGCCGTCGTCGAGGACAAGCCGGGCGTCACCCGCGACCGCGTCACCTACGAGGCCGAGTGGGCAGGGCGTCGCTTCAAGGTCGTCGACACCGGCGGCTGGGAGCAGGACGTCCTCGGCATCGACGCCTCCGTCGCCGCCCAGGCCGAGTACGCCATCGAGACCGCCGACGCCGTGGTCTTCGTGGTCGACTCCACGGTCGGCGTCACCGACACCGACGAGGCCGTCGTACGCCTGCTGCGCAAGGCCAAGAAGCCGGTGGTGCTCTGCGCCAACAAGGTGGACGGCCCGAGCGGCGAGGCCGACGCGACCGCGCTGTGGGGCCTCGGCATCGGCGAGCCGCACCCGGTCTCCTCGCTGCACGGCCGCGGCACCGGCGACATGCTGGACGCCGTCCTCGACGCGCTGCCCGAGGCGCCGATGCAGACCTTCGGCGGGGCGGGTGTCGGCGGCCCGCGCCGCATCGCCCTGATCGGCCGCCCGAACGTCGGCAAGTCCTCGCTCCTCAACAAGGTCGCGAAGGAGGAGCGCGTCGTCGTCAACGAGCTGGCGGGCACCACCCGCGACCCGGTCGACGAGCTCATCGAACTCGGCGGCGTCACCTGGAAGTTCGTGGACACCGCGGGCATCCGCAAGCGCGTCCACCTGCAGCAGGGCGCCGACTACTACGCCTCGCTGCGCACCGCCGCCGCGGTCGAGAAGGCCGAGGTCGCGGTCATCCTGATCGACGCCAGCGAGTCCATCTCCATCCAGGACCAGCGCATCGTCACGATGGCCGTCGAGGCGGGCCGCGCGGTCGTCGTCGCGTACAACAAGTGGGACACCCTCGACGAGGAGCGCCGCTACTACCTGGAGCGGGAGATCGAGACCGAGCTCGGTCAGATCGCGTGGGCCCCGCGGGTCAACGTCTCGGCGCGCACCGGCCGGCACATGGAGAAGCTGGTCCCCGCGATCGAGACGGCCCTGGACGGCTGGGAGACGCGCGTGCCGACCGGCCGCCTGAACGCCTTCCTCGGCGAGCTGGTCTCCGCGCACCCGCACCCGATCCGCGGCGGCAAGCAGCCCCGCATCCTCTTCGGCACCCAGGCGGGCACCAAGCCGCCCCGCTTCGTGCTCTTCGCCTCCGGCTTCATCGAGCACGGCTACCGGAGGTACGTGGAGCGCCGCCTGCGCGAGGAGTTCGGCTTCGAGGGCACGCCGATCCACATCTCGGTCCGCGTCCGCGAGAAGCGCGGCCGCAAGAAGTAACCCCCAGCGGGTCGGCATACGCGACATACGAATGCGCCGTACGGCACCGGAGATCCGGTTCCGTACGGCGCACTCGTATGTGGTGAGGGACTCTTCTGCCGTACGCGGTACGGGAGTTCAGCTGTCGCGGCGCCGGGCCGGCGGGAGCGCGGGCTGCGGCCGGTCGCGGTTGCCGGTTGGCCGCTGCGGGGGCTCGGCGAACCAGAAGCCGGGCGGGGTGTGACCGGTGTGCGACGAGCTGTCACCGGGGTAGCGGGAGCCGGCGGCGAAGCCCCGGAACCTCAGATCCTCCTCGCCGCTCCGGTCTCCCGGCAGGGCCCGGAAGAACCGGCGCCACTCCGAGTAGAGCGCGTCGTAGATCGGCGTGGCCGAGCGGTCCGCGGCGGTGTCACGGGCCGGACGCATCGGGGGGATCTGGTGGTGGGAGGGATCGTATGGCGGCACGTATCTGCCAACGACCCGGGGCCCGTTGGGATGCGGTGAACGGGCAGCCGATCACCGATGACCCCTCGGGCCCCTTGCGGACGTGCGGCGGATCAGGTGCCCGCGAGCGGCATCGAGGCGGCCACCAGCCGGCCGTTGGCCGCGGCCTTGTCGAGGGCGTCGCGCAGCAGGTCCTCGCGCGGCTGCCGGCCGATCGTGCCGACCGGTGCCGCGAAGACGAGGACCTTGCCGAGCTTGGACGCGGCGGTCCGCCAGCCGTCGGTGACCTGCAGCGGCTGGTGGGCCTGCCACCAGGCCACCGGCGAGCCGCCGTTGCCCGGCTGCAGCACGGCGTGCAGCTGGCCGACGGCGAGCAGCACGGACCAGCCGGGCAGCGCCGCCGGGACCTCGTGGACCTGGCCGAGGGGCTGGAAGCCCTGCTCGCTCAGGAGCGCGAGGAACTCGTCGCTGCCGCCGGTCGTGCCGGGGCGCGCGATGGGGCCGGTGGGCTCCACCACGAGCGCCGGGTACAGCTCTTCCTCGAGCAGTACGAGCCCGCTGGTGACGCCGAGGACGGCGGGCTGCGGCTGGGCTCCCGGGGCGGGAGCGGCGGCGGTGGCGGGCGCGGCGGGAGCGGCCTGGGCGGCGGCAGCGGGAACCCCGGAGTGCGCCGCGGGCGGAGCGCCGGCCGCGCCGCTGTCGCCGGTGATGGACCGCACGGCGCCTTGCAGCTGCTCCTCCGCGACCTTGACGACCTGGGAGGGCAGGCAGGTGGCGTGGGCGAAGGCCAGGACCGCGGTCTCGTCGCCGATGAACAGCACGGTGCTGGTGCGTTCCTGCGCCGAGTCGCCGGGGGTGCGGCAGGAGGTGCAGTCGTAGCTGCCCGGGGAGTTGTCGCCGGCGAGCAGCCGGTCGGCCTCTTCGTCGCCGATCTCGGCGCGTACGTCGTCGCTGACGTCGAGCATGCGCGGCACGGGTGCTCCTAGGAGTTCGGTACGTCGTTCGATGCGTGGACGGCCGGACGGAGCCCGGCTCATGAAGAGTTCAACGGTGACTCTGCGGGCAAGTCACGCTGGACGTCGTACGGAATCACGCCATCCGGAGCGGAATGCGGGAGACCTCCCGAAAACGCCGACTTCCGGGCAACCCCGGCCAGTCATACGGAAGTTGATCATCCGGATTTGGGGGAGGGTGCGGGGTCGGACAGGGGCGTGCGGCCGCGCCGTGCACGCCTCCGTACGACCTCTCCGTGCCGGTTCCGTACGACCGCTCCGTACCAGCTCCGCACCGTCTGCGAACGACCTCTCCGTACCGCCTCCGCGCTGTTTCTCGCTGCCCCACCCGGACGCCGCCCGACCGGGTGGGGTCCGGGGCGGCGGGGCGCGGCGGCGCGGTGGCTCGGACGGCGGTTGCTTAGCTGACGCGATGTCCAACACTCGTGTCTGGTTCGTTGCCCTCGCCGCAGCTCTCCTCTCGTGTGCGCCGCTCACCAGCGCCTTCGCCGCCGAGCCCTCGCCCCCCGCGGGCGGCCCGGCGCAGGAAGGCGTCGCCGGAGCGCACGGCGCGAGTCCCGCCGCCGGGCCCGCCGTGAAGAAGCAGCGCAAGTGCGGTCCGGGGAAGTCCCCTTGGACCTGCCTGGCCGACTGCGAGAGCAGCGGCCGCTGGAACGCCAACACCGGCAACGGCTTCTACGGCGGCCTGCAGTTCTACCAGCCGACCTGGAAGGAGCACGGCGGCCTGAAATACGCGCCGCGCGCCGATCTCGCGACCCCCGAGGAACAGGTGAAGGTGGCCGAGAAGGTGCTCGTCAGCCAGGGGCCCGAGGCGTGGCCGGAGTGCTCGAAGGGCATCCGCTTCGACCGCCGCGTCCACAAGGTCGCCCCCGGCGAGAACCTCAGCGCGATCGCCCGCCGCTATGACGTCAAGGGCGGCTGGCAGGCGCTGTACAAGGCCAACCGCAAGGTGGTGGGGCCGCGTCCGGACCTCATCTCGGTCGGCATGCTGCTCGTCGTGCCCGACCTCGGTCCCAAGGGGCGGATGATCTGAGGACTTCTACTCGGAGTCTTGTCCGACCTCCGCCGCCTCCCCGCTGAACGTCACCGCCCCGCGCCGCAGTTCGTGTACGAGAACGGGGCGCGGGGCGGCGCGCAGCGCGGGTGGGAGCTGCTGTTCGGCGAGGAGGAGCGTCTTCGGCAGGGCGGCGAGGAGCGCGTACGTACGGGCCGCGACGGTCGGGGACATGCCTTGGGTCGGCTCGTCGAGGAGCAGGGTGTGGGCGGGGGAGAGCAGGGCGCGGGAGAGGGCGAGCATGCGTTGCTCCCCGCCGGAGAGGGTGCCCGCGGTGCGGGGGAGCAGGGGGCGGAGTTCCGGGTACGCGTCTAGGGCCGGGGTGAAGTCGCCCTGGCGGGCTGCTAGTTGGAGGTTCTCGGCGACCGTCAGCAAGCCGAACACCGCTTCACGGTCGGGTACGAGGGTCAGGCCGAGGGCCGTGCGTGCGTGGGCCGTGAGTCGCGTGATGTCTCTGCCTCGCCACAGGACCCTGCCCTGCGACAGGGGTGCCGTGCCGGCGAGGGCGCGCAGGGTCGTCGTTCGGCCTGAGCCGTTGCGGCCGAGGAGGAGGGTGAGGGTGGCTCGGGGGACGGGGAGGGTCACTCCGTGCAGGGCTTCCAGGGGGCCGTATCGGACGTGTGCGTCGCGTAGTTCGAGTTCTGTGGTCATGGGTGGCCCTTTCTTCTCCCCTCCCTGCCCCTTCCCGAAAGCTTGCAGCAGCTTCGGGGCTGCGCCCCGGACCCCGCTGTCTTCGGCTGCTGCGCCGTCGTGGCTGGTCGCGCCCACGTGGCGGAGCCGCAGATGTCACAGCCCCGCGCCCCTTAAAACCAGCCCCTCCGGCGTTTGAGATGGGGGTCCCCCCTGCTCGAGCGCAGCCGAGAGCTTGGGGGAGGGGGTCCGGGGGCTGGCCCCCGAAGCCTTCATGGCTCGCCCCCCGTGGTCGCGGCGGCCGAGAGAACCTCGTCCGGGGGCCCCGAGGCGATGACGCGGCCCGCTCTCATGACGTGCACGGTGTCGGCGAGGTGGGCCACGAGGTCCAGGTCGTGCTCGACGATCAGCAGCGCCGTGCCCTCCGCCGCAAGCGCCCGCAACACCCGTGCCAGAGCGGCGACTTCGGCCGTGTCGAGCCCCGCCGCGGGCTCGTCGAGGAGCAGCACGTGCGGGCCCCCGGCGAGCGCGCGCCCGAGCTCGACCCGGCGCAGCGTCCCGGTCGGAAGCCGCGCCGCGGGCCGGTCGCGTACGGGCCCGTCCAGGCCGAGCAGGGTCAGGGCGCGGTCGACCGAGCGGGCGTCGCGCACGCGGCCCTGCTCCGCGCCGACGGCGACGTTCTCGGCGACCGTCAGGGACGGGAAGACGGCGAGCTGCTGGAAGGTGCGGGCCACGCCGAGCCGGGCGCGGGCGTGCGCGGGCAGGCGCGTGAGGTCGAGGCCGGCGAAGCGGACCCGGCCGGTCATCTCGGAGTGTCGTCGGACCGTGCCCGCCAGGCAGTGGAACAGGGTGCTCTTGCCTGCCCCGTTCGGCCCGACCACGGCCGTGATCCGGCCCGGCGCGACCTCCACGTCGACCCCGTCGAGCGCGGTGAACTCGCCGTATCTGACGGTCAGTCCACGACCGGAGAGGGGTTCCGGGGGAGCGGGCGCGGGCCCGGCCGAGACAGGTGCGGGAGGCGAAGTCACGGGCGCGGACGGCAAAGCCACAGCCACCGAAGCCCGCGGCGCCGCCACCCGCAAACGTGCCGCCACCCGCAGCCCCAACGGCGTCAGCGCGGCCGTCCGTCGGCGTGGGCGGAGCCGGGCCGCCGCCGCGCGCAGTGCCTCGTACGGGCCGCCGGGGAACCGGCCGACGAGGACCGCGAGGACACCGATCGCCGCCGCCGCGACGCCGCCCCGCGCGCCCTCGTCCAGGCCCACCAGGAGCGCCGCCGCGAGCAGTGCGCCGAGCAGCGAGTCCGCGCCGAGCACCACCACGGCCGCGAACCAGAGCAGCCCGCGCACCGGGTCGAACGCGCCCGGGTCGAAGGCGCGCACGCCGAGTCCGAGCATGCCGCCGCCGAGCGCGGCGAGGGCGGCGCCGGCCACGAACGCGCAGATCTTCAGGCGCGGCACGGGCACCCCGGCCGCCGCGGCGCCCGCCTCGTGGTCCCGCATCGCGGCGAGCGCCCGCCCCGTACGGCCTCTGCGGAGCGCGGCGACGGCCAGCAACGCGGCGCTGAGCAGGGCGAGTTCGAGCAGGTAGTAGGCCCGGTCGCCGCCGAGTCCGGCCGGGCGGTCGAGGTCGAGCCCCGATGTCGCGTACGGCTGGGCGAAGACGAAGCGGCTCACGCCGACGCCGACCGCGAACGTGGCGAGCGCGAGGGCCAGGCCGTGCCGGCGGATCGCGGGCCCGCCAGTGAGCAGCCCGAGCGGCGCGACCAGGAGCACCGCGAGGCCGAGCGCCGGGAGCGTCGGCAGCGCGGGCAGTCCGGGGAAGCGCCCGGCCGCGAGCAGGGCCGTGAACAGGGCGCCGAGACCCGCGTACGCCGACTGGCCGAGGGAGATCTGGCCGCCCCTGCCGGTGACCACGACCAGGGAGAGCAGGACCACCGCGAGCGCCGGGACCTGGACGGCCGTGTGCAGGTCGGAGCCCGCGAGGCCGAGGGGGAGCAGGAAGAGCACGCCCGCCGCGAGCCACGCCCCGGGCGGGGTGCGCACGCGCGCGGTGGCGGTGCGCGGCAGCTGCGGTCCGCGCCCGCGCCCTGGCCCCGGAAGGACGAGCGCCGCGACGAGCAGCGCCACCACGAACAGGTTCGCCCCGAGCGCCTGCACCAGCGGCTCGCCCCAGCCGGACGGGTGCAGCCGGGTCAGCTGGGCCTGCGCGACGCCGATGCCGAGGGCGACCGCCACCGCGAGCGGCAGGCTGCGCATCCCGGCAGCCACGGCGACGGCCACCACTTCCATGACGAGGAGCGGCAGGCCGTACGGGTCGAGGCGTACGTAAGGGGCGAGCAGGACGCCCGTCAGGCCTGCGGTGAACGAGCCGAAGGCCCAGCCCGCGGCCGCGACCCGGTCCGCGTCGATGCCGCCGAGCACGGCCAGGGAGCGGTTGTCGACGACGGCCCGCAGCTCGCTGCCGAAGCGGGTCCAGCGGCTCACCGCGCCCACCGCGGCGGCGAGCAGGAGCGCCGTCGCGAGCTGACCCCAGGGCGCACCGCCGCCGAGCAGCTCGGGGACGTCGTCGCGCGCCCCCTGCCCCCACACGAGCGCCGCGCCCCCGACGAGGAGCACGAAGACCCCGATGGACGCCACGAGGGTCTGCGCCGGGTCGCCGCCGAGCAACGCGAGCGGCCGGAACACGGCCCGCTCCAGGACGAGGCCGATGCCGGGCGCGACCACGCAGAGCGTCACGAGGGCGGCCGGCCACAGCGGCCAGCTCCAGTCGACGTTCAGCTGGCGCAGCAGGTACGCGCAGACCATGGCGACGGCGCCGTGCGCGAAGTTGAGGACCCCGGTCGCCCGGTACGTGACGATCAGGCCGATCCCGGTGAGCGCGGCGGCGCTGCCGACAGCCAGTCCGGCGAGGGTGAGGTCGTACGTCAGGGAGGCCACGTCAGGGCTCCGGGTCCGCCTTGTCCGGCCCGCTCATGGGCTCGGGCTTGCGCTCGGGTTCGGGTTCGGGCTCGGGTTCGGCTGCGTGGCCGGGCGTCGGCGGTTCGCAGACCGGGCACGGGGTGAGGCCGGGGTGCGGGTCGGCGGGCACGGCCTCGGGTTTGCCCGCGACCAGGGGGCAGTCGGCGCGGTGGTAGAGCGTGCCGCCCGGCACCAGGACGAGCGCGTCGCTGCGGGGGCCCGGCGCGGCGGGCGGGCTCGCGGGTGCGCCGGGGTCGGCGGCGACGAGCAGCTCGTACAGCTCCTGCACGCGCGCCGTGGCCAGGGCGCCCCGGCTGCCGACGAGCAGGACCGCGCCCGCCACGATCAGGGCTGCCCCGGGCACCGTGCAGGAGGCGAGGTACGGGATCTGCCGTTCGGCGAAGCGCTCGCCGGAGGCCCCGTACCAGCCGATCACGCACAGCACGGCGCCGACGGCGAGGGCGGCGGTGCCGGCCCAGAGCAGCGGGTGGACGGTGCGGAGTCGGGCGGTGCGGAGTCGGGAGGTGCGCATCCGAGGCTCCCGGGGGATGAGTGGGGCTCTGTACCCATTTGTTCATGCCGGGGGACCGCTTGCACTCTGCCTCCGGGCGGTCGACCCTGAAAGCACCGGGCGATCACTGCCCGGACGATCGACCCCGGCGGTGAGCCACATGGTGCTCGGGAGCAGTACACGCAAGCGGGGCGGGACGCGGATCGCGGCGTGGGCGGCCGCCGCGATGCTGGCGGTCGGGGTGGCCGCCACAGGATGCGGGGACGACAACGGCGGCACGCCCCCGCCCGAGCCGTCCGTCACGCGCACCCAGGAGGCGCCGGACGTGCCCGCGGACCCCGCGGCGGCGGAGCGGGAGGTCAAGGCGAACTGGGAGAAGTTCTTCAGCGCTGACGTCCCGCTGAACGAGAAGGAGGCGGTCCTGGAGAACGGCGCCAAGATGCGGCCGGTCCTGCAGGGCTTCAACGCGGACCCGCGCGGCAAGCAGGTCGAGGCGAGCGTCACCGACGTGAAGTTCACGTCGAAGACCGAGGCGGACGTGACGTACACGCTGTCCCTGGACGGGCAGCCCGCGCTGCGGGACGCCAAGGGCGTCTCGGTGGAGCAGGACGGCACCTGGAAGGTGTCGGTCAAGACGCTGTGCGCGCTGGTGCAGCTGAACAGCGGCAATGCCTCGCCGGTGCCGGGCTGCTGAGACCGCCGGAGGCGGCTCCCCGAGGCGCGTCCTGGCCGCGGCGCTGACCGTGCTCGTGCTCCTCTCGGGCGCGGCCTGCGGCAGCCGGCTGCCCGAGAGCGACTTCACCGGGCGCGACGGCGCGAGCCGGCCGATGCCGACGCGGGCCGAACCGCTCCGCGTCGGCATCGTGACCAGCGCCACCAGCCCCGTCGGCGGCGAGGCCTTCACCGGCCCGCGCGAGGGCGCCACGGCTTACTTCGACCGACTCAACGCGCGCGGCGGCGTCGACGGCCGCCGGGTCGAGGTGCACACCTGCGACGACGGCGGCAGCGGCGTCGGCAACAACGAGTGCGTGCGCAAGCTCGTCGACGAACAGCACGTCGTCGCGCTCGTCGCCACCGCCGTCCTCGACTACGCGGCCGCCCCGCGCGTCTCCGCCGCCGGCGTCCCCGACATCGGCGGCCAGCCGATCGGGCCCGCGTACGAGACGTATCCGCACCTCTACTCGATCTACGGGAGCCTCGCGCCGCGCACCGGCGGCAAGCCGGGCTGGGACGGGAAGCTGTACGGCGGCACCGAGGTCTACCGCTACTTCAAGCGCGAGCACGGCGCCCGCACCGCCGCCGTCGTCTCCTACAACCAGTCCGCGTCCGCCGCCTACGCCCGGCTCGTCGCCCAGGGGCTGCGGGCCGAGGGGTACGACGTGGTCACCGAGCAGGTCGACTTCGCGCTGCCCAACTTCCGTGCCGTGGCCGCCGACCTCAAGGAGCGCGGCGCCGACCTGGTCTTCGACGCCCTCGACGGGCACGGCAACGCCCGGCTCTGCGCGGCGATGGACGACGTCGGGGCCCACGTCACCGCGAAGGTCACCAACGCCCAGAACTGGACGGACACGGTCCGCGACGCCTACAAGGACGCGCCGCGCTGCCGCAACTCCCTCTGGGTGACCGGGTCGAGCCGCAACTACGAGGACACCGGGAACCCGGCCGTACGGGAGTTCCGGGACGCGATGAAGGGGCGGCCGCTCTCGCAGTGGGCGCTCGAAGGCTGGGCGGCGGCCATGTGGTTCACGGACGCGGCGAAATCGTGCACACGCGCGGAGCCCGAAACCGGCGCCACGCGCGCGTGCGTGGACGCGTACATGGAGCGGGGCGAGCCCTACAGCGCGGACGGACTGCTCGTCCCCGTCACCTTCGAGCACCTCCAGAAGCCGCCGGAGACCCGCAAGAGCTGTCTGTCCGTGGCCCGTTGGCGCGACGGCGAGGGCTGGGTCACCCAGGGCGACATGAACCGCAACTGCTTCGTCGTACCGCAACTGGCGTACGAGCCATGAGCCCTCACTGCCCCTGATGTGCTGAAGAGCTGCCAGGTTCCCGAAATCGCCTACCAATAGGGTAACTGTTCAAGAACAAGATGATGATGCCGCCCAACCCCCACCCCCTGGTTTCGGTCTAACCCTGCGGTAGGCGGACGAGACCGGACTGTCCGCGGGGAAACGTGGGATACGGGGACGCATGCATATCTCATTCCTGATACATAACGCGTACGGAATCGGGGGGACGATCCGGACGACCTACAACCTGGCCAACACCCTGGCCGAACAGCACGACGTGGAGGTCGTGTCGGTCTACCGACACCGCGACGAGCCGGTCTTCCGGGCCGACCCGCGCGTGCGGGTGCACCACCTCGTCGACATCCGCAAGGACACCGCGGGCTACGAGGGCGACAGCCCCGAATTCCGCCGCCCCGCCCAGGACTTCCCGCGCGCCGAGGGCCGCTTCCACCAGTACAACGCGCTCACCGACCGTCGCATCGCCGACCACCTCGCGACCGCCGAAGCCGACGTCCTGGTGGGCACCCGCCCCGGCCTGAACGTGGCCCTCGCCCGCCGGGCCCGCCGCGGCCCGCTCCGCGTCGGCCAGGAACACCTCACCCTCGACAGCCACTCCAGGGCCCTGCGCACCCAGCTGCGCGGCGCCTACCCCCGCCTCGACGCGCTGACCACGACGACCGAGGCCGACGCCACCGCCTACCGGAACAAGATGCGGCTGCCCGGAGTGCGCGTCGACGCCATGGCCAACCCGGTGCCCGCGCCCGACGTGGCCCCCGCCGACGGCACCGGCAAGTGGGTCGTCGCGGCCGGCCGGCTCGCCCCCGTCAAGCGGTACGACCTGCTGATCCGGGCCTTCGACCAGGTGCGCGCCCAGCGCCCGGACTGGCGGCTGCGGATCTACGGCGCCGGCCGGCAGAAGGACGCGCTGCGCGCCCTGATCGGCCAACTCGGCCTCTACAACCACGTGTTCCTCATGGGGCCCGCTCACCCCATCGACCCGGAGTGGGCCAAGGGCTCCATCGCCGCGGTCACCTCCAGCCTGGAGTCCTTCGGCATGACCATCGTCGAGGCGATGCGCTGCGGCCTCCCCGTGGTCGCCACGGACTGCCCGCACGGGCCCGGCGAGATCATCGACAACGGCGTCGACGGCCGCCTCGTCCCCGTCGGCGACGTCCGGGCCATCGCCGGCGGCCTCCTGGAACTGATCAACGACGACGACAAGCGCGGCCGGATGTCCGCCGCCGCGCTCGTCGACGCCCAGCGCTTCGACCCCGCGCGGATCGCCGAGCGCTACGAATCGCTGTTCACCGATCTGACCGCACGTGGCCCCGCGGGACCGCTCGGCCGGTTCCGCGGCTCGCTGCACCGCACCCGCGGCGCGATGCTCGACGGCGCCTACGCGGTCAGGGACGCGGGGCGCGCCGCCCTGAGAAAGGGACGGACCGCATGAGCGCGCTGCTGCCCCCGCCGTTGCCCGACGAGGTGCACGAGGCGGCCGGGACGACCGACGCCGAGCCCCGCGCCGACTGCGTCGCCGACTCCGCCGGCGGGCTCACCTTCGACCTCGCCGACCTGGGCCGCCCCGGCGCCGCGTACCTCCTGCTCCGGCTGCGCGACCGGCAGCCGCACCGCGCCCACACCGAGACCCGGCTGCCGCTCACCCCGGCCGCCGACGGCCGGCTGCGCGCCGTGCTGCCCAGCAGCGTCCAGCTCGCCGAGGGCCGCTGGGACGTGTACGTCGACCACGGCGACGCCGCCCCGCGCCGCCTCTCACCCGGCGTCAACGACCTGCGCTCCCTCGTCGACCGGACGCCCAGCGGCACCCGCCCGCACGTCGCGGTACGCATCCCGTACGCCACCAAGCACGGCAACCTCACCGTCCGCGCCTGGCACCGAGCCCCGCACGCCGAGGCCGGCGAACTCCTCATCGAGGGCGCCGGGTTGACCGTACGCGGACGGCTCATCGGCGCACCGTTCGCACCGGGCGGGTACGCGGAGCTGCGCAGCCGGCGGGCCGGTGAGGCCCCGCGCCGGGTCGAACTCGGCGCGTCCGGCGAGGAGTTCGGGCTCACGGTGGCGTACGCGGAGCTGGCCGAAGGGCCCGGGATCTGGGACCTGTGGCTGCTGCCCCAGGGCGCGCACGGACCGCAGGCGCGGGTGGCCCGGCTGCTCGACGACGTCGCCGACAAGAAGCCGATCTTCACGTACCCGGCCGTCCGCACCGGACCCGTGGCCGTCGGCCCGTACTACACCCGCGACAACGACCTCTCGCTGCGGGTCACGGAGGTGGGCTGAACGGAGGTGGGCTGAACCGACTCCGATCGCGGACCGCAGCTGTCCGCGACGGCTGGCAGACTCGCCCGCATGTTGGAGACCTCGGCACGACTCCTGCGCCTGCTCTCGCTGCTCCAGGCCCACCGCGAGTGGTCCGGCGCCGCCCTCGCGGACCGCCTCGGCGTCACCCCGCGCACGGTCCGCCGCGACGTCGACCGGCTGCGCGAGCTCGGCTACCCCGTCAACGCCTCACCCGGCACCGGCGGCGGCTACCGCCTCGGCGTGGGCGCCGAGATGCCGCCCCTGCTGCTCGACGACGAGGAGGCCGTCGCCGTGGCCGTCGGCCTGCGCACCGCCGCCGGGCAGGGCATCGAGGGCATCGACGAGACCTCCGTACGGGCCCTGGCCAAGCTGGAACAGGTCCTTCCGGACCGTCTTCGCCGCCGGGTGAGCGCGCTGAACGCCTTCACGGTGCCGATGCTGCACGCATCCGAAGCGTCCGCCGTCGACCCCGAAGTGCTCACGGAACTCGCCCACTTGTGCCGCGACGCCGAACGTCTCCGCTTCGAGTACCGCGACCACGCGGGCCGCACCGGCCGCCGCACTGTCGAGCCGCACCGCCTGGTCTGCACCGAGCGCCGCTGGTACCTGGTCGCCTGGGACCTGGACCGGGACGACTGGCGCACCTTCCGCGCCGACCGCATCACGCCCAGGCCCCCGCACGGCCCCCGCTTCACGCCCCGCACCCCGCCCGCGCAGGACCTGGCCGCGTACGTCTCCGAGGGCGTCTCCCGCAGGGCGTACGCCGAAGAGGCCCTGGCCCGCCTCTTCGTGCCGCTCGCCGACGCCGCCCAGCGCATCTCGCCGTCGGCCGGGACGCTCGAAGCGGAGAGCGAGTCCACCTGCCTGCTGCGCACGGGGGCCGCGAGCCTAGACGTGATGGTGATCCATCTGATGCTCCTGGGCGTCGACTTCGAGGTCCTGGAACCCGCGGAACTGACCGCCCACATCAGATCCGCCCGCGACCGCCTCTCCCGCGCACTGGCCCGCTGAACCCGCCCTGTCAGGGGGCACGACCACCCCCTGCTACCGCCCACTCCGGCAGGAGTCCCGTGCCCGATTTCCGCCGTGCGGCGCAGGGCGGGCGGTGGACCGGGGAAAGTGACCGGGAATTGGGGGCGGGCTCTCGGGAAACGGCCGGAGCCGCTCGTGGAAAGGCCGTTGAATTCGGTGGGTCGAACCCGGGCGTGCGAATTGCTGGACCATGCGCAGGTAAAGGCGGCGCGGGCCGAAATAATTCGGGACCGCCCGATCGTGTGAAGCGGGAATCGGCAAACACATGTGGCAATCCTGTGACACAAGCGTGACCTCGAAGGTGCAAGTGACCCTGGGTGCCCGCCCGTCCCGGGTTTTCTGCAGCCCTTTCACTTCCCGCCGCGGGCGGCCTACGGTGATCGCATGGCACCCACACCCACACCCCCCGCAGAACCCGACGACAGCCCCGAGGCGTACGTCGGACTCGACGCCGAGGGCGCCGAGCGGCAGGCCCGCGAGCGCGGCTGGTCCACCGTCAGGAGGCTGGCGCCGGGCGCGTTCGTGACGATGGAGTACCTCGCGGGTCGGCTCAACTTCGAGGTCAGCGAAGGCACCGTGCAGCGCTGCTGGAAGGGCTGAGCGCCCGCCGCCGAACGGAACCTGTCGCCGGTACGGCGAGGGCCCCGGCTCCCTCAGGGGGGTCGGGGCCCTCGTGCGTGCGGGGAGAGCTGTGCGTACCGCCCCCGCGGGCCTCGGGTCAGCCGCCCGCCACCGGGTGGGCGGGCGTGGAGCGGGCGGTGCGGGTGGCGCTGTCGCCGTGCGCGGGCCGGCGGCTGCCGGTCGGCGTGACGGGGGAGCGCTCGGAGCGCACTGTGTACCGCTGCGTGCTGAAGTGCGTCGGCGTACGGCCGCTGCGCGCGGCGCCCACCGGCTCGCGTACCGGCACGTCGTCCTCGGTGCCGGGGACCGGCTGCGGGAACAGCGGGGGTCCGTCGGCCGGGGCGGGCGCGGGGATACGGCCGCGCAGGCCCGGCAGGTACCGGTCGAGCTTGGCCAGGATCCAGGCCTCGACCCGGGTGACCAGCGGCTCGAACCAGGGCAGCGCGAGCAGGATGAGGAGCCCGGCGGCCCAGCCGAGGAGCACGTCGCTCAGCCAGTGCGTGCCCAGGTAGACGGTGCTCAGGCCGACGCCGAGCGAGACCACCGCGGAGAGCGCCGAGAGGTGCCGGCGGGTCCGGGCGGTGGAGGCGAGGTACGCGAGGATGCCCCAGGTCACGACGGCGTTCGCGGTGTGGCCCGAGGGGAATATGTCGCCGGTCAGCCACATCTCGTTGGAGCCGATGGAGGTGGCGTAGTGCGGGCCTTCGCGGCCCATGCTCAGCTTGGCCGCGCCGACGGTGACGTTGAGCAGCAGCAGCGAGGTGCCCAGCATGAGCAGCGGGCGCAACGTGTGCTGCCGCCAGGAGCGCCAGCCGAGCCAGGCCGCGACCATCACGGCGGTGGGGCCGCGCTGGCCGAGCACCACGTAGTAGTCGATGAACGCGTGCACCTCCGGCCACTGCTGGTAGGGCCGGAAGAACATCAGCTGCCAGTCGAGCCGGACGAGCCAGGACGTGTTGATGACGGCCACGACGATGAGCAGGTAGAAGACCAGCGTCGAGCCGAACAGCACGATCCGGTGCGGACTCATACGAGGTACTTCGAGGCCCGCCGGCCGTTCGGGTTCCCGGTCTAGCCGGGCAAAGAGCCGGTCCAGACGGGTCAGGTTTGGTTCAGTACGCACTCAATCGACGCTACAGCGAGTGAGTGCCCGACCCGGCCGAATCAGAGGGTTTGTGATGACGATGTGATGTGGGATTGCTCTCAGCGGGGGAGTTATTCGAGAGCCCCGAGCAAAAGCTGATGACCTTGGATCGGTATTTATTCGATCTTCATCTGCTGTGATTTCGGATGGCGTCTGAATTCATTCCGCGCCGAGTGCCGCCCATTCCGCTGCGGCCCGCTCGCCGGTCACCCGCTGTGTCCGGGGGCGGCCGCCGTGGCGTCGGGACGGCCGGATCAGGGCGGTCCCGACCCGTTCAGCCAGAACGCCCCGTACACCGCCGAGCCCACCGCCACCGCCGCGAGCAGCGCCGCCGACCGGGAGGTGCGCCACCGCGCCAGGCCGACCGCGAGCGGCAGCAGCAGCGGGAAGGCGGGCAGCAGCAGCCGCGGCTTGGAGCCGAAGTACCCCGAGGCGCAGAGCGCGAGCACGACGACGATCCCGCAGTACACGAGCAGTGCGTACGGCTGCTTCTGCCGTACGCACAGCACGTACAGCCAGATCACCAGAGCGACCCCGGCGATCAGGCCGAGCCCGGCGAGCACCGAGGGGAACGACGTCAGCATCGCCCCGACGAACCGCGCGAACGCGATCCCGCCGTCGAACCCGTTGCCCCACTGCGCCTGTACGTCGAGATAGCCGAGGATGCCGTCGCCGGTCCGCCGGCCGACCCACAGCACATAGCCGGCCGCCCCGAGCGGAGCGAGCAGCACGCCGAGGACGAGCCGCCATCCGGCCCGGCGCTCGCGCGCCACCGTGACCGCCGCGGTTACCCAGACCGCCGCCACCACCGCGGCGCCCACCGGCCGCGTCAGCCCTGCGAGCGCCGCGAGCACCCCCGCCCACACCCACCGCTCCCGCAGCACCGCCCACAGCGCCCAGGCCGCGAGCGCCGTGAACAGCGACTCGCTGTACGCCATCGACTGGACGATCCCGACCGGCAGCACCGCCCACAGCGCCACCGCGCAGACCCCGGCCCTCAGTGCCCGTCTCTCCGGGCTTTGCGGGCCCGCGACGCCTGGCACGGCGCCTCGCCGCACGGCCGAATCACCCAAGTACGTCCAGTACGAGGGCGATCCGGCCGCGCGCCGATGCACCGCACCAGACGCCGCGGCCTGATCCGCAAAGCCCGAAGAGACGGGCCCTGGCCCGTACAGCCGCTCCGCGATCAGGAAGATCGCGAGCGCCGCCGCGAGCGAGGCGAGCCATGCGACCAACAGCCCGGCGTCCGCGTACGACAGCGGGGTCAGGGCGTGGCCGAGCCGCTCCAGCCAGGGCAGGAGCGGGAAGAACGCCAGGTTGGAGTGGACCGAGCCGTCCGGCAGGCGGGTCTCCCAGCCGTAGCCGAAGTCGGCGACGCGGGTGTACCAGAGCGAGTCCCAGCGCGCGCTGAGCAGCCGGTGCGCGCTCTTGCCGTTCGCCGCCGACCACCCCGCGAGCACCAGAAGCCCGAGCGCGCGCACCCCGGCGTACACGAGCAGCGCGGGCGCGGTCCGGCGCAGCGCGCGGCGGACCCGGTCGCGGCGGTCGGTCGGCACGTACGGGGCAAGATCGGTCACGGGCTCGATTATGGGCGGAGCGGGGAACCACATACCCCCGGGCGGTCGTAGAAGGGGAGAGAGCCCTCTGCGCGGGGGCGCGGGGGTGCGGGGGAGCACGGGGGAGAGGGGGCCGGGCGTGGCGTACGCCACACTGCGTCGTTCAGCTACGTGAGAGGTGGGACACCCATCACCGCTCTGAACTCGCGTACGCTGACTGCTCACTCGTACACCCGGTCGGGTCCAACGCCGCTGGCAGAGCCGCCGCCGACCGCCTGAGTACGGGATCACTGGGAGGTACTAGATGACCGGGACGACCACGGCTGCTCCGAAGCGGCCCTCGGCTTCCCGGTTCCTGGAGCGGATGGGTATCGGACGCCCGGAGGGGGCCAACCGCTGGGTGGTCCTCATAGTCCTGTGCGTGAGCCTCGCGATCGTCGCCATCGACTCGACGGTGCTGCACGTGGCCGTGCCCGCCGTCACCGAGGACCTCAAGCCCGGCGCGATCCAGCTGCTCTGGATCGTCGACTCGTACCCCCTGGTCTGCGCCTCCCTCCTGATCCTCTTCGGCACCCTCGGCGACCGCGTCGGCCGCAGAAAGGTGCTCCTGCTCGGGTACGGCCTCTTCGGCTTCGCCTCCGCGATGGCGGCGCTCGCCCACGAACCCAAGACCCTGATCGCGGCGCGCGTCCTGCTCGGCGTCGGTGGCGCGATGATCATGCCCGCGACGCTCTCCATCGTCCGGCAGGTCTTCCCTGACCGGCGCGAGCGCGCCCTCGCCATCGGCATCTGGAGCGCGGTGGCCGCCGTCGGCGCCGCCGCGGGACCGCTGCTCGGCGGCTTCCTCCTGGAGCACTACTGGTGGGGCTCGGTCTTCCTCATCAACATCCCGCTGATGTTCGCCAGCCTCCTCGTCGGCCGCTGGCTGCTCCCCGAGTCCCTCGGCGACCGCAACGGCCCGTGGGACGTGGTCGGCGCGCTGATGGCCGCGGCCGGACTCTTCGGCGTCGTGCTCGGCATCAAGCGCGCGGGCGGCGGCGAGGGCGTCGTCAGCCCGATGACGCTCGTGCCGCTGCTTGTCGGCGCGCTGCTCCTGGTGCTCTTCGTGCGCAGACAGCGCCGCCGCGAGCACCCGCTCGTCGACCTCAGCCTGTTCTCCCGGCCGGCCTTCGGCACCTCCATCGGCTGCATCATCATCGCGATGCTGGCGCTCGTCGGCCTGATGCTGATCGCCGCGCAGTACCTGCAGCTCGTGCTCGGCCTCTCGCCCCTGGAGACCGGCCTCAGGATGGTGCCGCTGACCCTCGCCGCCATGGCCGGCGGGCTCACCGGCTCCTCGATCCTGCCCCGGCTCGGCCCGCGCGTGATGGTCTCGCTCGGCTTCTGCCTCACCGCCGTCGCCGTCCTCACGCTCACCTTCATGGGCCACAAGGACAACCTCGCGCTGCTCCTGACCGGCTTCGTCCTGCTCGGCTTCGGCCTGCAGACCACGCTCTTCGGGGCGTACGAGTCGATGCTCAGCGACGTCAGCCAGGGCCAGGCGGGCGGCGCCGCGGCCATCGGCGAGACCTCGTACCAGCTGGGCAGCGGCATCGGCATCGCCTTCATCGGCAGCGTCATGAACGCCGCCTACGGCCCCCGCCTCGACTCCGTGCCCGGCGTCCCGCACGCCGACGTCGCCGCCGCCCGGCACTCCATCGGCGAGGCCTACGAGATCGCCGAGGGGCTCGACGCCGGGGCGGGCGAGGCCCTGCGCACCGCGGCCCGCGACTCCTTCGTGCACGGACTGCACGTCACGCTGTACGCCAGCGCCGCCCTGCTGCTCGTCGGCGCCCTGGCCGCCCTGCGCTTGCCCCGCTCCATGGACCTCTCCGCCTCCGTGCCGGACGAGTCGACAGGCGCCGACGCGGTCACGGAGACCGGCAAGGCCGCGGTGCCGCACCCCGGCCGGCAGACCGCCCCCGCCCAGCGGGACCGCGAGACCCTCGCCGCCGAGTCCTCCGCCTGACGCCGCGCACCGGCCGGGACACTCTGGACGTGCGGCTTCCCCGAGCCGTACTGTCGGCAGCACACCGTAACTAACGCTGCTAGTTTTACGTGTCCGGAGGCCCGTCCATGTCGTCCTCGTCCCGCCCCGCCCTGCCGCCGTTCGACCCCGCCGACCCCCTCGGCCTCGACGACCTCCTCGACCCCGAGGACCTCGCGATCCGCGACACCGTCCGCAGCTGGACCGAGGACCGCGTACTGCCGCACATTGCCGACTGGTACGAGCGCGGCGAACTCCCCGGCGTACGCGAACTCGCCCGCGAACTCGGCGGACTCGGCGCCCTCGGCATGTCCCTCACCGGCTACGGCTGCGCGGGCGCGAGCGCCGTCCAGTACGGCCTGGCCTGCCTGGAGCTGGAGGCCGCCGACTCCGGCATCCGCTCGCTCGTCTCGGTGCAGGGCTCCCTCGCGATGTACGCGATCTGGAGGTTCGGCTCCGAGGAGCAGAAGCAGCAGTGGCTGCCGCGGATGGCGGCCGGCGAGGTCATCGGCTGCTTCGGCCTGACCGAGCCGGACCACGGCTCCGACCCCGCCTCGATGCGGACGCACGCCAAGAAGGACGGCACGGACTGGATCCTGACCGGCCGCAAGATGTGGATCACCAACGGCTCGGTGGCCGGCGTCGCCGTCGTCTGGGCGCAGACCGACGAGGGCATCCGCGGCTTCGTCGTCCCCACCGAAAGCCCCGGCTTCTCCGCCCCCGAGATCAAGCACAAGTGGTCCCTGCGCGCCTCGGTCACCAGCGAACTCGTCCTGGACGAGGTCCGGTTGCCCGCCGACGCGGTCCTCCCCGAGGTCACCGGCCTGCGCGGCCCGCTCAGCTGCCTGAGCCACGCCCGCTACGGCATCGTCTGGGGTGCGATGGGAGCGGCCCGCTCGTCCTTCGGAGCGGCGGTGGAGTACGCGAAGACGCGCGAGCAGTTCGGCAGGCCCATCGGCGGCTTCCAGCTCACCCAGGCCAAGCTCGCCGACATGGCCCTCGAACTGCACAAGGGGATCCTGCTCGCCCACCACCTGGGGCGCCGCCTCGACGCGGGCCGACTGCGGCCGGAGCAGATCAGCTTCGGCAAGCTCAACAACGTACGAGAGGCCATCGAGATCTGCCGCACCTCGCGGACGATCCTCGGGGCCAACGGGATCTCGCTCGAGTACCCCGTGATGCGGCATGCGACGAATCTCGAATCGGTGCTGACCTACGAAGGCACCGTCGAGATGCATCAGTTGGTACTCGGCAAGGCGCTCACCGGGCTCGACGCGTTCCGGTAGGACCGGAGCGGTCCGGGGGAGTCGGTGAGCGGCCTGCCGGTCTAGCTCTGGTTGAAGAAACCGTCCGAAGGGCGGCTCGCCGACTCGCCGTTGACGATCGCGGTGTCGGCCGGGGTGAGCAGGAAGACCCGGGTCGCCACCCGCTCGATGGAGCCGCGCAGACCGAAGGTCAGTCCGGCCGCGAAGTCGACCACGCGCTTGGCGTCGCCCGGGTCCATCGAGGTGAGGTTGATGATGACCGGGACGCCGTCCCGGAACAGTTCGCCGATGGCGCGCGCGTCCCGGAACCCGTCCGGGGCGATCGTGCCGATCCGGCGGCCGGAATCCTCGGCCTGCTCGCTGGCGACCCGCACCCGGGGGTCGGTCACCCAGGTCTCGCCGGACTCGGGGCCTTCGGCCGCCTCGTCCTCGTAACCGTCGTAGTAACGCTCGTCATCGTTGTCGTCGACGAGGCCAAGCCAGGCACTCGCCTTGCGCACCGATCCCATGGACGCCTCCTCTCACAGCGGTTCCCTGCTGTCCGCACCCCTATGGTCGTCCATGATGCGGATGTCGCGTCACTCCGACCAAGCGGTTAGTCGCCGCATGGGCCTTTCGTGACGCTACTGGTGCAGAACGCACCCCCATTCTCCAAGGGTCCTGCCAGGTAAGTCTGCTGACAGTGAGTGAAATATGACTTGTCGGCGCGTACGGGTGACGGCGGGCGTGTCGAGCTGCTCGGCGTGGCCGATACGATGCGGTCGCACGTCATCAACGACTCACGGGGGAGCCGTCTTGTTCGGCATCGTCAGGCCCTGCAGCCACCGGCTCGGTGAAGGTCTCAAGACGCAGTGGATGGCGCATCTTTGCGGGCTCTGCCTCGCGCTGCGCAGTGATCATGGCCAGTTCGCGCGGGTCGTCACCAACTACGACGGGCTACTGGTCTCGGTTCTGACGGAGGCTCAGGCCGAGCGGGCCACCGGGTGGCGGCGCACCGCCGGTCCCTGTCCGCTGCGCGGGATGCGCGGCGCCTCGGTCGCCCAGGGCGAGGGTGCGCGCCTCGCCGCCGCCGTCTCGCTCGTCCTCGCCTCGGCGAAGGTGCGCGACCACGTGGCCGACGGGGACGGGGTGTTGGGGCGCAAGCCGGTGGCCCTCGCCGCGCGCCGGGTCGCCCGCTCCTGGGACCGGGCCGGGGCGCGCACCGGGGCCGACGTCGGCTTCGACACCGCCGTACTCGTGGAGGCCGTGAGCCGACAGGAAGGCATCGAGGCGCTCGCCGGGCCCGGCACCTCGCTGCTCGTCGTCACCGAGCCGACCGAGACCGCGACCGCCGCGGCCTTCGCGCACACCGCGCAGCTCGCCGGGCGGCCGGGCAACGCGGCGCCGCTCGCCGAGGCGGGCCGGCTCTTCGGGCGGCTCGCACACCTCCTGGACGCCGTCGAGGACCGCGAGGAGGACGCCGCGCGCGGGGCGTGGAACCCGCTGACCGTGACCGGCGCCTCGCTCACGGAGGCCCGCAGGCTCGCCGACGACGCGCTGCGCGGCATCCGACTCGCCCTGCGGGACGTGGAGTTCACGGATTCCTCGCTCGCGCACCGGCTGCTCGTGCACGAACTGCCGCGCTCCGTCGACCGCGCCTTCGGGACGACGAGCTGCTCGCATCAGCAGCCGGGCGGCGGGGCGGGTCCGGCCGGTCCCGTCGACCCGTACGCCTCCTATCCGCAGCCGGGTCCCGGCGGGCCGGGTGGGCCCGGGGGTCCTTACGCTCCGCAGCAGCCCGGCCCCGGTGGGCCCGGCGGTCCGTACGGGCCTGGCGGTCCCGGTGGGCCCTTCGGGCCTCCGCCCGGCGGGCCTCGGCCGCCGCGCGACCGGCGGGGGCTGATCGCCGGGTGCCTGGTGTGGGCGGGGCTCGCCTGTACGTGCCAGCTGTGCTGCGGCACGCACGAGGACCCGTGGAGCCGGGAGCGCAAGGAGGGGCTGTGCAACGACTGCTGCAGCGCCTGTGACTGCTGCTCCAACTGCGGCGACTGCTGCAGCTGTTGCGGGAGCGGCGGCGGGGGCGAGGGCGGCGAGGGCGGCGACGGCGGATGTTGTGACGGCTGCGACTGCGGCTGCGACTGCGGTTGTTGAGCCGCCACGGCGGCGAAGCCCACCGGACCGACTGATTCCAGCCATGCCCGCGCCCGGACGGAGCGGGCGAATCGGTACACCCCTCAACTCGACGCAGCCGACGGCGAGTTGAGGGCGGAACCCCGAGCAGGGCGCGTACGTCACAACCTCGACGAGCGACCCCGACGGCACCCGCGGACGAACGCGACGCACCCGCCGCCGGGGCCGGAGTGCGTCATGGGCAGACGGCCGAAAGGCACCCTTGTGCGGCCTCCGCGCCGACCGAATACTCCGAGCCAGCGCTTGTCAGGGGCACAACGAATTCGGATTCCGGACGCGGGATCGGAACCGCTGGCCCCCGGCTGCGCCTCACGGGCCCGCTCCCTCCCAGGCGGGCCCCCGATTCCCTCGGAGGAACGCGAAGTGAGGATCAAGCGCACCACCCCCCGCAGCAGCGTCGCGAGACGTGCGTCCCTGGCCGTCGTGGCCGGATCTCTCGTAGCGGCAGGCGCGTTCGCCGCGCCCGCCGCCAGCGCGGACGAGGCGACCACGTACAGCAGCGCCCAGCTGAAGAAGGCGAGCGACGCGGTCCTTGAGGCCGATGTCGCGGGCACGGCCTGGAACGTGGACCCGAAGACCGACCGCGTCGTGGTGACGGTCGACAGCACCGTCTCCCAGGCCGAGGTCAACGAGATCAAGCGCGAAGCGGGCACGAACGCGGGCGCCCTCAAGATCGAGCGCACTTCCGGCAAGTTCAGCAAGCTGCTCTCCGGCGGCGACGCGATCTACGCCTCCAGCTGGCGCTGCTCCGCCGGCTTCAACGTCCGCAATTCGGCGGGTACGTACTACTTCGTCACCGCGGGGCACTGCACCGACGGCGCGGGCACCTGGTACACCAACTCGTCCCGTACGACGACCATCGGCCCGACGGCCGGATCCAGCTTCCCGACCAACGACTACGGCCTGGTGCGCTACTCCAACACCAACCTGACGCACCCGGGCACCGTCGGCAGCCAGGACATCACCAGCGCGGCCGACGCGACGGTCGGCATGTCCGTCACCCGGCGCGGCTCCACCACCGGCACCCACAGCGGCTCCGTCACCGGCCTGAACGCGACGGTCAACTACGGTGGCGGCGACATCGTCTACGGGATGATCAAGACCAACGTCTGCGCCGAGCCCGGCGACTCCGGCGGCCCTCTCTACTCCGGCACCCGCGCGATCGGTCTCACCTCCGGCGGCAGCGGCAACTGCTCCTCCGGTGGTACGACGTACTTCCAGCCTGTGAAGGAGGCGTTGAGCAGGTACGGGGTCAGCGTGTACTGATCTTGTGCGTCTTGCGTCGACGGCTTCTGCGAGCCCCTGCCCGAAGTGTCGGGCGGGGGCTCGTTTTTTGTCCCCTCCCCGCCCCTTCCCGAAAGCTTGCAGCAGCTTCGGGGGCCAGCCCCCGGACCCCCTCCCCCAAGCTCTCGGCTGCGCTCGAGCAGGGGGGACCCCCATCTCAAACGCCGGAGGGGCTGGATTGGGTGGCGATACGGGCCCCGACAGGGGCGCGGGGAACTGCGCGACCAGCCACGACGAAGCGGGCAGTCGAACGAAAGCCGGGGTGCAGCCCCGGAGCTGTCCGCTCAGGACTTTCGGGAAGGGGCGGGGAGGGGGAAGAAAACGTGAACGGGGCGGGGCTGTGGCGTGGTTGTCGAGTGCGCGTCCGGAAGCCGACCTTGTGTGCCCCCTGTGAAAGTGGGAATAGTAACTGTCGCCCGTTGGCATGGACGCGACTATTGGGATAAAGCCAGACATGTCGCTTCTATGTCCGTGATACGCCTTCAGGGCCCGGTGAACCCCACCGATCCGGGCCCGACCCCCCACAGGAGGACGTGACTTGAAGCACCGTCGCATACAGAAGCGCCGCGTGGCCGTCGCAGGTGCGGGCATAGCCGCACTCGTCGCCGCCGGCGTCACCATCCAGAGCGCGAACGCGAGCGACGCCCCCGCCACCCCGGAGCTCAAGACCCTCACCGCCACCGCGGCCGGCAAGCTCGGCTCGGTGCTCGGCAAGGACCTCGGGGCGGACGCGGCCGGCGCGTACTACGACGCCGAGTCCAAGTCGCTCGTCGTGAACGTCCTGGACCAGAAGGCCGCGGACTTCGTCGAGCAGGCTGGCGCCAAGGCCAAGGTCGTCGAGCACTCGCTCGCCGAGCTCAAGAACACCCGTAGCGACCTGATCGAGAAGGCCAGCACCAAGGGTGTGTCCTGGGCCCTCGACCCGAAGACCAACAAGGTCGTCGTCACCGCCGACCGCACGGTCCAGGGCGCCGAGCTCGCCAAGCTCACCAAGGCCACCGACGCCCTCGGCGCGCAGGTCGAACTCAAGCGCAGCAAGGGCGAGTTCAAGAAGTTCATCGCCGGCGGCGACGCCATCTGGGGCGGCAGCGGCCGCTGCTCGCTCGGCTTCAACGTCACGGTCGGCGGCGAGCCGCACTTCCTGACGGCCGGCCACTGCACCGAGTCGATCCAGGAGTGGTCGGAGGAGCAGGGCGGCCCGGTCATCGGCACGAACGCCGGCTCCAGCTTCCCGGACAACGACTACGGCATCGTCAAGTACACCGGCGACACCGCGCACCCCAGCGAGGTCAACCTGTACAACGGGTCGACCCAGGCCATCGCCAAGGCGGGTGACGCGACGGTCGGACAGCAGGTGCAGCGCAGCGGTTCCACGACGCAGCTGCACGACGGTGAGGTCACCGGGCTCGACGCCACGGTCGACTACGGCAACGGTGACGTCGTCAACGGTCTCATCCAGACCAACGTCTGCGCCGAGCCCGGTGACTCCGGCGGTGCGCTGTTCGCGGGTGACACCGCGCTCGGGCTGACCTCCGGTGGCAGCGGGGACTGCTCCTCGGGCGGGGAGACGTTCTTCCAGCCTGTGCCTGAGGCGCTTGAGGCGTTCGGGGCGCAGATCGGCTGAGGTTCTTCTCTCGTACGTACGGTTCGACGGCTCGGCCCGCTTCGGTGGGCCGGGCCGTTGTTCTTTCCCCTCCCCTCCCCTTCCCGAAAGTCCTGCGGACAGCTTCGGGGGCCAGCCCCCGGACCCCAGCTCCTCAAACGCCGGAGGGGCTGGATTGGGCGGCGATACGGGCCCCGACAGGGGCGCGGGGCTGTGACATCAGCGGCTCCGCCGCAGGGCGCGCCCAGCCACGACGGCGCAGCAGTCGAACGACGGGGTCAGGCGCTGACCGAGCTCGACCTCGCCATGCGGGCCAAGTCCCTGTCGGGGTTGCGGCGGTCCTGGCGGAGGAGGGAGAGGAGGAGGGTGAGGGCTGCCGAGCCGACCGCCCAGGCGGCGAGGATCAGGAACGGGCCGCCCGCGCCGTTGCCCTTGAAGTACGCGATGGAGCGGGCCGCGTACGTGCCCGCGCCGGGTGGGAGGGCCGGGCCGAGGGCGCGCCAGAAGTCGGGGAGCAGGGGGTACGGGTAGGCGCCACCCGCGCTCGGGTTGCCGAGGACCACGACCAGGAGGATCGCGAGGCCGATGCCGACCACGCCCGCGATGCCCTGGAATGCCAGAGTCAGTGCGCCGACCGCGAAGACCAGGAGGGTGCCCAGGCCCCACAGGGCCATGACGCTGCCGGGCAGCGCGTCCAGCCACGGGCCCGCGATCAGCGCGCCGAACAGGCCCGCCGCGAGCGAGTAGAGCAGCATCGCGCAGAGCCGGATCAGGGCGCGCGCCGGGTTGGCGGGCTTGGCGCCCGCGCTGATCGCGAGGGCCGATGCGCACAGATAGCCGCCCACGCACCA
Source organism: Streptomyces cavernicola (assembly GCF_029968035.1). Lineage (GTDB taxonomy): Bacteria > Actinomycetota > Actinomycetes > Streptomycetales > Streptomycetaceae > Streptomyces > Streptomyces cavernicola. Next base: position 48,471 of record NZ_JASCIQ010000031.1, on the reverse strand, counting down.
GCCGACGACGAGGTAGAAGGAGGACAGGCCGCGGGCGTCCCCGGCCGCGCCCGGGACCACGTCCGTGACCGTCAGCCTGCGCTTCTGCGCCTGCTCCGCCGCGCCGACGACCTGTTCGAGGGCCTGCGAGAGGCTGCCGCCCGCCGCGCTGGCGACGAGGAGCCGGTCGCCGGGCGCGCGCGGGTCGACGATCAGGGCGCCGTCCACGTCCCGGTTCCTGATCTGCTCGACCGCCGCCGCCTCGTCCCGTACCGCGTGCGGTTTCAGCGGCTCGCCCGGCAGGGCCCGCAGCCGCTCGACGGCCTGCGCGGTCACCGGGGCGTTCGGGGCCGTCACCGCGATCGGGATCTCCTGCGGCACGGGCTTGTGGAAAGCGCCGATGTACGAAGCGATGAAGGCGAGCTGGATCAGGAGCACCCCGACGACCAGGAGGCCGGTGCGGGCGCTGACCGCGTCTCTGACCTCGTGGAGAAATCCGGTGCCCGGGTCGCCGTCAAGGCCGCCGCCGCGTGTGGTCCTCGTCATGCCCCCACGCTCGGCGGCGAGCCCCGAGGCCGCAGCAGGGCGGGACCGAACGGGTGAGCGGCATCGTGCGGAGCCACGAGGTCGTACGTACGTTCGAAACTGGTCTATGGTGGAGAAGGGGATGCGGAGAGCGATGGTTCAGGTGGGTTCAGGAGGTGCGTGTGCCGGGGTTCGCGCATCTGCGCACCGCCTCCGGGTTCTCGATGCGTTACGGCGCCTCGCACCCGGAGCGGCTGGCCGAGCGCGCCGCCGAGCGGGGCATGGACGCGCTCGCGCTCACCGACCGGGACACCCTGGCCGGAGCGGTGCGTTTCGCCGCGGCCTGCGAGAAGGCCGGGATCCGCCCGCTGTTCGGCGTCGACCTGGCGGTGGCCCCCGCCGTACGGGAGTCCGGATCGGCGCAGGAGAAGCGGCGCACCCCCGTGCGCGGCGGGGCCTTCGTGGACGAGTCCGCGCCCCGCGTCACCTATCTCGCCCGGGACGGCGCCGCCGCCTGGGCCGAGCTCTGCCGCCTGGTCACCGCCGCACACCGGGACGCCGACGGGCCACTCCTTCCCTGGCCCGACAACCACGGCGACGGACTCACCGTGCTGCTCGGTCCCGCGTCCGACGTGGGCCGCGCGCTCGCCGCGGGCCGGCCCGACCGCGCCGCGAAACTCCTCACGCCCTGGCGGGAGCGGTACGGCGACGCGCTGCGCCTCGAAGCCGTCCACCACGGGCTCAAGGGCACCGGCCCCGGATCGCTGCGGCTCGCCGCCCGCACCGTGGGCTTCGCCGCCGAACAGGGCATAACTCCCGTACTCAGCAACGCAGTTCGCTACGCCGACCCCGGCCAGGGCCCCGTCGCCGACGTCCTGGACGCGGCCCGGCGGCTCGTGCCCATCGACCCGCGGGGCGGCCTGGACACCGGCGAGCGCTGGCTCAAGGGCGCCGACGCGATGCTGCACGAGGCCGAGCGGATCGTGGAGGCCGCGGGCTACCGGCGCGAGGCCGCGTACCGCCTGATCGAGAACACCGGGCGGACCGCCGCCGCCTGCCTCGTCGACCCCGAGGACGACCTCGGCATCGGGAGCGTGCACTTCCCGGAGGCGCGGCTTGTCGGCGCCGGGCGGCGCACCGCGCAGCGCGCCCTCGCCTCCCGCGCCGCCGCCGGCATGCTGCTCCACGGCTACGGCGACCGGCGCGCGTACTGGGAGCGGATGCACCAGGAGCTGGACGTCATCGCCCACCACGGCTTCGCCTCGTATTTCCTGACGGTCGCTCAAGTCGTGGACGACGTACGGGAGATGGGGATCCGGGTGGCCGCGCGCGGGTCCGGGGCCGGATCGCTCGTCAACCATCTGCTCGGCATCGCGCACGCCGACCCGGTCGAGCACGGTCTGCTGATGGAACGGTTCCTGTCCACGCGGCGCTCCGTCCTGCCCGACATCGACATCGACGTGGAGTCTGCCCGGCGGATCGAGGTGTACCGCGCGATCATCGGCCGCTTCGGCGCCGAACGCGTCGCCACCGTCTCCATGCCCGAGACCTACCGCGTCCGGCACGCCATCCGGGACGTCGGCGCCGCCCTGTCCATGGACCCCGCCGAGATCGACCGGCTCGCCAAGGCGTTCCCGCACATCCGCGCCAAGGATGCCCGCGCCGCCCTCGACGAACTGCCCGAGCTGAAGGACGTGGCCCAACAGCGGGAGAAGTACGGGCGGTTGTGGGAGCTGGTCGAAGGGCTCGACGCACTGCCGCGCGGGATCGCCATGCACCCGTGCGGGGTGCTGCTCTCGGACGCCTCGCTGCTCGCCCGTACGCCTGTCGTGCCGACCAGTGGCGAGGGCCTGCCCATGTCGCAGTTCGACAAGGACGACGTGGAGGAGCTCGGGCTGCTCAAACTCGACGTGCTCGGCGTACGGATGCAGTCCGCGATGGCGCACGCCGTACGGGAGGTCGAACGGGCCACGGGCACGGCCGTCGACCTGGACGCGGTCCCGCAGGGCGACCCGGCGACGTACGAACTCATCCGCAGCGCCGAGACGTTGGGGTGCTTCCAGATCGAGTCGCCCGGCCAGCGGGACCTCGTCGGACGCCTGCAGCCCTCGACCTTCCACGACCTCGTCGTGGACATCTCACTGTTCCGGCCGGGCCCGGTCGCCGCCGACATGGTGCGGCCGTTCATCGAGTCCCGGCACGGCCGCAGGCCCGTCAGCTATCCGCACCCCGACCTGGAGGCGCCGCTGCGCGAGACGTGCGGAGTCGTCGTCTTCCACGAGCAGATCATCGCGATGGTCGACATCATGACGGGCTGCGGCCGCGGCGAGGCCGACCGGGTGCGGCGCGGGCTCTCCGACCCCGACTCGCAGGGCCGGATCAAGGTGTGGTTCGCTCAGCACGCGGCCGCGAAGGGGTACGACGCGGAGACCATCGGGCGGACCTGGGAGATCATCGAGGCCTTCGGCTCGTACGGATTCTGCAAGGCGCACGCCGTCGCCTTCGCCGTGCCGACCTACCAGTCCGCCTGGCTCAAGGCGCACCACCCGGCCGCGTTCTACGCCGGGTTGCTCACCCACGACCCCGGCATGTACCCGAAGCGGCTGCTGCTCGCGGACGCGCGGCGGCGCGGGGTGCCGGTGCTGCCGCTGGACGTGAACCGGTCCGCGGTCGCCCACCGTATCGAACTGGTGTCGGATTCTGCCGGTTCGGAGGGTGCGCGGTGGGGGATCCGGCTCGCGCTGTCCGACGTGCACGGGATCAGCGAGGCGGAGGCGCGGCGGATCGAGGAGGGGCAGCCGTACTCCTCGCTCCTCGACTTCCGGCAGCGCGCCAGGCCCGGCCGGCCGGTCGCCGAACGGCTCGCGCAGGTCGGCGCGTTGGACGCGTTCGGCGGCAACCGGCGCGACCTGCTCCTGCACCTCGCCGAACTGCACCGCGGCGCCCGCGGCTCGTACGGGGAGCAGCTGCCCCTCGCGGGCGGCCGCCGCACCGCGGCCGTCGGACTGCCCGACCTCGGCGAGGCCGAACGGCTCAGCGCCGAGCTCGGCGTCCTCGGCATGGACGCGTCCCGGCACCTCATGGGCGACCACCACGCGTTCCTGCGCGAACTCGGCGTGACCTCCGCGAAGCGGCTGCGCCTCGCCGAGAACGGGCAGACCGTCCTGGTCGCGGGCGCCAAGGCGGCCACCCAGACCCCGCCGATCCGCTCCGGCCGCCGCGTCATCTTCACCACCCTCGACGACGGCACCGGACTGGTCGACCTCGCCTTCTTCGACGACAGCCACGAACGGTGCGCGCACACCGTCTTCCACTCCTGGCTGCTCCTCGTCCGCGGCGTGGTCCAACGGCGCGGCCCGCGCAGCCTGTCCGTGGTGGGCTCGGCCGCCTGGAATCTGCAGGAGCTGGTCGAGCTGCGGGAGTCGGGCGGGCTCGGGGCGGTGGGGGAGCGGCTGGCGGTTCCTGCTGCGGGTGGGGATACGGATGCGGATGCCGGTACGGGGCCGGGCGTCGATGCGGGGCCGGCCGCCGATACGGGGCGGCGGATCCGGATGCCCACCGGCTACGAGATGAACCCGTGGGCCGACCTTCAGCCACCCGGCGAAGGCCCCGCGGGCGGACGGAAGTTGTGGCACCAGAGTCCGGGGAGCGCGGGATGATTCTCTGTGTACGGTTCGTACGGCCCCTGGACGGGGCGAGCGACACCGGGAGCGGCGACGGCGAGGCCCTGCTGCCCGAACTCATCGCTCTGCTCGGCGAGTTGACGCCCGTCGTCGAGGCCGCGCCGCCCGACACGGCCCTCGCCGACGTGCGCGGCGCCCTGCGCTACTTCGGCCGGGACACCGAGCAGCTGGCCGCGCTCGTACGGGTCCGCGCGCTCGCCCTGCACGGCGTGGACTGCGTGATCGGCGCGGGCCCCAACCCGATGCTGGCCAGGATGGCGGCCCGGGAGGCGGAGCCGGGCCGGACCCGGGTGGTGCCCGCGACGCCCGACGGCGTACGGGAGTTCCTGGACCGCAAGCCGGTCGTCGCCCTCGAAGGCGTCGGCCGCGCCACCGCCCGCACCCTGTGCGCGTACGGCCTCGACTCCGTCGACCGGGTCGCCGCCGCACCGCTCGGGACGCTCCAGCGGATTCTGGGGGTGCGGGTGGGGCGTGAGGTGTACGAGAAGGCGCAGGGCGTCGACCGCACGCCTGTCGTTCGCAACGCAGCGGCCCGCTCCCTCGCCGCCGAACGGCCTTTCTCCCGCGATGAGTTGGACCCGGTCCGGCACCGGCGTGCGCTGCTCTCGCTCGCCGCGGAACTGGGGGCGCGGATGCGGGGCGCGGGGCAGGTGTGCCGCTCCCTGACGCTGACGGTGCGCTACGCCGACCGCTCCACGACCACCCGCTCCCGTGCGCTGCGCGAGCCGACCGCGCACTCGGCGGCGTTGCGGGGCGTCGCGTACGGGATGTACGAGGGGCTCGGGCTGCAGCGGGCCCGGGTGCGGGCGCTCTCGCTGCGCGCGGAGGGTCTCGGTCCTGCCTCACAGGCTGCTCGCCAGCTGATGTTCGACCCGGCCGATGAGAAGGCGCGGCGCTTGGAGGCTGTGGTGGATCGGGTTCGGGAGCGGTTTGGGGTGTTGGTGGGGTAGGTGTTGCCCTGCGGGCGGCTTTTCCCCTCCCCGCCCCTTCCCGAAAGTCCTGGCGGACAGCTTCGGGGCTGCGCCCCGTACCCCGGTTTTCGTTCGGCTGCCGCGCCGTCGTGCTGGTCGCGCAGTTCCCCGCGCCCCTTTCGGGGCTCCATCGCGGCCCAAAATTAGCCCCTCCGGCGTTTGAGATGGGGGTCCCCCCTGCTCGAGCGCAGCCGAGAGCTTGGGGGAGGGGGTCCGGGGGCTGGCCCCCGTGGCTGTCCACCAGGACTTTCGGGAAGGGGCGGGGTGGGGGAGGAAACGCCTTGTCAGGAGAGCAGCCTGCGCAGTGCATACCCGAAGACGGCCCGGCCCGCGTAAGTCGTCAACGGGTCCAGGGCGCGGGGCAGGACGCGTACTCGTAGGTCCTCGCGCCATACGACGTGCGAGCCCGTGCCGAGTGGCCGTACCTCGATCTCTGCCCAGCCGGTCAGGAACGTGCCCGTTTTGAGTAGGCGGCAGTGGCCGAACTGGGCGTCGGCGCGCGGCGGTTGCCACTCGGTGACTTCCATCGGGTCGTCGAAGGCGAATCGGCCCACCCCCGTGCGGGCCACGAAGCGCGTGCCCTTGGTGGTGGGCGGGGCCGTCAGGAGTGTCGTTCGGGTCAGTGGGACCTGGGCCGCGTGCCGGGGCCAGTCGGTGACGCGGTGCCAGGCCTCGGCGGGCGGGAGCGGGCAGCGGCGGGCGATGCGGAACTCGGGCACCCGGCCAGCGTAGGACGGCCGGCGGGCAGCGCCGGCTGAACGCGGGTGCGCCGCCGCCCCCTCGACGTGACGTACGGGGGAGCGGCGGCGTAGCCGAGCCGCAGTCAGCGGCCGTGGCGGCCGGACGTCGCAGCGCGGCGGCGGACCGAGCCGAACAGGGCCGCGGCGCCCACGGTGAGCGCCGCGGCGCCGCCGATCGCGATGTACGGGGTGGTCGAGTCGCCGCCCGTCTCAGCGAGTTCGGTGCCGGCGGCCGCGGGCTCGGCCGAGCCGTTCGCCTCGGGTGCGTTGCCGGTGCCCGCGCCCTCGTCCGACGGCTGGGTCTCCGTGGCGCCCTCGGAGTGATCCGCGTGGTCCCCGCCGTGGCCGGAGTGGTCCACCGTGGACTTCTCGGCGCCGGCGTCGATCTGCTCACCCGACGGGGCCTCGGCCTCCGGGGCCTCCGGGGCCTCCGGGGCCTTCGCGGCCGCGCCGCCCCCGCCGAACGTCACGTCCGAGCAGGTGTAGAACGCCTCGGGGGAGTCCGAGCGCTGCCAGATGCTGTAGATCAGGTGCCGGCCGGACCTGTCGGGAACGGTGCCGTCGAAGACGTACTCGCCGTTCTCCAGCTTCGGGTCGGTGACCTTCGCGAACGGCTCCGACTCCAGGTCCGACCACTTCAGCGGCTTGCTCGGGTCGTAGCCGTCCTTCGTGATGTACAGCTCGAACGAGCCCTTGTGCGGGGCGGTCGCCTTGTAGCGGAACGTGTGCTTCCCTGCGCCGAGTTCGCTGGCCGGCCAGTCGGCGCGCGGCAGGTCGAGGCCCTTGTACTTGTCGCGGCCCGCGCTGCACAGCTTGCCGTCGGGGATGATCTCGCGGTGCTTGCCGGCGGCGTCCGCGATGTTGACCTCGTTCCAGTCGTAGAAGGCCTGCGCCCCGCTGGCCGCGACCGCGGCCTTGCAGGCGGCCGACTGCGGGGACTCCGGGCCCTCCGCGAAACAGGCCGAGACGCGGCTTACCGGGTCCGTCATCGAACCGTGCGCGGCGGCGGGGGACGCGGCCAGGGCGGTCAGCGCGAGCGGGGCTATGCCGAGGGCGGCGACGGTCGCGACGGTGCGGCGGGTGTTCATGGGGCTCCTCGAAACAGTTCGCGAAACGGTTCGCGTCGGGGGTTGGCGAGAGTCGAAGCTAGCCGCTGAGAACCGTGAAATCGCCTGCTGAGGTGGGGTCTTGGGGATCCTTATGGTGCGCTTAAGGGGCGGCTCAGAGGTCGTTAAAGGGGGGTGGTGGAACGTCCGGATTTCTTCCCCGGGCCCGGGGGACGACAGGTGAGCGACAGCTGTACGGACCGGACCCGCTCACCCCACCCACCGGTACCGCCGCTCCGGCCGCCCAGTCCCCCCGTACTTGAGCGTGACCTCGACCCGGCCCGTGTCCGCGAAGAACTCCAGGTAGCGGCGGGCGCTGACCCGGGAGAGGGAGCCCGCCTCGGCGCACTGCGAGGCCGAGAGGTCGCCTGCCTGGGCGCGCAGCACCCGCTCGACCAGGTCCGCGGTGTGCGCCGCGAGGCCCTTCGGCAGTTCGCGGGAGCCCGGCGGGCGGGTGCCGAAGATCTGGTCGACGTCCTCCTGGCGGGCCTCGCCCAGGTCGTCCAGGCGGGCCCGCAACGCGGCCACATGCCTCAACTGCTCCTGCAGCGCCGCCTGGTTGAACGGCTTGATGAGGTAGTGCAGCGCCCCGGCGCGCAGCGCGGAACGGATCACCTCCGCGTCCCTGGCCGCCGTGATGAACAGCGCGTCCACCCGCGGCCGCGCCGGATCCCGCTCCTCCGCCGCCCTGAGCTCCCGCAGTACGGCGATGCCGTCCATGTCCGGCAGATACACGTCGAGGAGTACGAGATCGGGGTGGAGCCGCTCGGCGGCCCGCAGCGCCTCCGCACCGCTGTGCGCGACCCCGGCCACGGCGAATCCTTCCATCGCGGACACGAAGCGGCCGTGCAGCTTGGCCACCATGAAGTCGTCGTCCACGACAAGCACGTTGACGGGGACTTTCGTCTGCTCGTTCACCGCGTCAGGCTAGGTAGCCGACCACAACGACCACAACGTCCGTTGCTTGCGGAAGAGAGACAGCTTGTTAACGCCCAGGCAACATGTGGGCCACCTCACAAGCGACTCTTTCCCCTTCACGTACCGACAGGTGGTGGCACACGTGCGCCTGCGCACACCCCTCGCCCTGCTCGGGGCCGCGCTGCTCGTGCTCGCCGGGCCGCCGCTGCTCACCCCGGGCAGCGGCGCCGAGACCGGCACGCAGATCCCGGGCCTGCGCTTCATGGTCCCCAACACCCCGGGCGGCGGCTACGACATCACGGCCCGCACCGCGGCCAAGGACGCCGAGGACGCCGGACTCACCCACAACATCGAGGTGTTCAACCTGCCCGGTGCGGGCGGCACCGTGGGCCTGACCCGGCTCGTCGGCGAGCACGGCAACGGCAAGCTCGCCATGTCCATGGGCCTGGGCGTCGTCGGCGCCGCACGCTCCAACCACTCGCCCAAGACCCTCGCCGACACCACCCCGATCGCCCGCCTCACCGAGGAGCAGGACGTCGTGGTGGTCGCCAAGGACTCCCCGTACAAGACCATCGACGATCTCATCGACGCCTGGAAGAAGAACCCGGGCAAGATGCCGGTCGGTGGCGGTTCCTCGCCCGGCGGGCCCGACCACATCGCGCCGATGCTCATGGCGCGGGCGGCCGGGATCGAGCCGAAGAAGGTCAACTACGTGCCGTTCGACGGCGGCGGTGAACTCCTCGCCTCGATCCTCGGCAACAAGGTCGCCTTCGGCGTCTCCGGCGTCGGCGAATACCTCGACCAGATCAAGTCCGGCGAGCTGCGGCTGCTGGCCGTGACCGGGCCGAAGCGGGTCGCGGGCCTCGACGGGCCGACCCTCAAGGAGTCCGGCTACGACGTGAACTTCACCAACTGGCGCGGCGTCGTCGCCCCGCCCGGCCTCTCCGACAGCGAACGCGAGAAGCTCACCGGCCTCGTCGAGAAGCTGCACGCCTCGGAGCAGTGGCAGAAGTCGATGAAGAAGAACGGCTGGGAGGACGCCTTCGCCACCGGCGACGAGTTCGGCGACTTCCTCGACGCCCAGGACAAGCGTGTCGTGTCCGTACTGAAGGAGCTCGGGCTGTGACCACGACGACCACCGAAACGCCCCCCGCGCAGCCCGAACCGCGCCGGTCCTGGCTCAAGGAGCACTCCGAACTCGGCGTGTCCGTCCTGCTGTTGGTGCTCGGCGTGCTCGTCCTCACCGACGCGCTCACCATGGACGTCGACATCACCCAGCGCGGCCCCGTCGGCCCGAAGACCGTGCCGATCGTGGTCGGTGTCGGGCTGCTCGTCATCGCCGCCCTGCTCGCCGTCGACGTGCTGCGCGGCGGCCGCGGCGAGTCCGAGACCGGCGAGGACGTCGACCTGTCCGAACCCGCCGACTGGCGCACCGTCCTGCTCCTCGCCGGGGTCTTCCTGGCCACCGCCGTCCTGATCGACCCGCTCGGCTTCCCGATCGCCGGAGCGCTGCTCTTCTGGGGCGCAGCCTTCGCGCTCGGCAGCCGCCGCTTCGACCGCGACCCGCTCATCGCCGCCGGGCTCTCCCTGCTCACCTACGTCGTCTTCAACAACCTGCTCGGGGTGCCGCTGCCCGGCGGTCCGCTGATGGGAGCGCTGTGACATGAACGCCCTCAACTCCCTGATCGACGGCTTCGGTACGGCCCTGTCCCCGCTCAATCTCCTCTGGGCCGCGATAGGCGTGCTCCTCGGCACCGCCATCGGCGTCCTGCCCGGCATCGGCCCCGCCATGGCCGTCGCCCTGCTGCTCCCCGTGACGTACGGACTCGACCCGACGGCCGCGTTCATCATGTTCGCCGGGATCTACTACGGCGCGATGTTCGGCGGCTCCACGACCTCCATCCTGCTCAACACCCCGGGTGAGAGCGCCGCCGTCGTCGCGGCGATGGAGGGCAACCCGATGGCGAAGGCGGGGCGCGGCGCACAGGCGCTCGCGGCCGCCGCCATCGGCCACTTCGCAGGCGGCATGGTCGGCACGATCCTGCTCGTCGCCCTCGCCCCGAAGATCGCCGAACTCGCCGTCGACATCGGCGCACCCGACTATTTCGCCATCATGGTCCTCGCGTTCATCGCGGTGACCAGCGTCCTCGGCTCCTCCCGCATCCGCGGCATGGCCTCCCTGCTCATCGGTCTCACCATCGGCCTGATCGGCCTCGACCAGATGACCGGCCAGCAGCGCCTCACCTTCGGCTCGCTCCAACTCGCCGACGGCGTCGACGTGGTGATCGTCGCGGTGGGCCTGTTCGCGATCGGCGAGGCCCTGTGGGTCGCCGCGCACCTGCGCCGCACCAGCGGCGAGGCCATCCCGGTCGGCCGCCCCTGGCTCGGCAAGGCCGACGTCAAGCGCTCCTGGAAGTCCTGGCTGCGCGGCCCCGCCATCGGCTTCCCGTTCGGCGCGATCCCGGCCGGCGGCGCGGAGATCCCCACGTTCCTCTCGTACGTCACGGAGAAGCGGCTCTCCAAGCACAAGGACCAGTTCGGCAAGGGCGCCATCGAGGGCGTCGCGGGCCCCGAGTCCGCGGCCTCCGCGTCGGCGGCCGGAACCCTCGTCTCCATGCTCACTCTCGGCCTGCCGACCACCGCCGTCGCGGCCGTGATGCTCGCCGCGTTCCAGCAGTACGGCATCCAGCCGGGCCCGCTCCTCTTCGAACGGGAACCGGAGCTGGTCTGGGGCCTGATCGCCTCGCTCTTCGTCGGCATGGTGCTGCTGCTCGCCCTGAACCTGCCGCTGGCCCCGCTCTGGGCGAAGCTGCTCCGCATCCCGCGGCCGTACCTCTACGCGGGCATCCTCTTCTTCGCCGCGGTCGGCGCGTACGCGGTCGGCGGTGAGGCGCTCGACCTGGTGATCCTCCTGGTCATCGGCCTGATCGGCTTCGGCATGCGGCGCTACGGACTGCCCGTCCTGCCCGCCGTCATCGGAGTCATCCTCGGCCCGGCCGCCGAACAGCAGCTGCGCCGCGCCCTGCAGATCAGCGACGGCAGCGTCACGGGCCTCGTGAACACGCCGTTCTCGGTGACGGTGTACGCGGTCGTCCTGATCCTGCTCGCCTGGCCGCTGCTCAAGAAGCTGTTCGTACGCGGCAGTTCGGACCGGCCGGACCGATCGGACCGTACCGTCGACGCATGACGACTCCTGCTGACATCCGGCCCGCCACCACGACCGACGTCGCCGCCGTACGCGCGGTGACGGACGCCGCGTACCACCGCTACATCGAGCGCATCGGCCTCCGCCCCGCGCCGATGGACCGGGACCACGCCGCGGACGTGGCGGCGGGCCGGGTGTTCGTCACCGGTGACCCCTTCACCGGCCTGGTGGTCCTCGTCCCGCACGCGGACCACCTCTACCTGGAGTCCATCGCGGTCCACCCCGACGCCCACGGGCGCGGGGTGGGCCGTGTTCTCCTCGCATTCGTGGAGCGGCGGGCCGTGGAGCTCGGGGTGCCGGAGGTGCGGCTGCTCACGAATGCGCTGATGTGGGAGAACCAGAAGATCTACGCCCGGTACGGGTACGAGGTCGTCGAGCGGCGCGTGGACGGTCCGTACGACCGGATCCACTACCGCAAGCGGGTGGGCGCCGGGGCGTGACTTTTCCCCTCCCCGCCCCTTCCCGAAAGGCTGCGCCGCTGTTCGTTCGGCTGCGGCTTTCGTCGTGGCCGGTCGCGCAGTTCCCCGCGCCCCTATCGGGGCCCCGCGCCGGCGGTCAGCTCTCTGGCCACCATGTTCTGCGGATGTCCTCGCGGACTTCGGGGCGCGGCCGGGCCGCCTCTTCGCGGCGCTCCTCGGCGCGGCGGTGAGCGGCGGGCCTGGTCAGGGGCTTGTGCAGGGTCTGGCGACGCATGACGGCCTCCTAGGGTGGAGCAGGCCTGGTTCCGCGTTCGGGAGACAGACCCGGAAGAGGAGCGTCACCCATAGCCGGACCGCTGTCTGTGGCCTGCGTCACTCCATCTGGTGCGTCGGGCCGCGCTCAGGGGTGTGGATCACGTTCTACGGGGCCGTTCCTGCGCCCCGTGCGCCCTCTGTGCACTCCTGTGACGGAGCGGATACGGAGCGGATGTGAGGCCTGCGGGACGCGTCAACTGACCGGCGCTCGACGGCCGTTGTCAGTGGCGCCTGCGACCATCGGCCTCATGACCACCGAGAGCCGAGGAAGCGCCGACACCAACGACGGCACTGACGGCACCGCCCGCACCGGCCGCCCGAAAAGCGCGGAAAGTTTCGACTTCGACACCCTCGACCGTCCCATCGACTGGGACGAAGCCGCACCCCACTTCGACGAGGCCCCCGACCACGGCCTGCGCGACGCCGAGGTCCGCGCCGCCTGGGCGGGTCGGCTCGCGGACTGGCTGCCGCAGGCCCCCGCGGACGTGCTCGACCTGGGCTGCGGCACCGGCAGCCTGTCACTGCTCGCCGCCGGGCAGGGCCACCGCGTCACCGCCGTCGACAGCGCGCCCCGCATGGTCGAGCGGGCCCGCGCGAAGCTCGCCGGGACCGGGGCCGAGGTGCTCGTCGGCGATGCGGGCAGACCTCCGCTCGACGGCGGCCGCCGCTTCGACGTGATCCTGGCCCGGCACGTCGTCTGGATGCTGCCGGACCCGGAGGCCGCCCTGCGCCACTGGTGCACGCTGCTCCGGCCCGGCGGCCGACTCGTCCTGGTCGAGGGAGTGTGGGGCGAGCAGAGCCCGGTCGGGATCCCCGCGGCCCGGCTCGCCCGCGCCCTCGCCCCGCTCGCCGGGCGGGTGCACACCGAGTCGCTGTCCGGCGACGCCCGGCTGTGGGGCGGCCCGGTCAGCGACGAGCGGTACGCGCTTGTGGCGGTCGTGGACGGCCCGCGCCGCCACCGGGAGGTGGTCGACGTGCACCTGATCGTGCGCAGGGGCGGCGAGGTCCTGCTCACCCGCCGCGCCGGCACGGGGTACGCGGACGGCCTGCTGCACGCCCCCTCCGGCCACGCGGAGGACGGCGAGGACGTACGGGCGGCGGTGATCCGCGAGGCCGAGGAGGAGGTCGGCCTGCGCCTGGCGCCGGAGGACCTGCGCGTCGCCCTCGTCATGCAGCACCGCGGCCCCGGCGCCGAGCCCCGCATCGGCTGGTTCTTCGAGGCGGCCCACGGGGCGGGCGGCACCCCCGTCAACCGCGAGCCGGACAAGTGCTCGGAGCTCGGCTGGTACGCCCTGGACGCCCTGCCGGACGACATGGTGGCGTACTGCAGAGCGGGCCTCGACGCGTACCGCGCGGGCGAGCGCTTCGTCCTCCACTGGCACGAGGATGACGACCCGGTGGCGTACGAGCCGAAGGCCCGGAGGGCGGTGCCGCTGCCGATGAGCGAGGGATAGCGCCGGGCGCGCGGGGCTCAGGTCGCGAGCAGGGGCTCCAACTTGTCTCCCCTGGCGAGGAGTTCGAGCTCGTCCAGGGCCGCTGTGGCAGCCGTGGCGGCCTCGGGGTCCCGCTCCGCGAGGCCGCTCTCGGCGAACTCGTCCTCGTCGAGCCGCAGCACGGACGTGCCGTCGGCGGACACCCACAGGTCCAGGTCCAGGTCCTCCACGACGACGCCGTCCGCGCCGACCTCGGCAGGCCGGGTCACATCGCAGTACCAGCCCTTCAACTCCCCGTCGCCCGCCCGGACTTCCTTCACCGCGTACCACCGGTCCCGCCAGTAGTGCTCGGTGAACACGTCGCCCGGCTCGAAGCGTACGAAGCCGAAGTCGCGCACGCCCTCGCCCGCCCAGAGCGCGCGTACGACGAGGTGGACGCCGTCGTCGCTCAGCAGCGTCGCCGGATAGCCGATCTTCGTGCGCCCCGCCTTGCGCAGCACCACGTCCACGGTGCCGCCAGCGCTGCCGGCGCCGCCCGTACCGCCGTTACCTCCCATGCCGTCCTCAGTCGATGCCGAGTTCTCTGACATGCCGTACCTCCGTCGCACAGATTTCGTAACCGAACCACTTGTTGACCGCCAGCATCGGCAGGTTCTCCGCGTCGTTGCCGGTGAACGCCTCGGTGAGGCCCGCCGCCCGCGCCCGGTGCAGCGAGTGCGCCTTCACGAGCTTGGCCAGGCCGCGGCCCCGGTGGGCACGGAGCACGCCCGTCATCCCCGAGGAGTAGCGGCTGACCCGGTCCGTGCGGGCCGCGGTGAACGCCGCGGGAGTCCCGTCCACGACGGCCACCACGGTGAGGTCGCGGTCCAGGCCCGGATGACCCCAGGTCGTCGTCAACCAGTCCTCGTAGTCGTCGAGTTCGGCGCCGATGTCGCTCGGCTCGTCCGCGGTCGTCGCCGCGTCGAGGGCGAACAGCGGCCGCGGATCGCCCGCGAAGTCCGCCGCCGTGCGCAGCTCCACCCCGGCCGGGATCTCGGGCGGCGGCGGCAGCGTGTCCGCCGCCAGGTCGAGCCGCAGGAAGCGCGCGGAGCGGCGCGCCTGGTAGCCGCGCCGCTCGGCGAAGCACCGGTTCGCGCTCGCGTCAAGGACCCAGGAGTAGACGGAGCTCGCGCCCGCGCACGCCAGATGCTCCTCGGCGGTGCGCAGCAGCAGTGAGCCCGCGCCCTGCCCGCGGTGGTCCGGGTGGACGTACACGTTCGCGTACGCCTGCCCCGGCGTGCCGCTCTCGTACGCGAGGCCGACCTGGGCACGGCCGACGAGCCGGCCGTCGATCTCGGCGACCAGGAGCCGATGGGCGCTCGCGGGGTTGGCGTGCGCCACCGCCCACACGATCTCCTGCTCCGTCGTCACCAGGAACGGGATGGCCGCGCGGAGCACGTCGACGGTCGCCGCGGCGTCCTCGGGGCGGAATTCTCTGACGAGCACAGTCATGGTGACGGACCGTACGACGCGAACCCCGGCCCGCGCCTTTGAATTTCCGTTCCGTACGCCAGAATCGACTCCGTGACCCTCAAGATCCACGTCGACCATGAAGCCGGCGCGCCCTACGAGCAGGTGCGCGCCCAGATCTCCGAGCAGGCCAGGTCGGGCGCACTGCCCGTGGGCCACAAACTTCCGACGGTACGAGGCCTCGCGGAGCAACTCGGCCTCGCCGCCAACACAGTGGCCAAGGCGTACCGCGCGCTGGAGGCGGACGGGGTGATCGAGACCCGTGGTCGTAACGGGACGTTCATCGCTGCGGCGGGGGATGCGGCGGAGCGGCGTGCGGCTGCGGCCGCGCAGGTGTTCGCGAGGGAGGCCCGTCGCCTCGGCCTCGGCCAAGGGGCCGCCCTCGACGCGGTACGGGACGCACTGCGCGCGGCGTACGAGTAGGTCTTTCTCGGGGCTGCGCCCCGGGCCCCGGCTTCGTCCTTCGGCTGCCGCGCCGTCGTGGCTGGTCGCGCCCCGCGGCGGAGCCGCTGATGTCACAGCCCCGCGCCCCTTAAGAACCAGCCCCTGCCGGGGCTGAATCCCGCCCCCAGCCCGCAAAATCCAGCCCCTCCGGCGCTTGAGGAGCGGGGGTCCGGGGGCTGGCCCCCGTGGCTGTCCGCAGGACTTTCGGGAAGGGGCGGGGTGGGGAAGAAGCAACCCGGCCGCGTCTACAGGTACAGCCCCGAATCCGCCCCGTCCCGCTGGTCCGGCACGGACGTAGGGCTCGTGCCGCGGCGCAGGGCGAAGAGTTCGGCGAGGGTCGCGCCCTCGCGGCCCACGGCCTCCTCGCGGCCGGGAAACTCCGCGCCCAACCAGTCGAGGGACTCGGCGCGGGTCAGTCCGCCCACCTCGATCCGGGCCAGGCAGCGTCCGGGCCGGACCACGGCGGGGTGCAGCCGCTCCAGGTCCTCGTTGGTGGTGACGCCCACCAGGACGTTGCGGCCCTGGCCGAGGAGCCCGTCGGTGAGGTTGAGCAGCCGCGAGAGGGCCTGGCCCGCGGTGTGCTTGGCCTCGCCGCGGATCAGCTCGTCGCAGTCCTCCAGGAGCAGCAGCCGCCAGCGGCCGCCCGCCGCGTCGTCCTCGCCGATCGCGATGTCCATGAGGTAGCCGACGTCGGAGAAGAGCCGCTCCGGGTCGAGTACGCAGTCCACCTGGCACCAGTCCCGCCACGAGCGGGCGAGCGTGCGCAGGGCGGAGGTCTTGCCGGTGCCGGGCGGCCCGTGCAGGAGGAGCAGGCGGCCCGCGATGTCCTCGGGCGTGGTCTTCATCAGCCGGTCCATCGCCTCGGCGACCGGCGCCGTGTAGTTGGGGCGGATCTCGTCCCACGTGCCGGCGGCGATCTGCCGGGTGGTGCGGTGCGGGCCGCGGCGCGGCGACACGTACCAGAAGCCCATCGTCACGTTCTCGGGCTGGGGTTCGGGCTCGTCGGCGGCGCCGTCCGTGGACTGCTTCACGATCTCGCGGGCGAGTTCCGCGGTGACCGCGGTGACGGTGACGTCGGCGCCGCGGTTCCAGCGGGAGATCAGCAGCGTCCAGCCCTCGCCCTGGGCGAGGGTCGCGCTGCGGTCGTCGTCGCGGGCGGCGCGCAGCACGGTCGCGCCCGGCGGGAGCAGCGTCAGGCCGGACTTGACGCGGTCGATGGACGAGCTGTGCGCGTACGGCTGCTCGCCCGTCGCGAAGCGGCCGAGGAACAGCGCGTCGACGACGTCCGAAGGGGAGTCGCTGTCGTCGACGTTGAGCCGGATCGGCAGCGCGCCGTGAGGGTCGCCGTGGAGGTTGCCGTGAGGGTCGTCAGCAGGCATGCGGCCCATGATCGGGCACACCCGCCGGTGACGCACCGCATTTCCCTCAGGCCGGGGCATGTCCCGGGGCGCGCGGCCCGCCGACGGGGCGAGCGGTGGAACGGGGCGGCCCGGCGGCGGGGGCGGATCGGCCGTCACCGTCTGCCTGTTGCTACCTGTTGCTGCCTCTGGTGCTCGACGCGGCGGGCGGGTCCTGGCTGCGGCTGCGGCGGCCACGGAGAACACGAAGAGCGCCCTCGTAGAGCCAGGGCCTCAGAACCGGCTGGTAAAACTGGCCGGTAATTGAATCTCCCTCACTTCACGGACATAGCAAGGGAGTTGTCCTGTGAAGGGACGAATGCCAGGTCAAACCTGATCCGGGTGAAGGTCCCCACACCGAACCTTCTTGGCATGGACACTCCCCGGTGCGCGCGCTGCGTGCTACCACGGCAGGTGCAGAGATCCTGCTCAAGGGAGGTTCCATGAGACTGTCCCGAATCACGACTTACGCCTCGTCACTTCTCCTGGCCACAGGCTTAGCTCTCACCGGAGCGGGCACCGCCGGAGCGACCGAGGGCTCCGCGGCCGAAGCTTACGTGGCGCTCGGAGACTCCTACTCGTCGGGGGTCGGCGCCGGCGAATACGACAGCGGGAGCGGCGACTGCAAGCGCAGTAACCGCGCGTACCCCGTGCTGTGGGCCAACTCCCACGCACCGTCGTCCTTCTCCTTCACCGCCTGCTCCGGCGCCCGCACCGGAGACGTCATCAGCAACCAGCTGGGGCCGCTCAACTCCGGCACCACGCTGGTCTCCATCACCGTCGGCGGCAATGACGCGGGCTTCGCCGACGTCATGACCACCTGCGTCCTGCAGTCCGAGAGCGCCTGCATCGCCCGCGTCAACGAGGCGAAGCAATATGTCGATACGACGCTTCCCGGCAAACTCGACGACACGTACAGCGCCATCCGCGGCAAGGCCCCCAACGCCCAGGTGTCCGTGCTCGGTTACCCCCGCTTCTACAAGCTGAGCGGCAGCTGCGTCGCCGGCCTCACCGAGAACGAGCGGTCCGCCATCAACGGCGCCGCCGACCACCTCAACGCCGCCACCGCCAAGCGGGCCGCCGATTACGGCTTCGCGTTCGGCAACCCGACCCAGGCCTTCACCGGGCACGAGATCTGTTCCGGCGACTCCTGGTTGCACAGCGTCAACTGGAGCAACATCGGGGAGTCCTACCACCCCACCGCCGCGGGGCAGTCGGGCGGATACCTGCCCACGTTCAACGGCACCGTGTAGCAGCGGCGCCGAGCAGTCCCGGCCCGTCACAAGGGCCCCACCAGCTTCACCCCCACAGGAACGACCACCGCACCGCAGGCGGGAGCCTCGTACGACCGGGGCTCCCGCCCGCGCGGCCCACGCCGCCCGACGGGCAGTCAACTCGGGACGTACGCGCGGGACTTGAGGCGCGGAATCGGCGCGGAGCGTGACCGGCGGTGCGCGCCGGGTAGCAGTTCGGTCCCGCGATCGGCCTTCGTAAACATCGCCACGCCGGAAAGTGGCGATCATCACAGGCCCCGGGCTCTCGCGCCGAGTTACGGTCCAACAGGGCCACCGCGACACGCCGCGTGTCCGCCATCTGGAGGCATGGGCGGGCTGGCTCTCGGCCGCCCCGGCGGTGACGGACCGTCATCACGAGGCGTCCTCGCCCTACTTGTCCAACTCGCCCTGGAATCAGGCGTATTCAGAGAGTGAGCGTCAACATCCTTAAGGTGGAAGTGAATCCCGCGACCGGGATACACGAGTGTCAGCGCGGGGCGATAGGGTTAACCTGCCCGAGCCGGGTGCCCTCGTACGGGTGGGGAGTGACATGGAACAGATAACAGTGCGCAGCAGGGCGCGAATCCCTGCGATCACGTGCGGGAGCAGTGCGACCAGCTCTCGTCTCGACCGCCATCTGTCGGTGCTGGGCGGCCCCGCCGTCCCGCAGCGCGAGTCGGCCGAGGCGACGCTGCTGATGCGCGAGCTCACCAAGCGTGATGTGGCGCACGAGCGCACGAGCCGTGTGGCCCGTGTGCGCAGGGTCTCTCTCTTCGCGCCGCTCCGGCGGCTGACCCGCTCGCTCTTCGGCGGCCACTGAGCCACCGAGCGAGCAGGGCAGAGCAGAGCACGACAGTGTGAGCCCGCATCCCGCGGGCCACACCCCGGCCCCGTCACGCTCGGTCCACGCCCGACCGGTCACCGCGCCCCGGTGACTGCTCCGGCGGCCGACCCGCTCAGGCGACCACACCGTCCCGGCGCAACGCTGCGATCTCGGCGTCCGACATCCCCACGGCACGCAGCAGCGCCCCGGTGTGCTCGCCGAGCGCGGGCACCGCACCCATCGCAGGATCCGCCCCGCCCGGCAGCGTCACCGGCGGCAACAGCGCCCGCAACGGCCCCACCGGCGACCCCACCTCACGCCACCGCTCCCGCGCCGCCAACTGCGGATGCGCCGCCACCTCCGTGACATCCCGCAGCCGGGCACAGGCGATCCCCGCCTTCTCCAGGCGCGCAAGGGCCGTGTCCACGTCCAGCCGGCCGAGCGCGCTCCCCACCAGCTCGTCCGTCGCCGCCCGGTGCGCCGTCCGTGCCGCGTTCGTCGCGTACGCCGGATCGACCGCCAACTCCGGCCGCTCCAGGACCAGTTCGGCGAGCCGCCGCCACTCCCGGTCGTTCTGCACGGAGAGCAGCACCCGCGCCCCGTCCGCCGTCCCGTACGCGTCGTACGGGGCGATCACCGCATGTGCCAGGCCCGTCCGTACCGGCGGCTCGCCCCCGTGCATCGCATGGTGCAGCGGATGCCCCATCCACTCCGCGAGGGCCTCCAGCATCGACACCTCCACCGGGCCGCCCAGACCCGTCGTCGACCGCCGGAGCAGCGCCGCGAGCACCCCCGAGAACGCGTACATCGCCGCCGCGATGTCCGCCGCCGGGATGCCCGCCTTCACCGGCTGCTCCGGCGTCCCCGTCACCGACACCAGGCCCGCCTCGCACTGCACGAGCATGTCGTACGCCTTCTTGTCCGCGTACGGTCCGCCCGCCCCGTACCCCGAGATGTCCACCGCCACCAGACGTGGATGCTCCGCGCACAACGACGCCGCGTCCAGGCCGAGGCGGGCCGCCGCGCCCTGCGCCAGGTTCTGCACGAACACGTCCGCCTCCGCGATCAGCGCCCGTACGGCCGCGAGGCCCCGCGGGTCCTTCAGGTCGACCGCGAGGGACTCCTTGCCGCGGTTCGCCCACACGAAATGCGAGGCCAGACCGGCTGCCGCCGTGTCGTAGCCGCGGGCGAAGTCACCTCCGTCCGGACGCTCGACCTTGATCACCCGGGCGCCCAGATCGGCGAGTTGACGTGTGGCGAAGGGGGCTGCGACGGCCTGCTCTACGGCGACGACCGTGATGCCGTCCAGGGGGAGCGGCTGTGGGGGCCGCGGAGAGCTCTGCATGGTTCCCGATCCTGAGCCCTGCGTAATGGCTTTGTCACCCGGGTGTTGACGTGGGGACGATCACCCGGGGGGCTCCGCCCCCGGCCCCGGTTGTTGTTCGGGTGCTGCGCCGTCGTGGCTGGTCGCGCAGTTCCCCGCGCCCCTGTCGGGGCCCGTGTCGCCGCCCAAATTCAGCCCCTCCGGCGTTTGAGGAGCGGGGGTCCGGGGGCTGGCCCCCGGGGCGGGGTCCGGGGTTGAGCCCCGTGGTGGGGTTCAGGGGCGACAGCCCCGGGGGCGGGGGGCTGGGGGCGGCAGCCCCCGGAGCCGTCCGCCAGGACTTTCGGGAAGGGGCGGGGTGGGGGGGAGATGCCGGGGTCAGCCCTGTTTGGCGTAGTGGTGGATCGCCCACGGCAGGAACGTCGCGATCAGGGCTGCGCACCAGAGGGTCGAGCCCAGGACGGGGTGGGTGACCGGCCAGGCGGCGCCCTCCGGGACGGGTGCGTTGCCGAAGAGGTCGCGTACCGCCGTCGTCACCGCACTGATGGGGTTCCATTCGGCAACCGTGCGCAGCCACCCCGGCAGGTTGTCGGTGGGGATGTACGCGTTGGACAGCAGCGGCAGCATGAACGTCGCGCCGCCCAACTGCCCCGCCGCCTCCTCACTGCGCGAGGCCAGACCGAGGAGTATCCCGACACACGTGGTCGCGAAGCGGAAGAGCAGCAACAGGCCGAACGCGCCCAGGGCTTGCAGGGGCGTGCCCTCGATCCGCCAGCCCATCGCGTACCCGACGAGAAGCAGTGGGATCAGGCCGGCGGCCGTGGTCAGGAGGTCGGCGGCGGCCTGCCCGAGGGGGACGGAGGCGCGGCTCATCGGCAGGGTGCGGAAGCGGTCCATCACGCCGCGGTGGGAGTCCTGCGCGGCGCCGAACATCCCGTTCATGATGCCGTTCGCGGCGGTCGCGACGAGCAGCCCCGGCACCAGGAACGCCCGGTACTCCGTCCCCGGCATGGCGAGCGCGGAGCCGAAGACGTACCCGAAGAACAGCAGGAAGACCACCGGCATGGTGTGCGTCATCACCGCGATGGCCGAGGCGTGCCGCAGGCGCTGGAGATGGCGGCCGAGGACGGCGGAGGTGTCGTAGGCGAGGGTGCTCATGCGGCGGCGGTCTCCTTGCGTGCGGTGAGGCGCAGGAACACCTCGTCGAGCGTGGGCGGGCGGAGTCCCGCGTCGACCAACGGGACGCCGGCGGCGTCGAGTTCGCGGACGAGGCGGGGCAGGGTGAGCGTGGCGTCGAGGGTGATCGCGGCGGCGGTGCGGCGCTCCACGTCGAGCACGGGCTCGGTGCCGGTGAGCCGGTCGAGCACGGCCGCGGCGGCCGGCAGCGCGGCGGCGTCGGCGACGACGGCCTGGGCGTAGTTGCCGATCGCGGCCTTCAGCTCGGCCGGGGTGCCGCGGTGTGCGGCCCTGCCCTCGTCGATCAGGACGATGTCGTCGGCCAGCTGATCGGCCTCCTCCAGATACTGCGTGGTGAGGACCACGGTCGTGCCGTGACCCGTCAACTCCCTCACGCAGTCCCAGATCTCGTTGCGGCTGTGCGGGTCGAGGCCGGTCGTCGGCTCGTCGAGGAACAGCACGCGGGGGCGGGCGATGAGGCTCGCCGCGAGGTCGAGGCGGCGGCGCATCCCGCCGGAGTACGTGTGCGCGGGCCGGTCGGCGACGGCCGCCAGGCCGAAGCGCTCCAGGAGTTCGGCGGCGCGGGAGCGCGGGGCGCGCAGCAGCCGCGCGAACAGGCGCAGGTTCTCGGCGCCGGTCAGGTCCCCGTCGACGGAGGCGTACTGCCCGGTGACGCCGATGTGCCGGCGCACCTCGCGCGGCTCCCGCATCAGGTCGTGCCCGGCCACGCGCGCGCTGCCCGCGTCGGGGGCGAGGAGCGTCGTCAGGACGCGGATCGCGGTGGTCTTGCCCGCGCCGTTCGGGCCGAGCAGTCCGCACACCGAGCCCTCGGGGACGGCGAGTTCGAGCCCGCGCAGCGCGTGCACCGCGCCGAAGCGCTTCTCCAGACCTTCACTAAGTACAGCGTACGTAGAAGTCATACGGCCCACCGTAGCGCACTACGTACGGTGTACGTAACTACGATGAGGGGGAGGTGATGATCGATGGCGGGCCGAGCGGCCGTACCCGAAGTGATCTGGACGCGCCCCGAGCGCACGGGCCGCGGCCCCAAACCCGGGTACACCAGGAGCGACATCGTCGCGGCGGCGGTGCGGATCGCCGACGCCGACGGGATCGACGCGGTCTCGATGCGCCGGATCGCGGCCGAGATCGGCTGCGGCACCATGTCGCTCTACAACTACGTGCCGCGCAAGGAGGACTTGTACGAGCTGATGGTCGACGCGGCCAGCGGCGAGTACGACCTCTCGGCGCCGCCCAGCGGTGACTGGCGGGCCGACATGCTCGGCATCGGCCGCCAGACCCGCGCCATCCTGCACCGCCACCCCTGGCTGACCCACGTCATGTCCACGGTCTACGCCTTCGGCCCCAACGCCCTGCGGTATCTGGAGCACTGCCTGGGCTGCCTGGAGGCGCTCGACGCGCCCGGCGGCACGAAGATGGAGCTGATCGCGATGGTCAACGGCACCGCGATGATCTCCGTCGCCAACGAACAGGCCATCGCCGAGCGCAGCCGCTCCCTGCCCTGGACCGAGGAGCAGGAACAGGCCGTGCGCGGCGCGTACATGGCGAGCCAGGTCGCCTCCGGCTCCTACCCGCGCCTGGCCGCCCTCCTCGCCGAGGGCCCGCCGCCCCCGGACGCGGACGAGGCCTTCGAGCGGACCGTGGAGCGGCTGCTCGACGGTTTCGCGTGACGGCCGCGCAAGTGACGGCGGCCGTCACGGGCCGTCGGGCGCCGTCGGGGGCCGTCGCGGAGCCGCGCGGGCGCCGGTCTCGCTCTAGGGTTGCCGGGTGCTCGCGTATGCCGCATCCACCACGCTGCTCCCCGTCAATCTCACCCTCGGCGCGGTCCTCGCCCTGCTCCTCGCCGCGGCCGCGCTCGTCGCCGCGCTCGCCCGGCTGAGCCCCGCCGAGGACCGGGGGCGGGCCCGCGAGATCGTCGTCGCCGGGCTGCGCGCCGCCGCCCAACTCGCCGTCGTCGCCCTGCTGATCGGCTGGGTGGTCCGCTCCGTACCGCTGCTGCTCGGCTTCCTAGTCCTGATGTACGCGGTGGCCGCGCGCACCGCCGGACGCAGGATCACCGCCGACGGCAGCTGGTGGTGGGCGGCCGTGCCCATCGGGGCGGGCGTCGTCCCCGTCGTCCTGGCGCTGCTGCTCACCGGGCTCGTGCCGCTCAAGGGGATCGCGTTGATTCCCGTCGCCGGCATCCTCATCGGCGGTGCGCTCACCGCGACCGTGCTCGGCGGGCGGCGTGCACTGGACGAACTCGAGCTTCGGAAGGGGGAGGTGGAGGCGGCGATGGCCCTGGGCCTGACCGACCCGGAGGCCCGCCTCCTGGTCGCGCGGCCAGCCGCGTCGGACGCGCTGCTGCCGGGGTTGGACCAGACCCGTACGGTCGGGCTCGTCACGCTGCCCGGGGCGTTCGTCGGGATGCTGCTCGGTGGGGCGTCGCCTGTGCAGGCCGGGGCGGTTCAGCTGTTTGTGCTGGTTGCGTTGATGGCGGTGCAGGCGGTTGCGGTCGCTGCGGTGCTTGAGTTGGTTGCTCGGGGGCGGTTGCGTCGGCCTGCGCGGGGCGGGGTGGGCTGAGGCCTTTCTTTGATCCCCTCCCCGCCCCTTCCCGGCTGTGTCCGATATGCGGCTGCCGCCGCGTGGCCGCCGTCGGCACGGGGCCGGCCCCCGGACCCCCTCCCCCAAGCTCTCGGCTTCGCTCGAGCAGGGGGGACCCCCATCTCAAACGCCGGAGGGGCTGGATTTTGCGGGATGGGGCTGAATTTCACGTGCCCCGACAGGGGCGCGGGGAACTGCGCGACCAGCCACGATGGCGGGAAAGCCGAACGACGCGGGTCCGGGGCGCAGCCCCGAAGTTGCTGCAGCCACGCGGCGGCAGCCGCGTATCGGACACAGCCGGGAAGGGGCGGGGTGGGGCTAGAGCAGGGCGAACTGGCCGCCGGGGCCCTCCTCGTGGTGGTCGAGGACTGAGGCCGGGCGGCGGGACGTGGCCGGTGCGGGCAGCACGCCCGCCGTGCGCAACGCCCCGGCGGAGAGGGGCGCCGAGCCCACCGCCCGCACCAACTCGGCCTGCCGAGGCCGAAGTTCGGCGAGAAGCGCCAGGACCGTGATGAGTTCGAGCAGCTCCGACGTCCACGCCTGCGGCCAAGCCGACGGGCGCAACGCCGCAAGCCCCTCGACCTCGCCCGGCCACGCACGCCGTTCGAACCACAGCTGAAGGACCCGTACTCCGCAGACGTGGAAGTCCCAGGCCGCCGCCGGCACCGGGGAGATCCGGCCCTCGCCGATGTGCAGGGCCTCCTCCTCGCGGTCGTAGAGCAGTTCGGTGGGGCGGGCGGGGAGCGCGGAGCGGACGTACGGGCGGCGGCCGCCGGGGAGTTTGGGGCGCTCTCCGGTGCGCAGGTGCAGCCAGAGGATGCGGTGGCCGAGGTCGACGCCGTGCGCCCACACGTCGGGGTCGGCGGTGAGCGGCACCCGGCAGCCCGAGGGGGTGCGGCGGGCCGCGGCCAGGCACCAGGCGAGCACCTCCTCCGGGCGCACCTCCGTGCCGAGCCGGGCCGCGAGGGCGTCGAGCAGGCCGGGCGCGAGGTTGGGTTCGGCCCCGCCGGGGCGGCGGAACAGCGGGCGGACGCGGCCGGGCCGCCCGGCGGGGGAGCGGCCGTCGGGCAGCAGCGCGGTGGCGACGAGCGCGGGACCGCCGGAGTCCGGCACGTGCCCCGGTTCGACCAGGAACAGCTGCTCGGCGTCGGCGACCCGCCACAGTTCGGGCCGGGCCGCGTCGATCAGCCGGTGGTCGGGGAGCAGCCACTGCTCGTCGAACGCCCCATGCAGCACCCGCACCGGCTCGGGGCACGGCCCGGACTCGGCGGCGAGCGCGCCCGTGCCGCTGGACTGGCCGGGGAGCTGGGCGACGGAGGTGATCAGGGTCCGGGAGCGGCTGGGCCGCAGGAGCGCGTCCCGCTCGCCGGCGTCGGCGCGGACGAACGCCGTCCAACGCGCCTTCAGCGACGTCGCGTCCGGCGCCATCGGCCAGTCGCGGCCGAGCCGCAGCGGAGCGACCGACCAGGGCAGCAGATCGTCGAGCAGCGGGGCGGCGGAAACGGCTGCCACGTCCGAGTGAGTCACGCCTCGATCGTACGGCGTGGCGGGTGAGCGTCCAGGGTGCCCTGGGTGACCCGAGTGCCCTGGGCGACCGTGAATCAGTGGGCGTCCAGGGTGACCGTGAACGAGAAGCGGTCGCCGCGGTAGTGGATGCGGGCGACGTCGAGGACCTCGCCGTCCTCGTCGTAGGTGACGCCGGTGTAGTGCAGGATCGGGCTGAGCAGCGGGACTTGGAGCAGCGTCGCCGTCTCCGGGTCCGCGAGCCGCGCCTCCACGGTGTCCGTGATCCGGCTGATGTTCAGGCGGACCACGTCGCGCAGCACCTTCGTCATCGGCCAGCGCTCCAGATCGGCCGGGTCGATCCGCTCGGCGACGTCCGGACGGACGTAGTTGCGCGCGTGGTTGGTCGGCTCCCCGGTCTGCTCGTCGCTGCGCAGCCGGTGGTACGAGGCCACTGCGGGCAGACCGGGGAAGTACTCGGCGACCTCGGCGGGCGCCGGACCGCTGCCCTGGTCGAGGAGTTCGGTGCGCATGCCGGACTGCTGCGCAACGATCGCGTCGACGGAACCCAACAGGCGTACCGGAGCGCCGCGTTCGGCGCTCGGCTCGATGAACGTGCCGCGCCGCCGGTGCCGGCTGATCAGGCCCTCGTCCTCCAGCTCTTTGAGCGCCTGCCGCATGGTCAGGACGCTCACGCCGTAGTGCAGCGCGAGCTGTTCCTCGGTGGGCAGGCGCAGCGGCGCGTCCGGGGTGCGGCCGAGTATCGAGGCGCGCAGGGACTGCGACACCTGGTACCACAGCGGCAGCTTGCGGTTGAGGACGATCGAGTCCGGGGCAAAGGCGGTCACGGCTGCTCCGCTCCGTATCTCTCGGGCATCTTGCTCAGGCGTCTCCTGACCGGAAATGACGCTGGAGACCTTGCCACACATCGTCGTAACCCGTCTGCAGGCAGGACGCCTCGGCGGCCTGCGGGGCCAGGGTCACCGGCCAGCGCGTCTCGAACATGAAGGCCAAGCCGTCGTCGATCTTCTGCGGCTGCAGCTCGGCCGCGGACGCCTTCTCGAAGGTCTCCCGGTCCGGTCCGTGCGCCGACATCATGTTGTGCAGCGAGCCGCCGCCCGGCACGAAGCCTTCCGCTTTGGCGTCGTACGCGCCCTCGATCAGGCCCATGTACTCGCTCATCACGTTCCGGTGGAAGTACGGCGGCCGGAACGTGTCCTCGCCGACCAGCCAGCGCGGCGCGAACACCACGAAGTCGACGCCGGCGAGCCCCGGGGTGTCGGTCGGCGAGGTCAGCACGGTGAAGATCGACGGGTCCGGGTGGTCGTAGCTGATCGAGCCGATGACGTTGAAGCGGTGCAGGTCGTAGACGTACGGGACATGGTTGCCGTGCCAGGCGACCACGTCGAGCGGGGAGTGGTCGTAGACCGCGGACCAGAGGTTGCCGCAGTACTTGTTGACCACCTCCACGTCCCCTTCCACGTCCTCGTACGCGGCGACGGGCGCCCTGAAGTCCCGTGCGTTGGCCAGGCCGTTGGCGCCGATCGGGCCGAGGTCGGGCAGCCGGAACGGCGCCCCGTAGTTCTCGCAGACATAGCCGCGGGCGGTCGCGTCGAGCAGCTCCACGCGGAAGCGCACCCCGCGCGGGATCAGCGCGACCTCGCCCGGCTCGGCCCGCAGCAGGCCGAGTTCGGTGCGGAGCAGCAGGCCGCCGTGCTCGGGCACGATCAGGAGCTCGCCGTCGGCGTTGCTGAACACCCGCCGTTCCATGGGGGAGTTGGCGTGGTACAGATGCACGGCCATACCGGTGCGCTGCGTCGCGTCGCCGTTGCCGCCGACCGTCCACAGGCCGTCCAGGAAGTCCGTGCCGGGCGCGGGCTCCGGCAGTGGGTTCCAGCGCAGCCGGTTGGGGTCGGGCACGGACTCGGTGAACGGGGCGGTGCGCACCCCGCCGTTGTCGATCCGCGTGAACGCCGGATGCGCGGCGGAGGGGCGGATGCGGTACAGCCACGAGCGGCGGTT
The DNA here is from genome assembly GCF_029968035.1 of Streptomyces cavernicola. Taxonomy (GTDB): domain Bacteria; phylum Actinomycetota; class Actinomycetes; order Streptomycetales; family Streptomycetaceae; genus Streptomyces; species Streptomyces cavernicola. The sequence continues at coordinate 21,104 of NZ_JASCIQ010000031.1, read as the reverse complement.
GTGCGCCCGCGGCTCGGTGAACGCGCTGCCGCTCAACTGCTCGGCGTACAGCCCGAGGGGTGCGCGCTGCGGGGAGTTCCGGCCGTCGGGCAGAGCGCCGGGGACGGCCTCGCTGCTGTGCTCGTTGCCGAATCCGGAGAGGTAGGTCAGCCCCTCCGCCGCCTTCCGCGCCTGCTCGGTCCCGCTCATCTGCGCTCCCCGCTGCCGAAGCAATCTCTGCGTCCGCTGGATCACTGAAACTCTGGATCACTGAATCCTATGGGCCACCGTAGGATTGCGGTGGGGTTCCGTCAACGGGTACGGGCGGCTCGGCCGCTACCCTCACCCGCATGTCCTGGACCCCTGAGCCGAAGGCGAACCTCCGCCGTACCCCCGTGCAACAGCGCAGCGCCGAGCGGTTGAACCGGATTCTCGACGCCTGCGCGGGCCTGCTCGACGAGGTCGGGTACGAGGCCCTGAGCACGCGTTCCGTCGCCGAGCGCGCGGACGTGCCGATCGGCTCCGTCTACCGCTTCTTCGGCAACAAGCGCGCCATGGCCGACGCCCTCGGGCAGCGCAACCTCGACCGGTACACGGAGCGCATCTCCGGCCGGCTCGCGACGGTCGGGCACGACGACTGGCGGACCGCGGTCGACGCCGGGTTGGAGGAGTACCTGGCGATGAAGCGCGTCGTCCCCGGCTTCACCCTGGTCGACTTCGCGGGCCCCGTGCAGGCGCCGTCCGAGGCCAACCACCTGCTCGCCGACCGCCTCGCCGACCTGCTCGCCGGGCACCTGGGACGCCCGCTCGACGCCGGACTGCGCCGCTGCCTCCTGGTCGGTGTGGAGGCCGCGGACGCCGTACTGCGCCTGGCGTTCCGGGTGAGCCCCGAAGGGGACCCCGAACTGATCGCGGAGACCCGGGAGTTGCTGCACGCCTACCTGGCGCGGTCCCTGGACTGAAGCCGGGGAGTACGGCGAGCGAACCTCCCGCCAGGCCCTCGCCCCCGTGCGTACCGGTCGGTATGCTCGGGGCGGATCGTGCGCCGCTGCTGCCGCCCCAGGGAGGGCCCGTGTCCCGCAACGCCCGTACCGCGCCTACCGCCCGCACCGAGAACCGCACCGAGGCCGGCGCCGAGTCCCGCACCGCGCCCCGCATCTGCCCGCTCTGCGAGGCCACCTGCGGCCTGACGCTCACCATCGAGGGGACCCGGGTCACGGGCGCGCGCGGCGACCGCGACGATGTGTTCAGTCGCGGCTTCGTCTGCCCCAAGGGCGCCGCCTTCGGCGCGCTCGACGGCGACCCGGACCGGCTCACGCGCCCCCTGGTCCGCCGCAACGGCACGCTGCAGGAGGCGAGTTGGGAGGAGGCCTTCGACGCGGTCGCCGCAGGGATACGGCCGCTCGTCGAGGAGCACGGGCCGAACGCGGTCGGCGTCGTCCTCGGCAACCCCAACGTGCACACCATGGCCGGCGCCCTCTACCCGCCCGCCCTCCTGAGCGCCCTCGGCACCCGCAACCTCTTCACCGCCAGCACCCTCGACCAGATGCCCAAGCACGTCTCCGGCGGGCTCCTCTTCGGCGACCCGTTCGCGATCCCCGTGCCGGACCTGGACCGCACCGACTGCCTGCTGCTCCTCGGCGCCAACCCGCTGGAGTCCAACGGCAGCCTGTGCACGGCGCCCGACTTCCCCGGCCGCCTCAAGGCGCTGCGCGAGCGCGGCGGGACCCTCACCGTCGTCGACCCGCGCGCCACCCGCACCGCGCAGCTCGCCGACCGCCACCTCGCGATCCGCCCCGGCGCCGACGCCCTGCTGCTCGCCGCGCTCGTCCACGTCCTCTTCGAGGAGGACCTGATCGCGCTCGGCCGTCTCGACGTGTACGTGCAGGGCGTGGCCCAAGTCCGGGACGCTGTACGGGAGTTCAGCCCCGAGGCCGTCGCCGCCGGCTGCGACCTGCCCGCCGCCGGGATCCGGGAGCTGGCCCGGGAGCTCGCCGCCGCGCCCACCGCCGCCGTGTACGGCCGCATCGGCACCTGCACCGTCGAGTTCGGCACCCTCGCGAGCTGGCTCGTCGACGTCCTGAACGTCCTCACCGGCAACCTCGACCGGCCGGGCGGCGCCCTCTTCCCGCTCTCCGCCACCGACCGCGCGCCCCGCCCCGCCGCCCCGGGCAAGGGCTTCCGGCTCGGGCGCTGGACGAGCCGGGTCAGCGGCCACCCCGAGCTCAAGAGCGAGCTGCCGGCCGCCGCGCTCGCCGAGGAGATCGACACCCCCGGCGAGGGCCGCATCCGCGCGCTCGTCGCGATCGCCGCCAACCCGGTGCTCTCCGCACCCGACGGCGGCCGCCTCGACGCGGCGCTCGCGAGCCTGGACTTCATGGTGAGCGTCGACCCGTACCTCAACGAGACCTCGCGGCACGCGCAGGTGGTGCTGCCCCCGCCGCCGCCCGCGCAGAGCGCCCACTACGACTTCGCGTTCAACACCCTCGCCGTACGCAACCAGGTCCGCTACACCCGCGCCGCCGTACCGCTCCAGGACGGCGGTCTCGACGAGTGCGAGATCCACGCTCGGCTCGTCCTCGCCGTCTCCGGGATGCACGGGGCGCCGGCGCACGCCGTGGACGACCTGGTGATCGGGCGCACCCTCGGCAAGGCCGTCGCCGACCCACACGCGCCCGTGCACGGCCGCGACCCGAAGGAGTTGGCAGGCCTCCTCACCGGCGAGACCGGCGCCGAACGCCGCCTCGACCTGATGCTGCGCCTCGGCCCGTACGGCGACGGCTTCGGGGCCCAGCCGGAGGGGCTCAGCCTCGACCGGCTGCTCGACCACCCGCACGGCATCGATCTCGGGCCCCTGAAGCCCCGGCTTCCCGAAGTGCTCCGCACCCGCAGCGGCCGCGTCGAGCTGCTCCCCGAGCCCGTCGCCGCCGACCTGCCCCGCCTGCGCGCCGCCCTGGACCGCGACCCCCTCGAAGGCCTCGTCCTCGTCGGCCGCCGCCATCTGCGGTCCAACAACAGCTGGCTGCACAACGTGCCCGTACTCAACCGCGGCTCCAACCGCTGCACGCTGCAGATCCACCCCGAGGACGCCGCCCGCGCCGGCATCGCCGACGGCGCTCCCGTACGCGTCAAGGGCGCCGGGGGAGAGATCGAGGCCCCCGCCGAGATCACCGCGGCCGTACGCCGGGGCGTCGTGAGCCTGCCGCACGGCTGGGGCCACGACCGGCCCGGCACCCGTACGACCGTCGCGACGGCCGCGCCCGGGGTCAACAGCAACCAGCTGCTCGACGGGACGCTCCTGGACCCGCTGTCGGGGACCGCGGTGCTCAACGGGGTGCCGGTTCTGCTCACACCCGTCGACGAGGAGGCCACGAACCCGCAGGCAACGCTGTGACCTGGAGTTTTGCTCTTATTGCTCGCATGTCAACGTCTTGTTAACGATGAATAGCGGGTCTTAACGTCATGCGAACCGCCGGCCCTGGTGGTGGGAGTTCAAGGGCGAACGTGAGAGGCCCCAAATGCTGACAATCCTCGGCTTCGCCATGATCGCGACCTTCCTGGTCCTGATCATGATGAAGAAGATGTCGCCGATAGCGGCACTGGTGCTCATTCCCGCGCTGTTCTGCGTCTTCGTCGGACAAGGAGCGAAGCTAGGGGACTACGTCCTCGACGGCGTCACTGATCTCGCGCCCACCGCCGCGATGCTCATGTTCGCCATCGTCTACTTCGGCGTCATGATCGACGTCGGCCTGTTCGACCCGATCGTCCGAGCCATCCTGCGGTTCTGCAAGGCGGACCCGATGCGGATCGTCGTCGGCACGGCCATCCTCGCCGCGATCGTCTCGCTCGACGGCGATGGCTCGACCACCTTCATGATCACCGTCTCGGCGATGTATCCGCTCTACAAGCGCCTGAAGATGAGCCTGGTCGTGCTGACCGGTGTCGCCGCCACCGCCAACGGCGTCATGAACACCCTCCCCTGGGGCGGCCCCACCGCCCGCGCCGCGACGGCCCTCAAGGTCGACGCCACCGACATCTTCGTGCCGATGATCCCGGCGCTCGCGGTCGGCCTCCTCGCCGTCTTCGCCCTCTCGTACGTCCTCGGCCGCCGTGAGCGCAAGCGCCTCGGCCACCTCTCCCTCGGCGAGGTCACCGAGACGGTCACCGAGACCGCGGACGAGAAGGTCCTCGTCGGCGCGGGCGTCGGCAACGGCACCTCCGGCAAGGGCACTTCGGGCAAGGGCTCCGGCTCCGGCTCGGGTGACCACAGCGCTCCCTCGTACGAGAACGAGGACGGCGAGGTCTTCTCCGGGCTCGACCCGAACCGCGCCACCCTGCGCCCCAAGCTGTACTGGTTCAACGCGCTGCTCACGGTCGTCCTGCTCACCGCCATGATCATGGAGTGGCTGCCGATCCCGGTCCTCTTCCTGCTCGGCGCCGCGCTCGCGCTCACGGTCAACTTCCCCAACATGACCGACCAGAAGGCCCGCATCGGCGCCCACGCCGAGAACGTCCTCAACGTCGCCGGCATGGTCTTCGCCGCCGCCGTCTTCACCGGCGTCCTGCAGGGCACCGGCATGGTCGAGTCGATGGCCAAGTGGATGGTCAGCTCCATCCCCGACGCCATGGGCTCCCAGATGGGCCTCGTCACCGGCCTCCTCTCCCTGCCGCTGACCTACTTCATGTCCAACGACGGCTTCTACTTCGGCGTCCTCCCCGTGCTCGCCGAGGCCGGCGCCGCCCACGGCATCGCCCCGGTGGAGATCGCCCGCGCCTCCATCGCAGGACAGCCCCTGCACATGTCGAGCCCGCTGGTGCCCGCCGTGTTCGTCCTCGTCGGCATGGCCAAGGTCGAGTTCGGCGACCACACCAGGTTCACCGTCAAATGGGCCGCGCTCACCTCGCTCGTGGTGCTCGCTTCCGCCATCCTCTTCGGGATCGTCTGAGCCCATGACCGACGGCAGTGCAGGGCCCGGAAGGACGTGGCTGCTGCGCCTCGTCATCGCCTTCAGCTTCGCGCAGGGGGCGGTGTCGATGGCACGGCCCGCCGTGTCCTACCGGGCCCTCGCCCTCGGCGCCGACGAACGCGCCGTCGGCGTCATCGCGGGCGTGTACGCACTGCTCCCGCTCTTCGCCGCCGTCCCCCTCGGCCGCCGCACCGACCACGGCCGGTGCGCGCCGCTGCTGCCCGTCGGCGTCGTCCTGATCGCCGGCGGCTGCGCCCTGAGCGGCGCCGCGAACTCCCTGACCGCCATGGCCGCCTGGAGCGGCGTCATGGGGCTCGGGCACCTCTGCTTCGTGATCGGTGCCCAGTCGATCGTCGCCCGGCAGTCCGCACCCGCCGAACAGGACCGCAATTTCGGCCATTTCACGATCGGCGCCTCGCTCGGCCAGCTCGTCGGCCCGATCGCCGCCGGATTCCTCATCTCCGAGCAGGACGGCGCGATGGCGCGCACCAGCGCACTCGCCCTGCTCGTCTCCGCCGCGGTCGCCGCCGTCGCCTTCACCTCGCTCTGGCGCATCGAGCACCGCACCGCCGCCGGAACCCGCAAGGAAGCCGCCGACCGGGTCCCCGTCCACCGCATCCTGCGCACCCGCGGCGTCCCCGCCGGCATCTTCATCAGCCTGGCCGTGCTCTCCGCCACCGACATCCTCACCGCCTACCTGCCGGTCGTCGGCGAGCACCGCGGCATCGCGCCCGCCACGATCGGCCTGCTCCTGAGCCTGCGCGCGGCCGCCACCATCGCCTGCCGCCTGGTCATGACGCCCATGATCCGGATCGTCGGCCGCACCGCCCTGCTCGTGGTGACCTGCCTGGTCGGCGGCCTGCTCTGCGCCGGGATCGCCCTGCCCGTACCGGTGTGGGCGCTCGCCCTGATGCTCGCCGTGCTCGGCTTCTGCCTCGGCGTGGGCCAGCCGCTGTCCATGACGACCGTCGTCCAGGCCGCCCCCGACGGCGCCCGCTCCACCGCCCTCGCACTGCGTCTGACCGGCAACCGGCTCGGCCAGGTCGCCGCCCCCGCGTCGGCCGGACTCGTCGCCGGAGTCGCGGGCGCCGCCGCACCGTTCCTGATGCTCGGCGTGCTCCTCACGACCGCCGCGGGACTCGGCCTGCGCGGCGGCCTGCGGGGCGCTCCGCGCGACGCTCTGCGGACGCAAAGCACGACCGGCGCACAGGGCGCGAAGCCCGCCGCGAAGGACCGCGCACGGCACTGAGCAGGGTGAATCCAGCCACCCCCGGCTGCCGAGTTAACCCAGCATTCACATGCCAACCCGCACACTGGTCACGGCACTTGGGCACAATGGTGATCACCGCCTGGCGACCACCGCAGCGCCCGAGGCGCAAGCGGCGTTTGCCGTTCCAGGAGTGAACCGTCCAGAGGTGCCCGAGGTGCAAGGGGGTTGAGATGCGTCGGTGCCGCGCCCTGCTCGGTGCGCTGACCGCCGCTCTGTGCACCCTCCTCGCCCTCGCGGTCGCCGCGGACACCGCCGTGGCCCGATCGGGCCCCCAACACCCCGCGGCAGACACCCCGTACGCCGCGGTCGCCGCAGCCCCCGCCGCCGGCCCCGTCGCCGGCACGGCCCGAGGCTTCGGCGCGTCCAACGCCGAACAGGACCGCCACCCCGGCCCGTTCGACGACTGCCGGCACCGACGCGCGAACCGCGCGTCGGTCGCCGCGCCCGTGCTCCAGACCGAGCCCTGCACCGCATGCACGGCCCGCGAGCCCGCCGCGCACACGGCGCGCACCCCGAGGTCCGCCACCGGGCACGCCGCCGTCGCCGCGCCCCTCGACCCCGGCGAACGCCCCGCCCTCCTGCAGGTTTTCCGCTGCTGAGCCCCGGCCGCCCGCCCCGGCCCGCGCCCCCGAACGGCACCCGCCCCGCGACGCCTCTCCCGTAGGCCACCGCGCGGCCCCGGCCCCTTCGGCGCACACCACGCGGCCCCCGGGCGCCCGACCTGCACCGCACATCGGCACCACCCCCGACCGACCACGTTTCCCGACGGCGGCACGGCCGGCGCACACACCGACCGAGGCAGCACCCTTCGCCGCCCCGGCGAAGGGTGCTGCCTCAACCGCCCGGCGTGGAACGCCAGGAGGAACCCTCATGCACTCGTTCATCGACCATGCCCGCAACTTCCCCGGCCGCATCGCCGCCGCGGGGGAGGAGCGCGAGGCCTACGGCCGCCTCGCCGAAGGCCAGTCCCCCGAGGCCCTGTTCATCACCTGCTCCGACTCCCGCGTGATCCCGTCCCTCTTCACCGGCGCCCGCCCCGGCCAGCTCTTCGAGCTCCGCACCGCGGGCAACGCCGTGCCCGAGTACGGCGGAGCCGAAGGCGCCAGCGGCGAGGCCGCCACCATCGAGTACGCGGTGAGCGTGCTCCGCGTCCCCGACATCGTGGTCTGCGGCCACTCGCACTGCGGCGCCGTCCGCGCCCGCGTGCACGGCGAGGACCTCGCCGCCGTGCCCGCCGTCGCCGGCTGGCTGGAGCGCCAGCTCCCGCACCTCCCGGTCCGCGACCCCGAGGCGGGCGTCGACGACGACGCCCAGGTGGCCGGCCACGTGCAGCGCCACGTCAAGGCCCAGCTCGACCGACTCCGCCAATACCCCTGCGTACGCGCGGGGTCGGCGGCCGGGCGGCTGCGCCTGCACGGCTGGTACTACGCGATCGACACCGGCCTGGTCATGGAGCACGACCCGGCGGCCGACGCCTTCCTGCCGCTGTGAAGGGAACCGAACCGATGCCCAACCCCCCGTCCACCCCGGAAACCGCACCCGGAAGCCGCCCCCGCGGCGCCCTCCGGTATGACCTGACCGCCTCCGTCGTCGTCTTCCTCGTCGCCCTTCCGCTGTGCGTCGGCGTCGCCGTCGCCTCCGGCGTGCCCGCCGAGCTCGGGATCGTCACCGGCATCGTCGGCGGCCTCCTCACCGGCTTCCTGCCCGGCAGCTCCCTGCAGGTCAGCGGCCCCGCCGCCGGCCTCACCGTGCTCGTCTACGAGGCCGTGCAGACGTACGGACTCGCCGCGCTCGGCGTGCTCGTGCTCGCCGCGGGACTGCTCCAACTCGCCATGGGCGCCCTGAAGTTGGGCCGCTGGTTCCGGGCCATCTCGGTCGCCGTGGTGCAGGGCATGCTGGCCGGTATCGGGCTCGTCCTGATCGCCGGGCAGGTGTACGCCCTGGCCGACCTGGAGGCGCCCGGCAGCGGCCTCGGCAAGCTCGCGGGGCTGCCCGGACTCGTCCTCGACGTGGCCGCCTCGCCCGAGGCGCTCGCCGCCCTCTGCGTCGGCGTCGGCACCATCGCGCTGCTCGCCCTGTGGCCGCGCTGGAAGGCCGCCGCCCGGGTCCTGCCCGCCCCGCTGGTCGCCGTCGCCGCCGCCACGCTCGCCGTCGCCGTGTTCGGTCTGCCCGTCGCCCGCGTCCAGGTCAAGGGCCTGCTCGACGCCGTACAGCCGCCCGGCGGGGCCGAGTTCGCGGCGCTCGCCGACGTGGCGATGCTCGGCACGGTGCTCGCGTTCGCCCTGATCGCCTCCGCCGAGTCCCTGTTCAGCGCCGCCGCCGTCGACCGGCTGCACAGCGGCCCGCGCACCGACTACGACAAGGAGCTGATGGCCCAGGGCGCGGGCAACGCGGTCTGCGGCGCCCTCGGCGCGCTCCCCATGACCGCGGTGATCGTGCGCAGCGCGGCCAACGTCCAGGCGGGCGCCCGCACCAAGGCGTCCCGGGTCCTGCACGGCGTCTGGCTGCTCGTCTTCGCCGCGGCGTTCCCGGCCGCGCTCGGTGTCATCCCGGTCGCCGCGCTCGCCGGCGTCCTGGTGCACGCCGGGTTCAAGCTCGTGCCGTGGAAGGACCTCGGGCCGCTGTGGCGCGAGCACCGGGGCGAGCTGGCGATCCTGGTGGTCACGGCCGTCGCGATCGTCGTCGGCAACCTCTTCGAGGGCGTCCTCATCGGCCTGTTCCTCGCCGTCGCCAAGACGGCCTGGCAGGTCAGCCACGTCCACATCGAGGTCACGGAAGAGCCGGTCGCCGAGGAAGGCGCGCTTCAGGGCGCTCAACCCGCCCTGAAGATAAGGGTGTTGGGCAACGCGACCTTCCTGCGCCTGCCCAAGCTGCTCGACTCCCTGGAGTCCCTGCCGGCCGACCGCGAGCTGCACCTCGACCTCAGCGGCCTGCGCCACGTCGACCACGCCTGCGCGCTGGCCCTGGCCACCTGGGAGGAGCGGCACAACGCGCTCGCGGGCGCCGCGCCGCCGGTGAAGGTCACCGTGGCCGCCGGAGCCGAGGTCTGACCCTTCCGGTACGGCGAACGGCTCGGCGGCGCATCCCACCGCCGGGCCGTTCCGTACGGCCGTACGCTGCACCCGGGACCGCAGTGACCCAGATGACCCGGGGGACCCTGGCGCCCGAAAACTAACACCGCTAGTTTGGGTCGCGGACTCAGGTCAAGGACCACGGCAGCAGGCTCGGAAGGAGTGCCATGAAGGCGCACGACGGCATGTACATCGGCGGCGAATGGCGGCCCGCCACAGGCGCGGACACCATCGCGGTGGTCAACCCGGTCGACGAGCAGGTGATCGCCCACGTCCCGGCCGGCACCGCGGCGGACGTCGACGCGGCGGTGCGCGCCGCCCGCGCGGCGCTGCCCGGCTGGTCCGCGACCCCGCCCGCCGAGCGCGCGGCCCTGATCGGCGCCCTGCGGGACGTCCTGGTCGCCCGCAAGGACGAGATCGCCGAGACCGTCACCGCCGAGCTGGGCTCGCCGCTGCCGTTCTCGCAGATGGTGCACGCGGGCGTGCCGATCGCCGTGGCCGGTTCGTACGCGGAACTCGCCGCGTCGTACGACTTCGAGGCGAAGATCGGCAACTCCACCGTGCTGCTCGAACCGGTGGGCGTCGTCGGCGCGATCACGCCCTGGAACTACCCGCTGCACCAGATCGTCGCCAAGGTCGCGCCCGCGCTCGCCGCCGGCTGCACCGTGGTCCTCAAGCCCGCCGAGGACACCCCGCTCGTCGCGCAGCTCTTCGCGGAGGCCGCGCACGAGGCGGGTGTACCGGCCGGGGTGTTCAACCTCGTCACCGGGCTCGGCCCGGTCGCCGGGCAGGCGCTCGCCGAGCACGAGGGCGTCGACCTGGTCTCGTTCACCGGCTCCACCGCCGTCGGCAAGCAGATCGGCGCCACCGCGGGCGCGGCGATCAAGCCGGTCGCCCTGGAGCTGGGCGGCAAGTCCGCCAACGTGATCCTGCCGAGCGCCGACCTGGCGAAGGCCGTCAACGTCGGCGTGGCCAACGTGATGTCCAACTCCGGCCAGACCTGCAGCGCCTGGACCCGGATGCTCGTGCACGCAGACCGGTACGACGAGGCGGTCGAGCTCGCCGCCGCGGCCGCCGCCAAGTACGGCGAGCGCATCGGCCCCGTCGTCAACGCCAAGCAGCAGGCGCGGGTGCGCGGCTACATCGAGAAGGGCGTGGCGGAAGGCGCCCGCGTGGTCGTCGGCGGCCCCGAATCCCCTTACGAAAAGGGGTACTTCATCACCCCCACCGTCTTCGCGGACGTGCGCCCGGACATGACGATCGCCCAGGAGGAGATCTTCGGCCCGGTCCTGTCGATCCTGAAGTACGCCGACGAGGACGAGGCCCTGGCCATCGCCAACGGCACCGTCTACGGCCTCGCCGGCGCGGTCTGGGCCGGCGACGAGGCGGAGGCCGTCGCGTTCGCGCGCCGCATGGACACCGGGCAGGTCGACATCAACGGCGGCCGCTTCAACCCGCAGGCCCCGTTCGGCGGTTACAAGCAGTCCGGCGTCGGCCGCGAGCTGGGCCCGCACGGCCTGGGCGAGTACCTCCAGACCAAGTCCCTGCAGTTCTGAACCGGCTGAACTTCCGAACTGGCTGAACTTCCGAACTAGGAGTACGCAACGTGGTCCGCGCCGCAGTCCTGCCCGCCGTCGACGCTCCCCTGGAGATAGTGGAGATCGACCTCCCCGAGCCCGGCCCCGGCCAGGTGCGGGTCCGCCTCGCCGCCGCCGGGGTCTGCCACTCCGACCTGTCCCTGTCCAACGGCACCATGCGGGTGCCCACGCCCTGCGTGCTCGGCCACGAGGGCGCGGGCACCGTCGTCTCCGTGGGCGAGGGCGTGACCCACGTGGCCCCCGGCGACGGCGTCGTCCTCAACTGGGCCCCGTCCTGCGGGAGTTGCCACGCCTGCTCGATCGGCGAGGTGTGGCTCTGCGCCAACGCCCTCGCCGGCGCGGCGGACGTCTACGCGAAGCTGCCCGACGGCACCGAGCTGCACCCCGGCCTGAACGTCGCCGCGTTCGCCGAGGAGACCGTCGTCGCCGCCGACTGCGTGCTGCCCGTGCCCGACGGGGTACCGCTCGCCGACGCGGCCCTCCTCGGCTGCGCGGTCCTCACCGGGTACGGGGCGGTCCACCACTCGGCGCGGGTGCGCGAGGGCGAGTCGGTGGCCGTCTTCGGCGTCGGCGGGGTGGGCCTCGCCACGCTGCAGGCCGCGCGGATCGCGGGCGCGGGCCCGATCGTCGCCGTCGACGTCTCCCCGGAGAAGGAGGAGCTGGCCCGCGCGGCCGGCGCCACCGAGTACGTCGTCGCCTCCGACACCACCGCGCGCGAGATCCGCAAGCTGACCGGCGGCCAGGGTGCGGACGTGGCCGTCGAATGCGTGGGCCGCGCGGTGACGATCCGTACGGCCTGGGAGTCGACGCGGCGCGGCGGGCGTACGACGGTCGTCGGCATCGGCGGCAAGGACCAGCAGGTCAGTTTCAACGCGCTGGAGATCTTCCACTGGGGCCGCACGCTGTCCGGCTGCGTGTACGGCAACTCCGACCCTGCGCGTGACCTGCCGGTCCTGGCGGAACACGTCCGCGCGGGCCGCCTCGACCTGGGCTCCCTGGTCACGGAGCGGATCGGCTTGGACGGGATCCCGGCGGCCTTCGCGAACATGCTGGCGGGCAGGGGCGGGCGGGCGCTGGTGGTCTCCGACTAGCCGTTCTTTTTCCCCTACCCGCCCCCGCCCCTTCCCGAACTGGGGGCCAGCCCCCAGGCCCCCGCTCCTCAATCGCCGGAGGGGCTCAAATTTGAGCCCCTCCGGCGATTGAGGAGGCCCGTCCGGCAGGACTTTCGGGAAGGGGCGGGGAGGGGAACATCGCGCCCCGCGCGCACCCGCACCCACCCACGACCCCGACCGCACGCCCCCGCGGCCGGGGCCGTCGTGCTGCCCAAAAACAAAGCGACCCCGGGGCAAACCCGCAGCAAAAACTGTGACCGCGCGACCCGTTGACCGCGCACCGACTGGTCGGTACGTTCCCCGCACATCACCGGCGCCGCCCCCCGACTCCACCGTCCCCGCACCCACCGGAGTGTGCATCCGCATGGACTCGGCACCTTCCGCAGTCACGCCCGAAATCACCCAAGGCCCCACGGACAAGCACCGCCGCAGGGTGGCCACCGCGGCCGCGCTCGCCTCTGCCGTCGAGTGGTACGACTACTTCGTCTTCGGCATCGCCGCCGCCCTCGTCCTCGGCGAGCTCTACTTCCCCGCGGGCAGCCCCTCCGCCGGCGTCCTCGCCTCGTTCGCGACCTTCGCCGTCGGCTTCCTCGCCCGCCCCATCGGCGGCGTCATCGCAGGCCAGCTCGGCGACAAGCGCGGCCGCAAGCCGATGCTGGTCATGGCCCTGACCCTGATGGGCCTCGCCACCACGGGCATCGGCCTGCTCCCCACGTACGAGACGATCGGCATCGCCGCCCCGCTGCTCCTGGTCCTGCTGCGCGTCATGCAGGGCGTGGCCGTCGGCGCCCAGTGGGGCGGGGCGATGCTGATGGCCACCGAGTACGCCCCCGAGGGCAAGCGCGGCCTGTACGGCAGCCTCGTCCAACTCGGCGTGCCCATCGGCGTGGTGACGGCCAACACCGTCTTCCTCGCCGCCGGGGCGTTCACCAGCGAGAGCGCCTTCGCGGCCTGGGGCTGGCGACTGCCGTTCCTGGTCGGCCTGTTGGTCCTCGCCCTGGCCTGGTACATCCACGCGCGGGTCGAGGAGACCCCCGCGTTCAAGGAGGCCGAGCAGGCGCTCGCCGAGCAGGAGAAGGGTGACGGCGACAAGCGCTCCCCGCTGCGCACGATCCTGCGCGAGCACCTCGGCACGGTGTTCCTCGCGGGCGGCTCCTTCGCCGTGAACACCGCGACCTTCTACATCATCATCACCGGAGTGCTCGACTACACGACCCGCCACCTGCACATGGAGCGCGAGTCGGTGCTGATGGTCTCGCTCTGCATCAGCCTCACCCAGCTCGCCCTGATCCCGCTCTCCGCGGCCCTCTCGGACCGCATCGGCCGGATCAGGATCTACGGGCTCGGCGCGGTCGGACTCCTGGTGTGGGCGGTGCCGATGTTCCTGCTCATCGACACCGGCTCACTGCTCTGGCTGGCCGTCGGCACCTTCGTCTGCAGCTGCTTCCTCAGCATCATGTACGGGCCCCAGGCCGCCCTGTTCGCCGAGCTGTTCACGGCCGAGATGCGGTACACGGGCGCTTCGCTCGGCTACCAGATCGCGGCCGTCGCGGGTGGCGGGCTCGCACCGTTCGTGATGGTACTGCTGCTCGAACTGACGGGCACGTCGATGTCGGTGTCGGCGTACATCATCCTGCTCGCCGCGGTCGCCCTGATCAGCATCAAGGTGCTCGCCGGGCGGGCGGCCGCCCGCTGACCTCGGGTGTGGGGACCGGGGCGGTGTCGCGGGACCGGCGCGGCCGGGAGCGCGACACCGCCACGCCCGCGAGGCAGCAGACGCCGCCGAGCAGCGTGAGCCACCCCGGCACCTCGTCCAGGACCAGCCAGGACATCAGGACGACGATCGCCGGCACCGCGTAGGTGGTCGCGCCCATCTTCCCCGCCGTCGTACGGGCCAGGGCGTACGCCCAGGTCGTGAACGCCAGGGCCGTCGGGAAGACGCCCAGGTAGACCATGTTGAGCGTGGCCGTCAGCGGGGCGCGCGCGGCCTCGTCGAGCAGCCGCCCCGCGAACGGCAGGCAGGCCGCCGCCCCGATCGCGCAGCCGAACGTCGTGACCTGCAGCGGACTCGCGTACCGCAGGGCGGGCTTCTGCGCGACGACACCGCTCGCGTACGTGAGCGCCGCCACCAGGCAGAGCGCGACCCCGAGCAGCGAGGCGTCCCCGCCGCCCGACATGGACAGGCCCACGACCACCGCGCCCCCGAAGGACACGGCCATCCCGGCGAGCAGCCGCGGCGGCAGCCCCTCCTTCAGGAGCCACCCGCCGAGCAGCGCCATGAGCAGCGGCCCGACGTTCACGACGAGAGCGGCCGTGCCCGCGTCGACCAGCTGCTCGCCCCAGTTGAGCGCCACCATGTAAAGGCCGAACCACAGCACGCCGGAGACCGCGATGCCCGGCCAGGCGGCCCGCGGCGGCAGCCCCTCGCGGCGCAGCGCCCAGATCAGCGCGAGGACCACGGTGCCGGAGAGCAGCCGGCCGAGGGCGAGCGCACCCGGCGAGTACGCCGCGCCGGCGCTGCGGATGGAGACGAACGCGGACGCCCACAGCACGACGGTCACGGTGGCGGCCGCAATCGCGAGCACCTCGGGTCGGCGGCCGGCCCGCGGCGTGGAAGAACTCATGGGACGACGCTACGGGCGGAACACTTCGGCGCCGAACGAATTGACGGGAGCCGTCAATCGTCGTGCCGGGAGCCGTCAATCGTCATGCGCGCTGCGCCTGTTGCGCTCCCGCGGGGCCAGCGCCTCGTACTGCACCGCGAGGCCGTCGAGCAGGGCCTGCAGGCCGGTCTCGAAGGCGCGCTCGTCGACCTTCTCCTGCCGCTCGGCGAGCAGGTGGGCCTGGCCGAGGTGCGGGTAGTCGGCCGGGTCGTACGCCGTCTCGTCGTCGACGAAGCCGCCCGCGAACGAGCCGAGCGCGGAGCCCATCACGAAGTACCGCATCAGGGCGCCGATCGAGGTGGCCTGCGCGGGCGGCCAGCCCGAGGCCGTCATCGCGCCGAACACCGCGTCGGCGAGCCGGAGTCCGGCCGGGCGGCGGCCCGGACCCTGGGCGAGCACCGGGACGATGTTCGGGTGCTCGGTGAGCACGGCGCGGTAGGAGACGGCCCAGTCGTGCAGGGCGGTGCGCCAGGGCCTGCCGTCCTCGAACATCGCCAGGTCGACCCGCGCGCTCACCGAGTCCGCGACCGCCTCCAGGATCTGGTCCTTGGTGCGGAAGTGGTTGTAGAGCGAGGGCCCGCTCACGCCCAGCTCGGCGGCGAGCCGGCGGGTGGAGAGCGCCGCGAGCCCTTCGGCGTCCACGAGCGCGCGCGCCGTGTCGACGATTCTGTCTCGGCTGAGGAGGGGCTTGCGCGGGCGGGCCATGCGGCTCATAGTAGGGCCTGCGAGCATAAAACTAGCAGTGGTAATTAAAAGGAGCTGGACCGCGTGAACCTGGAGCTGAGCGAGGAACAGAACGCCGTCCGGCAGCTCGCACGGGACTTCGTCGACCGGGAGATCGCACCCCACGTCGTCGAGTGGGACCGGGCCGAGAGCGTCGACCGGTCCATCGTGAAGAAGCTCGGCGAGGTCGGCTTCCTCGGCCTCACGATCGACGAGGAGTACGGCGGCTCCGGCGGCGA
This sequence comes from Streptomyces cavernicola, assembly GCF_029968035.1. GTDB lineage: Bacteria > Actinomycetota > Actinomycetes > Streptomycetales > Streptomycetaceae > Streptomyces > Streptomyces cavernicola. Next base: position 5,482 of record NZ_JASCIQ010000031.1, on the reverse strand, counting down.
CCACCTCGCGTACTGCCTGGTGACGGAGGAGCTGGGCCGTGGCGACTCGTCCGTGCGCGGCATCGTCTCCGTCTCGCTCGGCCTGGTCGGCAAGACCATCGCGTCCTGGGGGACCGAGGAGCAGAAGCAGCAGTGGCTCCCCGGCCTCACCTCCGGCGCGTACGTCGGCTGCTTCGGCCTCACCGAGCCCGGCACCGGCTCCGACGCGGGCAACCTCAGCACGCGGGCCGTACGGGACGGCGACTCGTACGTCATCGACGGCGCCAAGATGTTCATCACGAACGGGACTTGGGCCGATGTCGTCCTGCTCTTCGCCCGCACCGGCGCAGAGCCCGGCCACCGCGGCGTCTCCGCCTTCCTGATCCCCACAGACACCCCCGGCCTCACCCGCCGCACCGTCCACGGCAAGCTCGGCCTGCGCGGCCAGGCCACCGCCGAGCTGGTCCTGGAGGGCGTACGGGTGCCGGCGAGCGCGATGCTCGGGACCGAGGGCAAGGGGTTCTCGGTCGCCATGTCGGCGCTCGCCAAGGGCCGGATGTCGGTCGCGGCGGGCTGCGTCGGCATCGCGCAGGCGGCGCTCGACGCGGCGGTGGGGTACGCGGGCGAGCGCGAGCAGTTCGGCAAGCCCATCGCGCAGCACCAGCTCGTCCAGGAACTGATCAGCGACATTGCCGTCGACGTGGACGCCGCCCGGCTGCTGACCTGGCGGGTCGCGGACCTCATCGACCGCGGCCGGCCCTTCACCACCGAGTCCTCCAAGGCCAAGCTGTTCGCCTCCGAGGCGGCGGTCCGCGCGGCCAACAACGCCCTGCAGGTCTTCGGCGGCTACGGCTACATCGACGAGTACCCGGTCGGCAAACTCCTGCGCGACGCCCGCGTGATGACGCTGTACGAGGGCACGAGCCAGATCCAGAAACTCGTCATCGGACGCGCCCTGACCGGGGTTTCGGCGTTCTGAGTACGCAGTTGAGTACCTGTACGGATAGGGGTTTCGGCCTTGCGGGCCGATGCTCTGGGGCATGACATCCGAAGCGCCGATCAAGCAGCAGAACACCGCCGCGTACTACGGCATGGCGGTGGCGTCCTTCGCGGTCGCCCTTGCGGCCGTCGTGATCGCCATCCTCTACATGGACGTCGACGTCTGGATCCGGGCCTTCCTCGCCATCGCGATGCTGTACCTGGTCACGTCGTCCTTCACCCTCGCCAAGGTGGTCCGGGACCGACAGGAGGCGGGGGCGCTGGTCAGCCGGGTCGACCAGGCGAGGATGGAGAAGATCCTCGCGGACCACGACCCGTTCAAGACGCCTTAGCGGTCCCGACCGGTTCGGCTTCAGGCGTGCCTTGCGTACGAGAGGAAGCGCCGCCACGGTTCGGGGGTCACGGCCAGCTGCGGGCTCTGCCGCAGTTTGGAGTCCCGTACGTGGACCGTTCCGGTCGACTCCGAGCCCGTCCCGGACATCGCCACCTCGACGCAGTCGTCACCCTGCGAGCCGCTGTAACTGCTCTTGAACCAGGCCAGTTCGGACGTGCTCATAGCGCTCCTCGCATTCGCTTCAACAGGCCCAAGGAATCCTCGGGGGTCAGGGCCTGTGAGCGCATCCTGGCATCGCGCTGATGGAGGCGGCTGATCTCTTTCGCATCGGTGATGAGGCGCCCGTTCTCCTGGCCTTCCGAGTAGCCGAACCAGCAATTGTCGCCCGTCTCGGCCAGCCGCATCGGGCCATCCAACCCCGCATGCACCGGCTGCCGCAGAGGCATCAGTTGGAACTCCACGTTCCATGCCGCTCGACCACGCCCACCAAGTGGTCGTACAGCTCCCGCGTCACACTCTCCCCGCCCGTGTGCCGGTCCGGCACCGCCTGCTCCACGATGAAGCTGAACGCCGTCGGCGGTGTCCGGCTCGTCGCCAGCAGGTGCTGGCGGGCCAGGCGTGCGGCGATGCGCTCGCTCAGCTGTTGCTCGTCCGGAAGCGGGGGCCGTGTACAGACTCACCGCCTCCGCCTCGAACTTCGCCCACTGGCGGAACCAACTCGCCAACCCCGGCTGCCGGGACAGATGCCGCGCCGCACCCCGCAGCGCCCCGAACGCGTCCAGGATCTCCTCCGCCCGCTCCACGAAGTCCGGCTGCGGAAAGCGCCGCCCCTGTTCGATCTTGGCGACGGTCTGGACCGAGTACGGGACGCTGGCCGACCGATGGGCGGTGCTTGACCGGCTTCCCGTAGGAAAGACGGTCCGCGCCGAACTGGATCTGTAGGGCCACGTATCACGTTTGCGGCTCGGGCGGGAACTCCCGGGCATCTCCGTCCTGTTCACTGGTGCGTGAAGTCCCTTGATCTGTACCGTAATTGGTGGTTGTCACGGTCGTCCGTGACCGAGGTGACGTGCAGCTCGACTTCCCGTTCGCGAGGGTTGGGGGACGCGATGGAGATCAAGTTCGAACTGGTCGGGATCGCCGAGGATGAGCGCAACGAAGACCTGGAGTCTCTTCGGGCGTGGCTCGCCGATGACAGGGCACTGCGTGGCGGAGTCCGCATCGAGGGAGTCGAGCGGCAGCTGCCGCCCGGTGCGATGGGCGTCAGCATCGAGGCCGTCGTCGCTGTGATCGGTGCGGCAGGTGCCCTCGCCCAACTGCCGCCGGCGTACGCGGCGTGGCGTGCGAGCCGAAAGGAGCACGGCACCAGGCTCACGCTCTCCGAGCTGACTCCCGATCAGGTCGAGAGGGTCCTCCGTGCGCTCCAGGAACCGGACCCGGAGCCCGACGAAGGCGAGCCCGGTTCCGGGGGATCCCGGTGAGCACGGTCGATCCGGCAGGCCGGATCGACCCGAAGAACTCCGTCTGTGTGCTGATCGGAGTCAGCGAGTACACGTACCTCAACCGACTGCCCAGTGTCACCAACAACCTGACCGAACTACGCGCGGTCCTGACCGACAAAACGGTGTGGGGAATACCTGACGACAGCAAGTCCATCGTGTCGGTACCGAACCCGAAGGACAGCGCGGCGTTGATCCGTCCGATCATCCAAGCCGCGAAGAGAGCCAAAGACACCCTGATCGTGTACTACGCCGGGCATGGCGTGGTGGACAGGGAGGACCAGGAGCTCTACCTGACCCTTCCCGATTCAGTGGCAGAGGAGTCGTACGCTTCGGTGCACTCCAAGTACATCCGCCAGGCCATGCGCGACCATGGGTCGGCCCGGCGCCGTGTGCTGCTTCTCGACTGCTGCTACAGCGGTCGGTTCCTGGAAGACACCCTGTCCGGCGCCGAGCTTGGCCCGAAGGCGGCCGTGGAGACGTTGACGCCCCCGGACGACAACGTTTCCGACGGCTCGTATGTGATGACCTCGGCCCCCCGTAACAGGTTGTCCCACGCTCCTCACCCTGAAAGTTGCACCGCCTTCACCGAAGCGCTCGTGAAGGTCATGCGTGGGGGAATTTCGAACGGGCCCGAGATGCTGGGGCTCGATGCGCTCTTCAAGCAGGTCAAGGTGGAACTTGAGGCCCTCAGGCCCAGGATTCATCAGGAACCGCAGTCCCGGGCCGTGAACGGTGTGGGCGGACTCGACTTCGTACGCAATGCGGCCCTACCGCCATCTCCGGAGCGCGACGATCCGGGTCCGGAACAGCCGCGCCGGCCGCGCCTGCGATGGCTGTTCACCGCCGGGGCAGCGGGCCTCGCGCTGGGGTTGGGAGTGGGCCCGGCCTTGGCCATGTGGGAGAAGTGGAATCCCGAACCGGCCGGTGGGGCCTGTTCGGAGGGGGCAACGCTGCTGGACTACTCCGACGCCCTCGACAAGGTCGAAGTGGACAACGAGAACGTCTCCGGCCTGTCCGGCATCACCCTGCTGCCAGGGTCGTCCGACGAGGCGCTTGCCATCGCGGACAACGAGCCGGGCAGGGTCTTCCCGCTGAACCTGGGCGCGGCTACCGAGTTGAAGCCCGAGGTTGATACGGGCACGACACTGAGCGACGGCAAGAACATCTACGACCCGCCTTTCGACGGGGAAGCCTTGGTCGTGGAGCAGGGCGGAAAGACGATGCTGGTGGCATCGGAAACCGGGCCGGCCATCCGTCGATTCGACGTTGACAGCGGTGACCAGATGGGCGACGAGCTTCCCCTGCCGGATGCATTCAGGGAATGGCCCAAGGGCGGCGCACAGGAGGGCCGCACGATCGAGTCGCTCGCCGTCAGTCCGGACGGCAGCTATCTGTATGTGGCGTTGGAGGCGCCGCTGGCTCAGGACGGCGACGACCGAGGCAACAACCTGATGCGTATCCAGCGCTACAAAGGCTCCCCGGGCAAGAGTTACAAACCGGACCGCCAGTACCCACTGCGGATGCCGGCGGGGTTGAACCTCGTGGACCTGGTGGCCGTCGGAGAGAACCGGCTGCTTGCGCTGCAGCGCGCGTACACGGAGGGGATCGGCAACGCCGTTCACGTCACGGATCTGAAGCTCGACGGTGCACAGGACGTCACCGACGAAGAGTCGATCTACCCACTGACAGCGGACCACTTCATCGCCAGCAAGCAACTCTTCGACCTACGAGACTGTCCGGCCGGCGGTGAGGGAGTAGTGGACGCGAAGTCGGCCCAAGTCAATCCGCTGCTGGGCAATGTCGAGGGCATGGCTCTTGGCCCGCGGTGGAAGACGGGGCAGTACGAGGGCCGATACCCGCTGTACCTCGTCTCGGACGACAACGACAGCAAGCACCAGATCACCAGGCTGTATGCCTTCGCGGTTCGGTTGCAATGACTGGTGGACTCCGTCTCAGAGGTCCTGACAGCACAAGGACCGGGCCCCAACCCTAAGCGCTTGCTCACCCGCAGGGGTATGGTGTTCGTCCTGCGAGAGGGAAGGGGCCCTGGATGAGTACCGCGGAGGAGACCGGCGGCGAGGACATGCCGTGGGGCGAGGTGACGCCCGACGCGGCCAGGCGGCTGCTGATCGCCGCGGTGGAGGCCTTCGCCGAGCGCGGATACCACGCGACCACCACGCGTGACATCGCCGGCCGCGCCGGCATGAGCCCCGCCGCGCTCTACATCCACTACAAGACCAAGGAAGAGCTGCTCCACAAGATCAGCACCATCGGTCACACCAAGGCGCTCGACATCCTGGAGTCCGCCGCGGACGGCCCCGGCAGCGCCGCCGAACGCCTCGCCGAGGCCGTGCGCTCCTTCGTCGTCTGGCACGCCGGCCACCACACCACCGCACGCGTCGTCCAGTACGAGCTGGACGCGCTCGCCGAGGACCACCGCGCCGAGGTCGTCCTGCTGCGCCGCCGCTGCGACGCCGCCGTACGCCGGATCCTCAGCGACGGCGTGGACGCGGGCGAGTTTGAGGTGCCGGACGTCTCCGGAACCACCCTCGCCGTGCTCTCCCTCTGCATCGACGTGGCCCGCTGGTTCAACGTCGACGGGCGCTGGACGCCGAACGAGGTCGGCGAGATGTACGCCGACCTCGTGCAGCGGATGGTGGGAGCGCGG
>NZ_JASCIQ010000030.1 GCF_029968035.1 Streptomyces cavernicola | reverse complement strand
GTGTTTGGGGGGGGGGGGGGGGGGGCGGCCCCGCCCCGGGGCGGCCCCCCCCCCCGGGACTGGGTGTGGGCAGGGCGCGGGCAGCGTGTGCCGGGTGCGGTTCAGCCGGTGAGCGGGGCCGCCGCGAGCGTGCCGATCAGCCAGGTGAGCGGGCCGAACACGGCGAACAGGCCGAGCGCCCGCAGCCCTGCGGCGCCGCGCAGCAGCGAGGCGGGCGCGCCGAGTGCGAGGAGCGCGGCGGTGGTGTCGGCGCGGGACTGACGGGCCTCGATCGCGGCGGTGGCGAGGGTGAGCAGCGCACACCCGGCGACCAGACCGCCGCCCAGCACCGTGAGCGGACCGATGCGCGGCGCGGGCCCGCCGTACAGGCTGAGGGCCGCGATGCCGGCCGAGGCGACCGCGCAGACCACGCCGAGCGGGCGGCCGATGCGCCGGGACTCCTCCTGCAGCGCGCGCCCCGCGAGCAGCCGGGCGGCGCCGGGCCTGGCCGCCTGCAGGAGCTTCCCGCACAGGTACGTGAGCGCGGGCCCGGCGACGGCGAGGCCGAGCGCGGTGATCGCCCAGCCGCCGAGCACGGCCGCCGACGAGGTGGCGAGGCGGCCCGGCAGCGGGAAGCCGGACGCGCCGGCCTCGCGCGCCGCGTACGTCTCGACCGCGAGGCCGACCGCCATCAGGGCCACACCCCAGGGCAGCCCGGCGGGCTGGGGCGCGGGCGGCGCGGGCTCGTCCCCGGCGGCGGCGCCGACGGGGGTGGTGTCGGCGGGCCCGGCCCCTTCACCGCCCCCGTCGGCGTTGGACCTGGGCCCCTTCGGATCAGCTGCCTGCGAACTCCCCTTCCGCCCAACGGACTTGGCCACCTGAGGCCGCAGAGCGAGCGCGCCCGCGACGGTTCCGGCGACCGGCACGACCAGGAGCAGCGTGCAGACCGCGGCGAGCGGCAACGGCCGTCCCGCGCCGAGGAGTTCGGCCGCCGCGCCGTCCAGGGGGAGGCCGCTGATGTCGCCCCGCAGATGCAGGAAGAACAGCAGCGCCACCATCGAGCCGAGCGTGCAGGAGATCGCCGTGGAGATGGCGGAGAGCAGCATCAGGCGGGCCGGGCCGAGGCCGACGGCGGAGAGCGCGGAGCGCGGCCGGGTCGCCGGGTCGGTACGGGCGACGGCCACCGCGAGGTACACGGTCGCGGCGAGCGGCACGGCGCTCCAGGCGAGCCGCAGCGCGGACGAGTCGGCGGCCCGCGGGTGGCCGAGCGCGTACCCCAGGGCGCACAGCAGCAGGAAGCCGGTGCCGGCGGAGGCGGCGGCGACCGCGAGCCGGCGGAGCAGGACGAGCGGGTGGGCGCCGCGGGCTAGACGGAGAGCGAGCACGCCGCGCCTTCCGCCTGGGCGTCCGCGGGGAGCGGGACGGTGTTGACGAGGCGGCCGTCCAGGAGGCTGACGCTGCGGTCGGCGAAGGCCGCGACGTCGGCGTCGTGGGTGGCGAGGACGACGGTGATGCCGTGCGAGCGGGCCGCCGTGGTGAGGGTGCGCAGGATGTGCGCGCGGTCGGCCCGGTGCAGCGGCGCGGTCGGCTCGTCGGCGAAGAGGACGGTCGGCTGGTTCACCAACGCCCTTGCCACGGCGACGCGTTGGCGCTCGGCGTGGCTGAGTGCGTGCGGGCGCTTGCGGGCGAGGTTGCCGATGTCGAGCCGGTCGAGCCACTCCAGGGCGGCCTTGCGGGCGGCGCGGTTGCCGACGCCGTCCAGCATCAGCGGCAGGGCGGCGTTCTCCCACGCGGTGAGTTCGGGGACGAGGCGCGGCTGCGGGTCGATCCAGCCGAACTTGTCGCGGCGCAGCCGTTCGCGGACCAGGGGGCCCATGGTGTGCACGGGCGTCGAGTTGAACCAGACCTCGCCCTGCTGGGCGACGAGCTGCCCGGAGAGGCACCGCAGCAGGGTCGTCTTGCCGCTGCCCCGCGGGCCGCCGACGGCGAGGATCTCCTGCTCGCGCACGCCGACGGAGACGCCGGTGAGGGCGGGGGTGCCGTTGCGCGAGAAGTGCAGGGTGCGTGCCCACAGCACGTCGTTGTCCGGTGGGGCCACCATGGCGATACACCTCGGTTCGGTTACGAAGGGCGTTGAAGTCGCACGTGGATCAGTGCGGTGCCGTCCCCCGTACGGGGGAACGAGTCACTGGGCCGATCGGTCACAGGAAGTCACAGGAACCGTAGGGACATATCAGGACAGTACGGACAGCACACGGCCCGGGGGCACCCGTTCTCACTCGAACGGGGCACCCGGGCCGTGGGGTGGTGCGCGGTACGCGCGGGTCCTGCAGCTGTGCGGCCATGTTGCTGTCCCACCGCACAGCTGCAGGGGTCTTGCAGCTGTAGTCCTTACAGCTTGGTCCACGCCTCCGTGAGGACGTTGCGCAGGATCTGCTCGATCTCGTCGAACGTCGACTGGTCCGCGATCAGCGGCGGCGCCAGCTGGATGACCGGGTCTCCGCGGTCGTCGGCACGGCAGTACAGGCCGGCGTCGTACAGCGCCTTGGAGAGGAAGCCGTACAGGACGCGCTCGGTCTCCTCCTCGTTGAAGGACTCCTTGGTGGCCTTGTCCTTCACGAGCTCGATGCCGTAGAAGAAGCCGTTGCCGCGGACGTCGCCGACGATCGGCAGGTCGTGCAGCTTGCTGAGCGTGTTGTGGAAGTTGGCCTCGTTGTCCAGGACGTGCTGGTTGAGGCCCTCGCGCTCGAAGATGTCGAAGTTGCTGAGCGCCACGGCCGAGGAGACCGGGTGGCCGCCGAAGGTGTAGCCGTGCAGGAAGGTGTTGTCACCCTTGTAGAACGGCTCCGCCAGGCGGTCGGAGATGATGCAGGCGCCGATCGGGGAGTAGCCCGAGGTCATGCCCTTGGCGCAGGTGATCATGTCCGGGACGTAGCCGAACTTATCGCAGGCGAACATCGTGCCGAGGCGGCCGAAGGCGCAGATCGTCTCGTCCGAGACGAGCAGCACGTCGTACTGGTCGCAGATCTCGCGGACGCGCTGGAAGTAGCCGGGCGGCGGCGGGAAGCAGCCGCCGGCGTTCTGCACCGGCTCCAGGAAGACGGCCGCGACGGTCTCGGGGCCCTCGAAGAGGATCTGCTGCTCGATCTGGTCGGCGGCCCAGCGGCCGAAGGCCTCCGGGTCGTCGCCGTGGATCGGGGCGCGGTAGATGTTGGTGTTCGGCACCTTGTGCGCGCCGGGGACCAGCGGCTCGAAGGGGGCCTTCAGGCCGGGCAGGCCGGTGATGGACAGGGCGCCCTGCGGGGTGCCGTGGTAGGCGACCGCACGCGAGATGACCTTGTACTTGGTGTGCTTGCCCTGCAGCTTGAAGTACTGCTTGGCGAGCTTCCAGGCGGTCTCGACGGCCTCGCCGCCGCCGGTGGTGAAGAAGACCTTGTTGAGGTCGCCCGGCGCGTAGTTCGCGAGGCGCTCGGCGAGCTCCACGGCCTTGGGGTGGGCGTACGACCAGACCGGGAAGAAGGCGAGCTCCTGCGCCTGCTTGTACGCGGTCTCGGCGAGCTCGACGCGGCCGTGGCCGGCGTTGACCACGAACAGGCCGGCGAGGCCGTCGATGTAGCGCTTGCCCTTGTCGTCGTAGATGTTGGTGCCCTCACCCCGGACGATGGTGGGGACGGGGGCGTTCTCGTACGAGGACATGCGGGTGAAGTGCATCCACAGGTGGTCGTACGCGGTTCGGCTGAGGTCCTGGCTCACGGCTATCGGGTTCCCCACATGTAGGTCTGCTTCTTGAGCTTGAGGTAGACGAAGCTCTCGGTGGAGCGCACGCCGGGGAGGGTCCGGATGCGTTTCTGGATCACGTCGAGCAGCTGGTCGTCGTCCTCGCAGACGACCTCGACCATCAGGTCGAAGGATCCAGCGGTGATCACGATGTACTCGACTTCGGGCATGGCCGTCAGGGCTTCCGCCACCGGGTCCGTATCGCCCTCGACGTTGATGCCGACCATCGCCTGCCGCCGGAAGCCCACGGTGAGCGGGTCGGTGACGGCGACGATCTGCATCACGCCTTGGTCGAGCAGTTTCTGGACGCGCTGGCGTACGGCCGCTTCGGACAGGCCCACGGCCTTGCCGATCGCGGCGTACGGGCGGCGCCCGTCCTCCTGCAACTGCTCGATGATGGCGAGGGAGACGGCGTCCACGGAGGGAGAGCCGTTTCCGGTCCTGGGGGAGTCTGCGCTTCGACTGGCCACGTCCTCACTGTGCACGACGTGTCGTCTGTCCCGCAAGTCCAAACCGATGAAATTCGTTGTCTTGCGAGTCTGAGCCCACTGATTTCGTAGTTGTGGGGCGTTGGGTATGTCGAAAGCGTGGGTAGGAACGTTAGGGTAGGCCTGGGTGTCTCACCCCTCGGACATAGCGTTCCGGGCGGGGCGCTCACGACCGACAGATCCGCTCAAGACCAACCCTCTGAGGAGGCCGCAGTGACCACCGAGCTGCGTCGTCTGCGCAACTACATCGACGGAGAGTTCCGGGACGCCGCGGACGGGCGGACCACCGAGGTGGTCAACCCGGCTACCGGCGAGGCGTATGCCACCGCTCCGCTCTCCGCCCAGGCCGACGTCGATGCCGCCATGGCCGCCGCCGAGAAGGCCTTCCCGGCCTGGCGCGACCTCGTGCCCGCCGAGCGCCAGAAGGCACTCCTGAAGATCGCCGACGCCTTCGAGGAGCGCCAGGAGGAGCTCATCGCGGCAGAGTCGGAGAACTGCGGCAAGCCCATCGGGCTGACCCGCACCGAAGAGATCCCGGCGATGATCGACCAGATCCGGTTCTTCGCGGGCGCCGCCCGGATGCTGGAGGGCCGCTCCGCCGGTGAGTACATGGAGGGCCTGACCTCCATCATCCGCCGCGAGCCGATCGGCGTCTGCGCGCAGGTCGCGCCGTGGAACTACCCGATGATGATGGCCGTCTGGAAGTTCGCCCCGGCGCTCGCCGCGGGCAACACGGTCGTCCTCAAGCCCTCGGACACGACCCCCGCGTCGACCGTCCTGATGGCCGAGATCATCGGCGGCATCGTGCCGAAGGGCGTCTTCAACGTCGTCACCGGCGACCGCGAGACCGGCCGCATGATGGTCGAGCACAAGACCCCGGCGATGGCCTCCATCACCGGCTCCGTGCGCGCCGGCATGCAGGTAGCCGAGTCCGCCGCCAAGGACCTCAAGCGGGTCCACCTGGAGCTCGGCGGCAAGGCGCCCGTCGTGGTCTTCGAGGACGCCGACATCGCCGAGGCCGTCGGCGGCATCTCCGAGGCCGGCTTCTTCAACGCCGGCCAGGACTGCACGGCCGCGACCCGCGTCCTCGTCCACGAGTCCATCCACGACGAGTTCGTGACCGCCCTCGCCAAGGCCGCCGCCGACACCAAGACCGGCATGCCCGACGACGAGGACGTCCTGTACGGCCCGCTGAACAACCCGAACCAGCTCGCGCAGGTCGAGGGCTTCATCGACCGGCTGCCCGCGCACGCCAAGGTCGAGGCGGGCGGCCAGCGCGTCGGCGACAAGGGCTACTTCTACGCCCCGACCGTCGTCTCCGGCCTCAAGCAGGACGACGAGATCGTCCAGAACGAGGTCTTCGGCCCGGTCATCACCGTCCAGTCCTTCCGCGACGAGGACCAGGCCGTCGCGTACGCGAACGGCGTCGAGTACGCCCTCGCCTCCTCGGTGTGGACCAAGGACCACGCGCGCGCCATGCGCATGTCCAAGGTCCTCGACTTCGGCTGCGTCTGGATCAACACCCACATCCCGCTGGTCGCGGAGATGCCGCACGGCGGCTTCAAGAAGTCCGGCTACGGCAAGGACCTCTCGGCGTACGGCTTCGACGACTACACGCGCGTGAAGCACGTCATGACGTCGCTCGGCTGAGCGTCGCCGACGTTCTGAACCACGGACGCGGCGGGCGGCGGACAAGGTGTCCATTGCCCGCCGCGTCCGCGTCAAGGCCCGGCATGTACGGTTCCGCGCCCTCGGGGAACGAGGTGCGCCCCATGCCGACCGGCCTGAACACCCTTGTCTCCGCCTGGTGTTCGTACGTTTCGCCGGTGACCTCCTCGATCAGTATCGCGAGGACGAGGTAGTGGATGTTCCCGTGGTGCTGCTCCGCGCCTGCACCGTGCCGTCGAGGAAGGGACGAACCCTGGAGCGACCCCAGCTCAACTCCCGCTGTGCGTGGGGGTGTTGTCCGAAGGCGTTCCCTAAGGGGTGCGGGTCGGGCCGCGGAGGGACGTCAGGACGTCCACGCGGTTCGTGGTCACCGAGTCGACCCCGGCGTCCAGCATCCGGCGCATCGACCGGCGGGTGTCCGGCGTCCACGCGGAGACGAGCAGGCCGTCCTTGTGGATGCGGGCGACCAGCTCCCGACTCAGCAGCCCGAAGCGGTAGTTGAGCCAGCGCGGCCGCACCTCCTCGATCACCGCCGGGCGGACCGGGGCGAGCGTGGACCAGGTCAGCGCGATCTCCGCGGCCGGGTCGGCCTCGCGCACCCGCAGCATGGCCCGCGCGCCCGCGCAGTAGTACACGCGGTCGGCCGCGCCGCAGTCGTGGACGGTGCCGACCACCGTGCGCACCGTCCTCGCCGAGGCGTCGGGCAGGTCGATGAGCAGGCGTCGGTCCGGGGTCGCGGCGAGGGCCTCGGCGAGCGTGGGCACGCCGCCGCCGGTGAGGCCGCGCACCTCCGCCGCGGAGAGCTGCGCGAGCGGACGCTCGTGGCCCCAGAGCCGGCTCAGCGTCTCGTCGTGCAGCAGCACGGGCACGCCGTCGCGCGTCAGGCGTACGTCGATCTCCACGGCGTCGGCGCCCGCGGCGAAGGCGGAGCGCAGTGAGGGCAGGGTGTTCTCGCGGGCCCGGTACGGGTCGCCCCGGTGGGCCACGACGGTGAGGGTCTGCATGCGCCCATTGTCACCAGGCGTGATCACCGGGTCGAGCCGGGAGACCGGTCCGCGATCCCTGAGAGGCCCTCGCGCGCCTTCGCGAGGGCCTCGCGTGCCGTTGCCGGGGCCTCGCGCGTCTTACGGAGCCAGCCAGTTCGCCGTGTACGTGTCGATCTCCGCGGCCAGCTTCGCCTTGCCGCCCTCGTCCAGGAACGACGCGGTCACGGCGTTCTTGGCGAGCTCCGCGAGGCCCCGCTCGTCCAGGTCGAGGAGGCGGGCGGCGACCCCGTACTCGTTGTTGAGGTCCGTGCCGAACATCGGCGGGTCGTCGGAGTTGATCGTGACCTGCACGCCGGCCGCGACCATCTGCTTGATCGGGTGCTGGTCCAGGTCGGGGACCGCGCGGGTCGCGAGGTTGGAGGTGGGGCAGACCTCCAGCGGGATGCGGTGCTCGGCGAGGTGGCGCAGGAGCGCCGGGTCCTGGGCGGAGCTCGTACCGTGCCCGATGCGCTCGGCGCGCAGCTCGACCAGCGCGTCCCAGACGGTCTGCGGCCCGGTGGTCTCGCCCGCGTGCGGCACGCTGCGCAGACCGGCGGCGATCGCCCGGTCGAAGTACGGCTTGAACTGCGGGCGCGGTACGCCGATCTCGGGGCCGCCGAGGCCGAACGAGACCAGGCCCTCCGGGCGCAGCCGGTCGTCGGTGGCGAGCCGGACGGTCTCCTCGGCGGACTCGAGCCCGGCCTCGCCGGGGATGTCGAAGCACCAGCGGAGCACGGTCCCGAACTCGGTCTCGGCGGCCTTGCGGGCATCCTCGATCGCGTCCATGAAAGCCCGCTCGTCGATGCCGCGCCGGGTCGAGCTGAACGGCGTGATCGTCAGCTCCGCGTACCGGATCTGCTGGCGCGCCATGTCACGGGCCACCTCGTACGTGAGCAGCCGGACGTCCTCGGGCGTGCGGATCAGGTCGACCACCGACAGGTACACCTGGACGAAGTGCGCGAAGTCCGTGAACGTGAAGTAGTCCGCGAGCGCCTCCGGGTCGGTGGGAACCTTGGAGTCCGGGTGCATGGCGGCGAGTTCGGCGACGATGCGCGGGGAGGCGGAGCCGACGTGGTGGACGTGCAGCTCGGCCTTGGGCAGGCCTGCGATGAACGCGGGCAGATCTGACATGGAGTTCCTCCCCGGGAACGGCGCCGCTCGAAGGGGCGCGGGTGATCGGCTGATCGGTGGATCGGGGATCATCGTAGGAGGCCGCCCGCCCGGCGGGTCCATGGCCTTAGCATGACCGAACGTACGAATGAGGGGATCGCCCATGTCCGACGAAGCACGGCAGACCCCGGGCGAGCCCGTGTCGCGCGACCCGTGGGCGCCGCCGGCCGCTCAGGCCGCTCCGGCCGATGGGGGAACGCAGCCCGCCGACGCCGCGCCCGAGGTGTCGCTAGGCAAGCCCGAAGTGTCGCTCGACAAGCCTGAAGTGTCGCTCGGCAAGCAGGAGTTCGAGCCGGAAGCGGTGGCGCGAGACCCGTGGGCGCCGCCCGCGGACGACGCCGGGCGCGGGGGTTCGGCGGGTCCGGTGCACGACCAGCGGACCGTCGCTTCGATGCCGGGTGCGGGGCAGGACGTGCCGCCTGCCGCACCCGCTGCGCCGGCTGCCCCCGCTGCACCTGTCGCGCCGGCTGTGCCGGGGTACGGGTATGCGGCGGGTGGTGATGCGGTGCCTCCGCCGCCCGTCTCGCCGGAGGGGCCGGGGCAGCCCGCCTCGCCGTACGCGGCGCCCGCGGGCGCGCACCCCGGCTACCCGGGCTATCCGGGGTACTCCGGCTCCGCCGGGTACGGCTGGGCGCAGATGCCGCCGCAGCCGAGCAACGGGCTCGGCGTCACGGCGATGGTGCTCGGCATCATCTCCGCGGCGATCTTCTGCTTCTGGCCGGTGGCGATCATCCTCGGCATCCTCGCGATCATCTTCGGTGCGCTGGGGCGGGCCAAGGCGGGGCGTGGCGAGGCCACGAACCCTGGGCAGGCGCTGGCGGGGTTGATCTGCGGGATCGTCGGGCTTGTGCTCGGGGTGGTGTTCCTGGTGGTGGTGATCGTCGCTGCCGCGAACGACTCGTCCGACGATCCGAATCCTTATGACGGGATTTCGGCGTCGGCGTCGGCGTCGGCGTCGGCGCCGGTGGGGGGCGTGCGTCAGCTGGGGTGAGTTGTTCCCCACCCCGCCCCTTCCCGAAGTCCTCGCCGGACAGCTCCCGGGGCTCCGCCCCGGACCCCGGCCGGTTCGGGGCTCCGCCCCGGACCCCGGACCCGGTGGTTGTTCGTCTGCTGTGCCGTTGTGGCTGGTCGCGCAGTTCCCCGCGCCCCTGACGGGGCTCCGTCCCGAACCCCGGGCCCCGGCCCCGTCGTTGTTCGTCTGCCGCGCCGTCGTGGCTGGTCGCGCAGTTCCCCGCGCCCCTGACGGGGCTCTGCCCCGAACTCCGGCCCCCGGCCCCGTCGTTGTTCGTCTGCCGCGCCGTTGTGGCTGGTCGCGCAGCTCCCCGCGCCCCTGTAGGGCACCCCGAAATCAGCCCCTCCGGCGTTTGAGGAGCGGGGGTCCGGGGCTGGCCCCCGTAGCCGACGGCAGCCACGCGGCGGCAGCCGCAAATTGACACAGCCGGGAAGGGGCGGGGCGGGGAAGGAACCGGGCCGGAGGCCTCGCTCAGGGGCGTAGGCGCTGTCTGGCCTCCATCAGGGCGAAGCCGAGCAGGTTCGTGCCGCGCCAGCGGGGCGGGTCGTCGGCCCGGGGGTCGTCCGCCGCGAGGCCTATGCCCCAGATGCGGTCCATGGGGCTGGCCTCGACCAGGACTCGCTCGCCCGTGCCGAGCAGGAACTCCCGCAAGGCCTCGTCGGCGGCGAACTTGTGGACGCTGCCCTCGACGACGATGCCGAACCGCTCGCGCTCCCACCGCTGTTCGTCGAAACCACGGACCAGGCGCCCCGCCTTCTTGGCCGCCGCGGGCGACGTCGCCGCGAGCGCCTTCCGCTCCGCCTCCGCGTCGTCGAAGAGGCGGGCCTTCTCGGCCATCATCCAGTGCTCCGCCGTGGCGTACCGCACGCCGTCCACAGTGAACGGCGCCGGCCACCACTGGCTGAGGCAACTCGCGCCTATGCGGCCGTCCTTGCGCGGTGCGTGACCCCAGAAGTGCAGGAACTTCACGCGCTCGCCGCGCGCGATGCGTTCCGTCAGCCGGGTCAGCGGTTCGGTCTCGTCCAGGTGCTGGGCGTTCAAGTGCGGATCGTCCAAGTGCGGATCGTCCAAGTGCGGATCGTCCAAGTGCTGCGCGTTCCCCTCGTTCATACATGCGAGTGTGTCAGGCGCCACTGACAATCCGTCCTCGGATTTTCGAGGCGGCTCGACACCTGGTCGACCGATTCCGTCGCGTAACCAAACAGAAACAACGGAATCCCTTGGCGAGGAGTCCCCCCTCTGTCAGGATCAGCAGTCAATTCGAGCTGGAGCTACGGAAGAGCGCGTGATGGGCCACATCAGCAACAGCGAAACGAACTCCACCCCCCAGGCCACCCCCCAGGCCGATACTCAGGCAGCCCCCCTCTCCACCCCCTTCCCCGCACGGGACCGCTTCGCGGACGGTGCGCAGTACATCGCCGGGCGGCTCGCCCCCGGCTCCTCGGGCCGCAGGCACGCCGTCGTCGACCCGGCCACGGGCACGGAGGCGTACGACTACGAACTCGCCGGCACGGCCGACGTGGACGCCGCCGTCGCCGCGGCCGCCGAGGCCTTCCCCGGCTGGTCGGGCGCCACCCCCGGCGAGCGCTCCGACGCCCTGCACCGCTTCGCGGGCGTCCTGGCCGCGCGGGCCGAGGAGTTCGCACAGGCCGAGTCGCTGCAGTGCGGCAAGCCGATCAAGCTCAGCCGGGAGTTCGACGTCCCGGGCAGCATCGACAACACCGCGTTCTTCGCAGGCGCGGCCCGGCATCTGCAGGGGCAGTCCGCGGGGGAGTACTCCGCCGACCACACCTCGTACGTACGCCGGGAGCCGATCGGTGTCGTCGGCTCCATCGCGCCCTGGAACTACCCGCTCCAGATGGCCGCCTGGAAGGTGCTCCCGGCGATCGCCGCGGGCAACACGATCGTCCTGAAGCCCGCCGAACTCACCCCGCTCACCTCGCTGTTGTTCGCCGAGGCCGCCACGGAGGCGGGCATTCCGGACGGGGTCGTGAATATCGTCAGCGGGGCCGGACGGGACGCCGGTGAGCATCTCGTCGGGCACCCGGACGTCGCCATGACCTCCTTCACCGGGTCGACCGCGGTCGGCAAGCGCGTCGCCGAGATCGCCACGAGCACCGTCAAGCGGCTGCACCTCGAACTCGGCGGCAAGGCCCCGTTCGTGGTCTTCGACGACGCCGACCTGGAGGCCGCCGTGCACGGCGCGGTCGCCGGGGCGCTGATCAACACCGGCCAGGACTGCACCGCCGCGACCCGCGCGTACGTCCAACGGCCGCTGTACGACGCCTTCGTGAGCGGAGTCGCCGACCTGATGGCGACCGTGCGGCTCGGCGACCCCTTCGACGAGTCCACCGACCTCGGCCCGCTGATCTCGCACGCCCAGCGCGACCGTGTCGCCGCCTTCGTCGACCGGGCCCGCGGCTACGCCCGGATCGTCACCGGTGGCGAGGCCCCCAAGAACAACGGCCTCGCCGAGGGCGCGTACTACCGGCCGACCCTGATCGCCGACGCCGCGCAGGACAGCGAGATCGTGCAGGCCGAGATCTTCGGGCCCGTCCTCGTCGTGCTGCCCTTCGACTCCGACGACGAGGGCATCCGGCTCGCCAACGACACCCCCTACGGACTCGCCGCCTCCGCCTGGACCCGGGACGTGTTCCGGGCCGGGCTCGCCACCCGCGCCATCAAGGCGGGCTGCGTGTGGGTCAACGACCACATCCCGATCCTCAGCGAGATGCCGCACGGCGGCTACAAGGCCTCCGGCTTCGGAAAGGACATGTCCGCCTACTCCTTCGAGGAGTACACGCAGATCAAGCACGTGATGTACGACAACACCGCGGTCGCCAGGAAGGACTGGCACCGCACCGTCTTCGGGGACCGCGCCTAGGCGGTGCTGCGGAGGCCCCGCCCAGCACCCCCACCGCGCCCCTTCCCGCGCGGCGGCCGGCATCCCCCACCGGCCGCCGCGCCCTCCCGTCAGGCCAGCCATCGCCGAAAGGGCACCCACACGCATGGAGCAGTACGAGCCCGACAGCCTGTCCAAGGCCCAACTGGCCGCTATGCGGCGCAGCATGAGGAACGGAAGGTCGGCCCTCACCCGGCGCGGCCTGCTGCGTGCCGGCGGTGGCGGCGCGCTCACCCTCGGCGGCCTCGGCGCCCTCTCCGGCTGCGGCATCCCGCCCGCGGCGCAGAGCCAGGGCGGCGCGAGCGCCGAGGACTTCTCGGACAAGGAGAAGCGCGTCAACTTCTCCAACTGGACCGAGTACATGGACGTCGCCGAGGACGACAAGAACCGCCGTCCCACCCTTGAGGCGTTCACCAAGAGGACCGGCATCAAGGTCGAGTACGCCGAGGACGTCAACGACAACAACGAGTTCTTCGGCAAGATCAAGCCGCAGCTCGCCGCCGGCCAGGACACCGGCCGCGACCTGATCTGCGTCACCGACTGGCTCGCCGCCCGCCTGGTCCGCTTCGGCTGGGCGCAGAAGCTCGACGTCGCCAACCTGCCCCACGCGTACGCCAATCTGGCCCCGCAGTTCCGCGACGTGGAGTGGGACCCGGGCCGGGCCTACACCTACCCGTGGGCCGGCATCGCCGTGGTCGTCGCGTACAACACGAAGGCCACCGGCGGCCGCGAGGTCACCTCGGTCTCCCAGCTGCTCGACGACCCCAAGCTCAAGGGGAAGGTCGGCATCCTCTCCGAGATGCGCGACACCATGGGCATGACGATGCTCGACATGGGCAAGGACCCGGAGAAGTTCACCACGGACGACTTCGACGCGGCCGCCGCCCGCCTGCAGAAGGCCGTCGACAAACGGCAGATCCGCCGCTTCACCGGCAACGACTACACCTCCGACCTGACCAAGGGCGACCTCGCCGCCTGCCTCGCCTGGGCCGGAGACGTCGTACAGCTCCAGGCCGACAACCCGGACGTGAAGTTCCACATCCCCGACAGCGGCTACATCACCGGCACCGACGTGCTCCTCGTGCCCAACAAGGCGCGGCACAAGGAGAACGCGGAGCGGCTGATCGACCACTACTACCAGCCGGAGATCGCCGCCGAGCTCGCCGCGTGGATCAACTACGTCTGCCCGGTCGCCGGGGTGAAGGAAGAGCTCGCCAAGATCTCCGAGGAGGCGGCGAACGACCCGCTGATCGTCCCGGACAAGGAGATGTCCGAGAAGTCGAACAATTTCCGTGCGCTCACTCCCAAGGAGGAGACCGCGTACGAGGCCAAGTTCGCCAAGCTCACCGGCGCGTGACCCCCCCTCGACGGCCGGCCCTGCAACTCTTCGACTTTCTCCGGTAGGAAACATGACTGACGACACGACGCGCGGCGACGTCCGCCTCTCCGGCATCGGCAAGACCTACGGCTCGTTCACGGCCGTGCACCCGCTCGACCTGACCATCCCCGAAGGCTCGTTCTTCGCCCTGCTCGGCGCCTCCGGCTGCGGCAAGACCACAACGCTCCGCATGATCGCGGGACTTGAGGACCCGACCACCGGCACGGTCCACCTCGGCGAGCAGGACGTCACCGGGCTGCCCCCGTACAAGCGCCCGGTGAACACCGTCTTCCAGTCGTACGCGCTCTTCCCGCACCTCGACATCTACGAGAACGTCGCCTTCGGCCTGCGCCGGCGCGGCGTCAAGTCGGTGAAGAAGCAGGTCGGCGAGATGCTCGACCTGGTGCAGCTCGGCGACAAGGCGAAGCACAAGCCGCACCAGCTCTCCGGCGGCCAGCAGCAGCGCGTCGCCGTGGCCCGCGCCCTGATCAACCACCCGCGCGTGCTGCTCCTCGACGAGCCGCTCGGCGCCCTCGACCTCAAGCTGCGCCGCCAGATGCAGCTGGAGCTGAAGCGCATCCAGACCGAGGTCGGCATCACCTTCGTGCACGTCACGCACGACCAGGAGGAGGCCATGACGATGGCCGACCAGGTCGCCGTGATGAACGCGGGCCGGGTCGAGCAACTGGGCGCGCCCGCCGACCTGTACGAGAACCCGCAGACCACGTTCGTCGCCAACTTCCTCGGCAGCTCCAACCTCATCGAGGCCGAGATCGCCGCATCGAGCGGCGGCACGCTCGCGCTCAAGGCGGGCGACGGAAAGCTGTCCCTGCCGGCCGCGCGCTGTTCCGCGCCGACCGGCACCGGCGACAAGGTCCTGGTCGGTATCCGCCCGGAGAAGATCTCCCTCGCGCACGCCGACGACGCGAGGGAGATCACCGAGGGCCGCAACCGCCTCACCGGCCGCGTGGCAGCCACCAGCTTCATCGGAGTCTCCACGCAGTACGTCATCGACTCCCCGGTCTGCGAGGGCCTGGAGGTGTACGTGCAGAACGTCGAGCGCGACGGGCGGCTCGCCCCCGGCGCCGAGGTCGTCCTGCACTGGAACCCGGACCACACCTTCGGCCTGGACGCGGCGCAGGACATCGACGCGGGCGTGGAGACGGTCGAGACGGACGCGGCCGAAGGGGCCGCCGCATGACGACGCTCACCGAGGCGCCACCCGCCGCCCCTGAACCGGAGACCCCGGCCCCGCGCAGGCAGCGCCGCAAGCTCACCCCGTACTGGCTGCTGCTCCCCGGCATCCTGTGGCTGCTCGTCTTCTTCGCGCTGCCGATGGTCTACCAGGCCTCGACCTCCGTGCAGACGGGGTCACTCGAGGCCGGGTACAAGGTCACCTGGCACTTCGCGACCTACTGGAACGCGCTCGCCGAGTACTGGCCGCAGTTCCTCACGTCGATCCTGTACGCGGGGCTCGCCACGATCTTCTGCCTGCTGCTCGGCTACCCGCTCGCGTATCTGATCGCGTTCCGCGCGGGCCGCTGGCGCAACCTGGTCCTGATCCTGGTGATCGCGCCGTTCTTCACCAGCTTCCTGATCCGCACCCTCGCCTGGAAGACGATCCTCGCCGACGGCGGCCCGGTCGTCGGCATCCTCAACTCGCTGCACGTCCTGGACGTCACCAGCTGGCTCGGCATGACCGAGGGCGACCGCATCCTCGCCACCCCGCTCGCCGTGGTCTGCGGACTCACGTACAACTTCTTGCCGTTCATGGTGCTTCCGCTCTACACCTCCCTGGAGCGGATCGACCCGCGCCTGCACGAGGCGGCCGGCGATCTGTACGCCAAGCCCGCCACCACGTTCCGGCGGGTCACGTTCCCGCTGTCCATGCCGGGCGTCGTCTCGGGCACGCTGCTCACCTTCATCCCGGCGAGCGGCGACTACGTCAACGCCCAACTCCTCGGCTCCACCAGCGAGAAGATGGTCGGCAACGTCATCCAGTCGCAGTTCCTCACCGTCCTCGACTATCCGACGGCGGCCGCGCTCTCCTTCATCCTCATGGCGGCGATCCTCCTGATGGTCACCTTCTACATCCGCAAGTCCGGGACGGAGGACCTGGTCTGATGGCTGCAATCACCTGGATACGGCGCCATCTCGTCGTCCTCGCGGGACTGTTGACGCTCGGCTTCCTGATCCTGCCGAACCTCGTCGTCCTGGTCTTCTCCTTCAACAAGCCCAAGGGCCGCTTCAACTACTCCTGGCAGGAGTTCGACACCCACGCCTGGCAGGACCCGTGCGGCGTGGCCGACCTGTGCGGCTCGCTCGCGCTGTCGCTGCAGATCGCCCTGTGGGCCACGATCGGCGCGACCGTGCTCGGCACGCTGATCGCCTTCGCCCTGGTCCGCTACCGCTTCCGGGCACGCGGCGCGATCAACTCGCTGATCTTCCTGCCGATGGCCATGCCCGAGGTCGTCATGGCCGCCTCGCTGCTCACGCTCTTCCTCAACATGGGCGCGCAGCTGGGCTTCTGGACCATCCTCATCGCGCACATCATGTTCTGCCTGAGCTTCGTCGTGACGGCGGTCAAGGCCCGCGTGATGTCGATGGACCCGCGCCTGGAGGAGGCCGCCCGCGACCTGTACGCGGGACCCGTGCAGACCTTCGTACGGGTGACGCTGCCGATCGCCGCGCCCGGTATCGCGGCGGGTGCGCTGCTCGCCTTCGCGCTCTCCTTCGACGACTTCATCATCACCAACTTCACCGCCGGCTCGACCGTGACCTTCCCGATGTTCGTCTGGGGCTCGGCGCAGCGCGGCACCCCCGTGCAGATCAACGTCATCGGCACGGCGATGTTCGCCGTGGCCGTGACCTGCGTCCTCGTCGGCATGCTCCTCGGCAACCGGCGCACACAGAAATCCGCGTAAGTCTCTTATTCCTCAAGGGAGTTGGAAGCCATGGCCCCAAGTGCCATGAGCAGTGCAGAAGTCCTGGACACCCTCGCGGGCGTCAAGCCGGCCCCGTACTGGCTGGACGACCCCGCGAGGCCGGCGGCCCAGCCGGCCCTGACCGGCGGCGAGCGGTGCGAGCTGCTCGTCGTCGGCGGCGGCTACAGCGGACTGTGGACCGCGCTCCTCGCCAAGGAACGCGACCCCGACCGCGAGGTCGTCCTGATCGAGGCCCGCGAGGCGGGCTGGGCCGCGTCCGGCCGCAACGGCGGCTTCTGCGCCGCTTCCCTCACCCACGGCTTCGGCAACGGACTGGCCCGCTGGCCCGGCGAGTTGCCGAAGCTGGAGAAGCTCGGGGCCCGCAACCTCGACGAGATCGAGGCGGCGCTCGCCCGCCACGGCATCGACTGCGACTTCGAGCGCACCGGCGAGATCGACGTCGCCACCGCACCCCACCAGGTCGAGGAGCTCACCGAGCTGTACGGCGAGATGAGCCGACTCGGCCTCGCCGACGGCGTGGAGCTCCTCGACCGGGACGCGGTGCGCGAGCAGGTCGACTCGCCGACCTTCCACGGCGGCCTGCACGACCGGCGCGGCGTCGCCATGCTGAACCCGGCCAAGCTGGCCTGGGGCCTCAAGTCCGCCTGCCTGCGCCTGGGCGTGCGCGTGTACGAGAACACCCCGGCCACCGCCCTGGTCGCGAACGGCACGGGCATGGCCGTGCGCACCCCGTACGGCAAGGTCCTCGCCCGACGTGTCGCGCTCGCCACGAACGTCTTCCCGTCCCTGGTCAAGCGCGTCCGCCCGCTCACCGTCCCGGTCTACGACTACGTCCTGACCACCGAGCCGCTCAACCAGGAGCAGCTCGCCGCGGTCGGCTGGAAGAACCGCCAGGGCCTCGGCGACTCGGCCAACCAGTTCCACTACTTCCGGCTCACCGCCGACCAGCGCATCCTGTGGGGCGGCTACGACGCGATCTACCCGTACGGCGGGAAGCTCAGCGCCGAACTCGACCACAGGCCCGAGACGTACGCCCGGCTCGCGGGCCACTTCTTCGACTGCTTCCCGCAGTTGGCGGGCGTGCGCTTCAGCCATGCCTGGGGCGGCGCCATTGACACGTGTTCACGGTTCTCGGCGTTCTTCGGCACGGCGCACAAGGGGCGGGTGGCGTACGCGGCCGGCTACACCGGGCTCGGCGTGGGCGCGACGCGGTTCGGCGCGGACGTGATGCTCGACCTGCTCGCGGGCGAGCGCACCGAGCGGACCTCCCTGGAGATGGTGCGTACGAAGCCGCTGCCGTTCCCGCCGGAGCCGTTCGCCTGGGCGGGGATCGGGCTCACGAAGTGGTCCCTTGCCCGTGCGGACAGCCACGCGGGGCACCGCAATCTGTGGCTGCGCACCATGGACCGACTGGGCCTCGGCTTCGACAGCTGACTCTGGAGCTCGCTGCCGTCTCGCCATCGCCGCGTGGAAACGCCCAGGTCAGGGCCGTTTCCCGCGGCGGTTCCGGTTTTTGTCAACTAATTTTCAAAACCCGCGTAATGGCGGCGGCTGAACGGCCTCTCTCTCGTGAACGCATCGCGCGCGAACGAAAGGGAGGCCCTGCCATGACTGGTGCGGGGGCGAAGTCGGCAGTGGAGTGGCTGGTCTCGGTGGCTCCGAACCCGGAGGCGTGCCGCTGGGAGTGGGAGCGCAACCCCCTCGGGGTGGCGCTGCTTCCGGCGGGCAAGCTCTGGGACGTGCTGATCCTGCCGGGGGAGCTCGGCTATCCGACCCTCGACGTGCTGAACCGTTGCATCGACCGGCCGGGCCCGGTGCTGGCCGACTTCGGCGACTCCCGGATGGGCTTCTTCGTGCCCGAGGGCACGGTGAGCCGCTGGATCGGCACGGGGGTGCGCGGCGCGGGCCACGGCACCTGGATCGTCGTGCCGTATCCGGGCCGGGCGACCGGCGGGGTGCGCTGGCTGGTCCCACCGGACGGCTCGGGCACGCTCAACGACCCGGCGCTGCTCGAACTGGCCATGCACGAGGCGGCGGCGCAGCTGGCGAGAGGCGGCGACCGGAACTCTTGACAAGTTGATTGGTCTGGACCAAATTGTGCGGCGCTCCACCGCTTCGGATGCCCCTCCAAATCCCCCCTGTACGGAGGCAGTTGTGGACCGCTCCCGATCGCACGCCCGATCCCGCTTACGCGCGGCGCTCCTCGCCGTGTGCGCGGCCGTGGCCCTGGCCGCGGCCGGACTGACGACGACGCTGGCCGCCCGCGCGGCCGTTGCGCCGCAGGCGGCGCTGCCCGAGCATGCCCTCGTCGGCTATCTGCACGCGAGCTTCGCCAACGGCTCGGGCTACACGCGCCTGGCCGACGTGCCCGACAGCTGGGACGTCATCGACCTGGCCTTCGGCGAACCCACCTCGCCCACTTCGGGCGACATCCGCTTCGAGCTGTGCCCGCAGAGCGAGTGCCCGAACGTGGAGAGCGAGGACGAGTTCAAGGCCGCGATCAAGGCCAAGCAGGCGGCGGGCAAGAAGGTCCTGATCTCCATCGGCGGCCAGAACGGCCAGGTGCGGCTGACCACCACCGCGGCCCGCGACGCGTTCGTCTCCTCGGTCTCCGCGATCATCGACGAGTACGGCCTGGACGGCCTGGACATCGACTTCGAGGGCCACTCCCTCTCCCTCGACGCCGACGACACCGACTTCAAGAACCCGAAGTCCGCGGTGATCGTCAACCTGATCTCCGCCGTGAAGACCCTCAAGTCCCGGTACGGGGACGGCTTCACGCTCACCATGGCCCCGGAGACGTTCTTCGTGCAGCTGGGCCACCAGTACTACGGCACCGGCGAGTGGGGCGGCCAGGACCCGCGGGCGGGCGCGTACCTGCCGGTGATCCACGCCCTGCGGGACGAGCTGACGCTGCTGCACGTCCAGGACTACAACTCCGGGCCGATCATGGGGCTCGACGGCCAGTACCACTCCATGGGCGGCGCCGACTTCCACATCGCCATGACGGACATGCTGCTCACCGGGTTCCCCGTCGCGGGCGACCCGGCGAACGTGTTCCCCGCGCTGCCGCCGGAGAAGGTCGCCATCGGCATGCCGGCCTCCGTCAACGCGGGCAACGGCCATGTCTCCACGGCCGAGGTGAACAACGCCCTCGACTGCCTGACGAAGGGCGGCAGTTGCGGCTCGTACCGGCCCCACGGCGCCTGGCCGCAGCTGCGCGGACTGATGACCTGGTCGATCAACTGGGACCGGCACAACAACGAGGAGTTCTCGAAGAACTTCGAGGCGTACTTCGGCTGAGGCTACTGCCGCCGTACGGCGGTACGCCGGAGCCGTCTCGCCGCCAGGACCAGGGCGACGAGGAGCATGCCGCCGAGGAGCCAGCTCGCGAGGACATCGAGCGGCCAGTGGTAGCCGCGCCGCACCAGGCCGAAGCCGACGGCGGCCGTCAACACCCCGGTGGCGGCCAGGAGTTGGCCCCGTAGCCGGGTCGTGCGCAGCCACGGCAGCAGGAGCAGCGCGGCCGCCCCGTACGCGACGACGGCGGTGGCCGCGTGGCCCGACGGGTAGAAGCCGGCGGAGTCCGAGCCGGCCATGCCGGGCGGACCGGGGCGCGCGAAGAGCGCCTTGAGGGGCGCGACGAGCAGCGGTACGGCGGCCAGGGCGAGCACCGCGCCCAGCGGGGCGACCCACCAGCGCGCCTCGCCGGCACGCCGGGCGCGCACGGCCGCGTACCCGGCGGCCGCGGCGAGGACGACGGGCGCGACCATCACGTTGCCGAGGTCGGCGAGGAGTTCGGCCGGGCCGTCCGGGAATCCACTGTGCCGCACGAGACGCCCGAGCCGTTCGTCGGCGGCGCGCAGCGGTCCGTACGCGGCGATCTGCCAGCTGAGAAGACCGAAGGAGAGGCTCAACACGGCCAGGACGGCGAGGAGTTGCGGGAACTTCAGGAAAGGGGTCGGCCGCCCGGGAACAGGGGGGGTGGTTCCGGGGCGGCCGTGGGGACCGGTGTGCCGCACGCCCCGGGGGGTTTGGGGCGGGCGGCTGTCCGATCGGTGAGGAGTTCCGGAGCCGGAGGCCCCGGGGGTGTGCGCCAGGGCGCGACCGGGGCGAGGCTTGGGAGGCTCCGTCCCGGTGTCGCCCACAGTCTCCTGTGGGCGGGGTGTTTCTCTCATCTGCGAAGAACGTACGGCAGAGGGGAGCGGCTCCGACAGGTGGCGGAGCATCCCGCCACCCGCCTCCCACAGCTTCTTCACAGGCTCTGCCGCGCCCCTCGAACCGGGGTTCCCGAAGCGGGAATCTCAGATCTGCGCGAAGGACTGCTCGATGACGTCCAGGCCCTCGTTCAGCAGGTCCTCGCCGATGACCAGCGGCGGCAGGAAGCGCAGCACGTTGCCGTAGGTGCCGCAGGTGAGGACGAGCACGCCCTCCGCGTGGCAGGCCTTGGCGAGCGCGCCGGCGGCCTCCGGGTTCGGCTCCTTGGTGGCCGCGCCTTCAGGAGAATCAGCCTTGACCAGCTCGATGGCGATCATGGCGCCGCGGCCGCGGATGTCGCCGATGATCGGGAACTTCTCCTGCATCGCGGTCAGGCGGCCCTTCATGACCTCCTCGATGCGCTTGGCCTTGCCGTTGAGGTCGAGCTCCTTCATCGTCTCGATGGAGCCGAGCGCACCGGCGCAGGCCACCGGGTTGCCGCCGTAGGTGCCGCCGAGGCCGCCCGCGTGCGCGGCGTCCATGATCTCGGCGCGGCCGGTGACGGCGGCGAGCGGCAGACCGCCCGCGATGCCCTTGGCGGTGGTGATCAGGTCGGGGACGATGCCCTCGTCCTCACAGGCGAACCACTGGCCGGTGCGGCAGAAGCCGGACTGGATCTCGTCGGCGACGAAGACGATGCCGTTGTCCTTCGCGAACTGCGCGATGGCGGGCAGGAAGCCCTTGGCCGGCTCGATGAAGCCGCCCTCGCCGAGCACCGGCTCGATGATGATCGCGGCGACGTTGTCGGCGCCGATCTGCTTGTTGATCTGGTCGATGGCCTGCGCGGACGCCTCGGCGCCGCAGTTCTCCGCACCGGTCGGCCAGCGGTAGCCGTACGCCACGGGCACCCGGTAGACCTCGGGCGCGAACGGGCCGAAGCCGTTCTTGTACGGCATGTTCTTGCTGGTCAGCGCCATGGTGAGGTTGGTGCGGCCGTGGTAGCCGTGGTCGAAGACGACGACGGCCTGGCGCTTGGTGTAGGCGCGGGCGATCTTCACGGCGTTCTCGACGGCCTCGGCGCCCGAGTTGAACAGCGCGGACTTCTTGGCGTGGTCGCCCGGCGTCAGCTCGGCGAGGGCCTCGGCGACCTCGACGTACCCCTCGTACGGCGTGACCATGAAGCAGGTGTGGGTGAAGTCGGCGAGCTGCGCGGAGGCGCGGCGCACGACGGCCTCGGCGGAGGCGCCGACGGAGGTCACGGCGATGCCGGAGCCGAAGTCGATCATGCGGTTGCCGTCG
The DNA here is from genome assembly GCF_029968035.1 of Streptomyces cavernicola. Classification (GTDB taxonomy): domain Bacteria; phylum Actinomycetota; class Actinomycetes; order Streptomycetales; family Streptomycetaceae; genus Streptomyces; species Streptomyces cavernicola. The sequence continues at coordinate 93,829 of NZ_JASCIQ010000030.1, read as the reverse complement.
ACGTCCTCGATGATGCCGCCGCCCGCGCGCGCGGTGAACACCGGAAGGACGGAGCCCACGCCGCCGGCGACCACGGACGTACGGCGGGCCTGCAGCTCCTGCGACTTCGGGCCGGGGATCGCGGTGACGAGGCGGCGCTCCTGCGGAATGGCGGTCATGCGGGGCTCCTGGTTCTGGGGGGTACGGCACGCCGGGAAGGGTCCGGTTCGGCCGGTTCATGGGGGCTTTCTTCGCAGATTAGGTGCGCCGGACGCGAGCGGGCATGCTCCATCGGGGTGAGGTGCGGGGCCCCCGTTGTCCGAGTTGGACACATGGGAGCGCGGCCGGGGGAGACCGTCCCCTCCCGGACAGGAAGTCGCGCGACCGGTGAACTGCCTTGGCGGGGCACTAGATTGAGCCCGGACAAAGACGTCGACCCGCAGGTCGGAGCGGAAGCAGCAGGGGGCACGGGCCATGGACCGCGAGGGCACGTACGAGGCACACGACGGGAAGCAGCAGGCTGCACCGCCGAGCCCGCCCGCGGCACCGCCTGCCGCTCCGTCCGCCGCTCCGCCTGCGGCACCGCCTGGCGCTCCGTCCGCAGCTCCGCCGATGCCGCGTCGAGCGCCCGAAGCCTCCGCGCCCCCTGAGTCCGCCAACCCGTCGTCGCCCGTCGCCGGCTGGCTGGCGACGCCGCGGCCGGAGGCGGAGCCCGGAATCTGGCGGTTCGGGTACCGGCCGAAGGGGCCCGAGCAGGACGACGGGGAGGTCAAGCGGCGCCTGGTCATCGGCCTGCTGATTCCGACGTTCCTCGGCCTGGTGCTCTGGGCGGTGCTGTCCAGCGGCAGCGTCCCCTACCTGTGGCTGCCGGTGAAGCTGTTCACCCCGGAGGAGTGGTGGTACAGCGGCACCGTCGCCCCGCGGGGCTGGCAGGGGCAGGAGGCGCTGAGCGTCTACGGCGGCGTCGCGTTCGGCCTCGTCGTCGCCGCCGCTGTACGGCTCAGCACCTGGAGCGAGGCCGTCCGGTACTTCGTGATGCGCCGGCCGCAGCCCTCCCGTGCCCTGATCGCCGCCGTGGCCGCCACCGGAGTCCTCGCCCTCGTCTGGCCGGAGGCCTTCGGCCTCGGCCTCGACCCCCTGCCCGTCGTCGGGCCGGTCCTCTCGCTGGTCGCCCTGATCAGCGGCGGCTACGAGGTGTTCATGTCCGGCCCCGTGCTCACCTACGTCGTGTACGCGCTGATCACCCTCGCCGTGCTGTGGCCCTTCGCCCGCATCGGCGCCTGGTGGACGGCGCTGCGGGGCGGCCGGAAGCCCCGGGCCGTGCAGCCCCCGCCCCGCCCGGCCGCCGCCCCCGCCACCTGGCCCGAGCTGCGCGCCGCAGGACACCACAAGGCCGCCGACCTGCTCGCCGCCGAGCTCCTCGGCGGCCGTATGAACGACGTCGACTGCGCCCGCGTCACGCACGCCTGGGCCGCGACCGCGGGCGATCCGGGCGCGCGGGCCGCCTTCGCCGACACCGTCGTACGGCACGGGGCCGCGGCCTGGGCGCATCCGTCCGGCAGCCGTGACCTGTCCGCCCGCAGTGCCGCCCACGACCTGCTCGTCGACCAGGTCAGGATCGGCCGGATCGCCGAGAACGACCGCAATCCGTACAAGTTCCGGGGCGTCCAGGCGGCCCTCGACCCCGCCGTGCTCGGCACCTCGCTGCTCGCCGTCGGCCCGTCCGGCGCGGGCAAGACCGAGCGCCTGGTGCGGCCGGTCACCGAGGCGCTCGCGCTGCAGGCGCTCACCGGGCGGGCCGCGGTCGTCGCCGTCTGCGCCGCGGGCACGCGACTCGGCCCCGACGACGCCTACGACGTGGTGATCCGGCCGGGCGACCCGGACTCCGCGTACGGCCTCGACTTGTACGCCGGCTGCGCCGACCCGGACGAGGCCGCGGGCTTCCTCGCCGAGGGTCTGGTCGGCGACCTCGACGGCGTCGACGCGCGGCGGGCGGCCACCGCTCTGGCCCAGCTCCTCGGCCCGTATCGCGCGGCGCACGGCCGCTTCCCCGCCGTACGCGTCCTGCGCGCGCTCCTCGAAGGCGAGCCGGCCGCGCTCGACGCGCTCAGGGCCGAGCTGGGCACGGGCGCCGCGCACGCCGAGATGCACCGTGAACTCGACGCCCGCGCCCGGCAGTCGGGCACGCCCGGCGACCCGTGCCCGGCCCTGGCCGAGCGTCTCTCGCTGCTCGACCGGCCCGCCTTCGCCGGGTTCTTCGACGGCGGCGAAGGCGCGGACGGAGGCACCGGCGCGAGTGCCGCGGGGGAGCGGCCCTTCGGCATGCAGGCGGTGGCCCACCACCCGCTGCGGGTCCGCGTCGACCTGCCCGAGCGCGCCCACGAGGAGGCCGGACGGCTGCTGGCCCGGCTGCTCCTCGCGCAGTTCTGCCACATCGCACGGGACCGGTCGGACCGTACGCACTTCGCCTGCCTGGTCCTGGACGACGCGGCGCGGACCCTCACCGCGGAGAGCGTCACCGCCGTGCAGCGGCTGCGCTCCGCGCACGCGGGCGTCGTCCTCGGCCTGCGCACCGTCGGCGACGTACCGGAGTCCCTGCAGGGACCGCTGTACGCGGCGGTCGGCTGCCGGATGGCGTTCCCCGGCGTGACCACGTGGGACGGCCGGAGGTTCGCCGAGGCCTGGGGCACCGAGCGGGTGGAGACCCGGGAGGTCGCCCAGCACACCGTCTACGCCGACCAGCCGATGGCCCGCGCCCTGCACGCGCTGCGCAAGCTCGTCACCGGCAAGGCCGTCACGACCGACGCCGTCACGGTCCGCGAGGTCGAGCGCGAGCGCTGGTCCGCCTCCGACCTGGCCCACTCGGTGCCGCCCGGCCACGCTGTGCTCTCCTTGACGACGGTCGGCGGCGACCTGGCCCCGCCGTTGTTGGTCGACCTGCGCGGCTGAGCAGGCGCCCGGCGCTAGTACGCCCGTACCGGCACGAGCAAGGGCGCACACGGAATCACCACGTGGCTTCCATACGGTGAGGCAGAATTGATACGAGCCGTTCATACGGGGCGGCCAAATGATCCCTTTAGATCCCGTTCGATCCCGAGCGGTGCCTCCCTGAGCCTTACCGACCCGGAAGCCGTGAAGGTCCCATGCCGCCCACGCTCGCCTCGCTAGTCCAGCACTCCAAGCTCAAGCTCACCGTGCGCGCCGGCGAGGACCGTCTGGACACCCCCGTGCGCTGGGCGCACGCCAGCGAACTCACCGACCCCGTGCCCTACATGGAGGGCGGCGAGCTCCTGCTCATCACCGCCCTCAAGCTGGACGCCGAGGACCCGCAGGCCATGCGCCGCTACGTCCAGCGGCTCGTCGGCGCGGGCGTCATCGGCCTCGGCTTCGCGGTCGGCGTGCACTACGACGAGATCCCCGAGGCCCTCGTCGACGCGGCGGAGGCGGAGCACCTGCCGCTGCTCGAAGTCCCGCGCCGCACCCCGTTCCTCGCCATCGTCAAGGAGGTCTCGGCGGCCATCGCCGCCGAACAGTACCGCTCCGTCACCGACGGCTTCGCCGCCCAGCGCGAGCTCACCCGGCAGGCCCTCAGCAGCGGCCCCGAGGGCGTGCTCGACGCGCTCGCCTCGCAGGTCGACGGCTGGGCCGCGCTCTACGACGCCTCCGGCTCCGTCGTCGCCACCGCACCCGAGTGGGCCGCCCGCCGCGCCGCCCGGCTCACCGCCGACGTCGAGCGGCTCCGCGACCGGCCGGCCCCCGCGAGCGCCCTGATCGGCGGTGCCGACGACCGCGTCGAACTGCACTCCCTGGGCGCGGGCCGCCGCCCCCGCACCGCGCTCGCCGTCGGCACCGCGGCCGCGCTCGGCACCACCGAGCGGTACGCGGTGCACTCCGCGATCGCCCTGCTCACCCTCACCACCGAGCGCTCCCGCTCGCTGCACTCCGCCGAACAGCGCCTCGGCGCCGCCGTGTTGCGGATGCTGCTCGCCGGGGAGCCCGACCACGCCCGCACCGTCGCGGGCGAGCTGTACGGCGGGCTGCTCGACGCCCCGTTCCGGCTCCTCATCGCCGAGACGGCCCCGGCCCACGCGCGCGGCGGCAACGCCCCCGCGGTCGCCGGGCACGACCCGCTCGCCGACCTCACGGACGTCGTCGAGGCCGCGGCCGCACGCGCCGGCGAGGCCGTCCTCGTCGTGCCCGACGGCGGCGACCGGCTCGTGCTGCTCTTCGCCGACGGCGGCGCCGCGTCCACCGCCTGCCTGCAGCTGGCCGCCGTCACCGACGCCGCCCGCGCCGAGGGCCGCGAGCAACCGGCCGCCGACGGCGAGCAGTTGGTGGTCGGCCTGTCCGCGCCGGCCGGGCCCATCGCCGCCGCCACCGCCTACAAGCAGGCCGAGCAGGCCCTCTCCGTCGCCCGCCGCCGCGGCCGCACCCTGGTCGAGCACGAGGAGCTCGCCGCCGGCTCGGTCCTCCCCCTCCTCGCCGACGACGCGGTACGGGCCTTCGCCGACGGCATGCTGCGGGCGCTGCGCGAGCACGACGCGACGGGCCGCGGTGACCTGGTGGCGTCCCTGCGGGCCTGGCTCTCCCGGCACGGCCAGTGGGACGCGGCGGCGGCGGACCTCGGCGTCCATCGGCATACGTTGCGCTACCGGATGCGGCGGGTGGAGGAGATCCTGGGGCGATCCCTGGACGACCCGGACGCCCGCATGGAGCTGTGGCTCGCCCTCAAGGCCACGTCAATGCCCACCGACTGACCCCACCGGGGCCCCGCCCCAGGCCCCCGGCAGCCCCTGCCCCGCCCCCCCGGGTCGTCGTTCGGGTGCTGCGCCGTCGTGGCCGGTCGCGCAGTTCCCCGCGCCCCTAAAAGACACCGGGGCTGCGCCCCAGGCCCCCGGCGGCCCCTGCCCCGCTGGGACATCGTTCGGCTGCGGCGCCATCGTGGTTGCTCGCGCAGTTCCCCGCGCCCCTGAAAAACAGCCCCGACAGGGGCGCGGGGAACTGCGCGACCAGCCACAGCGGTGCCGCAGACGAACAACAACCCCGGGGTCCGGGGCGGAGCCCCGGGGCTGTCCGCAGGACTTTCGGGAAGGGGCGGGGTGGGGAGAATGCAACCCCGCACCCCTGCCACTCCGGCACCCACCCCGCCTCAACCCCTCCACCTCGTACAAGACGAACTTCGCGCGGACGGCCCTACCGTGAAGGGCGAAACCCCCAGACACACCACCGCGGAAGGGCCGGGCACCATGACCGACACCACTGCCTTCTGGCTCGCCGGCCGCCAGGCCACCGGCGACTCCACCTTCGACGTCACCTCGCCCTGGGACGGCCGCACCGTCGGCCGCGTGAGCGTCCCGACCGACGCCCAGGTCGAAGAGGCCGTCGCCGCCGCGTACGCCGCGCGCGAGGCGCTCTCCGCGACCCCCGCCCACGTGCGGGCCGCAGCCCTCGACCACGTCACCAAGCGCCTGACCGAGCGCACCGAGGAGATCGCCCAGCTGATCTCCGCCGAGAACGGCAAGCCGATCAAGTGGGCCCGCGGCGAGGTCGGCCGCGCCGTCTCCGTGTTCCGCTTCGCGGCCGAGGAGGCCCGCCGCTTCAACGGCGGCGACGCCCAGCGCCTGGACACCGACGCGGGCGGCCAGGGCCGGCTCGCCCTCACCCGCCGCTTCCCGCGCGGCGTGGTCCTCGGCATCGCGCCGTTCAACTTCCCGCTGAACCTGTGCGCGCACAAGGTCGCCCCGGCCATCGCCGCCGGTGCCCCGATCATCCTGAAGCCCGCCCCGTCCACCCCGCTCTCCGGCCTGATCCTCGGTGAGCTGCTCGCCGAGACGGACCTGCCCGAGGGCTCCGTCTCGGTCCTCCCGGTCGCCAACGAGAAGATGCCGGCCCTGGTCCAGGACGAGCGCCTGCCGGTCATCTCCTTCACCGGCTCCGAGAAGGTCGGCTACGCGATCATGGACTCGGCGCCGCGCAAGCACATCACCCTGGAGCTGGGCGGCAACGGCGCAGCGGTCGTCCTCGACGACTTCTCCTCCGACGCCGACCTCGACTGGGCCGCGAGCCGCATCGCGACCTTCTCGAACTACCAGGGCGGCCAGTCCTGCATCTCCGTGCAGCGCGTGATCGCCGACGCCTCCGTCTACGACCGGCTGCTGCCCCGCATCGTCGCCGCCGTCGAGGCGCAGGTCACCGGCGACCCGTCGGACGCGGCCACCGAGGTCGGCCCGCTGGTCGACGAGAACGCCGCCAAGCGCGTCGAGACCTGGGTGGACGAGGCCGTCGCCGCGGGCGCGACCCTCCTGGCCGGCGGCAAGCGCGAGGGCGCCTCGTACGCCCCGACCGTCCTCGCCGACGTCCCCGCCGACGCCACCCTCGCCACCGAGGAGGTCTTCGGCCCGGTCCTCACCGTCACCAAGGTCGACGGCGAGCAGGCCGCCTTCGAGGCCGTCAACGACTCCAAGTACGGCCTGCAGGCAGGTGTGTTCACGCACGACGTGCAGCGCGCCTTCCGCGCCCACCGCGCCCTGGAGGTCGGCGGCGTGATCGTCGGCGACGTGCCGTCCTACCGCGCCGACCAGATGCCGTACGGCGGCGTGAAGAAGTCCGGCGTCGGCCGCGAGGGCGTCGCGCACGCCATGGCGGACTACACGTACGAGCGCGTCCTGGTCCTGACCGGCCTGGAGCTGTAAGCGCGTACGACCCCAAAGAGGCGGCCGGAACCTGTGCGGGGTTCCGGCCGCCTCCGCATGCGAGCCGCACGCCGTCGCGGGCGGGTGTTGCGCCGAACGCGACGCCCGGCCTGGTGGGGATCTTCGTATTCGGGTAGATACGAGCACGTAGCACCGGTCGGTCCGATCCGCCGGTGAGAACCCCCGATGCGCGGCGAGGTGAGCCCTACATGTCGGCAGGGACGTCCAGGGAGTCCAGGGAGCCGAAGGTCTCCGAGCGGGAGGCGCGGCAGGTCGCCGAGGCGGCCAGGGAACAGGAGTGGCGCAAGCCGAGCTTCGCCAAGGAGCTGTTCCTCGGCCGGTTCCGGCTCGACCTCATCCACCCGCACCCGCTGCCCGCCGACGAGGACACCCGGCGCGGTGAGGCGTTCCTGGCGCGGCTGCGCGAGTTCTGCGAGACCAAGGTCGACGGCGCGCTCATCGACCGTGAGGCGCGCATCCCCGACGAGGTGATCAAGGGGCTCAAGGAGCTCGGCGCCCTCGGCATGAAGATCGACACCAAGTACGGCGGCCTCGGCCTCACGCAGGTCTACTACAACAAGGCCCTCGCCCTCGTCGGCTCCGCCAACCCCTCGCTCGGCGCGCTGCTCTCTGCGCACCAGTCCATCGGCGCGCCCCAGCCGCTGAAGCTCTTCGGCAGCCAGGAGCAGAAGGACACGTTCCTGCCGCGCCTCGCCACCACCGACATCTCCGCGTTCCTGCTCACCGAGCCGGACGTCGGCTCCGACCCGGCCCGCCTCGCCACCACCGCGGTACCGGAGGGGGACGGCTACGTCCTGGACGGCGTGAAGCTGTGGACCACCAACGGCGTCGTCGCCGACCTGCTCGTCGTCATGGCCCGCGTCCCGAAGTCCGAGGGGCATCCCGGCGGCATTACCGCGTTCCTCGTCGAGGCCGCCGCCGAGGGTGTCACCGTGGAGAACCGCAACGCCTTCATGGGCCTGCGCGGCCTGGAGAACGGCGTCACCCGCTTCCACCGCGTACGCGTCCCCGCCGAGCGCCGCATCGGCCCCGAGGGCGCAGGCCTGAAGATCGCCCTCACCACCCTCAACACCGGGCGCCTCTCGCTGCCCGCGATGTGCGTCGGCGCCGGCAAGTGGTGCCTGAAGATCGCCCGCGAGTGGTCCGCCGAACGCGAGCAGTGGGGCCGCCCGATCGCCCTGCACGAGGCCGTCGGCAGCAAGATCTCCTTCATCGCGGCCACCACCTTCGCCCTGGAGGCCGTCCTCGACCTCTCCTCGCAGATGGCCGACGAGAACCGCAACGACATCCGCATCGAGGCAGCCCTCGCCAAGCTCTACGGCTCCGAGATGGGCTGCCTGATGGCCGACGAGTTGGTGCAGATCCGCGGCGGCCGCGGCTTCGAGACCGCCGATTCGCTCGCCGCCCGCGGCGAACGCGCCGTCCCCGCCGAGCAGGTCCTGCGCGACCTGCGCATCAACCGGATCTTCGAGGGCTCCACCGAGATCATGCACCTGCTGATCGCCCGCGAGGCCGTCGACGCCCACCTCAAGGCCGCCGGCGACCTCATCGACCCCGACAAGACCCTCGGCGACAAGGCCAAGGCCGGTGCCCGCGCCGGCGGCTTCTACGCCCGCTGGCTGCCGAAACTCGTCGCGGGCCCCGGCCAACTCCCGCTCGCCTACGGCGACTTCCACCCGGCGGGCCACCCGGACCTCGCCGCCCACCTGCGGTACGTGGAACGCACCTCGCGCAAACTCGCCCGCTCCACCTTCTACGCCATGTCCCGCTGGCAGGGCCGGATGGAGACCAAGCAGGGCTTCCTCGGCCGGATCGTCGACATCGGCGCGGAGCTCTTCGCGATGAGCGCCGCCTGCGTCCGCGCGGAGCTCCTCCGCACCACCGACGACCACGGCCGCGAGGCGTACCAGCTCGCCGACGCCTTCTGCCGCCAGTCCCGGCTGCGCGTCGAGGAGCTCTTCGGCCGCCTCTGGGCCAACACCGACGACCTGGACCGCAAGGTCGTACGCGGCGTCCTGTCCGGCACGTACGCCTGGCTGGAGGAGGGCGTCGTCGACCCGAGCGGCGAGGGCCCCTGGATCGCCGAGGCGACCCCGGGCCCCACGAAGAGGGAGAACGTCCACCGGCCGATCCGCTGAGCCGCACCCCGCCGCGGGGGTTCGATTTCGTCGCCGGGTGCGGCCCGGGAAGGCGCGGCGCAGCCGCAGGCCTTCAGGGGCGCGGGGAACTGCGCGACCGGCCCACGACGGGCCGCACCCGGCGACGAAACAGCAACCCCTACGCGCCGACTCAGAGGGCACCCTGTCCGGATCCACAAGAACCCACGCAACAATGGGTGCATGAGCGACAGTCCAACGCCTCTCGCCGATCCGCATCTGGTCTTCGACCCGGTGACGGATGACGGCCCCCGGGACATCGTCGTCCTGGGCTCGACGGGATCCATCGGCACCCAGGCCGTAGACCTGGTCCTGCGCAATCCCGACCGCTTCCGCGTGACCGCACTGTCCGCCGCCGGCGGACGCGTGGGGCTGCTCGCCGAACAGGCCAGACGGCTGCGCGTGCGCACCGTCGCGGTCGCCCGCGAGGACGCGGCGCCCGCCCTGCGCGAGGCGCTCGCCGCCCAGTACGGCCCCGGCGAACCGCTCCCCGAGATCCTCGCGGGACCGGACGCCGCCACCCAGGTCGCCGCATCGGACTGCCACACCGTCCTCAACGGCATCACCGGCTCCATCGGCCTCGCCCCGACCCTGGCCGCCCTGGAGGCGGGCCGCACGCTCGCCCTCGCCAACAAGGAGTCGCTGATCGTCGGCGGCCCGCTGGTCAAGGCCATCGCGAAGCCCGGCCAGATCATCCCGGTCGACTCCGAGCACGCCGCGCTCTTCCAGGCCCTGGCCTCCGGCACCCGCGCCGACGTCCGCAAGCTCGTCGTCACCGCCTCCGGCGGCCCCTTCCGCGGCCGTACGAAGGACCAGCTCGCCGACGTCACGCCCGAGGACGCGCTCGCGCACCCGACCTGGGCCATGGGCCCGGTGATCACAGTCAACAGCTCGACCCTGGTCAACAAGGGCCTGGAGGTCATCGAGGCGCACCTCCTCTACGACATCCCCTTCGACCGCATCGAGGTCGTCGTCCACCCCCAGTCGTACGTGCACTCCATGGTCGAGTTCACCGACGGCTCCACGCTCGCCCAGGCCACCCCGCCGGACATGCGCGGCCCGATCGCCATCGGCGTCGGCTGGCCCGAGCGGGTCCCGGACGCGGCCCCCGCCTTCGACTGGACCAAGGCCTCCAGCTGGGAGTTCTTCCCGCTGGACGACGAGGCCTTCCCGGCGGTGAACCTGGCCCGGCACGTCGGCGAGCTCGGCTCCACCGCCCCGGCCGTGTTCAACGCCGCCAACGAGGAGTGCGTGGACGCCTTCCTCAACGGGAAGCTGCCCTACCTCGGCATCATGGAGACCGTCACCCGGGTCGTCGCCGAGCACGGCACGCCCCGTACGGGAACCTCGCTCACGGTGTCGGACGTCCTCGAAGCGGACGCCTGGGCCCGCACCCGGGCCCGTGAACTGTCCGCCAAGGCGACCGCGGAGGCTCGTGCATGACGACCCTGATGATGATCCTCGGCATAGTGGTCTTCGTGATCGGGCTGCTCTTCTCGATCGCCTGGCACGAGCTGGGACATCTGTCGACGGCCAAGTTGTTCGGCATCCGCGTGCCCCAGTACATGGTCGGCTTCGGCCCGACCCTCTGGTCGCGCAAGAAGGGCGAGACCGAGTACGGCATCAAGGCCGTCCCCCTCGGCGGCTACATCCGCATGATCGGGATGTTCCCGCCGGGCCCCGACGGACGGATGGAGGCCCGCTCCACCTCGCCCTGGCGCGGCATGATCGAGGACGCCCGCTCGGCCGCCTTCGAGGAGCTCCAACCCGGCGACGAGAAGCGGCTGTTCTACACGCGCAAGCCGTGGAAGCGCGTCATCGTGATGTTCGCCGGGCCGTTCATGAACCTCATCCTGGCCGTCGCGATCTTCCTCGGCGTCCTGATGACCTTCGGCTGGAACGAGACCACCACCACGGTCAGCAAGGTCTCCGACTGCGTCATCGCCCAGAGCGAGAACCGCTCCACCTGCGAGAAGGGCGACAAGCCCGCCCCCGCCAAGGCCGCAGGCCTCGAACCGGGCGACACCATCGTGGCGTTCGACGGCAGGCCAGTCTCCGAGTGGTCCGTCCTGCAGGACCGCATCCGCGACACCACCGGCCCGGCCACCATCACGGTCGAGCGCGACGGCGTCCGCAAGGTCCTCAAGGCCGACCTGATCGAGAACAAGGTCAGCAAGACCGACGGCGAGGGCGGCTACGTCGAGGGCGAGTACGTCACCGCCGGTTTCCTCGGCTTCACCCCGGCCTCCGGCATCGTCGAGCAGTCCTTCGGCGAGTCCGTGGCCCGCATGGGCGACATGATGGAGAACGGCGTCGAGTCCCTCATCGCCCTCCCGTCGAAGGTCCCCGACCTGTGGGACGCGGCCTTCGGCGACGGCGAGCGCAAGCAGGACTCCCCGATGGGCGTGGTCGGCGCGGCCCGCGTCGGCGGCGAGGTGTTCACCCTGGACATCCCGCCGGAGAACCAGATCGCGATGATGCTGTTCCTCGTCGCGGGCTTCAACCTCTCCCTGTTCCTGTTCAACATGCTCCCGCTGCTGCCGCTGGACGGCGGCCACATCGCGGGCGCCGTGTGGGAGTCGCTGCGGCGCGGCTTCGCCAAGCTCCTGAAGCGGCCCGACCCCGGACCGTTCGACGTGGCGAAGCTGATGCCCGTCGCCTATGTGGTGGCCGGGATCTTCGTCTGCTTCACCATTCTGGTGCTGATCGCCGACGTCGTTAACCCGGTCAGAATCTCCTGACCCCAGCGCGCCACCACGCGTCAGCACACGGTGCACAACGGCCGGGCACACTTCGTGCCCGGCCGTCCGCGTGAGGTGGTCCGCGCGGTGCGATGTGCCCCGGCCCCCGCCAGTGCCGTAATCTCGACAGCCGGAGCCCGCCGAGCGCGGGGCACGATCGCCCCCATCGGCCCACCTGATCCACACCTTGGGGTTGCACAGCAGATGACTGCTATTTCTCTGGGAATGCCGTCCGTACCGACCAAGCTCGCCGAACGGCGCAAGTCCCGGCAGATCCAGGTCGGCACGGTCGCTGTCGGCGGCGACGCCCCGGTGTCGGTGCAGTCGATGACCACCACCCGTACGTCCGACATCGGCGCCACGCTCCAGCAGATCGCCGAGCTCACCGCCTCCGGCTGCCAGATCGTCCGCGTGGCCTGCCCGACGCAGGACGACGCCGACGCGCTGCCGGTGATCGCGAAGAAGTCGCAGATCCCGGTCATCGCCGACATCCACTTCCAGCCGAAGTACGTGTTCGCCGCCATCGACGCCGGCTGCGCCGCGGTCCGCGTCAACCCCGGCAACATCAAGCAGTTCGACGACAAGGTCAAGGAGATCGCCAAGGCCGCCGGCGACGCGGGCACCCCGATCCGCATCGGCGTCAACGCCGGCTCCCTGGACCGCCGCCTGCTGCAGAAGTACGGCAAGGCCACCCCCGAGGCGCTCGTCGAGTCCGCCCTCTGGGAGGCCTCCCTCTTCGAGGAGCACGGCTTCCGCGACATCAAGATCTCGGTTAAGCACAACGACCCGGTCGTGATGGTCAACGCCTACCGCCAGCTCGCCGCCCAGTGCGACTACCCGCTGCACCTCGGCGTCACCGAGGCCGGCCCCGCCTTCCAGGGCACCATCAAGTCCGCCGTCGCATTCGGCGCGCTGCTCTCCGAGGGCATCGGCGACACCATCCGCGTCTCCCTGTCGGCCCCGCCGGTCGAGGAGATCAAGGTCGGCAACTCCATCCTGGAGTCCCTCAACCTCAAGCCGCGCCGCCTGGAGATCGTCTCCTGCCCGTCCTGCGGCCGCGCCCAGGTCGACGTCTACAAGCTCGCCGAAGAGGTCACCGCCGGCCTCGACGGCATGGAGGTCCCGCTGCGCGTCGCCGTCATGGGCTGCGTCGTCAACGGCCCCGGCGAGGCCCGCGAGGCCGACCTCGGCGTCGCCTCCGGCAACGGCAAGGGCCAGATCTTCGTCAAGGGCGAGGTCATCAAGACCGTCCCCGAGTCGAAGATCGTGGAGACCCTCATCGAGGAGGCGATGAAGATCGCCGAGCAGATGGAGAAGGACGGCGTGCTCTCCGGCGAGCCCGAGGTCTCGGTCGCCGGCTGACCCAGCCCCCCCGTACGACCTGAACCCCTGAACCCTGTCCCGTCAGCTCGCCGGGACGGGGTTCAGTCATGCCAGGTACAGTGCGGAGATCGGCAACTTCACGGTGAGGCCCCAGCGAACGTGTTGACCCAGACGACCACCAGGGTGCTCGGCCCCGCAGATCTGGACGCCGCCCTGGACGTCCTCGGGCGCGAGCCGGTCAACAACGCCTTCGTCACCTCGCGCGTCCGCGTCGCGGGCCTCGACCCCTGGCGCCTCGGCGGCGAGATGTGGGGCTGGTACGCCGACGGCAGGCTCCGCTCACTCTGCTACGCGGGCGCCAACCTCGTCCCGATCTGCGCGGGTCCCGACGCCGTCCGCGCCTTCGCCGAGCGCGCCCGCCGGGCCGGCCGCCGCTGCTCCTCCATCGTCGGCCCCGCCGAACCCACCGCCCAGCTCTGGCGGCTCCTCGAACCGCACTGGGGCCCCGCCCGCGAGATCCGCGGCCACCAGCCCCTCATGGTCACCGACCGGCTCCCCGACGACGTCGAGCCCGACCCGTACGTCCGCCGGATCCGCAAGGACGAGATGGACGTGATCATGCCGGCGTGCGTGGCCATGTTCACCGAGGAGGTCGGCGTCTCCCCGCTAGCCGGGGACGGCGGGCTCCTCTACCAGGCCCGGGTCGCCGAACTCGTCGGCGCCGGGCGGTCGTTCGCCCGCCTCGACCCCGCCACCGGGCAGGTCGTCTTCAAGGCCGAGATCGGCGCCGCCACCCCCGAGGCCTGCCAGATCCAGGGCGTCTGGGTCGCCCCCGAGCACCGCGGCAAGGGCCTCTCCGTGCAGGGCATGGCCGCCGTCGTGCGGTACGCCCTCGCGGACGTCGCCCCGATCGTCAGCCTGTACGTCAACGACTTCAACACCGCCGCCCGCGCCTCGTACCGCCATGTCGGCTTCACCGAGGTCGGCTCGTTCATGAGCGTGCTGTTCTGAGCCCCGCCAGAACCTCTGCCCGAAGCGCTGCCCGAACCTCTCTCCGAAGCTCTGTCTGAACCTCTGGGGGAGCCCTGCGCAGCGAAGTAGGGTTCCGGCATGACTGACGACGTCGCGATCGGGCCCCTCGACCTCGCCGCCCACGTGGACGAGGCCCTCGCCGTGCAGGCCCTCGCCTTCGGGCTCGGCGACGACGAGATCGCCGTACGCCGCCAGATCGTGCTGCGGCACGTCACCTACCCCGGCGCCCGCGCCCTCGGCGCCACCACCCCCGAGGGCCGCCTCGTCGGCTTCGTCTACGGCATGCCCAACGACCGCGCCCACTGGTGGTCCAGCGTCGTCGAGCCCTATCTGCGCGCCCAGGGCACCGACTTCTGGCTCGACGACTCCTTCGTCATCACCGAACTCCACGTCCACCCGCGCCACCAGTACCGCGGCATCGGACGCACCCTCATCACCACCCTCACCGACGCCGCCGCCCAGCCCCGCTCGATCCTCTCCGCGATCGACACCGACAGCCCCGCCCGCGGCCTCTACCGCTCCCTCGGCTACACCGACCTCGCCCGCAACGTCGTCTTCCCCAGCGCCCCCAGGCCGTACGCGGTGATGGGCGCACCCCTGCCGCTGCGCCGCCGCTGACCCGCGCAAGGGCATCGCAGGAACAGGGCTCACGGATATGGATTTCCGAACCCGCCCGTGCCCCGGCTAACCTCCTGAGCATTCGACGCTTTCCCCAGCAGGAGATCACCATGGCAGCCCAGGTCCAGCGCATGTCCCGATTGATGGTCAAGACACTGCGCGACGACCCGGCGGACGCCGAGGTCCTCAGCCACAAGCTGCTCGTCCGCGGCGGCTTCGTGCGCCGCACCGCCGCCGGCGTCTGGTCCTGGCTGCCGCTCGGCAAGAAGGTCCTCGCCAACGTCGAGCGCATCGTCCGCGAGGAGATGGACGCCATCGGCGCCCAGGAGGTCCTGCTCCCCGCCCTCCTGCCCAAGGAGCCCTACGAGGCGACCGGCCGCTGGGAGGAGTACGGCGCCGAGCTGTTCCGCCTCAACGACCGCAGGGGCGGCGACTACCTCCTCGGCCCCACCCACGAGGAGATCTTCACCCTCCTCGTCAAGGACCAGTGCACGTCCTACAAGGACCTGCCGGTGATCCTCTACCAGATCCAGACCAAGTACCGCGACGAGGCCCGCCCCCGCGCCGGCATCCTGCGCGGCCGCGAGTTCACGATGAAGGACTCGTACTCCTTCGACACCGCCGACGAGGGCCTCGCCGAGTCGTACGCCCTGCACCGCGCCGCCTACCAGCGGATCTTCGAGCGCCTCGGCCTCGACTACCGCATCTGCGCCGCCACCGCGGGCGCCATGGGCGGCTCCAAGTCCGAGGAGTTCCTCGCCCCGGCCGCCGCCGGCGAGGACACCTTCGCCGACTGCCCGGCCTGCGACTACGCGGCCAACACCGAGGCCGTCTCCGTCGAGCTGAAGCCGGTCGACGGCTCCTCCGTGCCCGCCCTCGAAGAGGTGCCCACGCCGGACACCCCGACCATCGAGACGCTCGCCGCGTACATGCAGGTCCCGGCCTCCGCCACGCTGAAGAACCTGCTCGTGAAGGTCGACGGCGAGATCATCGGCGTGGGCGTCCCCGGCGACCGCGAGGTCGACATGGACAAGGTCGAGGCCCACTTCGCCCCGGCCGCCGTCGAGCTGGTCGGCCCCGAGGACTTCGAGGAGCGCGCCGACCTGGTCAAGGGCTATGTCGGCCCGCAGGGCCTGGAGAAGGTCACGTTCCTCGCCGACCCGCGCATCGCCCCCGGCACGGCCTGGATCACCGGCGCCAACAAGGACGGCGTGCACGCCAGGAACGTCGTCGCGGGCCGTGACTTCGAGGTCGACGAGTACGTCGACGTCGTGGTCGTCCAGGAGGGCGACCCCTGCCCCAACTGCGGCACCGGCCTGGTGCTCGACCGCGCCATCGAGATCGGCCACATCTTCCAGCTCGGCCGCAAGTACGCCGACGCCTTCCAGCTCGACGTCCTCGGCCAGAACGGCAAGCCCGTCCGCGTGACCATGGGCTCGTACGGAGTCGGCGTCTCCCGCGCCGTCGCCGCACTCGCCGAGCAGCACGCCGACGACAAGGGCCTGGTCTGGCCGAAGGAGGTCGCCCCGGCCGACGTGCACGTGGTCGCCGCCGGCAAGGCCGCCCAGACGGAGCTCGCCCTCTCGGTCTCCGAGCAGCTCGCCGAGGCCGGCGTCCGCGTCCTGGTCGACGACCGCGCGGGCGTCTCCCCGGGCGTCAAGTTCACCGACGCGGAACTCTTCGGCGTCCCCACCATCCTGGTCGCGGGCCGCCGCACCGCCGAAGGCGTCGTCGAGCTCAAGGACCGCCGCACGGGCGAGCGCGAGGAGCTGCCGGTGGCGGAGGCGATCGCGAAGATCGTCGGCTGACGTACCCAAATACGCCGGAGGGGCTGAGAATTAGCCCCTCCGGCGTTTGAGGAGCGGGGGTCCGGGGACAGAGCCCCCGGTTTCGGGAAGGGGCGGGGCGGGGAGAAAAGCCCGCCGCAGGCACCCCACCCGCACCCGCCTCACAGCCAGGACGCGAACTCCAGCAGGACCTCCGCCTGGGGGCGGCGGCCGGCGTGGAGGGCTGCTGTGCCGGAGGTGACGGCGCGGAAGAGCGTCCAGCTCCGGACCCGCTCCTGGTCCACCTCCAGCGAATCCGCCAGCTTCGAAACCCGCCGCCGCCCCGTCGCCGCGCCCGCGCTGGCCGCCACCAGGTCGTCGAGCCGGTCGAGCACCAGGCCCGCCAGGTCGTACGCCCGCTCGCCCACCAGCGGATGCGGGCCCACCGCGAGCCACGGCGTGCGCTCGCCCGCGAGGACCTTGCCCTGCCTGAAGTCCCCGTGCAGGAGCAGCAGTTCGGCCTCCGCGGCGACCAGCTCGTCCCGCGCCGCGAGCGCCGCGTCGACCAGCGGGCGCATCGCCTCGTCGGCCGGCCGGACGGCCGACGCGAGGCGCGCGGACCGCTCCGCGACCGTCTCGAAGACCTGCCCCGCGGGCGGCTCCACCCACAGCCGGCGCACCGTCCCCGCCGCCTCCAGGAGCGCCTTCGTCTCCGGCAGGGACCGCAGCGACACCTCCGGCTGCAGCCGCTCCAACAGCAGCGCACCGTCGCCCGCCACCGGCCCCTGCAGCAGCCTGCACGCCCCCCAGCCGTCCCAGCACGCCAACGCCGCCGCCTCCGCCTCCGGGCGGGAGCCGGGCGCGGCCAGCTTCAACGTCGCGGGCGTGCCGTCGGCCCGCCGGACCAGGGCCACGAGACTGGAACGGCCACCCGGCACGAGCACCCGCTCGACCGTCAACTCCAGCCGCTCAACGGCCCGTTCGAGCAGTACGGGCAGCTCCGCCAGCCAGGCCCGCACGGCGGTGGGGTCCTCGTACGTCGCCTCGCCCAGCGCCCTGACGAGACGCTGCGGCGGTTCAAAAGACATGGGCGACATACGCGCGTGCATCCTTCCGGCCTTGCGGACTGCTCTGGTACGGCTCGGCTCAGGTCTGCGGTGTCGCAGCAGCCGAAGCGGGCTCATGCCGCTCGGCGAGCCCAGGGAAGGCTACGCTCCCGCCGCGCCAGCGCACCGCCCGCACCGCTGCCTCACGCAGCGCGTCCGCCGCCGCCCGGCGCCGCGCACCCTCCGTGGCCCGTACGACGTCCGCGTACACCCCGGCCACCCGGTCCTCCAGGTGCGCCGCGAGGCGGGCCGCCGCGGGGGAGTCCGGCACCGGGAACGGCAGCGCGTACGCGGCCTCCGCCTGTGCGGGCTTGCCGCCCAGGTCGCGCACGGTGCGCTGCAGTTCGTCGCGGCGGGCCCGGTGCGCGTCGTACGCGGAACGCGCCTCGTCCCTGCGGCCCTCGCGAATCCTGCCGCCGACCACGCCGTAGCCGTAGATCGCGGCGTGCTCCGCGCGCAGCGCCGCCTGGTACGACTCGATGCGCTGATCCGTGTCCTTCGCAGTCATCGGCCCGCCTCGCTCAGCAGATACGCGTGCGCGTCCCCGGCGGCCGCGACGGAGGCGAACAGCCTGGCCTGCTCGCCCGGCACATCGGCCAGGCCGGTGCGCCGACCGTCCGCCAACTGCCGCTCCGCATCGGCAAGTTGGGCAAGCGCGCCCTTCTCGTCCGCCGGTACCTCGGGCGCCTTCGGCGATGCCGAGGGTGAGCCCGAAGGCGCGGCCGCCCGCCGCTCGCCCGAGCCCCCGAAGGCCTTCGCGTGCTCCGCCACTTCGGCGCGCAGCGGGTGCAGCCGGTCGGCGAGCGCGGGGTGGGCGGCGATCACGGCGTCGTATCGATTCAGCAACTCGGCGCTGTCCTCGGCCGCCCGCGCGCGTGCCTGCTCGACCGCCCCGGAACGCTTGCCGGACGCGTCGGCGCCGTCGTCCGTGCAGCCCGCGAGGAGCACCGCGCCGGCGGCCGAGACGAGCACCGCCCTGCGCCTCGGTCCAAGGGGAATCGGCCGGTCACTCCCGGCGCGCGACGGCAAGATGAAGGGCACGGCAGACGTCCTCATGAGGCTCGTACGGCTAGAAGAGAAGGTGTTCCGCGTCCAGCGGGCACGCCCGTGATCACCGTACCGTCGGACCGACCGGGTGGACGGCAACACCCTGTGCGACCGGATACGCTTTGACCTGACACGCAGACCTGAACGGCAAACCACAACAGCACACGCGGCCGAGGAGTCACCCGGATGAGCACCACCCAGAGCGAGAGGCTGCGGGACCTGCTTGAACCGCTCGTCACCTCCAAGGAACTGGATCTCGAAGAGATCACCGTGACCCCGGCCGGCAAGCGCCGTGTCCTGCGTGTGGTCGTGGACTCGGACAGCGGTGTCTCGCTCGACACCTGCGCCGAGCTGAGCCGGGAGCTCTCCGAGAAGCTGGACGACGCGGACGCCATGGGCGACGGCGAGTACGTCCTCGAAGTGACCTCGCCCGGTGCCGACCGGCCGCTCGCCCAGCACCGCCACTACGTCCGCGCCGTGGACCGCCTCGTGAAGTTCCAGCTGACCGCCGAGGCCGGCGGCGGCGAGCTGATCGCGCGGATCCTGAAGGTCGACGACGAGGGCCTCGACCTCGAGGTGCCCGGCGTGAAGGGGCGCAAGCCCACCGCCCGCCGCCTCGCCTTCGCCGACATCGCCAAGGCGCGCGTGGAGATCGAGTTCAACCGCAAGAACAAGCCCGCCGACAACACTGAGAACACAGAGGAGGCGTAGTCGTGGACATCGACATGAGTGCCCTGCGGGGTCTGGTCCGGGAGAAGGAGATCTCCTTCGACCTGCTCGTCGAGGCGATCGAGTCGGCCCTCCTCATCGCCTATCACCGCACCGAGGGAAGCCGCCGCCACGCGCGCGTGCAGCTCGACCGCCACAGCGGGCACGTGACGGTCTGGGCGAAGGAGGAGGCCGCCGAGCTCGAAGAGGGCCAGGAGGCCCGCGAGTTCGACGACACCCCGTCCGGCTTCGGCCGGATCGCGGCGACGACGGCGAAGCAGGTCATCCTGCAGCGCCTGCGCGACGCCGAGGACGACGCGACGCTCGGCGAGTACGCCGGGCGCGAGGGCGACATCGTCACCGGTGTCGTCCAGCAGGGCCGCGACCCGAAGAACGTCCTGGTCGACATCGGCAAGCTCGAGGCGATCCTGCCGGTGCAGGAGCAGGTCCCCGGTGAGACGTACGAGCACGGCATGCGCCTGCGGTCGTACGTGGTGCGTGCCGTCAAGGGCGTGCGCGGTCCGTCGGTGACTCTTTCGCGTACGCATCCGAACCTCGTGAAGAAGCTGTTCTCGCTCGAGGTGCCGGAGATCGCGGACGGCTCGGTGGAGATCGCCGCCATCGCCCGTGAGGCCGGCCACCGCACCAAGATCGCGGTCCGCTCGACCCGGTCCGGTCTGAACGCCAAGGGCGCCTGCATCGGCCCGATGGGCGGCCGTGTGCGCAATGTCATGGCAGAGCTCAACGGCGAGAAGATCGACATCGTCGACTGGTCCGACGACCCGGCGGACATGGTGGCCAACGCCCTGTCCCCGGCGCGGGTCAGCAAGGTCGAGATCGTGGACCTCGCCGCGCGCTCGGCCCGGGTGACCGTGCCGGACTACCAACTGTCGCTCGCCATCGGCAAGGAGGGGCAGAACGCCCGCCTCGCCGCCCGCCTCACCGGCTGGCGCATCGACATCCGCCCGGACACGGAGCAGCCGCAGGACCAGGGCTGAGCCGGAGCCCGGAACAGGGCGAGGGGAACCCGGTGTGGCTGGATCACGCCGGGTTCCGCCGAGATCAAGACGACGACCGTTCGATTTTTCCCCCAAAGGGGTGAGGTCGGTGCGGGGAGGTAGACTTAAGCGTGTCTGGCCGGACGCATGCCGGAGCATGCCCAGAGCGAACCTGTGTGGGCTGCCGGGAGCGAGCGGCCAAGACCGATCTGCTGCGGATCGTGATGGCTGAGGACGAAGGCGCAGAGGGTTCCGAAAAAGGAGTCCGCCTCGTCCCCGACCCTCGCGGTACGCTGCCCGGCCGGGGTGCGTACGTACACCCCGCCCTGGTCTGTCTGGACATGGCGGTCCGCCGCCGAGCGTTCCTCCGGTCGTACCGCGTCCGTGGTCCGCTCGACACCACGGATCTCAGCCGGTATGTCGAGCAGGCGAAACCGTAAGAACGTGCGCGCACGGAACCGCCGTGCGGTGCTGGTACCTCGCGAGTTGGAAGTAGGTCGAGATTGCGATGAGCACTCGATGAGTACGCGATGAGTACGCCCATGAAGTAGCGACGGTCCGGCGGTAACCCGGACCTAAAAGGAGCGAAGTGGCTAAGGTCCGGGTATACGAACTCGCCAAGGAGTTCGGCGTAGAGAGCAAGGTCGTCATGGCCAAGCTCCAAGAACTCGGTGAATTCGTCCGTTCGGCGTCTTCGACGATCGAGGCGCCCGTTGTTCGAAAGCTGACTGACGCGCTGCAGTCCGGTGGTGCAGGTGGCGGCAAGCCCGCCAAGCCCGCGCCGCGCAAGGCTGCCCCCGCGAAGCCGTCGGCACCGTCCCCCGCGCAGGCCGCCAAGCCTGCCGCCCCCAAGCCCGCACCGGCCCCCAAGCCGGCCGCGGCCGAGAAGCCCGCGGCGCCCGCGCCGACTCCGGGCCCGCGTCCCACGCCCGGTCCGAAGCCCGCGGCGGCGCCCAAGCCCGCCCCGGCGGCCCCGGCTCAGCCCGAGTTCAGCGCGCCCCCGGCCGCTGCGCAGGGCCCCAAGCCGGGCGGCGAGCGTGCCGAGCGCGCCCCGCGTCCCGGCGCCCCCAAGCCCGGCGGCCGTCCGGCCCCCGGTCAGGGCGGTCAGGGTCAGGCCCGTCCCGGCGGCGAGCGTGCCCCGCGTCCCGGTGGCGAGCGCGCCCCGCGTCCCGGCGGTCGTCCCGCAGGTCCGCGTCCGGGTAACAACCCCTTCACCTCTGGTGGCTCCACCGGCATGGCGCGCCCGCAGGCGCCCCGTCCGGGCGGCGCTCCGCGTCCGGGTGGCCCCGGCGCCCCCGGCGGCCCGCGTCCGCAGGGTCAGGGCGGCGGCCAGGGTGGTCCCCGTCCGCAGGGTCAGGGCGGCGCCCGTCCGACCCCGGGCGGCATGCCTCGTCCGCAGGGCGGCGGCGCCGCGGGCCCGCGTCCCGGCGGCGGTAACCGTCCGAACCCGGGCATGATGCCGCAGCGTCCCGCGGCCGGTCCCCGTCCCGGCGGCGGCCCCGGTGGCCGTGGTCCCGGTGGCGGCGGTCGTCCCGGCGGTGGCGGCGGCGGTCGTCCCGGCTTCGCCGGTCGTCCCGGCGGTCCCGGTGGCGGTGGCGGCGGCTTCGCCGGTCGTCCCGGCGGCGGTGGCGGCGGCGGTCGTCCCGGCGGCTTCGGCGGCGGCGGTGGCCGTCCCGGCTTCGGCGGTCGTCCCGGTGGTCCGGGTGGCCGTGGTGGCACGCAGGGCGCCTTCGGCCGTCCCGGCGGTCCCGCGCGTCGCGGTCGCAAGTCGAAGCGGCAGAGGCGCCAGGAGTACGAGGCCATGCAGGCCCCGTCGGTCGGCGGCGTGATGCTGCCTCGCGGCAACGGCGAGACCGTTCGCCTGTCGCGCGGTGCCTCGCTCACCGACTTCGCCGAGAAGATCAACGCCAACCCGGCGTCGCTCGTCGCGGTGATGATGAACCTCGGCGAGATGGTCACGGCCACGCAGTCGGTGTCCGACGAGACGCTGACGCTCCTCGGTGACGAGATGAACTACACCGTTCAGATCGTCAGCCCCGAGGAGGAGGACCGCGAGCTGCTCGAGTCCTTCGACCTGGAGTGGGGCGAGGACGAGGGCGGCGAGGCCGCGCTGGTCTCCCGTCCGCCGGTAGTGACCGTCATGGGTCACGTCGACCACGGTAAGACCCGCCTCCTCGACGCCATTCGCAAGACGAACGTCGTCGCGGGCGAGGCCGGTGGCATCACCCAGCACATCGGTGCCTACCAGGTCGCGACCGAGGTCAACGGCGACGACCGTCGCATCACCTTCATCGACACCCCCGGTCACGAGGCGTTCACCGCCATGCGTGCCCGTGGTGCGAAGTCCACCGACATCGCGATCCTCGTGGTGGCGGCCAACGACGGTGTGATGCCGCAGACGATCGAGGCGCTGAACCACGCCAAGGCGGCCGACGTGCCGATCGTGGTCGCGGTCAACAAGATCGACGTCGAGGGTGCCGACCCGACCAAGGTGCGCGGTCAGCTGACCGAGTACGGCCTCGTGGCCGAGGAGTACGGCGGCGACACGATGTTCGTCGACATCTCCGCCAAGCAGGGTCAGAACATCGACTCGCTGCTCGAGGCCGTCGTCCTCACCGCCGACGCCTCGCTCGACCTGCGGGCCAACCCGGAGCAGGACGCGCAGGGCATCGCGATCGAGGCGCACCTCGACAAGGGCCGCGGTGCGGTTGCCACCGTCCTGGTCCAGCGAGGCACGCTGCGCGTCGGTGACACCCTCGTCGCCGGTGACGCGTACGGCCGTGTCCGCGCGATGCTCGACGACAAGGGCGAGAACGTCGAGGTCGCTGAGCCCTCGACGCCGGTCCTGGTCCTCGGTCTGACCAACGTGCCGGGCGCCGGCGACAACTTCCTCGTTGTCGACGAAGACCGCACCGCGCGTCAGATCGCCGAGAAGCGCGCCGCCCGTGAGCGCAACGCCGCGTTCGCCAAGCGCACCCGCCGGGTGTCCCTCGAGGACCTCGACAAGGTGCTCAAGGCCGGCGAGGTCGAGCAGCTCAACCTCATCATCAAGGGCGATGCGTCCGGTTCGGTCGAGGCCCTCGAGTCCTCGCTGCTGCAGCTGGACGTCGGCGAAGAGGTCGACATCCGCGTCCTGCACCGCGGTGTGGGTGCCGTCACCGAGTCGGACATCGACCTGGCGATGGGCTCCGACGCCATCGTGATCGGCTTCAACGTGCGCGCCGCCGGGCGTGCCACGCAGATGGCCGAGCGCGAGGGTGTGGACGTCCGGTACTACTCGGTCATCTACCAGGCGATCGAGGAGATCGAGGCGGCCCTCAAGGGCATGCTCAAGCCGGAGTACGAAGAGGTCGAGCTCGGCACGGCGGAGATCCGCGAGATCTTCCGCTCGTCCAAGCTGGGCAACATCGCCGGTGTCCTGGTCCGCTCCGGAGAGGTCAAGCGCAACACCAAGGCGCGCCTCCTCCGCGACGGCAAGGTCATCGCCGAGAACCTCACGATCACCGGTCTGCGCCGCTTCAAGGACGACGTCACCGAGATCCGCGAAGGCTTCGAGGGCGGTATCAACCTCGGAAACTTCAACGACATCAAGATCGACGACGTCATCGCGACGTACGAGATGCGCGAGAAGCCGCGCGGCTGATCGAGCAACGAGCCGGGGCCGGTCGACGGGAGAATTTCCGTCGATCGGCCCCGGCCGTTCCGTGTACGGTTTGGATGTCCCTGCCAAGCGTTGCAGGGCCCTCCATCCCGTACCGGCGGGTCATCCGGACAACACATGTATGTGGGGACTCTGTCCTTCGATCTGCTCCTCGGCGACGTACGGTCCCTGAAGGAGAAGCGTTCCGTGGTCCGCCCCATCGTCGCCGAGCTGCACCGGAAATTCGCCGTGAGCGTGGCGGAGGTCGGGGATCAGGATCTCTACCGCAGGGCGGAGATCGGAGTGGCGATGGTGTCGGGGGACTCGCGGCATCTGTCGGACGTCCTGGACCGGTGCGAGCGGTTGATGGCCGCCCGGCCCGAGGTGGAGCTGCTGTCGGTGCGTCGGCGGCTGCACGGCGACGACGACTGACGCAGACGCACCATGGCATGTGTGCCGAAACGTAGGGCACGTACGGCACGTAGGAAAAGCAAGCAAAAGGGAGACGGACCAGTGGCCGACAACGCGCGGGCGAAGAAGCTGGCGGACCTCATCCGAGAGGTGGTCGCCGAGAAGCTGCAGCGCGGAATCAAGGACCCGCGCCTCGGTTCGCATGTGACGATCACCGACACCCGGGTCACCGGTGACCTGCGGGAGGCGACCGTCTTCTACACGGTCTACGGCGACGACGAGGAGCGGGAGAACGCCGCTCGCGGTCTGGAGAGCGCCAAGGGCGTGCTGCGCAGCGCGGTGGGCGCGGCGGCCGGGGTGAAGTTCACCCCGACTCTGACGTTCGTCGCGGACGCGCTGCCGGAGAACGCGAAGACCATCGAGGACCTCCTCGACAAGGCACGCGCCTCCGACCAGGCGGTGCGTGACGCGTCCTCGGGCGCCGCGTACGCCGGTGAGGCGGACCCGTACCGCAAGCCGGGCGAAGACGACGACGAGGCGGGCGACGCCTCCGCATGAGCAAGCAGAACAACAGGGGCGGGGGCGACCCGACGCCGGACGGCCTGATCATCGTCGACAAGCCGTCCGGCTTCACCTCGCACGACGTCGTCGCCAAGATGCGCGGCATCGCCAGGACCCGCAAGGTCGGGCACGCCGGCACGCTCGACCCGATGGCGACGGGCGTCCTCGTGCTCGGCGTGCAGCGGGCCACCAAGCTCCTCGGCCATCTCGCGCTGACGGAGAAGGAGTACCTGGGCACGGTCCGGCTCGGTCAGAACACCGTCACCGACGACGCCGAGGGCGAGATCACCTCGTCCACCGACGCGTCCCAGGTGAAGCGGGACGCCATCGACGCGGCGATCGCCAAGCTGACCGGCGACATCATGCAGGTGCCGTCCAAGGTCAGCGCGATCAAGATCGACGGCAAGCGCTCGTACAAGCGGGCCCGTGAGGGCGAGGACTTCGAGATCCCGGCACGGCCGGTGACGGTCTCGTCGTTCGCGGTGTACGACGTGCGGGACGCGGTCGCCGAGGACGGGACGCCCGTGCTCGACCTGGTCGTCTCGGTGGTGTGCTCCTCCGGTACGTACATCCGCGCCCTGGCCCGTGACCTCGGGGCCGATCTGGGCGTCGGCGGGCATCTGACGGCGCTGCGGCGCACTCGGGTCGGCCCGTACAAGCTGGATGCGGCGCGGACCATCGACCAGCTCCAGGAGGAGCTGGTCGTGATGCCGGTCGCCGACGCGGCCGCGGCCGCGTTCCCTCGCTGGGACGTGGACGCGAAGCGGGCAAGGCTGCTCCTCAACGGGGTGCGGCTCGAACTGCCCGACGAGTACGGCTCGCAGCAGCCGGTCGCCGTCTTCGACCCGGACGGGCGGTTCGTCGCCCTCGTCGAGGGGCAGGGCGGGAAGGCGAAGAGTCTGGCTGTGTTCGGCTGAGGCTGAGGCTGAGCGGTGAGGTGGGGCGGGTTCGGTTTTCGGGCCCGCCCTTCGTCGTGCCTGGGCAGTGCTTGGGCAGTGCCTGGGAGGGCTTGGGAGGGCTTGGGCGTTTCACTCCAACGAGTAGGCGCGCGGGGTGAATACGGGGGGTGCGAGGGGGCGCATCCGATTGATCTCCTGCGCCGCTGATCACGGTCGACCTACGGTCGGAACGCGGCTCTGGGGAGGTTCGACGAATGGCGGCACAGGACTCCCGGTCCGGCTGTGAGCAAGGGCTGGTGCGGATCTGCGACCTGGCCGGGCGGCCCAGAGGGGCCGGGTTCGCGGCGGACGAGCTCGGCACGGTGATCACCAGCCACGAAGCGGTCGACGGCCAGGAGCGGCTCGTACTGCACGCGCACGGCGACCAGCGCTGCCTCGTCGACGCCGACCGGGTCGTGCCGCTGCCCGCGGTCGGTCTTGCGCTGCTGCGCACGGAGGGGCTCGGGCTCGACGTGCGGCCGTTGCCGGTGTCCGTGCGGGAGACGGTCGGGACCGGGGCGTACGTGACGATCGCGGCGCACGGCTGGCGGCAGGCGCGGGTCCTCGGCAGCGGGACGCGGGTGACGTACACGGCGGGCGGACACCGTCATCTGCTGCCCGGCACACTGGAGTTGGCGGTCGGCACGGACGGCAGCGACGCGCTGCGGGCGGGCGGGGGAGCGGCTGGCGGGCCCGTCCTCTACGCGGGTACCGGGACGGTGCTCGGGGTGCTCGGCACGCGGCTGCTGCCGGAGGCGTACGGCTCGGGGGCGTCCGGTCTCGGCGAGTTCGGCTGGGGTGGGTCCGGTTTCGGCGAGTCCGGTTTCGGGGGTGCGGCGGACGAGGTCGCGGTGCATCGGGCGCCGGGGTTCGCGGTGCCGCTGCGGCGAGCCGCGGCCGCCGATCCGGGCGGGCCGCTGGCCGAGCTGCTCGCGCGCAATGCGGCGACCGTGCCCGCGTACGGAACGGATCTGAACCTCGCCGGAGTGCTGCAGCTCACCGCGACGTCGCTCGGCTCGGACGGGCCGCGCGAGGAGGAGCGGATCGTCGAACGGCCCGATGTGGAAGGGGAGTTCACGCGGTTCCTGGCCGGCGGGGAGGGCGCGGCCTCGGTCCTCGCGCTGGTCGGTGCGCCCGGGAGCGGACGTACGACGGAACTCGCGGCCCTCGCCCGGCGGCGGGCGCGGGGTGCGGCACCGGCCCCCACGCTGTGGCTGCGCGGGGCGGGCCTCTGGGCGGACGACGCGTCGGTGGCGGACGCCGTGGCTCGGGCCCTCGACGAGGCCGGGCGGATCGTGGCGGCGTCGATGGAGGGCGGGCGGGAGCGGGAAGCGGACGGCCGGGAGGCCGTTGGCAGGGGAGGCGGGCGGGCCGGGCGGCCGGGTGCGCTCGGGGACATCTCGGTGGAGCAGGTGACCCGGCTCGTACGGGATGCGGGGCGGCCGCTGCTGATCCTGCTCGACTCCCCGGAGGAGATGCCGCCCGTCCTGGCGCACCGCCTCGCCGAGTGGACGAGAGGCAGCGCGGCGTGGCTGCGCAGCACGGGCACGCAGCTGGTCGTGGCCTGCCGCAGCGAGTACTGGGAGCAGGCGGGGCGGCTGTTCCCCGAGGGGGAGTTGTACGGGGCGGGCAGGGCTGAACGGGCGGGTGTTGTCGGGGAGTTGGGGGGTGCGGCGGAGTCGCCGGTGGCGGCGGAGCGGTGTGTGTGGGTGGATCCGGCGGGGCGGGCTTCGGGTGCGGGTGCCGCTTCGGGTGAGGGTGCGGGTGCTGCTTCCGGTGAGGGTGCGGGTGCCGGTTCTCGTTTGCGTGCGGTCGGTGGCCGTGGGCTGCCGGCCTGTGTGCTGCTCGGGTCGCTCGATACGGAGCAGGCGGCGCGGGCGCGGGGGGCGTACGGGATTCCCGACGGCGCCGTGACGGAGGCCGACGCCGCGCATCCGCTGGCCCTGCGGCTGCTCGCCGAGGTGCGGGCCGCGGCCGCCGGTGAGCCGGAGGGGAGGCCCGACAGGGACGAGATCCTGGGCGCGTACCTCGACCTGATGTGTCTGCGGGTCGCCGTGCGGCTCGCCGCCCCCCACCACGTACGCGGCACGGCCGTGCGGCGGCTCGCGGCGCAGGTCGCCGGTCGCGTGCACGATGCGGCCAGACGGTGCCTCGGGCCGGGGCAGGGGGAGCTGGACCGGGCGTCGTTCGAGACGGTCTTCCCGTGGGCCGGCGGGCTCGCCTCGGCCGTGCTCACCGAGCGGCTGCTCGTGCCGGCCGGGGGCGGGTACCGGTTCGCGCACGAGGAGCTGGCCGACTGGATCCAGGGCGCGCACCTCGACCTCGACGGGGCGCTGCACTCGCTCGTGCACCGGTGGCGGGGCGGCGGCGGCAGCGGTGACCGGCGGCCGCTGCCCGTGCCCCGGCACCGGATCGGGCCCGTCGTCGAGGCGCTGCTGCTGCTCGGTCGGCAGCAGGGGAGCGCTCAACTCGGCGGCAGGCTCGTCGAGTTGACGGAGGCCCTGGACGACTTCGACCTCGCGGACCGTACGGATCGTACGGATCGTATGGGGGGCCGGGCTCCGGCCTTCGGGCAGGCCGTCGGGCGGGCGGACGCGGCGTGGGCCACCGGCCGGCAGCGGGCCGACGCCGCCTGGTGGGCCCTGCACCTGCTGTCCGACGTACTGCGGCGAGTGCCGGACGCCCGGCCGTACCTCGGTGTACTGCGGCTGCTCGCCGAGCGGATCGCGCGGCGCGGAGTCGGAAGTGGCGTCGGAGGTGGTGTCGGGGGCGGGCTGCCGGGGGGTGGGTTCGAGGTGTTCGGGCCGGACTTCTGGTGCACGCTCGGGCTGCCCGACGCGGACCGGATGGACCTGTTGCGGCGGCTCGTCGTGGCCGACCCGGAGCCGGGCGCGGAAGGTACGGGCGACCGGTTCCTGGACGCCGTCGGAGAGTGGCTGAGCGAGGCGCCCGGCACCGTACAGCCGCTGTTGACCAAGTGGTTCACCGACGAGCGGGCGCTGCATGCGGCACCGGACGCGACCGTCGCGCGGGCCGCGCAGGCGCTGCTGCACACACACCGGCACCGCTCCATCGACGGCCTCACCGAGGCGCTCGTCGACTGCTCGCACCGGCGCGGCGACGAGCTGCTCGCCGCGCTCGCCGAGGAGGAGCCGTCGGCCGTGTGCCGGGCCGTGGACCGGTGGACGCACGACGCGCGCGCCGACCGGCGGGTCGCGGCCGCCGCGTGCGCGCTGCGGACCGCGCCGCATGTGCGGGCCGAGGTCGATCGGGCGCTGTTGCGGTACGCCGCGCTCGCGTTGCTCGCCCGGCCCGCCGACTGCGCGCTGCACGGGGCGGCGCTCGCGCTGCTCGTGCGGGACCCGGAGACCCGCGACCGTCATCTGCCGCTCGCGCTGCGGCGGTTCGCGGCGGGGGACCCGCAGCTGCCGGCCAGTGCGTTGGCCGTCGCTGTCGGTACGCATCCGGAGCCGGTGCTCGTGGCGTTCCAGGAGCGGTTGCTGGAGCCGGGGCCGGTGTGCGGGGAGGTGCTGCGGGCATTGGCCGAGCTTTCGCAGCTCGGGCTCGCGGGGCGGGTCGCGGAGGTTGTACGGGGGTTTCTGGAGGTTCGGCCCGAGGGGGTGGAGGAGGTGCGGGCGGTTCTTCCGGAGTGCGTTCCGCAGCGTCGGCTGGGCGCGCCCAGCTGAGTCTCCCCGCCGCGGGGCTCCGCCCCGGACCCCGTTCTCATCCCCTCCCCGCCCCTTCCCGAAAGTCCTCAGCGGACAACTCGGGGCCTGCGGCCCCGGGCCCCGCTTCCCGGGGCTGCCGCCCCCCGGCCCCCGCCGCGGGGCTCCGCCCCGGACCCCGTTCTCATCCCCTCCCCGCCCCTTCCCGAAAGACTGCCGTCGGCTGCGGGGGCTCCGCCCCCGGACCCCCGCTCCTCAAACGCCGGAGGGGCTGGATTTACCCCCGCTCCTCAGCTGACGGGGGGCTGGATCTCTTGCGGACTGGGGCTGCGAAGGTGCCCCGATAGGGGCGCGGGGAACTGCGCGACCAGCCACGACGGCGCAGCAGTCGAAAGGTGGCCGGGGACGGGGCGCAGCCCAGCCCGGGGTCTGGGGCGGCAGCCCCGGAACCGGAGCCGGGGTGCAGCGCCGGAACAGGGGCCGGGCGCAGCCCCGGAGCAGGGGGCGGGGTGCAGCCCCGGGATGGAACGGCGGCCGATGCGAGGGTGCGGGATGCGACATGGCACTCTTAGACCTGCGCAATCAACAGGACGTAATCGGGTTCGGCGAGGAGCAAACACCGTGCAGCGCTGGCGTGGCTTGGAGGACATCCCCGAGGACTGGGGGCGCAGCGTCGTCACCATCGGTTCCTACGACGGGGTGCACCGCGGGCACCAGCTGATCATCGGGCGTGCCGTGGAGCGTGCCCGAGAGCTCGGCGTACCCGCGGTCGTCGTCACTTTCGACCCGCACCCCAGCGAGGTCGTGCGCCCCGGCAGCCACCCGCCGCTGCTCGCCCCGCACCACCGGCGGGCCGAGCTGATGGCCGAGCTCGGCGTCGACGCGCTGCTCATCCTGCCGTTCACCGCCGAGTTCTCCCGGCTCGCGCCCGCGGACTTCGTCGCGAAGGTCCTCGTCGACCAGCTGCACGCCTGCGTGGTCGTCGAGGGACCCAACTTCCGGTACGGGCACAAGGCCGCCGGCGATGTCGCGCTCCTCGCCGAGCTGGGCGGCACGTACGACTACGAGGTCGAGCTCGTCGATCTGTTCGTGAGCGGTGAGGCGGGCGGCGGTGCGCCGTTCTCGTCCACGTTGACCCGGCGCCTGGTCGCCGAGGGCGATGTCGAAGGGGCCGCGGAGATCCTCGGCCGGCCGCACCGCGTCGAGGGCGTGGTGGTGCGCGGCGCGCAGCGCGGGCGTGAGCTGGGCTTCCCCACCGCCAACGTGGAGACCCTGCCGCACACCGCGATCCCCGCCGACGGGGTGTACGCGGGCTGGCTGCACGCCGACGGCGAGACCATGCCCGCCGCGATCTCGGTCGGCACCAACCCGCAGTTCGACGGCACGACGCGCACGGTCGAGGCGTACGCGATCGACCGCGTCGGCCTCGACCTGTACGGGCAGCACGTCGCCGTCGACTTCCTGGCGTTCGTGCGCGGCCAGCAGACCTTCGACTCCATCGACGGGCTCCTCGTGGCCATCGCCGACGACGTGAAGCGGTGCCGTGAGCTGCTTGAGCGGGCGGCCTGAGGCCCACCCCCCCCTGTGGAGCTCCTGCCGTCCGGGGAGTTCCGCTTCAAGAAGCTGGAGCGGCCCCCGGGGCCTGCGGGCTGACCCGGCGCTCCGCCCAGTGGCACGCGGCCTGCGTCCGGTGCTCCGCGGAGAGGACCGGCAGGTCCTTCGTACGGCAGGCGTCCGCGACGCCCGCGCGCTCGGCCTCGCCCGCGGCGAGGACCTGGCAGCGGGCGTGGAAGCGGCAGCCGCCGGGGATGCGCGTCGGGTCCGGCGGCTCGCCGGTCAGGACGACCGGCTCCCCGGGCGCCTCAGGAAGGACCGACAACAGGGCCTGGGTGTAGGGGTGTTGGGGTGCGGTGAGCACCTCCTCCACCGTGCCCGTCTCCACGACCCGGCCCAGATACATCACCGCGACGCGGTCCGCGATGTTCCAGGCGAGGCCCAGGTCGTGCGTGACGACCAGCGCGGACAGGCCGAGGTCCTGGCGCAGCGAGAGCAGCAGCGCGAGGATCTCGCCGCGCACCGACGCGTCCAGGGACGCCACCGGCTCGTCCGCGACGATCAGTTCCGGGTCGAGGACGAGCGCCCCGGCGATGACGACGCGCTGGCGCTGGCCGCCGGAGAGCTCGTGCGGATAGCGCTGGAAGAACCGCTCCGGCGGGCGCAGGCCGGCCCGCGACAGGGCCTCCGCGACCTTCGCCTGCTCGTCGCCCGCGTATCCGTGCACGCGCAGGCCCTCGGCGACGGCCTCGTACACGGTGTGGCGTGGGTTGAGGGAGCCGCTGGGGTCCTGCAGGACGAGCTGGACGCGGTTGCGGTACGCCTTGAGGGAGCGGCTGTCGTAGCTCAACGGGGCGCCGTCGAAGGTGACTTGGCCTGCGGTCGGCTTCTCCAGGCCGAGGAGGGTGCGGGCCAGGGTCGTCTTGCCGCAGCCGGATTCGCCTACCAGGGCTACGATTTCGCCCTTGCCGAGGGTGAGGTTGACGCCGTCCACGGCTCGGGCGCTTCCGCTGCCGCGTCTTCCGGTGAAGGTGACCTTCAGGTCGGTTGCGCTGAGCAGGGTTGACTCGGTCATCGTCCGTCCTTCAGTTGCTCGGCACCGTGGCGCTGTGCCCACCCTCCCCCGAGCTCTCAACTTCGTTCGAGCAGGGGGCACCCCCATCGCCCCTGGCGGACCAGCTGCCCACAGCGGTGGGACGGAAAGTGCTGCCCGCAGCGGCGGGGCGGTGGGTGTTGCGCACAGCGGGGGTGGGGCGTGTTGGTCGTGGTGGTGGGGCGGGCTGGGGGCGCCCCACAGGGGCGCGGGGAACTGCGCGATCAGCCACGATGGCGCGGCAGAGAAACGACGGCCGGGGCGCGGGGCGGAGCCCCGGAGCGGGGCTGAGGGGCGGCAGCCCCCGGGTGGGGCGTGGGGGCGGTAGTCCCGGGCTGGGATCACGCATGGAGGCACGCTGCCTTCCAGTCGGCCTCGCCCCGTAGCTCCTGGTCCTCCACCGAGCAAGCCTCGACGGCCACCGGGCAGCGCGGGTGGAACGTGCAGCCGGACGGGAGGGCCGAGGGGTCCGGGGGGTCGCCGGGGAGGCCCTGGGGGGCGTGGCGGGAGGCGGGGTCGCCGATGCGGGGGAACGCAGCCGAGAGGGCCTTGGCGTACGGGTGGCGGGCGGCGGAGTAGACCTCCGACGCCGGGCCCTGCTCCACGACGCGGCCCGCGTACATCACCGCGAGCCGGTCGCAGGTGTCGGCGAGGACCGCCAGATCGTGGCTGATCATGATCAGGCCGACGCCCTGCTCCGCCACCAACTGCTCGATCAGGCGCAGGATCTGGGCCTGGATCATCACGTCCAGGGCCGTCGTGGGCTCGTCGGCGACGATGAGGCGCGGGTCGCAGGCGAGCGCCATCGCGATCATCACGCGCTGCCGCTGCCCGCCGGACAGCTCATGCGGGTACGAGGAGGCGCGGGACGCGGGCAGGCCCACATGCTCCAGGAGCTCGGCGACCCTCTTCCGTACGCCCGAGGGTGGCGCCGTGGAGTGGATCAGCATCGGCTCGGCGATCTGGTCGCCGATGCGGTGCACCGCGTTCAGGGAGTGCATCGCGCCCTGGAACACGATGGACGCGCCCGCCCACCGCACCGCCCGCAGGCGGCCCCACTTCATGGCGAGGACGTCCTCGCCGTCGAGCAGGATCTCCCCGGAGAGCTTCGCCCCGGCCGGGAGCAGCCGGAGCAGGGCCAGGGCGAGCGTCGACTTGCCGCAGCCGGACTCGCCCGCTATGCCGAGCTTCTGGCCGGCGTCCAGGGTGAGGTCCACGCCGCGGACGGCGGCGGCCCCGGTGCCGTACGTGACCGTGAGGTCCCTGACGTCGAGCAGTGGTGCGGCGGTCAACGGGACGCCCCCAGCCTCGGGTTGAGCACGGACTCGACGGCGCGGCCGCAGAGCGTGAAGGACAGCGCCACCAGGGCGATGGCGATACCGGGCGGCATCACGTACCACCACTTCGTCGTCGCACCCGAGTCGCGGGCGTCCTGCAGCAGGCCGCCCCACGACGTGACCGTCGGGTCGCCGAGGCCGAGGAACGCGAGGGTGGCCTCGGTCAGGACCGCCGAGGAGATCACCAGGGTGGTCTGGGCGAGGACCAGCGGCATCACGTTCGGCAGCACGTGCCGGGTCATGATGTGGCTGTGCCCGCCGCCGAGCGCCTTCGCGCGTTCGATGTACGGGCGGGACTCCACGGCGAGGGTCTGGGCGCGGACGAGACGGGCCGTGGTCGGCCAGGTCGTCACGCCGATCGCCAGGATGATCGTCCAGATCGAGCGGGACAGGACACTGGCCAGGGCGATCGCCAGGACCAGCGTCGGCATCACCAGGAACCAGTCCGTGATCCGCATGACGACGGTCGCGTACCAGCCCTTGTAGTGGCCGGCCGTGATGCCGATCAGGGTGCCGATCGCGACGGACAGCGCCGCCGCGAGGAAGCCGACCGTGAGCGAGAACCGCGCGCCCCAGATCAGCAGGCCGAGCATGCTCCGGCCGTCCTTGTCGGTGCCGAGCGGGAACTCCGAGCCGGGGGCTTCGAGCGGCAGGCCCGGCGCCTTCGTCACGCTCTGCACGTCCGCGCCGACGAGCAGCGGGGCGAACACCGCGAGCAGCACGAACAGGGCGAGGGCGGCGAGCCCGAACAGGCCCGCGCGGTGCGTGCGGTACTGCCGCCAGAAGCGGGCCGCCGAGCGGCGTCTGCGGTCCCGGGCGAGGGCGCGCGGGCTCTTCGCGGGGGTGTCCTTCGTACGCGTGTCGGTGTCGGTCGTGGTCATCGGCCCACCCGGGGGTCGAGCAGCGGATAGATCAGGTCGGCCAGGGTGTTCATCAGGATCACACCGGCCGCGAACACGAAGAACAGGCCCTGCAGGAGCGGGAGATCGGGGATCGACAGGGCTTCGTAGAAGAGGCCGCCGAGGCCCGGCCAGGAGAAGACCGTCTCGACGAGGATCTGGCCCGCGACCACATGCCCGAGGTTCACGAAAAGCAGCGTCACCGTGGGCAGGAGCGCGTTGGGCACGGCGTGGCGGCGGCGTACGAGGGTGTCCCTGAGCCCCTTCGCGCGGGCCGTCGTCAGATAGTCGCTGCCCATCTCGTCGAGCAGCGAGGAGCGCATCACGAGCAGCGTCTGCGCGTACCCCACCGCGACCAGTGTGACGACCGGCAGGACCATGTGGTGCGCCACGTCCAGGGCGTGTGCGAGGCCCGTCGAACCGTCGCCGGTCTCCATCAGGCCCGTCGGGAACATGCCGGGGACGAAGCCGACGCCGACCGCGAACACGTTGATCAGCATCAGGCCCAGCCAGAACGACGGGACCGAGTAGAGGGTCAGCGACAGGCCCGTGTTGAAGCGGTCGCCGAGCCCGCCGTTGCGCCACGCGGAGCGGGTGCCGAGCCACACGCCGATCAGCGAGTACAGGACGAAGGCCGTGCCGGTCAGGAGCAGCGTCGCCGGGAGCCGGTTCCAGATCAACTCGCCGACAGGGTCGTGGAGTTGGTACGAGTTGCCGAAGTCGCCCTGCAGCGCCTGGCCGCAGTACTGCGTGAACTGCTCCCACAGCGGCTTGTCGATGCCGAACTGGCGGCGCAGCGCCTGCAGTTGCTCCTCGGAGACGGCCCGGCCGTGCGTGATCGTACGGACCGGGTCGCCGGGGATGATCCGGAACAGGAAGAAACTCGTCACGAGCACGGCGAACAACGACACGGCCGCGCCGAGCAGTTTGCCCGCCCCGTAGCGCAGATAGGCGACGGCGTCGCGGCCGCGCGGCCCGCGGGCCGACGGCCCGGCCGGAGCCGGGCCGTCGGGGTCCGCGAGCGCGGTGGTGCCGGTGGAGGCGTCGGTCATGTAGCGGCTGCCCCTATTCGCGTTCTTCGGCGGTGGCGCGGCGGCGCAGCGCCACGAACGCCCCGGCGGCGATGAGCACGACGGCGCCCGCCGCGATCCCGATCACCACACCCGCCGACGTGCCGTCGTCCGAGCCGGCCTCCTCATCCGCCGGAACCGCCGACCACCAGCCCCAATAGCCGTCCTGGCCATAGATGTTGCCCGCGTCCGAGGGCATCGTGGTGATCGACTTGATCTGGTCCGTGCGGTACGCCTCGACAGCGTTCGGGTACGCGAGGATGTTCATGTACCCGGTGTCGTAGAGCCGCGACTGCATCTGCTTGACCAGGTCCTGGCGCTTGGCCGGGTCGTACTCGGCCTGCTGCTTCTTGTACAGCTCGTCGTACTTCTTGTCGCAGATGAAGTTGTCCGTCGGGGACGTGGCGCCCGGCTTGGACGGCAGCGCGTCGCAGATGTGCAGCGACAACACGTAGTCCGGGTCCGGGTTGACGGACCAGCCGTCGAAGGCCAGGTCGTACTCGCCCGCGTACCAGGGGTCGGTGACGTTGTCGAGGCACTGCACCTCAAGACCGATGCCGAGCTCGCCCCACCACTCCTTCAGGTAATTGCCGATCGACTTGTCCATCGGGTCGGTGGCGTGGCACAGAATGCGGAAGTCGAGCGGCTTTCCGTCCTTGCCCACTCGCTTTCCGTCGCCGTTCTTCTTGTAGCCCGCCTCGTCGAGGAGTCGGGCCGCCTTCTTCGGGTCGTGCGCGAGTTTCTGGTCCGCGGCCGGCTTCCAGAAGTAGTCCGAGAAACGCGGCGGGATATACCCCTCGCCCTCGACCGCGTGGCCCTGGAAGACCTTGTCGACGATGGTCTTGCGGTCGACGGCCAGGAAAAGGGCCTGGCGCACCTTCTGGTCGAGCAGCGCCGGATGCCCGTCGCCGAACTTCTTGCCGCTCTTCGTCTTGGCGCCCGGATTCGTGGCGAGCGCGAAGAAGCGGCGGCCCGGCGCGTCATTCACCTTCACGTTCGGGACGTTCTTCAACTCCGCGGCCTGCGCCGGAGTCAGCGAGGGCTGCCCGGCGACGAAGGACACCTCGCCCTTCTTCAGGGCGGCCACGGCCGCGTCCTGGTCCTTGTACGTCTTGAAGACCAGCTCGTCGAACTTCGGGGCGCCGCGCCAGAACTTCCGGTTCGGCGCGAGCTTGACGAACTTGTCCTTCTTGTAGTCGGTCAGGATGAAGGGGCCGTTGCCGACGATCGGGAATTTCTCGTCGTTGTTGAACTTCCCGAAGTCCTTGACCTTCTCCCACTCGTGCTTGGGCACGATCGGGACGTCGATGGCCGTCATCGTCGCCTGCGGCTTCTTCAGCTCGATGACGAGTTTCTCCGGCGAAGGAGCCGTCACCTTCTTGAAGTTGGAGACATAGCTCGCGTTGATCGTGGCGGCGCCCTCGTCCGTCATGATCTTGTTGAACGTCCACGCCGCGTCCTCGGCGGTGGCCTGCTTCCCGTCGGACCACTTCGAGTTGTCGCGGATCGTGTACGTCCAGGTGAGCTTGTCCGCGGACGGCTCCCACTTCGTGGCCAGACCCGGCACCGTGCGGGCGTCCTTCGGGTCGTAGTTCGTCAGGTACTCGTACATCAGGCGGTGGATGCTCGTACTGACGAGGCGCTGGGCGAGGAACGGGCTCAGCGAGTCGACGCTCTGCGCCACCGCGACCGTCAGCGTCTCCTTCTTGGCGGTGCTCGACGCCTCGGCCTCTTCCGGCGCCGGATTGAGGGGCGAGGCGAGACCGGCGGTGAGGGTCAGCGCGGCGACCCCGGAGCCGAGCAGGACGCGGACGCGACGACGCGGTCTTCTTCTCGCTGGTACGTCGGATACGTGCTGAACTCTTGTGTCCATGGGCAGTTGACCTCGCGTAGTTGCTCGCTCAGAAAGGCGGACGTACTGCGGGACGTACTGAATGACAAGCGGGAACAGCTCAGTTGGAGAAGGTGTGTGTCTATCAGCGGTGGTCTAAACATGTCAACGGCGAATGAACCCTCTCTGGCCTGCGGGAACACCCCTGTTATGGCGTCGAGTTGGGCCCGTGACCGACATTGGTACAGCCCTCTGAAGACACCCCCGAAGGACCATGACCGACGGTAGAGTCCCCACAGTGGGTCAGGCCAGTGGAACGGAGAGATCCTGATGTCGACGGAGCAGCGGCAAGAGGAAGCGCAGGCGGCCCTCAAGGCACGCAAAGAGGCGGAGAAGGACGCGCTGTACGCCCTGGACATCAGCGGCGTCGAATGGCACAGCGCCCCGGGCGGACCCGAGGACGAGAAGGTCGAGATCGCCTATCTCGACGGCGGCGCCGTCGCCATGCGCAACTCCAAGGAGCCCGAGACGGTGCTGCGTTACACCGAGGCGGAGTGGCGCGCGTTCGTACTCGGCGCGCGGGACGGCGAGTTCGACCTGAAATAGCACCGAGGCTTTCGTGCGTACACGAAAGGGGTCGGCGTCCGAAGACGCCGACCCCTTTCGCTCGTACGGGTGTTGCCGCTGTTACTGGGTCCAGCCAGGCGGCACCGCACCGCCCTGCTGCTGACCCTGCGGCGGCTGCTGTCCCTGCTGGGGCTGTTGCGTCCAGCCCTGGCCCTGCGGGGGCTGCTGGCCCTGCTGCTGCCAGCCCTGACCCTGCTGCGGAGCGCCCTGCTGGGGGTAACCCTGTTGCGGGGCCTGCTGCTGTTGCGGGTAGCCCTGCTGCATCTGCTGCTGGCCGGCGTACCCCTGGTTCTGCGCGGTCCGGGCGAGGTCCTCGGTGACCAGGGACGCCAGGTTGAAGTACGCCTCGCGGGTCTTCGGACGCATCATGTTGAGGTCGACCTCGGCGCCCGCCGCGAGGTGCTCGTCGAACGGCACCACCTGGACGGCGCGGCAGCGCGTCTCGAAGTGCGCCACGATGTCGTCCACCTTGATCATCTTGCCGGTCTCGCGGACACCCGAGATCACCGTGATGGAGCGCTGCACCAGGTCGGCGAAGCCGTGCGCCGACAGCCAGTCGAGCGTCGTCGACGCGGAGCTCGCGCCGTCCACCGACGGGGTCGAGATGATGATCAACTGGTCGGCCAGGTCGAGCACTCCGCGCATCGCGGAGTACAGCAGACCCGTACCCGAGTCGGTCAGGATGATCGGGTACTGACGGCCGAGGACGTCGAGCGCCGAGCGGTAGTCCTGGTCGTTGAACGTGGTCGAGACGGCCGGGTCCACGTCGTTGGCGATGATCTCCAGACCGGAGGGCGCCTGCGAGGTGAAGCGGCGGATGTCCATGTAGCTGTTCAGCTGCGGGATCGCCTGCACCAGGTCGCGGATGGTCGCACCGGTCTCGCGCCGCACACGGCGGCCGAGGGTGCCCGCGTCCGGGTTGGCGTCGATCGCGAGGATCTTGTCCTGCCGCTCCGAGGCCAGCGTCGCGCCGAGCGCCATCGTCGTCGTGGTCTTGCCGACGCCGCCCTTGAGGGAGATGACCGCGATCCGGTAGCAGGACATCACCGGCGTACGGATCAGCTCCAACTTCCGCTGCCGCTCGGCCTCTTCCTTCTTCGCGCCCAGCTTGAACCGGGACGGGCCCGCGTTGTTCTTGCGCTGCTTGGGCTGGTTGCGGAGCAGTCGGTCCGAGGACAGCTCGACCGCCGCGTTGTAACCCAGCGGCGTGCCGGGCGCGGCCTGCGGCTGCGGCTGCTGCGCACCGGGCCCGGCCTGACCGGCCTGACCGCCCTGCGACCAGCCCTGCGGGGCCTGCTGCTGGTGCTGCTGCTGAGGGGCCTGCTGCTGGGGGTGCGGCTGCTGTCCCTGCTGAGGCATCTGCTGGCCGGGCTGCTGACCCTGCTGCGGAGCCTGGCCCTGCTGCGGAGCCTGGCCCTGCTGCGGAGCCTGGCCCTGCTGAGGGTGGGCCTGCGGGTGCGGCTGCTGACCCTGGGGCTGCTGGCCCTGCTGCGGGTAGCCGTAGCCCTGCTGCTGACCCGGCTGGACCTGCTGCTGCGGGTAGCCGTAACCGCCCTGCTGTGCCTGCTGTGCTGCCTGGGCCTGGGCGGCCTGCTGTGCCTGCTGCGCCTGCTGTGCCTGCTGTGCGGCGTACGCCTGCTGAGCCTGGGCGGCCTGCTGGGCGGCGTGCGCCTGCGCGGCCTGGTCCTGCTGCGGCATCGGCTGGGCGCCGGGGTGCTGGCCCTGCTGTTGCGGCATCGGCTGCCCGGCGCCGAACCCGCCCTGCCCAGCGGCCTGTTGGGGCTGCTGACCCGGCTGACCCTGCTGCTGCGGGTAGCCGTAACCGCCCTGCTGCGCCTGCTGTGCCGCCTGGGCCTGCTGGGCCTGGGCGGCCTGTGCCGCTGCGGCGGCCGCGGCCTGCGGGTCCTGCGGCTGCTGAGCGGGCTGCTGCTGACCGGCCTGCTCGGGCTGCGCGGGCTGGTAGCCCTGCGGCAGCGGAGGCAGCTGCTGCTGAGGGGCCTGCGGAGCCTGCGGGGCCTGCGGAGCCTGGGGCGCCTGCGGGACCTGCGGCGCCTCGGCCGGCGCAGTGGCCTCAGGAGCCTGCGGCGCTTCGGCGGCGTCGGACGACGCGCCGGCCTCACCCTCGGCGGCGGCCTGTTCCTGCTCGGGCTCCTCGTCCGACGACGCGGCGGGCTCGTCGTCGTCCGAGCCGAACAGCGCGGCCGCCTCGGCGTCCGCAGCCGCGTAGTTGAGCTCTACGGGCTGCTCCGCCTGCTCCGGCTGCTCCGCCTCGGCGTCGGACGCCTCCGCGCCCTCGGCGGCAGCGGGGGCCGACGTCGTACCGCTGTCCTCGTCGTCCACGGGCCGCAGCACCGGGAAGCCGGGCGCGGCAGGCGAGTTGGCGGCCGGAGCGCTCGCGTCCGGAGCCGGAGCCTCAGGGGCCGGAGCAGCCGGTGCCGGAGCGGCGGGAGTGGGCGCCGGGGGAGCGGGCGAGGCGTCCACGGACGGCGCGGGGGAGGCGTCGACCGACGGTGAGTGCGCGGGCTCGTTCCCGGACTGCGGGTAGCCGTAACCACCCGTCGCGCCCTGCGTCTGCTGCGGGTAGCCGTAACCGCCCGACGTGTCCTGGCCGGTCTGCGGCGCCGCCGCCTGCTGGGGCGCGGACTGCTGCGGCTGTGCGGGGTACTGCGATGCGGCGGCCTGCGGCGCGACGGGGGCGGCCTGCTGCGGGTAGCCGTAACCGCCGGAGGCGTCCTGGGCGGGCTGTGCGGGCTGGGCGTGCTGCGGGTAGCCGTAACCGCCCGCGGTGTTGGGCTGCATCGGGGCCTGCTGCGGGTAGCCGTAGCCACCGGAGGCGTCCTGCTGCGGCATCTGCTGAGGCGTCTGCTGCGGGTAGCCGGCGCCGGGTGCGCCACCCGTCCCCTGCGGTGCGCCCGGCGCGTACCCCTGCTGCGGCTGCTCCTGGACCGGGGGCTGCGGCGGGCCCTGGTTCGGCCCCTGCTGGCCGAGCGGCTGGCCGGTGGGAGGCGGCGGCGAGGCCGGCTCGGTGTTGCCGCGCGATCCCTGGTCGTACCAAGAAGGAGGCTCGTAGACGATCTCGAACTCGCCCGTGAGGTCGAGTTCACGGTCTTCCCCGTCAGGGGACTGGCCGCCTCGGTAGTCGGACCGATCCCTGTTCACTGCTTGCCTCCTGGTCAGCCACTGCTGCTGAATGCGTACGTCGCGGTCGGGCGGATGGGGTGGCGCGTCCCACGCGTCTGCGACGCAACCGCATCACCAGAAGAGCCTAATCACTCGCACCGCGGTACGGGAAAGCGCCCTTGTGTGCGCTCCGTCTCCGCCGCTCGTGCGGTTGACCACTCTCCCCGGGTCCCCGGACAGGGCCTGGCCTCGAGTCCCGAGGATCGGACCCAGGTGCCCGGAAGCACGGAACATCCGGGCGGGTTGGGGGATTCTCGGCCCGTCCGGACGGACTTCCGAGCATCCAAGGGCATCGGATCGGCCACCGAAAGACGCAATCCGGCCGGACGTCGAACGCCGGCCGGAGAGGCACTTCAGTGGGCCGATCGCCCCGGCGAAGGCCCCACGACCGAACATCACAATCCGGTTGCGGGACTTCGCCGAAGGGTCAGTCCATACGTCGGGCAGCGCCGAGCAGACCGTTCTCCGCTTCGGTCGGCTCGGTCATCACGTACTTGCGGTGCTTGCGGGTGCACCACAGGGCCACGTTGTCCGAGAGCGTCGGCAGCAGCTGCAGGTGGTCCGCCGGCACACCGAGGGTCTCGCGTACGACCTCGGTCTCCTGCGGCGAGATGCGCTGGATGCCGACCAACTGCGCCTGCGAGAGCCAACGCGGCGCGTGCTCACTGACGTACGGCAGCACGGTCACGACGGCCTGCCAGGGCAGCGAGGTCACCCGGCCGCGCGGCGGGCGGACACCACAGTCACGGATCAGCACGACCGGGCTGGACACCGAAGGGCCCTGCGCGGGCACGCGGCCCACCGGGTACACCGTCACGCACTGCTGGCCGCCGCCGGCCGCCTGCGCCAACTGCGCCCAGACCTGCGGGCGGCCCGTCTCGACCGCCACGCGCGCGCCGGTCGCGGCGGAGCGCAGTGCGAGTACCTGGGCCATCCACAGACCGCCGACGACGCAGACGTCGAAGGGGGTGGGGCGGGCCAGGCCGAGCACGGCGGGCGTGTTCTCGGTGTCCGTGCCGATGATCACGCCGTCGTCGCCGATCGGCATGCTGATCGCGGCGATCTCGTCGGACGTCACCACGTGCCGGTTGCGG
The DNA here is from genome assembly GCF_029968035.1 of Streptomyces cavernicola. Taxonomy (GTDB): domain Bacteria; phylum Actinomycetota; class Actinomycetes; order Streptomycetales; family Streptomycetaceae; genus Streptomyces; species Streptomyces cavernicola. Next base: position 51,742 of record NZ_JASCIQ010000030.1, on the reverse strand, counting down.
CGCGGGCCGCGCAGGCCGAACCCCGGGCTGAAGATGCGCCGTTGGGTCGGCTGCTGCGGCGCCTCCGGCTGCTGCAGCAGCGGGATCATGCCGGTGTCGGTCGGCGACGCGACGTGCGCGGGCCGGCGCTCGGGCCCGCCCTGGCGCTGCTGTCCCTGGTTCATGGTCGGGGTGGGGTAGGACATCAGGACGTACCTCCGAGCGGCAGGGTGGCGAGGGCGCCGGGGACCTGTTCGCGGTCGAGCCGCACCAGGCCGACCTTGGAGGCGCCGGCGGCGCGCTCCAACTCGCGGCGCGCCTGGTCCAGTTCGTTCTCACCGCGGCCGGTGATGCGGACGTGGCCCGCGATCGCGATGCCGCGGTTGCCCGCCCTGCTCAGGGTGGTGCTGAACGTGGTCGCGAGCACCGGCAGCGAGGTGAAGCGCGTCACCAGCTGCGGCAGGCCCACCCCGCCCTGACCGAGCTGCGGCCAGCGGGAGATCCAGTACGTGGTGTGCCAGCGGTCGTCCACGCGCCAGGTGCGGACGGCCTCGACCGTGCGGCGCTGGTTCGACCGACTGTCGTTGTTGCGCTGGGAGTTGGCGCGCGGGTTCAGGCAGCTGGACGTGGCGAGCGCGTTCACCAGCTCGTTCTCGTCGAGGATCGTCGCCTCGAAACCGGCGCCGGCGAGGCGGCTCGCGAGCTGGTCGGCGGTACGCAGCAGGGCGCGCTGGGCGCCGGGCACACCGCCGCCGCGGGCCTCGACGGCCTCCGGGCACAGCTCGGGGTCGAGCTTCAGGGCGACCCAGGTGAGGCGCAGCGCGGGCGAGCCGGACTGGGCCTGCAGCGGGCCGTACGACCGCGCGGCGACCGACTGCTGCGGCAGGTGCGGGGCGGGCGCGGGCTGGGTGTGCTGGACGACCTGGGCGGAGGCCAGCTGGATGCCGTCCACCTCCAGGGCGTCCTGGATCAGCTGCAACGGCAGCTGGCGGTTGGCCATTTCGGGCCGCAGCGGCTCGTCGCTGGGCTGCACGAAGAGCACGGCCGTCAGGAACGAGCCGTCGCCGATCATGCCGATCGACCGGTCGTCCCGGGACACGAAGCTGTACGTGCGCAGCGCCGCGTCGCACTCGACGGCGGGCGCCAGCATCGGGTCGGTGCCCGGCGGGACGGGCGACTTGGCCTCGCGCTGGCGCTGCTTGAGCGCGCGCGCCGTCTCGTACCACTCCGGCAGCGGGCGGTGGTGGCGGCGCAGGATCGCGAGGAGGACGAGGAGCGCGGCGACGGCGCCCGCGGGGGCGAGCAGCCACCGCTCGGTCACCCACGCGGCCACCATGATCGCGGCGGCCAGCTCGACCAGGACTAGCTGCTGCAGGCGCAGCGGACCGAGTCCGCCGGGGCGCGGCAGGGTACGGGGCGCGGCGGACGTCGCGGATCCGGTCGCTGCGGGAGTCGGTGCCTGAGTGGGCCTTCCCCGGCCTCCGCCCCTCGGCTGCTGCTGTGCGCGGCGTCCGCGCCGACTGCTCGTAGCGCTGGTCATCCCCCGGGACATCCCTTTCGCAATGTGGCATCGGTTCGCTCGGTGGCACGGCGGGCTGTTCGTTGCTCGTCGCCGTTGCGACCGCCGTGCGCTGCGGTGCCCTGTGTTCGTGTGGGAGGTCACGCTACCCGTTGATGACCTCTCGGCGACACGGGGGCCAGGACAGGGAAGTGGGGCGGCTCTGTGAACTTCCGGTACAGAGCGGACGCGCACACCGAACCTGGTGGACCGCGGCCCCGTGGCGCAGTGCATAGTAGGTGCCCTGTTGTGCTCAACCGGCCCTTGTGCGCGCGCTGATGCTGCCGGGACCGGTCGGGGGGCAACGACTGAGCATGGCAAAACGGGAGAAACGGGAGAGCTGGGACACATGGCAAAGCGTCGGGATGAGCTCGCCGCCTATACATTCGCGCGCAAGCGCACTGTCGCGGCTTTCCTGGCACCGGAGCCCGGGGGGTCGGAGGAAGGCGCACCGCGACCGGTGCGCACCGTGATGCCGAGCCTGGCGGTCGGTGTGATCCTCGTGGTGGGGTTCATCGCCTGGGGGGTCATCAAGCCTGCGGCGCCGAAGGGCTGGGACACGGTCGGCGAGCACGTCATCGTGGACAAGGACTCGACGACCAGGTACGTAGTCCTGAAGGACAAGGAGACGGGCGAGAAGGTCCTGCACCCGGTCCTCAACTACGCCTCCGCGAAGCTCCTGCTCGAGAAGGGCAAGGGCACGGTCCTCGAGGTGCCGGGCAAGGAGATCGACAAGAGCAACATCCGGCACGGATCGACCATCGGCATTCCTTACGCGCCGGACCGTCTGCCGGCCAAGGAGGACGCCGAGAAGGCGAAGACCTGGGCGGTCTGCGAGCGTCCGGCCGCGGGCGGCGGCGCAGCCCCCGACCGCGCGGTGTTCGTCATGAACGCGGAGGACGCCAAGGCCGTCAAGGGCAAGGGCAAGGTCGACTCCAGCGAGGCGCTGTACGTCGAGGCGCCGAACGGCCTGCGCTTCCTGGTGGACGGCAACGGCACGGTGTTCCGCCTCGGCAGCGACAACGTCAACGCGGACAAGACGCTGACGCAGAACCTGCGCTCGGCCGTGATCGGCGGCACCAACGTTCCGCGGAAGGTGAGCGGGGAGTGGCTCGCGACGCTCAACGACGGCGGCCAGATCACCTTCCCGACCATTCCGCAGGCGGGTGCGCCCACCGGGGTTCAGGGGCTGCCCGACGAGGCGGCCAGGGTCGGCACGATCCTCAAGGTCGCTGACGCCGCAGGCGAACTGAACTACGTGGTTCTCAGGGACCGGGTGGCCTCGATCACCCCGTTCATGGCCGCTGTCCTCAAGGCCTCTCCGTCGGCCGAGGCGGCGTACCAGGGCACCAAGCCCGTCGACGTCGAGGTCTCCTCGAACGACGTGAACACCGCCAACGGCGGCGCCGCCGAGCCGCTCGGCATCGGCGAGAGCTGGCCCCGCGACGTGCCGAAGCAGGTCAACGCCACGGAGGGCGCCCCCGGCGAGGTGAACGACACCTCGTGCAGCCTGTTCGACGGCACCTTCAACACCGCCGCCAAGAAGCCCAACCTCGGCGCCTGGGCAGGCAAGGAGTACCCGAGGAAGGTCCTCAGCGACTCCCTGAACGCGTACGTCTCCTCCGGCTCCGGCCTGCTCTTCCAGGAGATCACCGGACGAGCCGGCGGCGGTGGCCACACGTACCTGCTCACGGACACCGGCCTGCGCTACTCGCTGCCCGCGGGCAACGACAACGCCTCGGACAAGACCGGCGAGGAGGGCACTGGCCTCAAGGAGGGCGAGGGGCCCTCCGAGACCGACAAGGCCCGTACCCGCCTCGGCTACGAGAAGGTCAAGGACAAGCGCTACGTCCCGCAGGGCTGGGCCCAGTTCATCCCCAAGGGGCCGACGCTGGACACCGGAAGCGCCAAGCAGGCCCAGAGTCAGTGACGTCCGAAGGGCACGGCCGGCTCCGTGCGGAGGCCCAAATGGCCTGCGCCTGCCCGGAGTTGGCCGTGTTCAATCACGGCTCCGTCTCTCGACTGTGTGAAGTCTGTAACTGATCGCCGCTGTCGATGAATGTGTCAGTGGCGGGCGATAGAGTGCTGTCAGCGCTCATAGATGTTTAGACAGAAGTGACGCCTCAAACCCGAGAAGCGGTACGGGCTTCTCGGTCCACAACGACATGGGGGAAGGTTCACCATGGCCGGCCAGTTTCGGGTAACAGAAGATCAGCTCGCCAAGCTCTCGAACGACATCAACACGGCGAACGGTCAGATCCAGGGCGAGGTCCGTCGCCTCAACGGCGTGATCGACCAGATCGCGGGCGGCTGGGAGGGCCAGGCGGCCAAGTCGTACCGCTCCCTCCAGGAGCGGTGGAACCAGGACGCCAAGCGTATGAGCGACATCCTGCAGGACATCAAGGAAGCCGTGGACTCCACGCGGAGCAACTACACCGCGTCGGAAGAGCAGCAGAACTCCGAGATCAGCAAGATCATGTCGGACTTCGGCTGATCGTCGCTCGATAGAGCAGTCCCGTGCGGCAGTTCGGGATCTCCCCGAGCGCACACGTGACACCAGCTCGCCTCACCACCACACTTCCGCAAACTCCCTGAAGGGGTTAGACGATGTCCATTCTCGTCAATTACGCAACGATCACCAACGCTGCGACCGACGTCCGCTCCACCGCCGGCCGCATCAAGCAGCAGCTCGACGACATCGAGGCCGCGGTCAAGAACGTCGCGCAGTCCTGGGAAGGTGAAGCGCAGGAGGGTTACCAGCGCAAGCAGCGCGAGTGGGACCAGACTGCCGCTGACCTGCACCAGACCCTGATGAAGATCGCGGGCGCGCTGCAGAGCTCGGCCGAGAACTACCAGGCCACTGAGAAGCAGAACGCCAACACCTGGGGCTGAGCCGCCCGCAGCCCGCAGTGGGCCTGAGTCGGTGTGATCCGAGGCGTTGAGGGAGGCCCGGTCGGCGCGAGAAGCGCGGACTGGGCCGAACTCGCCTCGGCACCCGGGCCGGGCCCGTTCATCTGTGGGCAACCCGGTGTTTCCGACGCTGAGTTGAACTCACCGGAACGCAACTGCACAGCAATGCAGACCAGCAAGACCGCATCACCGCACCAGTTATTGACAAGCCATCCCTGGGGGTCCTGAGCATGGGGGTCCTGACACCCCGTACGCGTACGAGTGGAACCCGCGCACTGCAGCGGGCTGTTGGCGTACTCACGGTCACCGGGATGTGCCTCGCCACTGCCCCGTCGGCGTTCGCTGATTCCCGCTCGGACGATCCCGCATTCAGTCTCGACTCGAGCTCCGAGTGCAAGTTCGGCGGCAAGAACATCGCGTCCACCCCGTGGTCGCTTCAGCGGATCATCATGGACCAGCTGAAGGACAAGGCCACCGGCAAGGGCGTCACGGTCGCCGTGATCGACACCGGCGTGGACGACGACAACAAGCAGTTGGCCGGCCAGATGGCCTCCAAGGGCAAGGACTTCGTCGGCGGCCGCGCTGACGGAACCCAGGACCTGCAGGGCCACGGCACCAAGGTCGCGGGGATCATCGCGGCCAAGAAGGTGCCGAATTCGGGGTTCATGGGCCTCGCCCCCGATGCGAAGATCCTGCCGATCCGCTACACCGGGGCGGCGGGCAAGAACGGCAAGGTCAAGAACGGCAATTCGGACACCATGGTCGCGGCGATCAACTACGCCGTCGAGCAACGTGTCCAGATCATCAACATCTCCTCCGACACGCAGGGCCGCAGGGATCCGGAGGCGCTGCGCATCGCCATCCAGGAGGCGGTCGACGCCGGCATCATCGTCGTCGCGGCCGCGGGCAACGCGGGCGTGGACGGCCTGTCGAAGAAGACGTACCCCGCCTCGTACGACGGCGTTGTCGCGGTCGCCGCCTCGGACCGCAACGACGAGCGGGCCTTCTTCTCGCAGGCCGGCGACTTCGTCGACATCGCGGCCCCCGGCGTAGACATGGTCTCCACGGTCCCCAAGGGCGGCCAGTGCACCGACCAGGGAACCAGCTTCGCTGCCCCGTACGTCGCAGGTGTGGCTGCCCTGATGAAGGACCGCTACCCGGAGTGGAACAGCAAGCAGATCATCGCCCGCATGCAGGAGACCGCCCAACGCCCCACCGCGGAGCCGAACCGCTATGTGGGCTGGGGAGTTGTGGACCCGCTCGCGGCCCTGTCCAACAGCACCGAACCCGGCGAGACCCCCAAGCCCGAAGCCCCGCAGCAGGCGGGTTCTGGCCAGGTGACCCCGATGCGGGTCACCATGGGAGAGACTCCGGCGGAGCGTGACCGGCGGATCGCGATCTACGTACTGGGTGCGGGCTTGTTGTTGGTCTTCGTCGCGGGCGGCAGCGGAATCGCTGTCCGGGACTGGCGACGGAAGAAGGCTGGGGGGCTTGGAACTGATTAGGGCGAACCGGCCTGTTCAGGGCGAATCAGGGCCTTTTGACTGAGTCAGGCCATATGGATACGGAATCCGATGGCGCGAAGAACTTTGGAAAACTGGGGAGAGGACACGGGGTATGAGCAACGGGATGCGGGTTGATCTGAGCGCTCTTGATGACGTCATCAGGAAGCTCAACGGGCTGCTCAGCAACATGGACTCGGCCAACTCTAAGGCCAAGTACGAGACGGATATTCCTAGCACTGCCTTCGGTAGCGACAAGTTCCTGGAGTCGAATCAACTGCACAAGGCTCACGCCGAGGAGAAGGCCCGGATCGAGAAGATCATCAAGGGCCTTCATGAGTTGATCGATGAATTCGGTAAGAGTGCTTCGAAGGTGAAGGACAAGTACACCGAGCAGGAGCACGCCGAGAAGGGTCGCTACGACGCTGGTGACGGTCCTGCCAAGGGCGCGGCGAACTAAGCGAACTTCAGGAACCGATCACTGACGGAGGGGATGTTCTGAGATGGCCTACGGGTACGGCGGCAACTACATGACGCCTGAGCAAATGAGGCAGATGGAGGAAGCGCGCCAACAGCGCATTCAGGAGAAGCACGACGAGAAGCTCGAGGAGCAGCCCAACGGCGGAATGGGCGGACCGGACCGCTCCCAGCTCGACACACCGTTCATGAAGATGAGCATTCCGGATCTGCGTTCCATGATTCTGGACGCGGACCCGGATCGCATCTACGAGGTCAGCCAGCACTGGAAGAAGGTCCACGAGATCCTCTCCGGCGGCGAAGCCGGCGGTGCGCCGTCCGGCGACAGTGTCGCCGGCTTGATGAAGAAGGCCGTCGAGGACGTCCTGGAGCACTGGCAGGGCGAGGCGGCCAACTCCTTCGCGCGTAAGGCTGGGGAAATCCAGAACAAGATCCAGAACGGCGCGCTCTGGGCCAAGCACAACTCCGACAACATGGATGCGGTCCAGAAGGATCTGCGGACTTCGCGCGAGAAGATGCGCGAAGTTGAGGAGCCCGGCTTCTGGGACAGGGCCTGGGACAAGATGTGGGACGACGAGCGCAGTGACGAGCAGCTCCTCGAAGACATCAAGAAGGGCGCCAGCACGGACGCTGCAGCCAAGGCCAACGCAGACTCGCTTTCCGCAGGTAAGGAAGCTCAGCTGCAGGGCGTGGCGATCATGGAGCAGCTGGCGTTCAACTACAAGTCGTACAGCGGGCGGGTTGACGGCGGATCAGACCCCAAGGACCCGTTCTCTCCGCCGGACCCGGGTGGTCCGATGCCCCCGCCGGTCACGCCCTCCGGCCCTGGTGGAAGTGGTCCGGGTGCGGCTGGTACGGGCCCCAAGCCGTGGACTGCAGGACCCCCTAAGGGTGTTGGTGCTGCGCCTACGGTCCCAGGCCCCAAGGGGATCACTGGAGGAACTCAGCTCCCGGTCGGCACCAACACCGACAGCGTCTCGCCTGGCCTGACGGGGGGTAAGACGTCGCTGCCTGGAGGCGGTGGAGTTGGCCTGCCCGGCGGTGGCGGCGGAACCGGTGGTGGCACTGGTGGTGGATTCGTTCCGCCCGCTGGCGGTGGCGGTCTCGCGGGAGCTCGCGGGGGTGGCCCCGGTGCTGGTGGACGCGGTGGGTTCGCTGGTGGCGGCGCTGGAGCCAACCGTGGAGCGGCAGGTCGTGCCGGTATGGGCGGCATGGGTGGCGGCATGGGCGCTGGTGCCGGCGGCCGTGGTGCAGCCGGTGGTGGTCGCGGTGCTCTCGCGAAGGCACGCGGTGGTGTCGTTGGAGCTGCCAAGGGCATCACCGGCAAGGGCGCCGCAACTGGCGGTGCCGGTCTGCACGGCAGCCGTGGTGGCTCGCAGCGCACGGGCGGCATGGCCGGCGGTATGGGCGGTGCCATGGGTGGCCGTGGTGGTCGCCGTGGTGAGGGCAACGAGGGCAGCGATCGCCCCGACTACCTTGTCGAGGACGAGGAGACGTGGGTCTCGGAAGAGAACCGCAAGAGGAACGTGCCTAAGAACATCGAGTAGGCACTGAGCGAGCCAGCAGAGAACCTTCGCCGGTTCCCCTAGAAGCTGGCGAAACCAGTCGCAGTTGAGTGAGGAGCAAGGAAATTGGGAGTCAAGCGAGTCTGGTCCACGACGGGAGTCGCGGCACTGACAGGAGCCTTGCTCCTCACTTCAGCGCCGCTGGCGTCAGCAGACGAGGTCCGCGACAAGCAATGGCCGCTCACGGTTTATGACGCTGAGGACGTCTGGAAGACGTCACAGGGTGAGGGAGTGACTGTCGCAGTTGTGGACTCGGGGGTCGATGCGTCTCACCCGGATCTCACCGGCCAGGTGCTGCCGGGGAAGGACTTTTCAACGCCGGGGAGCCAGCCTCACAACGACCCAGACGGCCACGGTACTGGCATGGCTAGCCTAATCGCTGGCCATGGGCATGGCCCCGGTCGTGCATCAGGTGTGATGGGGCTCGCGCCGAAGGCCAAGATTCTCCCTGTGAAGGCAGATGATGGCAAGGCGATGAGCGAATACTGGCCCGAGGCTGTTCGCTACGCCGTCGACCAGGGCGTGGAAGTCATCAACCTTTCCTTCGTTGATACGGGTGCAACGCCGGGTACCCGAGGGGCGAAAGCTATTGCCTACGCGCAGGCCAACGATGTCGTTGTTGTTGCTGGTGTAGGAAACGATGGCGGCACAGTGCATTACCCCGCCGCGCTTCCCGGGGTTGTAGCTGTTACAGCCGTGGACAAGAACCTGAAGCCCTGGAGTAACGCCAATACGGGGAAGGGGGTTACGCTCGCTGCCCCGGGCGTGGATATCACGAGTGCGAGGACGAAGACGCGCAGTGGGTACAGCATTGTAAGCGGTACCTCCGACGCCACCGCCTACGTCTCCGCCATCGCCGCCCTCCTCCGCTCCAAGTTCCCCGACCTGACCGCTGGCCAGATCATCAACCGCATGGTCAAGTCGGCTGACTACCTGGGGAATGCTCCGGACAAGGAGACGCTCGGCTACGGCATCGCGCGTCCGGGGACGGCGATGCGGATGGACATCCCCAAGGGTCCCAAGGAAGGGCCCCTGGCCAAGGCGCCGTCTGGGACTGAGTCCAAGGGAGCGCCGGCTGAGGGGGATGACTCCTCGTCCAAGGAGAGCGCGGGCAAGAAGAAGAAGTCTTCGTCGTCCAGCGGGTTGTTGATCGGCGTGGGCATCGGTGTCGCCGTGCTGATCGTCGTCGGTGTCATCTTCGCTGTGCTCCGTAGCCGCGGTAACCGGGGCAACGGTGGTCCCGGTAACGGCGGGCCCGGTGGTCCGGGTGGTCCTTCGGGGTACCCGGGGCAGCAGCAGTATCCGAACGCCGCACCCGGGCAGGCCTATCCGGCGCCGCCCGGTCAGGCGCCGCAGCAGGGCGGGCCGTACGGGCAGCAGCGCTAGGTAGCGCCTGGGCGGTCGAGGTTCGAGGAAAGGGCTCGGGAGTCTCCCGGGCCCTTTCGCGTGTCCGCGTGCGTACCTTTGTGCGCCTGGTGCCGCGACAGTGTCCCGTAGCGACCTCTTCGTGCCGCTTGTCCTTGCGCGCTCCCGCAAGTGCTGTGGAGATCTTGCGCCGGTCGCGGTGGGTCTGCTGCCGTTGGTAACGCAATGGTCAAATCCCCTGCTCTGCACGCTAGTTTGGCGGACTCGTCGCGTCGTGCCGTGGGTGGGGGCGGTGGTGCGTTCCCGTCTGCTGTGCCTTCGCGGTGTGAAATCCATGTGCGGAACATCGGGACGTAGGGATCCACACAAGTGTCGGACGAGTTCTACATCGGCCACTCGGCGTTGGAAAAGCTGAGCGGCGCCTTCTCGCGTGAAGCGGACCTCCTGGGCGAGGAGTTGGCGAAGTTCAAACCGAAGACGGACAGCGAGGCCATCCATGACGGGTTCGGGTTTCTGACCGAGTCCGAGGAAATCACCTCCGCCTACATCGAGTTGGCGGAGCAGATGACCAAGGCGATCGAGGGGCTGCAGCAGCACGCCTACGACATCGCCGACAACCTCGACAAGAACTCCCGTAACACTGTCGGCGCCGATCGGGCGATCGAGGAGCAGTTCAAGGGAGGCGGCCAGTGAGCGACGAGTCGGTTGCCGAGAAGGTCTACGAGGCCGGCCTCGAACTGGTCAACCCCGGTGGCGAGCCTGAGGTGTTGCGCGAGGCCGCGAAGGCCTGGGGCAACATGGGCGATGCCCTGGACCGGTTCGTCGTGCACATGGACAAGGCCGTACGAGAGGCGACCGGCAGCCAGTGGTATGGGCCTGCCGCCGACGCCTTTCTGCTGCACTGGCACGAGGTCAAGAAGTCGGTCGAGGATGCTCAGCCCTCGTTCGACGAGGCCCAGAAGGGGCTGAACCAGGCAGCCGACAAGATCGAGGAGATCAACGACGAGATCCACCAGATCTATCTGGAGATCGGCGTCACGATCGGCGTCTCCGTCGCCACCTCATTCATCACACTCGGGTTCTCCGCTGCTGCGGGCGCCGCCAACGCTGCGCGGCTCGCGGGGCAGGCCACGGCGGCTGCGGCCCGGCTCGGCCGCCTTCTGGCCACGATCGCCAAGTGGTTCCAGAAGCTGCGGAGTTACAGCGGTTCCAGCAAGATCCTGAAGTTCGCCTCGCACTACGGCGCCCCGTTCGCTGGGCGTACGGCCATTGAGTTCGGCAACGGCGTCGCCACCAGCATGCTCAGCGGCAAGGGGCCCGAGTGGGAGAACAACCTCGTCGGCGGTGTCGCCGGAGCGGGTATGGGCAAGGTCGCTGACCTCGCTCTCGGCGGGCGGCTCGGCGGAGGCATCGGGGAGTCGATCGGCATCGGCGCCGCGGGTGGTGCCTCCGGCAGCCTCCTGGGCGATGCGGCCAACGCGTCTGGTCCGTGGGCCGACAGCGACGACAAGTTCGACTGGTCGCAGGCGCTGATCGGGGCCGCGGCCGGCGGTGCGGGCGGCGGCGTCGGCGGCGGTGTCACCCACGGGCCCAGCGGTGGCGCGGACGGGGCGCCCGGAGACGGCGGTTCCGGCGGGTCGGGCGGCGACGGAGGCTCTGGGGGTTCCGGCGGGTCGTCCGGTGAAGGCGGGTCTGGTGGGTCGTCTGGTGGGTCGGGTGGCGAAGGCGGGTCCGGTGGGTCCGGCGGTACGGGTTCGGGTGACGGCTCCGGTTCCACCGGTGGTTCAGGGGGCGGTGGAGGCACCTCCTCGGGCGGCGGAAGCGGCGACAGCGGCTCCGGTGGCACGGGTTCGAGCGGTTCGAGTGGCTCGGGCGAATCCGCTGGCTCAGGCGGCACCGGAGGCGACAACAGCGGTGACGGCTCCTCCGGTTCCGACGGCGGCAGCGGTGAAGGCAGCGGTGAAGGCAGTGGGGACAGCACCCCCGACCAGCTCACCGACGAACAGCGCGAGACCGTCCGCGACGAGACGACGGGCAGCCGCATCGGCCAGGAGTTCGGCGTCGCCGGCAACCACATGAAGGAAGCCGACGACAAAGAGGACGACCTGGCAGAGGGGCAGCAGAAGACCGCTGACAAACTGCGGGAGCACAGCAAGAACACGAGCCTGGTGGATGATTTCGGGTGAACGGATCCCAGTCCATGTCGAACCTCGAGTCGGCGTCGAACCCCAAGCAGGCGGCCGCCGTGCGGCAGGGGGCGCCGCTCGGCTGGTCGGCCGTGGTCGCCCTCGTCGTGCTGCTCAGCTCCTGGTTCTTCCTGCAGACCTCGCAGCTGCGGGACATTCTCGTCCTGGCGGCGGCGCTCGTCGTGGCCTGCTGCGTCGCGTACGGGCTCTTCGTACGCCGTGCGGCAGGCGAACCGGAACGGCCGGACGTGCACCGGGGGCTGATCCGGGCGGCCTCCGTGCCCGCCGAGCGCGGCGGGGCGCTGCCCGGCGGGCTCGCAGGGCTCGGCCGGGTGCGCAGGCGTGAGGTGCTGTCGACCTTCGCCGGGATTCTGGTGTCGGTCGCGCCGCTCGCGCTCGGCGTCGGCAGCCCGGTGTTCGAGGGGAAGGCCGCCGACCTGGTGGAGGCCGGGTACGTGGTGCGCGAACTGCGAGTGGAGTCCGTGCGCAACGTCGTCGAGGACGAGCACAAGACCGGCAGTACGTTCTTCTGCACCTCGACGGTCACTCTGCCTTCGGCCGACGGGAACGGTCCCGGCACGCGGGCCGAGTTCCGCTCGGAGTGGGTTGACGAATGCGGAGCGGGCCAGCGCGCGTTCGTCGCATACGCCCCCGAGCAGCCGGAGCTCGGTGCCATCGGCGACAACGAACGCGCGCTTGTGGAGCGCGAGTTGGACGGCCGCGTGCTCGACAAGGAGTGGACCGGCATCCTCGCCTCGATTGTGCTCGGCCTGGTCATCTTCACGCTGGTGAGTGTCACCGTCACGACGCGGCGCGACGAGCAGCACCCGCGCGAACTGCAAGGCGACGAGTCCGTGCTCCGTACCCGGATCGCCGGGGCGGCCAAGGGAGCGAACAGCCCCTGGACGCTGACGCTCGCGTCCGACGCGGGGCAGATCGCGTTCCACGCGCACACGTCCGCCGTCGGCCTGGCGCGGTCAGCGGACGGGGCGGCGGGGCACCTGATCTGGCACCCCGACCGCAACCACACCGGCGGCAAAAAGGGCCCGAACCGTGTCGGCGCCGTCTTCGTCAGCGACGACGGCTGGTACGTGCACGGCGCGCTCGCCCCGGAGACGGCGCAGCGTGTGGGTGGCGCGGCCACCGCGGCTGCCGGGGTCCCGGTCGACCGCTCGTACACGGCACGGCCGTTGGACCTGGACGCGGGCTGGCTGCTCAGCCTGCCCCGGCTCGTGGCGCTCGCCATGGGCGTCTGGGCCGTACTGCTCGTCCTCCTCGCCGTGCCGATGGCCCTGCCGGGCCGGTTGATCTTCGGCATCGTGGGGTCGGTCGGGCTGCTTGTGTTCGGCACCGTGATCGGCATGAAGCGCGCGGACGCGGACGAGGCGGCTCTGCGGGCTCGGGCCAACTGAGCCGGCGGGGCCGACGGGGCAGGCGGGGTGCTTGGCGCGGTTCCGCCCCAGCCATGCACACGGCCCCGCCGCCCCAGCCATGCACACGGCCCCGCGTACCGGGCTTCTCGGGGGCGCCCCGGACGGGCCGGCGTCGGAGGCCTCCCCGCGGGGTGCCGTGGCAGCGGCGGGAGTTGAGCCGTACCCCGAGCCGGGCTGCTCGACCTCGTCGCCCTGGTCACGGGTCGGCGCCCGTTCTCCGACGCGGTGACGGATCGGGGCTGCGGGCGCGGAGTTCGGGGCGGCCAGGATCCCGAAGCTCGGCACGGCCCCCAGCACACCCGCGGCGGAGGCGCTGCGGGACGAGTCGGCGGGCCGCATACCGCCTCGGCCGCGGACCGTACGCCGGGACAGGGCCGGGACATCTCGCCGTGCGCGGTACGTGCACCGGGGTGCGGAACGCCGAGTCGCTCACCGTCTAGCCTGTGGCCGGAAGCCGCCGCCCCGTGCGGTTCCTGACGCCTTTCGACGCGCGCGCTGTCCTGGACGAGGTCCAGGGCCGGGCTCAAGGGCCGGGCGGTGTGGCCGAGTTGGGGACGGTGGATCGTCGGCGCCGGGGGCGCTGATGAACGGGCTGAACGGGAAGGGCTCCACGCACCTCCACGGACAGGGAATGGCCTCAGGCTCAGGCGAACAGGCTCGCCAGCCAGCACAGCCCCGCCCCCACCAGGCCGACCGCCAGGAACCCGATCACCGTCCGGCGCAGCGGGCTCCGGCCGGCCCGCTCCCAGGCGCTCTCGTACGTGATCTCGCTGCGGCCGAACGGCGCGTACCCGGTGGCCGTGCAGAAGACACCGAGGCCGATGAGGACGAGCCCGCCGAGCGTGCCCGAGAACCAGCGCAGGGCGCGCCCGGCGTCCGTGGCGACGTAGTCGCGGTCCTCGCCGAGGTGGGTGAGGGAGAGCGCGGGGCCGCCCTGCTGGACGTCCAGGAGCGCACCTTCCGGGTAGCCGCGGCGGGTGTCGACGTACGCCTGGGAGTCCCGGGGGCCGTTCCCCGCGGCCGGTGCGAACGTGCCGTGGCAGCGGACGTTGTCGGTGCCGCGGCGGCTGCGCCGGGACGCGTTGTGCAGGAACTTGGACTCGCACGACGTCACCTTCAACGTCCCCGCCGTACCGGCCAAGCCCGCCGCGTACACGCCCTCGTACGTCGAGTAACCGCTCAACAGCAGTCCGAGGATCAGGAAGACCGCGCCGCCGAGGCGGCCGAGTGCGTGCGTCACAGTGCTGCCACCTTTCCGTACCGACTGCCTATCACACGGGCGTACGCGAGATACTGCACGGGACGAGAGTGAGGAGCAGCGACATGGCCAGGCACGGCGACAACTCCCCGAACCCGCGCAACCCGCAAGGTCCTTCCGCCGACGAGCGGGGAGTGTGGGACGAAGCGCTCGAACCGGAGCAGCAGAGCTCCCTGAACGCCTCGCTCCGCCAGGTCAGGGACCTGCCCGGCGCGAGCCCCGAGCTCAAGGACATGGCGAAGAAGCTGCTTTCCGGGCAGGTATCGATCCGCGACATCGTGGACGATCCGTCGGGCGCCCGGGTCTTCGGCGGCGGAGACTTCGCGAAGCTGCGCGGCCAGTGGGAGTCCGCGTCGGACGAGGAGCGAGACCGGCTACGGAACGACGAGGGGGCCGGGGACTCCGGCGCGGGCTCCGACTCCCGCCCCGGCGAGGGCCGGCCCAGCCGCACCGAGGACGAGCGCCCCAAGAAGGGGCAGGGGGGCCGCCACAGCGGGGGGTTCTCGCTGTACTGAGCCCTACGTACAAGCTGTTACGTACTGAGCTGCACTGGGCCTCGGGTCACCGGTTCGTTCCGGCGGCCCGAGGCCCTGGTCGTGTCGTACGCAGCTATGCGCGCTCGTCCGTGCGGCCCGCGTCGTCACGCGTCGAGCGCACGGACCCGAAGTGCCCTGGCCCCGTGCTCCGTTGCGACCAGCAGGAAGCCGTCGGGGGAGAGGTCCGCGCCCGTGAACGGCTCCCCGGAGGGCAGGGACGCGACGACGCTGTTGTGCTCCCGGCTCCAGATGCGCACCTGGTCCTTGGCGCGGCTCAGGAACAGCGGGGACAGGGCTCGGTCGGCCTCGGAGTGCGGCACGAGATGCTCGGGGCCGGCGCCCGGTACGGCTGTCGCATGCGTCAGGTCGTACACGAGGAGCGCGTCCCCGGCGTCGCCCGATGCCGCGCCCAGGGGGCGTGCGCCCGGGGTCTCCGCCGGGACGGTGAGCGCCGCGACGGGCACGGGCGGAGCGTCGCGCTGCACCAGTCCCGCCAGGCGTACGTCGCTGATCCCGGACAGCCGGATGTTCCACAGCGTCTGCCAGGGCAGCGGAATGCCGAGGCGGTGCACGGCCGCGGCGTAGTCCATGAGCCCGTCCTCGACGAACGCGCTCTCCAGGAGCGCGGCACGGGCCCGCGCGCCCGCACGGGTGCGGGTGAGCAGCGGCACCGTGCGCAGATACGTGCGCGCCGGCTCGCCCAGTTGCTCCGGCGGCACCGCCTCCACGGCGGCGCGCAGCCCCGTCGGCGCGGCGTGCACGAACAGGCCCGGGTCCGTGAGGAGTTGAGGCAGCAGCCCCGCCTCCAGCGTGTGGCCCGCGATGTGGTCGCGTACGTACGGATCGGCCTGGCCCCAGTCCTGCCCTGGCACGGCTTCGAGCAGGGCCATGGCGACCTGCGACTGCACGGCGCGCACACTGCGCAGACCGCCCCGGACGGCATCGGCGACGGCGGGGTGCGCGAGCTGCACGAGGGTGCGGGTCGGGGTGTCGCCGGCGCCGTACTCCTGCCGGGACTGGACGAACGGGCCGATGAGCGCCGGAGCGGCCGCGATGGCCGCGCTCATGTCCTGCCCGGCGACGACGCCGACGAGCCGGGCCCACAGGTCCACCGGCATGCCGTCGCCCTCGGCGAGCGCGAGCGGGGCGAGGAGGTGGCGCAGCGTCTGCGGGTCCGCACCCTGGCGGTACGCATGGGAGTCGAGGGCCTCGTCGACGCTTGTGGGCAGCGCCGCTTCGCCGACGGTTCCGGAGGCGGCGGCCGCTAGCCCGGCGACCGCGAGTTCCACGACCAGGGGACTGCCGCCGGCGCGGCGGGCGACGGCGGCGGCAAGCTCGGGCCGGGCGGCGCCGGACTGCGCGAGGAGGGCCTCGGCCTGACGGGCGGTGCCCTGCGGGTCGGCCCACTGCGGCTCGTCGAGGTCGATGACCTGCACGGCGCCCGGGGGCAGCTGGGCGTTGAGTTCGGCGGCGAGCTCGGCGGCCGCGTGTTTCGGCACGTCGGCGAGCAGGCGCACCTGCTCGACGGCGGCGAGCGGACGCAGTGCCTCCCGTACGACCCGGTCGGGTTCGTGGGCGGTGCGGACCGGGCCGGCGCGGTCCACGTCCGGCACGACCACGGTGAACGGGCCCGGCCGGGCGGCGAGTTCGGCGTACACCCCGTCGGTCGTGCCGGCGCCGAGGCCGTAGTGCTCGGCGATCAGCCAGGTGAGCTGGGCCGCGGTCAGGCCGGCCGCGCCGGGGACCGCGGGTGCCGGCAGGTCCGGCGGCACCGTCGACGGGTCGAGGTCAGCGAGGGCGATGCGCCCCCGGAACTCCGGATCGCACAGCATCAGGAAACCCGTCAGCAGATGCGAACGGCCGCTGCCGGGGCTGCCGGTGAGCAGAACGACACGGGCAGCGTCGGGCCGCCCCGACCGCCAGGAGGCGAGGGCGCGCAGCACGGCGGCCCGTCCCCCGATGTAGGGGTGCGGTGCGTGCTCGGCCCGGCTGGGGCCGGCAAGGGTGGCGACACCGGTCATGGTCTTCGTCCCGTCGACTCGTCGATGCGAAGCGGCCCGCATTCTCCGCGCGTGTTCTCGGCGCGTGCTTCCCGTGCGTGTTCTCCGTGCGCGTTCTCCGTGCACGTTTTCGCGCGCGGGAGGGTCAGGAATTGCGTTCGCGCTCGCGGGCGCGGTTCTTCTTGTAGAGCGCGATCGCCTGCTCGGTCGGGAAGTTGGGAATGCCGTACGACTTACCCGTCTCCTTCGACACCACGATCTTGCCGCCGCCGGGCTCCGCCGGTCGCGGCGGTCCGTCCACGGGCTCTTCCACGGGAGGCAGAACGGGGTAGATGAGGAAACCCTCGTCGAATTCGTGCACGCCGAGTTCGGCGGGCGAACCGTCGGCCAGCTTCGGCTCGGCATAACGGCTGTGGAAGATGGCGAGCGCCTCCTCGGGGGTGGTGGGAGGGGTTTGCGGGTTCTGGTTCGGGTCCGGGGTTGTGGAGGTCATGGGAATTTCACTTTCCGGGGCGGTCGGTCGGGCCGGCAGTTGGGGTGCCTGGACCCGGTTGCTCAGGTGGGGAATTCGTTGACCCAGTCGCCGTCGAGGAGGGCGGAGGGGAGGTATTCGGACTCGACGGTGATGGTGAATCCGGCGTCCTTGGCGAGGCAGGCCATGGCTAGCGGGCCCAGGGCGATCCAGCCTTCAGAGTCCAGGGACCGTTCCTCATAGCTGCTCCAGAATTCCTTGTGCCATTCGAGGGCCTTGGCGAGTTCGACGTTGAAGGTGTCTTCGTCGCGTTTGGCGATCTGGGCCAAGAGGTTCATGGGCGGATAGTTGATCTTGAGGACGTTCTCGCGGGGTGCGTGGCGCAGGCGTGCGGGGTCGGTGTTCTCGACGGCGGTCACGAGCTTGTCGCCGAAGTCTGCCTGGTCGAGGCGGTACGCCTGGAGGGCCTCGACCCAGTCGTACATGTACTGGTCGTAGTCGCCTTCGGCCTGGCGGAGCAGGCTGACGGGGACCTGGGAGAGCTGCCACATGCGTTTGGGCTCGCGGCAGATCGCAGCGAGGTAGAACGCGGTGACCCAGTGGCCGGCGTAGGCGCGAGGGCCCGCGCCGTACCGGAGGTTCCGGACTTCGTGATCGATGAGGTACTCGAAGGAGCCCGCTTCGCCCTGGGCGGAGACGAAGAGCGCAGAGCTGACCTGCAGGGCGGCGACGGTGGCTTCCCAGGCGGCCAGGTCGCTGCCGTCCGGGCTCATCCCGCAGTGCGCGCCCATCCGGCTGACTCCGGACAGCACCTCGTTCGAGAACGACAAGGGCTCTCGTTCCAGAGCGCTGATTCCCTTCTTGAAGCGCTCGTCCTTGATCTCCAGCAGGATTGCCAAGTTCCGCGTCGGGAACTCATGACGTGGAATTGTTGTCACGCTGCTTCTCCTCGGCCTTGCGAATGTCGAACTCGCTCATCTCGTACCCGTCGTGCGTCGCGCCGTCCGGCTTTCCCTTGACGAGCATGTAACGGATCTTTGCTGCGCCTTCCACGCCGTCCAGGGAATCACGCAGTCGTTGCGCCAGCGCCAACTCATCCCTGGCCGCCCGCACTTCGTCGGCGTTCTTCGCCTTCAACAGGTTGGCGTCTCCGCGTACCTGCATCTCGTGCACGATCGTCTCAAAGTACGCGCGCGTACCCTGCTTGACCCTCGGGATGCTGGAACGCGGCTCGTCCTGCGAGGCCGAGTCGTCATTGCCGTTTTCGTCGTTGTTCGCGCCGTCGGGCTGCTGTTGGTCGGCTCCCGGGGTGTTGGACTGGTCGGAGCTCCGGTCCGGGTCGGGCAGTCCACGGCGCTCACCGAGACCCGCCTCGGTGGACCCCTTGGCTTCTACGACGACGAGCTCGGGGGGAGGCCCGGGATTTTCCCAGATCTGGTCGAAGCGGTTGTTGCCTCGTGCCCTGTTGTCGACACGGGTGGCGTCGGGGAAGTTGTCCGGCATGGCGTGGAATTCGGCGACGGTGTCGCCGTACTCCTCGCTCCTCTCCCCCCTCGCGGCATGCAGCGGGCTGTGCTTCGCGTCCGCCTCTTCGAACCTTTTCTGGTTCTCGGGTGTCGGGTTCTTGTCGCGCGCCTTCTTGGCGGCGTCTCGTTCGTCGTGGGGGACCTTGTCAGCGATGATGGCTTTCCGGCGGTCCTCGGCGGCCTTCTCCAGGCGCTGCTGCTGGTCGTCGGTAAGTTTCGTCTTGTCCCGCTGGTTCGGCTTCCAGTCGGTGTACGACTCCTGCTCGGGTTCTGGGACGTCGCTCGCCAGCATCCAGCGGTTCGGTGGATCAGCCGGATGCAGTTGGGGTGCGGGGAAGCCGTCGTCGCACAGCTTCTTGACGCGGATGCGGTAGCCGTTCTCCTTGTAGAAGTCGCTGAACCATTTCTTGTGCTCGGGCTTATTTGAATTCGCCCACGCAAGCTTCTGTAGGTCGCCTGCCCGTTGCCTTGCCCGCTCGTTCGGATCGTCGCTCGTGCCCGAGGGCTCGGCGGGGCCGGTCGGTCGCTCCGGTGCCGGGGGCGGGGGCGGAGTCGTGTTGTTGGCCGGGCTGATGTCTCCGTACAGCGGCTTCTTGTTCTGGACCGCGTCCTCGATGTGGCGGGTGGCGTCCGCGGTCCTGCCCTGCGGGAGGCTCTCGCGGGTCGGGACGGTCGAGTCGGTGTTGAGCTGGGCCGGCTCGGTGTCGGCGGCGTCGTCCGGGGACTTGTCCGGGGTGCCGGCGTCGGGGTCCAGCTGCGTGTCGGGTTCGGTGTGGGGCTGCGCGTCGTCCCGAGGGGGCGTGCGGTCGTCCGGCCGGTTCGGGTCCTGGGGGTTCGGGTCCTTGCTCGGGCCCTTGGTCTCCGGGCGGGTGTCGTCGTCCCTGCGGGGATCAGTCGTGCGGGGGTCCTGTGTACGCGGGTCCTGTGTACGCGGGTCTTGTGTGCGGGGGTCGCTCGGGCTCGGGTCGCCGGTGCGTGGGTCCGTGGCCGTCTGCTGGTGCGGGATGGAGGGGGTGGCCCGCGGGTCGGAGTCCGGCCTGGAGTCGGGCTTGGACTCCTGGGCGGTGTCCCGGTCCGGAGCGGTCTTGTCGTTCGGCGTCGTCCGGTCCGGGTTCGACGACTGGTCGGGGGTGGTTCCGTCCGGCTTCGTCGGGACCGCGGCCGTGGTGTCGTCGTCCGGCTTGTTCGTGGGCGGGGTGGTGGCCGGGTCGGAAGCCGGATCCGTATTCGGGGTAGCGTTCGACGGCGTCGAGTCGCCGTTGTCCGTGGGGTCCGTGGGGTCCGTGGGGTCCGGCGCGGCCGGGTCGGACTGCTGGCTCTGGTCCGGCTGTTGGGCCTGATCGGGCTGCTGGGTGGGGGTGTGCTGGGTCTGGGTGTTCTGCTGCGCCTGCGAGTTCTGCTCGGTCTGCGTATGGGTGTTGTTCTGTTGGCTGTTCTGCTGAGTGTCGTTCCCGGAGTCGTTGTTCGTGGCGTCCGGCTTCGCGGGGTGCAGCGGGTTGCCGTCCGGGTCCAGCGGGATGTGCCAGGCGTGGGTCGCGTTCGGGATGTGGATCGGGTCGTGGCTGACCTCGCCGGTCTGGGTGTCGACCCAGACGATCTTCCCGTTGTGGTTCACCGCGTTGAACGCGTGGCCGCCGCCGCCCGGCCAGGCGACCTGCACGATCGAGGCGGATCCGGGGCCCGCCTGCAGGAGTTCGTGCTCGATCCGCCGAGGCGTGTCGGGGTCGCTTGCGGGGCCGGCGTACGTGTGCGGGGCGCCGGACCAGCGGATCTGGTTGTCGTTGGCGTTGTCCTCGGGACTCAGCAGGTCGATCTTGCCGTCGGGGCCCGGGTCGAGGGTGCGTGGCGCGGAGACCTGGGGGTTGCCGTACCAGGTCTCGAGGAACGAGCGTGAGCAGTCGGCACAGTTGTTGCCGCGACCGGGGACCTCGTTGCCGCCGTCGTTCTGGAGCTGGGACCAGCCCTTGAAGGGGTCCGGGTGGCGCTGCGGCGTACCGTCCTCGTTCCGCGGGACGGCGTCCTCCAGAGCTTGCTGGTCGGCCGGGTCTACCGGGCGGAGACCGCCTGGCGCGTGGTCGAGGTCGTCGCGGATGGAGTGCAGGCTGTTCGGGTCGGGCTCGGGCTTCTTGCCCTCGTCGTCCTTGGCCGGGTCGTTCTGCGCGTTCTCGTCGTCCGACTTGTCCTTCGCCTCGTCGGCGGGGTCGGAGGGGTCCGCCTTGTCCGGGGCGTTGTCGGGGGAGTCGGGGTCGTTCGACTGGGCCGGCATCCCTGGGGACTTGGGCGTGGGCGAGGTGTCGTTCGGGGTGGTGTTGCCCGCGGGGTTGCTTGGGCCGGCGGGGGAGGGAGGTGTGCTCGGGGCGGCCGGCTGCGGCGGTCGGGTGGGTGTGGGGGTGGACGCTTGCTGCTGGCTGTTGCTGGGCTGCTGACCTGGCCGGTCGTTGGAGTTCGGCCGGTCATTGCTGTTGGGCGTACTGGGCGTACTGGGCGTGCTGGGCGTGCTCGGTGTCGTCGGCGTGCGGGGGCCGGGCGGTGCGGTGGTGGGGCCGGGCGTGCTCGTCGCGGTGGGGGTGCTCGTCGGGGTGGACATGCCGGGCGTGTTGGACGAGTTGGACGGCGGCGGTGACTGCTGCGTGCCGGGGGTGGAGGCGCCGGGCGTGTGACTCGGCGTCGTGGTCGGACCGCTCGCGGTGGGGGTCGTCGCGGAGTTGGTGGTGGTTCCCGGCGTGCTGGAGTTCGGCGTACTGGAACCAGGGTTGCTGGAGTTCGGCGTGCTGGTACCGGGGGTGTTGGACCCGGGCGTGCTCGAACTCGGCGTGCTGGTACCGGGGTTGCCGGACGACGGCGTGCTCGAACTCGGCGTGCTGGAGCCTGGCGTACTCGACGAGGGCGTACTCGACGAGGGTGAGGTCGACGAAGGCGTGCTCGACGAGGGCGAGGTCGACGAAGGCGTGCTCGTGGCCGGTGAGCTCTGCTGCGGCACGGACGGGGTCGAGGGTGTCGAGGGACGGCCGCCCGGGGTGCCGGAGTTCGAGCTGTCGTTCGGTGTCGTACGCGGAGTGGAGGCGGGGCCCGAGGACGTAGGGCTCGGCGAGGAGGCCGGGCCGCCGGCGGACGGGGTGGACGTGCCCGGCGTCGTGGACGGAGTGCTCTGTGGCGGGGCGGACGAGGAGGTGTTCGGGCTCGTCGGCGCGCCGGCGCCGCCCGAGGGCGAGGTGCCGCCGGAACTCGTACTCGTACGGGCCCCCGCGTTACCGCCCGTCGAGGGAGGCGTCGGCGAGCTGGGCATGGCGCCGCCGCTACTGCTACCGCCACCGTCACCGCGCGGCGCGGAGGTCGAGGGCTCCGAAGTCGTGGGCGAGGGAGCCGAGTTGGTGGCGGTCGGTGCGGACGCCGCGAGGCCGTCGACCTGTGTGCCGATGGAGCCCCCGCTGCTCGTGGACGGCGAGCTGCTGGAGGGGGAGGGGCTGGGCGCGGACGTCGGGTTGGGCGAGGAGATGCCGCCCGGGTTGGAGTTGCCGCCGCTCGGCGTCGAACCTCCGGAGTTGCCGCCGCTGTCGGAGGTGCTCGGCGACGGCGAGGGGCTGGGCGACGGGCTGTTGTTCGGCGCCGGATCGTCGAAGTCGCTGAGGCCGGGGCTGTCGCTGCGCGTGGGGGCGGTGTACTGGCTCGGGCCGGAGTCGGAGCTCGGGCTGTTGCCGACGTTCGGGGTGGAGCTGTTGGAGCTGTTGGAGTTGCTTGAGTTGCTGGAATTCGAGTTCGACGACGAGTCGGAGGAGTTCGCGGTCGAATTCGAGTTGGAGTTTGAGTTGTTCCCGGAGCCTGAGTCGCTTCCAGAACCCGAGTTGTTCCCTGAGCCCGAGTCGCTCCCCGTACCGGAATTGTTCCCCGTACCCGAATCGCCGCCGGACGGCGAGGAGTTGTTGCCGAGGGGGCCGTTGCTCGCGTAGTTGTCGGCCCCGCTGCGCGCAGATCCGCCGGCTTTGCTGCCGACGCTGTCGCGGACGCTTTCGAGGAAGGTCTGGGGGGTTTGTTTGATGGCTTCCCAGCCGCCTTCGGCGCCGGCTTTGACGGTGGCGGAGACGTCGATGCCGGACTGGGCGCCGAAGCCGATGTTGACGGATTGGCGGGTGAGGTCGGTGATCATCGCTTCGAGTGCGGAGACCGCCGGTTCTTTCATGCACTCGATGATGGCTTCGACGAGGGCGTCTTTGAGGGTGTCGAGGATTTGTCGGACGGTGACGCGGGTGATGGCGGTGGCGGCCATGCTGGCGGCGTTGGAGAGTCCGAAGGTGACGACGGATGCTGCGGCGGCGGCGATGATCTGTACGGCGAGGGCGATGAGTTGGACGATGACGGCGATTTTGCAGGTGATGACGAGCATGGCTGCGCCGCGGAGGCAGAAGCCGATGATGGTTGCTGCTTGGGCTGCGTCCTGGAGGTAGCCGTCGCCGCCGTTGTCGAATTTGTCGTAGTTCTTTTTGAATTTGTCGATGGCGTCGCCGGCGTTGTTGGCCATGACGGTGGAGGCGCTGGTGGTGGCGTTGGCGCGGAGGTCGGTGACGTCCTGTGCGAACTTCTCCCAGACTTCCGCGCATTGGACGAGTTTGTCCTCGTCGGCGGTGGGCCAGGTGAAGCCGAGCATCTCGAGGACCCACTCGAGCTCGTCCGGCAACATCATCGACACTGCAACACACCCCCGAATCGCGACGATCACCGTCCACCGCGAAGCCCCCGTCGTCACCAAGGGCCGGTCCAAGCCAGCGGCAGGCAAACCCTACCGAGCGCGCCCTGGGCGCGGCAGGCCGTGTGTGTCACAGGACTGCTTCAAGGGGGTGCCAGGGGAAGGGTCGGACAGCCAGTGCCCCAACTCGCCCATGGTTGCCTCGCGTTCGGCGCGCGAGCCGCCCGCTCACCCGGCAGAACCCGACGCTCCCCCCGGCACCCTTGAGGGGGCCTCAGAACAACCCGTGCCACATCTGCTCGACGATCAGCGACCACCACGTCTCGGCGTTCGCCTGCGCCGTCGCGTCGATCGCCGCGAGCTGCTGCTGCAACTCGGCGACCGCCGCCCCCGCCTCGTACGGGTTCATCCCCACCATCCGCTGCCGGGTCTCGGCGAGCAGGGCGAGTGAACGAACGTACGCGGACAGGGAGATGCTGACGTAGCGCGCGTCCGCCGTGACGGGATCGATGGCCCAGATCGCACCCAGGCCGTTGGGCTCGGTCGAGCCGGGCAGGACCTGGACGGCGATGACGGCGACACCGTCGAACCCGATCCGGAACAGGTGCCCGAGGACGGCGAGCTTCTCCTCGCCCGCGGGGCTGCGACGCTCGCGCAGGTTCGTCGGTACATCGGTGAACAGGCCGCCCGCAGACGGTACTTCGGGGTTGTCCGCGGTGAAGAACAGCGGCAGGTCCGCGGGCAGCCCGGCCTCCGCGAGCGTGGCCTTCGTGACGTCCGGCAGACGGCTCGCGGCGACCGCCTCGGGCGCGTAACGACGTACGCCGTCGTGCCCGAAGACGGCGACCAGGTGCTCGCCGAGTGCCTCGTCGGAGAGCGGGACGGCCGGCGTCACCTGTGTCGGGACGGGGAGGCGGTGAGGGCGGGGCGGGGGCTGCCGGCCGGCCATGCGGTGGGTCTGCTCGACCTGGTCGACCAGGGCGGCGATGCCTTCGGCGCGGGCCTCGGGGCGGGAGCCGTAGCTCTGGCTGCAGGACAGGCGGGCGTTGCGGAACGAGTGCAGCAGCTCGGCCGTGTATCCACCCGGGAGCAGGCTCGGGTGCAGGTCCGTGTGGATCGAGGTGACGCTCTCCGCGGGGACGCCGAGCCGGCGCAGCTCGGCCGCGGCCTGGTGCTCCGCGGGTGGCAGCCCCGGGGCGGACTTGCGGAAGAGCATCGTCTCGTCGCTGCCGTCCGGGGCCGTGTACGTGAAGACGGCCGTGTTGCCGGGGCCGGCGCAGGGGCGTGCCTCGTCCGCGGAGGCCTCGCCGTGCTTCTGCCGGTACATCCGCACGACCTCGTCGACCGGCACAGAAGGCCAGACGGTGAGCTCGCACGTACCGCGGTCCACGACCCCGCAGGCGTCGCCCAGCTCAGACGGGGGACGGCGCTCCCCGGACTCGGGGTCGCGCTCCAGGGGAGCGGGCGCGGCCCACACCACCCAGCCGAGGTCGAACTCATGCATCTTGACCTCGCGGCGCGGAGCGTCCGAGCCGGCAGGGTTCAGCCAACTGTCGGCAAGGGCAAGTGCCTGCTCCGTGCTGGTCACGGGGGCTCCTTCGGATGCTCGGTGGTGCGGGGGAGGGAGATCTGCGTTCGTCGTCATGGGAGCGCCTACGAGACTATCGCCGTGGCGCCGGGACGGATCCGGAGGGCTTTGACCCCGCGCCGGGTGGCGAGGACCAGCACGCCGTCGGGGGAGAGGTCGGCAGCCGTGAAGGGAACGTCGGAGATCAGCGCTGCCACGACCTCCTCGCTCTCCCGGTCCCAGACGCGTAGATAGTCGGCGCCCCGGCTGAGCGCCAGCGGAGCGGTGGTCAGGGCTTCCTCGGAAGGGCGCCGGAACAGCTCGGGAGCGACCTCGGTGAGCTGTTCCGCCTGTTCGAGATGGTGCAGAACAGGCAAAATCCGCGCAGTGTCCACGTCGGACTGCGAGACCGGGGAGCCGCCGTCCGCCGTGTCGCCGTCCACCGTGTCCGAGGCGACACCGAGCAGGGCGACCGGCACCGGCGTCTCGCCGGACTGGACGCTGCCGACCGCCACGGAACGCACGCCGGCCGTCGGCGTGCTCCACAAGGTCTGCCACGGCAGCTCGAAACCCAGCGTGCGTACGGCTGCGGCGTATTCGATCAGGCCGTCCTCGACGAAGGCCGTCTCGAGCAGAGCGGCCCGCAGCGAAGCCGGCACCTCGGCACGAGTGAACAGGGGAGCGATGCGCA
Organism: Streptomyces cavernicola; assembly: GCF_029968035.1. GTDB lineage: Bacteria > Actinomycetota > Actinomycetes > Streptomycetales > Streptomycetaceae > Streptomyces > Streptomyces cavernicola. Next base: position 26,036 of record NZ_JASCIQ010000030.1, on the reverse strand, counting down.
GGTACGTACGGGCTGGGGCGCCCAGTTCCTCGAACGGGACGGCTTCGACGGCCGCGCGCAGGGCGATCGGATCGGCATGGACGAACAGCCCCGGGTCCGTGAGGAGTTGGGGCAGCAGTCCGGCCGCCAGTGTGTGCCCCGCGATGTGGTCGCGGACGTAGGCGCCGGCCTTGCCCCAGTTCTGCTCGGGAACGGATTCGAGCAGCGCCATCGCGATCTGAGTCTGCGCACTGCGGACGTTCGCGAGGCCGCTGCGGACCTCCTCGCCGATCGCGGGGTGGAACAGCCGCAGCACGGTGACGTCGTCGGACTCGGCGGCCTCCACGAACGGTCCTGCGAGCGCCATGCCCTGCGCGATGGTCTGCGTCATGTCCTGTCCCGCCACCGAGCCGGCCAGCCGCGCCCAGAACTCGACCGGCAGGCCGGGACCTTCGGCGAGGGCGAGCGGCGTCAGCATCGACCGCAGAGTGCCCGGTTCCACACCGAGCCGACGGGCGTGCAGGTCCATGGCCTCGCCCACGCTGCTCGGCAGCTGTTCTTCGTCCGCGGGGTCGAAGCCCTCGGGCGCCATCAGGATGCAGTGGGCGGCGAGTTGGACCACCAGAGCGTTGCCGGCCCGCTGGGCAAGAGCGGAGGCCAGGGCCCGGCGGGCGGCCGGGTCCGTGGTGAAGGGGAGGTCCGGGGCGCCGCACTGCGGGCTCAGGGCGGCCTCGGCATGCAGCGCCAGCCCCTCGGGGTCGGCCCACTGGGGCTCGTCCAGGTCGATGACCTTGACCGCGCCGGGCGCCAGCCCTGCTGCGAGCTCCCGGGCGAGAGGGCGAGGCAGGTCGACGAGGACGCGTACATTCTCCACCCCGGCCAGGGGCTTCAGGACGTCGCGGACGAGCCGGCCGGCTTCGTCGACGGCACGCAGGGGCCCGGACCGGTCCACATCCGGCACGATCACCGTGTGTGTCTCCGTGGAGGCGGCCAGTTCCGCGAAGACCTCCGCGGTGGCCGTGGCGCGTATGTCCAGGTGGTCGGCGAGCAGCCACAGAAGCTGTGCCGCCGTCCGGCCCGCCGGGCTGGGGACGACCGGGGCCGGCATCTTCGGCGGGACGGTGGACGGATCCATCTCGTCCAGCGGCAGCTGCTCGCGGAAGTCCGGGTCGCACAGCATGAGGAAGCCGGTGAGCAGCCGTGAACGCCCGCTGCCCGCAGCGCCGGTGAGCACAGTGACGCGGGGTGTGCCCGGCCACTCCATCCGCCAGGCCGCCAGGGCGCGGAGGGCGGCGGCACGACCTCCCACATAGGGGTGTGGGGCGTGGCCGTCGGTCGAACCGGTCATGACTTCCCGTTCTGCTCCGGTACGGATGCGTATGTGGTCGGCGTTGATCTTATGGTCGGCGTGTCCGGGGCGGCCGCGGCGGTGGGCTCACAGCGACTCCGGGACGTCCAGGTCTCCGTCGAGTGCCGCCTGCCAGCTGCGCGAGGCCGCTGCTTCCGGCGCGATCTCCAGGGCCCAGGCCTTGACGCTGCGTCGTGCGTCGCGCTCCTCGGCTCTCGTCGGGAACGAGCTCAGGCGCAGCGCGCGGTACAGCGCGACCAGAGTGGTGAACTCGGCGAGGTTCTCTCCCAGCAGGTCCTTGCCCGCCACGGACGAGAGCAGCACTCGGCCGGATCCGCCGTCCAGAAGGACCGGCTCGCCCAGCCAACTCCCCAGCAGATAAGCCGAATCCGTGCGGCCGGGCCCGCCGACCGGCTCCAGGCCTTCGTCCACGGCCACGGTGGAGAGGAAGGCCGGCCGGTCCCCACCGAGCCGAGGGAAGCCCACCTCGGTGAGTGCGGTACGGGCCCCGGCGTCCGTCAGGCCGTCGGGCAGGGCATCGGGGGAGACCCGTCGGAGCGCGTCGGGAGCGAAGACGGCGGCCAGCCAGGAGGCCAGTGCGGGGCCGCCTTCGGCCACCGCGTCGGGACGCGGCCACACCTCGGTTCTGCGGAGCGGTGGAACCAGCGGGGCGGGCCAGCCAGGAGGGTTCTCCGAGAGTTCCGCCGGGCGAAGGACGTCGAGGGCGAACACTCCTCCTGCGCCGTTCGCCACCCACCGCGCGGCTCCCGCGTACTCCTTGCCCGTCACGCTCTTCGGGAGACGAGGGCGCAGGCGGTCCGCGACTGAAGCCGGCGCGATGTCCTCGTCGAGAGAGACGCGACTTCCGATGGTTCGGTCCACTTCCCCGTCGTCGTCCAGGAACACGTGCACGACCGAGGGCTCTGTCAGTTCCTCGCCGTCGGACAGACGCCACACCCGCTCGAGATGACGCTCGTCCGGTGCCAGGTCCTCGGAGTCCTCGGAGCCCGCGAAGTCCGCGAAGTCCTCGGAGTCCTCGGAGTCCGAGCCGTCCGTGGTACCGGTGTCGTCGTACGGCGGGAGTTCCTGCTGAGTCACCGTGACAGGAGTGTCGCCGTAGTGGCCGATCTCCACATAGTCCACGGCGCCGACGTCCTCGGTCCGGGGGCCGAAGACCCCGTAGGGACGCCAGCGCGACCAGACCGTGCGCCACGGCAGGTCCACGTCACCGGCGGACAGCTCGGCGGCCCAGGCGTCGCGCCCCCTGTTGACGGCCGCCCAATGCAGCCACGCGAGCCACTCGGCTCTCGACACGGGTGCGACCCCGGAGACGTCCAGATAGTGCGCGTCGGCGGCGGTGCCTCCCAGCGGCACACCGTCCGGCCAGGCGAGCGAGATTCCTTGCAGCAGAGAGCGCCGGGCGGAATGGACGACCAGCGTGCTCTCATCGTCGATGAGCTGCGGCAGGGAACCGCCGAGGGCGGCATGCACAGCCAGCGCCTGCTCCGCGTACGACACGACCGCTGCCGTGTCGGCAGCCGGATCTGCGGCTGGCTCCCGCTGCCCAGCCACCGTGGCCAACAGCGCCTGGGCCATGGACCGCTGCTCAGCCGGAGTGCACGGAGCGGCAGTCCTGACGAGTTGCTTCTGGGCGTCCGACCTGAACCGAACCAGCAGCTCGCCGTCGGGCGAGCTACCCGAGGCCAGCAGTCGGGGCAGCAGGTCCAGGCTCCGGCGCAGCTCCTCCTCACTCCGCCGGCCGCCCAGACTCTCCACGAGGAAACCCCAGACGGAGAGGGGGATCTCGCGCAGCTCGGCCGCTGCCAGAGCGCGGAGCTGCGTATGGTCCGCGACGGTCTGAGCGAGACCCGCATCGGTGTCGGCGCCGAGAGCGGCGCCGTCCTCGGGCTCGGGATCCAGAACGATGGAGCCGGCGCGGTCGGTGGCCACCCGTCCGTGCGGCTCGTCCGCCTCGATGACCACACGCAGCCGTCCCCGGCTCTGGACGGCGAGCTCGGTCACCAACGGCCCGGCGATCTGCCTGGGTTCGGTGGAGGAGAACAGCTCGCCGGCCCACTGCACATTGGCCAACAGCACAACCGTGTTCGTACGGAGCTTCGCGAGCGCGTCGGAGAGCGGATAGCGGCCCCGGGCGCGTGCGATGTCGAGGCCCAATTCCGACAGGATGCGGAGCGCCGCCTCTTCCGCCGTAATTCCACGGCAGTCGAGATAGATGCTCGCCTGTCGGCGCTCGTGCACCCGGTGCAGGACCGCCGACTTACCCGAGCCAAGGGCTCCTCGCAGCGGAAGCACCGCGCTCTGCGGGCTCGGATCTGTCAGCCATTCCATGATCCGACGCTCTGCCTCTGCAGCGAGCACTGCTCATCACTCCGTTCAGTCCGAGAGGGCGGGTCAGCTTACGCCCGCGTTCTCGGCAGCCCTCATCCAGACCCGCAGCAGCTCCCCGCGGAACCGGTGCATGTCTTCGTCGCGCTTGTCCTTGGCTTCCTGCCTGAGCCGCTCGATTTCCGCGGCCCGCTCGGCCTCGTCCTCAGGCAGGTTCTGCAGGGCCCCGGGATCCATGTCACCCAGCCGGTACCCGGCGGCGTAATAGATCGTCGTCTTGTTCTTCTTGCCCTCGGGGACGGCGCGCTCCTCCTCGGACTTCTCGTGGTAGTGCCGCCGCTCCTGGTCAGCGGGCCGCTCGAATTCATGGACCAGATAATCCGAGCAGTTGGCCGAGGCCGGGTGCGTCTTGTCCCCGCAGGGCTCGAACTCGGTGTACATCGCGGATGTCGAGTACCTGTCCTGGTCGAGCTGGCGGAACGCCTCGCCGAGAACCGGTTCGGAATGGTCCGTGCCCAGATCGTCGCTGTTGGGCGGGACCGAGGAGTCGATGACGTAGTGAGTTTCCGTGGAGCCGTCCTCCTTGTGCTCCACGACTTCCAACACTGCGTAATTCTTCCCTGAGAAGTCGGGGCGCATGAGCCGGCGGTGCTCCTGCATTTCTGCGATCTGTTCCGGGGTCTTGCCCTTCTCCCGGTTCTCGATCATTTTCGGGTCGCCGATGTGCTCGTTCCAGAGGGAGGTGAACTTGCGCTTCTCCTTCCGCAGCTCCTTGGCGTCCTCCGGATCCGCGTCCCGGTCCAGCATGTTCTGAACGGCCGCGTACTCACGGGCCAGGGAGGCCGGGTCGACGCGATCGCCGCGCTTGGGGTTGTGCCGGGAGTGCAGGTCCGCTCCACCGGACTCGTCGACCGCATGGGCGTCGTGGAAGGAGCTGCTCAGACGCGCGATGGCCGCGACGGTGGCCATCTTCTCCTCCCGGCTCATCTCGGCGAATCCGGGCTTCAGGATCTCGTTCAGCCGCTGCTGGCTGATGCGTCCGTCGGCCGACTCGCGCATGGCGTTCAGCAGCGGCGGCTCCTGCCCCTCCTTGCCCGGTTCCGCCCACTCCTTCAGACGCTCGACCACCGGGCCGAGGCTGACCTGCTCCACGTCGTTCGTCACACGCAGTCGGTTCTGCGACGTGTCCGTGAGCATGTCGTAGTGGGTGTGCGAGTTGTCCCCGGGCTGGCGCTCGCCGTATCCCGGCTGGCCCTCGGCGCGATCGGGGTCGTAGGCCGTACCGGCCACTTCCTTGGCCCTGGCTCGTTCGGCGGCCTTCTCGGCCTCCGTCTTCGCCGGCTTTTTGGCCTTCTTCTCGCCCTGCCCCTCGTCCTTCTTGTCCTCGTCCTTCTTGTTCTTGTCGCCGCTGCCCGCCGGCTCCGCGGGTGCCTGCCGCCCGGCCGCGGGCGAGGCCGCGCCGTCGCGGTCCGGGCGGGTGGCGCCACCGCGTGTGGCGTCCTGGCCCGCCGCCACCGGCCGCCGGTCCGAGTCCAGCGGGATCGCGAAGACCCCGTTCTTGCCGCTGTGCAGCGGGTTCGGGCTGCGCTGGCCCGTCTGGGAGTCGATGTACGTGATCTTGCCGTTGTGGTTGACGGCGTTCCAGGCGTGGGCGCGGCCGTTGGCGTCCTGGGTGATGATCACGGCCTGGGAGCCGTGGCCGCTGTTGCGGAGGGTGTTCTCCAGGCGGTTGTACGCGTCCCGCCCGTTGCCCATGTCGTTGAAGCGGGCGCCGAGGGTGTTCTCGATGCGGTCGCGGCCGCCGCGCTCGCCCCGGTCGGACGGGTTGCCGTCCGCGTCCGGGTCGGGTGTGCGGGCGCCGGCCGCGGTCGGGTTGCCTGCGTAGGTGTCGACCGTGGACAGGGCCGTGTCGACACAGTTGTTGTTGCGGCCCGGGGCGTCCCTGCCGTCGCCGTTGATGCGCTCGACCCAGTTGCCGTCGTTCGGGTTCGGCGGACGCGTCGGGTCGCCGTTCTCGTCGCGCGGGACGGAGTTCTCCAGCGCGTTCTGCTCCCTGCGGGACGGGTCGTTGACGCCGCCGGGCGGGGTGTTGTCGCGGGTCGACGAGGCGGGCGTCGGCTCGGACGCCTCGTCCTTGTTCGCGCTGTCGTTGTTGTTCGCGCCGGACTGCTGGCTGGCGTTCGTGGCGTCCGGCGTGGGGGTGGGGGTGGGCGCGGGCGTGGTCGTCACCGTGTGCACCGCGACCACCGGGGCGGCCTGCTGCGGCGGGTTGTTCGCCGGGCTCTGCGGGGGCGTGTTCGGCGCGGCCTGCTGGCCCGGGGCGTTGGGTGTGCCCGGGTTGCTCGGCGAGTGGCCGGGGGAATTGCCCGGCGAATGGCCGGGTGAGTTGCCCTGCGAGTGGTGCGGTGTCGAGGGGTTCGGCGCGACATGCACCGGTCCCGCCTGCTGAGGTACGGAGGGCCGCCCGCCCGGCGTGCTGCCCGAGCCTTCGCCCGGGTTCGGCCGCGGGGTCGAGCCCGGACCGGGGTTCGAGGGGTTCGGCGACGAGGGCGGCGGGCCGCCCGGAGAAGTGCCGGGCGTCGACGGGTTGTTGCGCGGCGGGGCCGAGGACGACGGGTTCGGGGAGGTGGCCGTACCACCGCCGGAGTTGGACGAACCGCCTTGGTGTGAGGGGTTGTTGCGCGCGCCCGGGTCGTTGTTCGACGGCGAGTTCGGGGCCGTCGGCATGGAGTGATTGCCGTCGCCGCGCGAGGGGCCCGGGTTGTCCGAAGTCGTGGGCGGGGGAGTCGAGTTGGTGGCGGTCGGCGCGGACGCGGCGAGGCTGTCCACCTGCGTGCCGATGGACCGGCCGTTGCCGTCGGACGGAGTCGTGTTGGACGGCGACGGGGTCGGACCGGACGACGGGTTGGGCGAGGTGATGCCGCCCGGGTTGGAGTTGCCGTTGGTGGGGCCCCCGTTGCCCGATGAGTCGGAGGACGGGCCGGTCGACGGGGAGTTGTCCGAGCCGGAGCTGTCGTCGAAGTCGCCCAGCGAGGGGCCGTTGGAGAGGTTGGGGCCGTTGCCGATGTCCGGGCCGGACGGGCCGTCGTTGCCGATGTCCGCCGAGACTGTGCTGCTGACGCTGGGGCCGTCGTTGCTCGTCGAGTCGGAGTTCGAGGAGTCCGGATTCGACGGGTCCGACGGGTTCGACGGAGAGTCGGACGAGTCGTCAGCTGCCGGGGAGTTCGAGTCCGTGCCCGGCAGCGAGGAACTCCCGTCGCCCAGCGGCCCGCTGTTCGCATAGCTCTCCGCGCCACTGCGGATGCTTCCGCCGGCTTTGCTGCCGACGCTGTCGCGGACGCTTTCGAGGAAGGTCTGGGGGGTTTGTTTGATGGCTTCCCAGCCGCCTTCGGCGCCGGCTTTGACGGTGGCGGAGACGTCGATGCCGGACTGGGCGCCGAAGCCGATGTTGACGGATTGGCGGGTGAGGTCGGTGATCATCGCTTCGAGTGCGGAGACCGCCGGTTCTTTCATGCACTCGATGATGGCTTCGACGAGGGCGTCTTTGAGGGTGTCGAGGATTTGTCGGACGGTGACGCGGGTGATGGCGGTGGCGGCCATGCTGGCGGCGTTGGAGAGTCCGAAGGTGACGACGGATGCTGCGGCGGCGGCGATGATCTGTACGGCGAGGGCGATGAGTTGGACGATGACGGCGATTTTGCAGGTGATGACGAGCATGGCTGCGCCGCGGAGGCAGAAGCCGATGATGGTTGCTGCTTGGGCTGCGTCCTGGAGGTAGCCGTCGCCGCCGTTGTCGAATTTGTCGTAGTTCTTTTTGAATTTGTCGATGGCGTCGCCGGCGTTGTTGGCCATGACGGTGGAGGCGCTGGTGGTGGCGTTGGCGCGGAGGTCGGTGACGTCCTGTGCGAACTTCTCCCAGACTTCCGCGCATTGGACGAGTTTGTCCTCGTCGGCGGTGGGCCAGGTGAAGCCGAGCATCTCGAGGACCCACTCGAGCTCGTCCGGCAACATCATCGACACTGCAACACACCCCCGAATCGCGACGACCGCCCGTGGACCTCGGTTGGACATGCCAAGCCGGTCGCACGCCGTACAGCGGTGGTCAAAGCCTAACCATCAGCAGTGACACCGTCCGGGCCCGAATGTCACAGGACGGCTCCAACGGGCCGTCCTGTGAGGGCTGTTCCAGTCCATGTGCCACAACACGGACAAAACCCACCCCCTCGGGGGTGGTTCACCTCAGACCGACTGCATGCCCCTGGCGCCTGCTCCACCGGAAGCGTCGTGCTGCGAGGTGAGCTGGGCGTACGACTCCTCCTCGGCCTGCTCGCCCTTCTCGTGCCGCATGCCCATCTCGGTGAACTTGATACCGATGCCGGCCAGCCGCTCGGCCAGGCTGTTCATCGACTCGAACATGCCGTCCCGCAGGCCCTCGTAGACCACGCCGAACTTCTCGCCCAGGTCGTCGTCGCCCCACGGGGGAGTGTCGCCCTTCTCCAGGGCGGTGAGGCCGTCCTGGAGGGCCTTCGCGGCCTTGCCCCAGTCCTGTCCGACCTCGAACATGTTGAAGCCCTCGTCCTTGAGGACCTTGGCATCCGCGCGGAAACCGCTCACAACTGCTCCCCCATGACTCGCGTTTGGCTGTCGCCGATCCAGCGTATCGCTCGTGCGCACCGGACCGCAGTGGTCGATTAAGGTCAACGGGCAGTTGACACGGAAGCGTCACATCAACCCACAGCAGCCTTACGTCCGCGCTGCGGGCAGGACCGTACGAAGCATCACAGAAACCTGCACAACGCACTCTCCCGGACAGACTTCGCCCCAAGGAGCCCCCCGCGTGACCCCCCAGCGCGAGACCACACAGGAGCAGGCACGTGCCGCGGCCGACGGCTGGCTCAACGGCGATGCGCCGACCGGGCTGCGCCGTGACGTCCGTATGCACGAGTTCTCGCTCGGCTGGGTCGTGTGGGCCGCGCCGCCACCCGAGGAGCGCGACCCGGTGACCGGCGAGCGCCGTCCGCCCGCCGAGGTCGACGCGGCCACCGCGGTCGTGGACCGCCGCACCGGCGAACTCTCCACCTGGCCCGCCCTCCCCGTGGACGAGGTGGTCCGCCTGTACGAGGAGAAGCACGCCGAGACGGACGCCGAGGACGAACCGGAGCCTGACGCACCGCAGATGAACCACCCCGCACCCCCGCGCGAGCGCCCCGTGACCGGCCCCGGCAACACCGCCGTGTTCACGTACGTCGACCCGGCCACCGGCGAGGAGACCTCGCTGCTCCGCACCTCCGGGCCGGGCCTCGCGCCCGCGGAGACGCGCTGCTACGCAGAACTGCTGCGCCTGAACATCCCGCCGCAGAATGTCATCGCCGTGCACACCGACCTCAACCCCAGCCTGCTGCCCGGCGGTTACACCGGCGAGCTGCTGCTCTCCGGCGCGCTGCCGAGCGCCGAGTTCTCCTCGACGCACGAGTACGGGCTCTTCGCCCAGGAGCGCAGCGACGGCGCCGCCCGACTCGTCGAGCACGTGGAGACGTTGTACGCCATCACCGGTCACGCACCGCCGCCGCGCCCGCACCGCACCCCGCTGCCCGCCCACGTACGGCCCGCCGTGCCCGTCGCCGACGAGGCGCTCGGCCGCCACCTCGACAAGCTCTTCGACCGAACCGGCGGTGTACGGCGGTTCACGCCCGAGGAGCTCGCCGGGCTCGACCTGCCCGCGGCGACGCGCAGCACCCTCCTGGTCGCGGGCCTCCCGGCCGACGTGCCGTTCTTCTTCGGCGCGCCCAAGGAGAGCGACCTGGTGCAGGACGCGGCGAGCCATCTGCGCGACCACGGGGCGCAGTTGCCGGAGGCGGTGCTCGCCACGCTCGCCGGGCATGTGCGGATCGGCACCGACGGCTGGGCCGAGATCACCGTGCAGTGCTTGGGCGCCGAGGAGTGGAAGGGCCTGGTGTGGGCGGCCAGCCCCAAGTCCGGCTCGGGCCGCCTGGTCAACACCTCGGTGTCGGCGTTCGTACGCTCTCTCGCCCTGCTCGTCGCCACCCGCAACGGCATGGTGGGCATGGACCCGTACCAGGCGGGCGCCGGCGTCGAGGAGTTCCAGACGAGGCTCGCCGCGATCGACGCGCGCGCCGTGGAACCCGACAACTGGTGGGCCACGGTGGTCGACCAGATGTGGCACGGCCTCTTCTGAGACCGGCCCGGTGCCCGGCGCCGGAAACCCCGAAGGGGCGGCACCCGCAATGGGTGCCGCCCCTTCGACGTCGTACGACTGAACCTCAGAACCGCGAGGGCAGCCAGCCGGTCTGGACCATCTGCCCACCACGACGGCGCGTGTGGAAGAAACCACGGCCGGGCGGGAGCTGGGTCGGCGTGATGTTGCCGAGGAGCTGGCCCTCGACGCGGTCGCCGGACAGGACCACACCCTGCGCGCCGAGCTCACGGATGCGCTGCATCACCGGCTCGTACAGCGAGCGGCTGGCGCCGCCGGACTGGCGCGCGATGATCACGCGCAGACCGACGTCACGCGCGAACGGCAGGTACTCGAGCAGCGGCTGGAGCGGGTTCATGCCCGTGGCCACCAGGTCGTAGTCGTCGATGATGACGAACGCGTCCGGGCTGCTGTACCAACTGCGGTTGCGCAGCTGCTCGGGCGTGACGTCCGGACCCGGCATACGGCGGCTGAGCGAGCCCGCCAGACCCTCCAGGGTCTCGGTGAGCGCCGGCGCCGAGGCGCAGTAGCGCGACAGGTGCGACTCCGGCACACCCTCGAGGTGCGCACGGCGGTAGTCACCGATGACGATCTTCGCCTGGTCCGGCTGGTACCGCTCGCAGATCTGCTTGATGAGCAGCCGGATGAGCGCGGACTTGCCGGACTCGCTCTCGCCGAAGATGACGAAGTGCGGGTCGGACTCGAAGTCCACGAAGACCGGGGCCAGTTGGGACTCGTCGATGCCGAAGGCGATGCCGCGCTCCGGGTGCTCGAAGCCCTTGGGCAGCCGGTCCGCGTCCAGCTGGCGCGGAAGCAGCCGCACCGCGGGGGCGGGGGCGCCCTGCCAGTTCTCGTTGATCGCGTTGATCACGACCGAGGTGGCGTCCGCGAGGTCCTCGGTCTCCGAGGAGCCGTCCACGCGCGGCAGCGCCGTCATGAAGTGCAGCTTGTCCTGGCTCAGACCACGGCCGGGGACGGCCGCCGGGACGTTCTGCGCGACCTTGCGATCGATCTCCGACTCGGTGGGGTCACCGAGGCGCAGCTCGATGCGGTTCTGCAGCATGTCCTTGAGCGCGGGCCGCACCTCGGTGTACCGGCTCGCCGTGATGATCACGTGGACACCGAAGCCGAGACCGCGCATCGCCATGTCGGTGATGGACGCCTCGAGGGCCTCGTAGTCCGTCTTGAACGTCCCCCAACCGTCGATGATCAGGAAGACGTCGCCCCAGGGCTGGTCGGGCAGCTGCCCCGAGGCCCGGCGCTGGCGGTACGTCTGGACCGAGTCGATGTTGTTCGTACGGAAGTACTCTTCGCGGGCGTTGAGGATGCCCTCGACCTCGCTGACCGTACGCCGCACCTTCTCGGCGTCGAGTCGGTTGGCGACACCGCCGACGTGGACCAGGTCCTCCATCGCGATGAGACCGCCACCACCGAAGTCCAGGCAGTAGAACTGCACTTCGCTGGGGGTGTGGGTGAGCGCGAACGAGGTGATCATCGAGCGCAGCAGCGTCGACTTGCCGGACTGCGGACCACCCACGAACAGACCGTGACCGGCGCCGCCGGAGAAGTCCCGGTACAGGACGTCACGGCGCTGCTCGAAGGGCTTGTCGACGAGGCCGACCGGGACGTTGAGCCGGCCGAGGGCCGTGTATTCCGGTGCGGTCAGGCCGCGTTCGGGCGTGATCGCCAGGGCCGGAAGCAGCTGCTCCAGGGACGGCGCCTCCTCCAGCGGCGGCAGCCACACCTGGTGCGCCGGCGGGCCCTGGCCGACCATCTTGCTGACGATCACGTCGAGCACGGTGTCCGCGAGGGCGTCGTCCACGCGGTTGTCCGGCTCCGGCTCCTCGATCACCGGCTGCGGCGGCAGCTCCACGTGCCCGGCCTTGAACAGCGCGGGCCGCAGCTGCGTCGAACGGTGCACGCGCGAGGGACCCTCGCCGTGGTACGGACCGGACACATAGGCCGCCTTGAAACGGACCATGGTGTCGGTGTCGTACCGCAGATAACCCGAACCCGGGATCGACGGCAGGTGGTACGCGTCCGGCACACCGATCGCCGTACGCGACTCGGCGGCCGAGAAGGTCCGCAGACCGATGCGGTACGAGAGGTACGTGTCGAGACCGCGCAGCTTGCCCTCTTCGAGGCGCTGCGAGGCGAGCAGCAGGTGCACACCCAGGGATCGGCCGATGCGGCCGATCTGGATGAACATGTCGATGAAGTCCGGCTTCGCCGTGAGGAGTTCGGAGAACTCGTCGAGCACGATCACCAGCGAAGGCATCGGCTCGAGGGCGGCGCCCGCGGCACGCGCCTTCTCGTAGTCCGTCAGGTTGGCGAAGTTGCCCGCCGTGCGCAGCAGTTCCTGGCGGCGCTGCATCTCACCGGTGATCGAGTCGCGCATGCGGTCGATCAGCGTGAGGTCGTCGGCGAGGTTGGTGATCACGGCCGCGGTGTGCGGCATGTCCGCCATACCGGCGAAGGTCGCACCACCCTTGAAGTCCGCGAGGATGAAGTTCAGCGTCTCCGAGGAGTGCGTCACCGACAGGCCGAGCACCAGGGTGCGCAGCACCTCGGACTTACCGGAACCGGTGGCGCCGACGCACAGGCCGTGCGGGCCCATGCCTTCCTGCGCCGCCTCCTTGAGGTCGAGCATGACCGGCTCGCCGGCCTGGCCGACACCGATCGGCACGCGCAGGCGCTCGTGCTGCGTACGCGGCCGCCAGGTGCGCGAGACGTCCACCGAACCGGCGTCGCCGATGCCCATGAGGTCGGTGAAGTCCAGGTTGGCGAGCAGCGGTTCGCCCTCTTCGGCGCTGCCGACGCGGAACGCGGCCAGCTGCCGGGCGAGCGCCTCGGCCTGCTCCAGGCTCAGCACGTCGGGCGTGCCGCTGTACGCCGACTCGTGGCCGACGAAGAGCTGCAGCCGCTCCGGCTTCAGGTACGCGGTCAGGCCGCCGCGCAGCTCGTCCTCCAGCTCGCCGGGGGCGATCTCCAGGAAGGTCACGCCCTGGAGGCCCTCGGCGCCCGCGAGTTCGGAGTCGGGCGGGACGGTGCCGCCGTCGAGGATGACGACGAGGTGCGGCTGGTCGTACACCGGGTTCGCGTCACGGTTCCAGCGGGGGCGGTCGCCGAGCTGGTCCTCGAGCGCCTGCTCCAGCTCGCCGAGGTCGTCGAAGAGCAGCCGGGCCGAGCCCGCGCCGTCCTTCTGCTTCGGGTGCTGGACGTGCGGGAGCCACTTGATCCAGTCCCAGTCCTTCGCCGCCGAGGGGTGCGCCACCACGGCGACGAGCAGGTCCTCGGGGGAGTGCAGGGTGGTCAACTGGGCAACCGCCGCGCGGGCGTTGCCGTAGACCGTGTCCGTGTCGCCGCAGAGCGCCACGTGGTAGAAGGCGCGCAGCGAGACGGCGACCGGCAGGTCGGCGATCGAGCCGTGGGCGTCCAGGAAGGCCTTCATCGCCGCGGCGGTCAGCGGCTCCAGCTCCTCCTTGGGCGCCGTCTCCGGCGCGACCAGCGGAGTGTTCAACTGCTGGCTGCCCAGGCCCATGCGGACCGACGCGAAGTCGTTGTCCGTCGGGCGGCGCTCCCAGATCCGCTTGCCGTCCGCGGCCACGGCCCAGAGCTGGTCCGGGTCCGGGTGCTGGAACAGCTGCGTACGCCGCTGGAGTTCGGCGGTCTTGTGCACGTCCTTGCGGACCTGCTCCAGGTACCGGAAGTAGTCACGCCGGTCCTGCGCCATTCCCGCGCCGCCGCCCTGCTGGCGGGCCTTGACGAACTGGGCGACGAGCATGGCCAGGGTCGAGGCCAGCATCAGGCCGCCGACCACCTTCATGTACGACTGGCCGGCCGTGAAGAAGAAGGCGACGGAGCCCAGCATGCCCATCATCGGCAGCATGTTCATCAACATGCTGTCGTCGCCCTCCCGAGGAATCTCGGGTGGCGATTCGAGCTTGACCTCCCCCTCCGGGACGGCAGGCAGCTGAATCCGCGGCTGCCGTTTGATGATGACGACGCTCACCGATGCACTCATCCTTCGTGGTTGATACGTCCATGCACCGACGCCCCCCGTTGAGCGGCGACGTGCTTCTCGTCCGCGTGAACGCCGATCCTACTGTCAAGCTCTGACACCCAGGCAGCCAGGAGGGGTGGAGATGCGGCAAGGGTGCGAGGAGAAATGAGGGAGGCGGGGCAGGCACCCCCCAGGCCTGAGGGTAGGGTGGCGCTCCGCCGTGCTACGCGCGGCGTAAAGACGTAAGTCAAGGGCCTTGTATACAGGGGGAACTACCAGGTGAGCACGGGCACATCGACAGGTTTCTGCCGGGTCACCGTCGCAGCGCCGGACAGTCGTATCGATGTGGCGCTGCCCGAGGACCTGCCGATCCAGGACATCTATCCGGAGATCGTGCGGCTCTCGGGCATGGCCCACGACGACAACGCCCTCGCCGGCTACCACCTGGTGCGCCGCGACGGCGACGTGCTCGACGCGAGCCGTTCGCTCCTCGAGCACCGCGTGCGCGACGGCGAGGTGCTGCTGCTGCGGCCGTTCGCCGATTCGCTGCCGCCGGCCGTCCACGACGACGTGGTGGACGCGGTGGCCGCGGCGGTCAAGCAGGATCTGCGCGGGTGGAACGACAACCTCATGCGCGTCGCAGGACTCGTCTCGGGCGTACTGCTCCTGACGATGCTCGGCTTCGTGCTGTGGTTCGCGGATCCCATGCGCCACGACATGAACGGCCTGCAGGGCATCGTCGCGGGCATCGTCGCCATCGCGCTGACCGCCATCGCGGGAGTACGGGGGCGGGTCTACGACGACCGGGGCGCCGCGGTCGCACTCGGCATCGCATCACTTCCACACGCACTGATCGCGGGTTCCGGCATCCTTCCGCAGGGTGAAGGAGAGGGGCCGGGGAAGCTCCAGTTCCTGGTCGGCTGCGTGGTCGTACTGATCTTCTCCATCGTGCTGATCATGCTGCTGCCGCAGGGTGACGCACCGTTCGTCGCCGCGGCGCTCGCCGCCGTCATCGGCACGCTCGCCGCGTTCGTCGGCATCCTCACCAAGGCCGAGCCGCGCGAGATCGCCGCCGGCACCGCCGTCGTGGCCGTCGCCGTGATCGGCTTCCTGCCCGGCTGGTCCGCCCGGTTCGCCAAGCTGCCGATCGGCTTCCGCTCGCCGGAGGACCTGGCCCGCGCCCGCCGCGAGGGCCAGGAGGGCAGCCTCGAGGCCGTCGACGTCCAGCGCATCGTCGCCCAGACCAGCCGCGGCCACGAGCTCCTGCTCGGCATGGTCGGCGGTTGCGCCATCGTCATCGTCGGCTCCGCCGGTGCCGTCCTCGGCTTCAGCGACAGCGGCTGGGCCCAGCTGGTCGCCCTGGTCGTCGGCCTCGCCGCGATGCTCCGCGCCCGGCTGTTCCGCTACACCGCGCAGGTCACCTGCCTGCTGGTCTCCGGCGTCGTCACCATCGCCCTGCTGATCCTCGGCCTCGCGATCTCGCCGCCGCTGGAGATGCTGAAGGACCTCTACACCGGTGACTCCGGCCCGGTCGACCTGCGCACCCTGTGGCTCGGCGCCTGCGTCCTGGCCGGTGCGCTGCTGCTGATCGCGATCGCCCTGATCGTTCCGCAGAAGGGCCTCTCCCCGTTCTGGGGGCGGATGCTCGACCTCGCCGACTCGCTGGTCCTGCTCTCCCTCGTCCCGCTCTGCCTGGCCGTCCTCGACGTCTACGCGAAGATGCGCGGAGGGATCTAGCGCCGCCGCATCACCAGAACGAGTGAGCCGCAGGGGCCCGGGACTTCCCGGGCCCCTGCGGCGTATCCGGGCCCGACAGGAAAACCGGCACTGCGGACAGAAAACCGGCACTACAGAAGAAGCGCATGACGGTCGGCCCCGATCGCCCGTGGTAAAGCCCCCGCAGACCGACTGCTAGTCTGTGTAGCGGCCGTTTGTGTACGCGTCCCCGGAGCCCTCAGAAGCACTGGAGACAGCGACCGGCGGATCCCGCCTCCCGAGTCACGGAAGCTCCCCTGAGATGTAGACCAGGGGCACTCGGTGGCACCAACCAGACACATGAGGAGTTCGCGTGTCCCTCGACACCGCCACGAAGAAGCAGATCATGGCCGAGTTCGCCACCAAGGAGGGTGACACCGGCTCCCCCGAGGTCCAGGTCGCCCTGCTCTCGCGCCGCATCTCGGACCTGACCGAGCACCTGAAGACCCACAAGCACGACCACCACTCCCGTCGTGGCCTGCTGATCCTGGTCGGC
The DNA here is from genome assembly GCF_029968035.1 of Streptomyces cavernicola. Classification (GTDB taxonomy): domain Bacteria; phylum Actinomycetota; class Actinomycetes; order Streptomycetales; family Streptomycetaceae; genus Streptomyces; species Streptomyces cavernicola. The sequence continues at coordinate 9,895 of NZ_JASCIQ010000030.1, read as the reverse complement.
CAGCGTCGCCGCCTGCTTCAGTACCTGGCCAAGAAGGACATCACGCGCTTCCGCGCCCTCGTCGAGCGCCTCGGCATCCGCCGCGGTGCGGCGGGCGCCAAGTAAGACGCCGTGAAGGGAGCGGTTCCCACGCTTAGGGGGCCGCTCCCTTTGCTGTACGTGCGCACAGAGCACGACGGCTTTGTACTCTGGTCGCGGAACGTCGTACGAGACGTACGTCACGCATGACGGAGCGTCCCGCGCGGCACAGCCCGTACCGGACACCGCGCAATACCGCGGAACACGCAGAACAAGACGATACGCACGAGGAGAGGCGACCTCCGCCGACGCCGGTCCTCGGTAGTGGCCCCCGGGAAAACGAAGTGCAATCCCCGGGTGCTTCGATCGAAGACCGGCCCGCACTCAAGGCGCTTCTCCACCCCGTCCCTTCGCCACACGGGCGACGCGGACAAAAGACGACAGTTCCGGAAGTCAGCAGACCCCGGAACGACAAGCAAACGGAGAGATCGCTAGTGGAGAACGAGACCCACTACGCCGAGGCCGTCATCGACAACGGCACCTTCGGCACCCGCACCGTCCGCTTCGAGACCGGCCGCCTGGCCCGTCAGGCCGCCGGCTCCGCCGTGGCCTACCTGGACGACGACACGATGGTCCTCTCGGCCACCACCGCGTCCAAGAAGCCCAAGGACCAGCTCGACTTCTTCCCGCTCACGGTGGACGTCGAGGAGCGGCAGTACGCGGCCGGCAAGATCCCCGGCTCGTTCTTCCGCCGTGAGGGCCGTCCCTCCGAGGACGCGATCCTGACCTGCCGTCTGATCGACCGCCCGCTGCGCCCGTCCTTCAAGAAGGGCCTGCGCAACGAGATCCAGGTCGTCGAGACGGTCATGGCCCTCAACCCCGACCACCTCTACGACGTGGTCGCCATCAACGCCGCCTCCTGCTCCACGCAGCTGGCCGGCCTGCCCTTCTCGGGCCCGATCGGCGGCACGCGCGTGGCGCTCATCAAGGGCCAGTGGGTCGCGTTCCCGACGCACACCGAGCTCGAGGACGCCGTCTTCGACATGGTCGTCGCCGGTCGCGTCCTGGAGGACGGCGACGTTGCGATCATGATGGTCGAGGCCGAGGCCACCGAGAAGACCATCGAGCTCGTCAAGGGCGGCGCCGCCGCCCCGACCGAGGAGATCGTCGCCGCCGGTCTCGAGGCCGCGAAGCCCTTCATCAAGGTGCTCTGCAAGGCCCAGTCGGAGCTGGCCGCCAAGGCCGCCAAGCCGACCGGCGAGTTCCCGATCTTCCTCGACTACGAGGACGACGTCCTGGAGGCGCTCACCGCCGCCGTCAAGCCCGAGCTCGCCCAGGCGCTCACCATCGCCGGCAAGCAGGAGCGCGAGACCGAGCTGGACCGCGTCAAGGCGCTCGCCGGCGAGAAGCTCCTGCCGGAGTTCGAGGGCCGCGAGAAGGAGATCTCCGCCGCGTACCGCTCGCTGACCAAGACCCTGGTCCGTGAGCGCGTCATCAAGGAGAAGAAGCGCATCGACGGCCGCGGTGTCACCGACATCCGCACCCTGGCCGCCGAGGTCGAGGCCATCCCGCGCGTGCACGGCTCCGCCCTGTTCGAGCGCGGCGAGACCCAGATCCTGGGCGTCACCACGCTGAACATGCTGCGCATGGAGCAGCAGCTGGACACCCTCTCCCCGGTGACCCGCAAGCGCTACATGCACAACTACAACTTCCCGCCGTACTCCACCGGTGAGACCGGCCGCGTCGGCTCCCCGAAGCGCCGCGAGATCGGCCACGGCGCCCTCGCCGAGCGCGCCCTCGTGCCGGTCCTGCCGACGCGCGAGGAGTTCCCGTACGCGATCCGTCAGGTGTCCGAGGCCCTCGGCTCCAACGGCTCGACGTCCATGGGCTCGGTCTGCGCCTCCACCATGTCGCTGCTGAACGCCGGTGTGCCGCTGAAGGCCGCCGTCGCCGGTATCGCCATGGGTCTGATCTCGCAGGAGATCGACGGCGAGACGCACTACGTCACCCTCACCGACATCCTCGGTGCGGAGGACGCCTTCGGCGACATGGACTTCAAGGTCGCCGGTACGAAGGAGTTCGTGACCGCCCTCCAGCTCGACACCAAGCTGGACGGCATCCCGGCCTCCGTCCTGGCCGCGGCCCTCAAGCAGGCCCGTGACGCCCGTCTGCACATCCTCGACGTGATGACCGAGGCGATCGACGTTCCGGACGAGATGTCCCCGAACGCGCCGCGGATCATCACCGTCAAGATCCCGGTGGACAAGATCGGTGAGGTCATCGGCCCGAAGGGCAAGATGATCAACCAGATCCAGGAGGACACCGGCGCCGACATCACGATCGAGGACGACGGCACGATCTACATCGGCGCCGCCGACGGTCCGGCCGCCGAGGCCGCCCGCGCCACGATCAACGGCATCGCCAACCCGACCATGCCGGAGGTCGGCGAGCGCTACCTGGGCACCGTCGTGAAGACGACGACCTTCGGTGCGTTCGTCTCCCTGCTGCCGGGCAAGGACGGTCTGCTGCACATCTCGCAGATCCGCAAGCTCGCCGGCGGCAAGCGCGTGGAGAACGTCGAGGACGTCCTCGGTGTGGGCCAGAAGGTCCAGGTCGAGATCGCCGAGATCGACTCCCGCGGCAAGCTCTCCCTGATCCCCGTCATCGAGGGTGAAGAGGGCGACGCGGACAAGGCCGACGACAAGAAGGACGACGCCGCCAAGTGACGTCCCGTAGCACCACGACGACGGCCCGCCCCTCTTCGGAGAGGCGGGCCGTCGCCCGTACTCAAACCCTGCTCAAGGGCAAGGACGGCATCGGCACCGTGCGCCGCACGACCCTGCCGGGCGGCCTGCGCGTCGTCACCGAGACCCTGCCCTCCGTGCGCTCCGCGACCTTCGGGATCTGGGCGAACGTCGGATCGCGCGACGAGACGCCGTCCCTGAACGGCGCCACGCACTACCTGGAACACCTCCTCTTCAAGGGCACCAAGAAGCGCACCGCCCTGGACATCTCCGCCGCGATCGACGCGGTGGGCGGCGAGATGAACGCCTTCACGGCGAAGGAGTTCACCTGCTACTACGCGCGCGTGCTCGACACCGACCTGCCGCTCGCGATCGACGTGGTGTGCGACATGCTCACCGGCTCGCTGATCGAGCAGGAGGACGTCGACGTCGAGCGCGGCGCCATCCTCGAAGAGATCGCGATGACCGAGGACGACCCGGGCGACTGCGTGCACGACCTGTTCGCGCACACCATGCTCGGCGACACCCCGCTCGGCCGCCCGGTCCTCGGCACCGTCGACACGGTCAACGGCCTGGACGCGCCCCGTATCCGCCGCTTCTACAAGAAGCACTACGACCCCCGCCACCTGGTGGTCGCGGCCGCGGGCAACGTCGACCACAACAAGGTCGTACGCCAGGTCCGCGCCGCCTTCGAGAAGGCCGGCGCCCTCAAGGACCTGGACGCGACGCCGATCGCGCCCCGCGACGGCCGCCGCGCCATCCGCACCGCGGGCGGACTCGACGTGGTCAACCGCAAGACCGAGCAGGCGCACGTCGTCCTCGGCATGCCCGGCCTGGCCCGCACCGACGAGCGCCGCTGGGCCCTCGGCGTCCTCAACACGGCGCTGGGCGGCGGCATGTCGTCCCGCCTCTTCCAGGAGGTCCGCGAGAAGCGCGGCCTGGCCTACAGCGTGTACTCGTACACCTCGGGCTATGCCGACTGCGGCCTGTTCGGCGTGTACGCGGGCTGCCGCCCGAGCCAGGTGCACGACGTGCTGCGGATCTGCCGCGACGAGCTGGACCAGGTCGCCGAGCACGGCCTCTCCGACGACGAGATCGGCCGGGCCATCGGCCAGCTCGCCGGTTCCACGGTCCTCGGCCTGGAGGACACCGGCGCGCTGATGAACCGCATCGGCAAGAGCGAGCTGTGCTGGGGCGACCACATGTCCGTGGACGACATGCTGGCCCGGATAGCCGCGGTCACCCCGGACGAGGTGCGGGAGGTGGCACGCGACATCCTGGGACAGCGCCCCTCGCTGTCCGTCATCGGCCCGCTCAAGGACAAGCAGACGGCCCGGCTCCGCGAAGCGGTCGCGTAAGGGCGTCAGGCTCTCAACTCCCGTAAGGAATCAAGCACATGAGCAAGCTGCGCGTGGCGGTCCTCGGCGCCAAGGGGCGGATCGGCTCCGAGGCGGCCCGGTCCGTCGAGGCCGCCGAGGACATGGAACTGGTCGCCGCCCTCGACCGCGACGACAAGATCGAGACCCTCGCCGAGGCCGGCGCCCAGGTCGCCGTCGACCTGACGCACCCGGACGCGGTCCTCGGCAACCTCGAGTACTGCGTGTCCAACGGCATCCACGGCGTCGTCGGCACGACCGGCTGGACCGAGGAGCGCCTCGCGCAGCTGCGCGGCTGGCTGGAGGCCTCGCCCTCCACCGGCGTCCTGATCGCCCCGAACTTCTCCATCGGCGCGGTCCTGACCATGCAGTTCGCCCAGAAGGCGGCCCGCTTCTTCGAGTCGGCCGAGGTCATCGAGCTGCACCACCCGAACAAGGCGGACGCCCCGAGCGGCACCGCGCACCGCACGGCCCAGCTGATCGCCGCGGCCCGGGAGAAGGCAGGCTGCGCGCCGCAGCCCGACGCCACTTCCACGGCCCTCGACGGCGCCCGCGGCGCGGACGTCGACGGTGTGCCGGTGCACTCGGTGCGCCTTCGAGGGCTCCTCGCCCACCAGGAGGTGCTGCTCGGCGGTGAGGGCGAGACGCTGACGATCCGCCACGACTCGCTGCACCACAAGAGCTTCATGCCGGGCATCCTGCTCGGTGTGCGCCGCGTCGTGGACACCCCGGGCCTGACCTTCGGCCTGGAGCACTTCCTCGACCTCGACAGCTGACGGACCGGTCGATACTCCGATGCGCGCAAAGATCACGTACTTCGCCCTGGCCGCCGCCCTGGTCGTCTACTTCGTCCTGGTCGGCAGCCGCGGGGTGCTGCTGATACGCCAAGGCACGGCGATCACCGTCACGTTCGGCGTCGCCGTCCTCGTCCTGCCGCTGATCGGTGTGTGGTTCCTCTGGAAGACCACGCAGTTCGCCCGTAAGGCCGACGCGCTGGCCGCCGAGCTCGAAGCGGAGGGCGGCCTCCCGGTCGACGAGCTCAAGCGGCTGCCCAGCGGCCGGGTCGACCGCGACTCGGCGGACGAGGTCTTCGCCAAGCGCCGCGCGGAGACGGAGGACTCGCCGGACGACTGGCGCTGCTGGTTCCGTCTGGCGGTCGCCTACCACGACGCCCGGGACACCCCGCGGGCCCGCAAGGCCATGCAGCGCGCGATCGCCCTGCACGACGGGAAGTGACCGGCCCCGGCCGTGAAACACCCCCGCCCCTGACCCGAACTCATCGGGCAGGGGCGGGGGTTGTGTCGTTCTACGGCGCTACGCGACGGCGCGGTACTCGTCCGCCCACGCCTCCACCGAGTCCGCGGCCCGGTCGAAGGCCTCGCGGCGCGAGAGGAAGTCCGCGCTCCGGTCGGTGAGCAGCGGGGCCGCCAGCGTCTCGCCGCCCCGGCAGACGAGCAGGAGCGCCTGCCCCTGCACGGTCCGCGGCAGGCCGAGCCACCGCACCGGCTGCTGCGCGGTGCGCACGGCGACGACCTGCGCCCACGGGACCGTACGCGTACGGAAGAACCCGACCTGGCGCACCCCGCGCGCGCTGACCCACGTCCCGATGCGCAGGATCCGCACCGCCGCGGCGACGATGAGCGCCCCGCCGACCCCGCACCCGAACGCGCCGGGCGTCTCCCCGGCGAACGCGATGATCACCGCGGCGAACAGGACGTACGAGGCGAGCAGCAGCAGCAGCGCGGCGGCGGCGACGCGCCATGGGCCGGGCCGGTAGGGGCGGCGCCACATGTCGCGGTCGTCGTACGGCAGCGCGACGTCGTCCGGCGCTTCGTCAAAAGCGCGGTCGGCCGTCAGGAAGGGCAGGGGCACGACTGGTCCTCACTCGAAGCACGCGTTGGGCTGTGTGCCCGGTGAGGCTACCCAGAGGGGCGGACGGGCGGCCACCCTCGGGGAGTTCGGCCGCGTCGTGCCGCCCCGGGCCGCGAGGTGCTGAGGGTGGGTCAGCGTCCCTCTGCTGCTTCGGACTGCTGGCTGGACGCGGGCGACTGCTCCGGGGAGAGCGCGGGCAGCCCGAAGAGCAGCGAGCCCACGAGGCCTGCGACCAGCGTCGCGCCGATCAGGAAACGGCCCATGATCTGACTGGCCGTCGCGCGTTCACGGGGCGGGGGAGTGACGTTGCTGCGGTACTTGTCGGCTTCGGCGATGAAGGCGAACGGGACGGAATCGCGCCGACGGAACATGAGGGGCGGGGCTCCTTGCTGTCTCTGGGACCACACGGGTCTCGAACTGAATCGCTACTACCGATTCAGACGTTCAAAAGGCCACATTGGTGCCCCGAATCGGGAAATTCACCGGAGAACGTTGCAGAGCACCGCCGAACGGCCCTGTGTCCGTGCCGACAGGAGATCCTCGCCGCCGGCGTGGCCCGCGAGGTCGCCCGCTCGGTCCTGCCGGTCGCTCCTTTCTCCTCGACGTACGCGAGGTGCGATGCGCGCTCGCTGACGCACTTCCTCGGCCTGCGCACCCGGCACGGACCAGCCCAGGTGCCGTCCTTCCCGCAGCGGTTCCGTGCGGGCTCTCGGGGGCTGGCACAGATGTACGGTCAGCCGTGCGAAGTGTCCGTATTGCGGCATTTCGAGAAGTTCATCTAGCCTGATCAAACGGACCCGGCACTGCTTGAACCCCCGAGCAGGCAGTGCCGGGATCCTCTGTTTTCCGCCTCTATGTAGGGCCGCTCACGTGCCCCGAGGGGGGACCTCGCACTGAGCAGCGAGTAGCGTGTTACCCATGGCTCCGACCTCGACTCCGCAAACCCCCTTCGGGAGGGTCCTCACCGCCATGGTCACGCCCTTCGCGGCGGACGGCGCACTCGACCTCGACGGCGCGCAGCGACTCGCCGCTCACCTGGTGGACGCAGGCAACGACGGCCTGATCGTCAACGGCACCACCGGCGAGTCCCCGACCACCAGCGACGCGGAGAAAACCGAGCTCGTACGAGCCGTGGTGGAGGCGGTCGGCGACCGAGCCCACGTCGTCGCCGGAGTCGGCACCAACGACACCCGGCACAGCATCGAACTCGCCCGCGCCGCCGAGAAGGCCGGCGCACACGGCCTCCTCACCGTCACGCCGTACTACAACAAGCCGCCGCAGGAAGGCCTCTACCGGCACTTCACCGCGATCGCGGACGCCACCGAGCTGCCCGTCATGCTCTACGACATCCCCGGCCGCAGCGGTGTGCCCATCAACACCGAGACGATCGTCGCGCTCGCCGAGCACCCGCGGATCGTCGCCAACAAGGACGCCAAGGGCGACCTCGGCCGCGCCAGCTGGGCCATCGCCCGCAGCGGCCTCGCCTGGTACTCCGGCGACGACATGCTCAACCTCCCGCTGCTCTCCGTCGGCGCGGTCGGCTTCGTCTCGGTCGTCAGCCACGTCGTCACGCCCGAGCTGCGTGCCATGCTCGACGCGCACCTCTCGGGTGACGTACGCAAGGCGACCGAGATCCACCAGAAGCTGCTGCCGGTCTTCACGGGCATGTTCCGCACCCAGGGCGTCATCACCACGAAGACCGCCCTCACCCTGCAGGGCCTCCCCGCCGGACCGCTGCGCCTGCCGCTGGTCGAGCTCTCGGACGAGGAAGCGCACCAGCTCAAGATCGACCTCGCCGCCGGCGGGGTACAGCTCTGATCAACAGACTTCACAACTGAACAGCCGCACAACTCAACAAGCACCACACACGCAACACAGACAGCACAGACGAGAACTGCAGACGACAACTGCACCTGCACGAATGTCATGCGCGCCACGTGCCTCTGGGTACGTGGCGCGTGTGGTTAGGAGAGTCTTTTGAGTCATCCGCACCCTGAGCTCGGCTCCCCGCCGAAGCTGCCCGAGGGCGGCCTGCGCGTCACCCCGCTCGGCGGCCTCGGCGAGATCGGCCGCAACATGACCGTCTTCGAGTACGGCGGACGCCTGCTGATCGTCGACTGCGGAGTGCTCTTCCCCGAGGAGGAGCAGCCCGGAATCGACCTGATCCTGCCGGACTTCAGCAGCATCCGGGACCGCCTCGACGACATCGAGGGCATCGTCCTCACCCACGGGCACGAGGACCACATCGGCGCCGTCCCGTACCTGCTGCGCGAGAAGCCGGACATCCCGCTGATCGGCTCCAAGCTGACCCTCGCCCTGATCGAGGCCAAGCTCCAGGAGCACCGCATCCGCCCGTACACCCTCGAGGTCAAGGAGGGGCACCGCGAGCGGATCGGCCCCTTCGACTGCGAGTTCGTGGCGGTCAACCACTCCATCCCGGACGCCCTCGCGGTCGCCGTCCGCACCCCGGCGGGCATGGTCGTCCACACCGGCGACTTCAAGATGGACCAGCTGCCGCTCGACGGCCGCCTCACGGACCTGAACACCTTCGCGCGTCTGGCCGAGGAGGGCATCGACCTGCTCCTCTCGGACTCGACGAACGCCGAGGTCCCCGGCTTCGTGCCGCCCGAGCGCGACATCTCCAACGTGATCCGCTCGGTCTTCGGCAGCGCCCGCAAGCGCATCATCGTGGCCAGCTTCGCCAGCCATGTGCACCGCATCCAGCAGATCCTCGACGCCGCCCACGAGTACGGCCGCAGGGTCGCCTTCGTCGGCCGCTCCATGGTCCGCAACATGGGCATCGCCCGCGACCTCGGCTACCTGCGGGTGCCGCCGGGCCTCGTCGTCGACGTGAAGACGCTCGACGACCTGCCGGACGACGAAGTGGTCCTCGTCTGCACGGGCTCCCAGGGCGAGCCGATGGCCGCGCTCTCCCGCATGGCCAACCGTGACCACCAGATCCGCATCGTCCAGGGCGACACCGTGATCCTCGCGTCGTCCCTGATCCCCGGCAACGAGAACGCGGTCTACCGCGTGATCAACGGCCTGACGCGCTGGGGCGCCAACGTGGTCCACAAGGGCAACGCCAAGGTCCACGTCTCCGGCCACGCGTCGGCGGGCGAGCTGCTGTACTTCTACAACATCTGCAAGCCCAAGAACCTGATGCCGGTCCACGGCGAATGGCGCCACCTGCGCGCCAACGCCGAGCTCGGCGCCCTCACGGGGGTGCCGCACCAGAACATCGTGATCGCCGAGGACGGCGTGGTCGTCGACCTCGTCAAGGGCAAGGCCAAGATCGTCGGCAAGGTCCAGGCGGGATACGTCTACGTCGACGGCCTCTCGGTCGGCGACGTCACCGAGTCCTCCCTCAAGGACCGCCGCATCCTCGGCGACGAGGGCATCATCTCGGTCTTCGTCGTGGTGGACTCCACCACCGGCAAGATCACGGGCGGCCCGCACATCCAGGCGCGTGGCTCCGGTATCGAGGACTCGGCATTCGGAGAGGTCATTCCGAAGATCGGGGAAGCGCTTGAGCGCTCCGCCCAGGACGGCGTCGTGGAGCCGCACCAGCTGCAGCAGCTGGTCCGCCGCACGCTGGGCAAGTGGGTCTCCGACAACTACCGCCGGCGCCCGATGATCCTTCCGGTCGTCGTGGAGGTCTGACCTCCTTCGCCTCGCTGGAGGCTTGCGGCAGCGCCAACTGGGAGCGGGGCGCCTCGATTTGCATCGGGGCGCCCCGCTCCAGTAGCTTTGCATCTCCGCCAGAACGCAACAGGCGCACTTCGTGTGCCAGGAGCGACTCCCTCGGGGAGGGCGGCACATCAAACTCAGCGCGATCTCCCTACGGGGTCAATTTCGGCATGCCCGAATTGAATTCCGAGGCCG
>NZ_JASCIQ010000003.1 GCF_029968035.1 Streptomyces cavernicola | reverse complement strand
GCGCCGTCTTTTTTGGGTTTTTGGGGGGGGGGGGGGGGGGGCCGGCCCCCCACCACACCCGCTCTCAGATCACCGACCGCAGCGGTTTCTCCGCCCGGACCCGGTACTCCTGGATGCCCCATCCGTTGCCATCGGGGTCCTTGAAGTGCATGAACGTGCCGCCGTCCTGCTCCGCGTAGACCACGGGCGCGCTCACGTCGAGGCCGCGCCCGGTCAGCTCCGCGTGCGCCTGCTCGATGTCGGCCACGCACAGTTGCAGACCCTGGTACGAGCCGGGCGCCGGGGCCGGGCGGACGTTCAGGCCCTCCAGGTTGTCGCTGATCGCCACCGAACAGCCCGAGCCGGGCGGCGTCAGCTGGACCACGCGCACGCCCGGCATGACCTCGCCGTCGAAGTCCACGTGGAACCCGACCTTGTCGCGGTAGAACTCCTTGGCGCGGTCCACGTCGGAGACGGGCAGGGTGACGACTTCGAGGGTGTACTCCATACGGCCACGGTGCCCCAGGCCCCGGCCCACCGCACCCCGGCCCCGACGCCGCCCCGCCCTGCGGGCCCGCCTGCGACTACGCTCACTCCCGTACGACGTGATCACACGGGAGGCCGAACATGACCACGCCGGGGCGGAGAAGCAGTACCTTCACGCGGCTGCTGCGGCGCGGGTTCACCGACGCCTCCACGGCCGAGCGGCTCCTCGACAGCCCCGAGCTCGCCTCCGTCCGCAACGACCCGGTGCTCCTGGACGCCCTCGGTGCGACCGCCGACCCGGATCTCGCGCTGCTCGGGCTCGTCCGGCTCGTGGAAGCCCAAGCGGAGGACGAGCGGCAGCTGCTGCTCGACACCCTGCTGTCCGCGAAGCCGCTGCGGGACCGGCTGCTCGGCGTGCTCGGCGCCTCCGAAGCCCTCGGCGACCATCTGGCCCGGCACCCCCGCGACTGGCAGGCCCTCGTCACGTACGAGGCGAGCGATCTGCACCCGGGCGTCGAGGAGTTCGAGCAGGGCCTCGCCGACGCCGTCGACCCCGTGACGCTGCGCGTCGCCTACCGGCGCTGCCTGCTCTCCATCGCCGCGCGCGACGTGTGCGGCACCACCGACGTCGCCCAGACCGCAGCCGAACTCGCCGACCTCGCCACCGCCACCCTGCGCGCCGCCCTCGCCATCGCCCGCGGCGCGGCCCGCGAGGACGACGCGCTCTGCTCGCTCGCTGTGATCGCGATGGGCAAGTGCGGCGGCCACGAGCTGAACTACGTCTCCGACGTGGACGTCATCTTCGTCGCCGAGCCCGCCGACGGTGCCGACGAGTCCAAGGCCATGCAGGCCGCGACCCGCCTCGCCTCGCACATGATGCGGATCTGCTCCGAGACGACGATCGAGGGCACCATCTGGCCCGTCGACGCCAACCTGCGGCCCGAGGGGCGCAACGGCCCGCTCGTCCGCACCCTCTCCTCGCACCTCGCCTACTACCAACGCTGGGCCAAGACCTGGGAGTTCCAGGCCCTCCTCAAGGCCCGCCCGGTCGCCGGCGACCCCGAGCTCGGCGAGGCGTACGTGGAGACCCTCGCCCCGCTGGTCTGGCAGGCCGCCGAGCGGGACAACTTCGTGCCCGACGTGCAGAAGATGCGCCGCCGGGTCGTGGACAACATCCCCGCCGCCGAGATCGAACGCGAGCTGAAACTCGGCCCCGGCGGCCTGCGCGACGTCGAATTCGCCGTCCAGCTACTGCAGTTGGTGCACGGCAGGGCCGACGCCGCGCTGCGCAGCGGCACCACCCTCGACGCCCTCGCGGCCCTCGCCGACGGCGGGTACGTGGGCCGCGCCGACGCCGCCCAACTGGACGCCGCGTACCGCTTCCTGCGCGCCATGGAGCACCGCATCCAGCTGTACCGGCTCCGCCGCACCCACCTGGTGCCCGAGGACGAGCGGGACCTGCGCCGCCTCGGCCGCTCCCTCGGCCTGCGCACCGAACCCGTCACCGAGCTGAACCGGGCCTGGCGGCGGCACGCGGCCGTGGTCCGCAGGCTGCACGAGAAGATCTTCTACCGCCCGCTCCTCGACGCCGTCGCCCAGCTCGCCCCCGGCGAGACCCGGCTCTCCGCGGCCGCCGCCGGCGAACGCCTCGTCGCCCTCGGGTACGCCGACCCGGCCGCCGCCCTGCGCCACCTGGAGGCCCTCGCCTCCGGCGTCACGCGGAAGGCCGCCATCCAGCGCACCCTGCTGCCCGTACTGCTCGGCTGGTTCGCGGACTCCGCCGACCCGGACGCGGGCCTGCTCGGCTTCCGCAAGGTCTCCGACGCCCTCGGCAAGACCCCCTGGTACCTGCGCCTCCTGCGGGACGAGGGCGCCGCAGCCGAGAACCTCGCCCGCGTCCTGTCCGCCGGCCGGCTCGCCCCCGACCTGCTGCTCCGCGCCCCCGAGGCGGTCGCCCTGCTCGGCGACGCCCGCGGCCTCGAACCGCGCGGCCGGGACCACCTGGAGCAGGAGATCCTCGCCGCGGTCCGCCGGGCCGACGGCGCCGAGCAGGCCGTGGCCGCGGCCCGCGGGGTGCGCCGCCGCGAACTGTTCCGCACCGCCGCCGGCGACCTGATCGGCTCGTACGGCACGGAGGAGAGCCCCGCCGAAGCCGACCCCGGCGCCTTGGTGGACCGGGTCGGCGGCGCGATCTCCGACCTCACCGCCGCCACCCTCGCCGGGACCCTGCGCGCCGTCGTCCGCGCGGGCTGGGGGGACGAGCTGCCCACCCGGTTCGCCGTCATCGGCATGGGCCGCTTCGGCGGCCACGAGCTGGGCTACGGATCCGACGCCGACGTCCTCTTCGTGCACGAGCCGCGCGAAGGGGTCGACGACCACGAGGCCGCGAAGGCCGCCAACCAGGTCGTCGCCGAGATGCGCCGACTCCTCCTGCTGCCCACGTCCGACCCGCCGCTCCTCATCGACGCGGACCTGCGCCCGGAGGGCAAGAGCGGCCCGCTGGTGCGCACCCTCAAGTCGTACGCCGCGTACTACCAGCGCTGGTCGCACGTCTGGGAGAGCCAGGCGCTGCTGCGCGCGGAGCCGGTCGCGGGCGACGCGGACCTGGGCCGCCGCTTCATCGAGCTCGTCGACCCGCTGCGCTACCCGCAGGAGGGCCTCGGCGACGACGCGGTACGCGAGATCCGCCGCCTCAAGGCCCGCATGGAGGCCGAGCGGATGCCGCGCGGAGCCGACCCGACGCTGCACGCCAAGCTGGGCCGCGGCGGGCTCTCCGACGTCGAGTGGACGGTGCAGCTCTTCCAGCTCCAGCAGGGCTGGGCCGAGCCGGGGCTGCGCACGACCCGCACCCGGGAGGCCCTCGCCGCCGCCCGCGCCGCGGAGTTGATCACCACGGAGGACGCGGAGGTCCTCGACGAGGCCTGGGTCCTGGCCACGCGGGTGCGCAACGCGGTGATGCTGGTGCGCGGCCGGGCCGGGGACACGTTCCCGTCGGACGGGCGCGAACTGGCCGCGGTGGGGCGCTATCTCGGGTACGAGGCGGGCACGGTCGGCGAGATGATCGACGACTACCGTCGGATCACTCGGCGGGCTCGGCATGTGGTGGACGAGCTGTTCTACGGGGCTGCGGGGTAGGTTCCGCGGCCCGTTCCGCACCGTCGACTCGGTGCCCGTCGGGCCGGATTTCGGCTGCCGCGCCGTCGTGGCTGGTCGCGCCCACGCGGCGCAGCCGCCCATGTGACAGCCCCGCGCCCCTATCGGGGCCCGTCAGCCCCTCCGGCGGGCTGGATTTGATCCCCTCCCCGCCCCTTCCCGAAAGACTGCCGTCGGCTGTTTTTCGGGTGCCGCGCCGTCGTGGCTGGGCGCGCAGTTCCCCGCGCCCCTGTCGGGCACCCCCGAAGCTGCCGCGGGCTTTCGGGAAGGGGCGGGGTGGGGGAGGTTCACCGGTGTCGCCAGGCGCGGGAGGCGGTACGGGGCCGCCCCGTACCAGAGGTGGGTCGCCGCGAGCGCGGCCACGAGGCAGAGGAGACCGCCGACCGCGTCGAGCCAGAAGTGGTTGGCCGTGGCGATGATCACCACGAGCGTCGCCATCGGATACAGCACCGCGAGCACCCGCACCCACCGCACCCGGGACAGCGTGAACAGCGCGAGCCCGCACCACAGCGACCACCCGATGTGCATGGACGGCATCGCCGCGTACTGGTTCGTCATGTGCTTCAGGTCGCCGGACGCCATCGACCCCCAGGTCTCGTGGACCAGGACCGTGTCGACGAAGCCGCCGTCGAAGAGCCGGGGCGGGGCGAGCGGGAAGAAGTAGAAGCCGACGAGGGCGAGCCCCGTGGTCAGGAACAGCACGGACCGCATCGCCGCGTACCGCCCGGGATGGCGGCGGTACAGCCAGACCAGGACGCCGATCGTCACGATGAAGTGCAGCGTCGCGTAGTAGTAGTTCATGCCGACGACGAGCCACTCCACCGAGTTCACCGTCCTGTTGACGGCATGCTCGAAGGCCAGGCCGAGCGTCTGCTCGGCCTGCCAGATCCAGTCGGCGTTCCGCATCGCCGCGGCCCGCTGCTCGGGGACCGCGTTGCGGACCAGGGAGTACAACCAGTAGCTCACCGCGATGAGGGCCAGCTCGTACCAGAGACGGGGGCGACGGGGGGTGCGCAGTCGGCGCACGAAAGTCCCTGCCGGACGGGCTTCGGCCTCCGCGTCGAGGGGTGAGGCTCCGGCTGCCGTCCAGCCTTCGCGAGTACTCACATTCGTCTCACCCATGGACACAAAGTCTGCCAGATTTTCACCTTTGCCCGATCATCCCTCGGGTGGTTCTTGTGTGCACTTTCTACGCCTCTGGGACTACCCCGGGAAGGCCCGAGGTCGAGGAATCTCCGGTTCAACCCTTAGGGGCGGAAGCCTTGCGCGCAGAAGCAGTTGAACCTCGTACGACCAGTTCGGGCATGAACACGAACTCGCTGCGCGGGGCCGGCGTGCCGCCGATCTCCTCGAGCAGGGTGTTCACCGCGGCCTGGCCCATCGCCGGGACCGGCTTGCGGACGGTGGTCAGCGGCGGGTCGGTGAACGGGATCAGCGGGGAGTCGTCGAAGCCGACCACCGAGACGTCGTCCGGCACTTCGAGGCCGCGCTGCCGGGCCGCACGGACCGCGCCGAGGGCCATCATGTCGCTCGCGCACACCACCGCGGTGCAGCCCCGGTCGAGCAGCGCCGAGGCCGCGGCCTGGCCGCCTTCCAGGGTGAACAGCGAGTGCTGCACGAGCCGCGTGTGGATCTCGTCCTCGCCGAGGCCCAGCTGCTCGCGCATCGCCCGGACGAAGCCCTCGATCTTCCGCCGCACCGGTACGAACCGCTGCGGGCCGAGCGCCAGGCCGATGTCGGTGTGGCCGAGGGAGGCGAGGTGCGTGACGGCCAGGCGCATCGCGGCCCGGTCGTCGGGGGAGATGAACGGGGCCCGCACCTTCTCCGAGAAGCCGTCGACGAGCACGAACGGCACGCCCTGGGCGCGCAGCTGCTCGTACCGGTCCATGTCGGCGCTGGTGTCGGCGTGCAGCCCGGAGACGAAGATGATGCCGGCGACGCCGCGGTCCACGAGCATCTCCGTCAGCTCGTCCTCCGTGGAGCCGCCGGGGGTCTGCGTCGCGAGCACCGGCGTGTACCCCTGCCGGGTCAGGGCCTGGCCGATGACCTGGGCGAGCGCCGGGAAGATCGGGTTCTCCAGCTCCGGCGTGATCAGGCCGACCAGTCCGGCGCTGCGGCTGCGCAGCTTCACCGGGCGCTCGTACCCGAGCACGTCGAGTGCGGCAAGCACGGACTGGCGGGTGGTCGCGGCTACCCCCGGCTTCCCGTTCAGCACCCTGCTGACCGTGGCCTCGCTGACCCCCGCCTGGGCTGCGATGTCGGCAAGCCTCGCGGTCATGGGCGCGACTGTACCGGGCTCCTCGCGAGGGGGCACGACACCCCCTCAACTCCCGCCTCCACGGGGATGGTTCGCCGTCGGCTGTGGTGGTGTGCTCCGTAAGGGGCGCGGGGAACTGCGCGAGCAACCCAGGACGGCCCGCACTCGGCGAAGAAGCGGCACGGGGCAGGCGCGACTCCCGCCCCTCAAGGGGCACGCCACTCCCGCAACCCCCGCCCGGTCAGGGCGACTTGCGCGACGCCCCGAGTCGCTTCTGCAGCAGCGTCACCCCGTACGTACTGCCGTCCGCGGCGACCTTCCCCGGGAGGGCGCCCGCGACCTCGTACCCCGCCGCCTCGTAGTACGTGCGCAGCCGCGGGTTGGACGTGACGCAGTCGAGG
The DNA here is from genome assembly GCF_029968035.1 of Streptomyces cavernicola. Taxonomy (GTDB): domain Bacteria; phylum Actinomycetota; class Actinomycetes; order Streptomycetales; family Streptomycetaceae; genus Streptomyces; species Streptomyces cavernicola. The sequence goes on along the minus strand of NZ_JASCIQ010000003.1, from coordinate 291,192 downwards.
CGGGCCAGGGGGCGGCCGCGGGCGGCGATGCGGCGCTCCGCCTCGGCGAGCAGCGCGCGGCCCGTGCCGGGCGGGGCGTCGCGGGCGGTCATCAGGCGGTGCACATAGCCGGCGTCGGGCGCCCGCACACCCCAGGCCTCCACGTCCTCCCACCACAACTCCCAGGCGCCGACGAGGACTTCACCGCGTACGGCGAGCCAGACCTCGCCCTCCTTCAGGCGGGTGCGGAAGTGCGCGGCGTCCTTCTGGCCGGGCTTCCACTGGTCGATGCCGCGCTCGGCCATCCAGCGGGCCGCGGCGTCGTACAGGCCGACGAGTGCGCTCAGGTCCGCGTCCGAGTCGGTGGCCGGGCGGAACGCGAGGGGCGTGCGGGACGCCTCAGGCATGGCTCTGCGGGAGTGGGGCCAGGGCGACGAGGCGGCCGACCAGGTCGGCGAAGTGGCCGTCGGACGGCTCCGTGGCGAGGACGGCGCGCAGCACGGCCGCGATCTCCTCGTCGTACGCCGCGCTCACCGCGGTGAGGGCGACGAAGTCGTGGACCAGCTGGAGCTCCAGCTCGGCGCGCGGCACCCGGCGGCCGTCCAGCCAGAGCAGCGCCGTCGACTCGGCGAGCGAGACCCAGGAGCGGACGACGAGTTCGAGGCGCGCGGACGGCGCGGTGATGCCGATGTGCGCGAGGATCTGCTCGTACGCGGCCTGGCGTACGGAGTCGATCAGGGCGTTCGTCGTCGACGAGCCGACCGCGGGGCCGCCGCGCATCAGAGCCGAGAAGCCGGGGCCGTGCTGGTCGACGAAGTCGAAGAAGCGGCCCATCACCCGCAGCAGGCGGGGGCCGAGGGGGCCCTCGCGCGGCTCCTCGAACCGCGCGGCGAGGTCCACCGCGGCCTTGCGCAGCGCCGCTTCGTACAGGCTGCGCTTGCCCGGGAAGTAGTGGTACACCAGCGGGCGGGAGATTCCCGCCGCACCGGCTATCTCGTCGATGGAGACCTCGTCGGGGGAGCGGTGGCTGAACAGCTCCAGTGCCACGGCGATCAACTGCTCTCGCCGCTCCTCGACTCCCATCCTGCGGCGCACCCCGGTCGTCATATGAACACCCTAACGGCCGGGGGTGCGTTCACCGCCAGGGGTGTGCGCGCCCCGGCCGTCCGCTGCAGGCCGAGGGCCCGCTTGCTGCAGGCCGAGGGCCGGCTCGCTACAGGTCCAGGACCAGCTTCTCGCCGCGGGCGCGGGAGACGCAGATCAGCATCGAGTCGCGCCGCTCCTCGTCGTCGAGCAGCTCGTCCCGGTGGTCCACCTCGCCCGCCACGACCCGCAGTTGGCAGGTGCCGCAGAAGCCCTGCTCGCAGGAGTAGGCGACGCTCGGCAGCTTCTTGCGGACCGCCGCCAGGATCGTCTCGTCGGCCGGGACCTCCACCGTGCCGCCGGTTCGCCGCAGTTCGACCTCGAAGGCGGTGTTGCCCTCGGTGGCCGTCGCGGGCGTGAACCGCTCCAGGTGCAGCGTGCTGCCGTGCGGCAGGGCGGCCGCCACCGCGTCCATCAGGCCCTCGGGACCGCAGCAGTACACGGCCGCGGCCTGCGGCGCCCCGGCGAACAGCGCGGCCGCGTCGGGCCTGCCGTCCTCGTCCTCGGCGATCACCGTGACCCGGCCCCGGCCGCCGCTGCCGAGGCGCTCCACCTCGTCCAGGAACGGCATCGAGGAGCGGGAGCGGCCCGCGTACACCAACTGCCACTGCGCGCCCGAGGCCTCCGCGGCGCGCAGCATCGGCAGGATCGGCGTGATGCCGATGCCGCCGGCCACGAAGACGTACGCGTGTGACCGCTCAAGCGGGAAGCGGTTGCGCGGGCCGCGCACCTCGATCTCGGCGCCCTCGGCCAGCTTCTCGTGCACCTCGCGCGAGCCGCCGCGGCCGTCCTCGATCAGCCGGGTCGCCACCGTGTACGCGGACCGGTCGGCGGGGTCGCCGCAGAGCGAGTACTGCCGGACCGTGCCCGAGGGCAGCACCAGGTCCAGGTGCGCGCCCGGCTCCCAGGCCGGCAGTGGTCCCGGCAGCGTGCCCGACTGCGGGGAGCGCGGCTCCAGGCGCAGCCGGACCACGCCCTCGGCGACCTGGGAGCGGCCCGCGACCCGCAGGCGCTGCGCCCGCCCGCGCGGCCGGCCCGAGATCGGGTTCTCCAGGGCGGGCATGGGCCACAGCGGCGCGGTCGCCATCCGGCTGCGCACGGCCCTGCGGACGAGCAGTGCGGCGCCCGCGAGGGCGACGACGGTGCGGAACTTCGACATCTCAGGCGGCGCCCTTCTCGCGGGCCTCGGCGGCGAGGGCGGCGGGCGAGGACGCCAGGTAGGCGACGGCCTGCTCGGTCGATCCCTCGTGCGAGGGGTGGTACGCACGGTTCAGATAGCGGGGGATGGAGCGGGCCATCGCACCGGCGGTGGGCAGCACGCCCTGCTTGCCCTTGGCGAAGAACTCCTTGAAGGACGCCTTGCCGTCGACGAGCGTCGGGTCGTTCTCCATGAAGAAGCGCGCCCCGCGCTGCCACAGGAAGACGAGCGCGCTGAACGCGGTGGCCCAGGTCCGCACCCGGCGCGAGTACGACCCGTCGACGTGCATGAACAGGTCGAAGGCGACCGAGCGGTGCTCGACCTCCTCGGCGCCGTGCCAGCGCAGCAGGTCCAGCATGGTCGGGTCGGCGCCCCGCCGGTCCAGCTCGTCGGCGTTCAGGACCCAGTCGCCGAGGAACGCGGTGTAGTGCTCGATCGCCGCGATCAGCGCGACCCGCTCCATCAGCCACCACTTGCGCGGCTTGCCCGGCGGCAGCGTCCGGTCGCCGAGCAGCTTCTCGAAGAACCAGTCGATCTGCGCGGTGTACGGGGTCGGGTCCAGGCCCTGCTCGCGCAGGTGCGGCAGGACCTCGTCGTGGGCCTGGGAGTGCATCGCCTCCTGTCCGATGAACCCGATCACGTCGGCGCGCAGCTGCTCGTCCTCGATGTACTGCAGGACCTGCTTGTAGACGTGCACGAACCAGCGCTCGCCCGCGGGCAGCAGGAGGTGCAGGACGTTGATGGTGTGCGTCGTGAACGGGTCGTCCGGCAGCCAGTGCAGCGGCGTCTCCTCCCAGGCGAAGGAGACCTTGCGAGCCTTCAGCGCCGTCCACTCGGAGGCGATGGGCTGCGGCGCCCGGTCCGACCGGGCCAGCGGCGTATTAGACATGGCGTCAATGTACTGACGGGTAAGGAATCCGGGTAGCCCTTGGACGGGCTTTTCTTTGGTTGGGGTGTGCGTGCTTTTCTTGGGTTGAGGTGTGCGTGCGGTTGTACGGGGCTCGGTCCTCTGGGGCTGCCGCCCCAGACCCCGCTTTCCTCGGCCCGCGGCGCGCTCTTTCTCTGCTGCGCCGTCGTGACTGGCCGCGCCCACGCGGCGCAGCCGCCGATGTCACAGCCCCGCGCCCCTGAGGGGGCACCTCCCCTCAAGTGCCGGGCGGGGGAGCGCAGTTCACCGCAGTGCCGATACCTTCGTACCGTCTGCGACGAGTCCTGTCAGCCGGGCGCGGGCGCCCTTGCGGACCGGGGTCGTGAGGACGTTCCCGCGGGCCGTGCCCTTCGCGCCGCCTGTCACGGCGATCGACGTCACGTCCTTGCTGCCCGCGGCGAGGAGGTGCCAGTTGCCCGCCCGCGACTTCCACAGCACCCCGGCGAGCACGCGCGGCTCGCGCGCCCCGCAGGCCGGTGAGTCCTGTGCGCGCGCCGCGATCGCCCCGGTCTCCTTGCCCGGCGCCTGGAACTGGGCGAGGGTTCTGCTGCCCGCGCCCCGCCAGGTCTCGGCCCGGGTGCACACCCAGGTCGCCGTGCCGTTCCCCTCGGGCAGCCGCTGTGCCGCGTACGGCCAGGAGTTCACCTCGCGTACGCCGTTCGAGCTGACCGTGCCGAGAAGGCAGGCCGTACGGGCCCAACTTGTGAGCGCCGCCTTGCCGTTGACCTCGCCCGGCGCTTCGGGTCGGCCGGAGGTGAGGTGGGCCGGGGTGAGCTCGCCGAGGTCGGTCACGAGCCGGGTGGTGGGGCCCCGGGTGCTGGACGGGGCCTCTTCGTGCAGTTCGAGCGCGGCGACCTCCGTGCAGGCGTCGGACTGCGCCACGGCGGTCAGGGGTGCGGTCACGCCGTCCGCCGCGCGCCTCAACTCCCGTGCGGGCGAGGTGGGTCGGCGCAGGTCGCGGACGGCGACGGTACGCACCCACGGCGCCGTCAGATACCGCACCTCGCCCTTGCCCCGGCCCACGACCACCGCCCCCGACGTGGACTGTGCCGCGCCGTCGACCCGGGCGAAGTCGAGGGCCGCGCCGCCGCCCGCCCCGGACCGCGGCTCGGCGTACCGCACCAGGCGCAGGCCGTCGTGCAGCACCACCACGCGGGCCCGGCCGACCTCGCCCGCGTACAGGAGTTGGGCGGGGCCCGGCGGGGCGCCCGAGGGGGTGCCGGGGGTGGCCGAGACCTGCACGGTCGGCCCAGGGCGGGCCCATACGGCGAGGGCGCGGCCGAGCAGCTCGCGGTCGCCGGTGAGTGCGCCGCGGGCCGGCCACACGGAGAAGTCGGTGCGCGCCGAGCGCCGCCACTCGTCCGCTCCCACGCGGGTCAACCGGGCCGGGTCCAGGGCCGCCTCGGCCGCCGGGTTGCGTGCGTATGCCGGGGCCGCCCCGCCGCCGGGTGCGAGTCCGTCGCCGGGCAGCGCGAGGAGCGTGCCGCAGACCAGGGCGGCGGCCGCGGCGGCGAGCGCGGCCCGGCCGTGCTGCCTGCGCCGCATCAGATCCGGCGGCCGGGCCTGGAGGGAGCACGGGTCGAACTCGGGGGAGTCGAGCAGTTCGTACGGGGCGGTCACTCCGTCCGCCTCGGCGAGCGCCGCGTGCGGGTCCGCGACGCCGACGCCTTCGAGGATCCGGCGCACTTCGGCGTCGGGCAGTCTCTCCAGGCCGCGCAGCACGTACGCGGCGCGCGCCGGGCCGCTGAGCGCGGTGAGCTGCTGGTCGAGGGCGAGTTCGTCGGCGCCGCCGGAGCGGGGGAAGAGTCTTAGGCCCCACACCTGCGGCAGCAGCGGCGGCAGTTGGGCGCGCCGCGGCCAGGCCCGCCGCCGCAGCGGAAGCCCCGCCTCCAGTGCGCTGCGCAGGACCCGCAGGCGCACATACCCGTATCCCGGGTCGCCGCCCGGCCCACCCGGCCCACCCGAGCCACTCGCCCCGCGCTGCGGCGGGATCATGGCCCGCTCGACGGTCGCGCGGGCGCGGGGCAGGGCTCGCTGGGTGAGCCAGTGCGCGGTCAGCACGCGCCGGTTGCGGCCGAGGGACGGCGGCAGGACGAGGTAGCCGAGCCGCACGAGCCGCGGATAGTGCTCGACGAGCGCGGCTTCGGCCTGCTCCACGTCGACGACGGGGGCGGGGCCGGGGGAGGAGGCGGGGGCGGTTCGTGTGGCGGCGTCCGAAGAACTCACGTTCAGCAGAACGAGCGAATCGTCAGATGGTCACTCGAACAGGCCGCAGTTCGTGGGGAGTTGACGGCCCATGGCTGTTCCTCACTCCAGTCGGAACCCGCTGAACTCCGCCGTTCCCCGCGCCCCGCTGCCGCCGTGTGTCGCCGTCATGAAGAAGCCGACGTCCTGGCTCGCCGCCGCGCCCGCCACGGGTATCTCAGCGACCGTCTGCCAGCTCGCGCCGTCGTCCGTCGAGCACGCGCCGCGGAAGACGCCGGCCGACCGGCCGAGCCGCAGCAGCACCGGGGCTTTGCGGCCGGTGATCCGCTTGTACGTGTCCAGGGTGCCGTCGCCGTTCGTGTCGTAGGAGAGGACCACGCCGTTCGCGGGCGTCACCGACAGGTTCACGAAGCCCGAAGAGCCGGGGGTGGCGAGGGAGTTGCGGGCGATGAGGCCGGCGCGCGCCCAGGGGCCGGTGGCGTCCTGCGCGTCCACCCGCACCGTCACCGCGACCCCGTCCCGCAGCGCGCCCTCGCGGTATGCGGCGCCGAACTCGGCCGTCCCCTTCCACAGGTCCTGGCCGCCGCCGTTGATCGCGTACCGCTCGTCCGCCTGCCCGAAGACGGCTCCGCTGTTGGTGTACGTCCGCCACATCTCGTCCAGGGGCCCGGCCACGTACAGGCTGCCCGCGACCAGGCTCGTCACCCGCTCCTCGCCCTGCGGGCCGTACCGCACGGTCAGTTCGTACGGCAGGGGCTTCAGGGGTGTGGTGAGTGGTTCGTCGGGGGCCGCGGCGCGCCAGGCGACCTCGCCCTCGCCTGCTGCGGGCACGGACGTCAGGGAGGTGCCGCTCTCCGGTTCGGCGTCGAGGCCGGTGAGGGCGAAGTCCACGCGGCCGGTGGCGCGCAACCCGTTGACGTTGGTGAAAACCGCCCGCACGCGCGCGTGCCCACCGGGCGGGAACGCGGGCGGCTCCGCCGAGACGCTGACGCTGCCCTGGTAGGGGGCGTGGGCCAGCACGTCATGCGCCTGCTTCGCGGTGCGGTACGCGTCGTTGGGCGGGCGCAGTGCGTACGCCTTCCGCTCCCGTGTCCACGGCTCCTCGATCGCATACCAGTCGAAGGTCCGAGGCTCCCGGCTCTCCGTGAGCGCGTCCTCCAGCTCGTCCAGGTACGCCGTCCACTGCGGCAGGTGGAAGTCGCCGATCAGGCCGTGCCAGTCGCGGTTCGCGTAGTTGGCGAGGCGGCCGCCGTCCGCGGTGGGGCGGTCCGCCCACGTGGTGATCAACACCCGTGCGGTGCGCTCCAGTTGGACTTCCTCTGCGGGGGTCGAGGCCATGCGCTTCGCGTCGTCGAGCCACGGTCCGAGCAGGAACGCGCGGTGCGCGCCGGTGACGTCCTCGCTGAGCCGCATCAGCTTCAGCCACAGGCGGGCCAGGGCGCGGAAGGTCTCCAGGTCTTTCCTGCCGTACGCGGCCCGCAGTTGCGGCAGCAGCTGCCAGGACCGGTTGGCGAGGGCCTGCCGCGCCAGGTCCGTGAGGTCGTAGCGGTACGCGTCCGAGCCGCGCAGCGACTCCCGCACTCCGAGCAGCGCCGCGAACGCCCGGTCGAAGCCGCCGGGCGGGAACGCGGGCGTGTGCGTCGCGTAGTACGTACCGGAGTTGGCGGTGAGGCTGGGGCGCGCCGCGAAGATCGAGTCGTGCGGCCGGCCGTCCTTGCTGGTGATCCGGTACGCCGTGTCGCGCAGTGCCGCTGTCGCCGCTCTGGCCTGCTCGTCCGGCCCGCCGTAGCGCAGGTCGGCGTAGTCGCGGAACCATGCGGCGCGGTCCACGGCCTCCTCGCGCCAGGCCAGTTCGGTGAACAGCTCCAGGGCGGCCGGGTCGCGTTCGGCGGCCTCCGGCATGTACGCGGTGCCGGCGAGGGTCGAGCCCGGCTTGTCCCGCCAGAGCGTGAACCGCTCGGTCCACATGTGGGTCTTCGCGCCGATGGTGGTGCGTCCGCCGAAGTTGGGAATGGTGCCGAACGCGTACGGCGCGCCGCCCCAGTCCTTCTCCCGGTCCGTGACGGTCTCCAGGTCGGACAGGCCGTCCACGACGAGCAGCCGGGTCTTGTCCAGCGCGTCGATCACGTCCCGGCGCGGGTTGGCCTGCCAGCCCAGGATCGTCCAGATCGCCCGGGGGCGTGCGGCGTGCAGCGCCCGCTCCACGGCGCGCGCGGCCTCGGGGACCGGTACGTCGCCGGGGTCGCCGCCTTCGTGCAGCAGGTCCATCTTGAACAGGTCGATCTCGCCGAAGAGTTCGGCCTGGTGCCGGTAGAACGCGGCCGCGACCTGGGTGAACGCGTCCGTGCGCGGGTCCAGCCAGGCGGGCCGCCGCAGGCCGTTCCAGTCGCCCTGCGGGACGGTGCGGGCGCCCGGGTTGCGCGCGGCGAAGTCGTCGGGGACGGTCCCGAAGTAGCCGGGGAGGACCGGCTTCATGCCGAGCTCCCGCATCCGGTCGGCGAGCTTCCGCCCCAACTCGACGCGCCGCTCGATGAGTCGGGGGCTGAGCGGTCCGCCGTACGCGCTCATGTTCTGCAGCAGCCACCACGGCTGGTGCGAGGGGGCGGGCAGCCAGCTGCGGGCCTCGGCGTCGGAGTAGCCGAAGTCCTGCAGGAGCCGGTGGTAGACGCCTTCCTGGCCTGCGGTGACGAGCACTTCGTTGCAGCCGTGCAGCGCGAGCACGTCGATCATGCGCTGCCAGCGGGGCCAGTCCGCGTACGGGGCGGTGTAGCCGTCGTGGGTGTCGTTGAAGACGAAGCGGTGCGGCACGGTGGCGGCGCGCTCGAGGGGGTGCTCGGGGGCGGGGAGCCGCTGCGGCAGGTCGAGTTGGCTGCCCGACCAGGAGACGTGCGCGCCGCACACGTACTTCAGATACCAGTGCACGCCGCTGAGGAGCGCCGACGGCCCACTGCCGGCGACGGTGATCCGGCCGGTGGAGCCGCTCACCCTGAACTGCTCGCCGGGGCCGGGGAGTTGCTCCAGTTGGAACTGGTCTGCGTGCTCGGGAAGGAGCCGGTCCAGTGCGGCGCGCACGGGGTCCGGGTCGAGGGCGGGCGTCTGCGTGCGCCGAGCTGTCGCGTGGGACGGGACGGGTGTGCCGAGGACGGTGCCGAGTCCGACGGCTCCGGCCGTCCCGATGACTCTGCGGCGGGACGGGTCAGTCATGTGGTGCCCCCCTCTGTCGTCTGCTGCGGCGCACGCTAACGGGGCGGTCGGCGGTGCTCAACGGTGCTTGCGGAGCTGGCGCGTTCGTGCCGCCGGCCCAGGATCTAAGAGGTGCCCAGGATCTTCTCCTCCGTCTCGGGGGCGAGGCCCACCTGTGGTCTGTCGGGGCGTTGGGGTGCGACGCCGCCGATGGACTGCAGCCACTCCCAGGTGTCCCGCACGGTTTCCTCGGCCGGCCGGCACCTGAGGCCCGCCGCCAGGACCTTCGACACGTCCGCGCTGTGCAGGGCGCCGTGCATGTCGGTGTGCGGCGGCACCCAGATCGGCAGCTGGGTCCAGGGTTCGACGCCCGCCTCGACGATCACCTCCGGCGCGGTCCAGCGCAGTTCGGCGCCGCTCCCGGTGACCTGCACGCAGGCGTCGAGCAGCGCGCCGGTCGTGGTGTGGCCGGGGGGCGCGAGCACGTTGTACGGACCGCTCAGCTCGGCTGCCGCCGCGTCCAGGGTCCACTCCGCGAGGTCGCGTACGTCGATGAACTGGAGGGGCAGCTCGCGCGGGCCGGGCGCGAGGACGGGGCCGCCGCGCGCGATCCGGCCCAGCCACCAGGGCAGCCGTCCGATGTTCTCGTACGGCCCGATGATGAGGCCGGCCCGCACGAGCAGGGAGCGGTCGGCGCCGAAGGACTCCAGGACGGCCAGCTCGCCGCCGCGCTTGTCCTGCGCGTACTCCGTCTGTTCCGCGTCGGCCGCGCCGTCGTTGAGGGGCGCGCTCTCGTCGAAGCCGGCCGGGGGCGCCCAGGCGTAGACGGAGCCGCTCGACACGTACGCGTATCTCCCGACGCGGTCGGCGAGCTGCCGCGCGCTGTCCTGGACGACGCGGGGCGCCGCCGACCAGGTGTCGACCACGACGTCCCACGCGCCGTCGGCGAGGGCCGCGAGGCCGTCGGGCGCCGTGCGGTCGCCGCGCAGCGCGCGGACGCCGGCCGGCGGGGCGTGCCGGCCGCGGTTGAACACCGTCACGTCCCAGCCGCGGGCGAGCGCGGACTCGGCCACGGCGCGGCCCACGAATTCCGTACCACCGAGGATCAGAAGTCTCATGCGCCCGAGCTTGCCCGCCGAAGCGCCGCGACGGAATGGCGCTCTGCTGACAGAAGATTCGCGAAGGCCGCGAGCAGAAGCGGGAACTATCCGCCTTTTCCCAGGGTTCGCGCAGGGGCTACGGCCGGTGTCCTCGGCCGGGCGCCGGGGTGGCAGCATGGCGCCGATGACGGATGCCCGGTCGCCGCTGCGCGCCTTTCGGGCCGCGATCTTCGCGGCGGTGGGCGTCTCCTTGGCTGCTGTGGGGCATTCGTCCATGTCGGGCCAGGACGTCCCGTTCGGCGCCCTCTTGGTGGCGTTCGTCGTCACCGGGCTCGCGGCCTGGGGTGTCGGCCATCGACGCCGAGGTATCCCGTCGATCGCGACTGGACTGCTCGCGATGCAGGCCGCCCTGCACTTGACGTTCGCCGGTTCGCAGACCGATACCGCCTCCATGGGTGGGTCCCACATGGGCGGGTCCCACTCACATGGGCACATGGGCGGTTCCCATGCGAGCGGAGCCCCTGCGAGCGGCGCAGGGGCGCACCTGGACCACAGCTCCCTGGGCATGCTGGCCGTCCACGTGCTCGCCGCACTCGTCTGCGCCCTCTGGCTGGCACGCGGCGAGGCGGCGTTCTTCCAACTCCTCGCCGCCGTCGACTCGCTGGCCTTCGCCCCGCTGCGGCTGCTGCTCACCGCGGTGCGGCTGCCGCTGCCGCCCCGTCTCACGCGCCGGCCCCGTCCCCGCCCGGTCGCACGCGCGCGTGCAGCCGTTCTCGCGTACGCCGTCACCCGGCGCGGCCCACCCGCCCAGGGGCTCCTTCTCCGACCCGCGCCCCTGGCGTCCTGAGCCGCGCTCCTGCGAGCCGCGCACCTTCTCGTACGACGCCACGGGGTGAGTTTCCCCTGCCGTCGTACGACCACCGAAGGACGTCATGGCCATCGAAGACCGGCCCAAGCCGGACCAATCGGACCAGCAAAACCAGCACCAGCAACAGGAACGGGGACAGGAACAACAGCCCCAGGAGCAAGGCTCCGGCCTCTGGTCCGCCCTGCGGCCGCTCCTCCTGCGGCTGCACTTCTACGCCGGGGTGCTCATCGCCCCGTTCCTGCTCGTCGCCGCCGTGAGCGGTCTGCTGTACTCGCTCTCCTTCCAGGCGGAGAAGATCGTGTACGCGCACGAGCTGGAGGTCCCCGCAGGCGGCGCCGCGCTGCCGCTGAGCGAGCAGATCGACGCCGCGCGTGCGGCGCATCCCGAGGGCACCGTCACCGAGGTGTGGCCCGCGCCCGCCGAAAACCGCACCACGCGCGTGCTGCTTTCCACGCCCGATGTGCCCGATGACCGCTCCCTCGCGGTCTTCGTGAACCCCTACGACGCCGAGGTCCGCGGCGAGCTCACCAGCTACGGCAGTTCCGGGGCCCTGCCGCTGCGCACCTGGGTCGACGAGCTCCACCGCGACCTGCACCTCGGCGAGTTCGGCCGCAACTACAGCGAGCTGACGGCCAGTTGGCTGTGGGTGGTGGCGCTCGGCGGCCTCGCCCTGTGGTTCGGCCGCCGTCGTACCCGCCGCCGCGACCTCGTCGTACCCGCGAAGGGCCAGGCCAAGGGGCGTACCCGCACCCTGAACCGGCACGGCGCCCTCGGACTGTGCGCGGTGCTCGGCCTCGTGGCGCTCTCGGCCACCGGCCTGACCTGGTCCCAGCACGCCGGCGGCAACATCGGCGAGCTGAAGGCCCAACTCGGCGGCGCCACCCCCGTGGTCGACGCGACCCTGGCCGGAGGCACGCCCTCCGGCGGCGGCCACGAGGGCCACGGAGGAAGCGCCTCCGGCCAGACGCACGGCCGGGACGACAGCCACAGCGACAGCCACAGCGGTGGTCACGGCGGCGGCCACGGGAGCGCGGACATCGGCGTCGACCGGGCCCTGGAGATCGCCCGGGGCCAGGGCATCGACGGCGGTCAGCTCGCGGTCACCCTGCCGGTCGACGGACAGGGCTACGTGGTCAAGGAGACCGACGCCCAACTCCCCGTCCACCTCGACTCGGTGGCCGTCGACCCGACCGATGGGAAGGTCGTCGACGAGGTGGCGTTCGCCGACTACCCGCTGCTCGCCAAGCTCACCCGGTTCGGCATCGACGCGCACATGGGCGTCTTCCTCGGCCTGCCCAACCAGCTGGCGCTCGCCGCCCTGATGGTCGCCACCGTGCTGCTCATCGTGTGGGGCTACCGCATGTGGTGGCTGCGCAGGCCGACGAAGGGCCGCGCCCTGAGCTTCGGCCGGCCGCTGCCGCGCGGCGCCTGGCGCAAGGCGCCCCCGCTGCTGCTCGTGCCGCTCGCCGCGGCGACGGCCGCGGTCGGCTGGTTCGTACCGCTGCTCGGGCTCAGCCTGCTCGTCTTCCTGGTGCTCGACGTGGGCATCGGCCGCCTGGCGCGGGCCCGCAGGGCGAATTCCAGCGACTGAATTCCAGCGACTGAACGCGCGCCAGGGGCCGTGTACGTACGACTCAGGTATGACGTACGAGCACGGCCCCTGGGGGCGATGCGTCAGGTCAACGCTTGGAGACGGGCGCGTACTTGTACCCCACCCGGCGCACCGTCTGGATGACCTGCCGGTGCTCGGCGCCCAACTTGCGGCGCAGGCGGGCGATGTGGACGTCGACGGTCCGGCCGTCGCCGACGTGCCCGTACCCCCAGACCGTGGTGACCAGCTGGTCGCGGGAGTGCACCCGGTGCGGATGGGCCACGAGGTGGGCGAGGAGCTCGAACTCCAGGTACGTCAGGTCGAGTCGGACGCCGTCGACCTCGGCGGTGCGCTGCACGGGGTAGACGCGCACCGGAAGGCCGTCGCCGAGCACCTCGGCCGAAGCCTCCTGCGCCGATGCCGATGGCCCAGGTGCAGGGGCCGCCACTGCGGACACGGTGGTCGGGCGCCCCTGCTGCTCTGCGGGGACCAGGACCAAGTAGCCGATCATCGGCGGATGTCCGGGCAGCGTCGGCACGGCGTGCTGCGGCGCGGGCAGCCACGTCGCGCCGGGCGGCAGGAATTCGGCGACGTCGACCATCTCGTCGCGGCCGATGGCCCGCAGATGGTGCCGCTTGAGAGAGGCGGGAGGGGGAGTGGCCGAGGAGGCGCTCTGGGGGTTCGTCATGAGGGGTCAGCTCGATTCGCGCGAGAGGCGTCTGGGGAACGTACTCATTCGCGCGCCGACCGAAGGCCGTACGCAGAGGTGAACGGCGTTAGCGGGCCGGCGCGTTCAGCGCGCGGCAACAGACCCGGTCGAAGTCGTGATGCTGACGTGACGGCCAGAACGGCTCGAGGTCGTGACGACCCGGCACGGAGTTCTGGAAGCTGGCCATGCCCCCCATTGAAGCAGACGCCCCACAGCAACCGGCAGGGGCCGCCCACCAGATGGACGGGAACGCCGAGAGGCGCCCACCGGTCGGAGGGCGCCCCTGCGTATGCGTACGAGCGGCTGGATCAGACCTGGCCGGCCTTCTCCAGGGCGGTGCAGCAGGTGTCGACGATGAGCCGGGTCACGACGTACGGGTCGACGTTCGCGTTCGGGCGGCGGTCCTCGATGTAGCCCTTGCCGTCCTGCTCGACCTGCCACGGGATGCGGACCGAGGCGCCGCGGTCGGAGACGCCGTAGCTGTACTCGTTCCACGGGGCGGTCTCGTGCAGGCCCGTCAGGCGGTCGTCGATGCCCGCGCCGTAGTTCTTCACGTGGTCCATCGGCTTGGAGCCCTCACCGAGGGACTCGCAGGCGGTGATGATGGCGGCGTAGCCCTCGCGCATGGCCTTGGTGGAGAAGTTGGTGTGCGCGCCGGCGCCGTTCCAGTCGCCCTTGACCGGCTTCGGGTCGAGGGTCGCGGAGATGTCGAAGTCCTCGGCGGTGCGGTACAGCAGCCAACGGGCGATCCACAGCTGGTCGGAGACCTCGAGCGGGGCCAGCGGGCCGACCTGGAACTCCCACTGGCCGGGCATGACCTCGGCGTTGATGCCGGAGATGCCGAGACCGGCCTTCAGGCAGTTCTCCAGGTGCGCCTCGACGACGTCGCGGCCGAAGATCTCGTCCGAGCCGACACCGCAGTAGTAGCCGCCCTGCGCCGCGGGGAAGCCGCCCTCGGGGAAGCCGAGCGGACGCGCGCCCTTGAAGAAGGTGTACTCCTGCTCGATGCCGAAGATCGACTCCTGGCCCGCGAACCTCTCGGCGACCTCGCGGAGCGGGGCCCGGGTGTTGGAGACGTGCGGCGTCATGTCCGTGTTGAGGACCTCGCACAGCACGAGGATGTCGTCGCCGCCGCGGATCGGGTCAGGACACGTGAAGACCGGCTTGAGGACGCGGTCGGAGGCGTGGCCCTCGGCCTGGTTGGTGCTGGAGCCGTCGAAGCCCCAGATCGGCAGCTCGTCGAGGCCCACGGGACCGCTGGTCATGATCTTCGTCTTGGAGCGCAGCTTCGCCGTCGGCTGGGTGCCGTCGATCCAGATGTATTCGGCCTTGAACGTCACGGGGGCGCCATCCTTTGCGGGCTGTGCGTGCGATGCGGGTGGGTCGCGGCGGTGCTGTCGCGCTGCACGCAGCCTGCCAAGGTGCGATTTCCCGACCGTTGCCCGTCTGTGAACCCCGTGTAACACGGCTCGCAACCCGGCTTCTGTGGCCGTGTGCGTCGTATACGCGATTGACTGGCCCCCATGGCGACCCCACCGAGAAGCCCCGAGAACTCCACGACTGAGAACCCCGTGGCTGACCACCCCGCGGCTGAGAACCCCACCGTGCCGCTGCGCGTCGGCCTGTTCGGTACGGGACCGTGGGCCGCGCGTGTGCACGGTCCGGCGCTCGCCGCGCACCCCGAGGTGGAGCTCACCGGGGTGTGGGGGCGCAGGCCCGATGCGGCCGGTGCGCTCGCCGAACAGCTCGGCACGCGCGCGTACGCCGAGGCGGACGCCCTGATCGACGACGTCGACGCGGTCGCGTTCGCCCTGCCGCCCGACGTACAGGCGGAAATCGCCGCACGCGCGGCGCGGGCCGGGCGGCACCTGCTCCTCGACAAGCCGGTCGCGACCGACGTGGCCGCCGCGCGTGCACTGGCCGCCGCGGCCGCCGACGTGGCGTCCGTCGTGTTCTTCACGCTGCGCTTCTCGACGGCCAGCGCCCCGTGGCCGGCCGAACAGGCCGCAGCGGGCGGCTGGTTCACCGGTCGCGCCGAGTGGCTCGGCAGCATCTACGCCCCGGACACGAAGAGTCCGTACGCCGAGTCCCCTTGGCGGCGCGAGAAGGGCGCGCTGTGGGACGTGGGGCCGCACGCCCTGTCGCTGCTGGTGCCCGCGCTCGGCGACGTGACGTCGGTGACGGCGGCGCGCGGCCCGCTGGACACCACGCATCTGCTGCTGCGCCACGGGTCGGGCGCCTCCTCGACGGCCACGCTGAGCCTCACCGCGCCGGAGAAGGCGGGCGGCGTGACGGTCGAACTGCGCGGCGCGTCCGGCGTCGTGACCCTCCCCGAGGTGTGGGGCGACGGGCCGCTGGACGCCTACGCGCGCGCCGTCGACGCCCTCCTGGCAGCGGCGCGCACGGGCGTCCCGCACGCCTGCGACGTGCGCTTCGGGCTGCGCGTGACGGAGATCTTGGCGGAGGCGGAACGCTCGCTGCTGTAGCGCCTTGACGTCCCGGCTCCGCAGGGGGCGGGACGCTCAGCAGGCCGGCCCCCGGGTGCGGCTCAGCGCCCCATGGCGTCCCGTACGGCCTCTTCCGTGCGCCCCACCACCGCCGTGCCGTCGTCCGCCGTGATGATCGGGCGCTGGATCAGCTTCGGGTGGGCGGCGAGCGCGGCGATCCAGCGGTCGCGGGCGGCGGGCTCGCGCGGCCACTCCTCACGGTCCTTGAGGTTCAGCTCCTTCGCGTCCGCCTCCTGGGTGCGGGTGATGTCCCACGGTTCGAGGCCGAGCCGGTCGAGGACCGCGCGGATCTCGTCCTCGCTGGGCACGTCCTCCAGGTAGCGGCGCACCGTGTACGAGGCGCCCTCCTCGTCGAGCAGCTGCACCGCGCTGCGGCACTTCGAACAGGCCGGGTTGATCCAGATCTCCATGCCGCAAGCGTAAGCCAGCACTCCGCTCCGAGGGGGCGCGCGGGGGAGCTCTTCTGCGCCCCTCAACGCCCTTGCTGCCAGCGGCGATTGTCAGTGGTGGGCCATAGAATAGAAGCAGTGTTCGAGACGGGTTGGGCACTGCCGCGGAAGCGGTGTGTCCCACCCCCGACCACCCAGGAGGATGTTCATGGCCGCTGTCCTGTCCGCTGTCCCGAAGCCCTTGCCGATCGACCTTCCGTACATGCCGCTGGTGAAGCAGCCGCTCCCCGCGGGCCGCCCGCGGGAGTTCTACATCATGCACAACCGCCGCCTGAAGGCCATGCGTCTCGCCATCGCCCTGCTCGACTCGGGCGTGCTCCGCGCGGAGCAGGCGAACAACCGCAAGATACGCAGCACGGCCGAACTCGTCGGCGTGCACCAGCCGTCGGACATCACCTGCCACATGGTCCGCGCGCTGATGCGCTACAGCCGCTGACGCGCGAGGTCCACGGCCGGGGTGCGGGGCGGCGTCCATCGCTGTCCCGCACCCCTCGGCCGGGGGGGCAACTTCCGTTCAGGTACGGCCACTTGGTGGCGGCACCTGGAATCGTGCACGCCCTCTTGAAGCACGGCCGACCCTGTGGCGAACATGTCCAGACCAATGCTGTCGGGCCGGTGCGTGCCGAGCGCCGCGTGCGCGCGCCGTCGAACGGAAGGCCGCACCGTGCGACGTAGCAAGCCCACCCGATGGACCGACTCCGCCGCCCTGGCCACGGCCCTGGCCGTCGCCCTCTGCGCGTCCCTGACCGGCTGCGCCGGCGAGACCAGGGCCGCCGAGCCGGAGCCGGTCGCGCCGCGCGGCCTCACCGCCCAGGCCTCCAGCGCCACTTCGGTCCACGTCATGTGGAACAAAGCAGCCACAGGAAACATCGAGGAGTACGAGATCTACCGAGGCACCACCCGCGTCAAGACCGTCCCCGCCGACCGCCTCATGGTCGACGTCACGGGCCTGAAACCCGCCGCCACCTACAAGTTCACCGTCCGGGCCAAGGCCAAGAACGGCACCGCCTCGCCCCTGAGCCGGGCCGTCACCGTCACCACCCGCTCGCGCGCCACCGCCGACAGCGAGCCGCCCACCGCCCCCACCCGGCTGCGCGCCCACGCCTCCGGCCCCCGCGCCGCCACCCTGTCCTGGCGCGCGGCCACCGACAACGAGGAGGTCACCTCGTACGACGTCTACCAGCGCGGCTCGAAGATCCACAGCGTCGACGGGGACTCGACCGCCGCCCTGGTCACGGGACTTCGCCCCGGCATCGACTACACCTTCACCGTCAAGGCCCGCGACGCCGCCGACAACAGCTCCCGCGCCGCCGACCCCGTCGGCCTCACCACGGCGGCGGCGCCCGAAGGGGCCGAGGGCACGTCCGCGGGCACCGCGCCCGCCGACTTCCGCGTCGGCACCCACGTCGACGACGGCGCCCACCACCTCGACCTCTCCTGGACCCCGCCCGACACCGGCGGGGACGTCAGCGAGTACCAGATCCACCTCGACGGCAGACCCGCCACGACCCTCATGTGGGGCGCCGAAGCCCCCGAAGGCCGGGCCGAGCACAGCTTCTTCATCACCCGCGAGGCCGGGCGGACGTACCGCGTCAAACTCCGCGCGAAACTGCCCGACGGGAACTGGGGCGCGTTCTCGAAGGAGCGGACCGTGATCACCGGCGAGCCCGGCCGCTAACCTCACCGCAACCCGAGAGCACACCCCGAGACCGCAACCCGACACCGCACTGCACGCCCAGCGAAACCCGAGCCGCGCGCCCAGCGAAACCCGAGCCGCGCGCCCAGCGAAACCCGAGCCGCGCGCCCAGCGAAACCCGAGCCGCGCGCCCAGCGAAACCCGAGCCGCGCGCCCAGCGAAACCCGCGCCGCGCCCCCCCGCGAAACCCGCGCCGCACGCCCAGCGAAGGGAACTCCCCGTGACCGTAGCCCTGTTCACCCTCGGCGGGACCATCGCGATGGCCGACGCCGGGGCGGGGGAGCGCGGCGGCGCCGTCGTCCCCCGTCTCACCGGCGCCGACCTCGCCGCGGCCGTCCCCGGACTCGACATCCCCCTCGACGTCCACGACACCCAGTCCGTCCCCAGCCCCGACCTCACCTTCCGCGGCCTCCTCGACCTGGTCGAGCAGGCCTCCAAGGCGGTACGCGCGGGCGCCCGCGGCGTCGTCGTCACCCAGGGCACCGACACCCTGGAGGAGAGCGCCTTCCTCATCGACCTGGTGTGGCCGCACCCCGAGCCGTTCGTCCTCACCGGCGCCATGCGCAACCCCACCCTCGCGGGGCCCGACGGCCCGGCCAACCTCCTCGCCGCCGCCCGCGTCGCCGCCGCCGACGAGGCCCGCGACCTCGGCGCGCTCGTGGTCCTCAACGACGAGATCCACGCGGCCCGTTCGGTCCGCAAAGCGCACGCCACCAGCACCGCCGCGTTCACCTCCCCCGACACCGGCCCCGTCGGGCACGTCATCGAAGGCACCCCGCGCATCCTCACCCGCCCGCCCCGCCGCACCCCGCTCACCCCCGGCCCGGCCGCACCCGCCCGCGTCGCCCTGCACACCGTCACGCTCGACGACGACGGCCACGCGCTCACCCGCCTCGGCGAGGACGACGGCGTGCGAGGCCTGGTCGTCGCCGGCTTCGGCGTCGGCCACGTCTCCAGCCGCCTCGCCCCCGTCCTCGGCGACCTCGCCACCCGCATCCCCGTCGTCCTCACCTCCCGCACCGGCGCCGGCTCCGTCCTGCGCCACACCTACGGCGCCCCCGGCTCCGAGTCCGACCTCCAACGGCGCGGCCTCCTCAACGCCGGCCTCCTCGACCCGTACAAGGCACGGGTGTTGCTGCGGCTCCTGCTCATGACGGAGGGCGCGACGACCGAGGACATCGCGGAAGCGTTCACGCGGTACGCGTGAGGAACTCCTGCCGCCGTGGCCGAAAACCTTCGACAACTCTCCACAGTCTCCGCGCAGGTGACCGAAAGGTCCGTATCATCCTTGGCCCTTAATGTCCGAAGGGCCCTGAGGTGTGCCGTGACATGAGTCGCATCGGCACTCGGCGGCCCACCATTTCCCTTGCCCCGCAAGCCCTTTGAACTCGGGGTCAAACCTGCGGTAACCCCGGAACGGGCCCGCCGTTTCAGGCCCGAGACCGGAGATCCACTGCGTGCTAGCGTCCCCGTCCGACCGGGGGGCCGACCGCGCAGAGCGAGAGGAAATCCGTGGGTCACATGCAGCACATGGACGGTGGCTGGATCACACCGGTCCTGTCCTACGTCATGGCCGTCGTGGGAGCAGCGCTCGGACTGCGCTGCACCGTGCGCGGCCTGGCCGCCGGGGGGCGGGCCAAGAGGAACTGGCTGATCACCGCGTCCGCCGCGATCGGCGCGGGCATCTGGACGATGCACTTCATCGCGATGCTCGGCTACAAGGTCGAGGGCACACCGATCCGTTACGACATCCCGCTCACCCTGCTGAGCCTCGTCGTGGCCGTCGCCGTCGTCGGCGCGGGCGTCTTCGTCGCCGGCTACGGCGGATCGCGCGCCCGCTCCGTCCTCCTCGGCGGCCTCGGCACCGGGCTCGGCGTCGCCGCGATGCACTACATCGGCATGTCCGCCGTGGAGCTCAACGGCAGCCTCGCCTACGACCCGACGCTCGTCGCCGCATCCGTCGTCATCGCCGTCGTCGCCGCGTCCGCCGCGCTGTGGGCCGCGCTCGCCGTACGCGGACCGGTGATCGCCGCCGTCGCCGCGCTGGTGATGGGCCTGGCCGTGAGCAGCATGCACTACACCGGCATGGCCGCCGTCTCCGTCTCCGTGGCCGCGAGCACCGAGCCCCTGACGGGCGCCAGCGCACCGGCGTTCATCCTGCCGCTCGCCGTGGTGCTCGGCTCGTTCCTCTTCCTGACCTGCGCGTTCGTCGCGCTGTCGCCGACGGCGCGGGAAAGCGCCGAGAACGAGGCCGCGGCCCGCCCGCTGCGCGAGGTGGAACTCCCGGCGACCTGAGCCGGCCGGCCCCGCCTCGGGCCACCTCACCCCCACCCGACCTCCCCCAGGGCCGAGCCGTCCCTCGCCCGCACAACTCCCGCACTCCCGCACCGCCGAGTGCCGCCGAGGAGCCACTCCGTCATGCCCGTACGCCTACCGCTGCCCGAACGGCTGCGGCCCAAGTCGATCAGAGCCAAGGTCGTCACCCTGCTGACCGTGCCGGTGGTCTCCCTGATGGCGCTCTGGGGCCACGCCGCGGTCACCACCGCGACCCAGGTCTCGGACGCCGAGCAGTTGAAGCAGGTCAACTCGGCGCTCGTACAGCCCGTATCGGACTTCACCCGCGCCGTCCAGGACGAGCGCTCCGCCGCCCTCGTGCAGTACGCCGCCCCCGGTCCCGCCGCCCGCAGCGCCTACGACGCCGCCAAGTCCCGTACGGACAAGGCGGCCGCGGCCCTGCGCGCGGGCGTCCGCTCCAGCAGCACCGACATCGCCGGCATCGACGCCGGCCTGCCCGGCCGCATCCAGCGGCTGCTGCACAGCGCCGAGACGCTCACCGGACGGGAGGCGGACACCGGCTCCGCCGCGCTCGCCCGCTACAGCACCGCCGTCGAGCACGGATTCGCCGTCCGCTCCGCGCTCGCCCGCGCCGACGGCGCGGGCGCGGCGGCCGACACCCGCGCCGTCCTCGAACTCGCCCGCGCCCGTGAGGCGTTGAGCCGCCAGAACGCGGTGTACGGGGCCGCGCAGGCCGACGGCGAGATGACCGCGGAGCAGTACCGCACCTTCGTCGGTGACGTGGCCCTCCAGCGCAGCCTCACGAAGAGCGCCGCCGCCGACCTCGCCCCGCGCGACGCCACCGCCTACCGCGCGGTCCTCGACTCGCCCGCCGCGGCCGACCTGCGCACCGCCCAGGACGACGTACTCGAAGCGAGCGCCGGCAACGCCGTCGGGGCCGTGCCCGCCGGGAGCTGGCACGCCGCCGCCGGGGAGACCCTCACCGGACTCGACCGGGCCGAGCGCGCGACCGCAGCCCCGGCCGCCGCCGCGGAGCCGTACTCCCTCGCCACCCTGGGCAGTTCGGGCCTCGCGGTGCTCCTCGGCCTGCTCGGCGTGGTGCTCGCCCTGATCCTCTCCGTACGCATCGGCCGCGGCCTCGTCAACGACCTCACCGGCCTGCGCAACCGCGCCCTCGACCTGGCCGCCACCCGGCTGCCCACCGCGATGCGCCGCATCCACAACGGCGAGGTCGTCGACCTCGACACCGAGGCCCCGCTCGCCCGCACCCCCATCAGGGACGAGGTCGGCCAGGTCGGCGCGGCGCTCACCACCGTGCAGCGCGCCGCCCTGCGCGCCGTCGCGGGCCGCGCCGCCGTCCTCACCGGAGTCTCCGGCGTGTACGTCAGCCTGGCCCGGCGCAGCCAGGTGCTGCTCCACCGCCAGCTGGAGCTCCTCGACACGATGGAGCGCCGCACCGAGAACCCCACCGACCTCGAAGACCTTTTCCGCCTCGACCACTTGACGACCCGCATGCGCCGGCACGCGGAGTCCCTCCTCATCCTCTCCGGCTCCGCCCCCGGCCGCGCCTGGCGCAACCCGGTCCCGCTGATCGACGCGGTACGCGCGGGCATCGCCGAGACCGCCGACATCGACCGGGTCCAGCTGCACGACGTCCCGGACCTGCTCCTCGCGGGCTCCGCCGTGGCCGACCTGGTCCACCTCGTCGCCGAACTCGCCGAGAACGCCGCCCAGTTCTCGCCTCCGCACACCCCCGTGGTGGTGCGCGGCGAGGAGGTCGGGGCCGGCGCGGTCCTGGAGATCGAGGACCGCGGCCTCGGCATGGGCGACGAGGCCCTCGCCGCGGCCAACGAGAAGATCCACGCCCCCGACATCGACCTCCTCGACTCCCGCCAGCTCGGCCTGTTCGTGGTCAACCGCCTCGCCGAACGCCAGCACGTGGACGTCACCCTGCGCCGCTCGGTCTACGGCGGCATCACGGCGGTCGTGTTCGTGCCGAAGGAGCTCCTGGAGGCCCCGCACCCGGGCCTCCGCCCCCTCCCCGAACTCCCGCAACGCCGCCCGGCCCTCCAACCCGCGCCCCCGCACCCGGACCCGAACCCGGAGCCCGTACGCCCGGCACCGCAGCCTGTACGCGCGGCGCCTGAACCCGTACGCCCGGAACCGCAGCCCGTACGCGCGGCACCCGAACCGATACGCCCCCCGCTCCAGCCTCAGCCCCAGCCGCGAACGCAGCCGAAACCTCAGCCCCTCCCCCCGGAGGAACCCGCCCCCGTGGAACACCCAGCGCCCCTCGACGACGGCCTGCCCCGCCGCGTACGCCAGGCCAACATGGCCCCCGAGCTGCGCGAACCCGAGGCCGGACCGGAACCGGAACCGCAGCTGCCGGGTCGCCGCTCGCCGGAGGCGGCGCGCGCCACGATGGCCTCCCTGCGCTCCGGCCGGCACCGCGCCCGAGCCGCCCGTGAAGCCGCAGCACCGCCGCCCGCCCCGAGCGAAGGCGACCGCGTCCCGCACGCCACCCCGACCGACGACGAAGGACAAGGACCCCGATGACCCCGACGTACACCGTCACCAACCTGGGCGGCGCCGACCGGTCCGGCGGCGAGGGCCGCGGCGGCGTCGACTGGCTCCTCGACGACCTGGTCGACCGGGTCGCCGAGGTCCGGCACGCGGTCATGCTCTCCAACGACGGCCTGTGCGTGGGCGCCTCCACCGGCATGGGCCGCGACGAGTCCGAGCGCTTCTCGGCCATCGCCTCCGGCTTCCACTCCCTGGCCAAGGGCGCGGGCCGGCACTTCGACGCGGGCGGCGTCGTCCAGACCATGGTCGAACTGCAGGGCGGCTTCCTGTTCGTGGTCGCCGCGGGGGACGGCTCCTGCCTCGCCGTCTTCACCGACGGCCACGCCGACATCGGCCTGGTGGCGTACGAGATGGCCCTCCTCGTGGACCGCGTACGCGAGCACCTCGGCGTCCCCACCAGGTCGGCCGACGCCCCCGCGAGGCCGGACGGCGAGACCCCATGACGGACCCGAACGCCCACCCGGACCACCCGGACCACCCGGACGCCTGGACCGACCGCTACGACGACGAGGCCGGCCCCCTGGTCCGCCTCTACGCGATGACCGCCGGCCGGGCGCGCACCGCGAACGGCGCCGAGCGGGTCGACCTGATGGCGATCGTGCGGGCCCGCCCCGACGCGGCGCCCCCGCCCGGCCCGCTCCCGCCCGAGCAGCGCGACCTGCTCGCCCTCTGCACCCGAGGCCCGCGCCCGGTGGCCGACCTGGCCTCGGACTCGGGCCTGCCCCTCGGCGTCGTACGCGTCCTGCTCGGCGACCTGACCGCGGCCGGACTGATCGCCATCACCCCGCCCGACGCGGCCCCGCAGACCAGCACCCGCCCCGACGCCCACCTCCTGCGAGAAGTGATCCATGGCCTACGCGCACTCTGACCGCGTCGACTCGACCGCAGACTTCACCGCCGACTTCACCGCCCTGAAGCTCCTGATCGCCGGCGGCTTCGGCGTCGGGAAGACCACACTGGTCGAGTCGGTGAGCGAGATCCGCCCGCTGCGCACGGAGGAACAGCTGACGGAGGCCTCCCGCCCGGTCGACGACCTCCAGGGGGTGTCGACGAAGACCACGACCACCGTCGCCATGGACTTCGGGCGCATCACCCTCCGCACCGACCTGGCCCTCTACCTCTTCGGCACCCCGGGCCAGGACCGCTTCTGGTTCGTCTGGGACGAGCTGGCCACCGGCTGCCTCGGCGCGGTCGTCCTCGCCGACACCCGCCGCCTCGCGGACTCCTTCCCGGCGGTCGACTACTTCGAGAGCCGGAACATCCCGTTCATCGTCGCCGTCAACTGCTTCGACGGAATCCGCACCCACACCCCCGAAGCCATCGCCACCGCCCTCGACCTCTCCACCACGACCCCGGTACTCCTCTGCGACGTACGCGACCGCGATTCGGGCAAGGACGTCCTCATCTCCCTGGTGGAGCATGTTCTCGCCCAGGACCCGGGGACTGCCTGGGACCAGGGTCGGTGACGCGTGCCGGTGGGTCCTGGGCGTCAGGATCGGTGCCGGCGCCGAGTTCACGGCGTACGTGCCGCCACGCACGGATGATCTCCGGCAGCCGTGAAAGGACCTCGCTGATCTGCGTCAGCAGCAGCGTGATGCATCCGGACGCGGCAAGCACGACCAGAGTCACGTCGTCCCACTTCATCGACATCAGCCGAACAGGCCGTGTCGGGCCAGCCGGTCGAGGGCGTCCGCCCCCAACCGGTCGGGCGCTTCCAGCAGCGCGGCCTCGACAGTCGCGAGATCGGCCAGAGCTTCGGGTGCTTTCGTACGGTCCAGCCTGTCGAGCCGTTCCATCGCCGCAACGACAGCGGCGGGCCAGCCCGGCATGCCGAAGTGGTGGGACGCCTTGAACGCTGCGGAGGCCGCCCTGTGCAACAAGCCCGCACGCCAGCCCTGTTCACGCATCACCTCTGCCGTGAACCACACGCGGTCGTCGACGGGGCGGACGAATTCCGTGACGGGGTCCTCCTCGGGTTCCGTCGCGGGCCCGCCCTCGCCTCGGGATCCGGACACCGTCGCCGTCCGCAGCTTGAAGCGTGAACCCCCGGCCCATGGAAGATCCACGTCCGAGGCGACGGCCGTGAACGGAAGCAGCGCCTCGGGGCCGTCGTCCCGGTCGGAGACGAGCACCCTGTGCGCCCTGCGGTACAGATCGACGCTCTGGGCGAAGATCTCGCCGTCGTTCGGCCCGCCCTCCGCAGCGTGGATGAAGTCCAGCGGCCCTTCGCGCCACGCGTCGGCGACCAGGCCGACCGCCGCGCTCAGCAGTACGTCTGTGTCAGAGACGTCCACGCCCAAGTGCGCCAGGACAACGGGTACTTGCTCCTCCAGGTCCGGCAGTGGTGTGCGCTTCTCCTCGGCCTGATGGGGCTCCAGGAGGGCCGCGAACCTGGGCGACAAGGGTTCGGGTTCTGGTGGTTCGACGACGATCCCGTGTTCCACAAGGTCGTCGAAAACGGCTTCCGGCCCGCAATCGATGTGCGAGGAGCGGTGTCGACCCGTACAGCCTCCGGGGCAGTCCAACTCCGCGCACAACTCCGGCTCTTCGGGCTGCGCTTGGTCGATCAGGTGGTGGGCGAGCCTCTCCGCCACCGCCTCGCGCGCTGTGACCATGGCCAGGTCGAGACGAAACGCAGCTTGCTCCAGCTCTCCGTCCCTGTGCTCCACAGAGGCCGGCGGTTCGGGCGTCTCCGGGAGCCAGGCGTACGCCGATTCCAGTGACACCAGCAGCCAGGCGATCCGTAGTGCTTCGGTGTCGTCGTTCTGGGCGAGCGCGGCCACGGACTCCGCTGCCTGCCGCACCTTGTCGAGGCGGGCGAGTTGCCGTCTCTGCACCGACGACCACTCGGCCGACTCCGCTCGGGCTTGCTCGGCTCCCTGCGCCCGTGCAGCGTCGCGGGCGCGCCGTGCCCGTTTCACCAAGAGCTCCAGACAAGGTCTGCAGGCGAACAGGCCGGACGTCGGTGTCGGGCCGAGCGGTATCGCAGCGAGCTCCTCGCCGAACGCTGCGCTGCACAGACAGCATTCGAGACCGCCCACCTGTCGGGACGTGGGCATGCCGGGCAAGGCTGCGCGAATCAAGTCGTGGGCGTAGGCGGGGATGTGCATGGGGGCAACTCCTTCGACGAGGCGCTCCATCGGCGCCAGTCCCATGCTTGTCCCGCCGGCCGACCGCGAGTCACGGTTTGACGGCGCGGCCGGACAACTTGACGCACACTGACGCGCCCTCGGCCGGCCGCTCCTAGCGTAGAGCCGGAACTTGACATGTTGAGCAGGCAGGAGGCCCTGTGAACCCTGACGCCGCTCCACCTCAACCAGCAGGCGCGCACGGTGAGTTGACCGAAGCCCTGCAGGAACTCCACCGTGCCGCAGGAGGGGTGAGTCTCCGGAAGCTGAGCGAGCTCATCCAGCGTCGCGAGGAGCGGCTGTCGGCGGCCAGCCACGAGACCGTACGCACCACTCTCAACGGGTCCCGGGTGCCGCGCTGGGAGACCGTCCACGACATCGTCGTGGTACTGGCCGGTCTCTGCGGCCGTGACGAAAAGTCCGAGACGGGCAGGCTCCGGCGGCTGTGGCGCGCGATCGGGGAAGGGGAGGCCGGTGCCCTGAAGTCGTTTCAGGAGCTGGTCAACACCGGCTGGGGCAGTGAGGACGGCAAGTGGACGCCGGAACTGGCCATGGGAATGTTGATCAACCCCTTCAGCGCCATCGAGATCCACCCTTCGCTGGCCGCCCCGCACGAACCCGTTGATAGCCGAGGACCAATGGGTCCATGGGATGGCGCAGTTGATCGAGGAGCTTGGAGCCGAGCACGCGCTACGTGTCCTGCTGCACCTGCTCAAGGGCGACTACGTCGGCGCGGACGAGGGCGCACCGTATGGCTACCGCAACCCCGACCGGGAGGCCATGGAAGCCCGAGCGGCCTTTCGCTACGGCTGCCAGGAGTTGCTCCGACGCCTCGGCCGCGAGCCGAACCTCCTCGCGGAGTCCATCCACGCCATGCGCAGCGACGAGACGATGGACCGGGACGACAGGGCGGAGATGCTGGAGAGCGAGTCGGCCCCGAGCTTGCTGCGCGAGTTGATGATCGTGACTCCGGACACCTGGGACGAGGTGTCGGAGTAGGCGCAGCACATGGTGTTCGGCTACCTGATCAAGCAGATAAGTCCGGTGGGGCACTACGGGCTGCCGGACGCCGAACGATTCCGGATCACCTGGCGCATCCCCGAGCCGCCCACTGCCTGACGTCGCCCGTCTCCAGCCCTGCCGACCGCACGGCGAAGGCCGCCACCCGGAAGCGGGTGGCGGCCTTCAGGAAACCGCGGCTTAGAGGTCGAAGTAAAGCTCGAACTCGTGCGGGTGCGGGCGCAGCTGGATCGGGGCGATCTCGTTCGTGCGCTTGTAGTCGATCCACGTCTCGATCAGGTCGGACGTGAAGACGCCGCCCTGCTGCAGGTACTCGTTGTCCGCCTCCAGGGCGTCGAGGACCGCGGGGAGCGAGGTCGGGACCTGCTGGACGTTGGCGTGCTCCTCGGGAGCCAGCTCGTACAGGTCCTTGTCGATCGGCTCGGCCGGCTCGATCTTGTTCTTGACGCCGTCGAGGCCCGCGAGCAGCAGCGCCGAGAAGGCGAGGTACGGGTTGGAGGACGGGTCCGGCGCGCGGAACTCGACGCGCTTGGCCTTCGGGTTCGAGCCGGTGATCGGGATACGCATGGCCGCAGAGCGGTTGCGCTGCGAGTACACCATGTTGACCGGGGCCTCGAAGCCGGGCACCAGGCGGTGGTACGAGTTCACCGTCGGGTTGGTGAAGGCGAGCAGCGAAGGGGCGTGCTTGAGGATGCCGCCGATGTAGTAGCGGGCCATGTCCGAGAGGCCCGCGTAGCCCTGCTCGTCGTAGAACAGCGGGGAGCCGCCCTGCCACAGCGACTGGTGGACGTGCATGCCCGAGCCGTTGTCACCGAAGATCGGCTTCGGCATGAAGGTCGCGGTCTTGCCGTTGCGCCAGGCGACGTTCTTCACGATGTACTTGAAGAGCATCAGGTCGTCGGCCGCGGCGAGCAGCGTGTTGAACTTGTAGTTGATCTCGGCCTGGCCGGCGGTGCCGACCTCGTGGTGCTGGCGCTCGACCTGCAGACCGGCGTTCTCCAGCTCCAGGGAGATCTCGGAGCGCAGGTCGGCGAAGTGGTCGACCGGCGGGGCCGGGAAGTAACCGCCCTTGTAGCGGACCTTGTAGCCGCGGTTGTTCTCCTCCGAACCGGTGTTCCAGGCGCCGGCCTCGGAGTCGATGTGGTAGAAGCCCTGGTTCGCGGAGGTCTCGAAGCGGACCGAGTCGAACACATAGAACTCGGCCTCGGGGCCGAAGTACGCGGTGTCGGCGATGCCGGTCGACGCGAGGTACGCCTCGGCCTTCTTCGCGATGTTGCGCGGGTCACGGCTGTACTGCTCGCCCGTGATCGGGTCGTGGATGAAGAAGTTGATGTTCAGCGTCTTGTCGCGGCGGAAGGGGTCCACCCGAGCCGTCGAGAGGTCGGCGCGCAGCGCCATGTCCGACTCGTGGATGGCCTGGAAGCCGCGGATCGACGAGCCGTCGAAGGCCAGCTCCTCGGACGGGTCGAACGCCGTCGCCGGGATCGTGAAGTGCTGCATCACGCCCGGGAGGTCGCAGAACCGGACGTCGACCATCTTGACGTCATTGTCCTTGATGAACTTCTTGGCATCGTCGGCGTTCTGGAACATCCGGCTCCTCCTACTTCCCGGTCCGGGGTGGAGCCGGGGACTGTCTCGCTTGAGTGCTGCCAGTGCGGTGGCACACGCTGGTCCTGACCATAAGGACGGGGGATTTCTCAAGCATGACCCATTTGTTTCGTCGAAGTTAACCGACTGACGGGCCGAGCGCCCTTCCACGACCCCAGCCGCCCGGGTGCGAAAGGGGGCGCAGTACCGTGGACGGGTGGACAACAGACAGGCAATCGGATCGTGGCTCTCCGGCCCCCGCCAGGCGGCCGAGGACATGGGCGCGGACTTCGGTTACCGGGGCCAGCAGCTGGGCCTCCCCAAGGAGGGCCCCGGCGCCATCGCCCCGCTCGGCCGCCGCTTCGGCGCGGTCGTCGTCGACTGGGCGGGCTGCATGCTCATCGCATACGGCCTCCTCGCTCAGGGCAACCAGCAGGCGATGGGTAACTGGGCCCTCGGCGTCTTCTTCGTGCTGAGCGCGCTCACCGTCGGCACGATCGGCTCCACCCCCGGCAAGCGGCTCTTCGGCCTTCGCGTGGTGTCCGAGGACGGCAGCCGCCTGGGCGTCGGCCGCGTCCTGCTCCGCAGCCTGCTCCTGTGCCTGGCGATCCCGGCCCTGATCTGGGACCGAGACGGCCGCGGCCTCCACGACCGCCTGGCCAAGGCGATCCAGGTCCGCATCTGACCCAGGCACCCCGCCCAGGTTCACGTCCGCCCCGGCTGATCCCCCGTCGGGGCGTTCTGGGGCTGCCCGGTCAAACCCAGCCCGTCTGGGCCTTCTCGGGCCAGCCAAGCCCAGCCCGTCGGTGCTTGCTCGGACCAGCCAAATCCAGCCCGTCCGGCGCTTGAGGACGAGCCCGGAGGGCGATCACGGTGCCCGAGCCGACGGCACGAGAACGACCACGCACGTCGATGGGGCGCCGGGATCTTCCCGGCGCCCCATCGACGTAGCGGACGTACAGACGTAAAAACCAGTAACCCAGCGGCCGGCGTCACCGCATCTTGGGCCCACCCTTGGGCATCCGCATCCCCTTGGGCATCGGACCCTTCGGCAGCGGCATGTTGCTCATCAGGTCGCCCATCGCCTTCAGCCGGTCGTTGGTCTGCGTGACCTGCGGACCGGCCAGCACGCGCGGGAGCTTCAGCATCGTCGTACGAAGCTTCTTCAGCGGGACCTGGCCCTCGCCGTCGCCCACGATGAAGTCGTGCACCGGAACGTCGACGACGATCCGGGACATCTTCTTCTTCTCGGCCGCGAGCAGGCCCTTGAGCCGGTTCGGGTTGCCCTCGCCGATCAGCACGATGCCGGCCTTGCCGACCGCGCGGTGCACCACGTCCTGGCTGCGGTTCATCGCCACCGCCGGGGTCGTGGTCCAGCCACGGCCGACGTTGTCGAGCACCGCGGCCGCAGCACCGGGCTGCCCCTCCATCTGCCCGAACGCCGCCCGCTCGGCCCTGCGGCCGAAGACGATCGCCGTCGCCAGGAAGGCGAGCAGAACGCCGAGGATGCCCAGATAAACCGGGTGCCCGATCAGAAAGCCGATACCGAGAAGGACACCGAAGGTGACAAGTCCCACTGCGGCTAGAACGAGACCGATCTTGGAGTCGGCCCGCCGGGTCATCTTGTAAGTGAGGGCGATCTGCTTGAGCCGCCCTGCGTTCGCAGCGCTCGCTGCGTCGTCCTTCCTCGCCATGACTCGAAGTTTACGTGCCCTTCGAACGGACTACGACGTGCGGGCGGTGCTTGCCGCTTCGAGCACCCGCTGCGCCTCCACCCGGTCCTTGGCGCGGCGCCGGTCCTCGACGACCGAGGACCACGCGTTGCGGCGGGCGGTGCGCTGGCCGCTGCCCATGAGGAGCGATTCGACGGCGCGCAGGGCGTCGGTGACGGAAGGGATGGCGGTGGCGCGTACGGGCACGGCCTGCATGGCGGGTCCCTCTCTGGAAGACCGGGCGGAGCGGGGGGTGAGGGGGGTACGTGGCGTAGTGCCAGCGTCACTGATTGGTGTTACCAGCGCATGACCAGCCGGTCAAACACCCATGAAGCCGTGATGTGCGCGCGACGCGAGCCCCCGGAAAGCCGGACGCGGCCCGTGCGGCGCCCCCTACCTGCAGGGACCGCAACGGGCCGCGCCACCAAGGCCGTTACCGGCCGGTAGTCACTTGTGCGTGACTTCACACGGCCTGCGAGGCCGCGTACTCCCCACGCTTCTCGACGGCCATCTGGAACAGCCGGCCCGCGCGGTACGAGGAGCGGACCAGCGGTCCGGACATCACGCCGGAGTAGCCGATCTCCTCGGCCTCCTCCTTGAGCTCCACGAACTCCTGCGGCTTGACCCAGCGCTCCACGGGGTGGTGGCGCACGGTCGGGCGCAGGTACTGCGTGATCGTGATGAGCTCGCAACCCGCGTCGTGCAGCTCCTGCAGCGCCTCGCTGATCTCCTCACGGGTCTCGCCCATGCCGAGGATCAGGTTCGACTTCGTGACCAGACCGGCCTCGCGGGCCTCGGTGATCACCTTGAGCGAGCGCTCGAAGCGGAAGCCGGGGCGGATCCGCTTGAAGATCCGCGGCACCGTCTCCACGTTGTGCGCGAGCACCTCGGGGCGGGACGAGAAGACCTCGGCCAGCTGGTCGGGCTCGGCGTTGAAGTCGGGGATGAGCAGCTCGACCTTGGTCTGGCCGGCCGCGCGCTCCGCCGTCATCGCGTGGATCTGGCGCACCGTCTCCGCGTACAGCCAGGCGCCGCCGTCCTCCAGGTCGTCGCGGGCGACGCCGGTGATCGTGGCGTAGTTCAGGTCCATCTTGACGACGGACTCACCGACGCGACGGGGCTCGTCGACGTCGAGGGCCTGCGGCTTGCCCGTGTCGATCTGGCAGAAGTCACAGCGCCGCGTGCACTGGTCACCGCCGATGAGGAACGTGGCCTCGCGGTCCTCCCAGCACTCAAAGATGTTCGGACAGCCCGCTTCCTGGCACACGGTGTGCAGGCCCTCGCTCTTGACGAGGTTGTGCAGGTCCTTGTACTCGGGGCCCATCTTCGCCCGGGTCTTGATCCACTCGGGCTTGCGCTCGATGGGGGTCTGGCTGTTGCGGACCTCCAGGCGCAGCATCTTGCGTCCGTCGGGTGCGACTGCGGACACGACCGGCTCCCTACAGCTTCGATTCTTCGGCGTCCACCAGGGTACGCCCGTTGTTCGTACGCTCTTCCTAGCGGCCAACCTGTGGACGGTGGCCCGCATTCCCCACGGGTTCCCCGCGGGGTTCCCTCCGCTCAGGCGGCCGGCTGGGCCTCCGGTTCCCGGACGATCTCGCGGGGCTTCAACTCCGCGTTCTCCAGGACGTCCCGCAGGTGCTTCTCGACGATCGGCAGGACCTCCTCGATCGTGACGTCCCGGCCCAGCTCGTTCGCGAGCGAGGCGACGCCCGCGTCCCGGATGCCGCACGGCACGATCTTGTCGAACTCGGTGTTGTCCGGGTTCACGTTCAGCGCGAAGCCGTGCATCGTGACGCCCTTGGCGACGCGGATGCCGATCGCCGCGAGCTTGCGGTCCTCCCGGCGCTGGCCCGCGTTGGACGGCGCGTACTCCGGGCCGTTCAGCCGCGGGTCGAACTCCTCGTCCTGCAGCCGCGGGTCGAAGTCCAGGGAGAGCCCGCCGAGCTGCTGCTCCGCGGGGTCCTTGGCGTCGCCCAGCACCCACACGCCACTGCGCCCCTCGACCCGGCTGCCCACCACGCCGAGCTCGGCGCAGGCGCGGATCAGCGCCTCCTCCAGACGGCGCACATGCGCGACGACGTCCACGGGCCGCGGCAGCTTCAGGATCGGGTAGCCGACGAGCTGGCCGGGACCGTGCCAGGTGATCTTGCCGCCGCGGTCCACGTCGATGACCGGGGTGCCGTCCAGCGGCCGCTCGTTGTCGGCCGTACGACGCCCCGCGGTGTAGACGGAGGGGTGCTCCAGGAGCAGGCAGGTGTCGGGCGCCTCGTCGGCGAAGCGGGCGGCGTGCACCCGGCGCTGCTCCTCCCAGGCCTCCACGTAGTCGACCTTGTCCCGGCCGAAGCCGAGACGTACGAATCGCAGCTCACTCACGGCAAGCGCCTCCCTGAAAACTTTCACCGTGCACGTTTCGCGCCCTGAGCCACTGTACGACCCGGCGCGTAACCCGTTCGAGTCGCCCGTGGCGACCCAAACCCGTCACCCCCTCCGCCCGATCCTCACACGATCGGATGAATGCGAGGCCAGGGGTGCTGTGCGGGCTCCGGCGGCCGTTACATTCGCGCCGTTCATGAGGGCTGTACCCCGGCCCGGAAGGCAGGAGACCGCAGAGCCGATGACGGATCGACCCCCGCAGCGCACGCCCAACCGCCAACTAGCCGCGCTGATCGCCGAGGCCGGCTTCTCCAACGCGGGGCTTGCCCGCAGGGTCGATCAACTGGGCCTGGAGCACGGTCTCGACCTGCGCTACGACAAGACCTCGGTGACCCGCTGGCTGCGCGGCCAGCAGCCCCGCGGCACCACGCCCGCCCTGATCGCCGAGGTCTTCACCCGCAGACTCGGCCGCCGCCTCTCCGCCCAGGACCTCGGGCTCGACGCCTGCGCCCCGGTCTACGCGGGCCTGGAGTTCGCCGGCTCGCCCGAGGAGGCCGTCGACATCGTCAGCGGCCTGTGGCGCAAGGACTCCGGCAGCCACGCCGAGTTGCAGAAGATCGCCTTCACCCCGGCGGGCCTCGTCGTCCCGAGCCGGGACTGGCTGATCGGCCGGGCCGACGAGCGGGTGGGCCGCGCCGACCCGGCAGGGCCCGCCCGCGTACCGGTGCAGGGTCGGCCCGGCATGCCCCGGCAGCGCAGCCAGACCGAGCGCGGCCCCGGCCAGAAGGTGACCGGCGGCGACATCGCGGCGCTGCGCTCCGTCGGCGAGCTCTTCCGCGCCCTCGACCACGCCTACGGCGGCGGCCACGCCCGCCAGGCCCTCGTGCGGTACCTGGAGCACGAGGCCGAGCCGATGCTGCGCGGCGTGTACGGCGAGCAGATCGGCCGCCGTCTCTTCTCGGCGGCCGCCGACCTGACCCGGCTCGCGGGCTGGACCTCGTACGACATCGCGGCGCACGGACTCGCGCAGCGGTACTTCGTGCAGGCGCTGCGGCTCTCGCAGGCGGCGGGGGACCGGGCGTACGGCAGCTATGTGCTGGTGACGATGAGCCGGCAGGCGGTCTATCTCGGGCACGGGCGGGAGGCGGTGCAGCTCGCCCGGGTCGCGCAGCAGGGTGTGGGCGCGGCGGCGCCGCCGGTGGTGCAGGCGCTGCTGCACGCGGTGGAGGCGCGCGGGCACGGCGTGCTCGGCGAGGTCCGCGCCTGCACCGGTGCGCTCGTACGGGCGGAGCGGGCCCTCGAAGCGGCCCGGCCGGGGGACGAAGTACCGCACTGGGCAAGGTTCTTCGACGAGGCGCAGCTCGCCGACGAGTTCGGGCACTGCCACCGCGATCTGCAGCAGTACCGGTCGGCCGCGCAGCACGCGGAGCGCTCGCTGCATCTGCGCGCGCCCGCGTTCGCCCGCTCGCGCCTCTTCAGCCGGGTCGTCCTGGCCACGGCCCGCCTCGGCCTCGGCGAGCTGGACCAGGCCTGCGCGCTCGGCGCGGAGGCGGCGCAGCAGGCCTCGGAGATGCGTTCGGCCCGCGCGCTCGAGTACGTACGGGACTTCGAGCGCCGCCTCGAGCCGTACCGCGATGCGATGCCGGTACGGGGGTACCGGGACCGGGTGGCGGCGATCGGCTGATCCTTCCCCTCCCCGTCCCTTCCCGAAAGCCTCCGGCGGTGCTCGTTCGGCTGCTGCGCCGTCGTGGCTGGTCGCGCAGTTCCCCGCGCCCCTGTCGGGGCTTGATTCAGCCCCTCCGGCGTTTGAGATGGGGGTCTCCCCTGCTCGAGCGCAGCCGAGAGCTTGGGGGAGGGGGTCCGGGGGCTGGCCCCCGAAGCTCCGCAGGACTTCGGGGAGGGGCGGGGAGGGGAGAAGGTCAGGCCGCCGCGGACGTCGTGCGTGCCCCCGATCGCACCGGCACCCCCAGGTCCCGCAGGATCGCCCGCGCCGCCCGCCGCCCCGAGTGCAGCGCACCCTGGACCGAGCTGGTGTCCCGGTGGTCGCCGCACACGTACAGCCCCGCCAGGATCCGCACCTGGCGCCGCGGATCGTGCGGCACGGGCATCGCGGGGACCGCCTCCGGGTCGTGGTGGACGGCGAGCAGCTCCCAGTCCGCCGTGGACGCGCCGTAGAGCCGGGCGAGTTGGGCCCGGACCTCGCGCTCGGCCGGGGGCGCGCCGAGGACCGCGGACGTGATCAGGGCGCGGCCCGCGGGGGCCCGGGACGGGTCGACCTCGCTCATCACGGCGGTGTGCGCGACCGGCCCCGAGCGGTCCGCGTCGAGGAGCAACGCGGGCTCGGCGAGCGGCGGTTCGGGGGCGCTGTGGTGCAGCACGGTCACCGCGTGGAACGACGGCATCCGCAGTCCGGGCAGCAGCTCGGCGGCCTGCCGCGCCCCGGTCGCCAACAGCACGGAACGGCACGGGAGTTCACCGTGGTCGGCGGTGCGTACGGAGGTGGTGGCGACCTCCACGGCCTTCACCCCGGTGTGCACCGTGCCCGGCGGCAGCGCGGCCGCGAGCAGCGCGGGCAGCGTGTCGGCGCCGCCCGCGGGCACGCAGAGCCGCCCCCGGGCGAAGCCGCGCAGCGCGAGGTCGGCGCACCGGCTGGACGTGTCCAGGTCCGGGTCGCAGAGCAGCGCGGCGAGCAGCGGGCGCAGAAAGCCGTCGACGGTGCGGGCGGGCAGGCCGCGCGTCGACAGGGCCTGGGCGGTGGACAGTTCGGGCCGCGCGAGCAGCCGGTCGACCGGGGTGGCCGCGAGCCGGGTCAGGGCGGCCCCGAGCCGGGCGTGGTCGAGCGGACTGCCCAGGGCCGGGCGGGTGCGCTGCGGGCGCAGTGCGGGGCGCGGCGCCCGTGACGACCGTGGAGCGCCGGCCAGCGCACGCGCGGCAGTGAGTGCGCCCCGTGCGCCCCTCGCGCTCCGGCGGCCGCTGAGCGCGGCGCTCAGCGCGCTCCCGGCCTCCCAGGTGCGGTGGGCGCGGCCGCCGCTGTGGACCAGGACGCCCGGTGCGAACGTACGCAGCGCGAGGGCGTCCAGGGCCGGGGTGCGGCGCAGTTCGGGATCGGCCGTGGAGAGCAGTCGGCCGATCCGGTCGAGCCGGAATCCGTCGATCCGCTCCGTGCTCATCCGGCCGCCGACCGTGGGGGCCGCCTCCAGTACGACGGTGCTCACTCCGGCTTCGGTCAGCTGGAGTGCGGCGGAGAGCCCGGCGATCCCGGCTCCCACGATGACGACGTCCGCCTGTTCCGCGGGCTCATGCACGTGCCCCTCCCCGAGGTTGCGGCTGTTGGGGTCGTGATGCCCCAACTCGACCCGGGAATACCCGAGTTCGCACGAGGTTAGGAGGGGATCCGGTCAGGTGCAGTCGCGCATGCACCGGGCACGGTCGCACGAGGTCGCATTCGGTCGCGCACAGCCCATTTCGGGCGTACGCCGGGGCGCGTGGGGGCGCGGCGACGGCGGTCCGGACCCCTGCCGCCGGTCGTGGCTCAGTGCAGTGCTGCTCGTACGGCGTCGTCGATCGTCGGGAACGCGAAGCGGAAGCCCGACTCCGAGAGCCGTGTGGGCAGCACCCGTTGGCTGCCGAGCACGTCCGCCGCCATCTCGCCGAGGACCAGGCGCAGTGCGGGCTCGGGGGCCGGGAACAGGGTCGGGCGGTGCAGGACGCGGCCCATCGCCGCCGTCACCTCGCGGTTGGTCACCGGGTGCGGGGCCGTCAGGTTGACCGGTCCCGACAGGGACTCCGTGTCCAGGAGGTGGCGCAGCGCGGCCACCTCGTCGTGCCGCGAGATGAAGCTCCAGTACTGCCTGCCGTCGCCGAGCCTGCCGCCGAGCCCGGCCTTGAACAGCGGGAACATCCGGCCCCAGGCGCCGCCCCGGCGCGAGACGACCAAGCCGGAGCGGGCGAACACGGTGCGCACCCCGGCCTCCACCGCCGCGCCCGCCGCCTCCTCCCACTCCACGCACAAGGACGGCAGAAAACCGTCGCCCGCGGGGGCGCTCTCGTCCACCGCGCGGTCGCCGGTGTCGCCGTAGTAGCCGACCGCGCTGCCGCTCAGGAAGACCCGCGGCGGGGTGTCGAGGGAGGCCACGGCCGCGGCGAGCGTGGCGGTGCCGAGCACCCGGCTGTCCCGCAACTCCCGCTTGTACGCGTCCGTCCAGCGGTGGTCGCCGATGCCCGCCCCGGCCAGGTTCACCACCGCGTCGCAGCCGGCGAGGCCCGCCACGTCCACGTACTGGTACTCCGGGACCCACTCGACCTCGTCCGGGAACTCGGCGCGGGACCGGACCAGGCGCACCACCCGGTGTCCGTCCGCCACGAGCGAGCGCGCGAGCGCCGAGCCGATCAGGCCCGACGCACCCGCGATGGCGATGCGCTGTTTCGCGTCCATGGGCCCATCCTGCCCACAGACCACAGCCGTCGCGACTACGACCGCACCACTACCGCCCGGACGCACGCGCGCGTGGTGACGGGTTTCGGCATCAGGGGTGCACGCGCGCGTGGGAGCGGTTTCTTCCACCCGGCCGTGACGCCCGGCCGTGACGCCTGGTCACGACACCCGGCGCGGCGGCCGGACACGGTGCCCGGCTGCGCTGTTCGGCCGCGCTGTCAGTGGGCGGTTCTACGCTGGCTCGCATGCCGTTCGACGACCCCCGCATCCGCCCCGCCCTGCCGTCCGACGAGAAGGCGCTCGCCGCGCTCGACCGGGCGACCTGGTCGCGGCTGCACGCCGTGACGCCGAGGCCCGCGCCCGACGTGTCGTTCTTCGACGAGCGGCATCTGCCGGAGGACTTCCTCGTGGCGGCGGCCGGCGAGGAGATATCCGGCTATGTGCGCCTGGCGCGGCCCACGCCGCTCGCCGTCAACGCGCATGTGCGGCAGATACAGGGCCTGGCCGTCGCCCACCGCGCTCGCGGCCTGGGCCTCGGCCGCGCCCTGGTCAGAGCGGCCTGCGCCCGCGCCTGCGAGCAGGGCGCGCGCCGCATCACGCTCCGCGTCCTCGGTCACAACACCCCGGCCCGCTCGCTCTACGAGGCCGAGGGCTTCGTCGTCGAGGGCGTGCTGCCGGGGGAGTTCCTGATCGACGGGGAGTACGTGGACGACGTACTCATGGGGCGGGCGCTCTGAACGGGCTCAACTAGGGCTCAGTGACCGGCTGTTGGGCGCACCCCTGATCACGCGCCGCCCTGATCACGCCCCCCGACCGCACTCACTCGGGCATGAGTGCCCGCAAGCACTGCCCCGCCAGGTCGGCGGGGGAGCCGGGGCCGCGTACGTCCGCATCGGGGGCCGAGGCGTCTGGCGTCCGCTCCGGGTCGGCCCAGGTCTCCAGGGCTATCCGTATCGCCGCCGTCGCCGTGGCGGCCGCGAGGCGCACCCGCAGCGGGTCCGTGTCCGGGCCCATGAGGGCGGCGAGCACCGGCCTGAGCTGCTCCTCGGACTCCTGGTTGACGCGGTACCAGACCGCGCGCAGCGCCGGGTCCTCGGCGGCGGCGCGGAGCAGCCCACGGGCCTGGCGCAGCCCGTCGGCCGCGGCCTCGTCCGCGGGCGTGAGCGCGTCGGCGACGGCGGAGTGCAGCGCGGCCGGAAGCGGAGTGCCGGGGTCCGTCGCGGCGAGGCGGGCCCGCCACTGCTCCCCGCCGACCGCGAGCAGCGGGCCCACGGCGTCCTGCTTGTTGCGGAAGTACCGGTAGAAGGTGCGCAGCCCGACGCCCGCGCGGGCCGCGATCGCCTCGGTCGTCGTGGCGTCCGGGCCGAGTTCGGTGAAGAGCTCGGCGGCGGCGTGTGCGATCTCCAGCTGCGTGGCGGCCTTGCGGCGCTCGGTCAGCGAGGCGGCGGAAGGGGAGGTCCGGGCGGCGGGGGGCTGCGGCTTGGTGCTCACGCCGGAAGCGTACGCCCCGACGGCCCTTCCGACGCCACTACGGCGTACATCGCCATAGTGGCAAAGCGTGCCATCCGGGCGTACTCTGCAGGAGAAGTCAGTGAGAACCACCGACAGCAGCAGAGCTGGGAGCAGGTCATGCAGAACCTCGATCGCTACACGGGCCGCCGCGTCCTCGTCACCGGCGCGGGCTCCGGAATCGGCCAGGCCACCGTCTTGCGCATGCTCGCCGAGGGCGGCCGCGTGGTGGCGGCCGACATCAGCGAGGACGGCCTGAAGGACACCGTCGCCAAGGCCGGCGCGGACGCCGAGCGACTCACCACCCTGGCGATGAACATCGCCGACGAGGCCTCGGTCCGGGCCGGCGTCGCCTCCGCCGTCGAGACCCTCGGCGGCCTCGACGCCCTGGTCAACGCGGCCGGCATCCTGCGTTCCTCGCACACCCACGAGACGACCCTGGACGCCTTCAACCAGGTCATCGCCATCAACCTGACCGGCACCTTCCTGGTGATCCGCGAGGCGATCCCGGCGCTGCTGCAGGGCGAGGGCGCCGCGGTGGTCAACTTCAGCTCCACCTCCGCGATGTTCGCCCACCCGTACATGGCGGCCTACGCGGCCAGCAAGGGCGGCATCCAGTCCATGACGCACGCCCTCGCGAGCGAGTACGGGAAGCAGGGCATCCGCTTCACCGCCGTGCAGCCCGGCTCCATCTCCTCCGGCATGACCGACGGCTCGGGCGCCAGCCGCCAGAGCATGGGCCCCGGCCTGCCCGAGGACGCCGACATGAGCCTCTTCGTGAAGCTCGCCCCGGCGCTCGGCGAGGGCTTCGCGGGACCGGAGACGGTCGCCTCCGTCGTCGCGATGCTCGCCTCGGACGACGGTCGCTTCATCACCGGTACCGAGATCCGCATCGACGGCGGCACGCACTTCTGATCCGTACGCGACGCCTGATCCCGTACGCGACGGCGCGCGGCGCACCCCGCCCGGCCCGGTCACCCTGACCGACCGGCCCGGAGTGCGCCCGCGCGGGCCGCGTCGCAGGGTTGCCGTATGAGCCCCCTGCGACGCCCCGCCCGACACCGGTGGAGCGGATCGGGCACGCCGCCCGGAACCTCCGGCGCCCCCGCAACCCACAGCAGCCCCAACACCGACAGCAGCCGCAGAACCCACAGCAGCCACAGCACCCCGGAAACCTCCGCAGCCCCCTGCGCCCCCGGAACGGGAGCGTGACCGGCCAGGCCGACCGCCGCCGGCACGCCGAGTCGCGCGGCGGCGGGCAGGGTGCCTGGCTGCGCCGCGGCGCGAGCCCGCCGAGCTGGGCCCGCGTACTGCCGCCCCTCCTGCTCGCCGTACTCGGCGCGGTGCAGGCCCTCACCCCGCCCGAGATCGAGCTGGGCCTCCTGCTCGCCGCCACCCCGCCGCTCGCCGCGCTCACCTACGGGCCGATCGCCACCGGCTTCATGGGCCTCGCGGCCGTGGTGCTCGTGACCCTGCCCGGCACCGGCCCCGCCCAGCCGGGCAACAGCGACATCCTCATGGTCGCGTTCGTCGCGGTGCTCAGTGTCGGTATCTCCTGGGTGCGCAGCCGCCGCGACGCCCAGCTGGTCAGCGTGCGCTCGGTCGCCGAGGCCGCCCAGCTCGCCGTCCTGCCGCCGCTCACCGAACACGTCGGCCGGGTGCGCTGCGCCGGCCTCTACCGGGCCGCCGAGCGCGGCACCCTCGTCGGCGGCGACCTCTACGACGTACGCGAAGGGCCTTGGGGCGTACGGGCGTTGGTCGGGGACGTGCAGGGGCACGGGCTCGCCGCCGTCGGCACCGTCGCCGCGCTCCTCGGGGCGTTCCGGGAGGCCGTGCTCGACGAGCCGCACCTCGAAGGCCTCGCCGCCAAGCTGGACCGGCGCCTGGTCACCGACAACGCCCGCACCGACCACGCCGAGCTCTTCGCCACCGCGCTGCTCGTCGAGTTCGCGCCCGGCGCCAGGACCGTACGCGTCCTGACCTGCGGTCACCCGCCGCCGCTGCTGCTGCGGGCCGGCGTGGCCGAGGAGCTGGCGCCGGAGCCCGGCACCCCGCTCGGCCTCGGCCTGTCCGGATACGCGCCGCCGCGACCGCTCCACCTCGACCTGGCACCGGGCGACCGGCTGCTCGCGCACACCGACGGCGTCTCCGAGGCGCGGGACGCGCAGGGCGCCCTCTACGTTCCGGTGCACCGGTTTGCCGCGCTGCCGATCGAGGTGCGCGAGGGCGATCCCGCGGTGCTCGTGGGCGCGCTGTGGCGGGATCTGCGCGGTTTCGCCGGAGAGGTCCAGGACGACGTGGCCCTGCTTCTGCTGGCCCCGATGGAGACCGACCCCGAGTCCGGTACGTGAACCGCCGCGCTCAGCCCTCCGACGGTCAGCCCGCCGACGCTCAGCCCTCCGGGCCGAACCTGTCCCACAGCTTCGGGTAGTAGCGCGCGAGGGCCGCGTCGTCCTCGAAGTCGATGGGCGTGCCCTGCGGCTCGGCAGAGGCGGGCGGAATGCCCAGGTCGGCGGCGACCACGCCGGTCAGCTGCTCGTACGCCTCGTCGGCCGCGTACCCCAACTCCTCGGCGTCGCCGTCGATCTCGTCGTCGAAGTCGTCCAGGAGGTCGGCGAGCGCGTCCGGGTCGTGCAGCGCGCCCTCGAAGACCTCCCGGCCCTGGCCGATCAGCCAGCAGCGGAAGAAGTCGAAGGCGTCGTCGCTGGCCCCGTCGAGCAGCACGGCGGCCGCGCCCCACAGGTCCCAGCGGTAGGCGCGGTTGTAGCGGGCCTCGAAGTGCCGGGCGAAGTCGAGGACGGAGTCCGGGTCGAGCTTCACCAGGCGTTCCACGAGCAGGTCGGCGTGGTCCTCGGGGTCGCCGTCGGCGGCCGTGCGAGTGCTGTCGATGAGCTCCCAGAACTCCGTCTCGTCCATCACGGGACCAGCATCGTCCTTGGAAGGGGCCGACGCACCCGGAGTGCAGGTCTTGTTACTCGTACGACGAATGCGGCGACTTACTCGTAAGACGAATGCGGCGACGCGCGGATCGCGTACGGCTACCCGACAGGAGATGTCCGGATTCGCTGCCAGGCTCGACGTATGAGTGACAACAGGACAGCAGCCGCAGCCACTTCCGACACCGCGACCGAACAGCAGGACCACGGCCCGCTGCACGGAAAGGTCGCCCTCGTCGCCGGCGCGACCCGGGGCGCAGGGCGGGCCATGGCCGTGGAGCTCGGCCGGGCCGGGGCCACCGTGTACGCGACGGGCCGCACCACCCGGGAGCACATCAGCGAGGTCGGCCGCAGCGACGAGACCATCGAGGGCACCGCCGAACTCGTCACCGCGGCGGGCGCGGACGCGGGCTCCGGCGGCCGGGGCGTCGCCGTGCCGACCGACCACCTCGACCCCGCGCAGGTCCGCGCCCTGGTCGACCGGATCGACCGCGAACAGGGCCGGCTCGACATCCTCGTCAACGACATCTGGGGCGGCGACGGCTTCGTCCAGTGGGGCCGCAAGATGTGGGAGCACGACCTCGACAAGGGCCTGCGCGCGCTGCGCCTCGGCGTCGAGTCGCACATCGTCACCAGCAGCTGCGCGCTCCCGCTCCTTATCCGCAACCCCGGCGGCCTCGTCGTGGAGGTCACCGACGGCACCGAGGAGTACAACCGCCGCTACCGCGAACCCTTCTACTACGACCTCGCCAAGGCGGCCCCGCTGCGGATGGCCCGCGGCCTCGCCGAGGAGCTCAAGGAGTACGGCTGCACGGCGGTCGCCCTGACCCCCGGCTGGCTGCGCTCCGAGGCGATGCTCGACACACACTTCAAGGTCACCGAGGAGAACTGGCTCGACGGCTGCGAGCAGAACCCGCACTTCGCGATCTCCGAGACCCCGACCTACATCGGCCGCACCCTGGCCGCGCTCGCCGCCGACCCGGACCTGGCCCGGTTCAACGGCGCATCCCTGTCCAGCGGCGGCCTCGCGCAGGTCTACGGCGTGACCGACGTGGACGGCTCGGCGCCGGACGCCTGGCGGTACCTGACGGAGGTCGACCAGACCGCGCCCGAGGCGGACGTCACCGGTTACCGGTAGAGGTCGCGCAGCCCGGCGGCGGTCTGCTCGAACCGGCCGCGCAGCGCGGCCGGTTCGAGCACCTCGCACTCCGCGCCGAGCACGATCAGCTGGCTGTACGCGACATCGTCGTTCTCCACCGGCAGCACGATCCGCACCCAGCCCCGCTCGTCGGCGGGGCCCGCCGCGGCGAGCGCCTCGCGGGCCGCGGCCGGATCGGTGACGTACGGCAGGCTGCGCGCGCCCGCGGGGGAGAGGCGCAGGACGGCCGCGGAGCGGAGGATCGAGCGCGCGAACTGCGCCGCCCGCTCCTCCCAGAACCGCGGCAGCTCGAACTCCTCGTCCCGTACGAAGCGGTCATCGCCGGGCGTGACGGAGGTGAAGCGGTCGATCCGGTACACCCGGTGGGCCCCGTGCTCCGGCACCCGGGCGCACAGGTACCAGGCGCCCGCCTTCAGGATCAGCC
Source organism: Streptomyces cavernicola (assembly GCF_029968035.1). Lineage (GTDB taxonomy): Bacteria > Actinomycetota > Actinomycetes > Streptomycetales > Streptomycetaceae > Streptomyces > Streptomyces cavernicola. Next base: position 248,472 of record NZ_JASCIQ010000003.1, on the reverse strand, counting down.
CGTACGGCTCCAACTCCCGCTCCACCTCGGTGTCCTGGCGGCGGTAGCGGGCGGTGACCCGGCGGTCGTCCCAGACCGCGTCCGCCACGACCGGCAGCAGCTCGGGCGGGTCCGCCTCCCGGAACCAGGCCGGGGCGTCCAGGTGGAACCGCTGCGCGGCGCTGCGCGAGGCGTCCCGCAGGCTGGGCAGGAGGGCGGCCGAGACCTTCAGGCGGGCGGCGGAGGCGGCGTCCTCCAGGCCCATCTCGCGCAGGGCGCCCGGCACGCCGGACAGGAACAGGGCCTCGGCCTCGCTGCGGGCGAGCCCCGTGAGGCGGGTGCGGTAGCCGCCGATCAGCCGGTATCCGCCGAGGCGGCCGCGGTCGGCGTACACGGGGACGCCGGCCTCGGAGAGGGCCTGGGCGTCGCGGGTCACGGTGCGCTCGGAGACTTCCAGTTCCTGGGCGAGTTCGGCGGCGGTCATGGAGGGCCGGTTCTGCAGCAGAAGCACCATCTTGATGAGGCGTGCGGCTCGCATGCGGGGCATTCTCCCCCTTGAGCCCCCACCCCTCCAGCCGCCTGCGGCGAGCTGTTCCCCTCCCTTCCCCGCCCCTTCCCGAAAGACTGCCGTCGGCTGCTTTTCGGCTGCCGCGCCGTCGTGGCTGGTCGCGCAGTTCCCCGCGCCCCTAAAAGACCAGCCCCTGTCGGGGCTAAATCCAGCCCCTCCGGCGTTTGAGGAGCGGGGTCTGGGGCGGAGCCCCAGTTACGGGAAGGGGCGGGGAGGGGAAAGAAAGCGGCCCCCGCCACGACGAAACGTGACGGGGGCCGACTCACAAGCTGCGCTTACAGCCCGTACTTCTCCCGAGCCTCCTTGACCGCGGCAGCGGACACCTCACCGCGCCGCGCCAGCTGCGCAAGAGCGGCAACGACGATCGACTCGGCGTCGACCCCGAAGTGGCGGCGGGCCGCGTCACGGGTGTCGGACAGACCGAAGCCGTCCGCACCGAGCGACGTGTAGTCCTGCTCGACCCACTGCGCGATCTGGTCCGGCACCTGCCGCATGTAGTCGCTGACGGCGAGCACCGGCGAGGTGACACCCTCCAGCGCCTGCCGCACGTACGGCGTGCGCTCCTCGCCGCGCAGCAGCGCCGCGTCGGCCTCGAGCGCGTCACGGCGCAGCTCGGTCCAGGAGGTCGCGGACCACACGTCGGCGCCCACACCCCACTCCTCGGACAGCAGCTGCTGGGCCTTGAGCGCCCAGTGGATCGCCGTACCGGAGGAGATCAGCTGGGTGCGCGGGGCGTCGGCGGAGACCGACAGACCCGCGGACTCGGCGGTGTTGAACCGGTACAGGCCCTTCACGATGCCCTCGTCGACGCCCTCGGGCTTCGCCGGCTGCGGCATCGGCTCGTTGTAGACCGTGAGGTAGTAGAAGACGTCCGAGTCCTCGCCCGGCGCGGCCTCTCCGTACATCCGGCGCAGGCCGTCCTTGACGATCGCCGCGACCTCGTACGCGAACGCCGGGTCGTACGTGAGCGCCGCCGGGTTGGTGGCCGCGATGACGGGGGAGTGGCCGTCCGCGTGCTGCAGACCCTCACCCGTCAGCGTCGTACGACCGGCCGTGGCGCCGATCAGGAAGCCCTTGCCGAGCTGGTCGCCGAGCTGCCACATCTGGTCGGCCGTGCGCTGCCAGCCGAACATCGAATAGAAGATGTAGAAGGGGATCATCGTCTCGCCGTGCGTGGCGTACGCCGACGCGGCAGCGATGAAGTCGGCCATCGAGCCGGCCTCGGTGATGCCCTCGTTGAGGATCTGACCGTTCGTGGCCTCGCGGTAGTACATCAGCTGGTCGCGGTCGACCGGCTCGTACGTCTGGCCCTTCGGCGAGTAGATGCCGAGCGACGGGAACAGCGACTCCATGCCGAAGGTGCGGGCCTCGTCGGGGACGATCGGCACCCAGCGCTTGCCGGAGGTCTTGTCCCGCATCAGGTCCTTGGCGAGACGCACGAACGCCATCGTCGTCGCCATCGACTGCGAGCCGGAGCCCTTGTCGAACGCGGCGAAGGTCTTCGCGGACGCCTCGGGCAGCGCGGGCAGCGGCTGCGTACGGCGGGCCGGGGCCGGGCCGCCGAGGGCCGCGCGGCGCTCCTGCAGGTAGCGGACCTCGGGGGAGTCGGCGCCCGGGTGGCCGTAGGGGACCTGGCCGTCGACGAAGTCGCTGTCCTTGATGGGCAGTTCAAGAAGATCACGCATGTTCTTGAACTCGTCCGTCGTGAGCTTCTTCATCTGGTGGTTCGCGTTCTTCGACGCGAAGCCCTCACCCAGGGTGAAGCCCTTGACGGTCTGCGCCAGGATCACGGTCGGCGCGCCCTTGTGCGCGAGGGCGGCCTTGTACGCGGCGTACACCTTGCGCGGCTCGTGGCCACCGCGCGACAGCTGGAAGCACTCGATGATCTTGTCGTCGCTGAGCGACTTGCCGAGCTGGACCAGCGCCGGGTCGCCCGCGAAGAAGTGGTCGCGGATGTAGGCGGCGTCACGCGTCTGGTACGTCTGGATCTGCGCGTCCGGAACCTCACGGATGCGGCGGACCAGGGCGCCGTTGGTGTCGAGCTGGAAGAGCTCGTCCCAGGCGTTGCCCCACAGCGACTTCACGACGTTCCAGCCGGCGCCGCGGAACTGGGCCTCCAGCTCCTGCACGATCTTGAAGTTGGCGCGGACCGGGCCGTCGAGGCGCTGCAGGTTGCAGTTGATGACGAAGGTCAGGTTGTCCAGACCCTCGCGGCTCGCGAGTGCGAGGGCCGCCGTCGACTCGGGCTCGTCCATCTCGCCGTCACCGAGGAACGCCCACACGTGGGAGTTGGAGACGTCCTTGATGCCGCGGTTCGTCAGGTAGCGGTTGAACCGCGCCTGGTAGATCGCGGAGAGCGGGCCGAGGCCCATGGAGACGGTGGGGAACTCCCACAGCCAGGGGAGGCGGCGCGGGTGCGGGTACGACGGCAGACCGTTGCCGCCGGACTCCTGCCGGAAGTTGTCGAGCTGCTGCTCAGAGATGCGGCCGTCCAGGAAGGCGCGGGCGTAGATGCCGGGCGAGGCGTGGCCCTGGATGTAGAGCTGGTCGCCGGAGCCGTCCTGCTCCTTGCCGCGGAAGAAGTGGTTGAAGCCCGTCTCGTAGAGCCAGGCCGCGGAGGCGAAGGTGGCGATGTGGCCGCCGACGCCGTGCTTGGAGCCGCGGGTCACCATGGCGGCCGCGTTCCAGCGGTTCCACGCGGTGATCTTCCGCTCCATCTCCTCGTCGCCGTCGATGGCCGGCTCGGCGGAGGTGGGGATGGTGTTGACGTAATCCGTCTCCAGGAGCCGCGGCAGGGCGAGGCCCGCGTCCTCGGCGTGCTGGAGGGTACGACGGAGCAGGTACTCGGCGCGATGCGTACCGGCGTGCTCGCTCACGGCGTCCACGGAGGCCGCCCACTCGGCGGTCTCCTCGGGGTCGCGGTCCGGCAGCTGGTCCAGCTGGCTCGGAAGCTTGCCTACGGGGTCGGTCATGATCGACGCCTTCCGGACAGGTTCTTCCGCATCACCGCGGAAGAGGGGGTGGAGATGGCCCTATCTGGCAGGACAGGGCGGCGGGCTGGGTGCAGCCCGCGGTCGACTGTAAGCCGCTGATCGATGATCGATCAAAGGTTGGAGGGGAGATTTTTCTCTACGCGGAGAAGTCGGCACCCGGTGCCTGCGCTTCGGGCACAGGGTGCCGCCCAATTCGGTCTTTTTCGGGCGCTATTTTGGCGTGGCCCGACCGCAGATGAGCACAGGTCGCCTGTCGTGCAGGCGCGCTTATGCCCGCGGCGCGCAACCCAGAACGTGCTCCTTGACCAGCGGCCCGATCTGCGGATCACGGCGACGGAACGCCGCGACAAGAGCCTCGTGCTCCTCCGCGTACGACTGCTGCCGGGTGCCGAGCCAGCGGATCGACAGGGCCGTGAACACCTCGATGCCGAGGCCCTCCCAGGTGTGCAGCAGCACAGAGTTGCCGGCGGCGCGCACCAGTTCGCGGTGGAAGCCGACGGTGTGCCGCACCTGCGCCGTGCCGTCGGCGTTCCGGTCGGCCTCGTACAGCGGCCCCACGTGCGCCTCCAGGGCCGAGCAGTCCTCGGCCAGGCGGTCGCAGGCCAGCTCGGCGGCGATCTGCTCCAGGCCGGCCCGCACCGGGTAGCTCTCCTCCAGGTCGGCCGCGGTCAGATTGCGTACGCGTACGCCCTTGTTCGGGGCCGACTCGATCAGGCGGAGCGACTCCAGCTCGCGCAGCGCCTCCCGCACCGGAGTCTGGCTGACCTCCAGTTCGACCGCGATCCGGCGCTCCACGATGCGCTCGCCCGGCTTCCAGCGGCCGCTGACGATCCCCTCCACGATGTGCTCGCGGATCTGGTCGCGCAGCGAGTGGACGACGGGCGCGGACATGGCCGCCCCGGGGCTCGAACTCATGGGTGGTGGCTCCTCAGGCAGGTGCGATGGGACGACGATACGGCGTTCACCACGTCCTTGGGGTGTGCGCGGGGTGCGGGATCCGTCACTCGCGGCTGCCGCCGTACAACGGAAACCAGAAGGTCAGAGGCCGAGCTCGACCTCGAACTCGCCCGCCTCCAGGATCTGCTTGACCGTGGTCAGGTAGCGGGCGGCGTCGGCGCCGTCCACCAGACGGTGGTCGTAGGAGAGCGTCACGTACGTCATGTCACGGACGGCGATGGTCTCGCCCAGGTCCGGGTGGTTGATGACGACGGGGCGCTTCACCGTGGCGCCGATGCCCAGGATGGCGACCTGGTTCGGCGGGACGATGACCGTGTCGAACAGCGCACCGCGCGAACCCGTGTTGGAGATCGTGAAGGTGGCGCCCGACAGGTCGTCCGGGGCGATCTTGTTGGTGCGGACCTTGCTGGCCAGCTCCGCGGTCTTCTTGGCGATGCCCGCGATGTTGAGGTCACCCGCACCCTTGATGACCGGGGTCATCAGGCCCTTCTCCGAGTCGACGGCGATGCCGACGTTCTCGGAGTCGAAGTAGGTGATGGTGCCCTCGTCGTAGTTCAGGCGCGCGTTGATGACCGGGTGGGCCTTCAGCGCCTGGACGGCGGCCTTGACGAAGAACGGCATCGGGGAGAGCTTGACGCCCTCGCGGGCGGCGAAGCCGTCCTTGGCCTTGTTGCGCAGCTTCATCAGCTTCGTGATGTCGACCTCGATGACCGAGGACAGCTGCGCCTGCTCCTGCAGGGCCTTGTGCATGTTGTCCGCGATGGCCTTGCGGATGCGCGGCATCTTGACCGTCTGGCCGCGGAGGGGGGAGACCTCCAGGGCCGGGGTCTTCGGCGCGGCGGCGGCCGGGGCGGCGGCAGCGGCCGGAGCGGCGGCCTTGGCGGCCTCCGCGGCGGCGATGACGTCCTGCTTGCGGATACGACCGCCGACGCCGGTGCCCTTGACGGTCGACAGGTCCACGCCGTTCTCCGACGCGAGCTTGCGGACCAGCGGGGTCACGTAGGCGCCGTCGTCCACCTGGGCGACAGCCGGGGCAGCCGGGGCGGGCGCGGCAGGCGCGACCGGAGCCGGAGCCGGGGCGGCAGGCGCAGCCGGGGCGGCGGCCGGGGCCGGAGCCGGAGCGGCCGGAGCGGCGGGCGCAGCCGGGGCGGGGGCGGCAGCGGCCGGAGCGGCGGGGGCGGCCGGGGCGGCAGCCGGAGCGGCGCCCGCGGCACCGATGACGGCGAGCTTGGCGCCGACCTCGGCGGTCTCGTCCTCACCGACCACGATCTCGAGCAGGACACCTGCGGCGGGCGACGGGATCTCGGTGTCGACCTTGTCGGTCGAGACCTCGAGCAGCGGCTCGTCCTCCGCGACCTCCTCGCCGACCTCCTTCAGCCAGCGGGTGACGGTGCCCTCGGTGACGGACTCGCCCAGGGCGGGCAGCGTCACGTCGGTGCCCTCGGCACCACCGGCGGGGGCGGCGGCAGGGGCCTCGGCGGCGGGCGCCGGAGCGGCCGGAGCCTCGGCGGCCGGGGCCGGGGCGGGCTCGGCGGCGGGGGCCTCGGCGGCGGCCGGGGCAGCAGCCGGGGCGCCCGAGCCGTCGTCGATGATGGCCAGCTCGGCGCCGACCTCGACGGTCTCGTCCTCAGCGACCTTGATGGACGCGAGGACACCGGAGGCGGGGGCCGGGATCTCGGTGTCGACCTTGTCGGTCGAGACCTCGAGCAGCGGCTCGTCGGCCTCGACGCGCTCGCCCTCGGCCTTCAGCCAACGGGTGACGGTGCCTTCGGAAACGCTCTCGCCGAGCGCCGGCAGGGTTACGGAAACCGACATGGTTTCGGTTGCTCCTAACGAACTACGAACGGATATGGGGGCGCGATCCCTGCGGGAGAGCGACTAGTCGTGCGAGTGCAGCGGCTTGCCGGCCAGAGCCAGGTGAGCCTCGCCGAGCGCCTCGTTCTGCGTCGGGTGCGCGTGGATCAGCTGCGCGACCTCGGCGGGCAGCGCCTCCCAGTTGTAGATGAGCTGCGCCTCGCCGACCTGCTCGCCCATGCGGTCGCCGACCATGTGGACACCGACGACAGCGCCGTCCTTGACCTGCACGAGCTTGATCTCGCCCGCGGTCTTCAGGATCTTGCTCTTGCCGTTGCCCGCCAGGTTGTACTTCAGGGCGACGACCTTGTCCGCACCGTAGACCTCCTTGGCCTTCGCCTCGGAGAGACCCACCGACGCGACCTCGGGGTGGCAGTACGTCACCTTCGGCACGCCGTCGTAGTCGATCGGAACGGTCTTGAGACCGGCCAGACGCTCCGCCACCAGGATGCCCTCGGCGAAGCCGACGTGCGCGAGCTGGAGGGTCGGGGCCAGGTCACCGACGGCCGAGATGGTCGGCACGTTGGTCTGCATGTACTCGTCGACCAGGACGTAGCCGCGGTCCATCGCGACGCCCTGCTCCTCGTAGCCCAGGCCCTGCGAGACCGGGCCGCGGCCGATGGCGACCAGGAGGACCTCGGCCTCGAAGGTCTTGCCGTCGGCCAGGGTCACGCGGACGCCGTCCTGCGTGTACTCGGCCTTCTCGAAGAAGGTGCCGAGGTTAAACTTGATGCCGCGCTTGCGGAACGCGCGCTCAAGAAGCTTGGAGCTGTTCTCGTCCTCGACGGGGACGAGGTGCTTGAGGCCCTCGACGATCGTCACGTCGGCGCCGAAGGACTTCCACGCCGAGGCGAACTCGACGCCGATGACGCCGCCGCCCAGGATGATCGCGGACTCCGGGACGCGGTCCAGGGTGAGCGCGTGGTCCGAGGAGATGATGCGGTTGCCGTCGATCTCCAGGCCGGGCAGCGACTTCGGCACGGAGCCGGTCGCGAGCAGCACGTGGCGGCCCTGGACGCGCTGGCCGTTGACGTCGACGGAGGTCGGGGAGGAGAGCTTGCCCTCGCCCTCGATGTAGGTCACCTTGCGGGAGGCGATCAGCCCCTGCAGGCCCTTGTACAGGCCCGTGATGACCTCGTCCTTGTACTTCTGGACGGCGGGCATGTCGATGCCCTCGAAGGTGGCCTTCACGCCGAACTGCTCGGACTCGCGGGCCTGGTCGGCGATCTCGCCGGCGTGCAGCAGGGCCTTCGTCGGGATGCAGCCGACGTGCAGGCAGGTGCCGCCGACCTTGTTCTTCTCGATCAGGGCGACGTCAAGGCCCAGCTGCGCTCCGCGCAGGGCTGCGGCATAACCGCCGCTACCACCGCCGAGGATCACTAGGTCGAAAACGGTGCTGGCGTCGTTCGCCACGTCACGTCCTCCATGCATGTGCGCCGTACGCCGGTCTCCAATGACCGCGCGGCGGCTGGTGTTCGGCCGCTTGTTCCTTCGGCCCTGTGGTGGGGGCCCTGTCCTGCCGAGAACCCATCTTCGCACTTGTCGACGGGGGACGGGACGCCGGGCCGCTGACTGAGACGGGCGCCTCAGCGAATTCGTCGGTTACTGCTGCGTATCGAGCTGCGGATTTCGTACGAGTTTCGTCGCGAGCGAAATCCGGCTCCGGCGGTGGTCATGCGTACGGCCCCGGGGCGTGAACTCCGGGGCCGCACAGGGAATTCCCGTCAGCCCAGGTCGCCGGCGGCGGTGCGCTCGGCGAGGCGGACCAGGGTGCGGACGGCGGTGCCGGTGCCGCCCTTGGGGGTGTAGCCGTACGGGGCGCCCTCGTGGAAGGCCGGGCCCGCGATGTCGAGGTGGGCCCAGGTGATGCCCTCGCCCACGAACTCCTGCAGGAACAGACCGGCCACGAGGCCGCCGCCCATCCGCTCGCCCATGTTGGCGATGTCGGCGGTCGGGGACTCCATGCCCTTCTGCAGGTGGGTGGGGAGCGGCATCGGCCAGGACGGCTCGCCGACCTCCTCGGCGATCTCGTGGATCGACGTACGGAAAGCGTCGTCGTTGGCCATGATGCCGAAGGTCCGGTTGCCGAGCGCCATCATCATCGCGCCGGTCAGCGTCGCCACGTCGACGATCGCGTCGGGCTTCGACTCGGAGGCCTTCCACAGCGCGTCGGCCAGGACGAGCCGGCCCTCGGCGTCGGTGTTGAGGACCTCGACGGTCTTGCCGCTGTACATCCGCAGCACGTCGCCGGGGCGGGTGGCGGAACCGGACGGCATGTTCTCGGCGAGGGCCAGCCAGCCGGTGACGTTCACCTCCAGGCCGAGGCGTGCGGCGGAGACGACCGCGGCGAACACGGCGGCGGCGCCGCTCATGTCGCACTTCATCGTCTCGTTGTGCCCGGCCGGCTTCAGCGAGATGCCGCCCGAGTCGTACGTGATGCCCTTGCCGACGAACGCGAGCGACTTCTGCGCCTTCGGGTGCGTGTACGCGAGCTTCACCAGGCGCGGCGGGGCGTCCGAGCCGGCGCCGACGCCGAGGATGCCGCCGAAACCGCCCTTGGTGAGCGCCTTCTCGTCGAGCACCTGCACCTTGATGCCGTGCTCCTTGGCCGCGACCGTGGCGACGGCGGCGAAGGCCTCCGGGGTGAGGTCGTTCGGCGGGGTGTTGATGAGGTCGCGGCAGCGGTTGATCTCCTCGGCGACCGCGACGGCGCGCTCCAGGGCGGCCTTGGCGGCCTTGTCGCGCGGCTTGTCCACGGCGATGGCGGCCTCGCCGAGCGGGCTCTTGTCGTTCTTCGCGTCGCCGTTCTCCTTGTACGCGCCGAACGTGTACGCGCCGAGCGCGGCGCCCTCGGCGATCGCGCCCACGGCCTCCGGGCCATCGACGGGCAGGGCGAACACGGCCTTCTTCGTGCCGGCCAGGGCGCGGGCGGCGGCGCCGGCGGCGCGGCGCAGCGCGTCCTCGTCGAACGCCTCGTCCTTCTCCGGGAGTGCGCCGAGCCCGATCGCGAGCACGACCGGGGCCTTCAGGCCCGTGGCGCCGGCGGGCAGCTTCGTCGTCTCACCTTCGCCGCCCGAAGCTCCGAGCGTCTCGAGGACAGCGGCGAGCTTGCCGCCGAACGCCTCGTCCACGACGGCGGCGCCCGGTGCGAGGACCGGTCCCTTCGCGCCCTTCGCGACACCGACGACGATCACGTCGGCGCGCTGCCCGGCAGCGGCGGCGGGCTTCAGAGTCAGAGCAGTCACGGTGGTGAATTCTCTCTTCCGTTGAGGTGGGGGCCGATGGGATCGGGTCGACCGGGCCCAGCCGCATCGTACGACCGGGCCGGAAAAGCGTTGCAGCCGAGCCTACGCGGGCATCCGGGGCCGCCGCCCGGAGTGGGCGGGGCCGGGCTGCCGATAACCTGCCGCGGTGAACTCAGTGGGCGACGGGGACGGCGTGCGGGACGACAGCGGCAACGGCATACGGGACGCGCGGGACGGCCTGGAGCACGGACTCCGGTTCGCCTTCGGCACGTTGACGGTCCTTCCGGTCCGGCTGACCCGCTGGGACCGGGGCGCCGCCCGTACCGGCATGCTCTGCGCGCCGCTCGCCGGACTCGTCGTCGGCCTGTGCGCCGCCGCCCTCGGCTCGGCCCTGCTGCTCCTCGGCACGGGCCCGCTGCTCGCCGCCGTCGCCACGGTCACCGTGCCCGCCGCGCTCACCCGCGGCCTGCACCTCGACGGCCTCGCCGACACCGCCGACGGCCTCGGCAGCAACAAGCCCGCCGAGGCCGCGCTCGACATCATGAAGCGGTCCGACGTCGGCCCGTTCGGCGTGGTCACGCTGCTCTTCGCGCTCCTCGCCCAAGTGGCCGCGCTCTTCAGGGCGTACGAGTCCGGGGGCTGGGCGGCGGGTGCGCTCGCGGCGGTCGTCTCGGCGGTCGCCGCTCGCGTCGCGCTCACCCTCGCCTCGCGCGCCGGGGTCCCGGCCGCCCGACCGGACGGTCTCGGCGCCGCCGTCGCCGGCACGGTCACGGTCCGCTCGGCCCTGCTCGCCCTCGCCGTCGCCACGGTGCTCGCCGCGGCGGGCGGTGCGCTGTGGGGGCCGTACGAGTCGCTGCGTTGCGGGGCCGCCGTGCTGGTGGCGGCGGGGGCGGCCGAGTTGCTGCTGCGGCGCTGTGTGCGCAGGTTCGGCGGGGTGACCGGAGATGTCTTCGGGGCGCTCGCGGAGACGGCGGCCACGGCGGCGCTCGTCGTGCTCGTCCTCGGAGGCTGAGGCGGGGCTGAGGTGAGGCGGAAGCAGGGGGGCGGAGGCCGAGCCCGGTGCGCCGTACCGCGTTAAATTGCGCGTAACGGGCAATTCGGGAGCGGTGGATGAGCGACTGGTGGTACCGGAACATCGTCGAGCCGGGGAAGCTGCCGCTGCTGCTCGCGCTCCTCTCGTTCGTGTTCGCGTTCCTGGTCACCCGGGTGATCACGCGGATGATCCGGGCCGGGCGCGGCCCTTTCGGCAACGTCAAGGCCGGCGCCCTGCACATCCACCACGTGGTCCCGGGCATCGTGCTCACCGTCATCGGCGGCTTCGGCGCGGTCGCGGCCGGGCGGCACAGCTTCGCCTCGCTGGTCTCCGCCGTGCTCTTCGGGCTCGGCGCGGGCCTGGTGCTCGACGAGTTCGCGCTGATCCTGCATCTGGACGACGTGTACTGGAGCGAGGCCGGGCGCAAGAGCGTCGAGATCGTCGTGCTCACCGCGGCCCTCGTGGCCCTGGTGCTCGGCGGGTTCCTGCCCTTCGGGGTGAACGAGCTCTCGCCCGAGGAACGGCACAACCGCGCGCTCGTCGTGATGAACACGGCCCTGAACTTCTTCCTCGCCCTGGTCGCCCTCGGCAAGGGCAAGCCGCGCGTCGCGCTGATCGGTGCGGTGGTGCCCTTCGTCGCGCTCTTCGGGGCGGTCCGGCTCGCCCGGCCGACCTCGCCGTGGGCGAAGCTCTTCTACCGTCACCGGCCGCGCACCCGGGCCCGTGCGGGCCTGCGCGCCTTCCGCCACGACCGGCGCTGGAACGGCCCGCGGCGCAAGTTCCAGGACCTGATCGGCGGCCGCCCGGACCCGGACCCGTCAGGGCCGGACTCCTCAGGGCCGGACTCCTCAGGGCCGGACCCTTCAGGACTGGACCCGGGCCCGGGGCCTGACGAGGGCCGGCCGTCCGACCGCCCCTGACGCGGCTCCGCCACGTCTCAGCGTGGCGTGCCCAACGGTCCGCGGCGCAGTCGCCTCGGCAGGCCGGGGGGCTCGAGGAAGCCCTCCGCGCGGGCGGCGGCGAGCGAGATGCGCGGGAGGTCGCCGCTCTTCTCGAAGAGCACGAACCGCGGCTCCCAGTCTGGCCGGTACTTGGCGTTGGCGCGGTACAGCGACTCGATCTGCCACCAGCGCGAGCAGAAGCCGAGCGTGGAGCGCCACAGCCGGAGCACCGGGCCCGCACCGAGGCGCGAGCCGCGCTCGAAGACCGACCGGAACATCGCGAAGTTCAGCGAGACCCGAGTGATCCCCAGCTCCCCGGCGCGCTGCAGGAGTTCGATCACCATGAACTCCATCAGGCCGTTCCCGGTGTCCCGGTCGCGCCGCATCAGGTCGAGCGAGAGCCCCTTCGGGCCCCACGGCACGAACGACAGCAGGGCCTTCAACTCCCCGTGTTCGTCGGTGCATTCGAGCATCACGCAGTCCCCGTCCGCCGGGTCGCCGAGCCGCCCGAGCGCCATCGAGAAGCCGCGCTCGGTCGCGCCGTCCCGCCAGTCGTCGGCCCGCTGCACGAGCAGCGCCGACTCGGCCGTGGGAATGTCCCGGTGGCGGCGTACGCGCACCTCGTAACCGGACCGCCGTACGCGGTTGTGGGCCTGTCGTACGGTGCGCATCGCGCGGCCGGAGAGGGTGAACTCGGCGGTGCGTACGACGGCTTCGTCGCCGAGCTCAAGGGCGTCGAGGCCGTGCCGGGCGTAGATCGTGCCGGCCTCCTCGCTCGCGCCCATCACGGCGGGCGTCCAGCCGTGCGCGCGGGCCTCGGCGAGCCAGGGCTCGATGGCGCCGGGCCAGGCCTCGGGGTCGCCGATCGGGTCGCCGGAGGCGAGGGAGACGCCGCCGACGACGCGGTAGACGACGGCCGCCTTCCCGGTCGGCGACCACATCGTGCTCTTCTCCCGGCGCAGCGCGAAGTAGCCGAGCGAGTCGCGCTCCCCGTGCTGGTCGAGCAGGGCGCGCAGGCGGGACTCGTCGGCCGGGGTGAGCGGGTCGGTGGCGCGGCGCGAGCGGAACGCGGCGAACAGCACGGCGAGCAGCAGCAGGAAGCTGATCGCGTTCACGGTCACGTCGACCCACCCGGGGGTGGCGATGCCGGGCAGGCGCGCGTCGTCGGCGGCGAGCGAGACGAGCCGGAGCGCGCCGTACCGCCAGCGGTCCGTGAACGTCGAACTCGCCGCGTCCGGCGCGTGGTTGGTGAGCGTGACGAGGAGCGCGGCGAGCAGTGAGCAGACCAGGAGTCCGCCCGCGGCGACGGCGGCGGCGAGCTTCGGGTTGGCCCTGTCGCCCTTCGCGTAGAACGCGCGCCGCCCGACCACCAGGGCGGCGACGAACCCCGCGGTCAGGGCGAGCGAGATCCAGTTCTGGGCGTGCGCGCGGATCTCGGGGAACAGCATCGCGAGGCCGAAGAGCAGCAGGAAGGGGCCGCTGAGCGCCAGGTTGAGGATCCACGCGGCCCGCTTGCGGCGGCGCATCGTGACGGCGAGGAAGAACGTGACGAGCGCCGACCCGAAGCCCGCGGTCAGCAGGTACGGCGTGAAGAGGTCCGCGGTGTTGTGCCGCCGCAGGTCCTGGCCGAGGGAGACCCAGACGGCGCTGAGGAGGTTGATGAAGGTGACGGCGCGCAGGTACCAGACGGTGAACGCGGCGGCCCGCGCGGCGGCCGTTCCGGTGCGCGTTCCGGTGCGGGGGCTGGTGCCGGGGGCGCCGTCGGTGGGTCCGCCCGTTCCGGTGCGGGGTGCTTCCTCGCCGGGAGCGCGGACCGGAGGGGTCTGTTCTACGGGTGCTTCGAGCGCCTCTGCCGTTCCCATGAACGGTGATCATATGGGGCGGAAGGGGTGAATTCGGGCGGGCTTGCCGCCCGAACCCCACCCGTGCGGGGATTACCGGCGGGACTCCGGCTCCTGGCTCCCCAACTGCGACTCCGCGCCCGGCTGTTCGGGGTCGAGCCCTGGCTGGGGTTCGTCGAGTTCCGGCTCCGGCTCGGGCTCCGGCTTGGCCTCCGGGAGTTCCGCCGCGAGCGCCGCGGCCGCCTGCACCAGCGGCAGCGCCAGCATCGCGCCCGTGCCCTCGCCCGCGGTGACGCCCTGGTCGAGCAGCGGGTCGACGGCGAGCCGGTCGAGCGCCTTGGCCTGGGCGGGCTCGCCGCTGCGGTGCCCCGCGAGCCACCAGTCGGGGGCCCGGAACGCGACCCGCTGGGCGACGAGCGCGCACGCCGCGGAGACGACTCCGTCAAGCACCACCGGCGTACGGCGCACCGCGCTCTGCAGCAGGAACCCGGTGATCGCCGCGAGGTCGGCGCCGCCCACCGTGCGCAGCAGCTCCAGCTGGTCGCCGAGGACCGGCCGTGCCCGGCGCAGCGCGTCGCGCACGGCCGCGCACTTGCGCATCCAGGCCAGGTCGTCGATGTGCTTGCCGCCGCGCCCGGTGACCACCGAGGCGTCCGTCCCGCACAGCGCCGCGACGAGTGTGGCCGCCGCCGTCGTGCCGCCCACGCTGATGTCGCCGAGGACCACCAGGTCGGTGCCGCCGTCGGCCTCTTCGTCGGCGATGGCCATGCCGGTGCGGAAAGCCTGCTCGACCTCGTCCGGGGTGAGCGCGTCCTCGATGTCGATCCGGCCGCTGCCGCGCCGCACCCGGTGCCGTACGACATCGGCGGGCAGCTCGTCCGGGTCGCAGTCCAGGGCCAGGTCGAGGACGCGGACCGGCACGCCGCCGCGGCGCGCGAGCACCGCGACCGGGCTCTCCCCGTCGAGCACGGCGCGTACGAGGCGGTGGGCGCCGCCCGCCGGGCGCGCGGAGACGTCGAGCTCGGCCACACCGTGGTCGCCCGCGAACAGCAGCACGCGCGGCCGCTCGATCGCCTTCACCGGCACCGTCGACTGCGCGGCCGCCAGCCACTCGCCCAGCTCGTCGAGCCGGCCGAGCGCACCGGGCGGCACGGCGAGCCGCTCCCTGCGCTCTTCGGCGTCGCGGCGCACCCCGCCGTCGGGGCGCTGGATCAGATCGGAGAAGTCATCGAGATTCAGCGAGCTCATTCGCCGAACAGTACCGGGACCCTTCGAACACACCCCCCACCCGGCCCGACCGCGCAGCGCCCTCACCCCCGCAGCATCAGCGCCTGCCCGGCCACCACGAGCAGCACCTGCTCGCACTCCGTCGCGAACGAGGCGTTCAGGCGGCCGAGTTCGTCACGGAAGCGCCGGCCCGCGGCGGTCGCGGGGACCACGCCAGAGCCGACCTCGTTGGAGACCGCCACCACCGTCCTGCCCGTCCGGCGCACCGCTTCCGTCAGCTCGGCGACCCGCTCCCGCAGGGCCCGTTCGCCGCCCTCCGCCCACTTGTCGTCGTCCCACGCGCCGACCCGGTCCATCGCGTCGGTCAGCCACAGCGACAGGCAGTCGATGAGCAGCGGCGGCCCGTCCGCGTCGAGCAGCGGCACCAGCTCGCAGGTCTCCTCCGTACGCCAACTGCCCGGCCTGCGCTCCCGGTGCAGGCCGACCCGGGCCGCCCACTCCGCATCGCCCTCCCTGCTCCCGCCCGTCGCCACGTACACGACCTCCGGGAACGACTCCAGGCGCCGCTCCGCCTCGACGGACTTGCCGGAGCGCGCCCCGCCGAGGACGAGCGTCCGCCGCGGCAGGTCCGGTACGGCGTGGAACTCGCCGACCACCAGCGTCGTACCGTCCGGCACCGCGCGGGCCCCGGCGGCGGCAAGGCGGCGCTGCAGCTCCGCGCCCGGCGGCACGTCGTGGTCGAGGTGCACCGCGAGCACGTCCGTCGTGGGGGTCACGGCGCCGGCCGCGCGCAGCCGCGCCAGCGCGTCGGGCCGCCCGACGACGTCGGCCAGGACCATGTCGTACGGCGCCGGATGATTCAGGCCCGCGGGCGCGCAGCCCGGCGGCAGGTACAGCAGCCGCTCCCCGTCAGGCCCCGTCACCTCGTAACCGGTGCCCGGCGCGTCCATCGCGAGCGCCCGCACCCGGTGCCCGTCGAGCAGCGCCAGCTCGCGGCCCTCCGGCACCCGCCCCGCAGCGGGCAGGCCCGCCGGGTGCTCGAAGGCCGGGCCCTCCTGCGGGTGCGAGAGCAGCACCTGGCGCACGCCGCTGAGCGAGTGCCCGGCGCGGGCGGCCGCGAACGCCGCGCCGGGCGTCAGGTCGAGCAGCAGCACTCCGTCCACGAGGAGCGCGGTCGCGGCGCGTACGTCGTCGCCGAGGGCGCTCGCGCAGGCGGCGCAGGGGCAGTCGGGGCGGGGCAGTCCGTCGGGGGCGCCGGTGCCGAGCAGTGTCAGTTCCACGGGGACGATCCTGCCGCTTCCGAGACGGTCTTGCGCGCTTGGATAGGCTGCTGCCAGAAGTCGGATCTTGGACCAGCACCTGGGAGGCTGACATGGCGGCGTGGACGTGGCGGTTCGAGAGGTCCGACGGCACCGAGGTGGAACCGGCCGTGCAGCCCGAGGATTTCACGACCCAGGGCGACGCGGAGTCGTGGATCGGCGAGGTCTGGAAGGACCTCCAGGACGGCGGCGCCGACCAGGTCCGCCTCTTCGAGGACGGCACGGAGATCTACGGCCCGATGAGCCTGCACCCGGAGGAAGCGGCGCAGGACTGAGCGAGAGGGCTCCGTGGGGTCTGCCCCACGGAGCCGGCCCTCGGCACGGAATCGGTGGCTCAGCCGAGATCCTTGCTGCGGACGTAACGCAGCCCGCAGTGGTCGTCGTCGTACGGCTCGCCCTCGCCCGATATCAGGCTGAGGGGCAGCTGCATCGGGAGCCAGGTCAGGCCCAGCAGCCAGCGCCGGACGGTCTGCCAGAAGCGCGGCCGTCCGCAGTCCTCGGAGCGCACCACGCGCGTGGTGCAGAGGAACTTGCCCACGGTCGTGCGGAAGATGAGCGCCCCGAAGACGTGGTGCACGAACGAGATCCCGAGGACGAGGCCCACCAGGTACCCCCAGAAGGTCCCGACGCTCTCGCCCTGGGTCAGCAGGTCCGCGAGCTTGAAACCGCCGAAGAGGGCGATCAGGCCGTCGACGAGGGCGGCGCCCCATCGCCGGAAGTCCCCGACCGCCTCCGGCACGGACGGCGTCGGATGCTGAGGCGGTTGCTGATACGGATGCTGCGCGTACTGCTGCTGATACGGGCCCGGCTGCTGAGCCGCCTGCGGGTGCGGGTGCGGGGGCTGCTGGGCCGCGTACGGATGAGGCGGTTGCTGCTGCTGGGGTGCGTAGGGCTGGTTCGGCTGTTGCGGAGCGTACTGCTGGTTCGGCGGGGCGGCGTACGGGTGGTTCGGTGGCTGCTGCTGGTTGGTCACGCGTCCCATCCTGCCCCACCCCACTGACACACGAACTCCCCTACTGCTCACAGCAGAAGGGGAGTTGGGCGTTCCGAAATGACGGGTTGGATGCCGGTCGGACCCGGTCCGCGTGGATTCAGCCCCGCACCCCGCACAGATGCGTGAGCGCCGCCACCGCCCGGTAGGGGTCGGTGCGCCCCGCGCGTTCCTCCGCCGCGAGCAGCGCCGTGAGTTCCGCTTCCGACGGCGGCTCGGCGTCGTCCGGGGCCGTGTCCGTGAAGACCCGTACGCCGTACCAGGCGTGCAGCGGGGCGCCGATGCCCGCGAGCGTCGACGTCAGGGTGGCCCGGCGGTCGGCGCGCACGTCGAGGCCGATGCGGTTGGTGTACGTCGCGGTGTCGAACGCGGTGATCGCCGCGGACCAGTCGCCGGACAGGCCGGGGCGCATCGCGAGCGCGTCCGCGTTCCGCACGAGCAGCGAGAGCAGCCCGCCGGGCGCCAGCATCCGGGCCAGGCCGGCGAGCATCCCGTCCGGCTCGGCCACGTACATCAGGACGCCGTGGCAGAGGACCACGTCGAAGGAGCCGGGCAGGAAGTGCACGCCGGTGTCCCGGCCGTCGCCCTCCAGGAGCCGCACCCGCGCGCGGATGCCGTCCGGCTCGGCGGCGAGCGCCGCACGGGCGGCCGCCAGCATCTCGGCGTCCGACTCGATGCCGGTGACCTGGTGCCCGGCGCGCGCGAGCCGCAGCGCCTGGGTGCCCTGGCCGAGGCCGACGTCGAGCACGCGCAGCCGCTGTCCGACCGGGAACCGGGCAGCGATCTGCTCGTCGAGCTGGCGCGCGACCAGCTCCTGTCGTACGACGTTCCGCAGGCCGCCGAGGCCCTTCAGCCAACCGGCCGCGCCCCCCTCGAAACCGAGTGCGCTCAGGGCCGCTCTCCGCGCTTGACCTGCGGCTTGGGCAGGCGCAGTCGGCGCATCTGGAGCGTGCGCATCAGCGCGTACGCGACGGCGCCGCGCTTCGGCTCGTCGGGGAAGCGCTCGCGGAGCTGCTTCTTCAGGCGGATCGAGATGCCGATGGAGTCGATGACGATCAGCAGGATCACGCCCAGCCAGAGCAGCAGCGAGATGTTCTGCAGCTGCCGGTTCTGCAGCATGCTGAGGACGAGGATGATCACCGCCATCGGCAGGAAGTACTCGGCGATGCAGAAACGCGAGTCGACGAAGTCGCGCGCGAACTTGCGCACCTTGCCCTTGTCGCGCACCGGCAGATAGCGCTCGTCACCGCTGGCGAGCGCCTCGCGCTGGCGCGCCATGTCCGCACGGCGGGCCTCGCGCTGCTGCTTGGCCGCCTCCTTGCGGTTCGTCGGCGTACTCGCCACGCTGCGGCGCTGCGACTGGGCCTCGCTGCGCTTCGGGGTGGGGCGACCCTTGGGTGCCTGCGGGTCGCGGGGCTGCTTGGAGTCGGCTACCGGCGCCTTGGCGGTCGGGGCCTTCTCTTCCTTGGAACGGCTACGGAACACAAAACCCAAGGGTACGGGGTAGCCGGTGTCGACCACAGCCTGGCGGGGAACGATCCGGCAACGGCGGACGTGCTCAAAGGCAACCGCAAGGGGATGTAAGGGGACCTTCCCCTTCATCGCCACGTCGATCACCTACTCCCTGGGCTGGAGCAGCCGGCCTCGCAGTCCTTCTTGGGGAGGAGTCGATCGGTGCTCGAACAGTGCGGTAATGGAGTAAGGGCCCGTAGGCTGGGTTCTGTCGCAGTGCTGGGGCTGGAACGGCCGGTCGTAACTGTCAGAAGGGGGCGCGCGAAGCCCATGAGCGGTGTCATGAAGCGTATGGGGATGATCTTCCGCGCGAAGGCGAACAAGGCCCTTGACCGGGCCGAGGACCCGCGCGAGACCCTCGATTACTCGTACCAGAAGCAGCTGGAGCTGCTGCAGAAGGTGCGCCGCGGCGTCGCGGACGTGGCGACCAGCCGCAAGCGCCTCGAACTGCAGCTGAACCAGCTCCAGTCGCAGTCGTCCAAGCTGGAGGACCAGGGCCGCAAGGCGCTCGCGCTCGGCCGCGAGGACCTGGCGCGCGAGGCGCTGTCCCGTCGCGCCGCGCTCCAGCAGCAGGTCACGGACCTGGAGACGCAGCACCAGACGCTGCAGGGCGAGGAGGAGAAGCTCACGCTCGCCGCCCAGCGCCTGCAGGCCAAGGTCGACGCCTTCCGTACGAAGAAGGAGACGATCAAGGCGACGTACACGGCGGCGCAGGCCCAGACCCGGATCGGCGAGGCCTTCTCCGGCATCTCCGAGGAGATGGGCGACGTCGGCATGGCGATCCAGCGCGCCGAGGACAAGACCGCCCAGCTGCAGGCCCGCGCCGGCGCCATCGACGAGCTGCTCGCCTCGGGCGCGCTCGACGACCAGTCCGGCTCGACCAAGGACGACATCCAGGCCGAGCTCGACCGCCTCTCCGGCGGCACGGACGTGGAGCTGGAGCTGCAGCGCATGAAGGCCGAGCTCGCCGGGGGCTCCGGCCCCTCCCAGCAGGCCATCGAGGGCGGCGGCAACGGCCAGGCCCAGGGACAGCCGCAGCAGGACACGCCCCGCTTCGACAAGCAGTAGCCGCCTGACGGTCCGGACTCCGAGGAGAGCGTCATGATCGTACGGATCATGGGGGAGGGGCAGGTGGAGCTGGCGGACAGCCACTTCGCCGAACTGAACAAGCTGGACGACGAGTTGCTCGCGGAGATGGAGAGCGGCGACAGTCCCGGCTTCCGCACCACACTGCACGCGCTCCTGGACAAGGTCCGCGAGCTCGGCACGCCCCTGCCCGACGATGCGCTCGAACCCTCGGAGCTGATCCTTCCGGCGTCGGACGCGACGCTGGAGGAGGTCCGGCGGATGCTGAGCGATGACGGCCTGATCCCGGGCTGACGGGGCAAGCTCAGCTTGTCCCGGCCGCATCCGGCGTGAATCCGGCCGCATCCCGCCTGCGCCCGCCACATTCAGCCCGTCCGGCGTTTGAGGACGAGCCCGCAGGGCGAATATCCAGCCCGTCCGGCGTTTGAGGACAAGGCCGGAGGCCGTAGAAGGGAGCGGGGTCCGGGGCGGCAGCCCTGGGGGGACCGAACCCCGGACGACCGCACCGGTACCGTTGCCAGTCGTGAGCACCCTCGTACGCGCCAGGGACTGGCAGAAGGCGCACCCGCTGGCCTTCGACGCGAGCCTCGCCCTGGCCGTGCTCGTCTGCATGCTGCTCGGGTCGTTCGTCGAGCCGCACGGTCCGCGCGGGCCCTACTTCGGGCGCAGTCCCGACGGGCTGAGCGTCGCCCTGATGCTGGTCGGCTCCGTCGCCCTGATCTTCCGCGGGCGCCGCCCCTGGCTGGTGCTCGCCGCCACCGTCGCCGTGTCCCTCGTCGAGGTGGTCACCGGGGAGCCGCGGGCGCCCGTCGCGATGTGCGCCGTCGTCGCCCTGTTCACCGTCGCCGCGCGCACCGACCGGCACACCACCTGGCGGGTCGGCCTGCTCACCATGGCCGTGCTCACCGGCACCGCGATGCTCACCGGACCGCTGCCCTGGTACGCGCAGGAAAACCTCGGCGTCTTCGCCTGGACCGGCATGGCCGCGGCCGCCGGGGACGCCGTGCGCAGCCGCCGGGCCTTCGTCGACGCCATCCGCGAGCGGGCCGAACGCGCCGAACGCACCCGCGAGGAGGAGGCCAGGCGCCGGGTCGCCGAGGAGCGCCTGCGGATCGCCCGCGACCTGCACGACGTGGTCGCCCACCACATCGCCCTCGTCAACGTCCAGGCCGGCGTCGCCGCGCACGTCATGGACAAGCGGCCCGACCAGGCCAAGGAGGCGCTCGGCCACGTGCGCGAGGCCAGCCGCTCCGCGCTCGACGAACTCCGCGCCACCGTCGGCCTGTTGCGGCAGACCGGCGACCCCGAGGCGCCCACCGAACCCGCGCCAGGGCTCGCCCGCCTCGGCGACCTCGTCGACGGCTTCCGCAACGCCGGCATCCCCGTCGAGGTGGCCTGCGCCGACGAGAAGGCTCCGCTGCCCGCCGCCGTCGACCTGGCCGCGTACCGCGTCATCCAGGAAGCCCTCACCAACGTCCACAAGCACGCGGGCGCCGACGCCAAGGCCGAGCTGAGCGTGATCCGGGTCGGCGCCAACGTGGAGATCACCGTCATCGACGACGGGCCCGGCGTCGCCGAACCGGACGGGGCCGGCGGCGGCCACGGGCTGCTCGGCATGCGCGAACGCGTCTCCGCGCTCGGCGGCGCGCTCACCGCGGGGCCCCGCTACGGCGGCGGCTTCCGCGTCCATGCGATCCTGCCCGTCGCCGACCGCACGGCCGCCGCCGGCGACACCACATGAACCGCACTGCCGGCCCGGGGGAGACCGCATGACCGCCATCAAGGTGCTGCTCGCCGACGACCAGGCCCTGCTGCGCAGCGCCTTCAAGGTCCTCGTCGACTCCGAGCCCGACATGCAGGTCGTCGGCGAGGCCTCCGACGGCGCCGAGGCCGTCGCCCTCGCTCGCTCCGAGCGCGCCGACGTCGTCCTCATGGACATCCGCATGCCCGGTACGGACGGCCTCGCCGCCACCCGTGCGATCAGCGCCGACCCGGATCTCGCCGGGGTCCGGGTGGTCATGCTCACCACGTTCGAGGTCGACGAGTACGTGGTGCAGTCGCTGCGCGCGGGGGCCTCCGGGTTCCTCGGCAAGGGCGCCGAGCCGGACGAGCTGCTCAACGCCATCCGCGTCGCCGCCGCCGGGGAGGCCCTGCTCTCGCCCGCCGCGACCAAGGGCCTGATCGCCAAGTTCCTCGCCCAGGGCGGCAGTTCGGACGACGGTGACGGGACCGGCGGCGACCGTGCCGAGCGCCTGCAGGCCCTCACCGGACGCGAGCGGGAGGTCCTCGTGCAGGTCGCGGGCGGCCTCTCCAACGACGAGATCGCCGAGCGCCTCACCGTCAGCCCGCTCACCGTGAAGACCCACGTGAACCGCGCCATGGCCAAGCTGGGCGCCCGCGACCGGGCGCAACTCGTCGTCATCGCGTACGAGTCGGGCCTGGTACGTCCACGGGTGGACTGAGCTCCGAAGGGCCGTACTGCGCTCGCAGTAGGCGCCGTATAAGGAAAGGGACCTGCGAGCGAGGAATACCGGCACCGGCATGACCGAGGGTTGAAGGGTCGGGCGCGGCTGTGTCCTGTGCCCCGGCGACCGGGCGCAGGCTGCGCCCTCTCCTGCCGCGCAAGCCACAGAAGAGAGACCCTCACCCATGTCCTGGCTGTCAAGATTCAGCCTCGCCCAACGGGCCCTGATCGGGCTGATCTCGATCGTGGCGATCGCGTTCGGCGCGATCGCCGTCCCGCAGCTCAAGCAGCAGCTGCTCCCGTCCATCGAACTGCCGATGGTCTCCGTCATAGCCCCGTACCAGGGCGCGTCGCCCGACGTGGTGGAGAAGCAGGTCGTCGAGCCGCTCGAGTCGTCCATCGAGGCGGTCGACGGCATCACCGGCGTCACCGCCACGGCCAGCGAGGGCAACGCCCTGGTCATGGCCCAGTTCGACTACGGCGACAGCGACTCCAAGCAGCTCGTCGCCGATGTCCAGCAGGCCGTGAACCGGGCCCGCGCCCAGCTGCCCGAGGACGTCGACCCGCAGGTCGTCGCCGGTTCCACGGACGACATCCCGACCGTGGTCCTGGCCGCCTCCGCCGACGGCATCGACCAGCAGGCGCTCGCCGACAAGCTGGAGCGCTCGGTCGTACCCGTCCTGGAGGACATCGACGGCGTCGGCCAGGTCTCGGTCGACGGCGTCCGCGACGTGCAGGTGACGGTCACCCCGGACGAGCGCAGGCTGGCGCGCGCGGGCCTGACCCCGGCGGCGCTCGTGCAGGCGCTGCAGCAGGGCGGGGCCTCGGTGCCGGCCGGCGCGTTCGACGAGGGAGGCAAGAACCGCACCGTGCAGGTCGGCGGCGGCTTCACCTCGCTGCAGCAGGTCGAGGACCTGATGGTCGCCCCGCAGGCGGCGCCCGGCGCCCCGCAGGGCCGGCCCGGGAAGCCCGTGCGCCTCGGCTCCGTCGCGGAGGTCGAGCAGCAGGAGGCCGCGGCCACCTCGCTGACCCGGACGAACGGCGAGCCCAGCCTCGCCGTCGTCGTGACGATGGACAAGGACGGCTCGGCCGTCGCCATCTCCGACGAGGTCAAGGCCGAACTCCCGGACCTGCGCAAGGACTTGGGCGCCGACGCCGAGCTGACCGTGGTCTCCGACCAGGGCCCGGCCGTCTCCAAGTCGATCGCCGGCCTGACCACCGAGGGTGCGCTCGGCCTGGCCTTCGCGGTCGTCATCATCCTGATCTTCCTGACGTCGATCCGCTCGACGCTCGTCACCGCGGTCTCCATCCCGCTCTCGGTCGTGCTCGCGCTGATCGTGCTGTGGACCCGCGACCTGTCGCTCAACATGCTCACGCTCGGCGCGCTGACCATCGCGATCGGCCGCGTCGTGGACGACTCGATCGTGGTCCTGGAGAACATCAAGCGGCACCTCGGCTACGGCGAGGAGCGCCGAGAGGCGATCCTCACCGCGGTCAAGGAGGTCTCCGGCGCGGTCACCTCCTCCACCCTCACCACCGTCGCGGTGTTCCTGCCGATCGGCCTGGTCGGCGGCATGGTGGGGGAGCTGTTCGGCTCGTTCTCGCTGACCGTCACGGCCGCCCTGCTCGCCTCCCTGATCGTCTCTCTGACGGTCGTCCCGGTGCTCTCGTACTGGTTCCTGCGCGCCCCCAAGGCGACCGCGGGGCTCGACCCGGACGAGGCGCGCCGCAAGGCCGAGGAGAAGGAGGCCCGCAGCCGGCTGCAGCGGCTCTACGTGCCGGTGCTGCGGTTCGCGACCCGGCGCCGCTTCACCAGCCTGCTGCTCGCGGTCGTCGTGCTCGTCGGCACGTTCGGCATGGCCCCGATGCTGAAGACCAACTTCTTCGACCAGGGCGAGCAGGAAGTCCTGTCCGTCAAGCAGGAGTTGGCGCCCGGCACCAGCCTCGCCGCCACCGACAAGGCCGCGAAGAAGGTCGAGCAGGCCCTCGCCGGCGTCGACGGCGTCGAGGACTACCAGGTCACCATCGGCTCGTCCGGCTTCATGGCGGCCTTCGGCGGCGGCACCGACACCAACCAGGCCTCGTACCAGGTGACCCTGGCCGACGACGCCGACTTCGAGAAGACCAGTGACGCCATCGACCGGGAGCTCGCCGCCCTCGACGGCATCGGCGACACCCGCATCACCGCCGGCGACCCGATGGCCGGGCAGGACCTCAGCGTCGTGGTCAAGGCCGCCGACGCCGACGTACTGGAGAAGGCGTCCGAGCAGGTCAGGGACGAGGTCGCGGAGCTCGACGACGTCGCCGACGTGCAGAGCGACCTGTCCCAGTCGGTGCCGCGGATCTCGGTCAAGGCCAACGAGAAGGCCGCCGCGGCCGGGTTCGACGACACCACGCTCGGCCAGGCCGTCGCCCAGGCCGTCCGCGGCACCCCCAGCGGCAAGGCCGTGCTCGACGACACCGAGCGGGACGTCGTCGTGAAGTCCGCGAAGCCCGCCGAGACCCTGCAGGAGCTGCGTGAACTGCGGCTCGGGCGGGTCGAGTTGGGTGACATCGCGACGGTGAAGCTGGTCGACGGGCCGGTCTCGATGACCCGTATCGACGGCGCACGGGCCGCGACGATCACCGCACGCCCGACCGGCGACAACACCGGCGCGGTCAGCACCCAGCTGCAGACCGAGCTGAACGAGCTGGAGAAGGAGCTGCCCGACGGCGCCTCGGTGTCGATCGGCGGCGTCTCCGAGGACCAGGACGAGGCGTTCGCCTCGCTCGGCCTGGCGATGCTCGCGGCCATCGCGATCGTCTTCATGCTGCTCGTGGCGACCTTCAAGTCCCTGGTGCAGCCGCTGATCCTGCTCGTCTCCATCCCGTTCGCGGCGACCGGCGCGATCGGCCTGCTGATCGCCACCGACACCCCGATGGGCGTCCCGGCGATGATCGGCATGCTGATGCTCATCGGCATCGTGGTGACCAACGCGATCGTCCTGATCGACCTGATCAACCAGTACCGCGAGAAGGGCTACGGCACCGTCGAAGCCGTCATCGAGGGCGGCCGCCACCGCCTCCGCCCGATCCTGATGACGGCCCTGGCGACGATCTGCGCCCTCGCCCCGATGGCGGCCGGCGTCACCGGCCACGGCGGCTTCATCGCCAAGCCCCTCGCCATCGTGGTGATCGGCGGCCTGGTCACGTCGACGCTGCTCACGCTCCTCCTGGTCCCGACGCTCTACGCGATGATCGAACTCCGCAAGGAGCGCCGCGCGAAGAAGCGGGCCGCGAAGCGCGCCAAGAAGGCGGGCGTCGTCCCGGAGCAGCCCGAGTCCACGGAGGAGTCGGACCGGTCCGACGAGCCGGAGCCGGCGAAGGTCTGAGCGACGGGCCTACGCACAAGAGCGACGGCCCTACGCACAAGGGGGGGCGCCCCTCTCCGGTCAACTCCCGGAGAGGGGCGCCCCCTTCGCGTACGCGCGCCGCTACAGGTACTGCCCCGACGGCACGAACCCCACCGGCGGGGCCATCCCGCGCAGGCACAGATAGCCGCCGGGCACGGGCTGCAGGCGGGCGGTCAGGGCGACGTCGACGGCCCAGCGCTGCTCGGCGGTGACGTTGGGGATCTTGACCTTGCGGCCGGCGGGCACGTCCCGCAGCGCGGCGGTGAGCAACCGGGCGGCGGCGGTCTCGGTGGTGGCGCAGAGGCCCATCAGCTCGACGGCGCCGGACTCGGGCTCGGCCTCGGACGCGGATGACGGCGACATGTCGATAAAGCAGTACCCCTGATGACCCGGGGCGTCGACCGTCAACAGGCGGCAGTCGCGCAGCAGTTGGGCGTGGTCCGGCCCGTGCGCCCCGCCGCGCACCTTCCGGTCGACGGCGTCCAGGAACTCCGGGTCGCCGCCCTCGGTCACCGGCCCGTCGGGGGCGTCGAGCCGCGCCGGGTCGACGGCGCCCTGCAGACGCATCGCCGGGTGCAGAGCGAACCCGGCGCCCCAGTAGGCGCGAGCCGCCCGCGGATCGCGCGACCCGGAGATGACGCCGCGCGGGCACGACTGACCGTATTCCAGGGCTCGTTGGAGCAGAGCGCGGCCGACGCCCGTGCCCTGCGCCCCGGGCGCGACGACAAGCAGCGACAGTCCCCACACGGCCTCCCGCCGGGACGCGACGGCGACACCGAGAGCCTGCCCGCCCCCGCCCCCGCGCTCGGCCTCCGCGATCCAGCAGCCCTCGGGATCATGGCGTACGAAATGCCGGTTGAGGGCGTCGATGCGGTCGACCTCGGCCGGGGTGGGCGGAGGCTCCGGCGGGTCCCCGAGCGCGGCCCCCAACGCGGCGAAGGCCTCGGTGGCGACCTGCCGGGCGGCGTGGAGATCGTCGGCGGTGTCCCGCAGCGGGCGAAGGATCATGCCCGCACGCTACGGACACCGCCGACGCGTGGGAACGGGATTGACGGGACCGCAAGGCCCCGTCGGAGGGATTTACGGCAGCGCCAGCATCCGCTCCAGGGCGAGCTTCGCGAAGCTCTCCGTCTCCTTGTCGACCTCGATGCGGTTGACCAGGTTGCCCTCGGCGAGGGACTCCAGGGCCCACACCAGGTGCGGCAGGTCGATCCGGTTCATGGTCGAGCAGAAGCAGACCGTCTTGTCGAGGAAGACGATCTCCTTGCCCTCGGGCGCGAAGCGGTTGGCGAGCCGGCGCACCAGGTTCAGTTCGGTGCCGATCGCCCACTTCGAGCCGGCGGGCGCGGCCTCCAGGGCCTTGATGATGTACTCCGTCGACCCGACGTAGTCCGCGGCGGCCACGACCTCGTGCTTGCACTCGGGGTGCACCAGGACGTTCACGCCGGGGATGCGCTCGCGCACGTCGTTCACCGAGTCGAGCGAGAACCGGCCGTGCACCGAGCAGTGGCCGCGCCACAGGATCATCTTGGCGGCGCGCAGCTCCTCGACGGTCAGGCCGCCGTTCGGCTTGTGCGGGTTGTAGACCACGCAGTCGTCGAGGGACATGCCCAGGTCGCGCACGGCGGTGTTCCGGCCGAGGTGCTGGTCGGGCAGGAACAGCACCTTTTCGCCCTGTTCAAAGGCCCAGTCCAGGGCCTTCTTCGCGTTGGACGAGGTGCAGATCGTGCCGCCGTGCTTGCCCGTGAACGCCTTGATGTCGGCGGACGAGTTCATGTACGACACCGGCACGACCTGCTCGGCTATGCCCGCCTCGGTCAGCACGTCCCAGCACTCGGCGACCTGCTCGGCCGTCGCCATGTCGGCCATGGAGCAGCCGGCGGCGAGGTCGGGCAGGACCACCTTCTGGTCGTCGGTGGTCAGGATGTCCGCCGACTCGGCCATGAAGTGCACACCGCAGAAGACGATGTACTCGGCCTCCGGCTTGGCGGCCGCGTCCCTGGCCAGCTTGAAGGAGTCACCGGTCACGTCGGCGAACTGGATGACCTCGTCGCGCTGGTAGTGGTGACCGAGCACGAAGACCTTGTCGCCGAGCTTCTCCTTGGCGGCGCGGGCGCGCTCCACCAGGTCCGGGTCGGACGGCGAGGGCAGGTCGCCAGGACACTCGACGCCGCGCTCGCTCTTCGGGTCGGCCTCGCGGCCGAGCAGCAGGAGGGCGAGCGGCGTGGGCTCGACAGCCAGGTCTACGGGGGATTGGGCGGTGGTCACGACACGCACCCTTTCTTCTTCCGGCGGGCAGAACCCGCTGTCCGGGCCTGCTTTTCGTCGAATTGACGCTATCTATCATAACCGCTTCACGTCAGTTTGACGATGGCCATCGTGTCGATGTGACGCATAACCGGTCCGCACACCGGCGCCTTGCCCCGTGAGGGTGTGCGAGCATGAAGAGACAGGCGGAAACGCAGAAACAGCGTGCCGGGCCCGGAATGAATCCGCGGCCCCGACGGTTGCAACCGTCGGCAAGCAGTCCGAACAACCCGGGAGAGAAGCAGATGTCCGTATCGGACGAGACCACCACCGTGAGCGACGGCATCCTCCTGTCCGACGCCGCCGCGGCCAAGGTCAAGGGCCTTCTTGAGCAGGAGGGCCGGGACGACCTGGCGCTGCGCGTCGCCGTTCAGCCCGGCGGCTGCTCCGGCCTGCGCTACCAGCTGTTCTTCGACGAGCGCTCGCTCGACGGTGACGTCGTGAAGGACTTCGACGGCGTCAAGGTCGTCACCGACCGCATGAGCGCCCCGTACCTCGGCGGCGCCTCGATCGACTTCGTCGACACCATCGAGAAGCAGGGCTTCACCATCGACAACCCCAACGCCACGGGCTCCTGCGCCTGCGGCGACTCCTTCAGCTGAGCCGACCGGCTCCTGGAGTCACCGGCGTACGCACGCCGAAGGCGGCGCTCCCCTCTGCAGGGGGCGCCGCCTTCGCCGTATCCGAGCCTCCGCCGCATCCGCGGTGCAGCCGTGTCCGCGGCGTGCCGTCGTATCCGAGCCTCCGCCTTGTCCGCGGCGCCGGGGCGGAACGGCTACTTCCGCTGCACGGCGACCCCGTTCGTGCCGACCACGGTGCGCTCGCCGAGCGGCTTGTCCAGGGTCACGTCGGCCGTCCGCTCCTCGGCGATCATCACGCAGACCTGGCCCTTCTTCTGCGGCTTCTCGGCCACGGCGACCCGCACCTCGCCGCCGCTCTCGGTCGCCCGCGCCGTGTACTCGCTGCACGCGCCGCCCCAGAACTGCAGCGTCACCTTCTGCCCGTCCACGCGGTACGAGGTCACCGGCACGTCCCTGGACGCCGGGCCGTCCGCGGTCGGCTTCTCGGTCGGCTCGGGCCGCGGCTCCGGCGCGTCCGGCTCGGCCAGGTACGCCGGGTCCACCGCGGGATGCGTCAGCGTGAACGCCCGCTCGGCCCCGTCCGGCTTCACCTGGAACAGCCAGGACGGTACGAGCACTTGGCGTCCCCGCTCGAAGTGCAGCGCGAGCCCGAACGTCGCCTTCGACACCTCGACCGGCTCCGGTCCGCCGCCCTTCGGCTCCGGCGGACACGGCTGCCCCGCCTTCGCGCCCCCGTCGGGAGCGGGCTCACCCGGAGCGATGCCCTGCGGTGCGGAGCCCTCGCCGTGCGGCACGGGCCGAGCGCAACCGCCGCTGCCGCTTCCCGGCCCGGTCTTCGTGGCGAGCTCGTTCAGCTCCGCGATCGTCTTCGCCGCGCTGAGCACGGGGTACGAGGCGCCCTTCACCGGCTTCGTCAACTGCCCGCTGCCGCCGACCACTTGACCGTCCGAGCCGATCTGCACCCCGGTCGACCAGCCGTACGTGGGCAGTCCGCCCACCTTCGGGTCGGCGTTCACCACCCGCACCGCACCCAGGGTCTGCGAGGCGTCGAGTGCGGCACCGCCCTGCCCGACCGCCTTCAGCACGGGCGCGGCGGCACTCTTGGCGGCCCGCTCGCTCACCGGTCCGGGCTCCGTGTCACCCTGCCCCGAACTGCCTTGCGCCGCACAGGGCTTGCCCTTGACGCAGTCGTCCGTACGCCCCTGGTGCGCCTGAAACGTCCAGGTGCCCGGCGCCTCCTTGCCGACCGTGAGCACCGGCCCGTCCCCGGCGCGGCCCACCTTCCACACCGTGCCCTCGGCGCGCGGCGTGCCGGACACGTCAAGTGCCTCGGCGAGCCTGGCCACTTGGGCCGCGCCGACCGAGCCGCGCAGCCGGTGGACGGGCGCCGAGTCCGGCCCCTTCGGCAGCTCGCCGCCCGCCCGGTACGTCACGCCGCCGGGCGCCGGCTCGCCGGGCGCGACGCCACGCGCCGCGTCCTCGTCCAGGACCAGCGGGGGAGGGGTCTCATCGCCCGCGGGCGCACCGGCACCGGAACCCGAGCCGGACCCGCCCGAGGCGTTCGCCGCGACATACGCGCCGCCGCCCCCGGCGAGCAGCACCGCGGCCGCCACCGAGACGGCCACGACTCCGGGCTGCCGCCGACCGGCGCCCTCGTGCGTCTCCTCGCTGCCCACCGCATCGCTCCTTCGTCCACGCCGACTCCCCGTGCGGGGGCGACTGTCGGTGGGACGGTCCTGCGGGGCGTACGGTTCCCGGCCGCCCTGCCTCAGTCCCCGTAGTCGGACATCGAGTCGAGGAGCCTGGCCGAGGTGCCCGGCACGGTCACGCCGTGGATGCTCGCCGGCGAGACGGGCTGCGGCGCGCTCTCGCGCACCTGCTTCCAGTGCGGAGCCATCCGGGCGCAGTCACCCCGGAGCTGCTCCAGGGTGAGGTCGGGCTGTTCCGGCATGGCGGTGTGCTTCGACATATACGCACCGTACGCACGCGGAACCTCGCAGAAAAAGGTCTACTATCGGGTAGTTTTGGCGGTTCAGGGGACCGGCTCCCACCGGATAGCGTGAGGTGTCACTCTCCACCGCAGCCTCTCCCGCAGGAGACATACGCCGTGCGTATCGCAGTCACCGGCTCCATCGCCACCGACCACCTCATGACCTTCCCCGGCCGATTCGCCGACCAACTGGTCGCGGATCAGCTGCACACGGTCTCCCTCTCCTTCCTGGTCGACAACCTCGACGTACGCAGGGGAGGGGTGGGCGCCAACATCTGCTTCGGCATGGGGCAGCTCGGCACCCGCCCGATCCTGGTCGGGGCCGCGGGCTCCGACTTCGACGAGTACCGCGCCTGGCTCGACCGGCACGGCGTCGACACCGACTCCGTACGCATCTCCGAGGTCCTGCACACCGCCCGCTTCGTGTGCACCACGGACGCCGACCACAACCAGATCGGCTCCTTCTACACCGGCGCCATGAGCGAGGCCCGCCAGATCGAGCTGCAGTCCGTCGCCGAGCGCGTCGGCGGCCTCGACCTCGTCCTGATCGGCGCCGACGACCCCGAGGCGATGCTCCGGCACACCGAGGAGTGCCGCACCCGCTCCATCCCGTTCGCCGCGGACTTCTCGCAGCAGATCGCCCGCATGGACGGCGAGGAGATCCGCACCCTCCTCGACGGCGCGACCTACCTCTTCTCCAACGAGTACGAGAAGGGCCTCATCGAGTCCAAGACCGGCTGGACCGACGAGGAGATCCTCGGCCGCGTCGGCCACCGCGTCACCACCCTCGGCGCGCGCGGCGTCCGCATCGAGCGGGCCGGCGAGGACCCGATCGAGGTCGGCGTCCCGGAGGAGGACTCCAAGGTCGACCCGACCGGCGTCGGCGACGCGTTCCGCGCCGGCTTCCTCTCCGGTCTGTCCTGGGGTGTCGGCCTGGAGCGCGCCGCCCAGGTCGGCTGCATGCTGGCCACCCTGGTCATCGAGACCCTCGGCACCCAGGAGTACACCCTGCGCCGCGCCCACTTCATGGACCGCTTCACCAAGGCGTACGGTCACGAGGCCGCCACCGAGGTCCAGGACCACCTGGCCTGACCCGGCCCCCGGCACGGGCAGTGCCCTAGGGGGTGTCTCCTTCGGATCAGGCCGGATCCGAAGGAAACGGCCTGGCGCCTCAGGAGACCCGGCGGACCGTATAAGCAGTGCCGCGGTCCGCCGGGTCCTCGCCCACGAACTCCTGCTCCCGCATATGGCACCAGGCCCGGATGTCGAGCCCGGCCGCCCCGTCGTCCGAGAGCACCGTCACCGTGCCGCCCACCGGGACGTCGCCGATGACCTTGCCCAGCTCGATCACCGGGATCGGGCACCGCTTCCCCAGCACGTCGAGGACGAGCGAGTCACCCGGGCCCGGAGCCGCCACGGCCGCCGGAGCCCCCAGCTTCTCCCGCACCGCGGCCACCGCCCCCGGCAGCGCCCCGAGGAACCGCTCCACATCCGCGGCCTCCGTGCCCACCGGCAGCGACACCCGTACGTTGCCCTCGCTCAGCACGCCCATCGCCTTGAGTACATGGCTCGGCGTCAGCGTGGAGCTCGTGCACGAAGAGCCCGACGACACCGAGAAGCCCGCCCGGTCCAGCTCGTGCAGCAGGCTCTCACCGTCGACATAAAGACAGGAGAAGGTGACCAGATGCGGCAGTCGCCGCTCCGGATCGCCCACCACCTCCACGTCCGGCACCAGCTCCGGCACCCGCGCCCTGATCCGCTCCGTCAACTCCCGCAGCCGCACGGCCTCCTGAGCAGCCTCGGCGTGCACGGCCCGCAGCGAGGCCGCCGCCGCGACGATCCCCGGCAGGTTCTCGAACCCCGGCGCCCGCCCCGACTCCCGCTCGTCCGACGGCCCTTGAGCGGCGAACCGCACCCCTTTACGTACGACCAGAAGCCCGACCCCGGACGGTCCGCCCCATTTGTGGGCACTCGCCGCGAGCGCCGACCAGGCGCCCCCGACCGGCCCCCACGGCAAGGACTGCGCCGCGTCCACGAGCAGCGGCACCCCGGCGGCCCGGCACGCCTCGGCCACCTCGTCCACCGGCTGCGCCGTGCCCACCTCGTGGTTGGCGGACTGCAGACAGGCCAGCGCCGTCTCTCCGCCGAGTGCACCGGCGAACTCCCCGGCGTCCACCCGCCCCGAACGCCCCACCGGGACCTGCACCGTCGTACCGCCCTGCTCCTCATGCGCCGCGGCCGCGTGCAGTACGGAGGAGTGCTCGACGGCGGAGACCACGAGCTGCCGGCCCACACGGCGGCGGCCCGCGAGCACGCCCGCGACGCCCGAGTGCACCGCCCGCGTCCCCGAAGGAGTGAAGACCAGCTCGTCCGGGCGGCAGCCGACCGCCTCCGCCGCGGCCTCGCGCGCGGCGTCGAGCAGCAGCCGGGCCCGCCGGCCCTCGCGGTAGAGCCGGGCCGGGTCGGCCCAGCCCTCGTCGAGCGCGGCGAGCAGCGCCTGGCGGGCAACGGGGTGCAGGGGGGCGGACGATGCGGCGTCGAAGTAGGGCACGCCGTCACGCTACCCGCAGTACGGGAAGGGCTCGGAGGCCTGTGGACAACTCCCGACACGCCACGCGGGACACCGCGGGGCGCACCCCCGGAAGAGGTCGTTCCGGGGGGCGCCGCCGACTCTGTGTCGGTATCCCCCAAGGGGGCGTCAGTTGCCCGTTCACGTGCGGCGTTGAGCCTCGGCGAGGGGGTTTCGGCCACCCCTTCGGGTCGTGCGACGGCGCGTTGGGCACCCTCCCCGCGCGACCCCAAATAGCGTCCAGTAGGGTTTGGTCCGCATAAACATCCAAACCCCTGCCCGTACAGGGTCCGGAGCCCGACCGACAGCAACACCGGCCGAGCGCCGGCCGAGCGGGCGAGACTCTCGGGAAGGCGCTACGTGAGTCCCAACGGCTCCGACCGCTCGTCGCGGCGCCCGATGCGGCGGAAGCTGCCGCAGGTGCTGACTGCGGGCCTGGTCCTGGCGACCGCGACCGGTTGCACATACAAGGACTTCCCTCGGCTTGGTATGCCCACCCCCGTCACGGAAGAGGCTCCTCGGATCCTCTCCCTGTGGCAGGGCTCGTGGGCCGCGGCGCTCGCCACCGGCGTGCTCGTGTGGGGCCTGATCCTGTGGAGCGTTGTCTTCCACCGGCGCAGCCGCACCAAGGTCGAGGTTCCTCCGCAGACCCGGTACAACATGCCCATCGAGGCGCTGTACACCGTGGTTCCGCTCATCATCGTTTCGGTGCTCTTCTACTTCACCGCACGCGATGAATCGAAGCTCCTCGCACTCTCCGACAAGCCGAAGCACACCGTGAACGTGGTGGGCTTCCAGTGGAGCTGGGGCTTCAACTACATCGAGAACGTCCCTGGTTCCGAAGGCGACGCCAAGTCGAACAAGGACCTCGCGGCGATTCCGGACAAGTTCCAGAAGGACTTCCCGGAGAACGCCGGCGGTGTCTTCGACGTCGGCACGCCCGGCACCCGGAACCCGCAGAACGGCAACCCGGGTCCGACCCTGTGGCTGCCGAAGGGCGAGAAGGTCCGCTTCGTTCTGACTTCGCGTGACGTCATCCACTCCTTCTGGGTGGTGCCGTTCCTCATGAAGCAGGACGTCATTCCGGGCCACACCAACACCTTCGAGGTGACCCCCAACAAGGAGGGCACCTTCATGGGCAAGTGCGCCGAGCTCTGCGGCGTCGACCACTCCCGGATGCTCTTCAACGTCAAGGTCGTCTCCCCGGAGCGCTACCAGCAGC
The DNA here is from genome assembly GCF_029968035.1 of Streptomyces cavernicola. GTDB lineage: Bacteria > Actinomycetota > Actinomycetes > Streptomycetales > Streptomycetaceae > Streptomyces > Streptomyces cavernicola. The sequence continues at coordinate 214,401 of NZ_JASCIQ010000003.1, read as the reverse complement.
ATCTGAAGGAGCTGGCCGAGAAGGGGCAGACCGGCTACATCCCGTCCGGCATCGAGCAGACGGACCCGGCCAGGAATGCGGAGAAGAACCAACTGTGAGCATCCTCAACGAACCCCAGGGTGCTGGTGCAGCAGGCGCCGCAAGCAGTGAACCGTACGAGAACGAGCTCCCGGTTCGGCGCAGGCAGCCCGGCAACGTGGTCGTGAAGTGGCTGACCACCACCGACCACAAGACGATCGGCACGCTTTACCTGGTCACGTCGTTCGCGTTCTTCTGCATCGGCGGTCTGATGGCGCTCTTCATGCGCGCCGAACTGGCCCGTCCCGGCACGCAGATCATGTCGAACGAGCAGTTCAACCAGGCGTTCACGATGCACGGCACGATCATGCTGCTGATGTTCGCGACGCCGCTGTTCGCCGGATTCGCGAACTGGATCATGCCGCTGCAGATCGGCGCGCCCGACGTGGCGTTCCCGCGGCTGAACATGTTCGCGTACTGGCTCTACCTCTTCGGCTCGCTGATCGCGGTCGGCGGCTTCCTCACCCCGCAGGGTGCGGCCGACTTCGGCTGGTTCGCCTACTCCCCGCTTTCGGACGCCGTCCGTTCGCCGGGCATCGGCGCCGACATGTGGATCATGGGTCTGGCCTTCTCCGGCTTCGGCACGATCCTCGGCTCGGTCAACTTCATCACCACGATCATCTGCATGCGCGCTCCCGGCATGACGATGTTCCGGATGCCGATCTTCACCTGGAACGTGCTCCTTACCGGCGTTCTGGTGCTGCTCGCCTTCCCGGTGCTCGCGGCCGCGCTGTTCGCCCTCGAGGCGGACCGCAAGTTCGGTGCCCATATCTTCGACGCGGCCAATGGCGGCGCCTTGTTGTGGCAACACCTCTTCTGGTTCTTCGGACACCCAGAGGTGTACATCATCGCCCTGCCGTTCTTCGGAATCATTTCCGAGGTCATCCCGGTCTTCTCGCGTAAGCCGATGTTCGGTTACATGGGTCTGGTCGGCGCGACCATCGCGATCGCCGGTCTTTCCGTGACGGTGTGGGCGCACCACATGTACGTCACCGGTGGCGTGCTTCTTCCGTTCTTCTCCTTCATGACGTTCCTCATCGCCGTTCCGACAGGCGTGAAGTTCTTCAACTGGATCGGAACGATGTGGAAGGGCTCGCTGTCCTTCGAGACTCCGATGCTCTGGGCCGTCGGCTTCCTGATCACCTTCACCTTCGGTGGTCTGACCGGCGTCATCCTGGCCTCGCCCCCGATGGACTTCCACGTCTCGGACTCGTACTTCGTGGTCGCGCACTTCCACTACGTGATCTTCGGAACCGTGGTCTTCGCGATGTTCTCCGGATTCCACTTCTGGTGGCCGAAGTTCACCGGCAAGATGCTCGACGAGCGGCTCGGCAAGATCACGTTCTGGACGCTGTTCGTGGGCTTCCACGGCACGTTCCTGGTGCAGCACTGGCTCGGCGCCGAGGGCATGCCGCGGCGTTACGCGGACTACCTCGCGGCCGACGGCTTCACCGCCCTGAACACGGTCTCGACGATCGCCTCGTTCCTGCTCGGCCTGTCGATCCTGCCGTTCATGTACAACGTCTGGAAGACCGCCAAGTACGGCAAGAAGATCGAGGTCGACGACCCGTGGGGCTACGGCCGTTCGCTCGAGTGGGCCACGTCCTGCCCGCCGCCGCGGCACAACTTCCTCACCCTGCCGCGGATCCGCTCCGAATCCCCGGCGTTCGACCTGCACCACCCGGAGATCGCGGCCCTCGAGCAGCTCGGCCACGGTGACGAGTCGGACAAGGCGCTCGCGGGCGGCAAGGAGGTCGGCAAGTGAAGATCCAGGGCAAGATGTTCATCTGGCTGAGCGTCTTCGTCCTCGCCATGGCGATCGTCTATGGCGTGTGGTCGAAGGAGCCGGCCGGTACCACGGCGCTCTTCCTGGCCTTCGGCCTGTGCATCATGGTCGGCTACTACCTGGCCTTCACGGCCCGGCGGGTCGACGCCATGGCGCAGGACAACAAGGAGGCCGACGTCGCGGACGAGGCCGGCGAGGTGGGCTTCTTCAGCCCGCACAGCTGGCAGCCGCTCTCCCTGGCCATCGGTGGCGCGCTCGCCTTCATGGGCGTCGTCTTCGGCTGGTGGCTGATGTACTTCTCCGCTCCGCTGATCCTCATCGGTCTGTGGGGCTGGGTGTACGAGTACTACCGCGGCGAGAACCAGAACCAGTGAGCCGCTAGCACGTAGCACCGCAAGAGGGGCCCGGACACTCCGAGAAGGAGTGTCCGGGCCCCTCTTCTGCAGCAGTCGACATGCCCCGTACGGAGCACTCGACGCGCCCTCGCTGACGAATCTTCATAACGTGTGTTCATGAGCAACTCACCGCGCATCACCACGGTTCTGAGCTGCACTCTGCTGGTCGTCGCGCTCGGCGCGGGAGCGACCGCGTGCGGCAGCTCCGACGGCCATCCGCTCTCGGCGAAGCCCTACGACGCGGCCGACCAGATCGACTTCAACGGCCCCGACGGCTCACAGAAGGCCGACCCGGAGAAGCCCCTGGAGGTGACCGCCCAGGGCGACGAGGGGCGCATCACCGACGTCACCGCCACCGACGAGCTCGGCCGTTACGTCGCGGGCGAACTCTCCGCCGACGGCACCCGCTGGCACAGCACCGGCCCGCTCGCGGCCGGCGTGCACTACGAGCTGAAGGTCAGCACCGAGGACGAGGACGGCGCCCCGGGAAGCAAGCTCCTCAGCTTCGACACCGACGCCCCCAAGAAGAAGGTCCTGAAGGTCGAGTTCGGCCCGGAGAAGGGCACGTACGGCGTCGGACAGCCCGTCACGGCGAAGCTCAGCAAGGCCGTCAAGACCAAGAAGGCCAGAGCGATCGTCGAACGCGCCCTGACCGTGCGCTCGGTGCCCGCCGCCGAGGGGGCCTGGCACTGGGTCGACAGCAAGACGCTGCACTACCGCCCCAAGGACTACTGGCCGACCAAGGCCACCATCGAGGTGCAGTCCCACCTCGAGGGCATCAAGGTCGACGACAGCCTGTGGGGCACCGAGACCAAGCCGCTGAAGTTCAAGACCGGCGACCGCGTCGAGGCCGTCGTCGACGCCGGCTCGCACAACCTGACGGTCTTCCGCAACGGCGAGGAGATCAACTCCGTGCCGGTCACCACCGGCAAGCCCGGCTACTCCACGCGCAACGGCGTCAAGGTGGTCCTCGGCCAGGAGTACGCGGTCCGCATGACCAGCGCCAGCATCGGCGCCTCGGACTTCTACGACAAGATGGTGTACTACGCGACCCGCGTCACCGACACCGGCGAGTACCTGCACGCCGCCCCCTGGTCGGCCGGCTCGCACGGCTACGCCAACACCAGCCACGGCTGCGTCGGCATGAGCACCGACAACGCCGCCTGGCTCTTCGAGACCCTGCGCCAGGGCGACCTCGTCAAGACCATCAACAGCTACGGCGAGGACATGCCCACCTTCGGCAACGGCCTCGGCGACTGGAACATGAGCTGGAAGGACTGGCGCAAGGGCAGCGTCCTGCTCGCCGACACCCGCGACGGCCAGTCCCCGGTCGACAAGGCCCGCCTGCGCCCCCAGGTCTGAAACGAGCCCGGAATGCCCGACACCCCTGCTCCGTACGGCAGTTGGCGCGTACGAGGCAGGGGTGTCGGTCGAACCGGGGGAGTGGGATCAGGCGGTCGCGGCGAGCCGGCTGCGCAGCAGAGCGGCCAGCGAGTCCGCGAACTCGACCGGGTCCACGGGCAGCGTCACGGCGGCCTCCGCACGGCTCCACGTGGCCAGCCAGGCGTCCTGCGGGCGGCCGATGAGGAGCAGCACCGGCGGGGCCTGGAAGACCTCGTCCTTGATCTGCCGGCACACGCCCATGCCGCCCGCGGGCACCGCCTCGCCGTCCAGGACGCAGACGTCCACGCCGCCGCGCTCCAGCTCCTTGAGGACCGCCGCCTGCGTGGCGCACTCGATGAACTCGACCCGGGGAACGTCCGCGGCCGGCCTGCGACCCGTCGCCAACCGCACTTGCTCGCGGGTGTTCGCGTTGTCGCTGTAGACCAGGACCGTGGCGGTCGACTGCATGATTGCTCCGCTTCGTCGAGGTGCAAGGCTCGGCCGATCAACTCGGTTCCGATGCGCGGATGCTACTCCCCCCGACGCCCTGTCAACACCGGTACGGACAGGCCGCTGATGGGCCATCCGGGCTGGACATGGGCCGGGAACACTCCGAACGGCACCCCCCGGAGTGAGGGCTGGATAAGCGACCGACATAATGTCGGCGTGGCGACAGCAATGACAGTAGACAAGGGGCACGCGCACCCGTCGGTCAATCGACCGAACCTCACCAGCGTCGGAACCATCATCTGGCTGAGTTCCGAGCTGATGTTCTTCGCGGCCCTCTTCGCGATGTACTTCACCCTCCGTTCGGTTACGGGTGCCGAACACTGGAAGGAAATGGCTTCGGCCCTGAACTTCCCCTTCTCGGCGACGAACACCACGATCCTGGTGCTCTCCTCGCTCACCTGCCAGCTCGGCGTCTTCGCCGCCGAGCGCGGTGACGTGAAGAAGCTCCGGGCCTGGTTCATCGTGACCTTCATCATGGGCGCGATCTTCATCGGCGGTCAGGTCTTCGAGTACACCGAGCTGGTCAAGCACGAGGGCCTCTCGCTCTCGTCCGACCCGTACGGCTCGGTGTTCTACCTCACGACCGGCTTCCACGGTCTGCACGTGACCGGTGGCCTGATCGCCTTCCTGCTGGTTCTCGGCAGGACGTACGCGGCCAAGAGGTTCACTCACGAGCAGGCAACCTCCGCCATCGTCGTGTCCTACTACTGGCACTTCGTCGATGTCGTCTGGATCGGCCTCTTCGCCACGATCTACATGATCAAGTAATCGGGCCCGGGTCCGAACGACGGACCCGCCGCTCATCACATTCCAGAAGCATCGACGCAGAAGATCCTGACACCGGGGTAATCCGTGAAAAAGCTCTCCGCACGACGACGCCATCCGCTGGCGGCGGTCGTCGTCCTACTCCTCGCGCTGGCGGCCACCGGGGGGCTGTACGCCGCGTTCGCACCCGCGGACAAGGCGCAGGCCGATGAAACCGCCCAGTCCCTCGCCATCGACGAGGGCAAGAAGCTCTACGCCGTCGGCTGCGCCAGCTGCCACGGCACCGGTGGTCAGGGCACTTCCGACGGCCCGAGCCTCGTGGGCGTCGGCGCCGCGGCGGTGGACTTCCAGGTGGGCACCGGCCGTATGCCGGCCCAGCAGCCCGGCGCCCAGGTGCCGCGCAAGAAGGTCATCTACAACCAGGCCCAGATCGACCAGCTCGCGGCGTACGTCGCTTCGCTCGGCGCCGGTCCCTCGGTGCCGAACGACAAGCAGTACAACCCTGAGGGCGCCGACATCGGCAAGGGTGGCGAACTGTTCCGCAGCAACTGCGCGCAGTGCCACAACTTCACCGGTGAGGGCGGCGCCCTGACGCACGGCAAGTTCGCGCCGACTCTCGAGGACGTCGACCCGAAGCACATCTACGAGGCCATGCAGACCGGCCCGCAGAACATGCCGTCCTTCCCCGACACCACCATGCCGGAGAAGGAGAAGAAGGACATCATCGCGTACCTCGACGCGGTCAACGGTGACAAGACCGCCAGCCCGGGTGGACTCAAGCTGGGTGGCCTCGGCCCCGTCAGCGAGGGTCTGTTCGCCTGGATCTTCGGTCTCGGCGCGCTGATCGCCGTCGCCGTCTGGGTAGCCGCTCGGACCGCAAAGGCCAAGAAGTCATGAGTAGCCAAGACATTCCAGAAGAGAACCTGCCGAGCGAGCAGGACGCTGCCGGGCACACCCTGCAGAAGACCGCGGACGACCCGTTCGCGGACCCGGGTCTGCCCCCGCACGAGCACCGGGTGCAGGACATCGACGAGCGGGCCGCCAAGAGCTCCGAGCGTACGGTCGCCCTGCTGTTCACCATCTCGATGCTCGCCACCGTCGGCTTCATCGCCTCTTACGTGGCCTTCCCGGTCGAGAAGATCGTCTACATCTGGCCGCTCGGGCACATCAGCGCGCTGAACTTCGCCCTGGGCGTCACCCTCGGCATCGCGCTCTTCTGCATCGGCGCGGGCGCGGTCCACTGGGCCCGCACCCTGATGTCCGACGTGGAGATCGCCGACGAGCGGCACGCGATCGAGGCCGAGCCCGAGGTCAAGGCCAAGGTCATGGCCGACTTCGCGGCCGGCGCCGAGGAGTCCGGCTTCGGCCGGCGCAAGCTGATCCGCAACACGATGTTCGGCGCCATGGCCCTCGTGCCGCTCTCCGGCGTCGTCCTCCTGCGCGACCTCGGTCCGCTGCCCGAGGACAAGCTGCGGCACACGCGCTGGGCCAAGGGCAAGATGCTCGTGAACATGAACACGCACGAGCCGCTGCGTCCGGCGGACGTCGCCGTGGGTTCGCTGACCTTCGCCATGCCCGAGGGCATGTCGGAGCACGACCACGACTTCCAGACCGAGATCGCCAAGGCCGCCCTGATGATCGTCCGCATCCAGCCGGACGACATCAAGGACAAGCGCGAGCTCGAGTGGTCGCACGAGGGCATCGTGGCCTACTCGAAGATCTGCACCCACGTGGGCTGCCCGATCTCCCTGTACGAGCAGCAGACGCACCACGCCCTGTGCCCGTGCCACCAGTCCACCTTCGACCTCTCCGACGGTGCCCGAGTGATCTTCGGCCCGGCCGGTCACGCCCTGCCGCAGCTGCGCATCGGTGTGAACGAGGAGGGCTACCTCGAGGCGCTCGGCGACTTCGAAGAGCCCGTCGGTCCTGCCTTCTGGGAGCGCGGATGAGCGACAACGCAAGCAACACGAGGAAGGCACCGGCCGGCGAGCGCGTAGCCGACTGGGCCGACGGCCGGCTCGGGATCTACTCCCTGGCCAAGGCCAACATGCGGAAGATCTTCCCGGACCACTGGTCCTTCATGCTGGGCGAGATCTGCCTCTACAGCTTCATCATCATCATCCTCACGGGTGTGTACCTGACGCTGTTCTTCCACCCGTCGATGAACGAGGTGGAGTACGCGGGCAGTTACGTCCCGCTGCAGGGTCAGCTGATGTCCGAGGCGTTCAACTCGACGATGCACATCAGCTTCGAGGTCCGCGGCGGTCTGCTCATCCGGCAGATCCACCACTGGGCCGCGCTGATCTTCGTCGCGGCGATGCTCGTGCACATGATGCGCGTCTTCTTCACCGGCGCGTTCCGCAAGCCGCGCGAGGTCAACTGGCTGTTCGGCTTCCTGCTGCTCGTGCTCGGCATGTTCACCGGCTTCACCGGCTACTCGCTCCCGGACGACCTGCTGTCCGGTACGGGTGTCCGCTTCATGCAGGGCGCGGTGCTGTCCGTGCCGATCGTCGGCACGTACCTGTCGATGTTCCTGTTCGGCGGTGAGTTCCCCGGCGGCGACTTCGTGGCCCGGTTCTACTCGGTGCACATCCTGCTGCTGCCCGGCATCATGATGGGCCTGCTCGTGGCCCACCTGATCCTGGTCTTCTACCACAAGCACACCCAGTTCGCGGGTCCCGGCCGGACCAACAAGAACGTGGTCGGCATGCCGCTGCTCCCGGTCTACATGGCCAAGGCCGGTGGCTTCTTCTTCCTCGTCTTCGGCGTCATCTCCGTCGTCGCGGCGATCGCCACGATCAACCCGATCTGGGCGATCGGCCCGTACCGACCGGACCAGGTGTCCACGGGCGCCCAGCCCGACTGGTACATGGGCTTCTCCGAGGGCCTCATCCGTGTGATGCCGGGCTGGGAGATCAACCTCTGGGGTCACACGCTCGTCCTGGGTGTGTTCATCCCGCTGGTGATCTTCCCGCTGGTCCTCGCGGCCATCGCGGTCTACCCGTTCATCGAGTCCTGGGTCACCGGCGACAAGCGCGAGCACCACATCCTGGACCGCCCGCGCAACGCCCCGACCCGTACGGCCTTCGGTGTCGCGTGGCTGACCTGGTACTCGGTGCTCCTTGTCGGCGGTGGAAACGACCTCTGGGCGACCCACTTCCACCTGTCGATCAACTCGATCACCTGGTTCGTCCGGATCGCGTTCTTCGTGGCCCCGGTCCTCGCGTTCGTCATCACCAAGCGGATCTGCCTGGGTCTGCAGCGGCGTGACAAGGAGAAGGTGCTGCACGGGCGCGAGTCCGGCATCATCAAGCGCCTGCCGCACGGCGAGTTCATCGAGGTGCACGAGCCGCTCAACCAGGAGCAGCTGCACACCCTCACCGCTCACGAGCAGTACAAGCCGCTCGAGCTCGGCCCGGAGGTCGACGAGAACGGTGTGGCGCGCAAGCTGCCGCGCTCGGAGAAGCTGCGGGCCAAGCTGTCGAAGGGCTACTACGGGGAGGACAACCAGATCCCCAAGCCCACGGCGGAGGAGTACAAGGAGATCACCAGCGGCCACGGCCACCACTGATCCCCGTCAGCTGTAGCTGAACGCCACGGCAGGAGCCCCGTCCAATCGTCGGACGGGGCTCTTTGCCGTCCCCGGCCTTGGCTAGGCTGACCCCACACCCTTTTCGTACGTACGAGACCAGGAGTAGCCATGAGCAGCGCTACGACCCCCGCTGGAGGCAACCACGCGGCGGGCCGTACCTGGCCCGACGTACTGAACGGACTCCTCGAGGGGCGGGACCAGAGCGCCGACGACACCGCGTGGGCGATGGACCGCATCATGCGCGGCGAGGCGACGGACGCGCAGATCGCCGGGTTCGCGGTGGCGCTGCGGGCCAAGGGCGAGACCGTGGAGGAGATCTCCGGTCTCGTACGGACCATGTACGAGCACGCCAACACCATCGAGGTGCCCGGTCCCAGCGTCGACATCGTCGGCACGGGCGGGGACGGCGCCAAGACCGTCAACATCTCGACCATGTCCGCGATCGTGGTGGCCGGCACCGGGGCCAAGGTCGTCAAGCACGGCAACCGGGCCGCGTCCAGCGCCAGCGGGGCCTCCGACGTCCTGGAGAAGCTCGGGGTGAACCTGGAGCTGACGCCGAAGCGGGTCGCCGAGGTGGCCGACGAGGCGGGCATCACGTTCTGCTTCGCCGTGAAGTTCCACCCCGCGCTGCGCCATGTGGCCGCCGCCCGCAAGGAGTTGGGCATCCGGACCACCTTCAACTTCCTCGGGCCGCTGACCAACCCGGCGGGCGTCAAGGCCCAGGCCACCGGCGTCGCGGACGCGCGGATGGCGCCCATCGTCGCCGGAGTGCTCGCCAAGCGCGGCTCCAGCGCCCTGGTGTTCCGCGGGGACGACGGCCTGGACGAGCTGACCACCACCGCCACCTCGCGGGTGTGGATCGTGCGGGACGGCAGCGTGCGCGAGGAGGCCTTCGACCCCCGGGACGTCGGCATCGAGCTCGTGCCCGTGGAGGCGCTGCGCGGCGCGGACGCGTCGTACAACGCCGATGTGGCGCGGCGGCTGCTCAGCGGCGAGACCGGGCCCGTACGGGACGCCGTGCTGCTGAACTCGGCTGCGGCCCTGGTGGCGTTGGCGCCGAGCGAGGCGCCGCTCGTCGAGCAGATCCGGGCCGGGATGGCGAAGGCGGCCGAGTCGATCGACTCCGGGGCCGCGCGGCAGGCGCTCGAACGGTGGGTCAGGGCCAGCAACTCCTGAACCCCGAGGAAGTGTGACGCGAGGCGCAGTCCGGAATCTGGACTGCGCCTTGCGCGTACCCGATCTTCTGGCAAGATGCTCAACAGGTCATGAGTGACAGCGATCTAGGCCCCGGCCCGCTGTCCGGCAACCCTCCGTCCGTGGCGGGGTGCCCCGGGTGAAGACCAGGCCGCAGGCAGCGAGGTCTGCGGCAAGCGCGGACCCCTGCACACCCTGGGGTCCTGGTCCTCAAGGGAGCAGTCTCGTGAGCAAGCGAATGCGATAGGGCGTACAGCCCCTTTCCGCGCACCATTTTTTCTTTTCCTTCTCCCGCGCCGTCGACGCGTCTCCGTGCACACCCGTGTGTGCCTTGAGGCCTGCGTCCGGTCGCGGTGAATTCGCCTGCCTCTTACGGGAGTTCGCCATGTCTGTCGCCACCTCTGCCGCCGCCGACCAGTCCGTCTGTGCCCCGCTGCCCGTCCTCGGCCGGGACGTCACCGTTCCGCTGGTGACCGGCGGCGAAGTGACCTACGCGGCCCTCGACTACGCCGCCAGCGCGCCGGCGCTGCAGCGCGTGTGGGACGACGTGGCGGCGTACGCCCCGTACTACGGCAGCGTGCACCGCGGGGCCGGGTACCTCTCGCAGCTCTCCACCGACCTGTTCGAGAACGCGCGCCGCACCGTCGAGGAGTTCCTCGACTGCCGCGAGGGCGACCAGCTGGTCTTCACCCGGTCCACCACCGACTCCCTGAACCTGCTCGCCGCGGCGCTGCCCGCCGACTGCCAGGTGTTCGTCTTCGAGACCGAGCACCACGCGTCGTTGCTTCCGTGGCGCGATGCGCGGGTCACGTACCTCAACGCGCCCCGTACGCCCGGCGAGGCCGTCACCACCCTGGAGCGGGCGCTCGCCGACCGCGACCCCTACGGCCCCGCCCTGGTGTGCGTCACCGGCGCGTCCAACGTGACCGGTGAGCTGTGGCCGGTGCAGGAGCTGGCCGCCGCCGCGCACGCGCACGGCGCGCGGATCGTCCTCGACGCCGCCCAGCTCGCGCCCCACCACCCGCTGTCCGTACGGGAGTTGGACGTCGACTGGGTCGCGTTCTCCGGGCACAAGCTGTACGCGCCGTTCGGCTCCGGCGTGCTCGCCGGGCGGGCCGACTGGCTGCAGGAGGCCGAGCCGTACCTCGCGGGCGGCGGGGCGTCCAAGGCCGTGGCGCGGCGGGTCGACGGCGGTGTGGACGTCGAGTGGCACACCACCGCCGCCCGGCACGAGGCCGGTTCGCCGAACGTGATCGGCGCGTACTCCATCGCCTCCGCCTGCAAGGCGCTCACCGAGGCCGGGTTCGACTCGCTCGTGGCGCGGGAGCAGGAGCTGATCTCCCGGGTGCAGAGCGGGCTCGCCGAGGTGCCAGAGGTGAAGGTGCTCTCGCTGTTCGGCGACGACGCTCCGCGGGTCGGCGTCCTTTCGTTCGTGGTGGACGGCTGGAACAGCTCGCACTTCGCGGCCGCGCTGTCCGCCGAGTACGGGATCGGCGTACGGGACGGGCTCTTCTGCGCCCACCCGCTGGTGCGGACCCTGCTGGGGAGCGACCCGCAGGAGCAGGGCGAGTGCGGGGCGCCGGAGGGTGCGCCGGGGGAGAAGTCCCTCAACGCGATCCGCGTCAGCTTCGGGGCGGGGACGCCCGATGAGCATGTGGAGCGGTTCGTCACTGCTGTGCGGGAGCTTGTGCGGGAGGGGGCGCGGTGGTCCTACCGGACCGAGGGTGGGCGGTGCGTACCGGATACTTCGGCTGCGGCCTAGGTTCTGTCGTCCGACCCGTACCGTCGGCTTGGTTGCTGTTCCGGGGCTGCGCCCCAGGGCCCCGCATTCGGGGTGTTCGTTCGGCTTTCCCGCCGTCGTGGCTGGGCGCGCAGTTCCCCGCGCCCTAGCGGGGCGCCCCCCCCCGCAGGGCGAATGCCTACGCCGCCAGCCGAGCCCCCAGCAGGACCATGCGCAGGGCCCGTTCCGTGGCGTCCGTGAGGAACTCTCCGCCCCTGCCCAACGCCTCCGGCAGGGACACCGGGGCCGGGAGGATGGAGCTGTAGGCGTCCACGCCCGCCGCCGTGACCTGATGGGCGCCCTCGCCGATCGTGCCCGCGAGGGCGAGGACCGGGCGGCCGAACTGCTTGGCCCGGCGGGCCACTTCGGCCGGGACCTTGCCGCGCGGGGTCTGGTGGTCGAGGGCGCCCTCGGCGGTGACGACCAGGTCGGCGCGGGCCAGGCGGGCGTCCAGGTCGAGGTGGTCGAGGAGGACGTCGAAGCGGGGGAGCAGGCGGGCGCCGAGTGCGGCGAGGCCCGCGCCGAGGCCGCCGGACGCGCCGGTGCCGGGGCCCTCGCGCAGGTCGGTGGCGGCGAGGTCGCGCTCCAGTACGTACGCCCAGCGCTCCAGGCCGGCCGACAGCTCCTCGACCTGCTCGGGGGTCGCGCCCTTCTGCGGGCCGAAGACGCGGGCCACGCCGCGGTCCCCGCAGAGCACGTTGAACGGGTTGCAGGCGACCTGCAGTTCGACGTCCTTCAGGCGCGGGTCGAGTCCGGTCGGGTCGATGCGGTCAAGGCGGCTCAACTCGCGTCCGCCGCGCGGGAGTTCGTAGCCCCTCTCGGTGAGGAGACGGGCGCCGAGGGCCTGCAGGGCGCCCGCGCCGCCGTCCGAGGTGCCGGAGTCGCCGCAGCCGACGAGGATGCGGCGTACGCCCGTGTCCAGGGCGGCGCGGATCAGCTCGCCGACGCCGTACGTGGTCGTGGCGCCCGGGTCGCGCAGGGTGCGCGGGACCAGGGAGAGGCCGGCGACGGCGGCCATCTCGACCACCGCCGTGTCTCCGTCGAGCAGCGCGAAGTGGGTGCCGATCCGCTCTCCGACGGGGCCCGTGGCGGGCAGGGCGACGAGCCGGCCGCCGGTGGCCGAGGCGAGCGCGGCAGCCGTGCCCTCGCCGCCGTCGACCAGCGGGATCAGGTCGACCTCCGCTTCAGGTACCACCCGGCGTACGCCTGCGGCGATGGCCTCGGCGGCGGCCTGGGCGGACAGGGACTCCTTGAAGCCGCTGGGGGCTACGACGACACGGGTCAGCATGGTCAACTCCGTTGAGTAGAGGGCGGGTTCAGGGCTTCAGGACCGGCACGCCGAGCAGCGGCCAGACGGTGAGCGCGAAGAGCAGGACAAGGGCCGCCGTCGCCGGGGCCAGTACGGCGGACAGGCGCAGCAGGTCGCGCGGGGTGTACGTGGGCGTGCCCGGCAGGTCGGAGAAGAGCGTCACGGGTTTCGCCGAGGCGGGCAGGGTGTGGCAGAAGCCCGCGGCCGCCGTGGAGGCGAGCGCGGCCGCCACCGGGTTGACGCCCGCGCCCACGGCCGCCGCCACGACCAGCGGGACCAGGACCGACGAGCGGGCCGAGCGGGACTGCAGGATCAGGTGGGCGGCCGTGCTGAGCGCGATGACCACGGTGAGGAAGAGCCACGGCGGCACGGCCACCGGCAGCCCCGACACCAGCCACTTCGCCGCGCCCGAGTCGGCGAGGGCCACGCCCATCGCCATCGTCGCGGCCATGAAGAGCAGCAGCGACCAGGGCACGGTCTTCAGCGCGTCCTTCAGTCGTACGGTGCCGAGCGCGGGCGATGACGCGACGACCGCGCCGATCAACGCGACCACGGCGGGCGGCACTTGGTGCAGCGGCTCGCTGCACCACAGCGCCACCACCGTGGCGAGAAGGAGCGCGCAGCGCGCCTCGGCGGCGGAGAGCGGGCCGGTGACGGGCTGCTCGCTGTGCTCCTGGATCTGGTCGGCGGTGATCCGGACGGGGCCGCGCCGGTCGGCCCGCCGGGTCGTCGTCAACAGGACTATTTCCGCGGCCAGATGGGAGGAGGCGGCGGCGAGCGGAAGGCCGAGCAGCAGCCACTGGGTGAAGCCGATACGGTCGCCGGTCGCCTCCCACAGGACCGAGACCGTGATCAGGTGCGCGCCCGCGCCGATCAGCGTCGCGACCGCCGAAAGGAGGATCACCGTCGGGAAGAGCAGCGCCAGCATCACCACCAGGCGCTTACGGTCGGCGAGGACCTTGGCGAGCGCCAGGAACACCGGCAGCGCGAGCGCCGCCCGCCCCGAGGTGGCCGGCACCGCGAAGGCCGTCACGACCAGGGCGGCGGTGGTGAGGTGCGTCAACTGCCGGACTCCCCCAAGTCCTCGGCTTCGCTCGGACAGGGGGGACCCCCATCGCGCCCCGCAAAGCAAGAAGACCGCCGCGCGCCCCGCGAGCCCGGTGCGCGCCACGGCGGCGGCGAGCACGAACGCGCAGATCAGCAGCCACACCGTCTCGTCGCCGAGGGTGCCGAAGAGGGTGTCGCTGCTGATCACCCCCGTCGCGGTGAGCGCGAGTCCGGCGCCCAGCGCGATGTACGTGTCGTCGATCGGCGTACCGATCCACGCGCAGGTCGCGAGCGCGAACACGGCGAGGGTGAGGCGGGCGTCGCCGCCGAGGCCGGGGAAGTTGCCGGGGACGACGAGCAGGGCGCACAGCGAGAGCGCCACGCACAAGGTCACCGACTGGCGGAGATTCAGGGTCACGCACAGCAGCCTCGCGGTCCGCCGTGAGTCCTCTATGAGCCGCACATGAAAGGAACTTCACCCGCGGCGACCTGCCTTTACGTCACGCCCCCGGCAGCCGGTAGCCCATCCCGCGCACCGTCTCCACCCGCTCCGCGCCCAGCTTCTTGCGCAGTGCCCGTACGTACACGTCGACGATGTTGGAGCCCGGGTCGAAGTCGTAGCCCCACACGTGGGACAGGATCTGCTCGCGGGCCAGGACCTGGCCGGGGTGGCGCAGGAACAGTTCGAGCAGCACGAACTCGCGGGCCGTCAGGTCCACCGTCCGCTCGCCCGAACGCGCCCTGCGGGTACGGAGATCGAGGCTCAGCTCGCCGCTGCGCAACACCGTCACCTCGGGCGCGCGGGCCGCGGTGCGCAGCCGGAGCCGTACCCGGGCGAGCAGCTCCTCGAAGCGGAAGGGCTTCGTCATCCAGTCGTCGGCCCCGCCTTCGAGGCCCGCCACGGTGTCCCGTACGGAGTCGCGGGCGGTCAGCACGATCACCGGGACCGTGACGCGGGCCTCGCGCAGCTGCCGAAGGACCGTGAAGCCGTCCCGGCCCGGAAGGCCGATGTCCAGGACGACCAGGTCGAAGCCGCCGGTCAGGGCGTAGTCGTAGGCCGCGTCGCCGTCGCCGACCACGGTGGTGGTGAAGCCGTTGGCGCGCAGCCCCTTCTCGACGAAGGAGGCGATGCGCTCCTCGTCCTCGACGATGAGTATCCGGTTCACCGGGGTTCCTCCAACGGCAGATCGAGTACGAAAGTGGCGCCGGCGTCGGCCGGTTCGAGCCGGACCCCACCCCGGTGGCCCTCGGCGATGGCCCGCACGATGGACAGGCCGAGCCCGGCCCCGGACGTACGGGCGCCGCGCCTGGCCGTGCCTCGCCGGAACCGCTCGAAGATCACCTCGGCGTCCTGCGGCTGCACGCCGGGGCCCGAGTCGGCGACGTACAGCTCGACCCGGTCCCCGGTGATGCGCGAGCCGATCCGGACGGTCTGGCCCGCGGTGGTGTGCTGGACCGCGTTCTGGGCCAGCTGGACCATCGCCTGCGTGATCCGCTGGGCGTCCAACTCGGCCTCGCCGTCGGCCACTTCGGGCAGCTGCCAGTCGCGCTCGCCGAGCGTGCGGGCCTTCACGAAGACATCGGCGGTGAGCTCCGCGAGCTGCACCGGCGCCGGGGTCACGAAGTCGGGCCGCTCGGCCTTGGCGAGCAGCAGCAGGTCCTCGACGATCCGGCTCATCCGGTCCAGCTCGTCGGTGACCAGGCGGACGGTCTCCTCGCGCTCCGCCGGATCGTCGCCCATCAGCTCCAGGTGGCCGCGGACGATGGTGATGGGGGTGCGCAGCTCGTGCCCGGCGTCGTCGACGAACTCGCGCTGCGCGGCGAACGCCCGCTCCAGGCGGTCCAGCATCGCGTTGAACGTCTCGGCGAGCGCCGCCACGTCGTCGCGGCCCTGCACCGGGATGCGCCGGGTCAGGTCCTGCTCGGTGAGCTGGGCGGCGGCGGTGCGGACCGTGCGTACCGGCTTGAGGATGCGGCCCGCGACCGCCCAGCCGATGCCCGTCGTCATCAGGAGCGCGACCCCGGAGATCGCCAGCATCAGGCGGAACACCTCGTCCACGCGCGCCAGTTCGCGCTCCGGGTGGAAGGCGACGACGAACGCCGCCTCGGGTTCGCCGCCGTGCCGGGCGACGCTCACCTTGGCCCAGCGGATCTCGCCCTCGGGGCGGTCCAGGGCGCCGGTGGCCTCGTCGGCAGCGAAGATCGCACGGCGGGCGGCCGCGTCCTCGTGCAGCGGCCGCTGCACGGCGATCTCGCGCTGCTGTACGCGCTGTGCGGGGGAGAGGCCCTCGCGGGCGACCAGGCCGAGCAGCTCCTCGTCGGTGTCGGCGTACTGCCGCTCCAGGAAGACGTGGATCAGCCGGTCTGGGTCGGTGAACGGGCGGCCGGTCTCCGGATCGACGCCCTGCGCCTCGAAGTTGGTGAACTCGCTGGTCTCCTGGGCGAGCAGCCGCGCTATCCGATGGTCGACGTCGCGCACCAGGACGGAACGGGTCGTCATCGCGACCGCGGCGAGCGCCACGGCCATCACGACGAGCAGCCAGAGCAGGATCCTGACCCGCGCGGATATCCACCGCGCGGGCAGGGGTTCAGCCGTCGTCACCGTCTCCGCCGCGCTCGCTCCTGTCGTCGTCGGCGTCGTCCGCGCCGCCGCCGTCATCGTCGTCGCCCGACGGGCCGTCGCTCACCGGCGGCCGGGACACGACCTCGTCGCTGGGCGTCGGCTTCGGCTTCGACGTACCGGAGCCCGAGCCGGACGGGCTCGGCGAACCGCTGTCCAGCTCCAGCTTCGGCGGCGACTTGGGCGGCTCGGGGCTGTCGGTGAGGGCGTAGCTGGTCGCCGCGATCCCGAGCGGTATAGCGACGACGGCGGCGAGGGCCGCCATGCGATGGGAGAAAGCCATGCATCGAGCGTGCGGTACGCAGGGCGGCGCCAGCATGAGCCGCAGATGAAGGAACCTTCATCCGGCGCCGCTCACCACGTACGTCGTGCGAACGTCAGGAGTCGAGCCCGATGGCGAAGGCCGCCTCGAGGTCGTGCTGGGAGTACGTGCGGAACGCGACATGCGTGTCCGTGCCCTCCACGCCGGGGATCTTGCTGATCCGGCCGGGGATCACGTCCGCCAGGTCGTCGTGGCGCGCGACCCGCACCATGGCGATCAGGTCGTACGTGCCGGTGACGGAGAAGACCTCGCTGACGCTTTCCAGCGCGGCGATCGACTCGGCGATCTCCGGAATCCGGTCCACGCTGGTCTTGATGAGCACGATCGCGGTGATCACGGCTGACTGTCTCCCTCGGTGGCCGTCGCAGTGCCCCCCAGCCTAGCCGTACGGGGATAACGCACCCACGCGTAGACGAAGCCGAGCGAGAACCCCACCAGGTGCGCCAGATAGGCGACGCCCGGCCCGCCCGAGTCGCGCTGCGCGGCCAGCCACTGCAGGGCCACCCAGAACGGCAGCACGATCCACGCGGGAAAGCGCAGCGGCACGAAGAACAGGAACGGGAAGAGGCTGGTAACCCGGGCCTTCGGGAACAGTCGCAGAAACGCCCCGAGCACCGCGGAGATCGCCCCGGAGGCCCCGACGAGGGTCTGCTGCGAGTCCGGGTTGGCCATCGCGTACGCACAGAGGGCGAGAGCCCCGCAGCCCAGGTAGAACAGCGCGAACTGGAGATGGCCCATCCGCTCCTCGACCATCACGCCGAAGACGCACAGGAACAGCACATTGCCGAGGAGATGCAGCCAGCTGCCGTGCACGAACAGCGCGGTGAGCGGCGTCAGGGCGGCCCGCGGGTCACCGGTCAACAGCTCGGCCGGGATCACCCCCCAGCGCTGGAAGTAGCCGCGCTGAGCGGCGAGCAGCTCGTCGCTTCCGGTGCCGTACACGGGGTTCAGGCCGGAGGCCGGGGAGAGCACGAACACCGCGCAGCAGAGCGCGACCAGCGCGTACGTGACGACGGGGCCGTGGCCGAGCAGCAGCTCCTTGAGGGCTTTGGCGGCGGGGCTGGGATCGCTTCTGTTCCTGTGCCGGTTCTTGTGCTGATCCTTGCTCCGGTCCTTGTTCCGGTCCTTGTTCCGGTCCTTGTGCTGGTTCATGAGGCTGCCGTTCCCCGTTCCGCGATCATGTGACAGATCCTGACTTAACGGGGCTTGACGGGACGGACCGCCTCGCCGTACCGGCCCGTGGACGCGGCGTACCCAGGCCCACCGGCAGGCCGTAGGGTTGAAACGGAGTGTTTCCCACCGAGCACACCCCGAGGAAAGGCGCACGAGCGCGATGACGGTTCCCCTGCCGACCGACACCACCCGCTGGCGCTGCACGCTGTGCGGCAACCTCACGCGTTTCGACGTCACGCGTTCGTCGAAGGTGGTGGAGTACGTCCACCTCGACCTGGCCGGTGAGCCCAAGGTGGAGGAACGCGAGGTGGTCAGTGAGACCATCGAGTCCGTGCGCTGCCGCTGGTGCAACGCGGTGGACCAGATCGAACTGGTGGACAGGCCGGGCGCGGAATCCTGAGGGGTCCCGCCCACAGCAAGTGGGGTGACGGATGGTGGAGGCAGGTGAGCGTGGCTCCGGTGCCGAGCCTGCCGAGGCGGCCGACGCTGCGTCCGCCGGGACCGAGCCTGTAGGCGGGGCCGACGCCGGGTCCGCCGGGTCCGAGCCCGTGGGCGGGGTCGCCGCCGGGTCCGCCGGGTCCGAGCCTGTGGGCGGGGCTGATGCCGGGTCCGCCGGGTCCGCCGGGTCCTCCGAGGCCGCCGGTGCTGGGTCCGCCGGTGCGGTCGACGCCGGTGCGGCCGACGGTTCCGCCGAGACGCTCGACCGCCCGCTGCCCGAGGGCGTGCGCCGCCGCGTCGTGGCCATCGCCGCCGAGGGCTTCGGCGGCCTGACCGTCGGCGAACTCCCCACCCAGCTACGGCAGTACGCGCGCTTCACCCCCACCCGGCGCCTGAAGTTCGCGGGCAACGCGATGGCCGCGGCCCTGGAGAGCGACACCCTCTTCCGGCAGCGGATCGGGGAGCGCCTCCGTGAGGCACAGCCCGAACTCGCCGGCGCCCTTGACTCCGGCACCCCGCCCCCGGCCGCCGATCCGCTGGACGTCGCGGCCGCCGCGTACGTCCTGCGGCCCGCCGGCTGGGTCAAGCTCGTCACCGCCGCGGGCGAGGAGGCGCAGCGCGCCGACGCCGAGCGCGTCGGCGAGGAGACCCGCTCGGAGCTGGAGCGGCTGCGCCGCGAACTGGCCGAGGCGCGCGACAAGTCCAAGTCCGAGACGGAGCGGCTGCGCGCCGAGCTCGACACCGCCAAGCGCGAGGCCGAGTCGCTGCACCGCAAGCTGCGCGCGGCACTCAGTGACGTCAAGCGCGGCGAGGCGGCCCTGCGCAAGGCCGCCGCCGAGACCGAGGCGGTGCGCGCCGAGACGCACACCCAGCTCTCCGCCGCCGACAGCGAGGCCCGCCGCCTCAAGGCTCGCCTCGGCGAGGCCGAGTCCGCGCTCGAAGCGAGCCGGAAGGCGAGCCGCGAGGGGCGGTCCGTGGAGGACATGCGGGTGCGGCTGCTGCTCGACACCCTCCTGGAGTCCACGCAGGGCCTGCGCCGGGAACTCGCCCTGCCGCCCGTGTCCGTACGACCCGCCGAGACGGTCGACGCGGTCGAGCCCGGACGGATGACGCCCAAGGACATCGCCGCGCGGGCGCTGTCCGAGAACGACCCGGCCATCCTCGACCAGCTGCTCGCGCTGCCCCAGGCGCACCTGGTCGTGGACGGGTACAACGTCACCAAGACCGGCTATCCCACGATGCCGTTGGAGAAGCAGCGGCTGCGGCTGCTCGGTTCGCTCTCCGCCCTGGCCGCGCAGACCGGGGCGGAGGTCACGTGCGTCTTCGACGGTGCGGAGCTGGCCGCGCCGGTGCTGCTCGCGCCGCCGCGCGGGGTGCGGGTGCTGTTCTCGAAGCCGGGCGTCACCGCGGACGAGCTGATCCGTCAACTCGTCCGCGCGGAGCCGCCCGGACGGCCGGTGACGGTCGTGTCCACGGACCGTGAGGTGGCGGACGGCATCGCGAGGGCGGGGGCTCGGCCGGTGGCGTCCGCGGTGCTGCTGAAGAGGTTGTCGCGGGGGTAGGTTCCGTCGACCTCAGCGGGCGGCGCCGGGGTTGCGCCCCCGGGCCCCGTCCGGGGCTTCGCCCCGGATCCCGGTTGTTCTTCGGCTGCCCGCGCCGTGGTGGCCGGTCGCGCAGTTCCCCGCGCCCCTGACGGGGCTTCGCCCCCCGCCCCGGTTGCTTTTCGGCTGCCCGCGCCGTGGTGGCCGGTCGCGCAGTTCCCCGCGCCCCTGTCCGGGGCTTCGCCCCCCCGCCCCGGTTGCTTTTCGGCTGCCGCGCCGTCGTGGCCGGTCGCGCCCACGCGGCGGAGCCGCAAATGTCACAGCCCCGCGCCCCTGTCCGGGGCTTCGCCCCGCCCCGTTGTGGCCCTGGGTGCGCGCACGCGGTGCAGCCACCTTTGTCACTGCCCCGCGCCCCTGGTGGGGGTCTGCTCTCGGAGGGGCTGGTTGTTCAGGGGCGCGGGCAACTGCGCGATCAGCCACGGCGGAGGGAAAGCCGACCAACAGCCGGGGTCCGGGGCAAAGCCCCGGATTCGGGAAGGGGCGGGGAGGGGACAAAGCGCCCGCGGTGCATGTGGCGTTCACCTTCTGTACGTACCCGCTCGCGGCATTCGAGGAACAAGGCAACTCCTGCGCCGAATGCCCGATTTGACGTGACCTTGGCGCTACACCGCGTCAAATACCCATCACCGCATGTGCGTTGAGAGTAAAGAATCCCGCCCTCGGCCGAGATTTTCCTCGGCAGGATTTGAACGATCACGATGAGGTCACTTAGTGTCTGGCTTCGAACCTCCGCTCGGTTGATCACTCATCAGGAGTGGCGGTGGGGGTCCCGCCCACCGCGATCGGTAGGCGGCTGGAGGAAGAAGGAGCCGCCCCCGTGGCGTCCCACCGTCGACCCAAGCAGCCGAGCCGCGCGCGCGTGACCGTGCTCACCGCGACCGCCGCAGCCGCCGTCGCTCTCACCTCGCAGGCCGCTCAGGCCGACCCGAAGCCGAGCAAGAAGGAAGTCAAGGCAGAGGTCGACAAGCTCTACGAAGAGGCCGAGCAGGCGACCGAGAAGTACAACGGCGCCCGTGAGCAGCAGGACAAGCTCGAAGAGCAGATCGACGACCTGCAGGACAAGGTGGCCCGCGGCCAGGACGAGCTCAACGAACTGCGCTCCGGCGTGGGTTCGCTGGCCAGCGCGCAGTACCGCTCCGGTGGCATCGACCCCTCCGTGCAGCTCTTCCTCTCGTCCGACCCGGACTCCTATCTCGACAAGGCCTCCTCGCTCGACCAGTTGACGAGCAAGCAGGCCGACGCCCTCCAGAAGATCCAGGCGAAGCAGCGGACCCTCGCGCAGCAGCGCGCCGAGGCCTCCGGCAAGCTCAAGGACCTGGAGGACACCCGTAAGGAACTGGGAGAGAAGAAGAAGGAAGTCCAGGCCAAGCTCGGCAAGGCCCAGAAGCTTCTCAACACCCTCACCGCGAAGGAGCGCGCCGCGCTCGCCGCCGAGGAGGAGCGCGCGAGCCGCGACGCCGGTGACCGCGCCGACCTCGGGGACGAAGCGCCCGTCTCGGGCCGTGGCGCCGCCGCCCTCAACGCCGCGAAGACCAGGATCGGTTCGCCGTACGTCTACGGCGCCACCGGACCCAGCTCCTTCGACTGCTCGGGCCTGACCCAGTGGTCGTTCTCGCAGGCCGGCGTCTCCATCCCGCGCATCTCGCAGGACCAGGCCAACGCCGGCACCCGGCTCGGCCGCGGCGAGCTCAAGCCCGGCGACCTGGTGATCTTCTACGACGACCTGCACCACGTCGGCTTCTACGCGGGCAACGGCCAGATACTGCACGCCCCGAAGCCGGGTGCCGCCGTGCGCTACGAGTCGATCGACAACATGCCGTTCATGTTCGGCGTACGTATCTGACGCGTTCTGACGCGTCCGGAAACGGATCACCGGGGCTTCGGCAGGCCCCAACATGCCCTCCGAACGGGCGAATTCACCGATCTTGTGCCGACCCGGCGCCCCGCCGTCCACCTGCGTGGACGGCGGGGCTTCGGCGTTCGGGCGGGAGTGTGGTGCGCCGCTCGCGCGCCCCGGCTGCTGGTAGCTTCCCCGCTGTTCGTCGGCGAGCGCCGCGGACCTACCGCCGGACGGGCGGGAAGTGACGCCTGTGGAGGCCTCTTCGGCCGGGACGAAGTCCCGGGCCCGGCCCGCGAAGCAGGAACCCGCCGGGAGCCGCTCCGCGCCGCGGAACAGCAGACCGGAGCCGTGGCCCGAGGGCCGCGGCGGACGTCCGGACCGCCGCTGTTCTCCGGCAGATCCGCCGCCCGCGAGGGCGGTGGACGCAGCGGCGCGGGAAGGAGCGACGTACCCCGTGGCGTCCCATCGCCGTCCTTCGCAGCTCGGACTCGGACTCGGACTCGGGCCAGGGCTCGGCCGCGACCGCAGCGCCCGCACCACCACCGTGCTGACCGCGGCAGCGGCCACCGCGGCCACCGCGGCCGCCGCCCTCACCGCACCGACCGCCACCGCCGACCCACGGGCGACCCCGGCCGGGACCAAGGCCCAGGTCGACCGCCTCTTCGAGGAGGCCGAGCGGGCGACGCAGGCGTACGACAAGGCGGACGAGCGGGCCGACCGGCTGCGCCGCGAGATCGCGCACGCCAAGGACGGCGTCGCCCGCGGGCAGGAGCGCATCAACACCATGCGGGGCGCGCTCGGTTCGCTGGCCGGGGCGCAGTACCGCTCGGCCGGCCTCGACCCGACGCTCGCCCTGATGCTGTCCGAGGACCCCGACGGCTACCTCGCCAAGTCCTCCGCCCTGGACCGGCTCAACGCCCACCAGGCCCGCCGGCTCGACAAGCTGCGCACCGCCCAGCGCGAACTCGCCCAGGAACGCGACGAGACGACGCGCAAGCTGGCCGACCTGGAGGCGTCCAGGAAGACCGTTGCCCGGCACAAGCGTAAGGTCGAGGCCAAGCTCGCCGAGGCCCGGCGGCTGCTCAACTCCCTTTCGCCGCAGGACCGTCTGGCCTACGCGGAGGGCTCCGGCACCGTCCCCGAGCTCACCGGGACCGCGGCATCGGGCCGGGCGGCCGCCGCCGTCGCCGCGGTCAAGCAGGCCGTCGGACGCCCGTACGTGTGGGGCGCCAACGGGCCCGGCAGCTTCGACTGTTCAGGCCTGACCCAGTGGGCGTACGGGCAGGCGGGCGTCGGACTGCCGCGCACCTCGCAGGCCCAGCGGGGCGCGGGCCGCCAGGTCACCCTCGCCGAGGCCCGGCCCGGCGACCTCGTGACGTACCGCGACGACGCCAGCCACATCGGGATGTACATGGGCGGCGGGCAGGTCGTGCACGCCCCCTACCCGGGGGCCTCGGTGCGCTACGACCCGGTCGGGATGATGCCGATCTCCGGGATCACCCGGGTCTGAGCCCCGCCCCCGACAACCCTGGATCCGTACGGGCCCCGACCTCGTAACATCGGAAGGATGTCAGGTCGGGCGCGGTGGGTGCGGGCGGCGGGGGCGCTGTGCGCCGCGCTCCTCGTCGGCACGTCCTGCTCGGCCCCGGCCCCGCAGGACTCCGCCACCGCCGCCGTCGAGGATCTGCTGGAGCGGCGCGCGGCGGCCGTCCTCGACCGGGACGAGGCGGCGTACGCGGCGACCGGCCGGCCGGACGACGAGTTCGACCACCTCGCGCAGGTCCCGCTCGGCTCCTGGGAGTACCGGCTGACCCGGCTCGACCGCACCCGCGCCGGCGCCACCGCCACGGCAGCGCTCGCCTACCGCATCGAGGGCCACGACCGGGCCCCGGTCACCGTCCGGCGCACCCTCGACCTGACGCACCGCGACGGCCGCTGGCAGGTCGCCGCCGAACGGCCCGCCCCCGACGCCGGCGAGCAGCTGTGGGAACAGGGCGCGGTCACGGCGGTGCGCGGCGAGCGCAGCCTGGTCCTCGGCGTGGGCCAGGGCGAGCGGCGGCTGCGCCGGTACGCGGCCCTCGCCGACCGTGCCGTGCCCGCCGTGCAGAGCGCGTGGGGGAGGGGCTGGCCGGGGCGCGTCGTGGTCCTCGTACCGGACTCGACGCAGGACATGGCCGGACTGCTCGGCGCCGCCGCCTCCGCGTACCAGGGGATAGCGGCGGTCACCACGGGCGAGGCGGGCGGCGACGGGCAGGCGCCCGCGGACCGGGTGATCGTCAACCCCGAGTCGTACGACCTGCTCGGCGACCTGGGCAAGCAGGTCGTCCTGACCCACGAGACGACCCATGTGGCGACCCGCGCGCACACCTCGGACGCCACCCCGCTGTGGCTCTCGGAGGGCTTCGCGGACTGGGTCGGGTACCGCGGCACGGGCCGCACGCCCGAGCAGGCGGCGCCCGAACTGCACCGCGCGGTGCGGGCCGGCCGGGCCCCGGAGCGGCTGCCGGACGACGAGGCGTTCGGCTTCGCGGGCGACGCGGGCCGCCTCGCGCGGGCGTACGAGAGCGGCTGGCTGGCCTGCCGGATGATCGCCGAGCGGCACGGCGAGGCGGCGCTCGTCGACTTCTACCGGAAGGTCGGCGCCCACCCGCGGCGCGCGGGCGCGGTGGCGGGCGCGCTGCAGGACGTGTTCGGCCTGACCCCCGAGGCGTTCACGCGGGAGTGGCGGGACTACGTGCGCCGCGCGCTCGGCTGACCCTCACCGCGCGGCCCCGCCTCGTGACTCGACCAACTGCCCGTCCCGTACGGGCTGTTCGGGCACCCGGTGAGGTCCGGCGGGCGGCACCTCGGTCACCGTCCGGCGCCACAGGGCGAGGCACGCGGTCACGGTCGCGGCGACCAGGAGGCCGTTGCGGACCAGGAGCAGCGAGACGCCGAGCGCGTCGCCCTCCACCACGTGCGAGAACCAGACCGGGAACTCCAGGAACGTGACGCCCGTCGCGGCCAGGGTCAGCAGCGCGGGCCGCCGCATCCGGCCCGCGCCGTACGAGAGGCAGACGGCCGCGAGCCCCACCAGCCACAGCAGGTACTGCGGGCTGATCACCCGGCTCGTCGTCGTGAACAGCAGCACCGCCGCGAACGCCGCGTCGCAGGGCGTGCTCGGCGACCAGGTGCGCGCCCGCAGCCGCCAGAGCAGCAGCCAGCCGAGGGCAAGGGCGGTCAGCGCCTGCGCGGCGGCGCTCACCAGCGGGACGTACGGGCCGAGGAACTCCACCGAGCCGTAGTTGAGCTGCGGCCGGCCCGGCCAGCCGAAGGCGCGCGCGACCTGCAGGACGAGGGCGCCGAGCGACTCCACCTCGGTGCCCCGGTCGCGCTGGAAGTCCAGGAAGGCGAGCGCGCCGGGCATCGTCGCGGTGAACGCGAGCAGCAGCACGCAGGCCGTCACCGCGGCGGCCGGCCACGCGCGGCGCGTGACCGGGCCGCGCGGCGTTCCGAGGAGCAGCAGCGCGGGCCAGACCTTGAGCAGGGCACCGAGGGCGACGAGAGCGCCGAGCACGCGCGCGTGCCGTACGCCCGCGAGCAGCGCGAGGACGGCGACGGCCGTGACCATCAGGTCGTAGCGCGCGTACGCCGTCGGCCCGAGCAGCGGCACGCCCACCGTCCAGGCCCACGCCCCCGTCGTACGGCGGCCGGGGCGCGTGCCCGCGTACCGGAGCAGGGCGAGGACCGCCGCGTCGCAGAGGCAGCACAGCGTGAAGAACGCGGTCGGGTAGTCCAGGAACGGCAGCAGGCCGGGGGAGAGCACGGCGAGCGCGGCGGCGGGCGGGTACTGCCAGGTGACGTCGTCGAGCGGGAAGGTGCCGGCGCGGAGGATCTCGTACCAGCTCTGGTAGATGACCTCCACGTCGCTGGTGACGTCCGGCCCCGGCACGGTGAGCACCTTCAGGACGCAGAGCAGAAGCAGCGTCCGGCTGGTGAGCCAGAGGGCCAGGAGACGACCTGGGGGCCGGAGGTGCACGGGGAGTCATGATGCCGGGAGGGGATCGGCCGGGGCGTGAGGCGCGGCCGTTCGGTACTGTCGGCGGCGATGCACAAGACCCTCATCGTCACCAACGACTTCCCGCCGCGCCCCGGCGGCATCCAGGCCTTCCTGCACAACATGGCGCTGCGCCTGGACCCGGACCGGCTCGTCGTCTACGCCTCCACCTGGAAGCGCGGCCGCGAGGGCGTCGAGGCCACCGCCGCCTTCGACGCCGAGCAGCCCTTCACCGTCGTACGGGACCGCACGACGATGCTGCTTCCGACCCCGCGCGTCACCCGCCGCGCGGCCGGTCTGCTCAAGGAGCACGGCTGTACGTCGGTGTGGTTCGGGGCGGCCGCGCCGCTCGGCCTGATGGCGCCCGCGCTGCGCAGGGCCGGGGCGGAGCGCCTGGTCGCCACGACGCACGGGCACGAGGCGGGCTGGGCACAACTCCCGGTGGCGCGCGGCCTGTTGGGGCGGATCGGGGAGTCCACCGACACGATCACGTACCTCGGCGAGTACACCCGCTCGCGGATCTCGCGCGCCCTGAGCCCGGCCGCCGCGGCCCGCATGGTGCAACTCCCGCCGGGCGTCGACGAGAAGACCTTCCACCCCGGCTCGGGCGGCGACGAGATCCGGGCGCGGCTCGGCCTCAGCGACCGGCCGGTCGTGGTGTGCGTCTCGCGGCTCGTGCCGCGCAAGGGCCAGGACACGCTGATCCAGGCCATGCCCGCGATCCTCGCGAAGGTGCCGGACGCGGTGCTCCTCATCGTCGGCGGAGGCCCGTGCGAGTCCGAGCTGCGGAAGCTCGCCGCGGAGACCGGGGTGGCCGATTCCGTGCGCTTCACGGGGGCCGTGCCCTGGGAGGAACTGCCCGCGCACTACGGCGCCGGCGACGTCTTCGCCATGCCCTGCCGTACGCGCCGCGGCGGCCTCGACGTGGAGGGCCTCGGCATCGTCTACCTGGAGGCCTCGGCGACGGGCCTGCCGGTCGTCTCGGGCGACTCGGGCGGCGCGCCGGACGCGGTGCTCGACGGGGAGACGGGGTGGGTCGTACGAGGGGGCGCCCCCTCGGAGGCCGCCGACCGCATCGTCACGCTCCTCCTGGACCCGGAGTTGCGGGAGCGGATGGGGAAGCGGGGGCGGGCGTGGGTCGAGGAGAGGTGGCGCTGGGATCTCCTCGCGGAGCGGTTGCGGGAGCTGTTGTAGCGCCTATTGGGGTGCCCCCGGGCGTCTGTAGCGCGGCTGCGGGCCGGTGGGGGCTGGTCGCGCAGTTCCCCGCGCCCCTTGAGATGCGCACTGCGTGCGGCATCTCATCGGGGAAGGCAGCGGCGAAGCCGCATGCCTTCAGGGGCGCGGGGAACTGCGCGACCAGGCACAGCGGCGCTGTAAGCCGCGAGACAGCCGCAGGGCCCACGGCGAGTGGGCGTGCAGGAGGGGGCCGGGGCTCAGCCCCGGTAGAGGGCCTCGATCTCGTCCGCGTAATCCTTCGCCACAACGTTCCGCTTGAGCTTCAGCGACGGCGTCAGGTGCCCCGACTCCTCCGTGAACTGCGAGCCCAGGACGCGGAACTTACGGACCGACTCGGCCTTGGACACGGCCGCGTTGCCGTCGTCCACGGCACGCTGGATCGCCGCGAGCAGCTCCGGGTCGTCGCGCAGCCCGGCCGCCGACTTGCCGGTCTTGCCGTGCTCCTCGGCCCAGCGGCCGATGAACTCCTCGTCGAGCGTGACCAGGGCGCCCACGAACGGCCGGCCGTCGCCGACGACCATGCACTCGGCGACCAGGGCGTGCGCCCGGATGCGGTCCTCGATCACCGCGGGCGCGACGTTCTTGCCGCCGGCCGTGACGATGATCTCCTTCTTGCGGCCGGTGATCGCGAGGTAGCCGTCCTCGTCGAGCGTGCCGATGTCACCGGTGTGGAACCAGCCGTCGGACAGGGCCTCTTCGGTCGCGCCCGGGTTGTTCCAGTACTCCTTGAACAGGTGCTCGCCGTGCAGCAGCACCTCGCCGTCGTCCGCGATCCGCACCACCGAGCCGGGCAGCGGCTGGCCGACCGTGCCGATCTTCTGCCGGTCGTGCGGGTTGAACGTGGTGGCCGCACAGGACTCGGTGAGGCCGTAGCCCTCCAGGACCGTGAAGCCGATGCCGCGGAAGAAGTGGCCGAGGCGCTCGCCGAGCGGGGCGCCGCCGGAGATCGCCGCCTCGCCACGGCCGCCGAGGACCGCCCGCAGCTTGCTGTAGACCAGCTTGTCGAACGTCTTGTACTTGAGCTTCAGGCCGAGCGACGGGCCCGAAGGCGTGTCGAGCGCACGGCTGTACGCGATCGCCGTGTCCGCGGCCTTGTCGAAGATCTTGCCCTTGCCGTCGGCCTGCGCCTTGGCCCGCGCCGAGTTGTAGACCTTCTCGAAGACGCGCGGTACGCCGAGGATCAACGTCGGCCGGAACGAGGCCAGTTCGTCGGTGAGGTTCTTGATGTCCGGCACGTGGCCGAGCTTGATCGGCGCCAGCATCGGGGCGATCTGCACCAGCCGCCCGAAGACGTGCGCGAGCGGCAGGAAAAGGAGCACCGAGCACTCGCCGGTACGGAACAGCGGGCGGATCCGCTCCACGATGTTGCCGCACTCGGCGAAGAACGAACGGTGCGTCAGGACACAGCCCTTGGGGCGGCCCGTGGTGCCCGAGGTGTAGACGATCGTCGCCGGGGCGTCCGCCTTGGCGAGCGAGCCGCGCTCCTCGACGGTCTCGTCGGAGACGCCCGCGCCCGCGAGCCGCAGCTGCTCGACCGCGCCCGTCGCGGGGGAGTCCGTCTCGATCTGCCAGATGTGCGCCAGGTCCGGCAGCCGGTCGCGCACCGCCTCGACGGCCTTGGCGTGCACGTCGAGCTCCACCAGGCAGGCCACCGCGCCGGAGTCGCCGAGGATCCACTGGACCTGCTCGGGCGAGCTGGTCTCGTACACCGGCACGGTCACCGCGCCCGCGCTCCAGATCGCGAAGTCCAGGAGCGTCCACTCGTACCGCGTACGGGACATCAGGCCGACGCGGTCGCCGGGGCCGACGCCGGAGGCGATCAGGCCCTTGGCCGCGGCGTGCACCTCGGCGAGGAACTCCTTGGCCGAGATGTCGGTCCAAGTGCCGTTCACCTTGCGGCCGATGACGGCAACATCGGGGTGCTGCGCGGCGTTGCGGCGGACGATGTCGGTCAGATTGCCGTCCGCAGGGACCTCGTAAAGGGCCGGAAGGCTGAACTCGCGCAAGACTGCTGCTCCTCATAGGGCGCCGGCGCCACGACACTGTGCGATGCGACGGTGCGGTCCAAGATCGGGCAGGTGCTCGACGGCTGAAATTGCAGGTGGGGTACATCGAGCACGACTGGACTGCCCGGACGTTACCCACCGGTACTGGCTTTTCGGTAGGGGGGTCGGGCCAGATGTTCGCTGCGTCACACATCGCGTCGCACCACGCTGTGCTTCTTCGCGCACAGTAATCCACCTCGCGGGTCACCCGGAAGTCGTCGCAGGTCCGGCGGCCTCTACCGCCTCCGAGCGGCTCGTCCTAGGGTGATCGGCATGCCAGGTATGCGGGTACATGTGGTGAGCGACGTGCACGGCAACGCGGAGGCGCTGGCCCGAGCGGGAGACGGCGCCGACGCCCTCGTCTGCCTCGGCGACCTCATCCTGTTCCTCGACTACGCCGACCACTCCCGCGGCATCTTCCCCGAGCTCTTCGGCGCGCAGAACGCATCCCGCCTGGTCGAGCTGCGCACCGCCCGCCGCTTCGACGAGGCCCGCGCACTGGGCGCGCGACTGTGGGCCGGGCTCGACGTGGACCGCGCCACGGCCATCGAGCAAGCGGTCCGCAAGCAGTACGCCGAGCTGTTCGCCGCCTTCCCCACCCCGACGTACGCCACCTACGGCAACGTCGACATGCCGGCCCTCTGGAGCGAGTACGCCGGAGCGGGCACCACCGTCCTCGACGGCCAGCGGGTGGAGATCGGCGGCCGCGTCTTCGGCTTCGTCGGCGGCGGCCTCGAATCCCCCATGCGCACGCCCTTCGAGATCAGCGAGGAGGAGTACGCCGCCAAGGTCGAGGCCGTCGGCGAGGTCGACGTCCTGTGCACCCACATCCCGCCCGAGGTCCCCGAGCTCGTGTACGACACCGTGGCCCGCCGCTTCGAGCGCGGCAGCCGTGCCCTCCTCGACGCCATCCACCGCACCCGCCCGCGCTACGCCCTGTTCGGCCACGTCCACCAACCCCTCGTACGCCGCATGCGGATCGGCGTCACCGAGTGCGTGAACGTCGGTCACTTCGCCGGCACCGGAAGGCCCTGGGCCCTGGAGTGGTGAGGCCCCGGGCGCCGGAGAGTTGAGGCCCGGGGCCTGGGACGGCGAGTCAACCGAGCGCGGTAGCCTTCACGCGGGCGGTGCGCACGTGGTACGCCGCCGATCACACCCTCGACGGAACCGCACCGGAGGAGCCACGGCGATGGCGGAACACACCAGCTCGAGCATCGAGATCGATGCGGCGCCCGCCGACGTCATGGGGGTGATCGCCGACTTCGCCCGCTACCCGGACTGGACCGGTGAGGTCAAGCAGGCCGAGGTGCTCGCCTCCGACGCGCAGGGCCGCGCCGAGCAGGTCCACCTCGTCATGGACGCCGGCGCGATCAAGGACGACCAGGTCCTCGCGTACACCTGGACCGGCGACCACGAGGTCAGCTGGACCCTCGTCAAGTCCCAGATGCTGCGCGCCCTCGACGGCTCCTACGCCCTGGCCCCCAAGGGCAAGGGCACCGAGGTCACCTACCGGCTGACCGTCGACGTCAAGATCCCCATGCTCGGCATGATCAAGCGCAAGGCCGAGAAGGTCATCATCGACCGGGCGCTCGCGGGCCTCAAGAAGCGGGTCGAGTCCGGAAGTTAAGCCCGTCATGCGCACCCTCCTCGTCACCGGCCCCGGCGGCGGCGGTCGCACCACCGTCGCCGCGGCCACCGCGCTCGCCGCCGCGCGCGACGGCCGGCGCACCCTGCTCCTGAGCGCCGACCGCCACGACACCCTGCCCGCCGTCCTCGGCGACGGGGAAAGCACCGGGCTCACCGTGCGGCACGTGGACAGCGGCGCCCACTTCCGGCGCGAACTCCTCGCCCTCCAGGACCGCGCCGCCACCGCCCTCGACATGTTCGGCGCCCAGCGCCTGGACGAGGAGGAGCTCACCGAACTCCCGGGCGCCGGCGAGCTCGCCCTGCTCCGCGCGGTCCGGGACGCGGCCGCCGAGCCGTACGACCTGGTCGTCGTCGACCTGCCGCCCGCGCCGCAGGCCCTCGCGCTGCTCGCGCTCCCCGCCCAGCTCCGCCGCTATCTGCGCCGCATCCTGCCGCCCGAGCGGCAGGCCGCCCGCGCGCTGCGCCCGATGCTCGCCCAGCTCGCCGGCGTCCCGATGCCCGCCCAGTGGCTGTACGAGACGGCCGCGCACTGGGACGAGCACCTCGCCGCCGTCCAGTCGGCGGTCGAGGCCGACACCACCGCCGTACGCCTCGTCGCCGAGCCCGGACCGGCCGGGGCCGACGCTGTGCACACCACCGCGACCGGGCTCGCCCTGCACGGCCTGCGCACCGAACTCCTCGTCGCCAACCGGGTGTTGCCTTCAGGCTCGGCCGACCCGTGGCTCGCCGTGGCGGCCGCCCAGCAGGACAAGGCCCTCGCCGAGTGGCGGGGCGCGTACCCGCTGCGCACCGCCGCCCACCTCGGCCGGGACCCGCGCGGCGCCGACGACCTGGCCGCGTTCGCCCTGCCCGCCCCGGACATGGCCCCGCAGCCGGTGCAGTGGCCGATCGAGGACCGCCTGGAGGACGAGGGCTTCCTGATCTGGCGGATCGCTCTGCCCGGCGCGGTCCGCGAGGAGCTCGACCTGGTGCGGCGCGGCGACGAACTCGTCGTCACCGTCGGCCCGTTCCGCCGCATGGTGCCGCTGCCGTCCGCCCTGCGCCGCTGCTCCGTCGCGGGCGCGGGCCTGCGCGACGGGGAGCTCCGCATCCGCTTCACACCCGACCCCGGCCTGTGGCCGCAAGGACGGTGAACGGCGTACCGCCGTTCGGGTACCGTCGACAGTACGCAGCCACCCGCCGTACGCAGCCGCCGCAGGAGCCTCCCATGAGCGACACCGAGCGCACCGCATCCGACGCCGACGCCTGGGAGAAGGCCTGTGCCGAGGACCTCGCCGCCGAGCAGGCCCGCCGCCGCGCGCGGTACGGCGAAGGGACCGCCGAGCCCGGCTCCGCAGCCGAGGAGCTGCGCAAGCTGATGGACGCCGTCGCCGAGAAGCTCTCCTCGTTCCAGGCCCCGATCGCCGGCGCCGCTGCACAGGGCGCCGTGCAGCACTTCGTCGAGCAGGCCAAGGCCGCCGTCGAACCGGTCATCGAGCGCAACCCCGAGGTCTTCGACCACCTCGCCAACGCCGGCTCCGAGCTGCTCGCCGCCTACCGCAGCGCCGTCTCCGGCCACGAGCGCCGCTGGACCGCGGGCCCGGACGCGGCATGCCCCCAGGACCGGCCCGGCGAAAAGCCCGAGGGGACCGGCCCGGGGGAGCACATCGACCTGGACTAGGCCGGGACCGGGCCGGGACCGGAGCGGGGCAGAGGGGTGTCCGCCCTCGGGTACGGTTGGCCCTAGCGGGGCTCGAACCGAAAACTGAGGGACACATGGGACTCACCATCGGCGTCGACATCGGCGGTACGAAGATCGCGGCCGGCGTGGTCGACGAAGAGGGGAACATCCTCTCCACCTTCAAGGTGCCGACCCCCAACACGCCTGACGGGATCGTCGACGCGATCGCCTCGGCCGTCGAGGGCGCCCGAGCCGGACACGAGATCGTCGGCGTGGGCATCGGAGCCGCCGGCTACGTCGACCGCCAGCGCTCCACGGTGTACTTCGCGCCCAACATCGACTGGCGCCAGGAACCGCTCAAGGAGAAGGTCGAGGCCCGCGTCGGCCTCCCGGTCGTCGTGGAGAACGACGCCAACGCCGCGGCCTGGGGTGAGTACCGCTTCGGCGGCGGCAAGGGCCACCGTAACGTCATCTGCATCACGCTCGGCACCGGCCTCGGCGGCGGCATCATCATCGGCAACAAGCTGCGCCGCGGACACTTCGGCGTGGCCGCCGAATTCGGCCACATCCGGATGGTCCCGGACGGCCTCCTGTGCGGCTGCGGCTCGCAGGGCTGCTGGGAGCAGTACGCCTCCGGCCGCGCCCTCGTGCGGTACGCGCGGCAGCGCGCCAACGCCACCCCGGAGAACGCCGAGGTCCTTCTCGGATACGGGGACGGCACCCCCGACGGCATCGAGGGCAAGCACATCTCGCTCGCCGCGCGCCAGGGCGACCCGGTCGCCGTGGACTCCTACCGCGAGCTGGCCCGCTGGGCCGGTGCGGGCCTGGCCGACCTGGCGTCGCTGTTCGACCCGTCCGCGTTCATCATCGGCGGCGGGCTCTCGGACGAGGGCGAGCTGGTCCTCGACCCGATCCGCAAGTCGTACAAGCGCTGGCTGGTCGGCAGCAACTGGCGGCCGGTGGCCGAGGTCATCGCCGCCCAACTGGGCAACAAGGCGGGGCTCGTGGGCGCCGCCGACCTGGCCCGGCAGCCCGACCCGGTGATGTAGACCGTCTCCTTCGCCTGGGACGCCCGTCGCATCCTCCACGGAAGCGGCGGGCGTCTCGCGTACCGTGACCGCCATGACCGCCCTTCCCAACTCCCTTGCAGAGCCGGACGGTTCGGCCGTCATCCGCGTCCTCAGCTACAACATCCGCTCCATGCGCGACGACACCGACGCCCTCGCCCGCGTCATCGCCGCCTGCGAGCCCGACCTCGTCCTCATCCAGGAGGCGCCGCGGTTCTTCCGCTGGCGCAAGAAGCTGGCCAAGCTCGCTGCCGCCTCCGACCTGGTGATCCTCTCCGGCGGCGGCACCGCGGCCGGGCCCGCGCTGCTCTGCTCGCTGCGCGCCACCGTCGAGCGCACCGAGGACGTGCTGCTCCCGCTCACCCCCGGGCTGCACCGCCGCGGCTTCGCCACCGCCGTGGTGCGCTTCGGCGGGGCCCGGCTCGGCGTCCTCAGCTGCCATCTGAGCCTGCAGACCGACGAGCGGTACGAGCAGGGCGGCATGCTCCTCGACCGGCTCGCCGGGCTCGGCGTCGAGCACGCCGTCGCGGGCGGCGACCTCAACGACCGGCCGGGCGGGCGCACGTTCCGCCGGCTTGCCGCGGCGCTCCAGGACTGCTGGGCGGTGAAGCCCTGGGGCGGCGAGTACACCTCGATCCCGACCGACCCGCACCAGCGCATCGACGCGATCTTCGCCACGTCGGGCATCGAGGTCCTGGGCTGCGGGGTGCCCTCCGAGCACGCGGGCATCACGGAGGCGGACCTCCGGGCGGCCACGGATCACCTGCCGGTGCTGGCGGCGCTGCGAGTCCCGGCCGAGGCTTGAGTTCTCCTTTCCCCTCCCCGCCCCTTCCCGAAGTCCTCAGCGGACAGCTTCGGGGGCTCCACCCCCAGCCCCCGGGGCCGTCTTTCGTCTGCTGCGCCGTCGTGGCCGCTCGCGCAGTTCCCCGCGCCCCTTTTGGGGCTCCGCCCCTAGCCCCACTCCGGGGTCGTTTTTCGTCTGCTGCGCCGTCGTGGCTGGTTGCGCAGTTCCCCGCGCCCCTTTCGGGGCTCCGCCTCCAGCCCTTGGGGTCGTTTTTCGTCTGCTGCGCCGTTGTGGCTGGTTGCGCAGTTCCCCGCGCCCCTAAAAAACCCACCCACCCCGGCAAGTCCAGACCTCCGGTAAATCCGGCCCACCCCTGCAAGTCCGGCTCAAGCCCGCCAAATCCAGTCCACCCGGCAAGTCCAGCCCACGCCCGCTGAATCCAGCCCGCCCCGGTAAACCCAGCCCCTCCGGCGTTTGAGGAGCGGGGGTCCGGGGGCTGGCCCCCGAGACGGGGTCCGGGGCGGGCCCCGAAGCGGGGGTCCAGGGGCGGCAGCCCCGGACTGGGGGTCGGGGGCGGAGCCCCCGGAGCTGTCCGCT
The DNA here is from genome assembly GCF_029968035.1 of Streptomyces cavernicola. GTDB lineage: Bacteria > Actinomycetota > Actinomycetes > Streptomycetales > Streptomycetaceae > Streptomyces > Streptomyces cavernicola. The sequence continues at coordinate 179,496 of NZ_JASCIQ010000003.1, read as the reverse complement.
GAGGACTTTCGGGAAGGGGCGGGGTGGGGAAAAGAAAAGCTAGCCCGCCAGCAGCCGGCCCAGCCGCGTGGACGCCGTGCCAAGCCCCGTCGGCCCGCCGAGCCGCCACGGCCGCGCGCCCGTGCCCGACCGCAGGTCCTCCTCCCGGTACCGCCGGCACCGACGGTGCCAGTGCAGGATCCCCGCCATCCAGTCCTGCAGCTCCCGCACATACCCGTCGAGCACCGCCCGCGTACCCGCATCCAGCCCCAAGTCCCCGTAAAGCACGGGCAGTTCATGCCGGATGACATGCTCGAACTGCCGCAGCCGGGAGTTCATCAGCTCGTCCACGAGGGCCACACCCGTGGCGTAGTCGACGTCGAAGAAGTTCTGCACGACCAGGACGCCGTTGTGCACCTCGCCCTCGTACTGGATCTCCTTCTGGTACGAGAAGAGGTCGTTGAGCAGCGCGGCGTAATCCGCGGCGGCGTTCTCCAGGGAGCGGACCGGGCCGCTGCGGTACACCTCCTCCGGCACCCGCTCGCGGTGCTTGAGGCGGCACAGCCACATCGTCATGTCGGAGCCGAAGGTCAGGCGGCGCATCTCGATGTAGTCCACCGGGTCCGGGATGCGGTGCTGTGCCTGGTTGGCCAGCTCCCACACCCAGCTCGCCGTCATGTCCTCGACGGTCCTGCGGAACGCCGCCCGGTCCCGCTCCGGCAGCGGCCCCGCCGTACGCGCCCACAGATCGGCGAGGCCGCGCTCCAGGGCGTCCGTCGGCTCCGGCGCCGCACCGCCGTCGAGCGGCATGAACAGGGCGAGCCGTTCCGTGGCCGCGCGGGCCCCTGCCAGGTCGCGGGTGCGGCCGTACAGCGCCGGGTACAGGTCGTCGCCGTACGTCCCCCACGTCAGCCAGTTCGCCGAGAGGTCCAGCTCCTCGGGGGTGGCGTCCGGGTCGAGGCCGGCCGAGCAGAGCGGGAAGTCGTAGCCGGCGAGGCGGTGTTCGTCCCAGATGTCGGACAGCGGGCGGCCGGGCTGTGCCTGCAGCATGCCCATCCGGCGCCCCCACTCCACGCACCGCGGTCGCGCCCCCGCCAGATGCGGGCTCAGCGAGAGCGGATACGGAAGCTTGAACTCCGGCAGCAGGGAAGGCCCGACGTGCTGGTGCGGCCGGTGGCTGTGGCTGCGCAGCCGGGCCTGCTCGGACCGCCGCGTGAACCGCATCCCGGTGCCGGGCAGGCTCAGGCCGCCCGGCTCGCTCCCCGCCGCCTCCTCGTTCATGTACCGGCTGGAGCGCAGATGCCACTCGTGGCCGCCGGACTGCCAGTCCTGCAGCCCCTTCGCGTACGCCGCGACCGCGGCCGCCTGCGCCGCGTCCAGACCGTGTTCCGCGCACAGGCCGGGCACCTCGGTGAGCGCGGTGTTCTCGAACTGGTGCAGGCGTGAGGTCAGCAGGTCGTTGACGGCGTCCGCCGCCTCCTGCGTCGTACAGCCGAGGAAATGCTCCATCACCAGCACGCCGTTGCTGTTCTCGCCCTCGTCCTCGACCTCGCGCTGGTACGAGAACAGGTCGTTGCGCAGATGCACCGCGTCCGAGAACGCGTCCCGCAACACGCGCAAGGGCCTCGACTCGGCCACGGCGCCCGGGAGTTCGGCCCGCGCCGCGTACTCCACGAGCCCGGCCGACCAGGGGGCGCCGCCGACCTTGCGGCGCATCTCGATGTACTCGACGGGGTTGGCGATCCGCCCTTCGTTGATGTTGGACAGCTCCCACAGGGATTCGTTCAGCAGGTTCTCGGTGGCCTCGGCGAACCTCGTCCGCCAGCCCTCCGACATGCCCGGCACCGTCCGCGCCCACAGGTCGGCGAGGCCCGCCTCCACCGGGGTCAGCGGCTCGGGGAAGCCCTCGGCGAGGTCCCTCGGCATGAACGCGGGCAGCCGGTCCAGATACGCCTTGGCGCCCTCGCGGTCCTGGGTCCGTTTGAACAGCTCCAGGAAGTGGTCGTCGAAGAAGAAGACCCACACGTACCAGTCGGTGACGAGCGACAGCGCCTCCGCGTCGCAGTCCGGGTGCGTGTACGCGCAGAGCAGCGCGTAGTCGTGCGCGTCGAGGTCGCGCTCCTCCCAGACCCCCGACCCCTCCAGCATCCCCATCGCCCGCGCCCACCCCTTGGTGTGCGAACGGGCCGCCTCCACCTGGGGGTTGAGCCGCGCCGGGTACGGCACGTAGAAGTCGGGAAGTTTGAAGGGCTGAGCCATGCGTGTGCCACGCCTTTCGCAGTACGGGGAGTCATCGGCCTACGACCCTCGGTGATCGCATCTGCCGTTGCCTACCCGTGACCCGTACGGCCCATCCGGGCGTGCGAATAGTCGTACTAGCGCGGGGAGTTGGGGGTGACGGGGCGGGCGGCTCAGGAGCGGGCGTAGAGCCAGGCGTTGTTGTCGCTGGTGTTGGTCTTGCTCTTGAACCACTTGATCCCGGACGGCCCCGAGGAGTCGATGTACGAGGGCTTCTCGTCGACGCAGCTGAAGCCGCTGGAGCGGGCCGCGTCGACCTTCGCGGTGTCGAGGTTGAGGCGGGCGCCGCCGTTCTCCACGGAGATCAGCCGGGCGACGTTCACGCAGTCGCCGCCCCCTCCACCGCCGGCGCCGCCGTTGCGGTAGAAGGTCACGGCGGGCTGCCCGTTCGCGGCCTGCTTGATGACGATCCGCTCGGGGATGCCGTACGCGGCACCGGTCGTCCACGTGTCGACGAAGTAGGAGGGCACGCCGTCGTGCGGGGCGTCGGCGCCACCGCCTCCACCGCCGTCCGCGCCCGAACCGCCGCCGCCTGCAGGGGAGTCGGCCTCGGTGTCCGCGTCGTCCTCGGCGGTGGAGCCGTCCCCTCCCGCGCCCGCCGAGCCGCCGCCCGCGGCGCTGTCCTTCCCCTGCTCCCTCTCTTTGCTCCGGTCCTCGCCCTTCGCCCCGTCCTTCGGCTTGTCGTCCTTCTCGGACTTCGAGGGCGAGGGGGAGTCGGAGGGGCGGTCGGGCCCGGGGGAGGCGCTGGCGCCGGGGTCGCCGGCGCCCCGGATGTCCGGTGAGTTGTCGATCAGGTACACCGTGCTGCCCGTGGCCAGGACGGCGAGGACGGCGGCGACGACGAGCCACATTCGGCTCCGGGAACGCCGCTGTTCTTGGGGCTCGGAGGCTTCGGGTTCCGGGTCCGGTTCCGGCTCCGTTTCGGCTTCTGGTTCCGGCTCCGGGTCAGGGTCTGGTTCTGCTTCTGTTTCGGCTTCCGCTTCGGGGCCGAGGCGGACCGTGGAGCTGTCCGGAGGTGCGGGGGACTCCGCGGGCTTGGGCTCGGGCTCCGGTTCGACCTCCGGCTCGGGCTCCGGTTCCGGTTCGGCCTCGGGCTCCGGTTCCGCCTCCACCCGCCGTACCCCCGAAGCAGGCGTGGGCGCCTCCACGTCGAGCAGACGGGCCGACTGGTGGGCCAGCTGCGCCACCACCTCGCCCGGCAGCCAGGCCCCGCGCCGGGCGGACGGGCGCGGGCGGGCGGGGTCGGCCAACAGCTCGGCCACGTCCGGGCGTTCGTCGGGCTTCTTCGTCAGGCAGCGGGCGATCAGCGAGCGCAGCGAGGCGTCCGTGACCAGGTCGAGCTCGGGCTCGGCCTCCACGATCCGGTACATCAGGGCGTGCTGGTTGCTCGCCCCGTGCCCGAACGCGAGCCGCCCGGTCGCCGCGTACGTGAGGACGCAGCCGAGCGCGAACACGTCCGCCCGCGGCCCCGCCTCCTCGGCCAGGACCTGCTCGGGCGCCATGAACCCGGGCGAGCCGATCGCCATGCCCGTACCGGTGAGCAGGGACTCGACGGAGGTCTGCACGGCGCGCGCGATGCCGAAGTCGATGACGCGCGGCCCCTCGACCGTGAGCATCACGTTGGACGGCTTGAGGTCCCGGTGCACGATGTCGGCGTCGTGGATGGCCTGCAGGGCGTGCAGCAGCCCGTCGGCCAGGGCGTGCACGGACTTGGCCGGCAGCGGCCCGTACTCCCTGACCACCTCTTCAAGGGAGAGCCCGGGTACGTAACCGGTTGCCGCCCAGGGCCGTGCCGCCTCCGGGTCGGCCTCCAGGACGGGGGCGGTGAACTCCTCGCCGACGCGGCGCGCGGCCCTGATCTCGCGCCGGAAGCGGGCCCTGAACTGCCGGTCTGAGGTGTGCTCCTCGTGCACGACCTTCACGGCGACCGTCCGCCCGCCCTCGGACCGCGCCAGGTACACCCGGCCCATCCCGCCGGCCCCGAGCCGGCCGAGCAGGCGGTACGGGCCGATGATGGGCGGGTCGAGCTCGGTCAGGGGCTCGATGCGGCCGGGGCCGCCGTTCCGGTTGTCGTTCGCGCTGCCCATGCCGGAACCGGCCCCCGTTCGCCCCTGTGTGGTCACTGCTGCTGTGACGTCCGCAGGGCGCCGACGGTTCTGCGGACGGAGGCCCCGGGAACGTGAACAGCCGTCAGGATAGGGGGTGTTGACGACCGGAGGCGGGCCGGAAGCGGTCCGCGCGACCGATCACCGGAGACCGATCACCGGAGACCGGCCGGTCGGGCCGCGAGGTCGGTCAGACGACCGCGCCGCGGCCCGGGTCGTCGTCCTCGTCGTCGTCCCCGCTCATCCGCAGCACCAGCGTGGCGAAGCCGCCGACGAAGCCGCCGATGCCGAGCGTGGTCAGCCACCACGTCATGTCCCAGCCGAGCAGCACCGCGAGCAGCAGCAGGACCGGGCCGCCGACGACCGCGAGCCAGGCGAACTTGGCGGTCGTGTCGGCCTCCGGCAGCGGCGGCGGCTCGGGCGGCACGAAGTGGCCCTCGTCGTCCTCGTCGAAGTCGTCGTCCGCGGCGCTCGACGGGCTGTAGTCCCGCGGGCCGGGGCCGACGCCGGGCGCGAACGTGAGCGACCCGCCGAGGACCTTGCCGTCCCCGCTGCCGCTGTCCTTGCCGCTGCCCTTGTCGCCGCCGCTCTTGTCGTCGTCCTCGGAGGCGTCCGGCGACGGCTCGGATGCGGCGTCCTCGGCAGCGGTCTGGCGGGAGGTGGTCTTCGCGTCGTTCGCCTCGGCCTGCAGGCCCGCCAGATCCTCGACCGACTTGAACGGCTTGGCGCCCGGCGGGTCCGGCGGCTCCTCGCCGTAACCGGCGACGATCGCCTCCCAGGCCGCGTCCTCGTCGAGCCGGGGGTGGCCGTCGTCCTCCTCCCGGCTGCCGTCTCTCTCCGCGCCGTGCTCAGCCACCGGTGGCCGTCCCCTCTGTGCTGCCTGCGCCGACACTGGGCGCGAGCCGGGTGAGGAAGGCGAGGCTCTCCTCGAAGATCCGGTCCGCGTCATGGTCCAACGTCGCGACGTGGTAGCTCTGTTCCAGCAGGACCTCCCTCACGTCCGTGGACGAGACGCGACCGAGCACACGCGCGGAGTCGGCCGGCGGCACCACATGGTCCTGCGGACTGTGGAGCAGCACCAGCGGCTGGGTCACCTGCGGCAGGTCGGCGTCGACCAGGCGGAAGAACTTCCGCAGCGAGTGGGCGGCATGCAGCGGCACGCGCGCGTACGCCACCTCCTCGCTGCCCTCCTTCGCGATGTCGCTGGCGATGCCGGGGATCGTGGCCACCAGGTGCCGGGCGACGGGCAGGGCGTGGGCCGCCAGGCCGTGCACCTTGTTGCCCGGGTTGACCAGGACCAGGCCGCTGATCGCGTCCCCGTGCTTCGCGGCCAGGCGCAGCGCCAGCGCGCCGCCCATGGACAGGCCGAAGACGAACACCTGCGAGCAGCGCTCCCGCAGGTCGTGCAGGGCGCGGTCCACCTCTGCGTACCAGTCCTGCCAGCCGGTGGCTGCGAGGTCCTGCCAGCGTGTGCCGTGACCGGGGAGCAGCGGCAGCGAGACCGTCAGGCCGCGCTCGGCCAGATACTCCGCCCAGGGGCGGAGCGACTGCGGGGTTCCGGTGAAACCGTGGCAGAGGAGCACGCCGACCTCACCGCCCTCGTGGCGGTACGGCTCGGCTCCGGGGAGGACCGGCACCTTCGGTCTCCTTCACGAGAATCGGGGATCAGGGGGGTGGAGCGGGGGTGGAACTGGAGGATGCGTTCACCGTACGCGACCGGACCGACACCGACCAGGGTCGTCCCGGAAGGAGCGCAGGCCGGGCAGGGGATAAGGTCGGTCCGACAGATGAGAAAGGCGTACGCGGTGATCTACGGCGTGATGAAGCTGACCGTCGGCGGCAGTCTGAAGACGGTGTTCCGGCCCTGGGTCGAGGGGTTGGAGAACATTCCGGCGGACGGCCCGGCGATCCTCGCGAGCAACCACCTGTCGTTCTCGGACTCGTTCTTCCTGCCCGCGATGCTCGACCGGAAGGTCACCTTCATCGCCAAGGCGGAGTACTTCACGTCACCCGGAGTGAAGGGCAGGCTGACGGCCGCCTTCTTCAAGGGCGTGGGCCAGCTTCCCGTCGACCGCTCCGGCGCGCGCGGCGCCGGTGAGGCCGCCATCAAGAGCGGCATCGAGGTCCTGGAGCGCGGCGAGCTGTTCGGCATCTACCCGGAGGGCACCCGCTCCCCGGACGGCCGCCTCTACCGCGGCAAACCGGGTGGCCTCGCGCGCGTGGCGCTCGCCACCGGCGCCCCGGTGATCCCGGTCGCGATGATCGACACGGAGAAGATCCAGCCCCCCGGCAAGGTCGTGCCCAAGCTGATGCGCCCCGGCATCCGCATCGGCAAGCCCCTCGACTTCAGCCGCTACCAGGGCATGGAGGGCGACCGCTTCATCCTCCGCTCGGTCACCGACGAGGTCATGTACGAGATCATGAAGCTCTCCGGCCAGGAGTACGTGGACATCTACGCGACCGCGGCCAAGCGCCAGATCGCGGAAGAGGCGAAGAAGGCGGAAGCCGCGAGGAAAAAGGCCGAGCAGGAGAAGGCCGAGCAGGACAAGGCCGCCAAGGCGTAGATTCCGGGAGGCCGTCGGGCCACCGGCCGCCGGGCCGCACCGTGGGGGGAATCATGGCCAAGCGGGAACGCGTCATGCGGATGTCCGTCGAACTGCCGCTGTGGCGCGCGGTGTCCGGGTACCGCGTGCTGACCGCGCTCTACGCGATCGCGATCTTCGTGCACCAGTGGGCCGACTACCAGCGCCCGTTCGTCGCCGTCGGCTATCTCGCCGTCCTGTTCGTGTGGACCCTGGCGACGCTGCCGCGCGTGTCGAGCGCACCGGCCTGCACCAGGTGGTTCCTGGCCACCGATCTGACGCTCGCCCTCGTCGGCATCCTGCTCACCACGGTGGCCGACCCGAACCACGGCGACGGGCCGACGCTGCCGACCATCTGGACCGCGGGCGCCGTGCTCGCCTTCGCCCTGAAGGGCGGCTGGCGCTGGGCCGCGTTCGCCTCCTCTTTGGTGGCCGTCGCGAACATCGTGCAGCGCGAGACGCCCAGCCGGGACACCGTCCACAACGTCCTGCTCGTATGGGTCGCCTCCATAGCGATCGGCTACGTCGTGGAGGTCGCCCGCGCCTCCGAGCGCACCCTCGCCCGCGCCCTGGAGATCGAGGCGGCCACGCGCGAGCGCGAGCGCCTCGCCCGCGACATCCACGACAGCGTCCTGCAGGTCCTCGCGATGGTGCAGCGCCGCGGCACGGCCCTCGGCGGCGAGGCCGCGGAGCTCGGCCGGCTCGCGGGAGAACAGGAGGTCGCCCTGCGCACCCTCGTGGCCGGGGGCCTCGTGCCCGCGTCCCACACCTCCGAGGACGTCTCGCAGGGCGCCGTGGTCCGCGAGGTGGACGAGCCGGAGGAGCGGGGCGACGCCGGCCCGTGCGACCTGCGCACGCTGCTCGCGCCGTATGCCGGCTCCCGCGTCACGCTCTCGGAACCCGGCGCTCCGGTGCTGCTCGAACCGGCCGCGGCGCGTGAGCTGGCCTCCGCTGTCAGTGCCGCCCTGGACAATGTGAAACGCCATGCGGGTACGGACGCCCAGGCCTGGATCCTGGTCGAGGACTGGCCGGACGAGATCATCGTGACGGTGCGGGACGACGGACCGGGCATCCCGGAGGGCAGGCTGGCCCAGGCCGAGGGCGAGGGGCGGCTCGGGGTCGCCCTGTCCATCCGCGGCCGCCTCCGGGACATCGGGGGCACGGCCGAGCTGCTCTCCGTACCGGGGCAGGGCACGGAAGTAGAGCTGAAGGTCCCACGGGGGAAGGCGAGTTGACGTGAGCGAAGAGCAGACGGAGCAGGCGGAGCGGAGCGGTGCGGCTCCGATCCGGGTGATGGTCGTCGACGACCACCCGATGTGGCGGGACGCGGTCGCCCGCGACCTGGCCGAGGCCGGCCTCGACGTGGTCGCGACGGCGGGCGACGGCGAGCAGGCGGTGCGCCGCGCCAAGGCCGCCGCCCCCGACGTCCTGGTGCTCGACCTCAACCTGCCGGCCAAACCCGGTGTGCAGGTCTGCAAGGAGCTGGTCGGCACCGACCCGAAACTGCGCGTCCTGGTCCTCTCGGCCAGCGGCGAGCACGCGGACGTCCTGGAGGCGGTCAAGTCCGGCGCCACCGGCTATCTCCTGAAGTCGGCGTCCACGGAGGAGCTGCTCGACGCCGTCCGCCGCACGGCCGTCGGGGACGCGGTGTTCACGCCGGGCCTCGCGGGCCTGGTCCTGGGGGAGTACCGCAGGCTGGCCTCCGAGCCCGTCCCCACCGAGCCGGACGAGCCGAAGGCCCCGCAGCTCACCGACCGCGAGACGGAGGTGCTGCGCCTCGTCGCCAAGGGCCTGAGCTACAAGCAGATCGCCGAGCGCCTGGTGATCTCGCACCGCACGGTCCAGAACCACGTCCAGAACACCCTCGGCAAGCTCCAGCTGCACAACCGCGTGGAGCTGGTGCGGTACGCGATAGAGCGAGGCCTCGACGAGGAGTGAGCCCCTCCTTAGGGTGAACGGCCGTTGATCAACTCCCGTACGCCCGACCGGAATTGACCCTTCACGGCATCCCGGAGTGACCTGGATCACCATTAGCGTGACCCGCATCAGGCTCACTCCAGGCTCACTGACGCGAAGGGACACGTTCCATGGAGGGCAGGAACATCGGAGTGCTGACCGGAGGCGGCGACTGCCCCGGGCTCAACGCCGTCATCCGCGGCATCGTCCGCAAGGGCGTGCAGGAGTACGCGTACCGGTTCGTCGGTTTCAGGGACGGCTGGCGCGGGCCGCTGGAGGGCGACACCGTGCGGCTCGACATCCCGGCCGTGCGCGGCATCCTGCCCCGCGGCGGCACCATCCTCGGCTCCTCGCGGACCAACCCGTTCAAGGAGGAGAACGGCGTCCGGCGGATCAAGGAGAACCTCGCCAAGGCGGAGGTGGAGGCGCTCATCGCCATCGGCGGCGAGGACACCCTCGGCGTCGCGGCCCGGCTCTCCGACGAGTACGGCGTCCCTTGCGTCGGCGTGCCCAAGACCATCGACAACGACCTCTCCGCCACCGACTACACCTTCGGCTTCGACACCGCCGTGGGCATCGCCACCGAGGCCATCGACCGGCTGCACACCACCGCCGAGTCGCACATGCGCGTCCTCGTCGTCGAGGTCATGGGCCGGCACGCGGGCTGGATCGCGCTGCACTCCGGGCTCGCCGGCGGGGCCAACGTCATCCTCATCCCGGAGCAGCGCTTCGACGTCGAGCAGGTCTGCTCCTGGGTGACCTCGCGCTTCCGCGCCTCGTACGCACCGATCGTGGTCGTCGCCGAAGGGGCGATGCCGAAGGACGGCGAGCAGGTCCTCAAGGACGGCTCACGCGACTCGTTCGGGCATGTGCGGCTCTCCGGCGTGGGCGAGTGGCTGGCCAAGGAGATCGAGCAGCGCACCGGCAAGGAGGCCCGCACCACCGTCCTCGGCCACGTCCAGCGCGGCGGCACCCCGAGCGCCTTCGACCGCTGGCTCGCCACCCGCTTCGGCCTGCACGCCATCGACGCGGTGCACGAGAACGACTTCGGCACGATGGTCGCCCTGCGCGGCACGGACGTCGTACGGGTCCCGATCGCCGAGGCCACCGCCCGCCTGAAGACCGTCGACCCGGCGCTGTACGCGGAGGTCGGCGTGTTCTTCGGCTGACCGCGCGGCAGTCTCGGGCGAGGTGGGGCGGTGCCCGGCTCCGGGTGCCGCCCCCCACCCCCGTCCCTAGACTCGCCGCCATGGAGATCCTGGCGTTCGGCGTGCAGGCCGACGAGAAGCCGTTCCTCGAAAAGGCCTTCGCGGGCCACCACGACATCCGCTGCCTGGACGTGTTCCTGAACGAGGACACCGCACCCATCGCCGCCGGGTACGAGATCGTCTCCACCAGCGTCAACGCCAGCCTGGACAACCACGTCCTGCAGACCCTCGCCGCCGGCGGGACGCAGATGATCGCCCAGCGTTCCACCGGCTTCAACAACATCGACCTGCAGGTCGCCGAGCGCCTCGGCTTCACCGTCGCCCGCGTCTCGTACTACTCGCCGTACTCCGTGGCCGAGTTCGCCTGGACCCTCGCGATGGCCGTCAACCGCCGGATCGTACGGGCGGCCAACCGGACCCGTGACTTCGACTTCCGGCTCGACGGGCTGATGGGCCGGGACCTGCACGGCCGCACCGTCGGCGTCCTCGGCACCGGCAAGATCGGCGAGGCCTTCACCCGCATCGCCCACGGCTTCGGCATGCGCCTGCTCGGCTGGGACGCGGCCGAGAACCCGGCCTGCCTGGAGCTCGGCATGAAGTACGTCGCGAAGGACGAGCTGCTCGCCGAGGCCGACCTGGTCAGCCTGCACGTACCGCTGTTCCCCGAGACCCGGCACATCGTGGACGCCGGGGCGCTGCGGGCCATGAAGGACGAGGCGATCCTGGTGAACTCCAGCCGCGGCGCCCTGATCGACACCGAGGCCCTGGTCGGCGAGCTCCGCCAGGGCCGCTTCACCGGCGTCGGACTCGACGTCTACGAGGCCGAGGCGGGGCTCTTCTTTCTCGACAAGTCGATCCAGGGCGTCGAGGACGACACCCTGGCCCGCCTGATGACCTTCCCGAACGTCCTGGTCACCTCGCACCAGGCGTACTACACCGTGGACGCGGTCGGCCAGATCATCGAGACCACCGTGAACAACGTCCTCGACTACACCGCGGGCCGCCGCAGCGAGAACGTGCTCGTGCCCGCCGCGCCCAGGACCGACTGAGCGAGCAGCTCCGCCACGATCCGGGTGCCGCGCAGCGTCAGCACCGACTCCGGGTGGAACTGCACCGAGGCGAAGCCCGGCCCGCGCAGCGCGTGCACCTCGCCGCTCACGCGGTCGCGGCTGACCTCCACGCGGTGCGCGCCCAGCTCCTCGGCCTCCTCGTCGTCGCAGCGCGCCACGAAGCTGTTGTAGAAGCCCACCACCTCGGGCCGCCCGAACAGCTCGATCCGGGTCTGCGCCCCCTGGTACGGCACCTGCTTGCGGCCGATCTCCAACCCCAGCTCGGCGGCGAGCAGTTCATGGCCCAAACACACCCCGAGCAGGCCGTGGGTGTGCTCCCGCACCAGGTCCGCGGTGAGCGCGCGCAGCATCCGCATCTTCGGGTCGGCCGCGTCCGCCGGGTTCCCGGGGCCGGGGCCGAGGACCACCGGGCCCTCGTGCGCGAGCGCCGCCTCCCCGAGGCCCGGCTCGTCGTACCGCCGCACGCTCACCTCAAGTCCCGAGGAGCGCAGCAGATGCGCGAGCATCGCCGTGAACGTGTCCTCGGCGTCGATCACCAGGGCGTGCCCGGAAAGCTCCGCGGACCGCTCCTGCATCCGCAGCCAGAACGGCGCGAGCGAGGCCCGGCGCGAGTCGAGCGCCTCCCGCACGCGCGCGTCCTCCGCGAGCCGCGGGCGCGCGCCCTCCGTGCGCGGGCGTGCGGGCCCGACCCCGAGTGCCGCGAGGACCCCGGCCGCCTTCGCATGCGTCTCGGCGACCTCGCTCGCCGGATCCGAGTCCCGCACGAGCGTCGCCCCGACCGCGACGCGCAGCCCGCCGTCCGCGTCGATGTCGGCGGTACGGATCAGGATCGGCGAGTCCAGGGTCTGCGCCCCGCCCGCGTCCCGGCCGATCAGCGCGAGGGCCCCCGCGTAGTAGCCGCGGCCCCCCGGCTCGTACCGCTCGATGACCCGGCAGGCGTTCTGCACCGGCGAACCGGTGACCGTCGCCGCGAACATCGTCTCCTTCAGGACCTCGCGCACGTCCAGGGTCGACTTGCCGCGCAACTCGTACTCGGTGTGCGCGAGATGGGCCATCTCCTTCAGGCGCGGCCCGACCACGACCCCGCCCATGTCGCCGACGGTGCACATCATCTTGAGCTCCTCGTCGACCACCATCGACAGCTCGGCGATCTCCTTGCCGTCCGCGAGGAAGTCGAGCAGATGCTCCGGAGTGGGCCCTTCCGCCGGATACCGGTAGGTCCCGCTGATCGGGTTCATCGCGACGGTCCCGCCGGTCATCCGCACATGCACCTCGGGACTCGCCCCGACCAGCGTGCGGCTCCCGGTGTGCACGACGTACGTCCAGTACGCGCCCCGCTCCCCGGCAAGGAGCCGCCGGAACAGGGCGAGCGCGTCCGCCCGCGAGAAGCCGTCGATCCGGCCCTCGAAGTTCCGCCGGATCACGAAGTTCGCGCCCTCGCCGGCCCCGATCTCGTCCCAGATCACACGCTCGACGATCCCCGCGTACGCCTCGTCCGCCACGTCGAAGGCCCCGTCCGTCACGCTCACCTCGTGCGCGGGCAGCTCCGCGAGGGCCTGGGCGAGCGGGATCTCGTGGCGCTCCTCGGCGGTCAGGACGGTGAGCGGGGTGCCGTCGTCGCGTACGTCGAAGCCGCGCTCCCTGATCTGCCGGAACGGCACGAGCGCGAGCACCGGAAGCTCACGCTCCGGGATGTCGGCGAGCCGCTCCACCTCCTGGACCGGCCCGGTGAGCAGCTCGACGGTGTCGTGATCGTGTCCGGGCGTGCGGCGACGCAGCAGGGCGAAGGGGGTGGCGGAGTCGACGAGGTCGACGAGTCGACTGATCGGCATGGTGGTTCCTTCCTGACGAGAGGAGGGAACGGCCGGCTCCGGAAACACTGAAGGCCGCCCCTCGGGCGGCCTTCGCGATTCGATGTACGCGCAGTCAGTGGGCCGCCGGATGAGCGGTCCACCACCAGTTACGGGTCGTAATCGCGAACATGCTCCGCACCCTAACCCATCCGCGCCGCCCGTCCAGGCCTGTCCACCGAGCCGTCTCACGTAGTGGGCCGAAGGCTGGACCGCTGCCGTGACCCCGTAATGTTGTCGAGGTGACCGTGAACGCTAAGACCACCGCATCCGGTGGCAACACCTGGCGAGACCTTCCCGCGGCGCAGCAGCCTGAGTACCCCGATGCCGAGGCTCTGCGCGATGTGATCGCGGACCTCGAGTCGTATCCGCCGCTCGTCTTCGCAGGCGAGTGTGACCAGCTGCGCGCCCGCCTTGCGTCCGTCGCCAAGGGAGAGGCGTTCCTGCTCCAGGGCGGCGACTGCGCCGAGGCCTTCGACGCCGTGTCGGCCGACCACATCCGGAACAAGCTCAAGACCCTGCTCCAGATGGGCGCGGTGCTGACGTACGCGGCCTCCGTGCCCGTCGTCAAGGTCGGCCGTATCGCCGGCCAGTACTCCAAGCCCCGCTCCAAGCCCACCGAGACCCGCGACGGCGTCACCCTGCCGACGTACCGCGGCGACTCCGTGAACGGCTTCGACTTCACCGAAGCGGCCCGCATCCCGGACCCCGAGCGCCTCAAGCGGATGTACAACGCCTCCGCGTCGACGCTCAACCTGGTGCGCGCCTTCACCACCGGCGGTTACGCCGACCTGCGCCAGGTGCACGCCTGGAACCAGGACTTCGTGAAGTCGTCCCCGTCCGGCCAGCGGTACGAGAAGCTCGCGCGCGAGATCGACAACGCGCTGAACTTCATGCGGGCCTGCGGCACGGACCCGGAGGAGTTCAAGACCGTCGAGTTCTACGCCTCTCACGAGGCGCTCCTGCTCGACTACGAGGCGGCCCTCACCCGGACCGACTCGCGCACCGGCAGCCTGTACGACACCTCCGGCCACATGGTCTGGATCGGTGAGCGCACCCGTCAGCTGGACCACGCGCACATCGAGTTCGCCTCGCAGATCCGCAACCCGATCGGCATCAAGCTGGGCCCGTCGACCACCCCGGAGGAGGCGCTGCAGTACATCGAGCGCCTTGACCCGGAGCGCGAGCCGGGCCGGCTGACCTTCATCGTCCGGATGGGCGCGGACAAGATCCGCGAGAAGCTGCCCACCCTGGTCGAGAAGGTCACCGCCTCCGGCGCGCAGGTCGCCTGGATCACCGACCCGATGCACGGCAACACGTACGAGGCGGCCTCCGGCCACAAGACCCGCCGCTTCGACGACGTGCTCGACGAGGTCAAGGGCTTCTTCGAGGTGCACAAGGCGCTCGGCACGCACCCGGGCGGCATCCACGTCGAGCTCACCGGTGACGACGTCACCGAGTGCGTGGGCGGCGGCGACGAGATCTTCGTCGACGACCTGCACCAGCGGTACGAGACGGCCTGCGACCCGCGCCTGAACCGCAGCCAGTCCCTGGACCTGGCGTTCCTGGTGGCGGAGATGTACCGCGACCAGTAGTCGCAACACTGCACACAGATGTGGGGCGCGGATCACACGATCCGCGCCCCACACTGCTTTTGCGTATTCCCTCTGACGGGTAAGGTTAGGTTAGCCTCACCGATCAATGGGGAAGGCGACGACTATCGATCCCGCGAGCGAGTCACCGGGGAGGTGAACCGAGTGTACGTCTGCAACTGCTTCGGTGTCACCGAGGAACAGGTCAAGAAGCACGCGGAGGACGGTGCCTGCACCCCCCGCCAGATAGCTTCCGCCTGCAAGGCCGGCACCGACTGCGGTTCCTGCGTACGCCGGATCCAGGCGCTGCTCGGCCGGGGCTCATGCCCCCGCCGCGACCTGGTCGACCAGGGAGAGCCCGCGTTCGCGCCCACCGCGCAACTGGTGGATGCGACCTTGGACGCCGCCTGAGCGATCCCCGTGCGGGCGATCAGCTCTCCGGCTGCTCGACCAGCTGCGCGATGTACAGCGGCTCGCCGAGCTTCTCGACCAGCTCCAGCTGGGTGTCGAGATAGTCGATGTGGTGCTCCTCGTCCTCGAGGATCGACTCGAAGATGTTCGCCGAGGTGATGTCGCCCTTGGCTCGCATGACCTCGATGCCGCGCTTCAGGCGGTCGATCGCCTCGACCTCGATCTGCCGGTCGGCGTTGAACATCTCGGTGACGGTCTGGCCCACGCGGACGTGGAACAGCCGCTGGTAGTTGGGCAGCCCGTCGAGGAACAGAATCCGGTCGGTCAGCACCTCCGCGTGCTTCATCTCGTCGAACGACTCGGACCGGGTGTACTTCGCGAGCTTCGGCCAGCCGAAGTTCTCCTGCATCTTCGCGTGCAGGAAGTACTGGTTGATGGCCGTGAGCTCGGCGGTCAGCTGCTCGTTGAGGAACTCGATGACCTCGGGGTCGCCCTGCATCGCAGAGGCTCCTTCCAAGTACGTATCGGGGGCAGGTGCGCCGCATCCTTGCACCGGTGCCGTTGGCCGTCCAGTAAGTGCATGCTTAGTAGGAGTTGCCCGAATCAGTGTGCACCTGGTCACGGCCACCCTGCCAAGGCTGTCATCATGGAGGCATGGGTCATCCGGAAAGCCGCGAAATGGAGCAGTCGGAACTTCCTCCGGGGCAGCGGCTGCAGCGGGGCTGGCCCGTCACCCACTACGGCCCGGTGCCCAAGTTCCGCCCGGAACGCTGGGAGTTCAGGGTTTTCGGCGCGACCGCCGACGGTGACAAGCACTGCTGGACGCACGAGGAATTCGCGGCTCTGCCGTACGCCACGGTCGTGGCCGACCTGCACTGCGTCACCAAGTTCTCGATGCTGGGTGCCGAATGGGGAGGGGTGCCCGCGCGTGCGCTGCTCGACCTCGCGCCGCCCGCGAAGGACGTCAGTCACGTCATGGTCTGGGCCGAATACGGATTCAGTTCGAACCTTCGCCTCGACGACTTCGCGTCCGAAAAGACGATCTTCGCCACCCATCGCGACGGCGAGCTCCTCACCGCCGAACACGGCTTTCCGCTCCGCCTCGTCGTGCCGCACCTCTACGCCTGGAAGGGCCCCAAGTGGGTGCGCGGCATCGAGTACATGACGGCCGACCGCCGCGGCTTCTGGGAGGAGCGCGGCTACCACAACATCGGCGACCCCTGGCGCGAGCAGCGCTATTCGTACCAGGAGGAACCGGGCGACGGCCCGGAGCTGTAGCAGCCCCGGGCCGTCGCAGGTCCAGTGGGTCCAGCGGTCCTGTCCGTGCTCAGTGGTGGTACTGGTGCACCACCGCGTGGCCCTTGCCGCGGCCGATCAGCCACTTGTTCACCGGCGTGGTCACCAGGAAGGCGATCGCGAACGCGAAGGCGAGCGCGCCCCAGAACAGCGCGTCCGACAGATGCGCCTCCATCGCGCCGGGCACGACGAGCAGCACGCCGTTGTCGACGATCTCCATCACCGTGATCGAGAGGGTGTCCGCGGCGAGCGCCACCCCGATCGCGGCGCGCAGGCCGACGCCGGCCCGGACGACCGCCCAGAGCGTCAGCGAGTAGCCGAAGAAGAAGGCCAGGGCGATCGCGAGCGCCATCGTCGGGGCGGTGCCCCAGCCGAGCGCGGTACCGATGATCATGCCGAGGATCTCGCCGATGGCGCACCCGGTGAGGCAGTGCAGCGTCGCCTTGGCGGCCATCGCCCAGCTGGTCCCGCCGCCACCGTGATGCTGGTGGTTCGCGTGGCTTCCGTGGTGCGCGTGGTCCCCGTGCTGTGTATGGGTCTCGTGGCTTTCGTGGTGCGCGTGGCCGTGGTCGTGAGCCTCGTGCGCCCGGTGCTCGGAGTGGGTCTCGTGCTCCATGAGTAAGCCCCCAAAGTCAGGTAGCGGCTCCTGCCACTGACAGGAACCGTATACCCCCCTGGGGTATTCCTCAAGCGGTGCGCGCGGGACTACCGATCCCTCAGCTCCTTCAGCCGGGCCACGTCCGCCGCGTGCCCCTCCTTGCCGCCCGGGGTCTCGATGACCAGCGGTACGCCGGCGGTCGCCGGGTGGCTGAAGAGCGCGCGGAACGGGTCCTCGCCGATGTGTCCGGCGCCGATGTTGGCGTGCCGGTCCTTGTGCGCGCCGACCACGTCCTTGGAGTCGTTGGCGTGGATCAGCTTCAGGCGCCCCTCGCCGACCGTGTCCACCAGCAGGTCGAGCGTCCGGTGCATGCCGCTCGGCCCGGCGAGGTCGTGGCCCGCCGCGAAGATGTGGCAGGTGTCCAGGCAGACGCCGAGCTTGGGGTGCGCGTCCAGGGCCTCGAAGTACGGGCCGAAGTCCCAGGTGTGCGAGCAGAGCGAGGCGCCCTGCCCGGCGGTGGACTCCAGGAGCAGGAACGGGTCGTCGTCGTGCGTCAGCTCGTCCAGGAGCGGCAGCAGCGTCTCGCGTACCTGCTTGAGCGCGACCGAGCGGTCCCGGCCGCCGGTCGCCGAACCGGTGTGCACGACCACGCCGAGCGCGCCGATCTCCCGGCCGCGCCGCAGCGAGTGCCGCATCGACTCGACCGACTTCTCGGCGGTGGCCGCGGTGTGCGAGCCGAAGTTGATCAGGTAGGGCGCGTGGACGTACGCCGGGAGGCTCTGCTCGGCGCAGGCCGCGCGGAACTCCTCGTCCTGCTTCGGGTTGCCGACGGGCGTGGCCCAGCCGCGCGGGTTGGCGACGAAGACCTGGACGGTCTCGGCCCCCAGCTCACGGGCGTACGACAGGCCTACGGTGGCCAGGCCGCCGGCCACCGGGACATGGCCGCCGACGGGGTTGCGGGTTCTCTTGCTGACGCTGGTGCTGCTCACGCCCACCAGGGTGGCACGGGCGCGAACCCGCCCCGTCAGCGCGTCCGGATGGTGATCTCGGTGCCCCGCGGGGCCTCCTCGCCGGCGCCGGGCGACTGGTCCCAGACCGTGTCGCCGACGAACCAGCGCTGGACGTTCACCTTGAAGCCCGCGGCCTCCAGCTGCGCCTTGGCCTCGTCCTTGCTCAGGCCGCTCACGTCCGGGACCTCGACCATGTCCGGACCCTTGGAGACCGTCAGCTTCACCGAGTCGCCGTGCGCGAGCTGGGCGCCCTCGCCGGGGCGCTGCACCGCGATCGTGCCCTTGTCCTCCTCGGAGAAGATACGCTCCGGCTCGACCTCGACCTTGAGGCCCGCCTCCTGGAGCTCGGCGCGGGCGTCCTCCAGGGAGTCGCCGACGACGTTCGGGACGTCGACCGGGCTGCCCTTGCTGACGGTGAGCGCCACCGCCGTACCGGGCTTGGTCTTTGTGCCGACCGGCGGGTCCGTGCTGATCACGGCGCCCCGCTCCACCTCGTCGGAGAACTGCCGGGTGACCATGCCCGGATCGAGCGCGCGGTCCCGCAGGTCGTTCTTGGCCTTCTCAAGAGGGGTGTTCTTGAGGTCGGGCACCTCGACGATGCGCGGACCGAGCGAGAGGGTCAGCGTCACCCGCCCGTCGTTCCTGATCTGGCTGCCGGCCTTCGGGTCGGTGGCCATCACGGTGCCGCGCTTGTTCGTGGTGCTGTACTTCCGCTCCACGTCGCGCACTTCGAGACCGGCGTCCGCGAGCGCCTTGCGGGCCTGCGCCTCGGTCTTGGTGAGCAGTGCGGGCACGCGCGTGAACTGGCCCACGTTGATGTACCAGACGCCTGCGCCGACCCCGAGGGTCAGCAGGGCGACGATCAGGGCCAGCACGGCGCGGCTCGGGCGGCGCCGGTTGCCGGGGCCGCCCACGGAGGCGCGCGTCGGCTCGAGCGGTGGCGGCACCTCCAGGCGGCTGGTGCGGTTGAGGCGGTCCTCGGCGTTCCCGCCCGCGTCGGGCAGCTGCTGCTCGGCGGGGAGCGGGCGCGGGACCGAGCCGAGGGCGCGCGGGATGACGCTCGTACGGTCCTCGGCGGTGTCGTGCGTCTCCGTGAGGGCGCCCGGCGGCAGCGCGTCCAGCTGCTCGTCGGTCAGTGCCGCGCGTGCCTGGCGGGTCTGCGAGAGCAGCGCAACCGCGTCGTGCGGGCGTACGTCGGCGTTGCGGGCCGTGGCCGCGGCGGTCAGCTCGTCCAGCTCGAAGGGCAGACCGGGGACGGTGGCCGAGGGTGGCGGGACGTCCTCGTTCAGGTGGCGGTAGAGGACCTGGGCGGGGGAGTCGCCGGTGTGCGGCTTGGCGCCGGTGAGCATCTCGTAGAGCACGACGCCGCAGGCGTAGACGTCGACCCGGGGGTCCGCCGTGCCGTTCTCGATCTGCTCGGGTGCGAGGTACGAGACCGTGCCGAGCACGGCGCCCGTGGTGTTGGTGACCGTGTCCACCGCGCGGACCAGGCCGAAGTCGGCGACCTTGACCCGGCCGTCGTCCCCTATCAGGACGTTCTCCGGCTTCATGTCGCGGTGCACGAAGCCCGCGCGGTGCGCGGCGCCGAGCGCGGCCAGGGCCGGCTCCAGGATGTCGAGCGCGGCCCGCGGCTGCAGGGCGCCCCGCTCGCGCAGCACGTCCCGCAGGGTGCAGCCCGCTACGTACTCCATCGCCAGGTAGACGTACGCCCCGTCCGCGCCCTGGTCGTAGACCCCGACCACATTGGGGTGCGAGAGGCGCGCGACCGACTTGGCCTCGCGGATGAAGCGCTCCACGAACGAGGCGTCGGCGGCCAGCGTCGGGTGCATCACCTTGAGCGCGAGCACGCGGTCGAGGCGGGTGTCCACGGCCCGGTAGACCGTGGCCATCCCGCCTACCGCCACCCGCGCGTCGATGCGGTAGCGGTCGTCGAGCACCTGCCCGACGAGCGGGTCCTGAAGGGTCGTGTCCACGCGGAGAGTCTACGAGTGGGTACGGACAGCCCCGAACGCCTGTGGAAAACCCGGGCGCGACTGCAGCACAGCTGTGACTCGCGGGTTTCCACGGCGACGGGACTGCCCGTGGATGAACAGGAGCGAAGGGTCAGAAGGCCGGACGTTCCGGGTCGAGCCGGGCCATTCCCTCGGTCGGCGAGGATGCCTCCGCGAAGTGCCGGCGCGGAATGCGGCCCGCGCGGTGCGCGAGCCGGCCCGCCTCCACCGCGTGCCGCATGCCCTCCGCCATCAGAACCGGCTCCTGCGCGCGTGTGACGGCCGAGGCCAGCATCACCGCCGAGCAGCCCAGCTCCATGGCGAGCGCCGCGTCCGACGCCGTGCCCGCGCCCGCGTCCAGAATCACCGGCACGCGCGCGTGCTCCACGATCAGCTGGAAGTTGTGCGGGTTGCGGATGCCGAGCCCGGAGCCGATGGGGGAGCCGAGCGGCATGATCGCCGCGCAGCCCACGTCCTGCAGCTTCCGGGCGAGCACCGGGTCGTCGTTGGTGTACGGCAGTACCGTGAAGCCGTCGTCGACCAGCGTCTCGGCCGCCTCCAGGGTCTCGATCGGGTCGGGCAGGAGGGTCCGCTCGTCCGCGATGACCTCCAGCTTCACCAGGTCGGTGCCGAGCGCCTCGCGGGCCAGGCGGGCGGTCAGGACGGCCTCGCCGGCGGTGAAACAGCCCGCCGTGTTGGGCAGCACCTGGATGCCGAGCCGGTCGAGGACGGAGAGCACCGAGCCCTTCACGCTCGGGTCGACGCGGCGCATCGCGACGGTCGTCAGCTCCGTGCCGGACGCCACCAGGGACCGTTCGAGCACGTCCAGGCTGGGTGCGCCGCCGGTGCCCATGATGAGTCGCGACGAGTAGCTCGTACCGCCGATGACCAGGGGGTCGTCTGCCATGGTTCAGCCTCCTTGGACGGCGGTGAGGATCTCGACGCGATCCCCTTCGGCCAGTGCGGTGCGCGGCCAGTCACCGCGCGGGACGACGGTTTCGTTGAGGGCGGCGGCCACGCCCGAGGGCGCGGCGCTGACGGTCGCCACCAGGGCGTCCAGGGTGGTGCCGGAGGCGACGGAACGCTCCTCGCCGTTCACGGAGACCACGGTCGCGTCGCTCATACGGCAAGCTTCTCCCGCGCGCCGAAGCGCCGCGGCGTGAACGGGCGTACCGCTTCGGGCAGTTCGCCGGTGGTCAGGACGTGCGCCATGGCGTCACCGGTGATCGGGGTCAGCAGCACGCCGTTGCGGTAGTGGCCGGTGGCCAGGTGCAGGCCCGGCAGCTCGGTCGGGCCGAGCAGCGGGGCGTTGTCGGGGGAGCCGGGGCGCAGGCCCGCGCGGGTCTCGGTGAGCGGCAGCTCGGTGATGCCGGGCACCAGCTCGTGCGCGTCCCGCAGCAGCTCGTACACTCCGCCCGCCGTGACCGTGGTGTCCCAGCCGAGGTCCTCCGAGGTGGCGCCGACGACCAGCTCGCCGTCGACCCGCGGCACCAGGTACAGAGCGCCGCCGCGGACCACCGCGCGCACCGTCCGGCTCAGGAACGGGGCGTAGGCCTTCGGCACGGTCAGGCGGAGCACCTGGCCCTTGACGGGGCGCACCGGCGGCAGGACCTCCTCGGGCACGCCGTCCAGGCGGCCGCTGAGGCTGCCCGCGGCGAGCACCACCTGGTCCGCGCCGAGCTCCGTGCCGTCGGCGAGCACGGCGCCGCGCGCCCGCCCGCCCGTCACGGTCAGCCGCTGCGCCCACTGCCGGTGGAACGTCACGCCGGCCCGCTCGCACGCCGTGACCAGGGCGGCGGCCAGACGGCGCGGGTCGATCTGATGGTCCCCGTCGACCCGCAGGCCCCCGCGCACGCCCGGCGCGAGCATCGGCTCCAGGCGACGGCACTCGCGCCCCGAGAGCCACTCGGAGTCGAGGCCCGACTGCCGCTGCAGGGCGTGCAGTTCGCGCAGGTGAGCCCGGTCGTCGGCGTCGAGCGCGACGGCGAGGGTGCCGCACGCGCGGTAGCCGAGTTCCCGGCCGCTCGCCTCCTGCAGCTCGGCGGCGAAGTCGGGGTAGCGGGCGGCGGAGGCGAGGTTCAGGGCGAGCAGCGTCTGCTCGCCGTAGTGGAGTTCGGTGACGGCGGCGAGCATGCCCGCGGCGACCTGTGCCGCACCGCCGCCGGGCTCGGGGTCGACGACCGCGGTGCGCAGCCCCCGCTGCGCCGCCCGCCAGGCCGTGACCAGGCCGATGACGCCGCCGCCGAGGACGACCACATCGGACGTGGGTGTGCGTGGATGCATGGGCTTCCAGCCCCTCCCTTCGCCGGCATGACCCGGATCAGGTTCGTACGGTCGGAGGCGCTGAGCCTCCCTCTCAGCCCGGTGCGTCCGGGCTCCCGCGAGTGGTGTACGCCCGCCACCCTAGCTCGCGGCCCGTACCCGACTGAAGGGCGCATACGGGTCCGAGGGCCGCGCGGAGGCGGGTTCGGGGCGGGGCCGGGTGTGCAACAGGTCACGTCACGAGCCTGCTCCGACCGGTACCTGACTGATCGTCAGTTGTTTATGGTGGCCGGGTGAGCGAGCAGCAGAGGCAGAGCGATCAACAGCAGGGCGAGCGCCCCGAGGGGCAGCACCGCGTGGTGATCGTCGGTGCGGGCATGGCCGGCGTCCAGACCGCCGTGGCCCTGCGCGAACAGGGCTTCACCGGTTCGATCACGCTGATCGGCGCCGAACCCCACCAGCCGTACGACCGCCCGCCGCTCTCCAAGGCGGTCCTGCTCGGCAAGGCCGAGGGCTCCGCCTTCGATGTCGACTTCGAGGCGCTCGGCGTGGAGCTCAGGCTCGGCGAGGAGATCACGGGCCTGCGCCCCGCCGACCACGAACTGGACGCCGCGCGGGGCCCGATCGGCTACGACACCCTGGTCGTCGCCACCGGCGCCGAGCCCGTCCGCCTCCCCGGCGCCGAGGGCGTGCCCGGCGTGCACCTGCTGCGCACCCTCGACGACGCGGAACGGCTGCGCCCGGTGCTCGCCGAGCAGCACACCGTCGTGGTCGTCGGCGCGGGCTGGATCGGCGCCGAGTTCGCCACCGCCGCGCGGGACGCCGGGTGCGCGGTCACCGTCGTCGAGGCCGCGGACGGGCCGCTCGCCGGGGCCCTGCCCGCCGAGGTCGCCGCCCCCATGGCGCAGTGGTACGCCGACGCGGGCGCCGAACTCCGTACGCACGCGCGCGTGCAGCGCGTCGAGCCCGGCGCGGTCGTCCTGGACGACGGTTCCCGGCTGCCCGCGGACGCCGTCGTCGTCGGCATCGGCGCCCGGCCCGCCACCGGCTGGCTCGCCGGCTCCGGCATCGCGACCGGACCCGACGGCGCGGTGGTCGCGGACGCCTCGCTGCGCACCTCGGCCCCCGACGTCTACGCGGTCGGCGACTGCGCCTCCTTCCCCTCGGCCCGCTACGGCCGGCGGCTGCTCGTGCACCACTGGGACAACGCCCTGCAGGGCCCGCGCACGGTCGCGGCGCACATCCTCGGCGCCGAGCCCGCCCCGTACGATCCCGTGCCCTACTTCTGGTCCGAGCAGTTCGGCCGCTTCGTGCAGTACGCGGGCGACCACGGCGACGCCGACGCGACCTTGTGGCGCGGCGACCCGCAGAGCCCCGCCTGGTCGGTGTGCTGGCTGCGCGAGGGGGCCCTGGTCGGGCTGCTCGCGGTCGGCCGGCCGCGGGATCTCGCGCAGGGCCGCAAGCTGATCGAGTCCGGGGCGGCGCTCGACCCCGAACGGGTCGCGGACCCGGCCGTTCCGCTGAAGTCGGCGAAGGTCTGAGGCTGGGTCCTGAGGCGAAGGCCTGACGCAGGGGTCTGGCGGACGGGCCGGCGCGGCCTCGACGAAGGTCCGGGCCCCGGCCCGACAGGTCGGACCGGCCCGGTCGCACCTGGTCGGGCGGCTCGCGGGCCCCGTGTCGGAGGTGCCGGGTACCGACTGTCAGTGCGGGATGGCACGCTTGTCCCTGTGACCGAGATTGACGCAAAGATCGATGCTCTCGTCCCTGCCTGGCTCAACCTCCCCGAGATCGCCGAGCTCCTCGGCGTCGAGGTGACGCGCGTCCGGCAGCTCGTCAAGGAAGGCCAGCTGATCGCCGTGCGCCGCGGCGAGAACAGGGCACTGCACGTGCCCGCCGCCTTCATCGACGAGGACAAGGTCGTCAAGGGCCTCCACGGCACCCTGACGCTCCTGCGGGACGACGGCTTCAACGACGAAGAGATGCTGGAGTGGCTCTTCACCCCCGACCCGACCCTGCCGGGCACCCCGGCGCAGGCCCTGAGCGAGAATCGCGGCACGGAAGTAAAGCGCCGCGCTCAGGCGCTCGCCGTCTGATCCGAGAAACCGGGCGCCTCGCCTGAAACGAGAAGCCCGTGCGAACCGAGCATCCGAAGGCGTACGGGCCACGGCACCGCCGTGGCCCGTACGCCGCCCAAACCTGGTCCGTACGCCACCGAAGCGCGGTCCGTACGCCACCGAGACGGGGGAGTTCTTCCATGTCCCGCACACCCCGCGAGGCCCTCGCCGACGCCCGGCTGTATCTGTGCACCGACGCCCGCAAGGCACAGGGCGACCTGCCCGAGTTCCTGGACGCGGCGCTCGCCGGCGGCGTCGACATCGTGCAGCTGCGGGACAAGGGCATGGAGGCCGGCGAGGAGTTGGAGCACCTCCAGGTCTTCGCCGACGCCTGCAAGCGGCACGGCAAGCTGCTCGCCGTGAACGACCGGGCGGACGTCGCCCACGCCATCGGGGCCGGCGTCCTGCACCTCGGCCAGGGCGACCTGCCGGTGCCGGCCGCGCGCGCCATCATCGGCGACGAGCCGCTCATCGGCCGCTCCACGCACGGCGAGGCCGAGGCAGCCGCGGCCGCCGTCCAGCCCGGCGTGGACTACTTCTGCACCGGCCCCTGCTGGCCCACCCCGACCAAGCCCGGCCGATACGCCCCGGGGCTCGATCTGGTGCGGTACACGGCGGGGCTCGGCACCGACCGCCCCTGGTTCGCGATCGGCGGGATCGACGCCGGGAACCTGGACGAGGTGCTCGAGGCCGGCGCCCGCCGCGTGGTCGTCGTACGCGCGATCACCGAGGCGGACGACCCGCGCGCAGCGGCCGCCCACTTCGCGAGCAGACTGCGCGAAGCGGCGAGCTGAGCGAGGTCTTCGAGGCCTCCGTACCCCCGAGGGGTGGCGGTCGGTGATGCCGTATGGCTGGATCAGCTGCACAACTGTCCGATAGGTGGACGGCAAGCGGACATTGCGGACAAATTCCCCTGCTTTGGTTGGGGTGCCGAGAACCCCTGAGTAACCTGCCCGTATGGCCCTAGGCACTGCTTCCACCCGGATGGACCGCGCGCGCACCGTGCGCGACATGCTCGCGACCGGAAAGACCACCTACTCCTTCGAGTTCTTCGCGCCGAAGTCCCCCAAGGGCGAGCGGAACCTGTGGAACTCGCTGCGCCGGGTCGAGGCGATGGCCCCGGACTTCATCTCCGTGACCTACGGAGCGGGCGGTTCCACCCGTGCCGGCACGGTGAAGGGCGCGCAGCAGATCGTCGCCGACACGACGCTCACGCCGGTCGCCCACCTCACCGCGGTCAACCACTCCATCGCCGAGCTGCGCAACATCATCGGGCAGTACGCGGACGCCGGGATCAGGAACATCCTCGCGGTCCGCGGCGACCCGCCGGGCGACCCGATGGGCGACTGGGTCCCGCACCCGCAGGGCCTGACGTACGCGGCCGAACTCGTGCAGCTGATCAAGAACTCGGGCGACTTCTGCGTGGGCGTCGCGGCGTTCCCGGAGATGCACCCGCGCTCCGACGACTGGGACACCGACGTCCGGCACTTCATCGACAAGTGCCGTGCGGGCGCGGACTACGCCATCACGCAGATGTTCTTCGACGCGGATGCGTATCTGCGGCTGCGCGACAAGGTGGCCGCAGCGGGTTGCGAAACCCCGATCATTCCGGAGATCGTGCCGGTCACGAACGTCAAGCAGTTGACGCGCTTCGCCGAACTGAGCAACGCCGTCTTCCCGAAGGATGTGAAAGACCGCATCCTCGCGGCACAGGACGATCCGGCGGCTGTACGCTCCATTGGCATCGAGTTCGCGACGGAGTTCAGCGCTCGGCTGCTGTCCGAGGGAGTGCCCGGTCTGCACTTCATCACCATGAACAACTCCGCTGCGACGCTGGAGATCTACGAGAACCTGGGCCTGCACGACCCACAGCAGGCCTGAGACCAGGCCGTGGCCCCCCTGCCCGAACCGGGGCGGGGCGGGACGGCCGCAGGAGAGGGGCGTACATGGGCTGGACGGTCCTCTACATCGCGTTCGGAATCGTCGCGCTGTGGTTGTTGGGCGAAGTGCTGCTGCAGTACAAGGCGCGGCTGCGCTGGCGGCTGCTCGCCTTCGTCGGATTCCTCGGCGTGGTCGTCGGTGTCCTTATGCCGTCGATCTGGGTCATCGGCGCCGGCGCCGCGACGTTCGCGGTCGGCCAGACCTATGTGACGCTCTCGTTCCGCCGCGGCTTCTCCACGGGCTGGGCGATCGGCGGCAGCCCCGGCGCGAGCCGCCGCCGCAAGGTCGAGGGCCTCGACGCCCAGGACCCGACCCTGCAGGTCTCGGACCTGGAGTACGACGCGGCGTACGCCCCGGACCCGGCCGCGGCCCAGCCCTTCCAGAATCCGGCCGCGGCTCAGCCCTTCCCGGACGAGACCCAGCCTTTCCCCGCAGCCCAGGGCCCGGACTTCCCCGGCGCGGCACCGGAGTTCGGGGCCGGCGGGCCGCAGGGCTTCACCGCCCCTGAACCCCCGCAGCAGGCACCGGTGTACGCCCCGGAGCCGCTCCCCGACGAGACCGGCCAGTACGGCGTCTACCAGGACTCGTCCTTCCCGCCCCCGCCCGCCGCGGCCCCCGCAGGCCCCGGCGACTTCGGCTACGACGCGTACGGCACGGGCGGTTTCGACCAGAACGCCCCGCACGACCAGCAGAACTACGCGTACGACAACCAGCAGCAGTACGCGGCCTACTCGGACCCGTACATCGGCAGCCAGGCGGGCTACGGCGAGTACGACACGTACGCTGGCCAGCAGGCACAGCCGGGCTACGACGCCGCCTACCAGGACCCCTACGCCGCGGGCTATCCCTCGGACACCCCGCCCGGCGGCGTCTGGGTGCCGCAGCAGCGCACCGGCGACGAGCTGCAGGGCGGCGCCGATCTGCCGCCCGAGCAGCCCTACCCGTACGAGAACCAGGGCGGGTACGACGCGGGCTACAACGAGCAGCAGCCGTACCGCTACTGAGGCGCAGCGGCCGTCCGCGCCTGCACGGCGGGCGGCTTGCGGCCGTCAACTCGGCTCCGGAGGGCCGGAGTTCCGCATCGGGCTCACTGCGAGCCGCGGAACTCCGGCCCTTCGACGATGAGTCCGGCGACCAGCGCCCCGGACATTCCGGAGTGCGGCAGTCCGCCGCCGGGGTGGGCCGCGCCGCCGACGAGATGCAGGCCCGGCAGCCGCGTCGAGTTGGACGGGTACAGGAACCGTCCGTCCGCGCCCGCGAGGGCCGGGTGCGCGGCGAACGCGGGCGGGCCGTCCGGCACTTCACGCCAGACGATCCGCTCCCGCAGGCCCGGCACCGCCGACTCGGCGGCCGACACCAACTGGTCCGCGTACGCCTGCACTCCGGCCGGATCGGCGAGGACCTCCGGCGACGGGGCCACCGCGGAGAGCGCCACCGACTCGTGCTCGGCGTCGGGCACGAGCGCCGGATCGCCGGGGCGGAGCACCGTGACCGTCGGCCGCACCCCGGCGCCGGGGCCGGTGGCGAGGGCGTCCAACTCGGCCTTCCTGTCGGCCGGGTGCACCACCGTGCGGTGCACCGCGCCGGCCTCCCGGGCGCCGCGCAGCGCGAGCAGCACCGTGAACCGGGCGCCGCTGCGCTCCCTGCCCTCGGCCGGGCGCACGTCCCCCTCGGCCTGCAGCCGGTGGGCGGTGAGCTCCTGCAGCCGCAGCGGATCGATGCCCGCCACCACGTGGTCCGCCTCCGCGCGCGTGCCGTCGGCCAGCTCCACGCCCGCCGCGCGGCCGTCCTTCTCGACGACCGAGACGACCTCCGCGCCGAAGCTGAACTCCACCTTCCGGGCAAGGCACCGCTCGTACACCGCGCGCGCCAACTCCCTTGTGCCGCCCAGGACATACCAGGTGCCGAAGGCCTGCTCCATGTACGGCAGGACGGCCGCGCTCGCCGGAGTCGTACGCGGATCGAGGCCGTGCGCCAGCAGGGCGCTCTCGACCAGCGCGACCAGATGGCGCTCCGCCAGCTCGCGTCGGGTCACCTCGGCGAAGGTGGGCGGTCTGCGCCGCAGCAGCCCGCTCTTGCGCACCGCCGGATACGGGTCGCGCTCGGCCAGCACCTCCCAGTTGGGCCACAGGGGTTCTTCCAGCAGGGGGCGGCGGCAGCGGTCCCAGGTGTCGCGCGCGCGGTTGAGGAACGCGCCCCAGCGTTCGCCCGCAGGGGCGCCGAACGCGGCGTCGAGCGCCTCGACCACGCCCGCCCGCGAGACGTTCGGCAGCGCCACGGATGTGCCGTCCGCGAAGACGTGCCGCACCGCCGGGTCGACCTGGACGAGCTGGACGCACTCCTCCAGGGGCTGCTTCCCGGTCTTCACGAACAGGTCGCGGTAGACCGCAGGGAGGGGGAGCAGGCCGGGGCCCGTGTCGAACGCGAAGCCGTCGCGCGCGAAGCTGCGGACCTCGCCGCCGTACGTCTCGGTCCGCTCGAACACCGCCACCCGGTGGCCTGCAACGGCCAGCCGGGCAGCGGCCGCCATCGCGCCCATGCCGGCGCCGATCACCGCAATCCGTGCCATGCCAGGGACTTTATCGGCCGCCACTGACAACGCCTCCGGCCGCCTGCCGGCCCTGGCGGGCGAGGTCAGCCCGGTGGGGCGGCCGTGCGCTCCGCGAGGCGCTTCTCCTCGCGTCGTTGGGCCCTGCGGCGCAGGAAGCGGCGGATCCGGTGCGCGACGAACGCCAGTACCAGCAAGCCGATCAGGAGCAGCACCGCGGCGACGACCGCCGCGGCCTCCGGATAGAACATCGCGAACGTGACGATGCCGCCGACGCCCAGGTCCTCGGCCACGCTCACCACGATGTTGCTCGCGGGCTCGGGCGAGGTGTTGATCGCCATCCGTGTCCCGGCCTTCACGGCATGGCTCGCGAGCGCCGTGGAGCCGCCGATCGCCCCGGCCGCCAGATCGCCGAGCGAGCCGCTCTGCCCGGCGAGCAGGGCCCCGACCACCGCGCCCGAGACCGGCCGGATCACGGTGTGCACCGCGTCCCAGACGGAGTCGACGTACGGGATCTTGTCGGCCACCGCCTCGCAGAGGAACAGCAGTCCGGCGACGCACAGCACGTCGGCGCGCTGCAGCGCCTCGGGCACGTCGTCGGTCAGACCGGTCGCACCGAAGACGCCGAGCAGGAGCACCACCGCGTAGGCGTTGATGCCGCTGGCCCAGCCGCTCGTGAAGACAAGGGGGAGTACGGACACGGACGCGATCGTAACCAGAGCGGAGGCCGACGGGTTGGGGCCGATCACTCAGGCCTGAGTATCCGTACTCAGACGGCGAGATGAGTAGCTGTGCGGATGGGCTCCGACCTGCGCAGACGGAAGAGTAGGGGGCACGGAAGGGGCGCAGCGCCGGCACCGCCGACACGGGGCGGCGGAACGGTGCGGCACCCCGGCCGTGAACGGGGGACGACACGGGGGACGCGCCGGCTCCGTGAGGCTCGGGGGGATCGAGCCTCACGGACCGGCGCTTTCATGTGCCCGCGCATGTACGGGATTTGAACTCCTGGCTCCCGCGCGTGTACGGGATTTCAGACGAGGCTCCCGCGCGTGTACGGGATTTCAGCTTCCGGAAACCGGAGCTGCGGTCGCCCGCCTAAAACACCCGCTACGCGCGCGTGCCCCCGACCCGTCCCTGCAGAAGCCGGGAGAGCGCGGAGTGGACATCGTCGATGGTCCGCTCCGGCTGGAACGCCTGCCAGTCCAGGGCGGCGACCAGGACCATGCCGACGAGCGCCGCCGCGGTGAGCGGAATGTCGATCTCCGGGCTCAGCTCGCCGCCCTCGACCCCCTCGCGCAGCACGTCCTCGACCACCGCGACGGCCTGCTGCCTGACCACCATCAAGGTGGACTGCCAGGCCCTGTTGGTGCGCCACAGCTCTGCCACGTAGAGCTGGGTGAACGCCGGATAGGTGTCGATGAAGACGAGCCCCGCGCGGATCATCCGGTCCAGAGCGTCCACCTTGCTGCCGCCCTCGGCGGCGGTCCGCTCGGCAGCCTCCTTGAGCGAGGCGGTGAGCAGGCCCACGCCGTGTCGCAGCAGCTCCTCGAAGAGCTCGGCCTTGCTCGCGAAGTTGTAGTAGACCGTGCCCTTCGCGACTCCGGCCCGCTCCGCGATCTCGTCGACCGTGGTCGCGGAGAAGCCCTTTTCGGCGATGAGCGTGACGGCCGCTTCGTAGAGCTTGGCCCGGGTGGCTTGACGCCGTGTGCTGCTGCTTTCCATGGTTCTGATTCTCACAGGTCGTGCACTGCTTCTCACAGGTCGTGCAGCGCTTCGCGCACCGCTCACCGCGCTCACAGGCTCAGTTCCGGGTGCAGGCGGTCCAGGGTCCACACCTGCTTGCGCCGGGCGGACAGCGCAGTGAGCGCGAGCGCCCCGAGCGTGAAGGCGAGCAGCACCGCGCACGCCTGCCACACCGGGCCGAGGCCGCCGCCGCTGATGAGGATGCGCAGCGACTCCACGACGTAACTCATCGGCAGGAACGGGTGGATGGCGTTGAAGAAGGCCGGGCTGGTCTGCACCGGGTAGGTGCCGCCCGCCGACGTCAGCTGCAGCATCAGCACCGCGAGGACCAGGATCCGGCCCGCCGCCCCGAAGCGGGCGTTCAGCCACTGGATGATCGCCGCGAAGCAGCCGGTGACGAGGAACAGGAAGCCGACCGTGCCGGCCGCCCTCGCCATCTCCAGGCCGAGCCCCCAGTGCAGCACCGACATCAGCGCGGCCACCTGCAGCGCCCCGAGCGCCGCCACCGGCAGCCAGCCCGCGAGCGCGATCCGCCAGGCCGAGGCGCCGGCCGCGAGGGCCCGCCGGTTCATCGGCTGGATCAGCATGTACGCGACCATCGCGCCCACCCACAGCGACAGCGGGATGAAGTACGGGGCGAAACCGGTGCCGTAGTTGGGCGCCTTGTGCAGCGACTGCGAGGCGAGCTGGACCGGGTCGGCCATCACCTCGGTGCGCTCGTCCCGGTCCTGCTTGCCGTAGTCCGGGATCTTGGCGACACCGTCGTGCAGGCCGCCCGCGAGCTCGCCCGAGCCGTCGACCAGCTTGAACATGCCGCCGTTGAGGTCGTTCGCGCCCGTCTTTAGGCGGCCCACGCCGCTGGCCAGGTCGGCGGCGCCGGTCTTGGCGGTGCCGAGGCCGGTGTGCAGCTTGCCCGCGCCCTTGGCGACCTCCTGGGCGCCGCTGTTCAGCTTGTTGATCTTGGCGACCGCGTCGTCAAGGTCCTCGTCGAGGTGCGGGGCCCGCTCGGCCAGGTCGTCGGCCTGCTTCTGCAGCTTGGCGAGATGCCCGTCGAGGCGGGCGATGTCGCCGTCGTAGTCCTTGACGACCTGGTCGAGGTCGCCGGCGATACGGGCCGTGGTGGCCGCCGCCTCCTTGGCGTCCTTGAGGGCGGGGCAGTGCGGGCTCGGCAGGGTGGCGTTCTCGCAGAGCGAGGCGTACACCGAGTCGAGCCGCTCGGAGGCCTTGCGGGACTCCGCGGCCGCGCCCGGGGCCGCCGCCGCGAGGTCGTCCAGGTGCCGGCGCACGACCGTGGTCGAGTCGGACACGAGCCGCGCGGTGTCGCCGATGGTCTGCCCGTTGTCCTTCAGGAACGGCCGTACCTTGTCGGCGCCCGCGTTCACCTTGTCGGCGAGGAGCTGCGTGCCGTCGGCCACCTGGCCCGCGCCGCGCTCCAGTTCACCGGCGCCCTTGTCCAAGCGCTTGATTCCGCCTGAGAGTTCAGTGCTGCCGTTCTTGGCGTCCTTGAGGCCGTCCGCGAGCTGCTTCGCGCCCTTCTTGGCCTTCCCTGCGCCCTCCTTGAGCTTGTCCGCGCCCTCAGCGGCCTCCTTGGTCTTGCCGTGGATGTCTGAGAACGAGATGAAGATCTTGTCGAGGAAACTGCGCGACGCGTCGGTCGAGGCCGCGGTGCGCACCTCGGAGAACACCGTCCGCGAGATCTGCCCGACGATGTAGTTGTTGGCGTCGTTCGTGCGCACCCGCAGCGCGCTCGTCTCCGGCGCGTCACCCGAACTGGACGCGATCCGCTCGCTGAAGTCCTTCGGCATGGTCAGGGACAGGTAGTACGTGCCGTCCTCGACGCCCTTGCGCGCCTCGTCGGCGCTCACCTCGTGCCACTGGAAGGTGTCGCTGTCCCGCAGGCCCTCGGTGATCGAGTCGCCCGCGGAGATCTTCTTGCCGTCGGCCGTCGCGCCCTTGTCGTCGTTGACGAGCGCCACGGGGATCTTGTCGAGCCTGCTGTACGGGTCCCAGAACGACCACAGGTACAGCGCCCCGTACAGCAGCGGAAGCAGCAGCAGCGCGACGAGCGCCGCGCGGGGCAGCTTGCCCCTGCCGAACCGCCTCAGCTCAAGCGCGGCCAGTCTCGGCGAACGCATCAGCCGCCCCCTTCGTCTCTTTGGTCTCTTCCGTCTCTTCCGTCTCGCCGCAGTGCTCGGCACCTGCGGTCTCGGCGGTCTCTTCCTCGTCGGGGCCGTCCGCCGCGGGCACGGTGGACACCACGACCGCCCCTTCGGGCGCCTCGCTGCACACCGCGACGACGGTGGTGCCGGATTCGGCAACCGACCGCAGCAGGTCCCACGCCTCGGCCCGCTCGGCGTCCGACAGCTTCAGGTCGACGTCGTCGACGCCGAGCAGCCGCGGCTCACCGATCAGCGCGAGCGCCACGGAAAGCCGCAGCGCCTCGAGCCGCTCCAGGTCCCGTACGGAGGTGCGGGGGCCCTTGGACAGCGCGTCCAGATCGAGCCCGGCGGCGGCCAGCGCGTCCTCGACACGTCGCTCCGTGGACTGCCTGCGCTCGGACCGCGGCCGCATGAGCGAGCGCAGCGAGCCGCCGAACCGCCGCTGGAGCAGGGCGCGTTCATGGATCTGCTCGCGCACGGTCAGCGCCGGGTCGAGGTCGGTCACCCCCGGCACCGGGCCGAGCGCGCTGACTCTCCGTACGGCCGACATCTGCTTGGGCAGTCGCATCCGGCCGACCGCCGCGTGCCCCGCCGTGGGCCGCATCCGCCCGGTGAGGGCGAGCAGCAGGCAGGTGCGGCCGGAGCCGGACGGGCCCTCGACGGCGATCAGGGCGCCGGGCTCCGCGTCGATACGGACACCGCGGAACGCCCAGCCGCGCGGGCCCTCGAGGCCGAAGTCCTCGGCTGTGACGGCTATGCCGCGGGGCGCCCCGTGTGGGCTCTCCACAGACCTTCCCCCTCGCAACTCTTTTGAACTGACTGGTCAGTGCAGAAACAGTAGCAGTCGCACTCCCAGGGCGGCCAACTCCCGTACCCGAACCCCTGATCGAGCCAAAACCCCAGGTCAGGGCCGATTGTCAGTGGCGTACTTCACGATGGGGTCATACGGCTACTTATGCGCCGTCATACGACGACAGGAGGTTCGTCATGGCCAGCTCTTCCGCAGCCGCCGCACGCCGGCGCCGCACCACCGGCCCTGCCCCCTCACTGAACGGTCCGGCGAGCGACATCCACCCCGTGCTGCGCCGGACGACGGCCCCACCGGCCGCACTCGACCTGCTGGGCCAGGCCCGCACAGGACTCGACGACGCGGTCACCCTGGAAACCCCCAACGAGCGCTACGCAGCCGCCCACCTCGCCGCCCTGCGCACCGCCGCCGCCGTCCTCGCGGCCCGCGGGCGCCCGGAGACCAACCCGCGCAAACGCCAGCGGATCAGGAGCGCTTGGGAAGTGCTCCCCGAGATAGCGCCCGAACTCACCGAGTGGAGCGCCCTGTTCGCCTCCGGCGCCCGCCGCCGAGCCCGCGCCGAGGCGGGCATCCAGGGCGCCGCGACCACCCGCGACGCGGACGACCTGCTGCGCGACGTGGCGATGTTCCTGCGCCTCGTCGAGCGCATGCTCGTCCTCCAGCCCGCCCTGCCCCAGCCCCGCCAGGACCGCCCGGACGCGGGGTGAGGAGCCAGGCGTAAGAGACGCAAACACCGGGCCTACGACCTGGGCGGCCGAGCCGCCCCGGAGCAGATGACGGGAGAGTGGTCAGGAGGCAATAGGGTGGTACCACCTGCGCCTTGCACCCCACGTGAGGCCGGGTGAGCCATCCATCGCTCCGCCGACAAGAGGCGGTGCCGCGCCGAGGAGTCAACTGCCGTGTCGGACCCGATGCGCCCCCGCGCTTCTCTCCGTACCGCCGTGGTCTGGGAGGTCCTGAAGGACGCCCTGGACCGTCAGGCCAAGGCGACGGGACGGGAGTCGCTCGACGTCCTGGACACCGGCGGCGGCAGCGGTAACTTCGCCGTGCCCGTGGCCCGCCTCGGACACCGCGTCACGGTCGTCGACCCCAGCCCCAACGCCCTGTTCGCACTGGAGCGCAGGGCGGCCGAGGCCGGGGTCGCCGACCAGGTCCGCGGCGTCCAGGGCGACGCGCACGGCCTGTTCGACGTCGTCGGTCGCGGCGACTACGACGTGGTGCTCTGCCACGGAGTCCTGGAGTACGTGGACGACGCGGCCGAGGGCGTGCGCAACGTCGTCGGCGCCCTGCGCGAGACCGGCGCGCTCAGCCTGCTCGCCGCGGGCCTCGGCGGCGCCGTGCTCGCTCGGGCCCTCGCCGGCCACTTCACCGAGGCCCGGGAAGCGCTCACCGACCCGGACGGCCGCTGGGGCGAGGGCGACCCCGTCCCGCGCCGCTTCACCGCCGAGCAGCTCACCGGGCTCGTCACCGACTGCGGCCTGCGCATCGGCGCGGTGCACGGCGTGCGGGTCTTCGCCGACCTCGTCCCCGGAGTCCTTGTCGACACCGAGCCGGGCGCCCTCGACGCGCTGCTGAAGCTGGAGGCCGCCGCCGCCGAGCAGCCCGCGTTCCACTCGGTCGCCACGCAGCTGCACGTACTGGCCGAGAAGGTCGCCGAATAGCCTCCGCGGACCGAGCGGTGCGGTCGCCGAGCGTCACCGCCCCCGGCCCGCGAAGCCCTCGGAACGCGAACTGCGGCGCTGATCAGCGCCGCAGCCGCAGATGGAGTACGCCACAGGACCCCCGATCGGGCGCTTCGCCCCGTATGATCGAGGGACACCGTCCGGCATGACGGATCGGCCGCTGGGGAATGCAAGCTTCAGCATGGCCGGACCTCCATGACGGGCCCGGAAGGCGAATTGGCGTAGAGGGGCGGGTTTCACGGGGGCGATTCCCTGCCTATCCTGAAGGGGACCCCCGGTCGCCCCGGCGACTGCACGATGAGGAGGACTCCGTGCCGCTCTCGGAGCACGAGCAGCGAATGCTCGAGCAAATGGAGCGAGCGCTGTACGCCGAAGATCCCAAGTTCGCGACAGCGCTTGAGGGAAGCGGGCTGCGTACACATACCCGTCGACGGGTCTACCAGGCAGTTGCCGGATTCCTGGTGGGTATCGCGCTCCTCATGGCCGGCATGGTCGCCCAGCAGATCTGGATCAGCGTCGTGGGCTTCCTCGTGATGCTCGGCTGTGCCGTTCTCGCTGTGACCGGTTGGCGTAAGGCGCCCAAGCCAGGTGAGCAGGCGGCTCCTGGTGCGGCGCCCGGCAAGGCCGGCCGCCGTCAGGGCAAACAGCGCCGCTCGATGATGGAACGGATCGAGCAGCGGTGGCAGCGCCGTCGAGACGAAGAAGGTCGCTGAGCCTTTCATGCCTTTGACTCACTGAGACATCCCGGTTCCGGGAAAGGGTGCACGCCTTTGAGCGTGCACCCTTTTTGCATGCCGGTTCGCGCTTGGAATGTTCTGCCCGGCGGCCGGGCGGGGCGGGGCCTCAGCACTCGGCAGCGGGCCCTCACCTCACAGGGCAGCGGGACCCCCGCCCCAGCGGCAGCAGGGGTCCCGCTGCGCCTGATCAACCTTGTTGGCGACCCGGTCGGCGCACTGCCGCGGACCAGCGGTCCAGGCGGCTCTCGCCCCTGCCGTTCAGCAGCAGTCGCCGGGCGAGCGCACGCCGGCGGGCCGAGAACGCCCAGGCCACACGGGCGGCCGAGCGCGGCGCGAGCAGCGCCCTGGCTCTGCTCGCGCGGCTCAGGCCGGTACGGAGACCGGCCCGCAAGCGGTGCACATCCTCGGCCAGGCCCGTCGCCGGACCCGGATGCGGCGCGTAAAGGACCTGCTCCACGGCCGCCGCCACCCGATGCACAGCTTCGGCGGGCTCCGTCTCCAGGTGCCCGACGCGGACGACGCGGTCCGCGGCCTTGCGGGGTGTCAGCGAATCGTCCGGCAGGATGCCGTAGTCCCAGGCCAGGTCGGTGACCTCGCGCCAGACCGCCAGCGTCCACGCCGCCGCATCCGCCTCCGTACGGCCCCGGGCGCCGAGCCGGACCGCACGCGTTCGCGTTCGCCACAGCCACGGCAGTAGCGGCAGCGCCGCCAGCAGAAGCGCCCCGGCGACCACCGCCACGACCGTCCCGACCGGTGGGCCGTCACCGCCGCCGCCCGCACCGCCCTGCTCCTGCGCGGCCCCGCACTCGCCGAGCTTTTGCTGGTCGCGGGAGCAGCTCTGGGACGGCGCGGCCGACGGAGCGTCCGACGGGGTGTCCGACGCCGAGGGCACCGGCGCCGCGCTGCCGGTGGCTTCCGGGGCCGGCACGTCCTGCCGGGTGTACTCGGGCGTCGTACCGCGCGTCGGCGTCGGCTCGAAGCGCGTCCAGCCGACCCCCTCGAAGTACAGCTCGGGCCAGGCGTGCGCATCGCGCAGGCCGACCGACATCGTGCCGTCCGACTGCGGAGCGCCCGGCGTGAAGCCCACCGCCACCCGCGCAGGTATGCCCAGCGTGCGGGCCATGGCCGCCATCGAGAAGGAGAAGTGGACGCAGAAGCCCTCCTTCTGCTTCAGGAACCGGCTGATCGCCGCGGCCCCACTGCCGGCCTGCACCTCCGTGTCGTACGTGAAGCCGCCTTCGGTCGTGAACCAGTCCTGCAGCTTCACCGCGCGCTCGTAGTCGTTCGCCGCGCCCCGCGTCACCCTGCGGGCCGTCCGCCGGACGTCCGCGGGCAGCGAGTCCGGTACGGAGGTGAACTCGCGCGCCAGCGTCGCGTCCGGCGGCGGGGCCTCGGCCAGCTGCTCGGCCGTGGGCTGCACGATGAGGCTCTTCACCTCGTACTGCCGGCCGCCGGTGTGCTGGCCGCGGTCGCCGACGAGGGTGCGGCCCACCGGCTCGTATCGCCAGCGGCCGTCGATGCCGACCTGCGTCGCGGGGAAGGGCATCGGCAGCCAGTTCTGCTTGTACCAGTCCGCCGCCGAGATGTTCGTCTGCACCTCTGTCGTGCGCACCTCGGAGCTCAGGCCGCCGGGCACCGGGAGGCGGTTCGGCACGTCCGTGATGGCGCGCTCGGCGGGCTTCCAAGACGTGCCGTCGAACTGGTCGAGGGCCACGATCCGGAGATACATGTCCTGCGTCTGCTCCGCATTGGTGCGGTACGAGATGACCTCGCGGTCCTCCGGCTGGTTCAGGCTGTTCTGCAGCGAGACCAGCGGGTTCACCGCGGAGATCGTGCCGCCGCCGGGGCCCCTGCCGCCGCTGCCGCCCGTCGGGTCGAGCAGGCCGCCGTCCAGGGTCGGCAGGGCCGCGGGCACCGAGAGGGCGATGCCGAGCGCGACCACGCCGATGCGCCGCCCCGTACGGACCGGCGCCACCGCGCCCGTGCCGCCCCGCTCCAGGCC
This sequence comes from Streptomyces cavernicola, assembly GCF_029968035.1. Classification (GTDB taxonomy): domain Bacteria; phylum Actinomycetota; class Actinomycetes; order Streptomycetales; family Streptomycetaceae; genus Streptomyces; species Streptomyces cavernicola. The sequence continues at coordinate 141,554 of NZ_JASCIQ010000003.1, read as the reverse complement.
CGAGGAGAGCCCGCCCGGCCTGCGGGCGCCGCCGAACACCCGCCCCCACCGGGAGAGCCGGTCGCGCCCCTCCGCCAGGAGCAGCAGCAGATAGCCCGCCGCGGCGAGCACGAACCAGACCCAGCCCGCGCCGCCGTCCGAGAGCCCCGCCGCGACCGAGTACAGCGCGAGCAGCGGCAACCCGGCGGGCGCCGCGGCACGGAACGTCACCGCGAGCGCGTCCACCGCGAGGCCGATCACAAGGACGCCGCCCACCAGCATCAGCCGGATGCCGTCGGACAGCGGCGCCGGGATCGCGTACTGCCCCACGTCCTGGGCGCCCGCCTCAAGCAGCGCGGCGAAGCGTTCGAAGGCGTCCGGGCCCGGCAGGAACCCGGCGATCGCCTGGCCGCGCGCGAAGACGAGCGTGAGCAGCAGCAGCGTCACCACGGCCTGGGCCAGGACGGTCAGCGGCCGGGCAAGCGGCACCCGGCGGGCGAGCGCGCCCGTGCCCGACTGCAGGGCGAGCAGGAGCGCGGCCTGCAGGATCCAGGTGATCGAGCCGACCAGCGGCAGCAGCGCGCAGGACGCGAGCAGCGTGGCCGCCGCGGAGCACAGAGTGACGCGCGTGCGCCCGCTCATGACCAGCCTCCCGTGGTCGTCCCGGCGACCGGGGCCGCGCCCGCGCGGTGCCGGTCCGCGGCCCGCCACAGCTCGGCGAGGTCCGCGCCGGGCGGCACGGCGACGGCCGTCCAGCCCGCCTCGCGCAGCTGCCGCAGCCGATCGTCGAACGGTCCGGACGGGCCGGAGCCCGGCGTGCGGGTCCAGGCCCGGCTGTCCAGGACGAACGCGACGGCCGCTCCGCTGCGCTGCCGCATCCGGGCGATCACGGCCGCCTGGGCCTCGTCCAGGTCGCCGAGGAAGGCGACCAGGAGGCCCTCGTTGCCGCTGCGCAGCACCTCGTACGCGCGCGAGAGGTCTGTGCTGTCGGAGTGGTCGACCACCGCGAGGGTGTCCATCATCAGGCCGGCGGTCTCGGCCGACTCCTGGCCGCCGCCCGCGAAGCCGTCGGGGCCCTCGCCCGGCACGGAGGCGCCGGTGTCGGTCAACAGGCGGACGCCGTAACCGCGTTCGAGCATGTGGACCACGACGGAGGCCGCGCCGGAGACCGCCCACTCGAAGGCCGAGTCGGGGCCCGCGCCCTCGTGGGCCGCGCGGCGGGTGTCGAGCAGCACCGTGCAGCGGGCGCGCTGCGGCTGCTCCTCGCGGCGCACCATCAGCTCGCCGTACCGCGCGGTGGAGCGCCAGTGGACGCGGCGCAGGTCGTCGCCGTGGCGGTACCCGCGCGGGATCACGTCGTCCTCACCGGCGAGCGCGAGGGCGCGCTGTCGCCCGTCGCCGTACCCGGCGGCCTCGCCGGAGAGCCGGACCGGGGGCAGCGGCGTCACGCGCGGGATGACCGTCAGGGTGTCGTACGCACTGAAGGAGCGGGTCAGTTCGCACATGCCGAACGGGTCGGACAGGCGCAGCTGCAGCGGCCCTAGGGGATAGCGACCGCGCAGGTCGGAGCGGACGCGGTAGGAGACCTCGCAGCGGCCGCCCGCCTCCACGCGGTCGAGCACGAACCGGGGCCGCGGGCCGAGCACATAGGGCACCCGGTCCTGCAGCATCAGCAGACCGGTGGGCAGCCGCGACACGTTGTCCATGTGCAGGTGCACCCGGGACTCGGAGCCCGCGGGCACGCGCGCGGGGGAGAGGCGCCGCGCGCCCACGACGCGGTAGCGCGTGCGGTAGAGCACGAGCGTGCAGATCAGCGGCAGCACGGCGAGCAGCAGCCCGACGCGCAGCAGGTCGCTCTGCCCGAGGGCGTACGCGCAGGCGGCCGCCGCGACACCGGCGGCGAGGAAGGAACGGCCGCGGGTGGTCAGGCCCGAGAACGCGGTGCGCAGGCTGCCCCGGTCCTCGTCGGCGTCCGCCTGTCCGCTCTGCGGCGGCGGCCCCCCTGCCGCCATCACAGCCCCCGGGCGCCGGGCGGCTGCCGGTCGTAGGCGGAGGCGCCCGGCTGCCGGCCCGGGTACCCGGAGGACGAGGCCGGGGCGGCGGGCACCGGGGTGCGCTGCAGGATCTCCAGGACGACCTGCTCGGCCGTACGGCGGTTCAACTGGGCCTGGGCCGTGGGCAGCAGGCGGTGCGCGAGGACGGGGACGGCGAGGGACTGGACGTCGTCGGGCAGCGCGTACTCCCGGCCGCTCAGGGCGGCGGCGGCCTTCGCGGCGCGCAGCAGGTGCAGGGTGGCGCGCGGCGAGGCGCCGAGGCGGAGGTCGGCGTGCGTGCGCGTCGCGGCGACCAGGTCGACGGCATAGCGCCGGACCGGCTCCGCGACGTGGACCGTGCGCACCGCCTCGATCAGCTTCACGATGTCGTGGGCGTGCGCCACCGGCTGCAGGTCGTCCAGGGGCGAGACCGCGCCGTGCACGTCGAGCATCTGCAGCTCGGCCTCGGGGCTCGGGTACCCGATGGAGACGCGGGCCATGAAGCGGTCCCGCTGGGCCTCGGGGAGCGGGTAGGTGCCCTCCATCTCGACCGGGTTCTGCGTGGCCACGACCATGAACGGGTCGGGCAGCTCGTAACTCTTCCCGTCGATGGTGACCTGGCGCTCCTCCATGGACTCAAGGAGCGCGGACTGGGTCTTGGGCGAGGCGCGGTTGATCTCGTCGCCGATGACGATCTGCGCGAAGATCGCGCCCGGCTTGAACTCGAAGTCCCGCTCCTGCTGGTCGAAGATCGACACCCCGGTGATGTCCGAGGGCAGCAGGTCGGGCGTGAACTGGATGCGGCGCACCGAGCAGTCGATGGACCGCGCGAGGGTCTTGGCGAGCATGGTCTTGCCCACGCCCGGCACGTCCTCGATCAGCAGGTGCCCCTCGGCGAGGAGCACGGTCAGCGCGAGCCTCACGACCTCCGGCTTGCCCTCGATCACACCCTCCACCGACCTGCGGACACGCTCTGCGGTGGTGGTCAGATCAGTGAGGCTCGCTCGATCTTCATAGGTCGTCACCCGGCCCTCCTCGGCCCGTTCTCCAGGCCGAAGTCTCTGTGCGACCGGCCCTCCCCGAATTACGGCACCCGTCGCGAAAGCGTCCGCGGGATGCCACACACGCATTCTTGTTGCCGTTACCGGGTCGTGTCACTCGGCTGTGGATAACTGGCGGCGATATGTCGGGGCTTGGGATCTTTTGGGAGATGAGTACGGCTGATTTCCCTCCGGAATTCGCCCGGAAGGTGAGCCTCCGCCCGGCGAAGCCGCTGCCGAGCGGAGGTGGCGGGCGCAGGAGTTACGCCGGGTCGATCTCGCGCAGCAGCCCGGTCTTCACGTCGAAGACGAAGCCCCGCACGTCGTCGGTGTGCAGCAGGAAGGGCGAGGTGCGCACCCGCTGCATCGACTGGCGCACGTCCTGGTCCACGTCGCGGAAGGCCTCCACCGCCCACGCCGGACGCTGGCCCACCTCGTCCTCCAGCTCGTGCCGGAAGTCCTCGGTGAGGCTGAGCAGACCGCAGCCGGTGTGGTGGATCAGGACCACGCTGCGGGTCTCGAGCGCACGCTGGCTGATGGTGAGCGAACGGATCACGTCGTCGGTGACCACGCCGCCCGCGTTGCGGATCGTGTGGCAGTCGCCGAGGTCGAGCCCGAGGGCGTCGTGCAGGTCGAGCCGGGCGTCCATGCACGCCACGACGGCGACCTTGAGGACGGGCCGGGCGTCCATGCCCGGGTCGGTGAAGTCGGCGGCGTACCGGTGGTTCGCCTCGACCAGGCGGTCGGTGACCGTACCCCCGGCGGACGTGTCCGATATGCGGCGGGCGGGGTTCGCGGGAACTGAGGCAGTCGACATGCGTACGACGTTAGTGCGCACAGGCCGCGCAGGCCTGCTGTGAGAGGGGACAAAGAACGCCATCAGCGCTTGTTGTGAGGTAACCCACAGGGCTGCGCGGGCCGCGTCCGTACGGGTGAAAGGGGACACGAAAGGCCGCTGTTCGACGCGCACAGCGCGCGCGTGGCCGGAGATTGACCGCGGTACAGCGTGGACTAAAGTGACGCGAAGCGGGAGGGGAAAACCCTCCCTCCTTGACTGGTTTCCCGGAGATTCCTTCCGAATTTCCCCCGCGCGCGGTGCGCACGTACGGCTCGGCCTCCTCCCGCTCCCGGTCGGCTGACGCCCCTTCCCCGGCGCCAGGCGTGCCGTTCCCCTTGGAGCGGGCGGGGACCCGGCAGTGCGTGTGCGGCCGCCGCTCTACTTGAGAGGGTGTTTTGAGCGAGAGCCGACACGTCCCGGTGATGCTCCAGCGGTGCCTGGACCTGTTGGCCCCGGCCCTGACACAGCCCGGAGCCGTGGTCGTCGACTGCACGCTCGGCCTCGGCGGGCACAGCGAGGCGCTGCTGCGCACCTTCCCCGAGGCCCGGCTCGTCGCCCTAGACCGGGACAAGGAGGCGCTGCGCCTCTCCGGCGAGCGGCTCGCCCCGTACGGAGACCGGGCCACCCTGGTGCACGCGGTCTACGACGAACTCCCCGACGTACTCGACCGCCTGGGCATCCCCGGCGTCCAGGGCGTCCTCTTCGACCTCGGCGTCTCCTCCATGCAACTCGACGAGGCGGACCGGGGTTTCGCGTACGCGCAGGACGCCCCGCTCGACATGCGCATGGACCAGACGACCGGGATGAGCGCCGCCGAGGTCCTCAACACGTACCCGGCGGGCGAACTCGTGCGCATCCTCAGGGCGTACGGCGAGGAGAAGCAGGCCAAGCGGATCGTCTCGGCGATCGTGCGCGAGCGCGAGAAGGAGCCGTTCAGCAACAGCGCGCGGCTCGTCGAACTCATCAGGGACGCACTGCCGCAGGCCGCCAAGCGCACCGGAGGCAACCCCGCGAAGCGCACGTTCCAGGCGCTGCGGATCGAGGTCAACGGTGAACTCTCCGTCCTGGAAAGGGCGATCCCGGCGGCCGTGAAGGCGCTCGCGGTCGGCGGCCGGATCGCCGTCCTGTCGTACCACTCGCTCGAAGACCGGCTCGTCAAGCAGGTGTTGGCGGCCGGTGCGGCCAACACCGCGCCGCCCGGTCTCCCGGTCGTGCCCGAGCAGTACCAGCCGCGGCTGAAGCTGCTCACGCGCGGCGCCGAACTCCCCACCGAGGAAGAGGTGGCCGAGAACCGCAGGGCCGCGCCCGCGCGGTTGCGCGGGGCGCAGCGCATCCGGGAGGACATCGCGTGACCCGGAGCAGTGGGGAGGGCTTCGCATGAGCGGAAAACCGCCGATGCGGGGGAGGGCCGCGCGGCTCGCGCGACTGCTTCCCACCGGTCCCGCCTCCGCGGCCCGCACCCCGTTCGTCCTGCTTGTCGTGGTGCTGCTCGGCGGTGGCCTGATCGCGCTGCTGCTGCTCAACTCCTCGCTCAACCAAGGGTCGTTCCGGCTCAGCAAGCTGAAGCGGGAGGTGACCGAGCTCACCGACCAGCAGCAGGAATTGCAGCGCGAGGTCGACGGCTACTCGGCGCCCGGCAACCTGGAGCGGCGCGCCCGCGAGCTCGGCATGGTCCCCGGCGGCAACCCCGCCTTCATCGACCCGGACGGCAAGATCCGCGGTACGACGGACCCGGCCGCCGCCGCGCCCCCGCCGCCGAGCCCCGCCAACTCGACGCCGCCGCCCGCCGGTTCGCCGTCCGCCGGGGCTTCCGTCACGCCGTCCGCCGTGCCTTCCGGTTCGCCGGGCGGCAGCCCGTCCGCGCTGCCGTCCGGCAGCCCCTCCGGCGCGCCCGCCGCGGGCCCGTCCGGTTCCACGCCCACGAGCCCGGCGCCGTCCGCACGGACCGGTGCGGCGCCCACTCCCTCGACCACCGCAAGGTGATGCCGTGACCGACAGGCAGCCCCCACGACGTCGGGTGCCCGGACCGGCCAAACCGGGCCGCCCCGGCAGCACCCCGCGCCGCCCCGCGCAGGGCAGCCGCCCCGCCCAGGGCGCCCGGCAGAGCGCCCGCCCCGCCGCGCGCAAGCCCCGGCCCGCGGCGCCGAGGCCCGCCGCCGCGCCCAGGCCGCGCACCATCCGCCTCGGCAGCCCGCGGCCCCGACTCCGGCTGATCAGCGTGGGCCTGGCCCTGGTGATGATCGCCTTCGTCGTACGGCTCCTGCAGGTGCAGGCCGTGGACGCCAGTGCGTACGCGGCCAAGGCCGAGAAGAACCGCTATTTCAGCCACACCCTGACCGCGGAGCGGGGCGCCATCACCGACCGCAACGGCGCCGAGCTGGCGATCAGCGTGGACGCGTACGACATCACGGCCGACCCGTCGATGTTCACCGCCAAGGCGACCGGCGTGCAGGACGCGCCCGAGCAGGCCGCCGCGCTGCTCGCGCCGATCGTCGATGAGGACGCCGCCGACATCGCCCGCAAACTCCGTAAGCCCAAGAGCCGTTACGCCCTGCTCGCGCGCCGCCAGACGCCCGAGATCTGGAAGCAGATCAAGGACCTGAAGAACGCCTTCCAGGAGGAGGCGGACAAGGCCGGCAAGAGCAGCGTCCTCTCCGGCGTCTTCCAGGAGCCGAGCAGCAAGCGCCTCTACCCGAACGGCGACCTGGCCGCCGGCATGCTCGGCTGGGTCAACGCCGAGGGCAAGGGCGGCGGCGGCATCGAGGCGCAGCTGGACGAGGAACTCGCGGGCAAGGACGGCAAGATCACGTACGCGCAGTCCGGCGGCCGGCGGGTGCCGACGGCGGGCGGCGACGAGAACCCCGCGACGCCCGGCTCCGACTTCGAGCTGACCATCGACCGCGACATCCAGTACGTGGCGCAGAAGGCCATCGCCGCACAGGTCACCAAGTCCAAGGCCGACCGCGGCTACGTGGTCGTCCAGGACACCGAGACCGGCGAGCTGCTCGCCCTGGCCAACGCCCCCGGCTTCGACCCGGCCGACCTCGCGCACGCCGACCCGAACGCCCTCGGCAACGCGGCCCTGCACGACGCGTACGAGCCCGGCTCCACCACCAAGCTGATCTCGATGGCGGCCGTGCTGGAGGAGAAGGCGGCCGCGCCCGGCACCCATGTCACGGTGCCCAACCGGCTGCACCGCGGCGACCGGCTCTTCAAGGACGACGTCGACCACCCCACCTGGTACCTGACGCTCAGCGGAGTGCTCGCCAAGTCCAGCAACATCGGCACGATCCTCGCCACCCAGCAGCTCGGCAAGACCCAGCCGCAGGCCAACGAGGTCCTCTACTCGTACCTCCGCAAGTTCGGCATCGGACGGCCGACCGGGCTCGGCTTCCCCGGCGAGACCGCGGGCATCCTCGCCAAGCCGGAGGACTGGTCGACCTCGCAGCAGTACACCGTCCCCTTCGGCCAGGGCTTCTCGCTCAACGCCGTGCAGGCCACCTCGGTCTACTCGACGGTGGCCAACGGGGGCGTACGCGTGGAGCCCACCCTCATCCGCGGATCGAAGGGGCCCGATGGCCGATTCACGCCGTCGCCCGAGCCGAAGAAGAGCCGGGTGGTGAGCGAGAAGACGGCCGCCACGCTGTCCCGGATGCTGCAGTCCGTGGTGGACGACGACGAGGGCACCGGAACCAAGGCGAAGATCGACGGTTACCGCGTGGCGGGCAAGACGGGCACGGCCAACCGCGTGGACCCGAAGACCGGCCGCTACAAGGGATACACGTCGTCCTTCGCCGGCTTCGCGCCCGCCGACAAGCCGCGGATCGCGGTCTACTGCGCGATCCAGAACCCCACCAAGGGCAACTACTTCGGTGGCCAGATCTGTGCGCCGATCTACCAGCAGGTCATGGAGTTCGCGCTCAAGACCCTGCAGGTCCCGCCGTCCGGCGCCAAGGCCCCCGGACTGCCGGTCGAATTCGATCCGAAAGACTGAGACCGGACGATCCGGAATTACAGAACTCGGAATACGGAACAGGTAACTCCCGTGACAACGATCACCCCGGACCCGGGGAACCAGAACGTCCGCCCCGCGCACGAGGACCTCCCATTTCGCGCCCCGCAGGGTGCGCCGGGTACGCTCACCGCCGTGCCACACGCTGATCAGTCCCAAACCACCCAGAAGGGCGTTCCCGTGACATATCCGGGGCCGCCGCGGCCGGAGCAGGTCTCCGCGAGCACCCTCGCGATCCTCGCCGAGCAGCTGGGTGTCGACGCCCCTGGGGCCGCGGAGATCACCGGCATCACGCACGACTCCCGTGCCGTGCGCCCCGGTGACGTCTACGCCGCCCTCCCCGGAGCCCGCGTCCACGGCGCGGACTTCGCCGCGCAGGCCGCCGACCTCGGCGCCGCCGCGATCCTCACCGACCTGGCCGGGATGGACCGCGCCGCGGCGACCGGCCTGCCGCTGCTCATCGTGGGCGACCCGCGCGGCCGCATGGGCGAACTGGCCGCCACCATCTACGGGAAGCCGGGCAGCGACCTGCTGCAGATCGGCATCACCGGCACCTCCGGCAAGACCACCACCGCGTACCTCGTCGAGGGCGGACTCCAGGCCGCGGGACACAAGTCCGGCCTGATCGGCACCGTCGAGATGCGCGTCGGCGACGACCGCATCAAGTCGGAGCGCACCACCCCCGAAGCCACCGATCTGCAGGCGCTGTTCGCGGTGATGCGCGAGCGCGGCGTCGACTCGGTCGCCATGGAGGTCTCCAGCCACGCCCTCGTGCTCGGCCGGGTCGACGGCTGCGTCTTCGACGTCGCCGTCTTCAACAACCTGAGCCCGGAGCACATGGAGTTCCACTCCGACATGGAGGACTACTTCCGGGCCAAGGCGCAGCTGTTCACGCCCAAACGCTCCCGCCTCGGCGTCGTCAACTTCGACGACGAGTACGGCCGCAGGCTCGTCACCGAGGCCACGGTCCCGGTCGTCACGTTCTCCGCCGAGGGCCACCCGGACGCCGAGTGGCGCGCCGAGGACGTCGAAGTCGGCCCGATGGACTCCACGTTCACCGTCGTCGGCCCCAAGGGCGAGCGGATCGCCGCGAAGTCGCCGCTCGCCGGGCCGTTCAACGTGGCCAACACGCTCGCCGCGATCGTCGCCCTCGCCGCCGCCGGCATCGACCCGCAGACCGCGGCCGACGGCATCGCGGCCGTCCCCGGAGTGCCGGGCCGCCTGGAGCGGGTCGACGCGGGCCAGGACTACCTCGCCGTCGTGGACTACGCGCACAAGACCGACGCCGTCGAGTCCGTGCTCCGCGCCCTGCGCAAGGTCACCGAGGGCAAGCTGCACATCGTCCTCGGCTGCGGCGGCGACCGCGACCAGACCAAGCGCATGCCGATGGGTGCGGCGGCCGCCCGGCTCGCCGACACCGCCGTCCTCACCTCGGACAACCCCCGCTCCGAGGACCCCCTCTCGATCCTCGCCACCATGCTCGCCGGCGCCGCCGAGGTGCCGGTCCACGAGCGCGGCGACGTCCAGGTCTTCGAGGACCGGGCCGCCGCCATCGCCTCGGCCGTGCACCGCGCCCGCCCCGGGGACACCGTCCTCGTCGCCGGCAAGGGCCACGAGCAGGGCCAGGACATCAACGGAGTGGTACGCCCCTTCGACGACCGTGACGTGCTGCGCGCCGCCATCGAGCACAGCCGCCGCAACGCCACTCAGAACACCCAGGGATGAAGCAGTGATCGCCCTCTCCCTCGCCGAGATCGCCTCCGTCGTCGGCGGGCAGCCGTACGACATACCGGACGGCGACCGCCAGGTCACCGGCCCCGTGGTCATCGACTCCCGCAAGGTCGAGCCCGGCAGCCTCTTCGCCGCCTTCGTCGGCGAGAAGGTCGACGGCCACGACTACGCCGAGCGCGCCATCGAGTCGGGAGCGGCCGCCGTGCTCGCCACCCGGCCCGTCGGCGTGCCCGCGATCGTGGTCGACGACGTCGAGAAGGCGCTCGGCGCCCTCGCACGCGCCGTCGTCTCCCGGCTCGGCACCACCCTCATCGCCCTCACCGGCTCCGCGGGCAAGACCTCCACCAAGGACCTGATCGCGCAGCTCCTGCAGCGCAAGGCCCCCACGGTGTGGACGCCCGGCTCCCTCAACAACGAGATCGGCCTGCCGATCACCGCGCTCACCGCCACCGAGGAGACCAGGCACCTGGTCCTCGAGATGGGCGCCCGCGGCATCGGCCACATCCGGTACCTCACCGGCCTCACCCCGCCGAAGATCGGCGTCGTGCTGAACGTCGGCTCCGCCCACATCGGCGAGTTCGGCGGCCGCGAGCAGATCGCCCAGGCCAAGGGCGAGTTGGTGGAAGCTCTCCCGGCCGACGGCACCGCGATCCTCAACGCCGACGACCCCCTCGTACGCGCGATGTCCTCGCGTACGCAGGCCGACGTGCTGCTCTTCGGCGAGTCCGAAGAGGCCGACGTACGCGCCGAGAATGTCCGGCTCACCGAGCAGGGACAGCCCTCCTTCACGCTGCACACACCCTCCGGGTGCAGTGACGTGACCTTGCGCCTGTACGGTGAGCACCACGTGTCGAACGCGCTTGCCGCGGCCGCCGTCGCCCACCGACTCGGGATGTCCACCGACGAGATCGCGGTCGCGCTCTCCGAAGCGGGCAACCTGTCCCGCTGGCGGATGGAGGTCACCGAGCGCCCGGACGGCGTGACGGTCGTCAACGACGCCTACAACGCGAACCCCGAGTCCATGCGAGCCGCACTGCGCGCGCTCGCGGCCATGGGCAAGGGACGCCGGACGTGGGCGGTGCTCGGACAGATGGCCGAGCTCGGGGACGAGGCACTCGTCGAGCACGACGCGGTCGGACGCCTGGCCGTCCGGCTCAATGTGAGCAAGCTCGTCGCGGTCGGGGGCAGGGAAGCGTCCTGGCTGCAGCTGGGCGCATACAACGAGGGTTCGTGGGGTGAGGAGTCGGTGCACGTGTCCGACGCACAGGCGGCGGTCGACCTGCTGCGCAGCGAGCTGCGCCCGGGAGACGTCGTGCTCGTGAAGGCCTCCAGGTCGGTGGGCCTGGAGAAGGTCGCGTTCGCGCTCATCGAGGGTGAGGTCTCCGGCCGATGAGGCAGATCCTCTTCGCGGGTGTCATCGGACTCTTCCTGACCCTGATCGGCACCCCGCTGCTGATCAAGCTCCTGGCCAAGAAGGGCTACGGCCAGTACATCCGGGACGACGGCCCGCGCGAGCACGCCAGCAAGCGCGGTACGCCGACCATGGGTGGCATCGCCTTCATCCTGGCGACGATCCTCGCGTACTTCGGCGCCAAGCTGATCACCGGAGCGCCGACCACGTTCTCCGGTCTGCTCGTGCTCTTCCTGATGGCGGGCATGGGCCTCGTCGGCTTCCTCGACGACTACATCAAGATCATCAAGCGGCGCTCGCTCGGTCTGCGGGCCAAGGCCAAGATGGCCGGCCAGCTGATCGTCGGCGTCACCTTCGCGGTGCTCGCGCTGCAGTTCGCGGACAACCGCGGCAACACCCCGGCCTCCACGAAGCTTTCGTTCGTGCAGGACTTCGGCTGGTCGATCGGCCCGGTGCTCTTCGTGGTCTGGGCGCTCTTCATGATCCTGGCCATGTCGAACGGCGTGAACCTCACGGACGGCCTGGACGGCCTCGCCACCGGCGCCTCCGTGATGGTCTTCGGCGCGTACACGTTCATCGGCGTCTGGCAGTTCCAGGAGTCCTGCGCCAACGCGGTGACCCTGACCAACCCGGCGGCCTGTTTCGAGGTCCGCGACCCGCTCGACCTGGCCATCGTGGCCTCGGCGTTGATGGGCGCGTGCTTCGGCTTCCTGTGGTGGAACACCTCGCCGGCCAAGATCTTCATGGGCGACACCGGTTCGCTCGCGCTCGGCGGCGCGCTCGCCGGCCTCGCGATCTGCTCGCGCACGGAACTCCTTCTCGCGCTCCTCGGCGGCCTGTTCGTCCTCATCACCATGTCCGTGGTGATCCAGGTCGGCTCCTTCCGCCTCACCGGCAAGCGCGTCTTCCGGATGGCGCCGCTGCAGCACCACTTCGAACTCAAGGGGTGGTCCGAGGTCCTTGTGGTGGTCCGCTTCTGGATCATCCAGGGCATGTGCGTCATCGTCGGACTCGGCATCTTCTACGCGGGATGGGCAGCGGACAAGTGACCGACTGGCAGGGCAAGCACGTCACCGTCGCCGGGCTCGGCGTCTCCGGAATCCCGGCGGCCAAGGTCCTGCACGGCCTCGGCGCACACGTCACGGTCGTCAACGACGGCGACGACGAGCGCTCCCGTACACAGGCCGCGGACCTTGAAGCGCTCGGCATCACGGTCCGGCTCGGCGACGGCGACACCCTGCCGCCCGGCACCGAACTGGTCGTCACGACGCCCGGCTGGAAGCCCGACAAGCCGCTCTTCGCGGCCGCCGCGGAGGCGGGCGTCGAGGTGTGGGGCGACGTCGAACTGGCCTGGCGCCTGCGCGGCCCCGACGCCGCCCCCTGGCTCGCGGTCACCGGCACCAACGGCAAGACCACGACCGTACGGATGCTCGCGTCGATCCTGGAGGCGGCGGGCCTGAGGACCGCCGCCGTCGGGAACATCGGCGTCTCCCTCCTGGACGCGGTCCTCGGCGACGAGACGTACGACGTACTCGCCGTGGAGCTCTCCAGCTACCAGCTGCACTGGTCGCCCTCGCTGCGCGCCCACTCCGCCGCGGTCCTCAACCTGGCCCCGGACCACCTCGACTGGCACGGCTCCATGGAGGCGTACGCCAAGGACAAGGGCCGGATCTACGAGGGCAACCAGGTCGCCTGCGTCTACAACGTCGCGGACAAGGCGACCGAGGACCTGGTCCGCGAGGCCGACGTCGAGGAGGGCTGCCGCGCGATCGGCTTCACCCTCGGCACCCCGCGCCCGTCCGAACTCGGCGTCGTGGAAGGCATCCTGGTCGACCGCGCCTTCGTCGAGGACCGGCAGAAGCAGGCCCAGGAACTCGCCGAGGTCGCGGACGTCAACCCGCCCGCCCCGCACAACGTCGCCAACGCCCTCGCGGCCGCGGCACTGGCCCGCGCCTTCGGCGTCGAACCGGCCGCCGTGCGCGACGGACTGCGCAACTTCCGCCCCGACGCGCACCGCATCGAGCACGTCGCGGACGTCGCGGATGTGTCGTACGTGGACGACTCCAAGGCCACCAACCCCCATGCGGCACAAGCCTCGTTGGCCGCGTACGAGTCGATCGTGTGGATCGCCGGCGGGCTCGCCAAGGGCGCCTCGTTCGACGAGCTGGTCGCCGCCTCCGCACCCCGGCTCAAGGGCGCCGTGCTCATCGGCAAGGAGCGCCACCTGGTCCGCGAAGCCCTGGCCCGACACGCCCCCGAAGTCCCGGTGGTCGACCTCGACCGGACCGACACTGGGGCGATGTCCGCGGCCGTCGAGGAGGCGGCACGGCTCGCCGCTCCCGGTGACACCGTCCTGCTCGCCCCGGCCTGTGCCTCGATGGACATGTTCGTCAACTACAACAAGCGCGGCGAGGCGTTCGCGGACGCCGTGCACGCACTCGCCGCCGACCGCGCCTAGTCGGACCGGCCCGCCCGCCGCCCCCGGCGGCGCGGGCACGACTGGAGGGGACAGCGACGATGCCCGCCGACGCAAGGGCCGCGCGCGACGTTCGCAGCGCGGCCATTCCGCTGGGCAGGAACCGGAAGCCGCTGCGCGGGAAGACACCGCCACGACCGCCCCGGGACCGACCGTGGCGGCGCCTCGTCGACCGCGCCCGCAAGGCCTGGGACCGGCCGCTCACCGCGTACTACGTGATCCTCGGCAGCAGCCTGCTGATCACCGTGCTCGGCCTGGTGATGGTCTACAGCGCGTCCATGATCCAGGCGCTGCAACTCAACCTGCCCGCCTCGTACTTCTTCGGCAAGCAGTTCGTCGCGGCGGTGCTCGGGTCGATCCTGCTGCTCGTCGCGATGCGGATGCCGGTCAAGCTGCACCGGGCGTTCGCGTACCCGATCCTGGCCGGCTCGGTCTTCCTGATGGTCCTGGTGCAGGTGCCCGGGATAGGGCATTCGGTGAACGGCAACCAGAACTGGATCTATCTGGGCGGCCCGTTCCAGCTCCAGCCGAGCGAGTTCGGGAAGTTGGCGCTCGTCCTGTGGGGCGCGGACCTGCTCGCGCGCAAGCAGGACAAGCGGCTCCTCACGCAGTGGAAGCACATGCTGGTGCCGCTGGTGCCGGTCGCGTTCATGCTGCTCGGTCTGATCATGCTCGGCGGCGACATGGGCACCGCGATCATTCTCACGGCGATCCTCTTCGGCCTGCTCTGGCTCGCGGGCGCCCCCACGCGGCTCTTCGCCGGTGTGCTCTCCGTCGCAGCCCTGATCGGCTTCATCCTGATCCGGACGAGCCCCAACCGGATGGCCCGCCTGGAATGCCTGGGCGCCACCGACCCCGGCGAGGGCGACCGGTGCTGGCAGGCCGTGCACGGAATCTACGCCCTGGCCTCCGGCGGATTCTTCGGTTCCGGTCTGGGAGCGAGTGTGGAAAAATGGGGTCAACTCCCTGAACCGCACACCGACTTCATCTTCGCCATCACCGGGGAGGAACTGGGGCTGGCGGGGACGCTGTCGGTGCTCGCTCTGTTCGCGGCTCTAGGCTATGCGGGTATCCGCGTGGCCGGACGCACGGAGGACCCCTTCGTGAGGTATGCCGCGGGAGGTGTGACCACCTGGATCACGGCCCAGGCCGTGGTCAACATCGGTGCGGTGCTCGGCCTGTTGCCGATCGCCGGCGTCCCCCTCCCGCTGTTCTCCTACGGAGGTTCCGCCCTGTTGCCGACGATGTTCGCCGTCGGACTCCTCATCGCCTTCGCGCGCGAGGAGCCCGCGGCGAAAGCAGCGCTTGCCATGCGTTCGTCCGCCTCTGGTAGGAAGCGGGCTGCGGTGAGATGGAACACGATGAGACGGCGCGTCAAGGCGCGACCGTCCGGAGAGCGGTGAATTTCGGTGCATGTCGTACTCGCCGGTGGGGGGACCGCCGGCCACATCGAGCCCGCGCTCGCCCTCGCGGACGCCCTGCGCAGGCAGGACCCCACCGTGGGCATCACGGCCCTGGGCACAGAGAAGGGCCTGGAGACCCGGCTCGTCCCGGAGCGTGGCTACGACCTCGCGCTGATCCCCGCCGTACCGCTGCCCCGTAAGCCCACGCCCGAACTGATCACGGTCCCGGGCCGGCTGCGCGGCACCATCAAGGCCGCCGAGCAGATCCTGGAGCGCACCAAGGCGGACGCCGTCGTCGGCTTCGGCGGTTACGTGGCGCTGCCCGGCTACCTCGCGGCGAAGCGCCTCGGCGTGCCGATCGTGGTGCACGAGGCCAACGCCCGGCCCGGCCTCGCCAACAAGATCGGTTCGCGGTACGCGTCCCAGGTCGCGGTCTCGTCCCCGGACAGCAAGCTGCGCGACGCCAAGTACATCGGCATCCCGTTGCGCCGCACCATCGCCACCCTCGACCGCGCCCAGGTGCGGCCCGAGGCCCGCGCCGCGTTCGGGCTCGACCCCAACCTGCCGACGCTGCTCGTGTCCGGCGGCTCGCAGGGCGCCCGCCGCCTCAACGAGGTGGTCCAGCAGGTCGTTCCGCATCTGCAGCGCGCCGGCATCCAGGTCCTGCACGCGGTCGGCCCGAAGAACGAACTGCCGCAGGTCGACAACATGCCGGGGATGCCGCCGTACGTCCCGGTACCGTACGTGGACCGGATGGATCTCGCGTACGCCGCGGCCGACATGATGCTCTGCCGCGCGGGCGCGATGACCGTCGCCGAACTCTCCGCCGTCGGACTCCCGGCCGCCTACGTCCCGCTGCCCATCGGCAACGGCGAACAGCGGCTGAACGCCCAGCCGGTGGTCAAGGCCGGCGGCGGTGTCCTGGTCGACGACGCCGAACTGACCCCGGACTGGGTCAAGGAGAACGTCCTCCCGGTGCTCGCCGACCCCCACCGGCTGTACGAGATGTCCCGCGCCGCCGCCGAGTTCGGCCGCCGGGACGCCGACGAACTCCTCGTCGGCATGGTCTACGAGGCGATTGCGGCACGCCACCGGGCGTGAGAAGGCAGGGGAGCGTGGCCGGACCCACCACCGCCGAACGAGGCGAACGCAAGCAGGGGGAAGCACCGGCCCGCCCACCCCGACCGACGGGCGGCGGCCGCCGACTTCGGCGACCGCCGACCCGGGTCCTCGTGATCACGGGGATCGCCGTCGTGCTCCTCTCCGCCGGAGTCGTCTGGCTGCTCTACGGATCGCAGTGGCTGCGCGTGGAACGCGTACAGACCTCCGGCACCGAGGTGTTGACCACTCAACAGGTGCGCGCGGCAGCGGAGGTTCCGGTCGGCGCACCGCTGATTTCCGTCGACACGGACGGGATTGAGGATCGGCTCCGGAAAAGGCTGCGCCGTATCGACACCGTCGTCGTCGAACGTTCCTGGCCGCACGAAATCGGTCTGAAAGTGACCGAACGCAAGCCGGTGCTCCTCATCGAAAAGGGCGGAAAGTTCGTCGAAGTGGACGCAAAGGGCGTGCAGTTCGCAACAGTTGCCCGCGCACCCAAGGGTGTTCCGCTTCTCGAATTGAACGCCGCGGCCTCCCCGAGTCTCAACCGCTTTGGTACGAACCGTCTGTTGCGGGCCGCGGTACGCGTGGCCGGAGACCTGCCGGCAACGGTCGCCAAGGACGCACGAACCGTTCAAGTGCGTTCATATGACTCCATTTCAGTCGAGCTGAAGGGCCAACGCACCGTCGACTGGGGCAGCGTGGAGAAGGGCGACGTGAAGGCGGCCTCCCTCACCGCGCTGATGAAAGCCGAACCGAAGGCCGAACGCTTCGATGTGAGCGCCCCCACCGCCCCTGCCGTGTCAGGGAGTTGACGCCTAAGTGCGCTGGCCAGCACCCTGGTTGGTCAGCGCAACGGCTGATCACATAGGGTGAAAAGAAAAACGGGAGGTTCGGCGTGTTCGTTGAACGTGCGCCACTTGTCGACTTAGTGTCCTGTTTCGAAGACTCCAGGGAACAGACACACTGGTAACCCTAAACTTCAGCGTTAGGGTTCGGGTCGGCGTTCGGACCGTCCCAATTCGGCATCAGTCGTCGCACCGCACGCACGGCGAAGCGGCGACACGTAACTCGAGGCGAGAGGCCTTCGACGTGGCAGCACCGCAGAACTACCTCGCAGTCATCAAAGTCATCGGTGTCGGCGGCGGTGGTGTCAATGCCATCAACCGGATGATCGAGGTCGGTCTCAAGGGCGTCGAGTTCATCGCCATCAACACCGACGCGCAAGCCCTGTTGATGAGCGACGCGGACGTCAAGCTCGACGTCGGCCGTGAACTCACCCGCGGACTCGGCGCCGGAGCCAATCCGGCAGTCGGACGCAAGGCGGCCGAGGACCACCGCGAGGAGATCGAGGAGGTCCTCAAGGGGGCCGACATGGTCTTCGTCACCGCCGGTGAAGGCGGCGGCACCGGCACCGGCGGCGCACCCGTCGTGGCCAACATCGCACGCTCCCTCGGCGCCCTCACCATCGGTGTGGTGACGCGCCCGTTCACCTTCGAGGGCCGCCGTCGCGCCAACCAGGCGGAGGACGGCATCGCGGAACTCCGCGAAGAGGTCGACACCCTCATCGTCATTCCCAACGACCGTCTCCTTTCCATCTCGGACCGCCAGGTGAGCGTGCTCGACGCGTTCAAGTCGGCGGACCAGGTGCTGCTCTCCGGTGTGCAGGGCATCACGGACCTCATCACCACGCCCGGCCTGATCAACCTCGACTTCGCCGACGTCAAGTCCGTGATGTCCGAGGCGGGTTCGGCGCTCATGGGCATCGGCTCGGCGCGCGGGGACGACCGCGCGGTGGCCGCCGCGGAGATGGCGATCTCCTCGCCGCTCCTCGAGGCGTCCATCGACGGCGCCCGCGGTGTGCTGCTCTCCATCTCCGGCGGCTCCGACCTCGGTCTCTTCGAGATCAACGAGGCGGCGCAGCTGGTCAGTGAGGCCGCCCACCCCGAGGCCAACATCATCTTCGGCGCGGTCATCGACGACGCGCTCGGCGACGAGGTCCGCGTCACCGTGATCGCCGCCGGCTTCGACGGCGGACAGCCGCCGAACAAGCGGGAGAACGTGATCGGTTCGGCCTCGGCGAGCAAGCCCGCCTCCGAGCCGGCCCCGGTGCGCAGCACCAGCACCGAGTCCCGCCCGGCCTTCGGTTCGCTCGGCAGCGTGACCCCGCGCGAGGACACCGCCCCGGTCGCCGAGCCCGCCCCCGAGCCGGCCCCGGTGAACGAGATCCCCACCGCGCCGGTCAGCCCGCCGCAGGTTCCCCCGGCCCGTCCCTACCAGGACAGCCAGGCCGAGGAGCTCGACGTGCCGGACTTCCTGAAGTGACCGACGTCAAGTGATAACTGCGCACAACACCGTGGACGGCGCGCACTTCGCCTTCACCGACAGGTGGGGCGGGGTGAGCGCCGTTCCGTACGAGGAGCTCAACCTCGGCGGGGCGGTCGGCGACGCACCCGAGGCGGTCCGGGCCAACCGTGAACTCGCAGCCAAGGCGCTGGGCATCGAGCCCGGCGCCGTGGTGTGGATGAACCAGGTGCACGGCCGTGACGTGGCAGTCGTGGACGGCCCATGGCGTGACGAATCAGACATTCCTTGCGTGGACGCCGTGGTGACCGCGCAGCGGGGCATCGCCCTCGCGGTCCTCACCGCCGACTGCACCCCGGTGCTGCTCGCCGACCCGGTCGCCGGAGTCGTCGGCGCCGCACACGCAGGCCGGCCCGGACTCGTCGCCGGAGTCGTGCCCGCGGTGATCGAGGCGATGACCGAACTCGGCGCCGAGGCCTCCCGGATCGTCGCCCGCACCGGGCCCGCGGTCTGCGGCCGTTGCTACGAAGTGCCGGTGCGGATGCGGGCCGACGTCGCCGCGGTCGAGAGCGCCGCCCACTCGGAGACGAGCTGGGGGACGCCGGCGGTCGACGTGACCGCGGGGGTGCACGCTCAACTCGAGCGGCTCGGTGTGACGAACCGGGAGCAATCGCCGGTCTGCACACTGGAATCCGAAGACCACTTCTCGTACCGCCGCGAGCGCACCACGGGTCGGCTCGCGGCCTATGTCTGGCTGGACTGATAGGGCATGACGGACCGCAAGGCGGAACTCGCCGCGAATCTGGTGAAGGTGGAGGAGCGCATCGCTGCGGCGTGCGCGGCCGCCGGGCGTCCGCGGGAGGAAGTGACCCTGATCGTGGTCACGAAGACCTACCCCGCGAGCGATGTTCGGATCCTCGCCGACCTCGGTGTGCGCCATGTCGCCGAGAACCGCGACCAGGACGCGGGGCCGAAGGCCGCCGAGTGCGCGGACCTGCCGCTGACTTGGCACTTTGTCGGCCAGCTGCAGACCAATAAGGTTCGTTCCGTTGTCAGTTATGCCGGTCTGGTGCAGTCCGTGGACCGCCCCAAGCTCGTCACGGCTCTGTCCGCGGCGGCGGTGAAGGCGGAGCGCGAGCTGGGTTGTCTGATCCAGGTCGCCCTCGACGCCGAGGAGGGCGGCCGGGGTGACCGGGGAGGCGTAGCGCCCGACGGAATCGAGGAGTTGGCCGGACTTGTGGCGGAAGCTCCCGGGCTGCGGCTCGACGGTCTGATGACCGTCGCACCGCTCTCGGGACCGTACGCGGGGCGGCAACAGGCGGCGTTTCAGCGGCTGGTGGAATTCTCAACCCTCCTGCGCGCGGCCCATCCGGCTGCGAACATGGTGTCGGCAGGGATGAGTGCGGACCTCGAGGAGGCCGTTGCGGCCGGAGCGACACATGTGCGCGTCGGCAGTGCGGTACTCGGAGTGCGACCCCGGCTCCGGTAACGTCGCCAAGCAAGTCGGACCACAGCAGAAAATATGGTCATCCCCGCAGATCAGCGGGGGTGCCGAGTGGATCGCGAAGCACTTGGTGGCACAGCGGATCCACCACAGAGCGGAGGACTCAGAGCATGGCCGGCGCGATGCGCAAGATGGCGGTCTACCTCGGCCTCGTGGAGGACGACGGATACGACGGCCGGGGATTCGACCCCGATGACGAGTTCGAGCCCGAACTGGATCCGGAGCCCGAGCGGGACCGCCGACGGCACGAGCCTGCACATGAACTGCAGCAGGACGAACCGGCGCGAAAGGTACAGACTCCTGCACCGCGCGAGCCTATGCCCGCCGCCGCTTCGGTACCGGCCGAAACCGGGCGTCCGGCGCGAATCGCCCCCGTGGCATCCATCACACCTGAACGTCAGAGCCTGGAGAAGAACGCACCGGTGATCATGCCCAAGGTTGTCTCCGAACGGGAGCCCTACCGCATCACGACTTTGCACCCCCGGACCTACAACGAGGCCCGTACCATCGGGGAACACTTCCGTGAGGGCACTCCGGTGATCATGAATCTGACGGAGATGGACGACACCGACGCGAAGCGACTTGTCGACTTTGCCGCCGGTCTGGTCTTCGGACTGCACGGCAGCATTGAGCGGGTGACACAGAAAGTGTTCCTGTTGTCTCCTGCTAACGTCGATGTCACGGCGGAGGACAAGGCTCGCATCGCAGAGGGCGGGTTCTTCAACCAGAGCTGAGAAGCAACACCGGTTATGAGACGCACGACACAGGGGAGAGGGGAGCGCGAGTCATGAGCGTTTTCGGGAATGTGCTCTACATCGCGCTGTCGGTTTACCTGATCGTGCTGATCTTCCGGTTGGTCATGGACTATGTCTTCCAGTTCGCCCGCTCATGGCAACCCGGCAAGGCGATGGTGGTCGTTCTTGAGGCCACTTACACTGTCACTGATCCACCGCTCAAGCTTCTGCGGCGGTTCATTCCGCCGCTGCGTCTCGGGGGCGTGGCGCTCGACTTGTCCTTCTTCGTACTGATGATCATCGTCTTCGTGTTGCGGCTCTTTGCGGCCAAGCTGGCGGCGATGTGAACCATACGGTCTTGCCGAATGCCGACGACTACGTTGAGGTGAAGAGATGCCGTTGACCCCCGAGGACGTGCGGAACAAGCAGTTCACGACCGTCCGCCTCCGAGAAGGCTATGACGAGGACGAGGTCGATGCCTTCCTCGATGAGGTCGAAGCCGAACTGACGCGACTACTGCGTGAGAACGAGGACCTGCGCGCGAAGCTCGCCGCGGCGACCCGTGCCGCCGCGCAGAACCAGCAGCAGAACAGCATGCGCAAGGCCGAGCCGCAGGACCAGCCGCCGCAGCAGCGTGGTCCCGGCGCCCCCGTGCCCGCCGCAATATCAGGTCCGCAGCCGGTGCCGCCGCAGCAGCAACAGCACCTGGGCCCGCCCCAGTTGCCCGGTGGAGCACCCCAGCTGCCCGCAGGTCCCAACGGTGGACACGGTGGCCCGCAGGGCCCCGGCCCCATGCAGGGCGGCCCGATGGGCGGCCCCATGGGCGGTCACGGTCCGCAGCTCCCGCAGGGTGGCGGCGGCGGTGGCGGTCAGGGCGGTCCCGGTGGCGACAGTGCCGCCCGCGTCCTGTCGCTTGCCCAGCAGACCGCTGACCAGGCGATCGCGGAGGCCCGTTCCGAGGCCAACAAGATTGTCGGCGAGGCTCGTTCGCGTGCCGAGGGCCTCGAGCGTGACGCCCGTGCCAAGGCCGACGCCCTGGAGCGGGACGCGCAGGAGAAGCACCGCGTCGCGATGGGCTCCCTGGAGTCCGCCCGCGCCACGCTGGAGCGCAAGGTCGAGGACCTGCGCGGCTTCGAGCGCGAGTACCGCACGCGTCTGAAGTCCTACCTGGAGTCGCAGCTGCGCCAGCTGGAGACCCAGTCCGACGACTCGCTGGCCCCGCCGCGTACGCCGGCTGCGGCTTCGCTGCCGCCGTCCCCGTCGATGGCTTCCGCCGGTGCGCCCTCCATGGGTGGCGGTAACCACACCATGGGCGGCAACCAGACGATGGGCGGCCACGGAGGCACCTCCGGCGGCAACTCGTACGGTGGCCAGCAGCAGATGTCGCCGGCCATGACGCAGCCGATGGCGCCGGTGCGGCCGCAGGGTCCGCAGCCGATGCAGCAGGCTCCGTCCCCGATGCGCGGCTTCCTCATCGACGAGGACGACAACTGACCGTCGCACGCGCGCAGCGCGCGTAGAGCGTCGGCAGCGCTTCAAGGGCCTGGCCCCGGGAATTCTCCCGGGGCCAGGCCCTTTTGCCGTGCGTGCGGGGGGAGTTGGGGAATCGGACAGGGGTCGGGGGAGCGGGTGTGCCACGGCACACAACGCCGAAGGCCCGGCGCCGCGCGATCCGTCGGATCGGGCGACGCCGGGCCTTCTGTTGACTCCGGGGGCTCCGGGGGCTCCGGGGGCTCCGGGCCTCAGAGGTCCGGGGCCGGTCTGGTTACGCCTCGGTCTTGCGGAGGCGGAACGTCAGGCCGAGGCCCTCGTCGGTGAAGGGCGCGCCGTACGTCCCGTCGGCCTCGCCCTCGGCGAAGTCCAGGGCGAGGACCTCGTCCGCGATGAGGGCGGCGTGCTCGCCGAGGGCGTCCGTGGTGTCGCCGGCCGTGGCCGACCAGCGCACCGCGATCCGGTCCGCGACGTCCAACCCGCTGTTCTTACGGGCCTCTTGGATCAGCCGGATCGCGTCACGGGCGAGGCCCGCGCGGCGCAGGTCCTCGGTGATCTCCAGGTCGAGCGCGACCGTGGCACCGGCCTCGGAGGCGACGGACCAGCCCTCGCGCGGGGTCTCCGTGATGAAGACCTCGTCGTGGGTCAGGGTGACCGTCTCGCCCTCGACCTCGATCGTCGCCGAGCCGTCGCGCAGCGCCAGGGAGAGCGCGGCCGCGTCGGCGTTCGCCACCGCCTTGGCCACCGCCTGGACGCCCTTGCCGAAACGCTTGCCCAGGGCGCGGAAGTTGGCCTTGGCCGTGGTGTCGACCAGGGAGCCTCCGACCTCGGAGAGCGAGGCGAGGGAGGTGACGTTCAGCTCCTCGGTGATCTGCGTACGCAGTTCCTCGCCGAGCGCGTCGAAGCCGTTGGCCGCGACCAGGGCGCGGGACAGCGGCTGGCGGGTCTTCACACCGGACTCGGCGCGGGTGGCCCGGCCGAGCTCGACGAGTCTGCGCACCAGCGCCATCTGCTGCGAAAGCACCGGGTCCACAAGGGAGTTGTCGGCCTCGGGCCACGTCGACAGGTGCACCGACTCCGGGGCGTCCGGCGTCACCGGGACGATCAGGTCCTGCCAGACCCGCTCGGTGATGAACGGGGTCAGCGGGGCCATCAGGCGCGTGACCGTCTCGACGACCTCGTGCAGGGTGCGGAGCGCGGCCTTGTCGCCCTGCCAGAAGCGGCGGCGGGAGCGGCGCACGTACCAGTTGGAGAGGTTGTCGACGAAGGTCGAGAGGAGCTTGCCGGCGCGCTGGGTGTCGTAGGACTCCAGGGCCTCGGTGGACTGCTCGACCAGGGTGTTGAGCTCGCTGAGCAGCCAGCGGTCCAGGAGCGGGCGCTCGGCCGGGGCCGGGTCGGCGGCCGACGGGGCCCAGTTCGACGTACGGGCGTACAGGGCCTGGAAGGCGACCGTGTTCCAGTACGTGAGGAGGGTCTTGCGGACGACCTCCTGGATCGTGCCGTGGCCGACGCGGCGCGCGGCCCACGGGGAGCCGCCCGCGGCCATGAACCAGCGGACGGCGTCGGCGCCGTGCTGGTCCATGAGCGGGATCGGCTGCAGGATGTTGCCCAGGTGCTTGGACATCTTGCGGCCGTCCTCGGCGAGGATGTGGCCGAGGCAGACCACGTTCTCGTACGAGGACTTGTCGAAGACCAGCGTGCCGACGGCCATCAGCGTGTAGAACCAGCCGCGGGTCTGGTCGATGGCCTCCGAGATGAACTGCGCCGGGTAGCGGCTCTCGAAGAGCTCCTTGTTCTTGTACGGGTAGCCCCACTGCGCGAACGGCATCGAGCCCGAGTCGTACCAGGCGTCGATGACCTCGGGCACGCGCACCGCTTCGAGGGAGCAGCCCTCGTGGGTGCAGGTGAACGTGACGTCGTCGATGAACGGGCGGTGCGGGTCGAGGGACGCCTGGTCGGTGCCCGTCAGCTCGGACAGCTCCGCGCGGGAGCCGACGCAGGTGAGGTGGCCCTCCTCGCAGCGCCAGATGGGCAGCGGGGTGCCCCAGTAGCGGTTGCGGGACAGGGCCCAGTCGATGTTGTTGTTCAGCCAGTCGCCGAAGCGGCCGTGCTTGACCGAGTCGGGGAACCAGTTGGTCTTCTCGTTCTCCTCGAGCAGGCGCTCCTTGACCGCGGTCGTGCGGATGTACCACGACGGCTGCGCGTAGTAGAGCAGCGCCGTGTGGCAGCGCCAGCAGTGCGGGTAGCTGTGCTCGTACGGGATGTGCCGGAAGAGCAGGCCGCGCTCGTCCAGGTCGGCGGTGAGCTTCTCGTCGGCCTTCTTGAAGAACTCGCCGCCGACGAGCGGGACTTCGGGCTCGAAGGTGCCGTCGGGCAGCACCGGGTTCACGACCGGCAGGCCGTACGCGCGGCAGACCTTGAGGTCGTCCTCACCGAACGCGGGGGACTGGTGGACCAGACCCGTGCCGTCCTCGGTCGTGACGTACTCGGCGTTGACGACGTAGTGCGCCGGAGCCGGGAACTCCACGAGCTCGAACGGGCGTTGGTAGGTCCAGCGCTCCATCTCGGCGCCGGTGAAGGTCTCGCCGGTGGTCTCCCAGCCCTCGCCGAGCGCCTTCTCGACGAGCGGCTCGGCGACGACCAGCTTCTCGTTCCCGTCGGTCGCGACGACGTAGGTGACGTCCGGGTGCGCGGCGACCGCGGTGTTGGAGACGAGGGTCCACGGGGTCGTCGTCCAGACCAGGAGCGCGGCCTGGCCGGCGAGGGGGCCGCCGGTGAGCGGGAAGCGGACGTAGACCGACGGGTCGACGACCGTCTCGTAGCCCTGCGCCAGCTCGTGGTCGGACAGGCCGGTGCCGCAGCGGGGGCACCAGGGGGCGACGCGGTGGTCCTGGACGAGCAGGCCCTTGTCGAAGATCTGCTTCAGGGACCACCAGACCGACTCGATGTACTCGGGGTTCATCGTGCGGTACGCGTCGTCGAGGTCGACCCAGTAGCCCATGCGCTGGGTGAGCTCGGCGAAGGCGTCGGTGTGCCGGGTCACGGACTCGCGGCACTTGGCGTTGAACTCGGCGATGCCGTACGCCTCGATGTCCTTCTTGCCGTTGAAGCCGAGCTCCTTCTCGACGGCGAGCTCGACGGGCAGGCCGTGGCAGTCCCAGCCGGCCTTGCGCGCGACGTGGTACCCGCGCATGGTGCGGAAGCGCGGGAAGACGTCCTTGAATACGCGGGCCTCGATGTGGTGGGCGCCGGGCATTCCGTTGGCGGTGGGCGGGCCCTCGTAGAAGACCCACTCGGGGCGACCCTCGGACTGCTCCAGGGTCTTGGCGAAGATCTTCTGCTCGTCCCAGAAGTCGAGCACGGCGTGCTCGAGGGCGGGCAGGTCGACCTGGGCGGGCACCTGGCGGTACTGCGGCTGCGTATTCAACGAGCTTCCTCCGGCGGACACTGTTTCCGTCGGAGGGACGAGAGCCGGCCTGCGCCGTGTGCGGCGCGGGCTCCCGCGGTACCACCCTCCTTGGCCTGCCGGGCTCGGGTGTGCGCCGACGGGCCCCCTCATTGGGGTCGCGGCCGGGTCTACTCGCCTCGCTGCCGATTCGCTCGGCCGCTGCGGCTTTCTTCCGGCGGCTCCGGGGTGATCTTCACGCTCGCGCGGGCCCCCGGGCTCACACCGTCCCCGGGTCGCTCCTGGCTGCTCACGGACGCTACTCGTCCCCATCCATGCCTTTTCGCTGTGCCCAGTGTACGGGGCCCGCGCTGGATGGGCCGACCGGAATTCCTTCGGGGGCGGGGCCGCGGAGGGAGCCCGCGGCGGGGCGTCAGGCCGGGGCTCGGGTCAGGCGTGCTCGGGGATCACGTCGGTGAGGAACTCGCGGACCTGCGCCCGGAGTTCGGGGCCGTCGGTGTGGCCGTGGACGGAGACGGCGTGCTCGGTGGCGGCGCGGACGACCTCTTCCTCCTCGCCGGAGATGGTGAGCGTGCAGTTGCTCTCGCTGGGGAATCGACGGCAGTCGGCTGTCTTGCGCATGGTGCACCTTCTTTGCTCTTTTTCAAGTTTATGTCCGTGAATAGGTGTAATAAAGTGCTCAACTTCGGTCTGCGGGCGGCGCCTGTGCGGGCCTGGGAGTCGAGCAGGGGCTGACCCGAATGGGGACACGCGCGGTGCCCGGTTCCCGGCCCGGCGCCCTCGGCGGATTACCCGGCGGGGAGCTGGGCACAACGGATGCATGCCGGTCCCGGTGCGGCTGCGGGGCGGGCGGATCGGGCGGCGTGCCCCGTTGCCGCGGGCCTGGAGTCGATTTATCGTCCCAGCACGATTCGCGAGCAAGATCACAAAATGTGAAGGGGCCGCGGCCATGGTGGCGAAGAAGACCGCCGTATCGGAGTCGGCACCGGGGTCGTCGGCCGGGTCGGAGCAGACGGAGCAGACGGAGCAGACGGAGAAGGCGGCCGGGAAGAGCGCGCCGAAGAAGCCGACGACGGCGGCGAAGTCGAAGACGGCGAAGGCGACCGAGAAGGCGACCGAGAAGGCGACGGAAAAGAAGAGCGCGGCAGCGAAGACCGCGAAGAAGACCGCGAAGAGCACGGACGCCGAGCCGGAGCCGGCGAAGAAGGCGCCCGCGAAGAAGACCGCGAAGAAGGCGGCCGCCAAGAAGGCCGCGGCGAAGAAGGGCGCGACCAAGGAGCCCGTCGAGGAGTCGGCGGCCGAGGAGGCGGCGCACGCCGCGAAGAAGACAGGAGCCGAGTCGGTGGCTGCGAAGAAGACCGGGGCGACGGCGGCGGAGCCGTCGACCTCCTCCGTACCGAAGGCGCGAGCGGTCGCGGCCGAGCCGGGCGAGCTCGCCGTACGGCCGGGCGAGGACCCGTGGACCGAGCAGGAGGTGGCCGAGGCGCGCACCATGCTGGCGGAGGAGGCCGGCCGGCTGCGCACCGAGATCGTGGCGTCGGAGGAGTCCCTGCAGGGGCTGATGCGGGACTCGGGGGACGGGGCCGGCGACGACCAGGCGGACACGGGCACGAAGAACATCACGCGCGAGCACGAGATGGCCCTGGCGGCGAACGCGCGGGAGATGCTGGAGCAGACCGAGCGGGCCCTGGAACGCCTCGACGCGGGGACGTACGGCCTCTGCGAGAACTGCGGGAAGCCCATCGGGAAGGCGCGGATGCAGGCCTTCCCGCGCGCGACCCTGTGCGTGGAGTGCAAGCAGAAGCAGGAACGGCGCTACTGAGCACGGTCGCTGTATGTGTGTGTCGTACCCTCGTCCTCAGTCGGAATCTAGGGTTGAGGGACTCACGTGGCAGAGGCGGAGCGCATCATCGGTACGCCGGACAGCGAGGACGCCGGGGCGGGTGCGGAGCCGGAGCGCGCGGACGGCACGCAGGGCCCGGAAGCCGCGAACGAGGCCGCCAACGAGGCCACGGGATCCGGCGGTTCGGCCGAGTCCGCCGACGCGGAGGCCGGGACGCCGGCGGCTGAGGCCGAGGAGGCCGCGGAGTCCGAGCAGCCCAAGGGGCGCCGGAAGATCGCGGTGCTGTTCGCCGTCGCCGCCGTCGCGTACGCGCTCGACCTGATCAGCAAGCTGATCGTGGTGGCCGAGCTGGAGCACCACGAGCCGATCGAGCTGATCGGGGACTGGCTGAAGCTGCAGGCGATCCGGAACGCGGGCGCGGCCTTCGGGATCGGCGAGGCCTTCACCGTGATCTTCACGGTCATCGCGGCCGTGGTGATCGTCGTGATCGCCCGGCTCGCCCGCAAGCTCTACAGCCTGCCCTGGGCGATCGCGCTCGGCCTGCTGCTCGGCGGTGCGCTCGGCAACCTCACCGACCGGATCTTCCGGGCGCCGGGGGTCTTCGAGGGCGCGGTGGTCGACTTCATCGCGCCGAAGGGGTTCGCGGTGTTCAACCTCGCGGACTCGGCGATCGTCTGCGGCGGCGTGCTCATCGTGCTCCTCTCCTTCCGCGGCCTCGACCCGGACGGCACGGTCCACAAGGACTGAGCAGCCTCGCGCACGGGCTCTCGTACGGGGGTGTCGTAGCCGTCCGGCATACTCGACGGGTGAGCACGATTCCCGAGATCCGCACCCTGCCCGTGCCCGACGGCCTGGAGGGCGAGCGCGTCGACGCCGCCATCTCCCGCATGTTCGGCTTTTCCCGTACGAAGGCCGCCGAGCTGGCCGCAGCCGGAAAGGTGCAGGTCGACGGCAGCGTCGTCGGCAAGTCCGAGCGCGTGCACGGCGGGGCCTGGCTCGAGGTGGAGATGCCGCAGGCGGCCGCGCCCGTGCAGATCGTCGCGGAGCCCGTCGAGGGCATGGAGATCATGCACGACGACGAGGACATCGTCGTGATCATGAAGCCGGTCGGCGTCGCCGCGCACCCGAGTCCGGGCTGGACCGGGACGACCGTGATCGGCGGCCTGGCCGCCGCCGGGTACCGGATCTCGACGTCCGGCGCCGCCGAGCGCCAGGGCATCGTGCACCGCCTCGACGTGGGCACCTCGGGTCTGATGGTCGTCGCCAAGTCGGAGCGTGCGTACACCTCGCTGAAGCGGCAGTTCAAGGAGCGTGTGCCGGACAAGCGCTACCACGCGCTCGTGCAGGGCCACCCCGATCCGCTGAGCGGCACCATCGACGCCCCCATCGGCCGGCACCCGAACCACGACTGCAAGTGGGCGGTCACCGCCGAGGGCAAGCCGTCGGTGACGCACTACGACCTGGTGGAGGCGTTCCGCGCGGCCTCGCTGCTCGACATCAAGCTGGAGACCGGGCGCACGCACCAGATCCGCGTCCACATGTCGGCCCACCGCCACCCCTGCGTCGGTGACTTGACGTACGGCGCGGACCCGACGCTCGCCAAGCGGCTCGGGATCACCCGGCAGTGGCTGCACGCGGTGCGGCTCGGCTTCGAGCACCCGGCCGACGGGCGCTGGGTCGAGTTCGAGAGCGGGTACCCGGACGACCTGCAGACCGCCCTCGACCGGGTCCGGGCGGAGAGCGCGTGACCATGGGGCCGTACGAGATCCGGGTCGCCGGGTCCGCGGCCGACCGTGCGGCCTGTATGACGGTGCGCCACGAGGTGTTCGTGCGCGAGCAGGGCGTGCCGGTGAACCTGGAGTACGACGCGTACGACGAGGTCGCGGTGCATGTGCTCGCCCTCGGGCGGGACGGGGCGCCGCTCGGCGCCGGGCGGTTGCTGCACGGGGAGGCGGCCGCGGCGAAGGCCGGCGGTGACCCGGCCGTCGGTTCGCTCGGCCGGCTCGCGGTGGCGCGGGCCGCGCGCGGGCTCGGTGTGGGGGCCGCGCTGGTGCGGGGCATCGAGGAGGCGGCGGCGGGCCTCGGCCTGGCGGCGGTCGACCTGCACGCGCAGACGCACGCCCTGGCGTTCTACGAACGGCTCGGATACGAGGCGTACGGCGCGGAGTTCCTGGATGCGGGGATCGTGCACCGGGCTATGCGGCGCAAGCTCTAGCGTCCCTCTGCTCGGCGGGCTGTTGCCAGGCGCTGGTTAGGAAAGTTTCCTGTTCTTCTTGACGGGGGTGCTCAACCTCCCTAGTTTTCCCGGGAGTTGACCCCTGCCCCCACAGGAGCTCCCATGCCTCAGGTCGTCGCGCGCAAGCACCGCAGGAACTCGCGCCGCCACCGTCGCGCCGCAGCCGCCTCGCTGACCGCCGTGGGGGTTCTCGCCCTCGCCGGGGTCTGGAACGCGAACGCCACGCAGGTCGCCACGGAGGCCGCGGCGCCGCTCTGGCAGGCCGACCCCGCCAAGGGCACCGCCGTCTTCGAGGGCGTCGAGAAGAAGCCCGGCGAGGTGTCCGTCGTGGACGATCCGAAGGGCGCGTACGGGAAGACGTACCGGCTCCACACCTCGGGCGAGAAGGTCTCCCCGCAGGACCGGGTGCGGGTCGAGACGCGCGGGCACAAGCGGCCCGACGGGTCGGCGCTGCGCTTCGACGAGGGTGACACCGTCTACGTCGGCTGGCGCTCGATGTGGGACCCGCTGCCCACGAAGTCCGGCGACTGGGTGGCCCTCTGGCAGCTCAAGGACTACGGCAGCGGCGCCGCGACCCCGCCGCTCTCGCTGCGGGCGCGCGGCGACGGCACGATCGACCTGGAGTACTGCGACCCGGACATGAAGACGACGCGGCTCTGGGACACCCCGCTGCGCACCGGCGAGTGGCACCACTTCGTCGTCGGGATCACCGTCTCCGAGGATCCGGACAAGGGTTCGGTGAAGTTCTGGTACGACGGCGAGCAGCAGGAACTGAAGGGCGCCGGCACGTTCAAAGGCGCCACCCTGCGCGCCGACTGGGTCACCGACAAGTGGGGCGTCTACCGCTCCGACGGGGTGAAGGGCGAGGCCACGGCCTATCTCAACGGGGCCAAGGTGGGGCGTAGTTACGACGAGGTGGCGCCCTGAGGGATCCCGTATGAGGGGTCGCGAGGGGGCGTGAGCGGTTTGTCGGATATGCGTGGCAGGCTTGAGGGCGTGCTTCCGATCTTCGGGGGCGCGCCCGTGCGCCGCCGACGCGGTGCCGGGGTCCGTCGCGCTGCTCTCCGGAGGCCCCCGAAGTGGACCAGTTGGCCCTGCTGTTCGTCCTGCTCCTCGGGGCCGTGCTGAGCGTTCCGGTCGGTGAGCGGCTCGGGCTGCCCGCGCCGGTGCTCATGACGCTCGTCGGGATCGTGCTCGCACTCCTGGAGTTCGTGCCCAATGTCGACATCCCGCCGGAGTACATCCTTCCGCTCGTGCTGCCGCCGCTGCTCTACGCCTCCGTGCAGCGCACCTCCTGGCGGCAGTTCACCGCCAACCTGAGGCCGATCCTGCTGCTCGCGGTGGCGCTCGTCTTCGTCACCACGGCGGCCGTGGCGGTGGTGGCCAACGCCGTCGTGCCGGGGCTTCCACTCGCCGCGGCTGTCGCGCTCGGGGCGCTCGTCGCGCCGCCCGACCCGGTCGCGGCCACCGCCGTCGCCGGTCAACTCGGCCTGCCCAGACGCCTGGTGTCGATCCTGGAGGGCGAGGGCCTCTTCAACGACGTCACCGCGATCGTGCTCTACCACGTGGCGATCGCCGCGGCCGTCAGCGGCTCCTTCTCGCTGCCGGAGGCCGCCCTCGACTTCCTGCTCTCCGCGGTCGTCGCGCTCGCCGTCGGCCTCGCCATCGGCTGGGCCGCCAACAAGCTGATGGACTTCCTCGGCGACGCCACGCTCCAGGTCGGCCTCACCCTGCTCGTCCCGTTCGTCGCGTACGTGCTCGCCGAGGAGTTGAAGGGGTCCGGGGTGCTCGCGGTCCTGATCACCGCGCTGTTCCTGGCGGAGTACGCGGTGGACGCGGACGACGTGATGGGGCGGCTCGCGGGGCGTACGTTCTGGGAGGTCGTCGACACCCTCGTCACCGGGATCGCCTTCGGCCTGATCGGCCTCGAACTGCACAACGCCATCCGGACCGCGGCCGGCCGCTGGGGCGAACTCCTCGGCTGGGCCGTCGCCGTCACCGCGGTCGTCGTCTTCGTACGCCTCCTGTGGCTGCTTCCCGCGACCTGGATCGCCAAGCGGCTGCACCACAAGCGCGACTACGACGAGGAGATTCCGGTCAGTTGGCGCGAGACCGTCGTCATGTGGTGGTCCGGGATGCGGGGCGTGGCGTCGGTCGCGCTCGCCCTCGCCATCCCGCTCAAGACGGACGACGGGGCGGCCTTCCCGGTGCGCGAGGAGATCATCTTCATCGCGTTCGGGGTCATCATGGCGACCCTCGTACTGCAGGGGCTCACCCTGCCCTGGCTCGTACGGAAGCTCGGGGTGGAGGCGGACGCCGAGGCCGAGGAGGCGTTCGAGAAGGAGCTCGCGATCCGGGCGGCGAAGGCGGCGAAGCGGCGGCTCAAGGAGATCCAGGAGGTCGAGGAGCTGCCGGACGAGTTCGCCGAGCAACTGGCCCGCCGCGCCTACGACATCGGGGCCCGGATCAGCCCCGACATGGTCGACGAGGACCGCAGGGCGGCGTACGTGAAGCGGAGCGCGTGGGGGAAGCGGGTGCGGCGGATCCAGGGCGAGATGATGAGCGCTGCGCGGCATGAGGTGTTGGCGGCTCGCAATGAGCCCGGGTCCGACCCGGAGATCGTTGATCGGGTATTGCGGCACCTGGACGTTCGCAGTTTGCGGTGAGGTCGGACGGGGCTCGGTCCCTGGGGGCTGCGCCCCAGCCCCCTGTCGGCCTGCGGCCTCGTCCTCAAACGCCGGACGGGCTGGATCAGGCGCGCGGCTCGGGAGTCAGCCCCGGCCCGTCTTCAGCTCCGGCTCCGCCATGTGCGTCACCGGCGGCGGCAGCGGGGCCGAGGTCGTGGCGATGTGGGGGAGGGCGTACGGGTGGTGCTCCGTGAGCCAGCGGATCAGCTGTTCGCGGACCGTGACGCGGACCGTCCAGATGTCGTCCGCGTCCTTCGCCGTGACCAGGGCGCGGACCTGCATCGTGGACGGGGTCGTGTCCGTGACCGCGAGGCCCCAGTCGCGGCCGTCCCAGGCCGGGCACTCGCGGACGATGTCGTGCAACTTCTCCCGCATCTCCGGCAGCGGCGCCCGGTGGTCCAGATGGAAGAAGACCGTGCCAGTCATCTGCGCGCCGCCGCGCGACCAGTTCTCGAAGGGCTTCGACGTGAAGTACGAGACGGGCATGGTGATGCGCCGGTCGTCCCAGGTGCGGACGGTCAGGAAGGTCAGCGTGATCTCGTCGATGGTGCCCCAGTCGCCGTCCACGACCACCGTGTCGCCGATCCGCACCATGTCGCCGAACGCGATCTGCAGCCCGGCGAAGAGGTTCCCGAGCGTGGACTGGGCGGCGATGCCCGCGACGATCCCGAGCACGCCGGCCGAGGCGAGCAGCGACGCCCCCGCCGTCCGCATCGCCGGGAACGTGAGCAGCATCGCGGCGGCCGCCACCACGCCGACCACGGCCGTGACCACGCGCTGGATCAACGTGACCTGCGTACGCACCCGGCGCACCCGGGCCGGATCGCGGTGCGTGGCCGCGTAGCGCGCGTACGAGGAGTCGACGATCGCCGTCGCGATCCGCACCACCAGCCAGGCGGACGACGCGATGAGTATCAGGGCGAGCGTGTGCCCGACCCCGTCCCGATGGTCCTCCAGGAGCCCGGACTTGTCGTGCGAGGCCGCCAACAGGGCGGTGGCGAGGACGAGTTGGAGGGGCAGGCGGCAGCGGCGGAGGTGGCCCCAGAGCGGGGACTCCGGGTGGCGGGCGTCGGCCCGCTGCAGCAGCCGGTCCACCAGCCAGCCCACGACCAGCGTGAGGACGACCGTGCCACCGAGGACGATCAGCGGACGCAGTACGTTCTCCATGCGCCCGAGGGTAACGGGGCCTGGCACGATGGCTTCATGGACATCATGCTTTTCCACTCGGCGCAGGGCCTGCGCCCGGCCGTGCACGCCGCGGCGGACCGGCTGCGCGCCGCCGGGCACGAGGTGCACGTGCCGGACCTCTACGACGGGCGGACCACGGAGACCGTCGAGGAGGGAATGAAGATCAAGGAGGAGATCGGCTCGGACGAGCTGCTCCGCCGCGCCGTCGCCGCCGCCGCGCCGCACTCGGAGCGCGGCCTCGTGTACGCCGGGTTCTCGCTCGGCGGCTCCCTCGCGCAGAACCTCGCGCTCGCCGACGAGAAGGCCCGCGGACTGCTTCTCCTGCACGGCACTTCGGACATCGCGGACGGGGCGTCGGTGGACGACCTGCCGGTCCAGCTGCACGTCGCCGACCCGGACCCGTTCGAGCCGCACGACTGGCTGAACGCCTGGTACCTGCGGATGCGCAGGGCCGGGGCGGACGTCGAGGTGTTCCGGTACGCGGGCGCCGGGCACCTCTACACGGACCCGGACCTGGCGGACTTCGACTCCGAGGCCGCCGAGCAGACGTGGCGGGTGGCGCTCGCGTTCATCGAGTCCCTGTAGGGCTCGACGGCACCGCTCGCCGCGCACGGCTCACGGCCGGGTGCAGCGGCCCGTCGGCTGTGCGAGCGGCGGGCGGCACTGCAGCGGCAGGTCGGCCTTGTCGTGGCTCAGGTACCGGCCGACGCAGACCTTCGGGGAGTTCCGGCCGAGATTCGCGCAGTACCGAAGGGCGGCCCGGCCGTCGGCGAACGGGCCCGGCGCGTAGATCACCCAGTAACCCGGCTTGAGCGACGCGAAGTTGTCGCTGCGCAGGAAGCGGGCGCCGGGCACGGTCTCGCGGATCTTCGCGAGGCGTGCGTCGCGGGCCGCCGTGCCCGAGGAGACCGGCTCCGAGAGGAACTGCGCGATCCAACGGTCGGCCACCGGGGGCGGTGTCGGCGTACGACTCGGCTTGCCCGTGGGAGAGTCGGTGCGGCCGGGGCCGGGGCCGCCGCCGGGGGACCTGGTCGGGCCTTGCGTCGCGCCGCCCGTCGGCTTCGGGTCCACGCCGGCCTCGGTCCGCTCGCCGCCGAGGCCGCGCTGCACGAACAGCAGGGCGGTGCCCACGACCAGGGCCACGGCGAGCGCGATCACCACGGCGACCAGGGTTCGGTGGCGGGGGGACGCCGGCTGCTGCTGCCTCGTCGCCGCCGGAACGGGGGCCTGTACGTGGGTCGGGGCCTGTACGTGGGCCGGGCCCGGGACGTGGGTCGGCGTCGGTGTCGCCTCGTAGGAGGTCTGCGTCACCGCGTACGGGGTCTGCGTAGCCGCGTACGGAGCTTGGGCGGGGCCGTCGGACCGCAGCGGCGGCTCGCCCGACTCGGCCCGCGCCAGCATCGCGTCCAGTTGCTCGGCGGAGGGGCGCGCGGCCGGGTCCCGTACGAGCAGGGCGGACAGGACCGGGGCGAGCGGGCCCGAGCGGGCCGGCGGCGGCACGGGCTCGTCGAGGACCGCGGCGAGCGTGGCGAGGGTGGTGGCGCGGCGCAGCGGACTGATGCCCTCCACCGCGACGTACAGGACGAGGCCCAGGGACCAGAGGTCGGAGGCCGGGTCGTCGTCGGCGCCGCGGATGCGCTCAGGGGCGATGTACTCGGGGGAGCCGATCAGGTCGCCGGTGGCCGTGAGCGAGGACGTGCCCTGCAGCGCGGCGATGCCGAAGTCGGTGAGGACGGCGCTGCCGTCCTCGCGCAGCAGCACGTTGGCGGGCTTCACGTCCCGGTGCTGGATGCCCGCGGCGTGCGCGGCGCGCAGCGCGGAGAGGACCTGGCGGCCGAGGCGCGCGGCCTCCCGCGGGTCCAACGGGCCCTGGGCGAGCCGGTCCTGGAGGGTGCGGCCGGGCAGCAGCTCCATCACCAGCCACGGGTGGCCGTCCGCCTCGGCGTCCACGATGTGGTGGATCGTCACCACATGCGGATGGCTGAGCCGGGCGAGCGCGCGGGCCTCGCGCAGCACCCGCTCGCGCAGCACCCGGTCCGCGTCCGGGGACCGGTCCGGGCCGGAGGAGCGGACCTCCTTCAACGCCACCTCGCGGTGCAGCACCGTGTCGCGCGCCCGCCACACGGTGCCCATGCCTCCGCTGCCCAGCCGTTCGATCAGCTCGAAGCGCCCGTCGATGACCCTGTGGCGGCCCGCGTCCCCGTCCCCGTTCATGCGGGTCAGCGTACGGGCTGGTCCGCGCGCTCCACTCGCTGCGTGCCCGAAAGCGTCCGGTACGAGCGGATCCAGGCCGAGGTGGCGTTCGGGTCGGCCTTGTCGGACAGCGCGTAGTAATCCATCTGCGAGCGCTCGGCGGTGACGTCCAGGACGCCGTAGCCGTGCGAGTCCATGTCGACCCACTTCACATGCCGGTTGGCGGCCTTGATCGCGCCGGCCGCGACGAGGGACAGGGTCTGCGGGGCGACCTTCAGGATGTCGTCCAGGTTGTCCGAGGTCACCGAGGTGACGACGAACTCGGTGGCGGCGCTCTGCGACAGCGGGTACGTGGCGGCCTTCACGGGCACGTCGTTGGCCCAGGCCATGTGGATGTCGCCGGTGAGGAACACGGTGTCGCGGATGCCCAGGTCGGTGAGGTGGGCGAGGAGTTCCCTGCGGTCGTCGGTGTAGCCGTCCCACTGGTCGACGTTGATCGCGAGCCCCTCCTTCGGCAGCCCGAGCAACTCCGCGAGCGGGCCGAGGAGATGGGCCGGTACGGAGCCGAAGGCCACCGGCGAGATCATCACCGAGGTGCCGACCAGCTTCCACTGCGCCTGCGAGCCGGCCAGGCCCTGCTTGAGCCAGTCGAGCTGGGCACGGCCGGTGAGGGTGCGCTCCGGGTCGTCCACGTCGCCGCTGCCGACCGTCGTCTGCTGGGAGCGGAACGAGCGCAGGTCGAGCAGGTGCAGGTCGGCGAGGTTGCCGTAGCGGATGCGGCGGTAGACGGTGCCCTCGGTGGCGGGGCGGACCGGCATCCACTCGAAGTAGGCCTGCTTGGCGGCGGCTTGGCGTGCGGACCAGTCGCCCTCGGTGTCCGGGGTGTGGTTCTCGGCGCCGCCCGACCAGGTGTCGTTGGCGAACTCGTGGTCGTCCCAGATCGCGATGACGGGGTGGCGGGCGTGCAGGGCCTGGAGGTAGGCGTCCGTCTTGTACTTGCCGTGCCGGGTGCGGTAGTCGGCGAGCGAGACGATCTCGTGCAGCGGCGCGTGCTCGCGGAGCACCTCCTCGCTGACGGGGTAGCCGCCGGACTCGTACTCGTAGAGGTAGTCCCCGAGGTGCAGGATCGCGTCCAGGTCGGGCCGGTCGGCGAGATGGCGGTACGCGGAGAACCAGCCGGCCTCCCAGTTCGCGCAGGAGACCACGCCGAAGCGGACGTTGGGGGCGGTCGCCTCGTGGGCCGGCGTGGTGCGGGTGCGGCCGACGGGGGAGACGACGGTGCCGCCGGGGGAGTCCGAACTGCCCGCAGTGAACCGGAAGTAATAGTCGGTCGCAGGGCGCAGGCCCCTTACATCGGCCTTCACGGTGTGGTCGGAGGCCGCACGCGCGGTGGTGATTCCACCGGCCGTGATCCGGCTGAAGTCCCGGTCCTCGGATATCTCCCAACGCACGGCCGTGTCGGGCCCCTTGCCCGAGCCGGGCACGGCCTCGGCGGTCGGGGTCACGCGCGTCCACAGCAGTACGCCGTCGGGCAGCGGGTCGCCGGACGCGACGCCGTGCAGGAAGGCGGGGCCGTTCTCGGCGGCGTGGGCGAGCGGGGCGGCGGCGAGCGGGACGACGACGGCGCCGAGGGCGGCGGCCTTGACGACCGTGCGGCGGCCCGGAGTCGAGGCGGCGGGGGCGGGGGTCTGGCGGGGGAGTCTACTGGTCACGAGCGGTCAGATTACTGACCGGTATGAGCAAAGAGCGGGCGAACTCCGAAAGTTCGCCCGCTCTTTGTGCGCCGTACCCGAAGGCGCGCGATCAGACTTTGAAGTGCCCGATCAGGCCTTGAAGGTGCGCGATCAGCCCTTGAGGGCCGCGTCGATGGTCTTCGTGAACTGCTCGGCCGTCATCGGCGTGCCCTTCTGACCGTCGGGGAACTCCGCCTCCAGCTTCTTGCCGTCCATCTTCAGGGTCGGCGTGCCCTGGACACCGCTCTTGTCGAACGCGGCCGACATCTCGAGCGCCCACTTGTCGTAGGTGCCGTCCTCGACCGCCTTCTGGAACTTCTTGTTGTCCTTGAGCTCCGGGACCTCGTTCGCGATCTCGATCAGGGCGGAGTCGTCCTTGAACTTGTCGTCGTTCTCCTCGGGGTGGTTCTTCGCCGAGTAGAGCGCGGACTTGTA
Source organism: Streptomyces cavernicola (assembly GCF_029968035.1). Taxonomy (GTDB): domain Bacteria; phylum Actinomycetota; class Actinomycetes; order Streptomycetales; family Streptomycetaceae; genus Streptomyces; species Streptomyces cavernicola. The sequence continues at coordinate 103,776 of NZ_JASCIQ010000003.1, read as the reverse complement.
GTCGAGGAAGGCCTCACCGCTCACGTTCAGGGCGGCGCCGAGGGCGCTCAGGGCGTTCTTGGAGCCCTCGCCCGCCGTGGCGTTGTCGATGAACGAGGCGCCGAAGAACTGCACCTTGTACTTGCCGTCCTCGACGTCCTTCGCGATGGTCTCGCCGACGCCCTGCTCGAACGTGGCGCAGATCGGGCAGCGCGGGTCCTCGTACATCTCCAGGGTCTTCTTGGCGCTGTCCTCGCCGATGACGACCGTCGTGCCGTTCTTGCCCGAGGTGTTGGCGGGCGCGACCACCTTCGCCTTCGCGGCGGCCTCCCAGCCGGACGGCTTGCTCGCCTGCATGACCGCGTAGCCGATGCCGCCCGCGACGGCCAGGACGCCGACGATGCTCGCGGCGACGATGATCTGCCGGCGGGCCTTCTCCTTCTTGGCCTGCCGCTCCCGCTCGGCCCGCAGCCGCTCGCGGGCCGCCGTCTTCGCCGCCTGGGTGTTGCGCTTGCTCATGATTCATCTCCGTGTGTGACGTCGTACGCGACGTGGTGTGGGGTGGTCGTGCTCAGGCGAAGTGCGGGGCCTGGCACGGCGGTCCACGCCGGCTCACGGAGTGCGCGACGAGCCACGCGCGCGTGGTGCGGGTTTTCCGACCGGGCAGCGGAGCACGCCGCACCCGTTCGATCCGTACGGAGACGGTGGCGACCGCGACGAGCAGCGGCCGGAACGCCAACTGGGCGGCCGCGCGCAGCAGTTGCGCCAGGGCGCTCTCGCCGCGCCGCAGCCAGGCCGCGGCGACGAGGCCCACGCCGACGTGCGCGGCGAGCAGCAGCCAGGCCGCGGCCGGATCGGCGGAGGAGAGCAGATCGGCGGCCGGGCGGTGCCCGCCGCCCGCGGCCCGCACGAGAGCGGCGCCGACCCCGTCACCGGCACAGAGGACGTCGAGGCCGAAGGAACGCAGCGGGCCGGCCACCGGGCCGCCCGCCTCGCCGTAACAGACATGCTGGCCGGCCGTGAACACCGTGTCCGCGGCCAGCTCCAGGGGCACCAGGAGCGCGGCGATCCGCCAGAAGCCGCGCTCGCGGCCGGCGAGCAGATAGGCCAGGGCGAACACGACCGAGCCCACCGCCGCGACCGTGGTCAGCGGCAGCGGGACCCGGGACAGCAGCACGTGCGAGGCGACGGACAGCGTCACGACGACCGCCGTGAAGAGCGCTGCCCGCGCCGCGCGAAGCTGCGACCCGGATATGTCCATGGCGCGAAAGTCTGCCATGCCTCGGTGTAAGCCCCCCCCTTCAAGGTTTCCTGTGAACGCCCCGGCCCGGTCCCTGCAGGGCTACAGACCCGGGATCCGGCCGTTGCGGAACAGGTCCACGAAGATCTGGTGGTCCCTCCGGGCCCGCGCCCCGTACGCGTGCGCGAACTCCACGAGGAGACCGGCGAAGCCCTCCCCGTCGTCGGCGTCCGCGGCCAGCGCCGCGTCGATCGCCCGCTCCGTGGAGAACGGCACGAGCTCCGAGTGCCCGCTCTCGTCGTCCGCCGCCGCGTGCATCGTGGCCGTGGCCCGGCCCAGGTCGGCGACGACGGCGGCGATCTCGTCCAGGTCGTCGATGTCCGACCAGTCCAGGTCCACCGCGTACGGCGACACCTCGGCGACCAGCTGGCCCGAGCCGTCCAGCTCCGTCCAGCCCAGCCACGGGTCGGCGTGCGCCTGCAGCGCGCGCTGCGAGATCACCGTGCGATGGCCCTCGTGCTGGAAGTACCCGCGCACCGCCGGGTCCGTGACGTGCCGCGAGACCGCCGGGGTCTGCGCCTGCTTCATGTAGATCACGACATCGTTCTCCAGGGCGTCGGAGTTGCCCTCCAGAAGGATGTTGTACGAGGGCAGCCCCGCCGAGCCGATCCCGATCCCGCGCCGCCCCACCACGTCCTTCACGCGGTACGAGTCCGGGCGGGACAGGGACGACTCGGGCAGCGTCTCCAGGTACCCGTCGAAGGCGGCCAGGACCTTGTACCGCGTCGCGGCGTCCAGCTCTATCGCGCCGTCGCCCGCGGCGAATCGGCGCTCGAACTCCCGGATCTCCGTCATCGACTCCAGGAGCCCGAACCGGGTCAGGGAGCGGGCCGAGCGCAGTGCGCCCAGGAGCGGGCCGTCCGCCGTGTCCAGGGTGAAGGGCGGCACCTCACCCTCCTTGGCGCCGGCCGCCAGAGCGTGGATCCGCTCGCGGTACGCGTCCGCGTACGTACGCACCAGGTCGGAGATCTGCTCGTCGCTCAGCGCCTTGGAGTACCCGATCAGGGCGACGGAGGCGGCGAACCGCTTCAGGTCCCAGGTGAAGGGGCCGACGTACGCCTCGTCGAAGTCGTTGACGTTGAAGATCAGGCGGCCCTGCGCGTCCATGTACGTGCCGAAGTTCTCGGCGTGCAGGTCGCCGTGGATCCACACCCTGCTCGTGCGCTCGTCGAGGTACGGGCCCGCTATGTCCCCCTCCGCGGCGTCGGACTGCTCGCGCTCCAGGTCGTGGTAGAAGAGGCAGGCCGTGCCGCGGTAGAAGGCGAAGGCACTGGCCGCCATCTTCCGGAACTTCACGCGGAAGGCGGCCGGGTCGGCGGCGAGGAGCTCGCCGAACGCGGTGTCGAAGACGGCGAGAATCTGCTCGCCGCGCTGCTCGGCGCTGAGCTCGGGGACCGACATCGCTGGGTGCCTCCTGGTGCATGACATTTGGGACAGGTGTTCCGTCCTCTTCCAACGCACGAAGCTACCCGCGAGTGCCCGCGGGCTGTCAGTCCCCGGACGTAGACTTCGACGCTGTCCCCCACTTTCGTCGCCGTGAGTTCTTCCGGAGGTCTTCCACCGTGACCGCCTCGTCCAGGCCGCCCTTCACGCACCTGCACGTCCACACCCAGTACTCGCTGCTCGACGGCGCGGCGCGGCTGAAGGACATGTTCAACGCCTGCAACGAGATGGGCATGACCCATGTCGCGATGACGGACCACGGCAACCTCCACGGTGCGTATGACTTCTTCCACAGCGCGAAGAAGGCCGGTGTGACGCCGATCATCGGCATCGAGGCGTACGTCGCCCCCGAGTCCCGGCGCAACAAGCGGAAGATCCAGTGGGGCCAGCCGCACCAGAAGCGGGACGACGTATCCGGTTCGGGTGGTTACACGCACAAGACGATCTGGGCGGCCAGCAGCACGGGACTGCACAACCTCTTCAAGCTCTCCTCGGACGCGTACGCGGAGGGCTGGCTGCAGAAGTGGCCGCGCATGGACAAGGAGACGATCGCCCAGTGGTCGGAGGGCCTGATCGCCTCCACCGGCTGCCCCTCCGGCGAGCTCCAGACCCGGCTGCGCCTCGGCCAGTTCGACGAGGCCCTGAAGGCCGCCTCCGAGTACCAGGACATCTTCGGCAAGGACCGGTACTTCCTGGAGCTGATGGACCACGGCATCGAGATCGAGCGCCGGGTCCGCGACGGCCTCCTGGAGATCGGCAAGAAGCTCGGCATCCCGCCCCTGGTCACCAACGACTCGCACTACACGTACGCGCACGAGTCGACGGCCCACGACGCCCTGCTCTGCATCCAGACCGGCAAGAACCTCTCCGACCCGGACCGCTTCCGCTTCGACGGCACGGGCTACTACCTGAAGACGACCGACGAGATGTACGCGATCGACTCGTCGGACGCCTGGCAGGAGGGCTGCCGCAACACGCTCCTGGTGGCCGAGCAGATCGACACCACCGGCATGTTCGAGAAGCGCGACCTCATGCCGAAGTTCGAGATCCCGGACGGCTTCACCGAGGTCACCTGGTTCCAGGAGGAAGTCCGCCGCGGCATGGCCCGCCGGTACCCGGACGGCGTCCCGGACGACCGCCAGAAGCAGGCCGAGTACGAGATGGACACCATCATCTCGATGGGCTTCCCCGGGTACTTCCTCGTCGTCGCCGACTTCATCATGTGGGCCAAGAGCCAGGGCATCGCGGTCGGCCCCGGCCGAGGCTCCGCGGCCGGCTCGATCGTGGCGTACGCGATGGGCATCACCGACCTCGACCCGATCACGCACGGCCTGATCTTCGAGCGGTTCCTGAACCCCGAGCGCATCTCCATGCCCGATGTCGACATCGACTTCGACGAGCGCAGGCGCGTCGAGGTGATCAGGTACGTGACGGAGAAGTACGGCTCCGACAAGGTCGCCATGATCGGCACGTACGGCAAGATCAAGGCGAAGAACGCCATCAAGGACTCCGCGCGCGTGCTCGGCTATCCGTACGCGATGGGCGACCGCCTCACCAAGGCCATGCCCGCCGACGTCCTCGGCAAGGGCATCGACCTCTCCGGCATCACCGACCCCAAGCACCCGCGCTACAGCGAGGCGGGCGAGATCCGGGGGATGTACGAGAACGAGCCGGACGTGAAGAAGGTCATCGACACCGCGAAGGGCGTCGAGGGCCTGGTCCGGCAGATGGGTGTGCACGCGGCCGGCGTGATCATGTCCAGCGAGCCCATCGTCGACCACGCCCCGCTGTGGACCCGGCACACCGACGGCGTGACGATCACGCAGTGGGACTACCCGCAGTGCGAGTCGCTCGGCCTGCTCAAGATGGACTTCCTGGGCCTGCGCAACCTCACCATCATGGACGACGCCGTCAAGATGGTGCGGGCCGACAAGGGCATCGACCTGGAGATGCTCAACCTCCCGCTCGACGACCCGAAGACCTTCGAACTCCTCTGCCGCGGTGACACCCTCGGCGTCTTCCAGTTCGACGGCGGCCCGATGCGCTCGCTGCTCCGCCAGATGCAGCCCGACAACTTCGAGGACATTTCCGCCGTCTCGGCCCTGTACCGGCCGGGCCCGATGGGCATGAACTCGCACATCAACTACGCGGAGCGGAAGAACGGCCGCCAGGAGATCACCCCGATCCACCCGGAGCTCGAAGAGCCGCTGAAGGAGACCCTGGGTCTCACCTACGGCCTGATCGTGTACCAGGAGCAGGTGCAGAAGGCCGCCCAGATCATCGCGGGCTACTCGCTCGGCGAGGCCGATGTGCTCCGCCGCGTGATGGGTAAGAAGAAGCCCGAGGAGCTGGAGAAGAACTTCGTCCTCTTCCAGGCGGGCGCCCGCAAGAAGGGCTTCTCCGACGAGGCCATCCAGGCCCTCTGGGACGTCCTGGTCCCCTTCGCCGGATACGCGTTCAACAAGGCCCACTCCTCCGCGTACGGCCTGGTCACCTACTGGACGGCGTACCTCAAGGCGAACCACCCCGCCGAGTACATGGCGGCGCTGCTCACCTCGGTGAAGGACGACAAGGACAAGTCGGCGGTCTACCTCAACGAGTGCCGCCGCATGGGCATCAAGGTGCTCCCGCCGAACGTCAACGAGTCGGTGCACAACTTCGCGGCCCAGGGCGACGACGTGATCCTCTTCGGCCTGGAGGCGGTCCGTAACGTCGGCACGAACGTCGTCGAGTCGATCGTCCGCTCCCGCAAGGCCAAGGGGAAGTTCACCTCCTTCCCCGACTACCTGGACAAGGTCGAGGCCACCGCCTGCAACAAGCGCACCACCGAATCGCTCATCAAGGCGGGCGCGTTCGACACCATGAAGCACACCCGCAAGGGCCTCACCGCGCAGTACGAGCCGATGATCGACAACGTCGTCGCGGTCAAGCGCAAGGAGGCCGAGGGCCAGTTCGACCTCTTCGGCGGCATGGGCGACGAGTCCGGCGGCGACGAGCCGGGCTTCGGGCTCGACGTCGAGTTCTCCGAGGACGAGTGGGACAAGACGTATCTCCTCGCCCAGGAGCGGGAGATGCTCGGGCTCTATGTCTCGGACCACCCGCTGTTCGGCCTGGAGCACGTGCTCTCCGACAAGGCGGACGCGGGCATCGGCCAGCTCACCGGCGGCGACTTCTCGGACGGCTCGGTCGTCACCATCGGCGGCATCATCTCCGGCCTCCAGCGCAAGATGACCAAGCAGGGCAACGCCTGGGCGATCGCCACCGTCGAGGACCTCGCGGGCTCCATCGAGTGCATGTTCTTCCCGGCGACGTACCAGCTGGTGTCGACCCAACTCGTCGAGGACGCCGTGGTGTTCGTCAAGGGCCGCCTCGACAAGCGGGAGGACGTGCCGCGTCTGGTCGCCATGGAGATGCAGGTCCCCGACCTCTCCAACGCCGGCACCAACGCCCCGGTCCTGATCACCATCCCGACGGTCAAGGTCACGCCGCCCATGGTCAGCCGCCTCGGCGAGGTGCTCAGCCACCACAAGGGCAACTCCGAGGTCCGCATCAAGCTGGTCGGCGCCCGCAAGACCACGGTCCTCCGACTCGACCGGCACCGCGTGCAGCCCGACCCGGCGCTCTTCGGCGACCTGAAGGTGCTGCTCGGCGCGCAGTGCCTGGCCGGCTAGGCCGTTTCCCTCGGGTTTTCGTATGGCCGCTGACGCGCGAAGGGCGCGCCCCGTCTCGGGGCGCGCCCTTCGGCACTGTGCGGTGCTCTGCGGCCTACGTCAGTTGTGGCCGAACCTCTTCTGTCGCTTGCCGCGCTCGGCCAGGTTGGAAGGGCTGGGCGCATCGCTCTGCACAGCGGACTGCCCCTGCTGCTCGGCGCCACGCTCCGTAGTCGTTTCCTTGCCACGGTTCGGCTGAGTCGGCTGGGGGCGATTCTTGTTCTTGGCCATGGTGATCTGCCTCCTGAGGGGGATCTAGGGGCCAGGGCCGCGACCAGATTCACACACGCCGACATAGAGCGCATTTCAGAGCATTACAGTGCGTAACTTCCGTGCCTCTTAACGGAAGCGGCGAAACCGCGCGCCGAACTTGCCGAAACGCCACGCCGAAGATCGAGTTCGGGACGTCAACCCCCGCGCGTTCGGGCAGACTCGAAGACAACCCGAACCGAACCCGCACCCGATTTCCGCAGTCGGGGCGCCTCAGGGAAAGAGGGTGGAGAGCGTGGACCGCTGCGTCGTCCTGGTGGACGCCGGATATCTGCTCGGTGCCGCCGCGAGTCTTCTCGCCAAGGAGCCCTCACGGTCGCGGATCACCGTCGACCATCCCGCCCTCATCCAGGCCCTGCGTGAACGCGCCGAGTCCGAGACCGAGCAGCCCCTGCTGCGGATCTACTGGTTCGACGGCGCCCCCGACCGCGTACCGCAGCCCGAGCACCGCAGGCTCCGCGTGATGCCCCGTGTCACCGTCCGGCTCGGCGCGCTGACCCGCAGCGACGGTCGCTGGGCGCAGAAGGGCGTGGACGCCGCGATGCACGCCGAGCTCACCGAACTCGCCCGCAACCGCGCCTGCTCGGACATCGTCCTGGTCACCGGCGACGGCGATCTGCTGCCCGGCCTGATGTCGGCCAAGGAACACGGCGTCGCCGTCCACCTCTGGGCCGTGCAGGCGGCCGACGGGGACTACAACCAGTCCGAGGACCTGGTCGCCGAGGCCGACGAGCGCCGCGTCCTCGACCGCGCCTGGATCACCCAGGCCGTACGCGCCAAGGAGATCGCCGGGGTGTGCGCGCCGCAGCCCGCGCCGCGACCCGAGATCGCCGCGATCCTCTCCGCGCCGCTGCCCGAGTCCGCCCTCGCCGCGGCCGCCGAACGCGCCGCCGAGGAGCCCGCCGCCCCGCAGAACGGCGCCGCCGCCGGTCACGCCGAGCACGGCGGAGCCGAGCGCGCCCCGGCCAAGCCCGGCGTGCCCACGCCCAAGGACCTCGCCGCACTGCACGGGCCCGGCGCACCGCTCGGCGCCCCCGGCGGTGCCTCGGCCGGCGCCCCGGGCGGCAAGGAGCACACCAACGCGACCCTGCGCTGGTCCTCCGACAAGGGCTGGATCGACCGGTCCGGCGGGCCCGGCGCCCCCGTCGAGCACGCCGACATCGCGGCGCTGCCCACGCTCGCCCAGCTCACCACCGCCGAGCAGCGCTGGGCGGACCGCGAGGAGGACATCACCACCGTCGGCGGCGACCCCTTCGAGGTCGGGCAGGTCTTCGCCCGTCGCTGGATGGCGCGGCTGCCCGAGTCGGCCGAGGTGGGCAAGCTGTCGGGGATGTATCCGCGGATTCCGCACCGTATCGACGGTGAACTTCTGCGGTACGCCGCGCGGTTCGGGCTTCTTGCGCACAAGGACGACCAGATCGACGAGCACGATCGGTATGCGATTCGGGCCGGGTTCTGGCGTGAGGTCGATGTGGATGTGGCGGAGCCGGCGCCCTCGGGCGACTAGGGGGTCGCTGCGCGTCCCCCTCGGCCCCCTGCGGGCCTGGCCGCTGAGTTGGTCGGCTCTCCCGCCGTCGTGGTTGATCGCGCAGTTCCCCGCGCCCCTGACGGGCGCCCCCTGTCGGGGCTCCCCATGGCGACCGGTGTGGGGGCGGTCCCGTAGTCTCGTGCCTCGTGAGTACGCGCACCGGCCACCCGAACGATGGGGCACACGACGACGAGGCCGTGTGCGAGACGCGGGAGCTGGTGAAGACCTATCCCGCCGCGCGCGGGCGCCGCGGTGCGCCCGCGACCCCCGCCGTGCGCGCCACCGACGACATCACGCTCACCGTGCGCCGCGGTGAGATCTTCGGCCTCCTCGGCCCCAACGGCGCCGGCAAGTCCACCCTCGTACGGCAGCTCACCGGGCTGATGCGGCCCGACTCCGGGAGTGTGCGGATCCTCGGGCACGACATCGTGCGGCACCCCGAGCGGGCCTCGCGGCTGCTCGCGTACCTCGGGCAGGAGTCCACCGCGCTCGACGAGCTGACCGTCGCCCTCGCCGCCGAGACCACCGGGCGGCTGCGCGGCCTCGATCTGCGCGCCGCCCGCGCCGAACGCGACGACGTCCTCGACGAGCTCGGCCTCGCCCCCATCGCCGGGCGTCCCCTGAAGAAGCTCTCCGGCGGCCAGCGGCGGCTCGCCTGCTTCGCCGCCGCCCTCGTCGGCGAGCGGCCACTGCTCGTCCTCGACGAGCCGACGACCGGCATGGACCCGGTCGCGCGCCGCGCCGTGTGGGCCGCCGTCGACCGGCGCCGGGCCGAACGCGGCACCACCGTGCTGCTCGTCACCCACAACGTCATCGAGGCGGAGACTGTGCTCGACCGGGTCGCCGTGCTCGAACAGGGCCGCGTCATCGCCTGCGACACCCCCTCCGGCCTGAAGAGCGCCGTCGCCGGCGAGGTCCGGCTCGACCTGGTCTGGCGCGACAGCGCCCCGCTCGACGTCCCCGAGGTCGCCGCCCTGCACGCCGCCGCCGAGGAGACCGGCCGGCGCTGGACCCTGCGGCTCGCCCCCGACGAGGCCCGCGCCGCCGTCGCCGCGGTCACCGGCGGGGAGGCCTTCGCGGCGCTCGACGATTTCACGCTGGCCACGCCGAGCCTGGAGGACGTGTACCTCGCGCTCGGCGGGCGTACGAAGGGTCTGGTGAAGGTGTGACGGTGTACGAGACGGGCGCGGTCGCCGGCGCCGGGCGGGCGCCCGAGCCGGCGGCAGCCGGGGCCGAGGCGCCGCTCGCGCCGACCGCACGCCTGCTGCCCGCGCTGGGCGCCGTGTACCGGGCCCAGCTGTCCCGGGCGCGGGTCGCCCGGATCCCGCTGCTCTTCGTCGCGACGTTCCAGTCCGTGGGAATCATGGTCCTGATGCGCGGCGTCGTCGACGGCGGCCAGGAGGCGCGGGCCGTGGTCGCCGGTTCCTCGGTACTCGTCGTCGCCTTCGTCGCCCTCAACCTGCTCGCCCAGTACTTCGGCCAGCTGCGCGCCCAGGGCGGGCTCGACCACTACGCGACGCTGCCCGTGCCGCCCGCCGCCGTCGTCCTCGGCGCGGCCGGTGCGTACGCCTCGTTCACCGTGCCCGGCACGCTCGTCACCGCGGTCGTGGGCAGCCTGCTCTTCGGGCTGCCGCTCACCCATGTGTGGGTGCTCGTCGCGGTGATCCCGCTCGCGGGCGCCGCGCTCGCCGGGCTCGGCGCGGCCCTCGGGCTGCTCGCGCCCCGGCCCGAACTGGCCACGCTGCTCGGCCAGTTGGGCATGTCCGCGGCGCTGCTCCTGGGCGTGCTCCCGGCCGAGCGGATGCCGCTCCTGCTGCAGTACGCGCGCGACCTGCTGCCGTCGACGTACGGCGTGGAGGCCTTCGCGCGGACCTTCGACGCGCACCCCGACTGGACGGCCGTCGGCCTCGACCTCGCCGTGTGCGCGGGGGTCGGCGTCCTGTCGCTGGCCGTCGCGACGTGGGCGTACCGCAGGGCCGCGGTCCGCTGAGGTCGGCGGATCTCACCGGGTGTGACCGCTGATGGCGGTCCCGGCACCCGGCTCGGGCGGAAGGCCTGGCACGATGGCAGAGTGACTGCACCGCACACGCCCTCCCACAAGCACTCCGCCGACCACTCCCGCACGGCGCCGCCGTCGTACGGCGGCGCGCCCTCGGTCCCCGAGGAGGAGGACGGGCCCGGGTTGCAGACCGAGTTGATCCAGGCGGCGCTCGTCGCGGTGGTCCTCACGGTCTCGGGTGCGCTGTTCGGGCTGCTCTGGGGGAAGCTCGCGCCGCGGGTGCCGCTGGTCGCCGACGACAAGGCCGTGTTCCTCAAGGAGATCGAGGGGGAGCAGGCGATCGGCGCCGACGGCACGTTCATCCTGCTCGCGCTCGGTTTCGGCCTGGTCAGCGGGGCCGCGGTGTTCCTGTGGCGCAGGCGCGGCGGCATCCCGCTCGTGGTCGGGCTCGCGCTCGGCGGTCTGCTCGCGTCCGTCGTGGCCTGGCGCCTCGGCCTGCTCCTCGGGCCGGGGGACGACGTGGTGGCCCGCGCCAAGGAGGCGGGACCTGGCGTCGCCTTCGACGCGCCCCTGAAGCTGAACGCCATCGGCGCGCTGCTCGCCTGGCCGATCGCCGGGCTCGCCGTGCACCTCGGGCTCACCGCGCTGTTCGGCCCGCGCGACCCGGAGTTCGCCGTCGGCCCGTACCACGCCTTGAACGAGGAGCCGGGCCGGAACCACCCGTACCCGCCGGAGCCCGGCACCCGTACGGAGTGAGTCGTACGGACTGACGGGAATCCTCAGGTCCGGCCGACCGGGGCCAGGACCGCGTCCGTGAGCTTCGCCAGGTCGTCCGGGGCGAGCTCCACCTCCAGGCCGCGGCGGCCCGCCGAGACGCAGATCGTGGCGTGCCCCGAGGCCGAGTCGTCCAGGACCGTGCGCAGCCGCTTGCGCTGGCCGAGCGGGGAGATGCCGCCGCGCACGTACCCCGTGGTGCGCTCCGCCGCCGCCGGGTCCGCCATCGCGGCGCGCTTGCCGCCGACCGCCGCGGCCAGCGCCTTCAGGTCGAGCGAGCCCGCGACCGGGACCACGGCCACGGTGAGCGCGCCGTCCACGTCCGCGACCAGGGTCTTGAAGACGCGGTCGGGGGACACGCCCATCGCCTCGGCCGCCTCCTCGCCGTACGACGGGTGGGCCGGGTCGTGCTCGTAGGCGTGCACCGTGAACGGGACGCCCGCGTCCGTGAGGGCCACCGTCGCCGGAGTGCCGCCGGACTGCTGCTGCTTCTTGCTCTTGGACTTCTTCGCCATCGGGCCCTCGCCTGCGCGTACGCGGTCAGTTCATGCTCGTCGGCCCGCGCGTCAGGTCGACGGCGGGCAACGACGGCAGGTTACGGATCACCGCGGTCTCCGAGCGAAGGAGTTTCAGCTCGTCCCGCAGCCGCGACGCGGTGTCCGGGGCCTGCAGCAGCCGCTGCTTGGTCGGGGTGTCCAGGACGGCGGCCGCGGCCACCAGGTACGACACCACCGAGGGCTCGTCGGGCAGTTCGGCGCCGGTGGACAGGGAGCGCTCACGGGCGCCCGCGAGCCGCTTCTGGTAGTTGCGGAAGGCGCGCAGGACACCCTCGGCGAGCGCCCCGGCCTCGTCCCCCGGGTCCTCCTCCAGCTCCTCCAACTCGGCGGTCAGATAAGGGCCGGAGGCGTCCACGGAGTGCAGCCGGACGCGGGTCGTGCCGGTGGCGAGGACCTCGAAGCTGCCGTCGGCGCGTTCCCGTACGGTCGCCGCGTCCGCGATGCAGCCGATCCGGTGGAACGACTTCAGCGGGTCCGGGCCGAAGCCCGCGGCGGCGCCGCGCTCCGGCACGGCGGTGGCATCGGGCATGCCCGGCTCGGCGGGCGCCACCTCGTGGCCGTCGCGGATGGCGACCACGGCGAACCTGCGCGGCTCGTCGGAGTCGTCGGGCGAGGCCTTGACGAGGTCGCGCATCATCGCGCGGTAGCGCTCCTCGAAGACGTTCAGAGGCAGCACGAGTCCCGGGAACAACACGGTGTTCAGCGGAAAGAGCGGAAGCCGGACGGTGGTCACGACGGACTAGCCTAATGGCCGCTCAAGCCCGCTCGGAGCGGGTCCGCCGAGCTCGTGCGCGCAACGGGGTCGCGGCGGCCACCTCCAGGCGTACGCCGTCGCGGAGTTCGAGGAACTGGCCGAGCGGATCGTCCGAGATCCGGTCCCACGGGAAGGACGTCGCGCACGGCCCGATGAGCCGCAGCTGGTCGAGGGCGTCGCCCCACCGCTCCTGCCGGACCAGGACGTACGCGAGCAGGTTGCGGACCTCCGCCGGGTACGGGTCGCCCGCCTCGTACGTCGCCGAGAGTTCGATCGCGCAGTCCGCCGCGGCGTGCAGTCGGCCCGCCGGGACGGAGGAGCGGCCGGGGCCGAGCAGATACGCGAACGCGCCCCGCACCGGAAGGGCCCGCACCAGGGAGCCCGGCAGCGCTTCGGCGGCCGCCCGCTCGGCGAAGTCGAGGCACTCGCGGTGCGAGCCGTACCAGGACGCGGAGAGGTACTGCAGTGCCGCCGCGTGGCAGCCGTAGTGGTGCGGCGAGCGGCGCACCGCCTCGGACCACAGCGCGTTGAACGCCGTGCGCGACGCCCCGCAGCCGCGCGCGTGGTCGAGGGCGATCCGCCAGGGCACCGGGTCACGCGGGTCGGCCTCCGCGGCGGCGGTGATCAGGGGCGCGGACTCGTGGAGCAGCTCGGCGCGGGCCGGGGAGCGCCAGGCGTGCCGGACCGCGAGCTCGGCCTTGACGAGCAGGGCGTCCGGGTCGTGCGGCGCGGTGTGCAGCCAGGACTCGAACCAGTCGCCGCGGGCCTCCGCGAAGGTCGCGAGCCGCAGCAGGTAGCGGTCCCGGTTCTCCCACTCGGCGGCCTCGCGCGTGCCCGCGAGCAGCTTCGCGGCGGGCTCGTGCTCCCCGCGCCCCGCGGCGAGCAGGGCCGGGGCGAGGCGTTCGTCGGGCGCGTCGAGGAGCACCGCGTCGTCGGGTGGAAGTCCCTCCCCGAGCCGCGGCGCGTGCCGGACCATCCGGGCCGTGCGGATCACGGCACGGAACAGAGCCATGGCCTGAGGCCCTCCCTTGCGCCTTGTGCTTGCGTGGAGGGATGACGGTCGGAGGGGGTACGGGGTTGTGCGGGGGCGGGTAACGGTTCGGGCGCGGGATTTTCCCTGCCCGCAGTCCCCGGGGAGCCTCACCCCCGCCGCAGCAGCCGCGTCGCCCCCGCCGCCACCGTCGTCGCCAGGATCCAGCCGAGCAGGACGAGTGCGGCGGCCGCCCACTGCCAGTGTCCCTCCACCCGCCAGTAGCCGTCCTGGCCCAGGTTGATCACCGGCACGAGCAGGTCGAGGGCGTAGAGGGGGGCGTTCCACTCCGGGCCCTCGCCGTCCTTCAGCCGTGGCGGGCTGTACTGCGTGAACGCCAGCGCGCCCAGCGCCCACAGCACCGCCATCCACACCGCCGCACGGCCGGGCCGGTAGCCGTACGCGACCGTCCAGTCCTGCGCGTACCCCCAGAACTTGCCCGCGAGCGGCAGGGTTTCGCGGCGGCGGCGCTGTTTGGCGAGGAGCACCTCGCGGGCGTCGGCGTCCTCGCCGCTGTTGCGCAGCACCGTGGCCAGCTTCTCGTACGGCTCCGGGCTGTACTCCGGCGTCGCCGAGAGCACCCACTCCAGGCGTCGGGCGAGCGGGAAGCTGCCGCGCGGGACCAGGTTCTCGTACGTGAAGCCGCCGACCCGCAGCTGCCCCGGGCCCGGCCAACTCGTCGACTTGTCGACCAGGTTGACGATCTTCGCGCCGGAGAGCACGACGCTGCCGCGCGCCGGCTTCTCGCCGAGGAAGCGCAGCTCGGGCACCTGGATGCGGCGCAGCGACAGCTCCTGCTCGTTCTGCATGTCGAAGCGGGCCTGCTCGAAGTCGATGGCGTCGCCGAACCGCCCGTCGTCCAGGCGCATCCCGCCCTGGCTCTCGAACTTCTGCACCCGCACCCCGCGCGCCGGCGTCGAACCCCCGGTCAGCGGCGGGTTGGAGGCCGCGGCGGGCGTCATGTACAGCGTGCGCTCCACGGTCAGCTGCGGCGCGTTCAGGGCCTTGCTGCCGTACGGGTTGAGGAGCCGGCTGCCGCGCAGGCTCAGGGAGACCCCGATCTGGGCGCCGCGCAGACTCATCTCGCCGTGCGATTCCATCAGTTCGGCCTGGAAGTCCTGGCCGACCGTGAGCCCGTCCCCGGTCAGCGTGCGGCCGCGCCGGTCGCGGTGCACCACGGCCTGGTTGAGCAGCAGGTCGGTGCCGATCTGGGCGTCGGTCAGGCGGATGCCGCGGTGCACATGGCAGCGCGGCAGGTGCAGATCGCCCTCGGTGTGCAGGCGGGCCGCCTCGAAGCGGGGGATCGAGCAGTCCACCAGGCGCAGCGTGGAGAACCGGCTCTCCGGCAGCACGATCTCCTTCTCGAACCGGCAGCCCTTCATCTCCACGTAGGGCTCCACCGTGCCGCCCGCGACGTCGAGCTTGCCGGTGATCTGCACGCCGGTCAGCTTGATCGACGAGACCCGGCCGGGCAGCGCGGGCGGCCCGTCCAGCATCAGCAGGCAGATCACCCGCGCCCGCACGCTGCGCTCCGGGCCCCAGGGGTGGCCGCCGTGCGGGTCGTCCACGTCCGCGTCGCCGCTGGACAGGTCGTACCTGCTGCCGTTCTGGAAGGCCTGCCACATGCCGATCTCGGCCGCGGTCAGACCGTCCGGCATGTCCGTGTGCTGCCCGTCGACCACTGCTGCGGTCCCTCCCCGTGACTCCCGGATTCGCTCTGCGTGTCCCCGTACGTCCCCGTGCATCCCCGTACGTCCCGGCGGCGTCGGCCGCCTTCCGTCCGCGGCGCGCCGCACAGCAGCTCATGCCCGCTGTGTGACGAGGCGAACGCTAGTCGTGAAGCCGATCTTCCGGGGAGCCCCGAATTCCGTCCCACCGTTGACCATGGGCTTGTATCAGCCATTGATACGCGCGATCGCCCCCGCGGGGCGTCTGCGAGAATTGGTTCCGTGATCTCCCGAATCGATCTGCGCGGTGACTCCCTCCCCGAGGGCGGAGCCCTGCGCGACCTGCTGCCCCGTGCCGAGTTCGACGTCGCGGCCGCCCTGGACAAGGTGCGGCCCATCTGCGAGGACGTGCATCATCGTGGCACCGCGGCGCTGATCGAGTACGCGGAGAAGTTCGACGGCGTCAGGCTCGACCGGGTCCGCGTCCCCGCCGAGGCACTCGCCCAGGCGCTCGCCGAGCTCGACCCCGAGGTGCGCGCGGCCCTGGAGGAGTCCATCAGGCGCGCCCGCATCGTCCACCGCGAGCAGCGCCGCGCCCCGCACACCACCCAGGTCGTGCCCGGCGGCACGGTCACCGAGAAGTGGGTGCCGGTCGAGCGCGTCGGCCTGTACGCACCGGGCGGCCGCTCCGTCTACCCGTCCTCCGTGATCATGAACGCGGTCCCGGCGCAGGAGGCGGGCGTCGAGTCCGTCGCCCTCGCGTCCCCGCCGCAGAAGGAGTTCGGCGGTCTGCCGCACCCGACGATCCTCGCCGCCTGCGCCCTCCTCGGCGTCTACGAGGTGTACGCGGTGGGCGGCGCCCAGGCCGTGGCGATGTTCGCGTACGGCACCTCGGGCCCCGACGGCTGCGCCCCGGCCAACATGGTCACGGGCCCCGGCAACATCTGGGTGGCCGCCGCCAAGCGCTACTTCACCGGCAGGATCGGCATCGACACCGAGGCCGGCCCGACCGAGATCGCGGTCCTCGCCGACGACACCGCCGACCCGGCGCACGTCGCGTCCGACCTGATCAGCCAGGCCGAGCACGACCCGCTCGCGGCCGCCGTCCTGGTCACCGACTCGGTGGCGCTCGCCGAGGCCGTCGAGAAGGAGCTGGAGCCGCAGGTCGCCGCCACCAAGCACGTCGAGGACCGGATCAAGCCCGCCCTGGCCGGCCGGCAGTCCGCGATCGTCCTCGTCGACGGCCTGGAGGAAGGCCTGCGCGTGGTCGACGCGTACGGCGCGGAGCACCTGGAGATCCAGACCGCCGACGCCACCGCCGTGGCCGAGCGCGTCAAGAACGCCGGCGCGATCTTCGTCGGCCCGTACGCGCCCGTCTCGCTCGGCGACTACTGCGCGGGCTCCAACCACGTGCTGCCCACCGGCGGCTGCGCCTGCCACTCCTCGGGCCTGTCCGTCCAGTCCTTCCTGCGCGGCATCCACATCGTGGACTACTCGCGGGACGCCCTGGCCGACGTCGCCCACCACGTGGTGACCCTCGCCGAGGCCGAGGACCTGCCGGCGCACGGCGCCGCGATCAAGGCAAGGTTCGACTGGAAGGTGCCGGGCGAGGAGGTGTCGGACTCCAAGTGACCAGGATCGACGACCTCCCCATCCGCGACGAGCTGCGCGGCAAGTCCCCTTACGGCGCACCCCAGTTGGACGTGCCCGTACGCCTGAACACCAACGAGAACCCGTACCCGCTGCCCGAGCCGCTCGTCGAGCGGATCGCCGAGCGGGTCAGGGAAGCCGCCCGCAACCTCAACCGCTACCCCGACCGGGACGCGGTCGAGCTGCGCACGGAACTGGCCCGCTACCTCACCCGCACCGGCGGGTACGAGGTCACGGCCGCCCACGTCTGGGCGGCCAACGGCTCCAACGAAGTGCTCCAGCAGCTGCTGCAGACCTTCGGCGGTCCTGGCCGTACGGCGATCGGCTTCGAGCCCTCGTACTCGATGCACTCGCTGATCTCCCGCGGCACCGGCACCGGCTGGATCTCCGGGCCGCGCAACGACGACTTCACGATCAACGCCGACCTCGCCGAGCAGGCCATCGCCGAGAACCGGCCCGACGTCGTCTTCATCACCTCGCCCAACAACCCCACGGGCACCGCCGTCCCGGCCGAGACGGTCCTGCGCCTGTACGACGCGGCGCAGGCGGCCAAGCCGTCCCTCGTCGTCGTGGACGAGGCGTACGTCGAGTTCAGCCACGGGGCCTCGCTGCTCCCGCTGCTCGAAGGACGGCCGAATCTCGTCGTCTCCCGCACCATGTCCAAGGCCTTCGGCGCGGCCGGGCTCCGCCTCGGCTATCTCGCCGCCGACCCGGCGGTGGTGGACGCGGTGCAGCTGGTGCGGCTTCCGTACCACCTCTCCGCCGTCACCCAGGCCACCGCGCTCGCCGCCCTGGAGCACACGGACACGCTGCTCGCGTACGTGGACCAGCTCAAGCAGGAGCGCGACCGGATCGTCCGCGAGTTGTGGGAGATGGGGTACGAAGTCACCGCGTCCGACGCGAACTTCGTGCAGTTCGGCCGCTTCGAGGGCGAGGGCGCCGCCCACGACGTATGGCAGCAGATCCTCGACCGCGGCGTCCTGGTGCGGGACAACGGCGTCCCCGGCTGGCTGCGGGTCACCGCCGGAACCCCGGCAGAGAACGACGCGTTCCTCGATGCGGTACGCGAACTCAAGAAGGAGCAGGAGCAGAGCGCATGAGTCGCGTCGGGCGCGTGGAGCGCACCACCAAGGAGACCTCCGTCCTCGTCGAGATCAACCTCGACGGCACCGGAAAGGTCGATGTGTCGACCGGGGTCGGCTTCTACGACCACATGCTCGACCAGCTCGGCCGCCACGGCCTCTTCGACCTCACGGTCAAGACCGAGGGCGACCTGCACATCGACAGCCACCACACCATCGAGGACACCGCCCTCGCCCTCGGCGCCGCCTTCAAGCAGGCCCTCGGCGACAAGGTCGGCATCTACCGCTTCGGCAACTGCACCGTCCCGCTGGACGAGTCGCTCGCCCAGGTCACGGTCGACCTCTCGGGGCGTCCGTACCTGGTGCACACCGAGCCGGAGAACATGGCGCCGATGATCGGCGAGTACGACACGACGATGACCCGGCACATCTTCGAGTCCTTCGTCGCCCAGGCCCAGATCGCCATGCACATCCACGTGCCGTACGGGCGCAACGCCCACCACATCGTGGAGTGCCAGTTCAAGGCCCTGGCCCGCGCGCTGCGTTACGCCTCCGAGCGGGACCCGCGCGCCGCTGGCATCCTCCCTTCCACGAAGGGCGCCCTGTAAGCCATGAACGGCCTCTCCACCCTGCTGCTCTTCGTCGGACTGTTCCTGCTCGGCGGGGTCTACTCCTTCGCGAAGCAGAAGCAGTCCAAGAGCCTGATCACGCTCCTGTCCATCGGCGCCGCGATGTGCATCGTCGCGGGCGTCCTGCGCCTGGAGGTGTGGAATTGACCTCGGCAAGCACGGCGAGCACGGCAAGCACGCCGAGCACCGCACGTAAGAGCGTCGTCGTCTTCGACTACGGCTTCGGGAACGTCCGCTCCGCCGAGCGCGCCCTCGCCCGCGCCGGGGCCGACGTCGAGATCACCCGCGACTTCGACAAGGCCATGAACGCCGACGGACTCCTCGTCCCCGGCGTCGGCGCCTTCTCGGCCTGCATGCAGGGCCTCAAGGAGGCGCGCGGCGACTGGGTCGTCGACCGGCGCCTGTCCGGCGGGCGTCCCGTGATGGGTATCTGCGTCGGCATGCAGATCCTCTTCGAGCGGGGCATCGAGCACGGCGTCGAGGCCGAGGGCCTGGACGAGTGGCCCGGCACGGTCGGCCCCCTCAAGGCGGACGTCGTGCCGCACATGGGCTGGAACACCGTCGAGGCCCCCGAGGGCTCCGAGCTCTTCAACGGCCTCTCTGCGGACGACCGTTACTACTTCGTGCACTCGTACGCCGTGCACGACTGGACCCTGGAGATCACCAACCCGGCGATGCGCGCCCCGCTCGTCACCTGGTCCACGCACGGCGAGAAGTTCGTGGCCGCCGTCGAGAACGGCGCGCTGTGGGCGACGCAGTTCCACCCCGAGAAGTCCGGCGACGCCGGAGCGCAGCTGCTTAAGAACTGGATCGGAACCCTTTGATGGCCCCGAAGCTTGAACTCCTGCCCGCCGTCGACGTCCGCGACGGCCAGGCCGTCCGCCTCGTGCACGGCGAGTCCGGCACCGAGACCTCCTACGGCTCCCCGCTCGAAGCGGCCCTGGCCTGGCAGAACTCCGGCGCCGAGTGGCTGCACCTGGTCGACCTGGACGCCGCGTTCGGCACCGGCGACAACCGCGCGCTGGTCCGCGAGGTCACCGAGGCCATGGACATCAAGGTGGAGCTGTCCGGCGGCATCCGCGACGACGACACGCTCGCCGCCGCCCTCGCCACCGGCTGCACCCGCGTCAACCTCGGCACCGCCGCCCTGGAGACCCCCGACTGGGTCGCCAAGGTCATCGCCGAGCACGGCGACAAGATCGCCGTCGGTCTCGACGTACGCGGCACGACGCTGCGCGGCCGCGGCTGGACCCGCGACGGCGGCGACCTCTACGAGACCCTGGAGCGCCTCAACTCCGAGGGCTGCGCGCGCTATGTGGTGACCGACATCGCCAAGGACGGCACGCTGCAGGGCCCCAACCTGGAGCTCCTGCGCAACGTCTGCGCGGCCACGGACCGCCCCGTCGTCGCTTCCGGCGGCGTGAGCAGCCTCGACGACCTGCGCGCCATCGCCGAGCTGGTCCCGTTCGGCGTCGAGGGCTCGATCGTCGGCAAGGCCCTGTACGCCAAGGCCTTCACCCTGGAAGAGGCCCTGGAGGCCGTGTCGTCATGAGCGACGTACGACGCGTGCAGAGCGGCAGCCCCTGGGAAGAGGCCTTCGGTTTCGCGCGCGCCGTAGCGGCGGGCGACCGGGTCGTGGTCGGCGGCACCACCTCCTTCAAGGGGATGGTGCTGTACGGCGAGGGCGATCCGTACGAGCAGACCCGCGTCGCCATCGCCAACGCCCTCGACGCGATCGGGGAGTTCGGCATCGGCGCCGAGTCCGTCATCCGCACCCGTCTCTTCCTGACCCATGCGCGGGACGTCGACGAAGTGGGCCGGGCGCACCAGGAGTTCTTCGGCTCCGTGCGCCCGGTGACGACCATGGCGGTCGTCACCGGCTTCGTCGACCCGCGCATCCTGGTCGAAGTGGAACTAGAAGCTTTCCTGGGCGGCGCCCGGGACCCGTACGAGGAGCCCGATCAGTCATGACCCTGGCGGTCCGAGTCATCCCCTGCCTGGACGTGGACAACGGCCGGGTCGTCAAGGGCGTCAACTTCCAGAACCTGCGCGACGCGGGCGACCCCGTCGAGATGGCCAAGGTGTACGACGCCGAGGGCGCCGACGAGTTGACGTTCCTGGACATCACCGCGTCCTCCGGCAACCGCGAGACGACGTACGACGTGGTCCGCCGCACCGCCGAGCAGGTCTTCATCCCGCTCACCGTCGGCGGCGGCGTCCGCACGGCCGAGGACGTCGACAAGCTGCTGCGCGCGGGCGCGGACAAGGTCGGCGTGAACACGGCCGCGATCGCCCGCCCGGACCTGATCCGGGAGATCGCCGAGCGCTTCGGCCGCCAGGTCCTCGTCCTGTCGGTCGACGCCCGCCGCACGGAGTCCGGCTCCTTCGAGGTGACCACCCACGGCGGCCGCAAGTCAGCCGGCATCGACGCCGTCGAATGGGCGCACCGGGCGGCCGAGTTGGGCGCGGGCGAGATCCTGCTCAACTCGATGGACGCGGACGGCACGAAGGACGGCTACGACATCGAGATGATCGAGGCCGTACGCAAGCACGTCACCGTCCCCGTCATCGCCTCCGGCGGCGCGGGCCGCCTCGACCACTTCCCGCCGGCCGTCGCCGCGGGCGCGGACGCGGTCCTCGCGGCGTCGGTCTTCCACTTCGGGGATCTGCGGATCGGCGAGGTCAAGGAGACCTTGCGGGGGGCGGGCCACCCGGTGCGGTAGGGGGCTTCGGGGCTTCGCCCCGTGCCCCGCTTGTTTTTCGGCTGCCGCGCCGTGGGGGCTGGTCGCGCAGTTCCCCGCGCCCCTAAAAACCAGCCCCTCCGGCGCTTGAGGAGCGGGGTCTGGGGCGGAGCCCCAGTTCCCGCCCCGGCCGCTCAAGCCCCCAACCGCTCCACCTCCGCGACCAACGCCGCCGTCTCCGGAACCGGCACCCCATGCCGCCCCGCAGCCCGCAGCAACGCCCCACCGATCGCGTCGAGTTCGATCGGCCGTCCCGCCTCCGCATCCCGCTGCATCGACGACCGCGTCGCCCCCGGCACCGCATCCACGAACGAGAGCAGCGCCGGTACGTCGAGCGGCGCGCCCTGCGCCCCCGCCACCTCGGCGAACTCCCCGATGACGGCCAGCATCCGTTCCCGGTGCGCCGTACGCACATCCCCGACCGGCACCCCGTACCGCGTCGAGAGCAGTGCCATCGGCAGCAGGAACGACAGCTTGCCCCAGAGCATCGCCGTCTCGTCCGCGGCCACGTCCACCTGCTGCCCGGCCCCGCGCAGGACCTCCGCGAACGCCTCCACGCGCGCGTGCGGAGCGGTCGAACTGGCCAGCTCGATCCGCGCGTTGAGCCCGCCGTGCTCGATGACGCCGGGCGCCACCCGCGTCGACTCGACCCGGATCGTGCCCGGCACGACCTGCTCGGCGGGGTAGCGCTCCCGCAACACGTCCACATGCTCGACGCCGTTGAGCAGCGGCACGACGAGGCCCGCGCCCAGCGCCTCGCGCGGCACCCGCTCCAGGGCGGAGAGCAGGCCCGTCTCCTTCGGCGTGACGATCAACGCGTCCACGGGCTCCCGCAGTTCGGTGTCCGCCGCCACGCGCGCGGTGAAGTCCCCGAACGCCCCGCTGCGCACGGTCACGCCCTGCTCGGCCAGCACATCGGCGGTCTCCTTGCGGGCCAGACAGATCACCCGGTGCCCGGCCCGCGCGAGCAGCCCGGCACAGAGCCCACCGACCCCGCCCGGTCCCAGTACGGCCACGGTCCACGGTGTTGAAGTAGTCGTCATGCCGTGCAGCTTGGCAGAGCCGAGGACGTGAACGCCGCGCCCCGTCCCGTACGACACGCACCAACTCCCCGGCAGAACCAGCCAGTTGTGCCCGCCGGAAAACTTCGGACCCGGCCGAAAGACAGCGGCATACGGGCGGTCCCGCGAGTAGCGTCCCGGTGAGACGAGCCGTATGCAGCGTGAGGAGCGTCATGTCACCCGCCCCGACCCTCGACCTGAAGGACCTCGGCCCCGACTTCGTCCGCGACCCCTACCCCGTGTACGCCGCGCTGCGCGCCGAAGGCCCCGTGCACCACGTGCGCACCCCGAAGGGCGAGGAGCTGTGGCTGATCGTCGGACACGAAGCCTGTCGGTCCGCGCTCGTCGACCCGAGACTCACCCGGGACCTCCGCAAGGTCGACCCGGCCCTGCACCCCCTCGGCGCCGAGGATGCCGAAAGCCCCGCCCTCACCCACATGCTGCTGCGCGACGCCCCCGACCACACCCGGCTACGGCGGCTCGTCGCCCGCGAGTTCAGCCCCCGCCGGATCGCGGCCCTCGCCCCGCGCATCCAACGCATCACCGACGAACTCCTCGACGCGATGCTCGCCGACGGCGCCGAGCGGGCCGACCTCGTCGCAGCCCTCTGCTTCCCGCTGCCCATGACCGTCATCTGCGAACTCCTCGGCGTCCCCGCCGCCGACCGGGACGCCTTCCACGCCTGGACCAACGAGATCGTCGCACCCACCGACGAGAACCTCCTCGCCGGTGCCTACCGCAACGTGGTCGACTACCTGCGCCGACTCATCGCCGCCAAACGCGAACACCCCGAGGAAGACCTGCTCAGCGGGCTCGTCCACACCGTCGACGAAGAGGGCGACCGGCTCTCCGGCGACGAACTGATCGGCATGGCCCTGCTCCTGCTCATCGCCGGCCACGAGACCACCGTCAACCTCATCGGCAACGGCCTGCGCGCCCTCTTCGCCCACCCCGACCAGCTGGAACTGCTGCGCACCGACCCCGAAGGGCTGATCGACGGCGCCGTCGAGGAGATGCTCCGCTACGACGGCCCCGTCGAGACCGCCCTGCCCCGCTGGACCACCGAACCCGTCACCATCGGCGACACCCGGATCCCCGCCGGAGCCGTCGTCCTCGTCGCCCTCGCCGACGCCGACCGCGACCCCGCGCGCTTCACCGAACCCGACCGGTTCACGATCCGCCGCGACGCCCGCGGCCACATCGCCTTCGGCCACGGCCTGCACTACTGCCTCGGCGCCCCGCTCGCCCGCCTCGAAGGCCGCATCGCCGTCCGTACCCTCCTCGAACGCTGCCCCGGCCTCGCCCTCGACGCGGACGAGGCCCAGCTGCCCTGGGTGCCGGGCCTCCTGATCCGCGGCGTCCGCACCCTGCCCGTGCGCTGGGCGCGGTAAGACCCCCTGCCTCTCAGAGGCCCAACTGCTTGGCGCCGTGGAGGAGTTCGATGGCCTCCTTGTCGCCCTCCAGCTCCACGCGCGCGTGGTCCTGCCGGCCGAACAGGAACATCGTCAGCTCGCCAGGCTCCCCGGTGACCGTCACCACCGGGGTGCCGCGGTGCGCCACCACCGTCCGGCCGTCGGGGCGGCGCAGCACCAGACCCGTCGGCGCGTTGCGGCCGAGCACCCGGGCCATCCGCTCCAGACGCGTCCACAGCCCGTCCGCGAACACCGGGTCGAGCTCCCGCGGACTCCAGTCCTCCTGCGCCCGGCGCACGTCCTCGGCGTGCACATAGAACTCCACCGCGTTCGCCGCCTCGTCCAACTGCTTCAACGCATATGGCGAGAACCGCGGCGGGCCCGTGCGGAGCAGCTGGATCAGCTCCTCGTACGGCTTCTCCGTGAACTCCGCCATCACCCGCTCCAGGCGGTCGGCCAGAGCCTTGACGAGGATGCCGCCCGCGGCGTCCGGACGCCGCTCGCGCACCACCACATGGGCGGCCAGATCCCGGGCCGTCCAGCCCTCGCACAGAGTGGGCGCCTCGGGGCCCGCCGCCTCCAACAGGTCCGCCAGGAGCAGCCGTTCACGCTTGGCATGGGTCGACATACGGCAAGGCTAAGCCCGCGTCCGGGACCCTGCCCACCGGTTCTCCACAGCGACCCGGCATTAGTACGACCGCAGCGCTCACCCTGTGGACAACGTGCCGCACCCTCCGTGCAACCCGGCACAATGGGCCCATGAGCAGCAACCTCGACCCCGCCATCGCCGCCCGCCTCAAGCGCAGCGCCGACGGACTCGTCCCCGCCATCGCCCAGCAGTACGACACCGGCGAAGTGCTGATGCTCGGCTGGATGGACGACGAGGCGCTGCATCGCACCCTCACCACCGGCCGCTGCACGTACTGGTCCCGCAGCCGTCAGGAGTACTGGGTGAAGGGCGACACCTCCGGCCACTTCCAGCACGTCAAGTCCGTCGCCCTCGACTGCGACGCCGACACCGTCCTCGTCCAGGTCGACCAGGTCGGCGCCGCCTGCCACACCGGCGCGCGCACCTGCTTCGACGCCGATGTGCTGCTGGTCAGCACGCCGGTGGAACAGCCCGGCACCGCCGGTCAGTAGGGTCGGCCGACATGGATCGCATGGATCTCGACACCTTCCGCAAGCTCGCGGCCGACCGCCGCGTCATCCCCGTCAGCCGCAAACTCCTGGCCGACGGCGACACCCCGGTCGGCCTGTACCGCAAACTGGCCGCCGAGCGCCCCGGCACGTTCCTCCTGGAGTCCGCGGAGAACGGCAGATCCTGGTCCCGGTACTCCTTCGTCGGCGTCCGCAGCTCCGCCACCCTCACCGAGCGGGACGGCCAGGCGCACTGGCTGGGCGGCGCCCCCGTCGGCGTCCCCACCGAGGGCGACCCGCTGAAGGCGCTGCGCGCCACCGTCGAGGCCCTGCACACCCCGCGCGACCTGCCCGACGACGGGATGCCCCCGTTCACCGGCGGCATGGTCGGCTATCTCGGGTACGACATCGTGCGCCGCCT
Source organism: Streptomyces cavernicola (assembly GCF_029968035.1). Classification (GTDB taxonomy): domain Bacteria; phylum Actinomycetota; class Actinomycetes; order Streptomycetales; family Streptomycetaceae; genus Streptomyces; species Streptomyces cavernicola. The sequence continues at coordinate 78,632 of NZ_JASCIQ010000003.1, read as the reverse complement.
GGAGAAGATCGGCCCCGGCGAGCGGGACGACCTGAAGCTGCCCGAGCTGACGATGCTGCTCACCAGCGACCTCGCCGTGCTCGACCACTGGGACGGCTCGGTCCTGCTCATCGCCAACGCCGTCAACCACAACGACCTGGACACCGGCGTCGACGAGGCCTACGCCGACGCGGTCGCCCGCCTCGACGCCATGGAGGCCGACCTCGCCCGGCCCGTCGCGCAGCACCCCTCCGCGCTGCCCGACGCCGCGCTGCCCGAGTTCACGGCCCTGTGGGGCGGCGCCGACTACCAGGACGCCGTCGAGGACATCAAGGAGCGCATCCGGGCCGGCGAGGCCTTCCAGGTCGTGCCCTCGCAGCGCTTCGAAACCCCTTGCACGGCAAGCGCGTTGGACGTCTACCGCGTCCTGCGCGCCACCAACCCCTCGCCGTACATGTACCTCTTCCGGTTCGACGGCTTCGACGTCGTGGGCTCCTCGCCCGAGGCCCTCGTCAAGGTCGAGGACGGCCGGGCCATGCTGCACCCCATCGCCGGCACCCGGCCGCGCGGCGCCACCCCGCAGCAGGACCAGGCCCTCGCCGACGAGCTCCTCGCCGACCCCAAGGAGCGCGCCGAGCACCTGATGCTGGTCGACCTCGGGCGCAACGACCTGGGGCGGGTCTGCGCCCCCGGCTCCGTGGAGGTCGTCGACTTCATGTCGATCGAGAAGTACTCCCACGTGATGCACATCGTCTCCACGGTCACCGGCCAGGTCGCCGACGGCCGCACCGCGTTCGACGTCCTCACCGCCTGCTTCCCCGCGGGCACGCTCTCCGGCGCCCCCAAGCCGCGCGCCATGCAGATCATCGATGAGCTGGAGCCCTCCCGCCGCGGCCTCTACGGCGGCTGCGTGGGATACCTCGACTTCGCGGGCGACTCCGACACCGCCATCGCGATCCGTACGGCACTGCTCCGCGACGGCACGGCGTACGTGCAGGCGGGAGCGGGCGTCGTCGCTGACTCCGACCCGGTCGCCGAGGACACCGAATGCCGGAACAAGGCGGCTGCCGTACTGCGCGCGGTGCACAGCGCCAACCGCCTGAGTGATCGCGGAGGCCGTGAGGGATAGTGGAAGACGTGACTTCCGCAGCCGTACCCCAGCCCCGCGCAGAATCCCGGCGGACCAAGGCTCCCGCCGCCCGGCGCAGCCTCGCCGCAGCCCTGCTGCTCGGCGCGCTCGGCGCAGCGGTCGCCCTGCTCGCCTCCCGGCAGACCTGGGCCGAGGGTGACGCCGCCACGGCGGGCGGCGCCCTGCACCAGGTCGCCAAGGGCAGCGATGTGACGGGCGTGCCCGCCGCGCTCGCCATCGTCGGCCTCGCCGCGCTCGTCGCCGTCTTCGCGGTCCGCCGCACCGGCCGGGTCCTGGTCTCGGCGCTGCTCGCCCTCAGCGGCGCGGGCACCATCGCCGCGGCACTGCTCGGCGCGCAGGACTCCGCCGCCCTCGACGAGAAGGCGGCCACGGCCAGCGGCCAGGCCGGCGCCACGATCGACGCCGTCACGTTCACGCCCTGGCCGTTCGTGGCCGCGGCCGGCGGCCTCCTGCTGCTGCTCGCGGGCGCGCTCGCGCTGCGCTTCGGCGGGAGCTGGCCCGCGATGTCCGGCAGGTACGAGCGGGGCGCGGGCCACGGCAAGGCCGCCAAGACCGACCCGGACCGGCCCGAGGACCTGTGGAAGGCGCTCGACCGGGGCGAGGACCCCACGAACTAGCAGGGCCTCGGCCGGGCCAGCGGCGGGTGAGGTTGCCCACGGTTCAGGAGCCTGGGAGAAGCAGCCGCGCGGCGGTCCATACAATGGGTCAGAGCGTTCGACTTTCAGCAAACGAGGAGCAAGTCATGGCGGGCAGCAGCCACGGACACACCCCGGCCGCCTGGACCGGCGTCATCATCGCGTTCATCGGCTTCTGCATCAGCGGTGCCTTCATGGTGATGAACCAGCCGCTCGGCTTCTGGGGCGGCATGGTCGTCGTCGCCCTGGGCGGTGTGGTCGGCATGGCCATGCGCGCCGCGGGCCTGGGCCAGCCGAAGACGGCACACCACGTGGTGGTGTCGCCGCGCGCCGACGTGACGCCGCGCGCCGAGGCGGTGGCGAGCGCCGAGGGCTGAGCCTCCTCGAAGCGCAGGACCCCACGAGAAGGGGCGGAACCGGGAAAACCGGTTCCGCCCCTTCTCGCCTTCCGCCCGCGAACCCGTCCGTCCCCGGGCATCCGCGCAGTGCGCCCGTACGGACGCACCTCCACCATTGCCCCGTACCGCCGACCGCGGCCGGGCCGAAGGCCCCGAGCCGGCCGGCCACAAGTCCCGCCACAAGTCCCGTGCCAGGTAAGGACGTCCTCGGGCGCGGTCCTCGGCGGCAAGGCAGAATGCGGGGGTGACCGCAGAACCCACCGCAGCCCCGCACGCCCCCCAGGAGTCGGACCCGCACACCCCCCGGCAGTCGCACGGACCCCAGGAGTCGCACGCCTCCCGGCAGTCGCAGCCGCACGCCCCCGGGCAGTCGGCGCCCGACATGCGTCCGCGGGCCGTGGCCAAGCGGCTGCTCGTGCCGGTCGGCGTGCTCGGCTCGGTCGCCGCGGCCTTCGCGTACGTCGGCTCGGTCGATCCCAACGAGCCCGGTCACTACCCGACCTGCCCGCTGCTCGCGCTCACCGGGATCCTCTGTCCCGGCTGCGGCGGGCTCCGCAGTGCGCATGCGTTCATCCACGGCGACCTGCTCACCGCGATCGGCGCCAACGCGGCGGCCGTCGTCGGGTACGTGGTCTTCGGCATCGGCTGGGTCGCGTGGACCGTCGCCTCGGCCCGCGGCCGCGCCTGGCGGCTGAATCCGAGCGGCGCGCAGCTGTGGACGATCGGCGCGGTACTCGCCGTGTTCAGCGTGGTCCGCAACCTGCCCTTCGGCGCCTGGCTCGCGCCGTGAACACCCTCCGGAACAGGCCGCGCTCCGCGGCGCACGTCCAGGTAGTGGGACCGCGGTCCCGCCGATGCGGAGCCGCGGCCACTGTCCGGATACCATCGCAGTGCCTACCGGATTGCGCCCCCGGCGCGACCACTCCGGCAGGGCAGTGCCCCACCGGATCCGCAGGACCCGGTGCAGTCAGCTCGCTTAGCCGTCAGGGAAGGGGGCCGCTCGCGTGAGTGTGCTCGACGAGATCATCGAAGGCGTGCGAGAGGACCTCGCCGAGCGGCAGGCGCGCGTCAGCCTCGACGAGCTCAAGGAGCGAGCGGCGAAGGCACCGCAGGCCAAGGACGGAGTGGCCGCCCTGCGCGGCGACGGCGTCAAGGTGATCTGCGAGGTCAAGCGCTCCAGCCCGTCCAAGGGCGCGCTCGCCGCGATCGCCGACCCGGCCGGCCTCGCCGCCGACTACGAGGCGGGCGGCGCCGCCGTCATCTCCGTCCTCACCGAGCAGCGCCGCTTCGGCGGCTCGCTCGCCGACCTGGAGGCCGTCCGCGCCAAGGTCGACATCCCCGTCCTGCGCAAGGACTTCATCGTCACGGCGTACCAGCTGTGGGAGGCGCGGGCGTACGGCGCCGACCTCGTCCTGCTGATCGTCGCCGCCCTCGACCAGGAGGCGCTCGTCTCCCTCATCGAGCGCGCCGAGTCCATCGGGCTCACGCCGCTCGTCGAGGTGCACGACGAGGAGGAGGTCGAGCGGGCGGTGGCCGCGGGCGCGAAGATCATCGGTGTGAACGCCCGTGACCTCAAGACGCTGAAGGTCCACCGCTCGACCTTCACCCGCGTGGCCCCGGAGATCCCGCCGCACATCGTGCGGATCGCCGAGTCCGGAGTGCGCGGCCCGCACGACCTGATCGCGTACGCCAACGACGGCGCGGACGCGGTGCTCGTGGGCGAGTCCCTCGTGACGGGCAAGGACCCGAAGGCCGCCGTCGTCGACCTGGTGGCCGCGGGCGAGCACCCCGCGCTGCGGCACGGGCGGAGCTGAACCCACCGCCATGCCCATCGCCGCCCGCCTCGGACCCGGTTGCCGCCCTCGCGGCTGCCGGGCGCCGGCGCGGCGTGTGCACGGGCGCCGGGTGCGGTACGTGATCGGCGATGAGCCGGGCCAGGTCAACGGGATGCGATGGCGCGGGGCGACGGGGTCTCTTCCCCAGCCCCGCCCCTTCCCGTAACCGGGGGCAAGCCCCCGGACCCCCTTGATCGCCTGAACGGCTCGTCCTCAAGCGCCGGACAGGCTGATTTGCGTACCCACTAGGAGCATGTCGCACATGTCCAGTCAGTTCTTCATCCCCGATCCGGACGGTCAAGTCCCCACCGCGCAGGGCTACTTCGGCGCATTCGGCGGGAAGTTCATCCCGGAGGCGCTCGTCGCCGCCGTCGACGAGGTCGCCGTCGAGTACGAGAAGGCCAAGAACGACCCCGAGTTCGCGCGTGAGCTCGACGACCTCCTGGTCAACTACACCGGGCGGCCCAGCTCGCTCACCGAGGTGCCGCGGTTCGCCGAACACGCCGGTGGCGCCCGGGTGTTCCTCAAGCGCGAGGACCTCAACCACACCGGCTCGCACAAGATCAACAACGTGCTCGGGCAGGCCCTGCTCACCAAGCGGATGGGCAAGACCCGCGTCATCGCCGAGACCGGCGCCGGCCAGCACGGCGTCGCCACGGCCACCGCCTGCGCGCTCTTCGGCCTCGACTGCACCATCTACATGGGCGAGATCGACACCCAGCGCCAGGCCCTCAACGTGGCCCGGATGCGCATGCTGGGCGCCGAGGTCGTCGCCGTGAAGTCCGGCAGCCGCACCCTCAAGGACGCCATCAACGAGGCGTTCCGCGACTGGGTCGCCAACGTGGACAGGACCCACTACCTGTTCGGAACCGTGGCCGGTCCGCACCCCTTCCCCGCCATGGTCCGCGACTTCCACCGCGTCATCGGCGTCGAGGCCCGCCGGCAGATCCTGGAGCAGGCGGGACGGCTGCCCGACGCCGCCGTGGCCTGTGTCGGCGGCGGCTCCAACGCCATCGGCCTGTTCCACGCCTTCATCCCGGACGCGGACGTACGCCTGATCGGCTGCGAGCCCGCCGGGCACGGCGTCGAGACCGGTGAGCACGCCGCCACCCTGACCGCGGGCGAGCCGGGCATCCTGCACGGTTCGCGCTCGTACGTCCTGCAGGACGAGGAGGGCCAGATCACCGAGCCGTACTCGATCTCGGCCGGGCTCGACTACCCGGGCATCGGCCCTGAGCACGCGTACCTCAAGGACAGCGGGCGCGGCGAGTACCGGGCCGTGACCGACGACGCCGCGATGCAGGCGCTGCGCCTGCTCTCCCGTACGGAGGGCATCATTCCGGCGATCGAGAGCGCGCACGCCCTGGCCGGCGCGATCGAGGTCGGCAAGGAGCTGGGCAAGGACGGCCTGATCGTCGTCAACCTGTCGGGCCGCGGCGACAAGGACATGGACACCGCCGCGCGCTACTTCGGCCTTTACGAAGAGGGCGCCGACGCCGAGGTGGCCGCCGACGCCGCCGACACCGCTGAGATCGAGGGGGACGCCAAGTGAGCGGGAACGTACGGCTGTTGAGCGAGACCCTCGCCGGCGCCAAGGCCGAGGGCCGGGCCGCGCTCGTCGCGTACCTGCCGGCCGGCTTCCCGACCGTCGACGGTGGCATCGCGGCGGCCAAGGCGGTCCTGGAGTCCGGGGCCGACGTCGTGGAGATCGGCCTGCCGCACAGCGACCCGGTGCTCGACGGCCCGGTCATCCAGACCGCCGACGACATCGCGCTGCGCGGCGGCGTCAAGATCAAGGACGTGCTCCGCACGGTCCGCGAGGCGCACGCCGCGACCGGCAAGCCGATCCTCGTCATGACGTACTGGAACCCCGTCGACCGCTACGGCGTCGAGCGGTTCGCCGCCGAGCTCGCCGAGGCGGGCGGCGCCGGGTGCATCCTGCCCGACCTACCCGTCGAGGAGTCCGGCCTGTGGCGGGAGCACGCGGACAAGCACGGTCTCGGCACCGTGTTCGTCGTCGCGCCCAGCAGCAAGGACGCCCGCCTCGCCACCATCACGGCGGCCGGCTCGGGCTTCGTGTACGCGGCGTCCCTGATGGGCGTCACCGGCACCCGCGAGTCGGTCGGCAGCCAGGCCGCCGACCTGGTGCGGCGCACCCGCGCCACCACCGACCTGCCGGTCTGCGTCGGCCTCGGCGTCTCCAACGCCCGGCAGGCCGCCGAGGTCGCGGGCTTCGCGGACGGCGTCATCGTCGGCTCGGCCTTCGTCAAGGCCATGCTCGACGCCCCGGACGAGGCCGAGGGCCTCGACGCGGTCCGCATCCTCGCCGCCGACCTGGCGCAGGGCGTGCGCAGCGCCGGCCTGGAGGCGTAGCGAGGCGCAGCGGGCAGCGACAGGGCCCGCATAGAACGGCCCGGCGGGCTCATCGCTCGTACGGGTGGACCTGGGACCGGGGAGGCATGCTCATGCCTCCCCGGTTCGTTTGCGGGTTGTGAGCGAGAAGAACCGTGAGGGAAAGCGCGCCGCCCGCGAACGGCTGGCGATCGAGCGCGAGAAGCAGAAGGCGCAGGAGCGGCGCCGCCGCACACTGATCGTGGCCGCCGCCGTGGTGGGGGTCCTCGGCCTGGCCGCCGTCATCGGCGTGATCGCCGCCAATGCGGGCAAGGACGAGAAGGACGCCGCGGGCCCGGTCGTGGCCCCGAAGGGGGCGATGGGCAAGGACGGCCTCGCGATCCCGGTCGGCAAGGAGAGCGCCAAGTCGACCCTCACGATCTGGGAGGACTTCCGCTGCCCGGCGTGCGCCCAGTTCGAGAACATGTACCGGCAGACGATCCACCAGCTCGTCGACAAGGGCCAGCTGAAGGTCGAGTACCACCTCGCCACGATCATCGACGGGAACATGGGCGGCGAGGGCTCCGTCCGCGCCGCCAACGCCGCGGCCTGCGCCCAGGACGCCGGGAAGTTCACGCCGTACCACGACGTGCTCTTCCAGAACCAGCCGCCGGAGCCCGACGACGCCTTCGCCAAGAACGACAAGCTCCTGGAGCTCGCCGGCAAGGTCGAAGGCCTCAACACCCCCACGTTCGAGAAGTGCGTGAACGACGGGGCGCACGACAGCTGGGTGGCCCGCTCCAACGAGGCCTTCCAGAAGGGCGGCTTCCGCGGCACGCCGACGGTACAGCTCGACGGCAAGGACATCTTCAGCGACCAGAAGAACCCGCTGACGCCCGCCAAGCTCAAGCAGATGGTCGAGGCGAAGGCGCAGTAGCCGCCGCGCGGGGTCGGCGCTCCGGACCCTCGGCGTCGCTTGTTATGCAGCCGTTAGACCGGGTGGATTGCCGTACGGCAAGCCCGGCACGGTAGCGTCGACCCCGCCATGGAACTCCTTGCCTTCATCCCCAGCCCGGCCAAGGGTGAGATCGACCCCTTCGGCATCCCCCTGCGCGGCTACGCGTTCTGCATCATCATCGGCGTCTTCGTGGCCGTCTGGCTCGGCGGCCGCCGGTGGATCGCCCGCGGCGGCCGTGCCGGGACGGTCGCGGACATCGCCGTGTGGGCGGTGCCCTTCGGCCTCGTCGGCGGACGGCTCTACCACGTCATCACCGACTACGAGCTGTACTTCAGCGAGGGCCGCAACCCGGTCGACGCCCTCAAGATCTGGGAGGGCGGCCTCGGCATCTGGGGCGCCATCGCGCTCGGTGCGCTCGGCGCCTGGATCGGCTGCCGCCGCCGCGGCATCCCGCTCCCCGCGTACGCGGACGCCGTCGCCCCCGGCATCGCCTTCGCCCAGGCCATCGGCCGCTGGGGCAACTGGTTCAACCAGGAGCTGTACGGCCGCGCCACGGACCTGCCGTGGGCCCTGGAGATCACCCGCGTCGACGGCGGCCGGGTGCCGGGCACGTACCACCCGACGTTCCTGTACGAGTCGCTGTGGTGCGTCGGCGTCGCGGTCCTCGTCATCTGGGCCGACCGTCGCTTCAAGCTGGGCCACGGCCGGGCGTTCGCCCTGTACGTCGCGGCGTACTGCGCGGGGCGCGGCTGGATCGAGTACATGCGCGTGGACGACGTGCAGATGGACGACGTGCTCGGGCTTCGGCTGAACGTCTGGACGTCGATCCTGGTCTTCCTGCTTGCGGTGGCGTACATGGTGGTTTCGGCGAAGCTGCGGCCGGGGCGGGAGGAGATCGTGGAGCCGGGGGATCCGGATGACGACGAGCCGTCGTCGTCGGCTTCCGACGGTGAGGCTTCCGATGACAATCCTTCGGACAAGGGCTCCGATGGCGCCGCTGGGCCCGGGATCGCCAAGAAGGTCTGACGTTTCCTTTCCCCACCCCGCCCCTTCCCGAAATCCTGCGGAGCTTCGGGGGCCAAGCCCCCGGACCCCCGCTCCTCAATCGCCGGAGGGGCTCAATTTTGAGCCCCTCCGGCGATTGATGCGTGCGGCAGGACTACGTACGCAGTTCCCGGTCCCGCAGGGCCAATACGCGCCGCGCCCCCGTCACCACCGCCGCGTCGACGAAGCGGCCGTCCGGGAGGGCCAGGGCGCCGGACTCCGAATCCGCCGCCTTGACGATCTCCTCCGCCGCGGCCACCTCCGCCGGATCCGGCAGGTAGGCCCGCTCGATCACCGGCAGTTGGCGCGGGTGGATCGCGGCGCGGCCGAGGAAGCCGAGGGCGCGGCCGCGGGCGCAGGACGCGGCCAGGCCGTCCAGGTCCAGGATGTCCGGGTGGACCGACTGGGCCGGGGGAGCGAGCCCCGCCGCGCGGCTCGCGCAGACCACCCGGGAGCGGGCCCAGTCGAGGCCCGAGTCGCTCGCGCCCAGGTCCGCCCGGAGGTCCGCCTCACCGACGCCGAGGCCGCGCAGCGCGGCGTGGGCGGTGGCCACGGCGTACGCGCGCTCGATGCCGAGGGCCGATTCGAGCAGCGCGAACAGCGGCAGGGAGTCGGTGAGTTCGGCGACCCGGACCACCTGGCCGGGGTCCGTGACCTTGGGCAGACGCAGGCCCGCGAGGCCCGGCAGGCCGGTGAGGGCGAGCAGGTCGGCCCCGGCGTACGGGCTGTCCAGGGCGTTGACGCGGACGTGCACCGGGACCTGGTGGCGGCCGGTGAGCAGCTCGGCGGTGGCGGTGCGCGCGTACTCCTTGCGGTCGGGCGCCACCGCGTCCTCCAGGTCGACGACGACCGCGTCCGCGCGCGAGGCGAGGGCCTTGGCGACCGTGGCCGGGCGGTCGCCCGGGACGTACAGCCAGGTGAGGATCGGCGCGGGGGTCATACGGCGCCGGCCTTGCGCAGGTCGGCGATCTCCTCGTCGCCGAGGCCGAGTTCGGTCAGGACGGTGTCCGTGTCCGCGCCGTGCGCGCGGCCGGCCCAGCGGATCGCGCCCGGTGTGGACGAGAGGCGGAACAGCACGTTCTGCATCCGGATCGCGCCGAGTTCGGGGTCGTCGACGGTGGTGACCGTGTCGAGGGCCGCGTACTGCGGATCGGCGAGGACGTCCCGTACGTCGTGGATGGGGGCGATCGCCGCCTCGGCCTTCTCGAAGGCGGCGATGACCTCGTCGCGGGTGCGCTCGGCGATCCAGTCGCCGACGGCCGCGTCCAGGACGTCGGCGTGCGCGGCCCGGTCCACGCCGGTCGCGAACCAGGGCTCGTCGATCAGATCGGGCCGGCCGACGAGATGCAGGACGCGTTCCGCGATGGACTGCGCGGAGGTGGAGACGGCCACCCAGCGGTCGTCGGCGGTGCGGTAGGTGTTGCGGGGCGCGTTGTTGGTGGAGCGGTTGCCCGTGCGCGGCTGCACGAAGCCGAGCTGGTCGTACCAGAGCGGCTGCGGGCCGAGCACGGTGAGGATCGGCTCGATGATCGCCATGTCGACGACCTGGCCACGGCCGGTGGCGGTACGGGCGGCGAGCGCGGTCATGATCGCGTACGCGGTGGCGAGACCGGCGATGGAGTCGGCGAGGCCGAACGGCGGCAGCGTCGGCGGGCCTTCCGGTTCGCCCGTGATCGCCGCGAAGCCGCTCATCGCCTCGGCGAGCGTGCCGAAGCCGGGGCGGTGCGAGTACGGGCCGAACTGGCCGAAGCCGGTGACGCGGGCGAGCACCAACCGCTCGTTGGCGGCGCTCAGTTCGTCCCAGCCGAGGCCCCAGCGCTCCAGGGTGCCGGGGCGGAAGTTCTCGATCACGACGTCTGCGGTGGCGGCGAGGCGCAGGAGCGTGGCGCGGCCGCCTTCGGTGGAGAGGTCGAGGGTGACGGTGCGCTTGTTGCGGCCGAGGAGCTTCCACCACAGGCCGACGCCGTCCTTGGCGGGGCCGTGGCCGCGGGAGGGGTCGGGGCGGCGGGGGTGCTCGACCTTGATCACTTCTGCGCCGAAGTCGCCGAGCATGGTGGCGGCGAGGGGGCCGGCGAAGAGGGTGGCCAGGTCCAGTACGCGGAGGTTGTTCAGGGGTGCGGGTGCGTTGTGCATGCGGGTCCTTGGGGGTGCGGGCCGGGCTTGTCGTTCAGCGCACTCGGCGCGTTGGCGTTGTGCCCACCCGTTCCGCCCTGCGGAACGCCTGCCCACAACGCGGTGAGGCGGGCCAGCTCGTCGAAGCCGATGCCGTTGAAGTCGCATACGGATGTGGTGAGTTGGTTCTTCAGCGGGGCCGTCCAGCGTTCGTCGATCGCGTCGGCGGAGCCCGCGAGGAGGCCCGCGACCGCGCCCGCTGTCGCGCCGACCGAGTCGGTGTCCCAGCCGCCGGACACCGCCCGTGTCACCGAGCCGTCGAAGTCGCCGTCGGCGTGGGTGAGCGCGGCGGCGAGCAGCGCGGCGTTGGGCACGACGTGCACCCAGTGGTGCTCGCCGTAAGCGGCGTGCAGGGTGTCGACGACCGTGTCGAACGCGGTGTGCGTGCGGGCGAGCCGGATGCCGTGCCGCACGGCCCGTGCGAGCCGGGAGCCGGGCGGGACGACGGCGAGCCCGGCGCGCAGCGCACGGTGCACGTCGGCGGTGCCGGACGCGGCCGAGGCGATCGTGGCGGCCGCGAACATCGCCCCGTACACGCCGTTGGCGGTGTGGGTGAGGACCGCGTCCCGGTGGGCCTGTTCGGCGGCGGCGCCGGGGTCGCCGGGGTGGGTCAGGCCGTGCACGTCGGCGCGGATGAGGGCGCCGATCCACTCCCGGAACGGGTTGCGGCGCCGGGCGGTGCGCGGCGGCTCGACCCCGTCGAGGAGGTTGCGGTACGCGACCCGCTCGGCGGTGAACGTACGGCCGGCCGGGAGTTCGTCCAGCCAGAGCGCCGCCACGTCGCGGGTGGTGAAGTCCGGACCGTAGCGGCGCAGCAACTCCAGGTTGAGGAGCGGGTAGTTGAGGTCGTCGTCCTCCGGCATGCCGTCGATGTTCTCGGCGAGCGAGGTGGCGGCGCTGCGCCGGTTCCACGGGTACGCGGCGGAGAGCACCGGGGACAGGCCGCGGGCGGTGAAGTAGCCGGTGAGCGGCCAGTTGCCGGTGGCGCGGGCGAGGGCGCGGATGCCGGTCAGAGGCAGCTTCTCGACGGGCTTGCCGAGCAGGCAGCCGACGGCGCGGCCCAGCCAGGCGGCGTGCAGCCGGTCGAGGCCGGCCTCGGCAGTGGGGCCGGGGGAGGGCCAGGAGGCGCCGCACAGGGCTTTGATCGCGGGCAGCTCGGTGGGTTCCTCGTCCGCCTCCGACGGCGTCAACTCGGCCAGTTCGTCGATGAGTTCGGTCGCTAGGGCGCGCAGCTCGGGGGTGGCCGGGGTGGTGGCCGCGCCCGCGCGTACGGGGGCCGGGGCGCCGCCCGCCGTACGCCAGCGGTCGGCGACGCGGGCGACGGCCCCGGCGTCCCGGCGGTCCTCGGCGGCCTGGCGCAGTTCGTGACCGAGCAGGTCCTCGGGCTGCACCCAGGTCAGCCGCAGCGCGGGAGAGCCGACAGGGGGGACGGCAGGGGCGGGGCTCATGCCGGGTCGCCCGCGAGCAGCTCGAAGGCGTCCGCGTGCGCCGCCCTGCGCTCCTGGTCGCGGGCGAACACCTCGCGCGCCACCGCCGCGAGCAGCTGCGCCGGTGCGTGCAGGTCGAGCCGGCTGGCCTCGGCGACCTGCTTCGCCCAGTCCTCGGGCGGACCGGAGCCCAGTGCGCCCGCGATCGCGCCGCCCATCGTGGCGATCGAGTCGCAGTCCCGGCCGTAGTTGACGGAGCCGAGGACCGTACGGCGGTAGTCGCCCGCGCCGACCAGCAGCATGCCGAGGGCGATGGGGAGTTCCTCGATGGAGTGCAGCCGGGACGGGCGGCGGGCGCCGAGCGAGGGGGCGCGGTAGTCGGGGCCGACCGTGTCGAAGGGCGCGACGGCCTCGCGCAGCGGGCGGAGCGCGGACTCGAAGTCCTGGTGGCGCACGGCGACTTCGCAGACCGCCTCGATCGCCGAGCGCGTACCGTCCCTGGCCAGACGCAGGCAGGCGTCCACCACCGACGCGGGGCTCGCGTCCGGCGCGCAGGCCGCAGCGACCGCCGCCGCGAACACCCCGGCCGCCTCCCTGCCGTACGAGGACTGGTGGGCGCCCGCGACGTCGAGGGCCTCGGCGTAGGCGGCGCGCGGGTCGGCCGCGTTGACCAGGCCGACGGGCGCCATGTACATCGCGGCGCCGCAGTTGACGATGTTCCCCGCGCCGGCCTCGCGTGGGTCGACGTGGCCGTAGTGCAGCCGGGCCACGAGCCACTTCTCGGCGAGGAAGATCCGCTGCAGCGGAAGCGCCTCGGCCTCCAGCTCGGGGATCCAGCGGGGCGTGCCCATCAGGTCGGGGACCAGGTGGTCGGCGACCGCGTACGCGTCCAGGTGGTCGCGGACCGTGGCGTACACGCGGACCAGTGCGTGCGTCATCAAGGTGTCGTCGGTGACGTGCCCGTCGCCCTTGTGGTAGGGGGCGATCGGCCTGGCCGTACGCCAGTCGTCGCCGTGCCAGGGGCCGACGATGCCGTTGATCCGGCCGCCGTGCCGCTCGCTGATCTGCTCGGGCGTCCAGCCCTCGACGGGGCCGCCGAGCGCGTCGCCGACGGCCGCGCCGACGAGGCTCGCGGTGATGCGCTCGTCGAGGGTGGGCCTGCGGGCCTGGGGTGCGGTGTCTGTCGTGTCCGTCATGGGGCGGAGTGTCCACCCGCGGCGGTCAGTTGTGGCGAGGGCGCGACAGGAGGTCGGCCAGTTCGGTGCCCAGCTCCACCAGATCGGTCCCCGCGAGCCGCGGCAGCGCGCACCCCGACAGGCTGCGGCAGGCGTCCCGCCAGCTCTTCGGCACGCTCTCCGCGCCGCCGAGCGCGCCGGTCAGCGCGCCCGCGAGCGCCGGCGCCGAGTCCGCGACCCGCGAGAGGCAGGCGGCGGCGGGCACGGCCTCGGCGAGACTGCCGCGCGCAGCGGTGACCAGGGCGAGGGCGACGGGCACGGTCTCGGCGGCGGCGATCCCATAGCTGTAGACGTGGTCGACGATCTGGTGCTCCAGGAGCGGTACGAGCGCGAAGGTGCCGTTCTCGTCGGTGTGCCGGGCGAGGTGCACGGCGAGACGGGCGTTGCGGCCGATCTCCGTCTCGTGCGGCAGCTGGTCGAGCGCGGCGTCCACGGCGGCGTCCACGTTCGGCTGCGCGAGGGCCACGGAGACGGCGGCGGCGATCGCGCGGGCGCCGTGCACGCCGTCGCCGTCCTGGGTGTAGCGGGCGTCGAACTCGGCCAGTTCGGCGGCCGTTTGGGGATCGCCGGGGTGTACGGCCGCGAGCACGGCGGCCCGTACGCAGGCCGCGTCGTCGAAGAAGTGCGGATTGTCGTGCCCGGTCGCGGGCGGGCGAAGCCCGGTGGCGAGATTGCCGAGCCCGGCCCGTACGGAGATCCGGGCGCGCAGCGGGATCCGCGCCGACTCGACCTCGGGGGCGCGGTCCGCGGCGGCGGCGATCTGCGCGGCGAGGATCTGCCAGTGGTGGTCGATGGCGGCGCGCACGTCGGTCGGTACGTCAGCTGCCGCTGCCAGTACGGCGGTTGCGGTGTACGCGGCCCACTCGGCGTCGTCGGAGGGGCCGAGGCGGAGGGGTTCGGGGGGCTGGTTGAGGGCGATGGGGACGGGGAGGGTGGTGGTGGCGTTCTGCTCGGCGAAGGTGTCCAGCTCTCGGGTGAGTCTTCTCGTCCACTCCGGCATGCGGGCGGCGCGGTGTCTGGCCGCGGGCCAGCCGGCTGCGTCGCCTGCGGCGAGGCCGAGGAGCAGGCCTTGGAGTTGGGTGCGGGTGGGGGCGGAGTTACTGCCCACAGGGGTGATGGCGGGGTCCGTGGTCATGAGGTCTCCTCCGGCGTGAGCAAGTCCGCGATGTCCAGGACGTGGTAGCCCGCCATCGACGGGAGGCAGGTGCCGCGGACCTGGCCGATGGTCGCCGCCCAGTCCGGGGGGATCGCGGTGACCGTGCGGACCGCGCCCGCGAGCGCGCCCGCGAGGGCCGCCGTCGTGTCCGCGTCACGGCCCATGTTGACCGCGCTCAGGACCGCCTCGCGGAAGTCCCCGCGGGCCGCGGCGAACGCGCCGAACGCGAGGCCGACCGCCTCCGGGGCGAGGTCCGTCCACGGGTAGCCGCCGATCACCACCGCCTTGCGGACCGCGCGTTCCCCGTCCGGCGCGGCCACCACCGCGCGGCGCAGCGAGCGGGAGGTCCAGGAGTCCATGGGGATCACCGAGAGCGCCGCGCCGATGACGGCCGCCGGGCCCTCGCCGACCATCGCCGCCGCGACGCCCGCCGCGACCGCCTGCCCGCCGTAGATGCCCTCGCCGTCGTGGCTGACCGTGCCGTCGATGGCGACCAGGCGGGCCGCCTCGGCCGGGTCGCCCGCGGCGAAGACGCCGAAGGGGGCCGCGCGCATCGCGAGGCCGTCGCTCCAGGCGTGCCGGTGCTGGGCGGTGACGGGGGCGGCGAGGCCGCGGCGGAGGTTCTCCAGGGTGCCGCGTTCGCTGAACCCCGCGCCGCGGAAGGGGCCTTCGTCGACGTCCGCGATCCACCGGTGCCAGGCCTTCTCGGCGTGCGCCACGGTCAGGGCCGAGCCGTGCCGCGCGAGCAGCAGGCCGGAGAAGATCGCGTACTCGGTGTCGTCCGTGCCCGCCGGGTCGTCCGTGAGGAAACCCTCGACGCGGCCCCAACGGGCCCGGATCTCCGAGGGCTTCATGTTCTCGACGGGGGCACCGAGCGCGTCGCCGACCGCGAGGCCGAGCAGCGCACCCCGTGCGCGGGCCCGGAGCTCCGCCGCGCCGCCGGGTGCGGGTACCGGGAAATCGCATGCAATCGACGCCATGGCAGATGCGTTCCACGCGAGCGCGCGCCGGGCCCGCACGACGGCTTACGTCACCCCATCGACGCTTCGGGAAGGGGCCGTACGGCACCTCTGAGAAGGGACGAAAGCCCTGGTAAGTACGGCCTTCCTTGCTGGCGAGGGATTTTTTTCGGGCGTATTTTCGAGTGCGAGAAGGGGGTCCGGGAGGGCCCTGGAGGGGGAGCGGGGCACGCTTGAGGACCCGGCTCCGGAGGAAGGGGCACCACCGGCGATGGCGATCATCGACAACGAGGCCACGTTGCACGTGGCGCACCGCGACAACCACACCCACCGCGACGTCAACGGCGGCTGGCTGCGGCCCGCGGTGTTCGGCGCGATGGACGGGCTCGTGTCCAACCTGGCGCTGATGACCGGCGTCGCGGGCGGCTCCGTCTCGCAGCAGACCATCGTCATCACAGGACTCGCCGGTCTCGCGGCCGGCGCGTTCTCCATGGCCGCCGGCGAGTACACCTCCGTCGCCTCCCAACGCGAGCTGGTCCAGGCCGAGTTGGCCGTGGAGCGGCATCAGCTGCGCAAGCACCCGAAGGACGAGGAGCAGGAGCTCGCCGAGCTGTACGAGGCGCGCGGTGTCGAGCCCGCCCTCGCGCGCGAGGTGGCCCGGCAGCTGTCTCACGATCCGGAACAGGCCCTGGAGATCCACGCCCGCGAGGAGCTCGGCATCGACCCCGGCGACCTGCCCTCGCCGGTGACGGCCGCGGCGTCCTCGTTCGGCGCGTTCGCGCTCGGCGCGCTGCTTCCCGTACTGCCGTATCTGCTGGGCGCGAGCGCGCTCTGGCCGGCCGTCGTCCTCGCGCTGCTCGGGCTCTTCGCCTGCGGTGCGGTGGTGGCCCGGGTGACCGCTCGGTCCTGGTGGTTCAGCGGTCTCAGGCAGCTCGCACTGGGTGGAGCGGCGGCCGGTGTGACGTACGCCCTGGGCACGTTCTTCGGTGCGGCTCTAGGATGAGCGCGCGAAGGTATATGCAACGAACCGCATAACCAATCGTTACTCGGCGGTTTCAGCTGCTTGACCGCGGGGCATGAGCCGTAAGCGCTGCGGGCAACGAGGCCCCGTCGCATCGGGCCCACGGTCGTTGATCTGTCCGCAACGGAGCCCTTTTCATCGCGCGAGCGAAGCTCGCCGGTGTCCGCATGATGGAACGAAGTATCCGGTTTTCGAGAAGGCCGCCATCATGTAATCTGCACGAAATTTTGCGCACCGCGAGGGCCAACGTCGTCCCTCGGCACATGCACACATTGCACATTTGCCAATACGACGACGGGAGTGCCGATGCGTTCCGACGCCTGGTCGCCCATGGACGGTCGCCCCGCCCCGCAGGGCATGTACGACCCCCGTAACGAACACGACGCCTGCGGTGTCGGGTTCGTGGCCACCCTCACTGGTGTTGCCAGCCACGAGCTGGTCGAGCAGGCGCTCACCGTACTGCGCAATCTGGAACACCGAGGCGCCACCGGCTCCGAGCCCGACTCGGGTGACGGCGCCGGCATCCTCTTCCAGGTTCCCGACGCCTTCCTGCGCGAGGCCGCCGGCTTCGAGCTGCCCGAGGCGGGCGCGTACGCCGTCGGCATCGCCTTCCTGCCCGTGGACAGCGCGGACGAGACCGCCGCGCGCATCGAGGCCATCGCCGCCGAAGAGGGCCTGAACGTCCTCGGCTGGCGTGACGTGCCGGTCGCGCCCGAGCTGCTCGGCGCCTCCGCCCGCTCCACGATGCCGGTCTTCCGCCAGCTCTTCGTCGGTGGGGGCACCTCCCGGACGGAGTCTGGGGGAGGCGCCTCGAAGGACATCGCGCTGGACCGCAAGGCCTTCGTCCTGCGTAAGCGCGCCGAGCGCGAGGCCGCGACGTACTTCCCGTCGCTGTCCGCCCGCACGATCGTCTACAAGGGCATGCTGACCACCGGCCAGCTGGAGCCCTTCTTCCCGGACCTGTCCGACCGCCGGCTCGCCTCGGCCGTCGCGCTCGTCCACTCCCGCTTCTCCACGAACACGTTCCCGTCGTGGCCGCTCGCGCACCCGTACCGCTTCGTCGCGCACAACGGTGAGATCAACACCGTCAAGGGCAACCGGAACTGGATGCGGGCCCGCGAGTCCCAGCTCGTCTCGGACCTCTTCGGTAACGAGAAGCTGGACCGGATCTTCCCCGTCTGCACCCCGGACGCCTCCGACTCCGCGTCCTTCGACGAGGTGCTCGAGCTCCTGCACCTGGGCGGCCGTTCGCTGCCGCACTCCGTGCTCATGATGATCCCCGAGGCCTGGGAGAACCACGCCTCGATGGACCCGGCCCGCCGCGCCTTCTACCAGTTCCACTCCACGATGATGGAGCCCTGGGACGGCCCGGCCTGTGTCACCTTCACCGACGGCACCCAGGTCGGCGCGGTCCTCGACCGCAACGGCCTGCGCCCCGGCCGCTACTGGGTCACCGACGACGGCCTCGTCGTCCTCGGCTCCGAGGTCGGCGTCCTCGACATCGACCCGGCGAAGGTCGTCAAGAAGGGCCGTCTGCAGCCCGGCCGCATGTTCCTCGTGGACACCGCCGAGCACCGCATCATCGAGGACGACGAGATCAAGGCCGCCCTCGCCGCCGAGCAGCCGTACGAGGAGTGGCTGGAGGCCGGCGAGATCGAGCTCTCCGACCTGCCCGAGCGCGAGCACATCGTGCACACGCACGCCTCGGTCACCCGCCGCCAGCAGACCTTCGGCTACACCGAGGAGGAGCTGCGCGTCCTGCTCACGCCGATGGCCAAGTCCGGTGCGGAGCCGATCGGTTCGATGGGCACGGACACCCCGATCGCGGCCCTGTCCGAGCGCCCCCGGCTGATCTTCGACTACTTCACGCAGCTGTTCGCGCAGGTCACCAACCCGCCGCTCGACGCCATCCGCGAGGAGCTCGTCACCTCGCTGCACAGCTCGCTCGGCCCGCAGGGCAACCTGCTCGAGCCGACCGCCGCCTCGTGCCGCTCGGTCACCCTGCCCTTCCCGGTGATCGACAACGACGAGCTGGCCAAGCTCATCCACATCAACGCCGACGGCGACATGCCGGGCATGACGGCCGTGACGCTGTCCGGCCTGTACCGCGTCTCCGGCGGCGGCGAGACCCTCGCCGCCCGCATCGAGGAGATCTGCGCGGAGGCCGACGCGGCCATCGAGTCCGGCGCCCGCCTGATCGTCCTCTCCGACCGCCACTCGGACGCCGAGCACGCCCCGATCCCGTCGCTGCTGCTCACCGCCGCCGTCCACCACCACCTCATCCGTACGAAGCAGCGCACCCAGGTGGGCCTGCTCGTCGAGGCCGGTGACGTCCGCGAGGTCCACCACGTCGCCCTGCTGATCGGCTACGGCGCCGCCGCCGTGAACCCGTACCTGGCGATGGAGTCCGTCGAGGACCTGGTCCGCGCCGGCACGTTCCTGCCGGGCATCGAGGCCGAGCAGGCCATCCGGAACCTGATCTACGCCCTCGGCAAGGGCGTCCTCAAGGTCATGTCGAAGATGGGCATCTCGACCGTCGCCTCCTACCGCGGCGCCCAGGTCTTCGAGGGCGTCGGCCTCGACCAGGCCTTCGTCGAGAAGTACTTCAACGGCACCACCACCAAGATCGGCGGCGTCGGCATCGACGTCATCGCCGACGAGGTCGCCGCCCGCCACGCCAAGGCCTACCCGGCCTCCGGCGTCCCCTCGGCGCACCGCGCCCTGGAGATCGGCGGCGAGTACCAGTGGCGCCGCGAGGGCGAGCCGCACCTGTTCGACCCGGAGACGGTGTTCCGCCTCCAGCACTCCACGCGGCAGCGCAAGTACGACGTGTTCAAGCAGTACACGGACCGCGTCAACGAGCAGTCCGAGCGCCTGATGACGCTCCGCGGCCTGTTCGGCTTCAAGTCGGACCGCCCGTCGATCTCCATCGACGAGGTAGAGCCGGCTTCCGAGATCGTCAAGCGCTTCTCCACCGGCGCCATGTCGTACGGCTCGATCTCCCGCGAGGCGCACGAGACCCTCGCCATCGCCATGAACCAGCTGGGCGGCAAGTCCAACACCGGTGAGGGCGGCGAGGACCCGGAGCGCCTGTACGACCCGGCGCGCCGCTCGTCCATCAAGCAGGTCGCCTCCGGCCGCTTCGGTGTGACCTCGGAGTACCTGGTCAACGCCGACGACATCCAGATCAAGATGGCCCAGGGCGCCAAGCCCGGCGAGGGCGGCCAGCTGCCCGGCCACAAGGTCTACCCGTGGGTCGCCAAGACGCGGCACTCCACGCCGGGCGTCGGCCTGATCTCGCCGCCGCCGCACCACGACATCTACTCCATCGAGGACCTGGCTCAGCTGATCCACGACCTCAAGAACGCCAACCCGGCGGCCCGCATCCACGTGAAGCTGGTCTCCGAGGTCGGCGTCGGCACGGTCGCCGCGGGTGTCTCCAAGGCCCACGCGGACGTGGTCCTGATCTCCGGCCACGACGGCGGTACGGGTGCTTCTCCCCTTACGTCTTTGAAGCACGCGGGCGGCCCCTGGGAGCTCGGTCTCGCCGAGACCCAGCAGACCCTGCTGCTCAACGGCCTGCGCGACCGCATCGTCGTGCAGACCGACGGCCAGCTGAAGACCGGCCGTGACGTGATCATCGCCGCGCTGCTCGGCGCCGAGGAGTTCGGTTTCGCGACCGCGCCGCTCGTCGTCTCCGGCTGCGTCATGATGCGCGTCTGCCACCTGGACACCTGCCCGGTCGGCATCGCCACGCAGAACCCGACGCTCCGCGACCGGTTCTCCGGCAAGGCCGAGTACGTCGTGAACTTCTTCGAGTTCATCGCCGAGGAGGTCCGCGAGCTCCTCGCCGAGCTGGGCTTCCGCACCATCGAGGAGGCCGTCGGCCACGCCGAACTCCTCGACACCGAGCGGGCCGTGAACCACTGGAAGGCCCAGGGCCTCGACCTGGAGCCGCTGTTCCACGTGCCCGAGCTGCCCGCGGGCGCCGTACGCCACCAGCTGGTCGAGCAGGACCACGGCCTGGAGAAGGCGCTCGACAACGAGCTGATCAAGCTCGCCGCCGACGCCCTCGCCGCGGACAGCGCGCAGGAGGCCCAGGCGGTCCGCGCCCAGGTCGCCATCCGCAACATCAACCGCACGGTCGGCACCATGCTCGGCCACGAGGTGACGAAGAAGTTCGGCGGCGCGGGCCTGCCCGACGACACCGTCGACATCACCTTCACCGGCTCCGCGGGCCAGTCCTTCGGCGCGTTCGTGCCGCGCGGTGTGACGCTGCGCCTGGAGGGCGACGCCAACGACTACGTCGGCAAGGGCCTCTCCGGTGGCCGCCTCGTGGTCCGCCCGGACCGCGGCGCCGACCACCTCGCCGAGTACTCGACCATCGCCGGCAACACCATCGGCTACGGCGCGACCGGCGGCGAGATCTACCTCCGCGGCCGGGTCGGCGAGCGCTTCTGCGTCCGCAACTCCGGTGCCACGGTGGTCTCCGAGGGCGTGGGTGACCACGGCTGCGAGTACATGACCGGCGGCCAGGCCGTCGTCCTCGGCGAGACCGGCCGCAACTTCGCGGCGGGCATGTCCGGCGGTGTCGCGTACGTCATCGACCTGGACACCGACAACGTCAACGCCGGCAACGCCGCGGCCGTCGAAGCCCTCGACGCGACCGACAAGCAGTGGCTGCACGAGGTCGTGCGCCGCCACCAGGAGGAGACCGGCTCGACGGTCGCCGAGAAGCTGCTCGCCGAGTGGTCCGTCGCGGTGGAACGCTTCAGCAAGATCATCCCCAGTACGTACAAGGCAGTGCTCGCCGCCAAGGACGCCGCCGAGCTGGCCGGGCTCCCCGAGTCCGAGACCCACGAGAAGATGATGGAGGCGGCGATCAATGGCTGACCCGAAGGGCTTCCTCAACCACGGCCGCGAGGTCGCCGAGACCCGCCCCGTCGGCGAGCGGGTGCGCGACTGGAACGAGGTCTACGTTCCGGGCTCGCTGCTCCCGATCATCTCCCAGCAGGCCTCGCGCTGCATGGACTGCGGCATCCCGTTCTGCCACAACGGCTGCCCGCTCGGGAACCTGATCCCCGAGTGGAACGACTACGCGTACCGCGAGGACTGGTCGGCGGCGTCCGAGCGCCTGCACGCCACGAACAACTTCCCGGAGTTCACGGGCCGGCTGTGCCCCGCTCCGTGCGAGTCGGCGTGTGTGCTCGGCATCAACCAGCCTGCCGTGACCATCAAGAACGTCGAGGTCTCGATCATCGACAAGGCGTGGGACGCGGGCGACGTGGCCCCGCAGGCGCCGGAGCGGCTGAGTGGCAAGACGGTCGCGGTGATCGGTTCCGGTCCCGCCGGCCTCGCCGCCGCCCAGCAGCTGACCCGGGCCGGTCACACGGTCGCCGTGTACGAGCGCGCGGACCGCATCGGCGGCCTGCTCCGCTACGGCATCCCCGAGTTCAAGATGGAGAAGCGGCACATCAACCGCCGCATCGAGCAGATGCGCGCGGAGGGCACCAAGTTCCGCACCGAGATCGAGATCGGCCGCGACATCGACGCCGCGAAGCTCCGCAAGCGGTACGACGCGGTCGTCATCGCCGCCGGCGCCACGGTCTCGCGTGATCTCCCGGTCCCCGGCCGCGAGTTGAACGGCATCCACTTCGCGATGGAGTACCTGCCGCTCGCCAACAAGGTGCAGGAGGGCGACTACGTGGCGCCCCCGATCACCGCCGAGGGCAAGCACGTCGTCGTCATCGGCGGCGGCGACACCGGCGCGGACTGCGTCGGCACCGCCCACCGGCAGGGCGCGGCCTCCGTCACGCAGCTGGAGATCATGCCGCAGCCGGGCGAGGAGCGGAACGCGAACCAGCCCTGGCCGACCTTCCCCATGCTCTACAAGGTCACCTCCGCGCACGAGGAGGGCGGCGAGCGGGTCTACTCCGTCTCCACCACCCACTTCGAGGGCGACGAGGACGGCAACGTCCAGTTCCTGCACCTCGTCGAGGTGGAGTTCAAGGACGGCAAGCTGGAGCAGAAGCCGGGGACGGAGCGTCGCATCCCCGCTCAGCTGGTCACCCTCG
The DNA here is from genome assembly GCF_029968035.1 of Streptomyces cavernicola. Classification (GTDB taxonomy): domain Bacteria; phylum Actinomycetota; class Actinomycetes; order Streptomycetales; family Streptomycetaceae; genus Streptomyces; species Streptomyces cavernicola. Next base: position 56,258 of record NZ_JASCIQ010000003.1, on the reverse strand, counting down.
CGATGGGCTTCACCGGCACCGACCAGGAGAACGGTCTGGTCTCGCAGTTCGGCCTGGAGCTCGACGCTCGTGGCAACGTCGCCCGCGACGCCGACTTCCAGACCAACGTCCCCGGCGTGTACGTCGCCGGTGACGCGGGCCGCGGCCAGTCCCTGATCGTCTGGGCCATCGCCGAGGGACGCTCGGCCGCCCGCGGCGTGGACCGCTTCCTCACCGGGGCGTCGGACCTCCCGGCCCCCATCCGGCCCACGGACCGCGCCCTCACGGTGTGAGTGGTCCGTACGGCCCCAACTGACGCTCCGTACAACGGCGTACGGACCTGACGCAGCGCCTGCCCTACTGTCCCCGACCGGACTTTGGGCGGGCGCTGCGGCATTTCCTCCCAGTCCTGCGGACAACTCCGGGGCTGTGCCCCGCGCCCTCGGTTGTCTTTCGGCTGCGGCTTCGTCGTGGCTGGTCGCGCAGTTCCCCACGCCCCTGTAGGGCGCCCCAAGATCAGCCTCTCCGGCGTTTGAGGAGCGGGGTCTGGGGCGGAGCCCCAGTTACGGGAAGGGGCGGGGTGGGGAAGGAGCTCGCCGCAGGCGCTGCCCCACTCGTGTGAACGTTGCACAGCCCGCAACCGCCGAAGCGTATGTTGCACTCCCCGCAATGAGAGTCACGGTTCGGCCGCGTATCCGGATGGGTCTAGACCGCCCTGTTCCGACGTGGTGAGAATCACTCAGCGGGGGTCGTTCACCGAGACCTCCGAGTGGAGCGTATGGACCGCCATCCAGGAGGCGCCGGTATGAAGCGACGTGTCATCGCGGCGGGGATCGCCCTGACGCTCGGCCTGACCGCGACGGCATGCGGCGAGGGCTCGGGCGACGAGGGCGCCGCAACCGACGGCAAGGGCAAGACCCTCACCGTATGGATCATGGAGGGCACCAACCCGGACGCGCGGCCCTTCTTCAAGGAGGCCGCGGCGGCGTTCAAGAAGAAGACCGGCGCGAACATCAAGGTCGAGTACCAGCAGTGGGCCACGGCCCAGAAGAAGTTCACGACCGCGATCGAGGGCGGCGCCGACCAGGTCCCGGACGTCGCGGAGGTGGGCACCACCTGGGTGCCGCAGTTCGCCGAGACGGGCGCGCTCGTCGACGTCACCGGCAAGGTGGAGAAGTCCGGGCTCAGCGGCGACCTCGTCGAGGGCCTCAAGGACGCGGGCACGCTGGAGGGCAAGCAGTACGGCATGCCCTGGTACGCGGGCGTCCGCTCGATCGTGTACCGCAAGGACCTCTTCGAGAAGCACAAGATCAAGCCGCCGACGAACTGGAAGGAACTGACAGCCGCCGCCAAGACGCTGAAGGAGAAGGAGCCCGACAAGGTCGCCTTCCCCGTCGCCGGCGGCGCCGAGATGTTCGCGACCGCGTTCATCTGGGGCGCGGGCGGCGAACTCGCCACCGAGAAGGGCGGCAAGTGGAAGTCGGCGATCAACTCGCCGAAGTCCGTCGAGGGCATCGAGTACTACACCGGCCTCGCCACCGAGGAGAAGGTCTCCCCGGCCAAGGTGAACACCTGGACCGAGAAGGAGGTCGGCGACGCCTGGAACAAGGGCCAGATCTCCATGGCCGTCGGCGGCAACTGGACACCGAAGGCCATCGTCGAGGCCAACCCGGACCTCAAGGGCAAGCTCGGCGCCATCCCGATCCCCGGCCAGGACGGCGGCATGAGCCGCTCCTTCCTCGGCGGCTCGTACCTCTCCACGTTCAACACCGAGAACAAGGACTTGGCCTGGGAGTTCGTGAAGCTCCTGACCACCGGCGAGTTCGCCGCCAAGTGGGCGCAGCAGACCAACTACTTCCCCGGCCAGAACTCCGAGCTGGAGAAGGTCGCCGCGAAGAAGGACCCGCTGGTCGAGCCGTTCGCGAAGCAGATGCTGGAGGCCGGCGCGACCGTCCCGAAGACCAAGGCGTACGGCGAGATCCAGGCCTCGCAGGTCGTCACCGGCATGGTGCAGTCGATCCTGAGCGGCAAGGCGACCGTCCAGGAGGCCGCCGACAAGGCCGCCAAGGGCATGGACGCCATCTTCGCCAAGGGCGAGTGAGGACGGCGGGCACGTGAAAGACACGCTCATCGGCGGGAGCGGCCGGGCCGCCAGGGACACCGAGGACACCCTGGCGGCCGGCCGCACCGCCCCCGCGAACCCCGGACCCGGCACCGACACCGACGCGACCGCGCTCCGCCGCCGCAGAAGGGTCGAACTCACCCGCCCCTGGCTCCTGTTGGCGCCCGCCCTGATCGTCCTGGCCGGGCTGCTGCTCTGGCCGCTCGTCCAGGTCGGCAAGCTCTCCCTGCAGGACTACGAGGTCAAGTTCGGCGGCGGCGTCGGCACCTTCACCGGCTTCGACCACTACGCCGACCTGCTCACCAGCGGGCTCCTGTGGAAGACCGTCCTGCCCAACACGGTGTTCTTCGCCGTCGCCTGCGTCGGCCTGACCATCGCCCTCGGCACCCTCGTCGCGCTGCTCCTCAACCGGCTCGGCACCACCTGGCGGCTGATCTGCTCGGTCGCGATCCTCGCCGCCTGGGCGATGCCCGCCGTCACCGGCACGTACGTCTGGATCTGGCTGTTCCAGCCGCAGGACGGACTGTTCTCCCAACTCGCGGGCGCCGCGGGCCTGATCGACCCCGAGACCACCAACTGGTTCACCGAACGGCTGCCGTTCTACGCCATCGCGACGGTGAACGTCGTCCACCACGGCTTCCCGTTCGTCGCCATCACCGTCCTCGCCGGCCTCCTCACCATCCCCAAGGAGCTGTACGAGGCGGGCATGATCGACGGCGCCAACGCCTGGCAGCGGTTCTGGAAGATCACCGTGCCCACCATCAAGCCGGTCTTCCTCGTCGTCACGATCCTGTCGACCATCTGGGACTTCAAGGTGTTCACGCAGATCTTCGTGATGCCGGGCGGCAACGGCTCCAACCCGGACGTGTACAACCTCGGCGTCTTCTCGTACATCGAGGCCTTCGCCAAGAACGACTACGGGGCCGGTTCCGCCGCGGCCGTGCTGCTCACGCTGCTGCTGCTGGCCATCACGGTCGTCTACATCAGGACCCTGTTCCGGCAAGGGGAGGAGGAGCTGTGACGTCGCTCGCCACGCGGGGACCCGCACGCCGGATCGGGCTCGGCGCCGCCGTCGCCGCGCTCCTCGTCTTCACGCTGTTCCCCGTCTACTGGATGGTCTCCACCGCCTTCGACCCGAAGGCCCTCACCCGCGGCTCCGACCTGCTGCCCAGCGGCGTCACCCTCGACCACTTCCAACTGGTCTTCGAGCGCGGCAACTTCGGCACGTACCTGCTGAACTCGGCGATCGTCGGCGGCGCCACCATCCTCGCCGCCGCCGTGCTCTCGCTGTTCGCGGCGATCGCGGTGGCCCGGTTCAGGTTCCGCTTCCGCACCTCCGTGCTGATCATGATCCTGATCGTGCAGATGGTGCCGCTGGAGGCCCTGGTCATCCCGCTCTTCATCCAGATGCGGGACTACGAGATGCTCAACTCGCTGCTCGGCCTGAGCGTCGTCTACATCGCGTTGTCGCTGCCGTTCGCGATCTGGACGCTGCGCGGCTTCGTCGCCACCGTGCCGAAGGAAGTCGAGGAGGCCGCGTACATCGACGGGGCGTCCTGGCCGCGGATGTTCTGGTCGGTGCTGCTGCCCCTGGTCGCACCCGGTCTCGTCGCCACCTCGATCTTCGCGTTCATCACCGCGTGGAACGAGTTCGTGTTCGCGTACACCTTCATGAAGGGCAGCGACAAGTACACGGCCGCCGTGGGCATCTACCAGTTCTTCGGCGAGAACTCCACGGCCTGGGGCCCGGTGATGGCCAGCTCCACGCTCGTCACCCTGCCCGTGATGATCTTCTTCGTCGTGGTCCACCGGAAGCTCGGCTCCGGACTCGCGGCCGGAGCGGTCAAGGGCTGAACCTCGCGTGGTGTGGACCCCCGTCGTCGGCCGGCGGGGGCCCACCCGTGTCTCCTCAGGCCGTCATCCCGCCGTCCACCGTGAACTCCGCGCCCGTGATGTACGAGGACGCGTCCGACACCAGGAAGCGCACCAACTCCCCGACCTCCTCCGGGCGTCCGGTGCGGCCGGCCGGCAGATGCGACCAGTCCCGGCCCGCCGTCGCCGCCGCGATCATCGGGGTGTCGATCGCCCCCGGATGCACCGAGTTCACCCGGATCTTGTACGGCGCCAGATCCAGCGCCGACGACCGCGTCAGACCCCGGAGCCCGAACTTCGACGAGCCGTACGCCGCATGCCCCGGCAGGCCCGTGAGCCCCGCCGTCGACGAGATGTTCACGATCGAGCCCCCGCCCGCCTCGCGCAGCGCCGGCACCACCGCCTGTATCCCCAGGAACGGCCCGAGCAGATTGACCTTGAGCAGCGCCTCGAAGTTGTCGTACGTCTCCTCCTCCACGGAAGCCGTACGCCACAGCGCCGCGTTGTTCACCAGCGCGTCGAGCCGCCCGAACCGCTCCACGGCCGCACCCACCGCGTCCGCCCAGCTCTTCGCGTCCGACACGTCGTGCCGTACGAACAGGCCCTGCCCGCCCAGGGATTCGGCGACCGCGCGGCCCTCCTCCTCAAGGAGGTCCGTGACCACGACGCGGGCCCCCGCCTCCGCGCACAGCCGGGCCTCCGCCGCGCCCTGACCGCGGGCCGCGCCCGTGATCAGGACCGTGGTGCCGTCGAGGGTGCTGCTTGTGCTCGTGCCGCTCACGCTCGTACCGCCCATGCTCGTGCCTCCCGCTGGCTGGATATGACTAATAGTCATAGTCGGGGATGCGGTGTCGTAACCTCAACCAGCAGCAGCCGTCGGGTCGTCAGCACGCACCAGGAGCGCCCTATGCCGTCCGCCATCAGCCTGCGCAAGGTCGAGGAGAGGGCCCCCGCCCTCGTCTCCCTCTACAAGCGCGCCGGCGCCAGCCTGGCCGAGCACGGCCTCGACTCGGCGCGCGCCGCGGTCTACCTGGTCCTCGACTACTCCGGCTCGATGCGCCCGTATTACGCCGACGGCACTGTCCAGGCGCTCGCCGAGCGGGTGTTGGGGCTCTCCGCGCACCTCGACGACGACGGGCGCGTGCCGACCGTGTTCTTCTCCACCGACGTCGACGCCGTCGACTCCATCGCCCTCGACGACCACCGGGGCAGCGTCGAACGGATCGTGTCCCGCCTCGGGCACATGGGGAAGACCAGCTACCACCTGGCCATGGACGCGGTCATCGACCACTACCTCGACAGCGGCGCCACCGACCCCGCCCTCGTCGTCTTCCAGACCGACGGCGGCCCCATCAGCCGCCCGGCCGCCGAGCGCTACCTCTGCAAGGCCGCGAAACTCCCGCTGTTCTGGCAGTTCGTCGGCTTCGGCGACCCGGACAGCAAACAGTTCGACTTTCTGCGCAAACTCGATGAACTCCCCGTCCCGCAGCGCCGCGTCGTGGACAACGCCGGCTTCTTCCACGCCGGCAAGAACCCGCGCAAGGTCCGGGACGCCGTCCTCTACGACCGGCTCCTCGCCGAGTTCCCGCAGTGGCTGGCGGCCGCCCGCGCCCAGGGGATCGTGCCCGCGCCCGTGGTATGACCGGGCCATGATCCACCACGTGGTGACGGCCGCCGACTGGGCCGCACAAGCACCCGACGGGCCGTACGCCCCCGTCTCCCTGGAGCGCGACGGCTTCGTCCACTGCGCCCCCGACGAACCCACCGCCCTGGCCGTCGTGAACGCCTTCTACGGCGATGCCCCGAGGCCGCTGCTCGCCCTCCTCGTCGACGAGGACCGGCTCACCTCCGACTGCCGCTTCGAACCCGCCGACGGCGCCCCGCCGCCCGGCGTCGCCGCGGACGTGCTCTTCCCGCATGTGTACGGGCCGCTCGACCGGGCCGCCGTCGTGGCCGTACGCGAGGTGCAGTGGGACCCAACGACCGGCCGGGCCACGGGATTCGGCGACCCCGCTCCGGCGAACGGCGACAATGAGAAGCGTGCCGAACAGTAAGCCGAACCCCAAGACGCCCAAGGCCGCCAAGAAGAGCTCCACGGTCGCGTCCCCCGAGCGGCGCGGGGAACTCCTCGCCACCGCCGCCGAGGTCTTCGCCGAGCAGGGCTACAACGCCACCACCGTCCGCAAGATCGCGGACGAGGCGGGCATGCTCGCGGGCAGCCTCTACTACCACTTCGACTCCAAGGAGTCGATGCTCGACGAGATCCTCTCCACCTTCCTCGACGAGCTCTGGGAGGGGTACGACGCGGTCCTCGCCGCCGGACTCGGCCCCCGCGAGACCATCGAGGCCCTCGTCACCGAGTCCTTCCGCGAGATCGACCGGCACCGCGCCGCCGTCGCCATCTACCAGAAGGAGTCCAGGCACCTCGCCCGCCAGGACCGCTTCGCCTATCTCACCGTCTCCCAGGAGCGGTTCGAGAAGGCCTGGCTCGGCACCCTCGAACGCGGCGTCGCCGACCAGGTCTTCCGCTCCGACCTGGACATCCGGCTCACCTACCGCTTCGTCCGCGACACCGTCTGGGTCGCCGCCTCCTGGTACCGGCCCGGCGGACTGCACAGCCCGGAGGAGATCGCCCGCCAGTACCTGTCGATGGTCCTGGACGGCATCGCCGTACGCCCGTGACCGCCCAGGACGGCCCACCAGGACGACCTGGGGGCCCGGCCCGAATCGTGCTAGGGTGACCGAGTTGCAGTTTTGGTACCCATGAACTTTATGTGCGCCTGACGGGAATGATCCTCAGGCGCATTTCTGTTTTCCGGCCGTTCCGGTTTCATTCCGGCCGCTCCGGACGGGGCTCAAGCGCGACAAGGAGAGCCACACAGTGTGACTCTCCGGATCTGCCCCAGCACAAGGAGAAGAACATGGCCACCGGAACCGTGAAGTGGTTCAACTCGGAAAAGGGCTTCGGCTTCATCGAGCAGGACGGCGGCGGCGCCGACGTCTTCGCCCACTACTCCAACATCGCGACCCAGGGCTTCCGTGAGCTCCACGAGGGCCAGAAGGTCACCTTCGACGTCACGCAGGGCCAGAAGGGCCCGCAGGCGGAGAACATCCTCCCGGCCTGATCGCCGGCGGATCGCGTATCCCGTGAGCCGGGGCTCGCACCAGCAGGTGCGGGCCCCGGTTTCTGCCGTCCTCAGGACCGAGGACGGGGGACCAGGCTTCAGAAGGACCAGGCTTCAGGAGGGCATCATCGGCACGACCAGCTCCGCACGTCCCGCTCGCGGCTCGAGGAACGGCGGCAACAACTCCCGGCGCAGGGCCACGCCCCGCCGCACCACCGTGCCTCCGCAGGGCGAGTTCGCCGTACCGGAGTCCGTCACGCCGGCGCTGCCCGCGGTGAGCTCGTTCGCAGAGCTCGATCTGCCCGCCCCGCTGCTCGCCACCCTCGGCGAGCAGGGCGTCACAGAGCCCTTCCCGATCCAGGCCGCGACGCTGCCCAACTCGCTCGCCGGCCGTGATCTCCTCGGCCGCGGACGCACCGGCTCCGGCAAGACCCTCGCCTTCGGCCTCGCCCTGCTCGCCCGCACCGCGGGCCGCCGCGCCGAGACCAAGGCGCCGCTCGCCCTGGTCCTGGTGCCCACGCGCGAGCTCGCGCAGCAGGTCACCGACGCCCTCACCCCGTACGCCGACGCGCTGCGGATACGCCTCACGACCGTCGTCGGCGGGCTCTCCATCGGGCGGCAGGCGGGTGCGCTCAGGCGCGGCGCCGAGGTCGTCGTGGCGACGCCCGGACGCCTCAAGGACCTCATCGACCGCGGCGACTGCACGCTGGAGAACGTGTCGATCACCGTCCTCGACGAGGCCGACCAGATGGCCGACATGGGCTTCATGCCGCAGGTCACGGCCCTGTTGAAGCAGGTCGAGCCGGACGGGCAGCGGCTGCTGTTCTCCGCGACGCTCGACCGGAACATCGACCGGCTCGTGCGGATGTTCCTCAGCGACCCCGTGGTGCACTCCGTCGACCCGTCCGCGGGCGCGGTCGTCACCATGGACCACCACGTGCTGCACGTCGCCGACGAGACCGACAAGAAGGCCGTCGCCCTGCGGATCGCCGCCCGCGACGGCCGCGTGATCCTCTTCGTCGACACCAAGCGCGCCGCCGACCGCTTCGCGAAGCGCCTCCTCGGCCAGGGCGTGGCCGCCGCCGCGCTGCACGGCGGGCGCTCCCAGTCGCAGCGCAACCGCACCCTGGACCAGTTCAAGACCGGCGTCGTCACCGCGCTCGTCGCGACCAACGTCGCCGCGCGCGGTATCCACGTCGACGACCTGGACCTGGTCGTGAACGTGGACCCGCCGACCGACCACAAGGACTATCTGCACCGCGGCGGCCGCACCGCCCGCGCGGGCGCGTCCGGCAGCGTCGTCACGCTCGTCCTGCCCGAGGAGAAGCGCGAGATGAGCCGCCTGATGTCGGTGGCCGGCATCAACGCGGCCACCACCCGCATCCGCTCCACGGACGAGGAGCTCGTACGGATCACGGGCGCGCGGGAGCCCTCCGGGGTGCCCGTGACGCTGCCCGTGCCGGAGCCGCAGCAGCCCGCCCGGCCGTCCCGCTCGGGCGGCTCGCGCTCGGGTTCGGGCGGCGGCTCGGGTTCGGGTGCGGCGGGTAAGTCCCGTTCCTCGCGGTCCCGTTCGCGGTCCGGCTCCCGTGCGGCCTCGGCCGGTACGGGTTCGGCGGCGGGCGCGGGCGCGCGGCGCTCGCAGTCCGGTTCCGGGGCCGCCGGGCGCGGTGGCGCTCAGGCCGGGAACGGCTCCGCGGCGGGCGGCGCGGGCGCCAAGTCCGCTGGCGCGCGGCGCGGTTCGGGCAGCGGCCGGGGACGCCGGCCGCAGAGCGGCGACGGACGGCGCACCGCCGCCTGACCTCTCGTACAGGTCACAGCAGTCGTACTCAGGGCCGGTGACGGGCCCGTCTGAACTTCGGGCGGGCGCGCACCGGTCCTAGGGCCTGTCGTTGGGATCAGGCCGGATCTGGTCGGTGGTGCCGTTCGGTCGAGTCGAGCGGGGCGTGGTGCGTGCAGCTGCAAGGCGGAGGAGGGCGTCAACGCGGAGCGTTGGCAACCGACGACAACGCCGCAGATGTGCGTGCCACGCCCCGCGACCCCGGCAAGATCCAAACGACAGGCCCTAGGTGTCGCACTGCAGAACCGTCCCGCACAGCCCGCAGCGGGCCCTGACCCGCCCCCTGACCGGGACGCGGATGCGCTGCTCGCAGGTCGGGCACGGGAACGTGACGCGCAGCGGCGGACCCGGCTCGAAGCGGTAGCGGACGTCGCCGGGAGGCGGCTCGCCGGCCCGGCGGCGGGCCTTCGCGTACCGGTGGCGGCCCGACCAGCCGGCCGCGGTCAGCGGGGGCTGCCGGTGCTCCTCCTCGGCGAGGTCCCGGCCGCGCGCGTACGCCGTGTACGCCTGCGGGCTGGTGAACCAGATCGCCGGGTCCTCGTCGAAGAGCGCGGCCCGCTTGGCCAGGACGTACCCGAACTCCTCCGGCGTGAGATAGCCGAGCTTCTGCGACGACGTGTCGTCCTCGCGGTAGGCGTCCAGGAGCAGCCAGCCCGCGCCGAGGTACGTGGTGGCCGTGTCCGTGAGGATCTCGTTGCCGCGCGTGCCGGGGAACGACAGGTCGATGCGGTGCAGGTAGACGTGCATGACCTCGTGGGCGAGGGCCGCGCCGATGTCCCTGCGGTGCGTGCGGAAGCGGTCGTTCAGCTCGATGAAGTACTCGGGCCCCGCGGCCAGTTCGACGTTCGCGGCGTGTTCCATGGCCCGGAAGCTCACGATCATCCGGGCGTCCGGAAGCCGCAGGTGCTGCACCATCGCGCGCGCCACCCGCTGCACGCCCAGATGCAGATCGTCCTGGTCGCAGAAGGCCACGTCGGCCGGGGCCACGCTGCTGTCGAAGGTGCGCAGCGCCTCGGGGGTGAGCCGGCGGTACAGGGTGTTGATCGCCGCCCGCACCGTCTCCAGATGCGGGAAGCCGTGCTCGACGGGGCGTCCTCCGCCGCTGCCGTACGTCACGCCCGCACCGCCTTCGGTCGATGGGCCCGGCCGGTCAAGGGACTTCCACTGTACGGGGGTTCGTGGGGAAACGTGTTGTTGGTCCTGACTTGAAACAGGCCCTTGCCCCTGCGGCGTCCGGACCCCAATAATCCGACACACGTGCTTGGCATGCTCATGCCGATGACCCTCGGTACAGCTCCGCCGTGCGCGTGCAACCCCCCACGAAAGGAAGACAGTTGAAGAACCCCTTTGGTTCATTCAAGAGAGCAGCCGCTTTCGGCGCGATCACCCTCGCCGCCGTCAGCCTGCAGCCCCTGTCCTCGGCCCAGGCCTACACCGACAACGGCGGCCCCTCCACCCGCGTCGTCGGCGGCACCCCGGCCGAGCAGGGCGAATTCCCGTTCATGGTGCGGCTCTCCATGGGCTGTGGTGGCTCCATGTACGCCGAGGACATCGTCCTGACCGCCGCGCACTGCGTGGACGGCTCGGGTGACAACACGTCCATCACCGCGACCGGCGGCGTCGTCGACCTGGAGTCCCCGGACGCGGTCACCGCGAAGTCGACCAAGGTCCTGCAGGCCCCGGGCTACGACGGCAACGGCAAGGACTGGGCGCTCATCAAGCTCGACAAGCCGCTCGGCATCCCCACCCTGAAGACGGCCGACTCGGACGCCTACAACAAGGGCGACTTCACCATCGCCGGCTGGGGCGCCGACAAGGAGGGCGGCGAGCAGCAGCAGAAGCTGCTGAAGGCCACCGTCCCGTTCGTCGACGACGCCACCTGCAAGAAGGCGTACTCGAACCTCATCGAGGGCGAGGAGCTGTGTGCCGGCCTCATCGACGAGGGCGGCGTCGACACCTGCCAGGGCGACTCCGGCGGCCCGATGTTCCGCAAGGACGACTCCGACCAGTGGATCCAGGTCGGCATCGTCAGCTGGGGCGAGGGCTGCGCGCGTCCCGGCAAGCCCGGCGTCTACACCGAGGTGTCCACCTTCAACGCGGACATAGCCAAGGCGGCTGCGGAGCTCTGATCCGCCCGGCTGCTTCCTGAGCCCACGTGTCCCCCGGCCCGCACGGCGGCTGGTCGGGGGACACGTGCGTGTCCGCGTCCGCGCGCCTCGCGTACCTCGCGCATCTCGCGTACGAGCTAAGTCCAAGACCTTCCCCTCCTTTGTCCATGGGCCCCCTCGCCCCGCCTCGCGCATCGTGACGGCCACACGGAACCGTCCCGAGGAGGGGTGCAGTGCGCGCACAGACCGATGGACCGACCCGCCGCAGCGTCGTCGCCGCGACCGCGGCCGCAGGCGCGGGGCTCGCGCTCGGCGTGCAGCTCCCGGCCGCCGCCACCGCCTCCGCCGCCGCTCGCGGCGAGGCCGTGCTGCGCTCCCGCACCCTCGACGTACGCGTCGACACCGCCTTCCCGCGCATCGTCGGCTACACGCACCGGGCCTCCGGCGCCGTCCTGCACGGCTGCGGCACACCCGTCACAAGCCTGCTGATCGACGGCGCCGAGCACACCCCGAAGGTCACCTCGCAGACCGGGGGCGACCGCATCGCGTACACCCTCGCCCTCCCCGGCGGCACCGAGATCGACGCCGAGATCCGCGTCGACGAGGACAAGGTGCACTGGCGGATCACCCGCATCGCCGACACGGCCGCGCTGCGCGTCGGCACCCTGGAGTTCCCCGGCCTTCCGCTGCTCGCGGTACGCAGTGACCAGCCGGGGGCCGTCCTGCGCGCCGCCCGCATCGAGCTCGACAAGGCGAAGAGCGGCGACACCCTCGTCCGGGTCGCCCCGGACACTCCGGCCGAGGCGGCGAAGGGCTGCGCGTACGCCGTCGTCGCGCACGACCGGCTCGGCGGGGCCGTCGAGACCAACACCGTGTACGACAAGCCCAGTTCGGCGGACGGGACCACCTGGGAGAACGGGCGGCTCAGGCGCTCCACGGCCGAGGCGGGGGAGCATGTCGAGGCGCGGCTCGCCCTCGGCCAGTTCACGCACCGCGCCGCCACCGCGCCCGTCGACGCCACCGAGCCCCTCCCGTACGCCACCGTGATCGTCACCGGGGACCGCAACGGCGACGGCGAGGTCGACTGGCAGGACGCGGCGATCGCGTTCCGGGACGTAATGGTGATGCCGCTCGGCGCGGCGGACCAGCATCTGCGGGTCGTCCCGCACATCCCGTTCAACTTCGCCTCGCAGGCCACCAACCCGTTCCTGCTGACCCTCGACCACGTCAAGCGGATCTCGCTGGCCACCGACGGGCTGCGCCAGTACACCCTGCTCAAGGGCTACCAGTCCGAGGGCCACGACTCCGCGCACCCCGACTACGCGGACAACCACAACAAGCGCGCGGGCGGCCTGGAGGACCTCAACACCCTGGTCAGGGAGGGGAAGAAGTGGGGCAGCGACTTCGGCGTGCACGTCAACGCCACAGAGTCGTACCCCGTCGCCAACGCCTTCTCCGAGACCCTCGTCGACAAGACCAACGAGCAGTGGGACTGGCTCGACCAGAGCTACCGGATCGACCAGCGCCGCGACCTGGTCTCCGGGGACATCGTGAAGCGCTTCGCGGACCTGCGCGCGGAGACGGACGAGGCCCTCAACACCCTCTACATCGACGTGTTCCGCGAGTCCGGCTGGACCTCCGACCGGCTCCAGCGCGCGCTGCGCGAGCAGGGCTGGCACGTCACCACCGAGTGGGGCCACGGCCTGGAGCGCTCCGCCCTCTGGTCGCACTGGGCCACGGAGACGGACTACGGCCCCGACACCTCCCGCGGCATCAACTCGCAGCTCATCCGGTTCATCCGCAACGACCACAAGGACGTCTTCGCCGACAAGTGGCCCACGCTGCTCGGCATCCCGCGCACCGGCAACTTCGAGGGCTGGGTCGGCAAGACCGACTGGACCGTGTTCTACGACCAGATCTGGACGGACTCGCTGCCCGCCAAGTATCTGCAGGCGCACCCGATCAAGACGTGGACCGAGCACGAGATCACGTTTTTCGGCGACACCGCCACCAAGGTCTCCGACGCGAGCGGCAAGCGCGTCATCACCACCGACGGCCGCGTCGTCTACGAGGACGGCGCCTACCTGCTGCCCTGGGAGCCGAAGAAGGCCCTCGACCCGCCGAAGCTCTACCACTACGCGCCCAAGGCCGGCTCCAGCACCTGGCAGCTGCCGCGCGGCTGGGCCTCGGCGTCCCAGCTCGCGCTGTACCGGCTCACCGACCAGGGCCGGGTGTACGAGGGCGACGTGCCCGTCGCGAGCGGCGGCAAGGTGACGTTGAAGGCCGAGGCGAAGCAGCCGTACGTCCTCTACCGCGAACGGCAGCCCGCACCCGCCGACCCCGACTGGGGGCAGGCCACGCCGCTGCACGACCCGGGCTTCAACTCCGGCTCCCTGGACGGCTGGACGGTGTCCGGCCCGGCCTCCGTGGAGCTGAGCGCGCTCGGCGACCACGAGCTGGTGATCGGCGAGGGCGCCGCGGCCGCCGTCGGCCAGCGCCTGACCCGCCTCGCCCCCGGCACGTACGCGGCGTCCGTACAGGTCGAGGTCGGCGCGAAGGCGGGGGAGCGGCGCCGGGCGGCCCTGGAGGTGCGCACCGCGGACGGGGTGAAGGCGGAGAACTTCACGCACACCTCCACCGCCGGGAACCACGTCGCCGCCGACCGCAAGCACGGCACCCGATTCCAGCGCATGTTCACCTACTTCACGGTCCCCGAGGGCGGCGGGCCCGTCGACCTCACGCTCCGCGCGGAGGAGGGCCGGGCCCGGGTCCGCTTCGACAACGTCCGGGTCGTGCCCGCGCAGCGCCCCGCCGTCCCCGAAGGGGCCCTGGTCTTCGAGGACTTCGAGCATGTGCCGCAGGGCTGGGGCGTCTTCGTCAAGGGCGACGCGGGCGGCGCCACCGACCCGCGCACCCATATCGCGCAACGGCACGCGCCGTACACCCAGCGCGGCTGGAACGGCAAGGCCATCGACGACGTGATCGACGGCGCCGAGTCGTTGAAGTCGCGGGGCGAGAACGCGGGCCTCGTCCACCGCACGGTCCCGCACACGGTCCGCTTCACGCCGGGCCGCCGCTACCGGGTGTCGTTCCGGTACGAGAACGAGAAGGCCGGCCAGTACGCGTGGGTCACGGCGGTCGACGAGCCGGGCCCGCGGGAACTCTCCCGCGAGGCCCTGCCGGTGGCTGTCCAACCTGCGGTTCTGTCCTACGAGTTCACGGCTCCGGAGAAGGGGGAGGCGTGGGTCGGCCTCCGGAAGGTGGGGGAGGACGGTACGGCGGAGTTCGTCCTCGACGGCTTCGAGGTGCGGGAGATCTAGTCCCCACCCCGCCCCTTCCCGAACTGGGGCTCCGCCCCAGACCCCTCCCCCAAGCTCTCGGCTTCGCTCGAGCAGGGGGGACCCCCATCTCAAACGCCGGAGGGGCTGATTTTTCAGCCCCTCCGGCGTTTGAGGAGGCCCGCCCGGCAGGGCTTTCGGGAAGGGGCGGGGAGGGGATCAGCCCGCCGCAGGCGCGCTCACCCGCACCGAGGCCCCCGCCCCGACCCCCTCCAGCTCAAGCACCCACACCTCGTTCGCCCCCTCCCGCAGCACCGGCCCCGGTACGTACAGCGACTCCTGCGGCCCGAGCACCCAGTACCGCCCGAGGCAGAACCCGTTCACCCACACGAACCCCCGTGTGAACGAGGGGAGTTCGAGCACCGCGTCGCCCGCGCCCTCGACGGAGAGCGAGCCCCGGTACAGCCCCGCCTCGCCCTCCGGGGCCCGCGAGGGCAACCCCCGCAACCCCCGCAACCCCCGTACCCGCTCCGCGTCGTCGAACGCGTCGAGGCGCAACCCCGTCGCCCGTACCCCGTGCAGGAACTGCCGCTCGTGCAGGACGCCCCCGGTCAGGCCCTTCGGCTCGCCCAGGCGGGGGCCGTAGTTGACGCGGCCGAGGGACTCCACGAGCAGTTCCACGCGCGCCGGTCCCGCGACCGGCGAGGGGAGTTCGGGGGAGTCCTCGGTGAGTACCCCGGCCCGTACGCCGTCGACGTGCACCACCGCCCGGTCCCTCAGCCCCCGCGCCCGCAGCGGGTACGGCTGCCGCGGGCCCGGCACGTCCACGCGGTAGCGGACCACGCCCCGGTCCACGTCGAGTTCCTCGAAGGTGGGGGCCTGGCCGAAGGCCCGTTCCGGCCCGCCGAGCACGTCCAGCACCTCCCCGAGCGGCGTCCAGACGTCGAGTTCCGCCTCGGCGCCGGCACCCAACTCCGGCGGAGCGGACGGGAGTTCGGGCAGCGGGCCGTCCGCGTACGCGGCGAGCACCTCGCGGAACGCCCAGAACTTCGGCGTGGCCCGGCCGAACTCGTCGATCGGCGCGTCGTAGTCGTACGACGTCACGTCCGGGTGCAGCGGCCCGCCGTGCAGCTCCCCGCCCCGGTTCGCGCCCGCCCAGCCGGCGAAGCTCGTCCCGCCGTGCGCCATGTACAGGTTCACCGACGCCCCCGCCGCCAGGATCTCCCGCAGCGCCGCCGCCGCGTCCGCAGGATCGCGTACGACATGCTCGTCGCCCCAGTGATCGAACCAGCCGCACCAGAACTCCATGCACATCAGCGGCCCCTTCGGCCGGTGCCGGCGCAGCGTCGCGAAGCCCTCCCGGGCCTGCGAGCCGAAGTTCACCGTCGCCAGCACCCCCGGCACCGAGCCGCCGGTCAGCATGTGGTCCTCGGGCCCGTCCGAGGTGAACAGCGGCACCCGTACGCCCAAGTCCCGTAGCTTCGCCGCCAGTTGACGCAGGTACCTCTGGTCCGAGCCGTACGAGCCGTACTCGTTCTCCACCTGCACCATGATCACCGGGCCGCCCCGGTCGATCTGCCGCTCCACCACCTGCGGCAGCAGCACCCCGAACCAGCGCTCCACCCGCGCCAGATACTCCGCGTCCCGCGTCCGGATCCGCCCGCCGAGCGGCCCGGTCAGCCAGTGCGGCAGGCCGCCGTTCTCCCACTCCGCGCAGATGTACGGGCCTGGCCGCACGATCGCCCACAGGCCCGCCTCCGCCGCCGCGTCCAGGAACCGGCCGAGCGCCGCCACATCCCGCAGCTCACCGGGGCGCGGCTCGTGCAGATTCCACGGGACGTACGTCTCCACGCAGTTGAGGCCCATCGCCCGCAGCATCGCGAGCCGGTGCCCCCACTGGGACTCGTGCACCCGGAAGTAGTGCAGCGCACCGGAGAGCAGCCGCACCGGCCGCCCGTCCAGCTCGAAGTCCGCGTCCCCCACCACAAAATCGCCCACCGGGCCCCGCCTTTCCGCACGTGCAGCAGTGCGCCCACCCTCGCCCCCTGGCGGCGGGCCGGTCCATGGACAAAGATCAGCCCTGATTGGACGCAAGGCGGCCGCAGCACGCACCCAACAGACGGGGTGAAAGGGGCAACAAGGCATGTATCACACGTGGATGCGGTACTTCACGCCCAGCCCCGTCCACCACCGCCTCGGCCTCGTCTGCCTCGGTGTCGGACTCCAGCACGGCACCCTGCCCACCGTCGGCCCTCGCACCCTCGACCACCACGTCGCCATCGTCATCAGCGCCGGCACCGGCTGGTACCAGGGCCCCGACGGCCGCCGCACCACCGTCACCGCCCCCGCCCTGCTCTGGATCATCCCCGGCGTCCCGCACCACTACGGCGCCGACCCGCACACCGGCTGGGACGAGTCCTTCGTCGACTTCACCGGCCCCGCCACCAGCACGTACACCGAACTCGGCTACATCGAGCCCGAGCGCCCCGTCATCCCGCTCTCCGACGCCGCCGCGCCCCGCGCCGCCGTCGGCCGCATCGCCCGCGCCGCCCGCCGCGGGAACCCTCTCCTGGAGGTGGAGACCGGCGCCGCCGTACACGAACTCCTCGTCGCCCTGCGCCGCGCCCGCGCCGACATCGCCCCCGACGGCGACCCCGTCCTGCAGGCCCTCGCCCGCGACGCCTTTCAGCCCCTCTCCGTCGCCGAGCACGCCGCCCGGCACGGCATGACGCCCGCCGAGCTGCGCACTGCCGTCCGCCGCGGCGCCGGCTGCAGCCCCAAGGACTACCTGCTCGGCATCCGCCTCGGCCGCGCCAAGGAACTCCTCGCCGCCACCGAACTCCCCGTCGCCGCCGTCGCCCGCCGCGTCGGCTACGACGACCCCGCCTACTTCTCCCGCCTGTTCACCCGCCGTGTCGGTGCCGCCCCCGTCCGCTTCCGCGAGCAGCAGGGCCGTGCCGTACCGGGGGGCTGGTCCCAGCAGATACCGGACCCGGACGATCCGCCCATGCTCCGACCGGCAACGTAGGCTCTCCCCCCATGAGCAGCATCACGAACAGCGACAACGGTCAGCCCGGCGAGGGCGTGGACGGGCGCGTGGACGAGAACGTGGACGGGCGTACGGACTCCGGCGTCGACGAGGCGGTCCGCGCCGAACTCGCCCGCCTGCGCGACAGCATCGACAACATCGACGCCGCAGTCGTCCACATGCTCGCGGAACGCTTCAAGTGCACCCAGCAGGTCGGCCACCTCAAGGCCGAGCACCAGCTCCCGCCCGCCGACCCCAACCGCGAGGCCGAACAGATCGCCCGCCTCCGCGCCCTCGCGGAGAACGCCAAACTGGACCCGGCGTTCGCGGAGAAGCTGCTCAACTTCATCATCGCGGAGGTAATCCGCCACCACGAGACGATCGCGAGGTCCTAGCCGGTACCTGGCGGAGAGTGGGAGCAGGCAGCCGACCTCAGCGGAAATTCGTCGACCACCCGGCATGGGAAATTTCCCCATGAGGTGAGCGTCGGTCCATCGTGTTTCGGGCTTGGTCGAAAGTCATTTTGCGGAGTTGTGGGTCGCTTTAGCGTGTTGCGGGACAACGTAAGTAACGCGCAGAGGAGCGTGACCGTATGACCCGCGTGAAGAAGGCGTCAGGAGCCGCGCTTGTCGTCCTCGCAGCCCTGTTCGCCGCTGTGTTCGTGGCTGCACCGGCCCACGCGTACGCCCTGAAGGTGACCAAGCAGGGCTCCGACAAGGCCGTGTTCGACAAGGACCGCCACATCTTCGACGTCTGCGACAAGGAGAAGGACGGCCGCCCCGTCTACGCCTACTTCTCTTCCAACCCGGACAAGCTCTACTACGACAAGGACTCGGGCTGCGACCGCCGCAACGCACCCGGGCACTGGTACAAGCTCGGCGCCATGTATGTCTGCGAACAAATCGACTGGATGCCGGATGCATGCAGCAATGGGGTTGTGCTGAAAACCCAGTAAGCACAACAGGCGTGCTGCGTGCACAAATGAGTCCGTGAGCGAAAAGACCCCGCAGAGTGTGTGCGACGCTTTTGGCTAATTCGGGGGCTCGCATGACATCGGCCTTCAAGACCCGATTGTGGTCTTGAAGGCCGACCGCGTCCCGAACCCCGGACCAGGGTGCCCCTGTGCCAACAGAACAGCATCGTGCAGCATGAAGCCATGTCCGTACTCACGCGCAACGAAGCGCAAACCCGAGCCGAGCTCATCGAAGTCCAGCGGTAC
This sequence comes from Streptomyces cavernicola, assembly GCF_029968035.1. Taxonomy (GTDB): domain Bacteria; phylum Actinomycetota; class Actinomycetes; order Streptomycetales; family Streptomycetaceae; genus Streptomyces; species Streptomyces cavernicola. The sequence continues at coordinate 37,690 of NZ_JASCIQ010000003.1, read as the reverse complement.
GAGGTCCACCTCGACCTCACCGCCGAAGGCGAAACGTTCAACACCCGCACCGTGATCCACTTCACGACCCGCGCGGACGGCGACACCTTCATCGAGCTCAAAGCCGAAACCCTGCGCTCCGCGTCCCTCGACGGACACCCCCTCGACCCCGCCACCCACACCGGCGGCCGCCTCCCCCTGCCCACCCTCACCGCGGGCCCGCACGAACTGCACATCGACGCCGCCATGCGCTACTCCCGCACCGGCGAAGGCATGCACCGCTTCACCGACCCCACCGACGGCGAGACGTACCTCTACACCCAGGCCTGCATGGACGACGCCCAGCGGATCTTCCCCTGCTTCGACCAGCCCGACCTCAAGGCCCGCTTCGCGTTCACCGTCACCGCCCCCGAAGGCTGGACCGTCCTCGGCAACGGCATCGCCACCGAAACCGCCCCCGGCCAGTGGCAGATCGCCGAGACCCCGCCGATCTCCACCTACCTCGCCGCGATCGCCGCAGGCCCGTACCACTCCATCCGCACCGAACACCGCGGCCTGCCCTTCGGCCTGCACTGCCGCCGCTCCCTCGCCCCGCACCTGGAGGCCGACGCCGAGGAACTCCTCGACGTCACCCGCGGCTGCTTCGACCGCTACCACGAGAAGTTCGACGAGCCGTACCCCTTCGACTCGTACGACCAGGCCTTCGTGCCCGAGTTCAACGCCGGCGCCATGGAGAACCCCGGACTCGTCACTTTCCGCGACGAGTTCGTCTACCGCTCCGCCGTCACCGACACCGAACGCCAGACCCGCGCCATGGTCATCGCCCACGAGATGGCCCACATGTGGTTCGGCGACCTCGTCACCCTGCAGTGGTGGGACGACATCTGGCTGAACGAGTCCTTCGCCGAGTACATGGGCTACCAGACCACCGCCGAAGCCACCCGCTTCACCGACACCTGGACCGACTTCGGCATCACCCGCAAACCCTGGGGCTACGACGCCGACCAGCGCCCCTCCACCCACCCCGTCGCCCCCGACCCGGAACTCGTCCCCGACACGGCGACCGCCGACCTCAACTTCGACGGCATCTCCTACGCCAAGGGCGCCTCCGCGCTGCGCCAACTCGTCGCCTGGCTCGGCGAGGACGACTTCCTCGCCGGCATCAACACCCACTTCAAGCGGCATAAGTTCGCCAACGCCACCCTCGCCGACTTCCTCGACAACCTCGCCGCCCACACCGACCGCGACGTCCACGCCTGGGCCCGCGCCTGGCTCGGCACCACCGGCATCGACACCCTCACACCCGCGCTGAGCGAGACCGACGACGGATGGCAACTCACCGTCCACCACGACGGCAACCGCCCCCACCACGTCACCGTCGGCCTCTACGGCACCGTCTCCCTCTCCACCGCCACCGCCGCCGCAGGCCTCCACCTGCGCGAACGCTTCGACGTCGACATCCCCGCCGACGCCACGCAGGTCCACGCGCGGCAACTCACCGGCCGCCGACCCGACCTGATCGTCCTCAACGACGGCGACCTCACCTACGCCAAGATCCGCTTCGACGAGCACTCCTTCACCACCCTCAAGACCGGCCTCTCCCACCTCCCCGAACCCCTCACCTCAGCCGTCGTCTGGAACGCCCTCCGTGACGCCGTACGCGACGGCGAACTCCCGCCCGCCGCCTACCTGGAGGCCGCCCGCGCCCACCTCCCCGGCGAAGCCGACCTCGCCCTCGTCCAGGGCGTCCTCGCCTTCACCGCCGCCCACGTCGTCGACCGCTACCTCCCGGCGACCGAACGCCCCGCCGCCCTCGCCACCCTCACCGACCTGTGCCGTGACCTCATCCGCCGCACCGAGGACGGCTCCAACCCCGGCCTGCGCCTCACCGCCGTACGCCACTTCATCTCCGCCGCCGCCCAACCCGACACCATCCGCGACTGGTTCGACTCCGGCAGCGTCCCCGGCGGCCCCGAACTCGACCCCGAACTCCGCTGGCGCATCCTCGGTCGCCTCTGCGTACTCGGCGCCGTCGACGACGCCGTCATCGAGGCCGAACTCGCCCAGGACCCCAGCGCCACCGGCCAGGAAGGCGCCGCCCGCTGCCGCGCCGCCCTGCCCGACCCCGTCGCCAAGGCCGAGGCCTGGCGCGCCATGTTCGACGAGGACCACCTCTCCAACTACCTGTTCACCGCCACCGCCCAGGGCTTCTGGCAACCCGAACAACTCGACCTCGTACGCGACTACATCCCCCGCTACTACGACGCCGCCCTCACCGTCGCCGCCCGCCGCGGCCCCGCCATCGGCGACGCCGCAGGCCGCTGGGCCTTCCCCGCCGTCGCGGTCACCGACACCACCCTCGACCTCGGCCGCACCTGCCTGGACCGCGACAACCCGCCGCCGTCGCTGCGGAGGAAGCTGGTCGACCAACTGGACGACCTGGAAAGGGCGTTGCGGGTACGCGCTGTTTCCTAGCCTCGACCCGCAGCATTTCGCCGAGCTCGCAAAATTCAGCCCCTCCGGCGTTTGAGATGGGGGTCCCCCCTGCTCGAGCGAAGCTGAGAGCTTGGGGGAGGGGTCTGGGGCGGAGCCCCAGTTACGGGAAGGGGCGGGTAGGGGACAAAACCCCTGCCCTCCCCCACGCACAGATACCCCATTCGGGTCCAGCTCGTTGAGCTGACGGACACGGCCCGGCCGTAACGACCGGCCAAGCCCCCGCACCCGAAGGGACCCCATGCCCACCGCACCCCTCGCCTCCGGCCCCACCGGCCCCACCCACCTCCGCCCCCTCCTCGACACCGTCCTCACCGCACTCCACGAAGGCACCGCCGCCCGCCCCGGCCCCCTCCCTGCCGGCGGCCCCACCGCCGTCACCGACCACGTACGACGCACCCTCGGCGACCCCCTCCCCGAACACGGCACCGGCGACGAAGAAGCCCTCGCCACCGTCGTCCGCCTCCTCGCCGAAGGCGCCGCCGACCCCGCCGACCCGCTCTGCGCCGCCCACCTGCACTGCCCGCCCCTCGCCGTCGCCACCGCCGCCGACCTCGCCGCGTCCGCACTCAACCCGTCCATGGACTCCTGGGACCAGGCCCCCGCCGCCTCCACCCTCGAAACCCTCGTCACGGACGCCCTCGCCGACCTCGTCCACCCCGGCCTGCGCCCCACCGCCACCGCACTCGTCACCACCGGCGCCACCGAGTCCAACCACCTCGCCCTCCTCCTCGCCCGCGAACACCACGCCCCCGCACCCCTGCAACTCGTCACCGGCGACAACGCCCACCACTCCCTGCAGCGCGCCGCCTGGCTCCTCGGCATGCCCGAACCCGTCACCGTGCCCACCCCCACCGGCACCCTCGACCCCGCCGCGCTCAACGAGACGCTCGTCGAACTGTCCACCGACACCGTCCTCGTGGCAGCGACCGCCGGCACCACCGACGCCGGGCACATCGACCCCCTGCCCGCCCTCGCCGACGTCTGCGAACACCACGGCGCCCGCCTCCACGTCGACGCCGCATACGGCGGCACCCTGCTCTTCAGCGACCGCCGCCGACACCTCCTCCAAGGCCTCGACCGCGCCCAGACCGTCTCCCTCGACCTGCACAAACTCGGCTGGCAACCCGTCGCCGCCGGACTCCTCAGCGTCCGCGACCCCCGCGAGACCCGCACCCTCGCCCACCACGCCGACTACCTCAACGCCGACGACGACACCCGCGCCGGACTCCCCGACCTCCTCGACCGCTCCCTGCGCACCACCCGACGCCCCGACATCCTCAAGATCGCCACCACCCTGCGCGCCCTCGGCCGCACCGGCATCGGCGAACTCGTCGACCAGGTCTGCGACCTCGCCTCCGAATTCGCCCGCACCGTCGACAGCCACCCCCGCTTCGAGCTCTACGCCCGCCCCACCCTCAGCACCGTCCTCTTCAGGCCCCACCACCTCAGCGACCCCCACATCGCCAAGATCCGCCTCAACCTCCTCACCGGCGGCCACGCCGTACTCGGCCGCGCCCACCTCGGCGGCCGGCTCTGGCTCAAGGCCACGCTGCTCAACCCGCACACCCGCCCCGGCGACCTCGCCGGACTCCTGAAGCTGGTGGAAGGACACACCTCCCGATGAGCGCCACACCCCCAAACCCGATGAGCGCCAAGCCCCCGAACCCGACGAGAGCCACCGCACCCAGCACCCCGCCCACGGCACCCGGAACACCCCGAGACCTCGTCGGCATCGGCATCGGCCCCGCCAACCTCTCCCTCGCCGCCCTCGCCCACGGCCTCCCCCAACACCTCCAACCCCTGGTCACCGCCTTCTACGAACAGCGCCCCGCCTTCCACTGGCACCCCGGCCAACTCCTCGAAGACGCCCACCTCCAAGTCCCCCACCTCGCCGACCTCGTCACCCTCGCCGACCCCACCAGCCCCTGGTCGTACCTCAACCACCTACGCGACCAACAGCGCCTCTACCCCTTCTACTTCGGCGAACAGCACCGCATCCCCCTCGCCGACTACGACACCTACTGCCGCTGGGTCAGCGACCGCCTCCCCGCACTCCACTACTCCCACCAGGTCGACGCCGTCCGCTGGAATCCCCAACACGCCCTGTTCGAGGTCGACTTCACCCAACTCGACGCCGACGGAGAAGCCGAAGCCCTCGGCCGCACCCACACCAAGAACCTCGCACTCGGCGTCGGCACCGCCCCCTACGTCCCCGAACCCCTACGCCCCCTCGCCGACGCCCCCACCGTCCCCGTCATCCACGCCGCCGACTACCTCACCCACCGCGAACGCCTCCTCACCGCCGACCACATCACCGTCATCGGCTCAGGCCAGTCCGGCGCCGAGATCTTCCTCGACCTGCTCCGCGCCCGCCCCGCACGCCACGAAAAACTCCACTGGCTCGCCCGCACCGAGGCCTTCGCCCTGAGGGAGCACTCCGCACTCGGCCTCGAACACCTCACCCCCGACCACACCCGCCACTTCCACGCCCTCCCCGAGGCCGTACGCGACCGCCTCGCCCCCGGCCAGGGCCGGCTCCACCGAGGCGTCGACGCCGACACCCTCGCCGCCATCCACGACGAGCTCTACCGCCGCACCCGCGACGGCGGTTGGCCCGACGCCACCCTCACCCCCGGCGTCACCGTCCGCACCGCAGGCCGCCTCGCCGGCACCAAGATCGAACTCCACTTGGAACACGCCGAGCAGGCCACCCGCAGCCGCCTCACCACCGACGCCGTCATCCTCGCCACCGGCTACCGCGAACGCCCCCTCGACCAACTCCTCGCCGCCCTGGACCCCCACCTCCACCGCGACGACACCGGCCGCCCCCGCATCGACTCCTGCTACCGACTCGCCCTCGACCCCGCCATCACCCGCACCGGCAGCAACATCTACGTCCAGAACGCCGAACGCCACACCCACGGAGCCGGCGCCCACGACCTCGGCCTCGCCGCCTGGCGCAGCGCCACCATCCTCAACGCCCTCACCGGAGCCACCCCCTACCCGCTCCCCACCCGCACCGCCTTCACCACCTTCGGCCTCCCCGGACCCCGAGGAGAGCGCACTCCGCCAGGCCCCGACGGCAGCCACGGCACCCTCGTCCACCTCAAAGGCTGACGCCCGTCCCGCACTCCGCGATGCGATCAGCGCGGATCACTCCCACCCAGCCGCGACGGATGCAAGAGTGACCCCATGACCACCTCAAACACACCCAACACACCCGTCACACCCGCCACATCAGCCACCCCCTCCCTCGCCGACGCGCCCCGCGTCGCCGTACGCGGCGAAGCCCGCATCGAAGTCGACCCCGAGATCGCCCGCATCACCGTCACCGTCACCGCCCGCGGCCGCGACCGCCGCACCGCACTCGACGACCTCACCCACCGCAACAACACCGCACTCCACCTCATCAGGAGCTACGGCCAAGCCATCGAAAAACTCGAAACCGGCGCCTTCTCCATCAGCCCCCAACTCGCCGACAAAGGCCGCGGCGAACGCATCCGCGCCTACCAGGGCCGCGTCCACATCACCGTCGAACTCTCCGACTTCACCGCACTCGGCGAACTCACCACCCGCCTCGCCGACCTCGACCTCACCCGCGTCGAAGGCCCCTACTGGAGCCTCCGCCCCGCCTCACCCGCCCACGCCCACGCCCGCCGCCAAGCCGTCCACGAAGCCGTCCAACGCGCCCGCGAATATGCCGACGCCCTCAACACCCACCTCACCGGACTCATCGACATCGCCGATATCGGCGTCGACAACTCCCTCCCGCCCTTCCCGCCCGCACCCGGCGGCGCCCGCAGCATGGCCTACGGAAGCCCGGAAGCCGCCGGCGCCCCACCCCTCGACCTCGAACCCGAACGCCAGACCGTCCACGCCAACGTCAACGCCCGCTTCACCATGGCCCCACCCCGACTCTGAACCGCGACTCTGAACCGCCCGAATGAGCATCCGTATTCACCGTCCGAGCGCTCATCAGAGCAACAGCACGCACAATTCAACAGTTGTCAATAACCCTTCATGCAAAGGTTGTTGAGCAGTCACGCCACACCAAATCTCTACCCACCGGTAAGCCCTAGGGTCGAACCATGCGCCGAGCAAAAATCGTCTGCACCCTGGGCCCCGCCACCGACTCCTACGACCAGATCAAGGCACTGGTCGAAGCCGGAATGGACGTAGCCCGCTTCAACCTCAGCCACGGCACCTACGCCGAACACGAGGAACGCTACAAAAGAGTCCGAGAAGCCGCCGAAGAAACCGGCCGCAGCGTCGGCATCCTCGCCGACCTTCAAGGCCCGAAGATCCGACTCGGCCGCTTCACCGAAGGCCCCGTACTCCTTGAACGCGGCGACGAATTCACCATCACCGTCGAAGAAGGCGTCCAAGGCGACCGCCAGACCTGCGGCACCACCTACGAAGGCCTCGCCGCCGACGTCACCACCGGCGAACGCATCCTCGTCGACGACGGCAAAGTCACCCTCCAAGTCACCGCCGTGAACGGCCCCCGCGTCCACACCACCGTCATCGAAGGCGGCATGGTCTCCGACCACAAGGGCCTCAACCTCCCCGGCGTCGCCGTCTCCGTCCCCGCACTCTCCGAGAAGGACGTCGAAGACCTCCGCTGGGCCCTGCGCACCGGCGCCGACATCATCGCCCTCTCCTTCGTCCGCAGCGGCCGCGACATCGAAGACGTCCACCGCATCATGGACGAGGAAGGCCGACGCCTCCCCGTCATCGCCAAGGTCGAAAAACCCCAGGCCGTCGACAACATCGACGACATCGTCGCCGCCTTCGACGGCATCATGGTCGCCCGCGGCGACCTCGGCGTCGAAATGCCCCTGGAACAAGTCCCGATCGTCCAGAAGCGCGCCATCAAACTCGCCAAGCGCAACGCCAAACCCGTCATCGTCGCCACCCAGATGCTCGACTCGATGATCGACAACTCCCGCCCCACCAGGGCGGAAGCATCAGACGTGGCGAACGCGGTGATCGACGGCACCGATGCCGTGATGCTCTCCGGCGAGACCAGCGTCGGCAAACACCCCGTCGAAACTGTGAAGACGATGTCCCGCATCGTCGCCGCCGCCGAGGAAGACATTCTCGCCAAGGGCCTCCCACCCCTCACCGAACGCAACAAGCCCCGCACCCAAGGCGGCGCAGTCGCCCGAGCAGCCGCCGAAATGGGCGACTTCCTCGGCGCGAAATTCCTCGTCGCCTTCACCCAGTCCGGCGACACCGTCAAACGCCTCTCGCGCTACCGCTCCCCGATCCCCCTCCTCGCCTTCACCCCCGACGCGGCCACCCGCTCCCAACTCAACCTCACCTGGGGCGTGGAGACCTTCCTCGGCCCGCACGTCGACTCCACCGACGCGATGGTGGCCCAGGTCGACGAGCAGCTCCTGAAGATCGGCCGCTGCGAGAAGGGCGACATCGTCGTCATCACCGCCGGCTCACCCCCCGGAGTCCCCGGCTCCACAAACCTGGTCCGCGTCCACCACATCGGCGAGGACGACAGCCCCAAGTAGGGGTTCGGGGGCGGGGGTGTTCAGTACTTGGGGCCTATGTGGGCGTCCATGAGGGCCACTGAGGCTTTTCGGGCCACCGAGGTGTTGTACGGGTTTCCGTTCCGTGCGCAGTGCGCCCACTCCACGCCGAGGCGGTCCAGGGTGTCCGTGAAGAGCTTCCGGATGTCGTCGGAGACGTTGGTGAAGAAGTACCTCGGGTACTCATAGCGCTTACGTACTCCGGCGACGATCCGCGTCGTCCAGTTGGTGATCCGGCACCCGTCGGAATGGATCAGTCCGCGTACGAACTCCCAGGGGTGCGCGTCGACGATCTCCTGCTGCCAAGGCTCCAGGGCGATCTTGCGCTCGTGCTTCTTGCCGGGGCCGTGCTGGGGGAACAGACAGGTCAGGTGTTTCGAGTAGACCTTGATGTTCTGGCATCCCGTGCGCTGTAGGCGGTGGACGCCGTTGTCCGGGAAGACCTTGCGCATGGCGGCCTCGGTCTCGTTGGCGATGCCTGGCCATGCGTCGGCGGCGGTGATCATGAGGCTCGGTACGCGGTGTCCCGAGTAGTGGCTGATGTGGCCGTCGCCCAGGTACTGGCCCAGGAGGTACGAGTACGCGGCCGCGTCCAGCGGGCGTCCGTCGCAGCGTGGACACAGTGGATTATGGGCGCCGGGACACTCGCCACGCTTGGCGCGGTCAACGTGCTTCCAGTACGAGATCGTCCCCAAGGGGATGTTGAGCTCCCGGGACACGTCCGCGTTCTTGGCTCCGCCCCGGAGTAACGAGAGCGCCCGTTGTCGAACTGATGTGCTGTGTTGGTGCATGTGACCACAGTGCGTGACCGAGGGTGACTTTGCACAGCAAAAAGCGGAGGTTCACGCGAACGTGAACCTCCGCTTGAGAGTTGGTGCCGGGTGCGGGACTCGAACCCGCATGCCGTGAAGCGCGGTCTTTTGAGGACCGTGTGTATACCGATTCCACCAACCCGGCGTGACTTGCTGCCCGGAAGTGTACCGGGTCTCTGCGTCGCCCCGCCCCTAGGTAGGCTGCATAGCAGCACGACCTGCCCGGCCCGAACGAGGAGCCCACACGTGACCGCCCCCGAGTCGCCCCAGCCCGACGACGACCAGTCGCACGTGCCTCCGCTGACGACCCGTGTCGTCATCGCCGAGGACGAGGCGCTGATCCGTCTCGACCTCAAAGAGATGCTCGAGGAGGAGGGGTACTCCGTCGTCGGTGAGGCGGGTGACGGGGAGAAGGCCATCGAGCTGGCCCGTGAGTACCGCCCCGACCTGGTGATCCTGGACGTGAAGATGCCGGTGCTCGACGGCATCTCGGCGGCCGAGAAGATCACCGAGGAGTCCATCGCGCCGGTCCTGATGCTGACGGCGTTCTCGCAGCGCGACCTCGTGGAGCGTGCGCGGGACGCGGGTGCGATGGCGTACCTGGTGAAGCCGTTCAGCAAGGGCGATGTCGTTCCGGCGATCGAGATGGCCGTGTCCCGGTACACGGAGTTGAAGACGCTGGAGCGGGAGGTCGCGGACCTTTCGCAGCGTCTGGAGACGCGGAAGCTCGTGGACCGTGCGAAGTCGATTCTGCAGACGGAGTACGGCCTGACGGAGCCGGCCGCGTTCCGCTGGATCCAGAAGACGTCGATGGACCGTCGGATGTCGATGCAGCAGGTGGCGGAGGCCGTCATCGAGGATTCCGAGGAGAAGAAGGCGAAGTAGCAGTTCGCTGGTTTTCTCTTCGTACGCGGCGGAGGCCCGCACCCGAGTTCCGGGTGCGGGCCTCCGCCGCGTACGAGCAGCTGTGCGCTCAGTCCTCGCCGAGGTACGCCTTGCGTACGGATTCGTCGTGGAGGAGGTCCTGTCCGGTGCCGGAGAGGACGACCTTGCCGATTTCCATGACGTGTCCGTGGTCGGCGAGTGAGAGTGCGGCCTGGGCGTTCTGTTCGACGAGCAGGATCGTCGTGCCCTGGGACTTCAGCTCGACGATGGTCTCCATGATCTTCTGCATCATGATCGGGGAGAGGCCCATGGAGGGTTCGTCGAGCATGAGCAGTTTCGGCTGGGACATCAGGGCGCGGCCCATGGCGAGCATTTGCTGCTCGCCGCCGGAGAGTGTTCCCGCGGCCTGCTTCCTTCGTTCGCCGAGGATCGGGAAGAGGTCGTAGGCCCGCTGGATGTCCTTTTCGATGCCCTCTTTGTCGTCGCGGAGATAGGCGCCGAGGCGGAGGTTGTCGGTGATGGTGAGGCGCGGGAAGATGTGCCGGCCTTCGGGGGAGTGGGCGAGGCCCATGGCGACGATTTTGTGGGCGGGGACGCCGTTGAGGGGTTTCCCGTCGAAGGTGATTTTTCCGGAGAGCGGCTTGAGCAGTCCGGAAAGGGTGCGCAGTGTGGTGGTTTTTCCCGCGCCGTTGGTGCCGATGAGGGTGACGACCTGGCCGGCTTCGACGGTGAAGGAGATGCCTTTGACGGCTTCGATCTTGCCGTAGGCGACCCTGAGGTCCTCGACTTCCAGTAGTGCGGTCACTGGTCGTCCTCCGTGCGGGTGTCGGTGCTGGGTGCTGCTTTTGCGGAGGGGGTTTCCTGGGCGGCTTCGGCTGCTTCGACTTCGGCTACTTCTTCGTCGCCCGGTGCGCCTTCGAAGGGGGTGCCGAGGTAGGCGGCGACGACGCGTTCGTCGGCTTGCACGACGTCGGATGTGCCTTCGACGAGTTTTTCGCCTTGTACGAGTACGGCGACGCGGTCGCAGAGGTTGAAGATGAACCGCATGTCGTGCTCGATGACCAGGACGGCGATGCCTTGGTCGCGGATGGCGAAGACCAACTCTTCGGTGGCGCGGGTCTCTTGGGGGTTCATGCCCGCGGTGGGTTCGTCGAGGAGGAGGAGGCCGGGTTCGCTGGCGAGGGCGCGGGCGATCTCGAGTTTGCGCTGTTCGCCGTACGGGAGGTTGCGGGCGAGGTGGTCGGCTTTGTGGGCGAGGCCGATGAACTCCAGGAGTTCCATGGCTCGTTCGTGGGATGCGGCTTCGGCTTTCTTGAATCCGGGGCCGCGGAGGAGGGCCGACCAGAGGCCTTCTTTGGTGCGGGTGTGACGGCCGACGAGGACGTTTTCCAGGACGGTCATATTGGCGAAGAGCCGAATGTTCTGGAATGTGCGGGCGATGCCGGCGCTGGTGACGAGGTGGGGTTTCGGGGGGAGGACGGTGCCTTTGTAGGCGACGGTGCCTTCCGTGGGGACGTACAGGCCGGTGAGGCAGTTGAAGAAGGTGGTTTTGCCTGCGCCGTTGGGGCCGATGAGGCCGACGATCTCGCCGCTGTTGACAGTGAGGCCGACGGAGCGTACGGCGGTGAGTCCGCCGAAGCGCATGGTGACGTCTTTGGCTTCGAGGACGGTGGTGTTTGTGGTCGTCGTCATGGTGGTCACGCCCCCGCCTTGGCGGTGCCGACGGCGTCGTCGGGGAGTCGTTGGTCTGGTACGTCGAGTTGGCCGGTCTCGTGGAATTCGAGTTGGGCGCGCTTGTTGGCGACGAGGCCTTCTGGGCGGAATCGCATGAGGAGGATGAGGGCGAGTCCGAAGAGGAGGAGTTGGAAGTCCTCGAGGAACTGGAGTTTGGCGGGGATGAGGTAGAGCAGGGCGGCGCCGATGAGCGGTCCGCTGATGGTGCCCATTCCGCCGAGGATGACTGCGGCGAGGAGGAACGCTGAGTTCGGGGGCACGGTGTTGGCGAAGAGGTACTGCTCCGGTGTGATGCTGTAGGAGACGTGTGCCTGGACCGTGCCGGCGAATCCGGCGAGGGTGGCGCCGAGGGCGAAGGCGATGAGTTTGACGCGGAATCCGTTGATTCCCATGGCGGTTGCGGCGGTTTCGTCCTCGCGTACGGCGACCCAGGCGCGGCCGATGCGGGATTCTCCGGAGCGTCGGAAGACCATGACGACGACTGCGGTGAAGAGCAGCATCAGGAGGTAGTAGTTGCCGGATCGGCCGAGGGTGAATCCGGCGATCTCGTGGGGCATTCCGAAGTTGAATCCGAAGAGTTCGAGGTCGGGAATGTTCGGGATGCCTTGGGAGCCGTTGGTGATGTCGGGGCCCGCGCTGCCGTTGAGGTTGTTCATGGTGATGCGGAAGATCTCGCCGAAGCCGAGGGTGACGATGGCGAGGTAGTCGCCGCGGAGCCGCAGGGTGGGGGCGCCGATGAGGACGCCGAAGATGAGGGAGGCGGCGGCGCCGACCAATACGGCGGCCCAGAAGGGGAATTGGACGCCGAAGGTGGACTGGGGTGATCCGGATACGAGTGCGGCGGTGTAGGCGCCGACGCCGAGGAAGGCGACGTATCCGAGGTCGAGGAGTCCGGCGAGGCCGACGACGACGTTCAGGCCGAGGGCGACGGTCGCGAAGATGAGGATGTTGGCGCCGATGAGGGCGTACGACTCGTCGGTCTGTGTGAAGGGGAAGCAGGCGGCGGCGATCAGTGCTGCGGTGAGGGTGATCGTGCGGTGCTTCGCGGTGAGCCGGTTGAGGCGGGCGATGAGGCCTGCGCGGAACACGGCGGGGGCGACGAGGGCGACGGTGATGAGGAAGCCGACGAAGAGTTCGGAGTAGGCGTCGATGCCGTAGGCAAAGACGTAGAGGCCGATGCCGAACGCGGCGGTGATGATGAGGATTTCGGCCCAGTTGGGCAGTTCCTTGGCGCGTGGTGCGGGGGGTGCCTTGAGGGCGTGCTTGAAGCGGGCCCAGGCGCCGGTGGTGTCTTCCTCGGCCGGCAGGTCGTGGGGGAGGCCGAGGGCGGCGATGACGGCGATGAGTGCGCCGACGCCGGAGACCCAGGCGCCCGGTTCGAGGTTGATGATGCCGCCGAGCTGTACGGAGATCGCGGCGATGGCGTAGAGGGTGGTGCCGAGTACGCCGAGTGCGGTGAGCAGGACGGGGCTGCTCTTGCCGGCGGGGGTGAGCCAGGTGAGGCCGCGGATGCCCATGCCGGAGAGGGTGAAGAGGGCGGTGAGGGTGGCGCCGACGAGGGTGAGGACCTGCAGGCCGCCGGGGTAGCCGGTGACGGTGAGGTTGCCGGGGAATTCCTCGGTCCAGGTCCAGGCGAGGAAGGTGCCGGCGAGGGCGAGCGCGGCGCCGGCGAGGACGCCGGTGCGGGCTGCGGTTGCGGGCAGGGGGAGCAGCGAAGTGGGCTGCTGGGCAGGGGTTTTGGTGGTCATGGGTATCACGCCCTGTCCGCGACGCGTTCGCCGAGCAGGCCTTGTGGCCTGAGTAGCAGTACGAGGATGAGGAGGGTGAAGGCCCAGACGTCCTTCCAGGCGCCGCCGCCGAAGAGTTCCATTCCGGGGATGTCGCCGATGTAGCCGGTGGCGAGGGATTCGGCGACGCCGAGTACGAGGCCGCCGAGCATGGCGCCGTAGATGTTGCCGATTCCGCCGAGTACGGCTGCGGTGAAGGCTTTCAGGCCGAGGATGAAGCCCATTTTGAAGCCGACCTGGCCGTTGTGGAGTCCGTATCCGACGGCTGCGATGGCGGCGAATGCGGCGCCGATGGCGAAGGCCATGACGATGATGCGGTCGGTGTTGACGCCCATGAGCTTGGCGGTGTCAGGGTCTTGGGCGGTGGCCTGCATGCCGCGGCCGGATCGGGTTTTGTTGACGAAGAGGCCGAGGGCGAGCATGCAGAGCGGTGCGGCGATGAGGACGAAGAGGCTGCCTCGTTGGATGTTGGCGCCGAGGATGCTGAGGGGTTCGCCGTCGAACTGCGGGAAGGAACGGTCCTTCTTGGCGTCCGGGTACCACTTCCAGACGGCCTGCTGGAGGAAGATGGAGAGGCCGATGGCGGTGATGAGGGGGGCGAGTCGTGGTGCGCCGCGCAGGGGGCGGTAGGCGAAGCGTTCGGCTGCGGTGCCTACGGCGACGGAGCAGATCATGCCGCCGATGATCATGAGGGGGATGGCGGCGGCGAGGGAGAAGCCGTCGGGGAGTACGAGGTAGACGGTGAGGGCGCCGAAGCCCCCGATCATGAATATCTCGCCGTGGGCGAAGTTGATGAGCTGGACGATGCCGTAGACCATCGTGTAGCCGATCGCGATGAGTCCGTACATCGCGCCGAGGATGAGTCCATTGGCCAGCTGCTGCGGCAGTTCGTTCACCGCAAGGCCTCCGTGGAATGGTTCGGATAAGGCGCCGCGCGGGAGCGCTCGTAGCGCTCCCGCGCGGTCTGGGTCAATGCCGTTCTTGGCCGGGAGGCCGGGTTCTTTATTCGGGCTTGTAGGCCCCGCTGAACTCCGGCTTCCACGCCTTACCGTCGACCTGGTAGGCGGTCATCATGGTGTTGGTGGTGTCGCCGTACTCGTCGAAGGAGACGTTTCCGGTGACGCCCTCGAACTTGACCTTGCTCATGGCTTCGAGGACGGCTGCGCGGCCGTTTTCGGGGAGCTTTCCGTCGTTCTCTTCGACGGCGATCTTGACGGCTTCGATGATGGACCAGGTGGCGTCGTAGGTGCCGCCGCCGTAGGCCTCGTAGGCGTCCTTGTATCCGGCCGCCTTGTAGTTCTTGATGAACGTCTTGGCGGAGTCGAGGAGTTCGACGGGCTTGCCGACGGAGGTGGCCAGGTCGCCGGCGGCCTTCTTGTTGAGCTTGATGAAGTCGGCGCTGTAGATGCCGTCGCCGCCCATGAGCGGGATCTTGGCGCCGGAGTCCTTGATCTGCTGGCTGAGGGGGCCGGCCGCGGGGTATTCGCCGCCGTAGTAGACGGCTTCGGCCTTGGAGTTCTTGACCTTGGTGGCGACGGCGTTGAAGTCGCGGTCCTCGGGGTTGATGTGGTCGGAGTCCACGATCTTTCCGCCGAGTTGGGTGAAGGTGTCCTTGAAGGACGCGGCGAGGCCGGCGCCGTAGGTCTTCTGGTCGTCGATGAGGTAGACCTTCTTGATCTTCGCCTTGTTGTAGAGGTACTTGGCGGCGAAGTCGCCCTGGACCTGGTCGGTCGTGGCGGTGCGGAAGAAGGTCTTGAAGGGGCGCTTGCGGTCGCCGGTCTTCCAGCCGTCGCCCTGGGTGAGCTCGGTGCCGGTGTTGGCGGGGGAGACCTGGACGAGGCCCGCGTCGTTGAAGGGCTTCTGCATCGACTGGGAGACGTTGGAGTTCAACGGCCCGACGACGCCGAGTACTTCATCGTTGCTGATGAACTTCTGGGCGTTCTGCTGGCCGACCTGAGGCTGGGCCTGGTCGTCGGTGGCTTCGAGTTTGAACTCGACGCCTTCGACGGTGCCTTCCTTGTTGGCGGTCTTCACGGCGAGGTCGGCGGAGTTCTTGATGCCGAGGCCCAGTGCGGAAAGGTCACCGGTCAGGGGTGCGTCGACGCCGATGACGACGGTGGTCTTGCCTCCGTCACCGCCGCCTTTTCCTTCGTCGCGCGATCCGCAGGCGGTGAGAGTGAGTGCCCCGGTGGTCAGCACGGTGGTGAGTATGAGCAAGGAACGGTTTCGCACGATTGGTCCTTTCCCTGGCGCGGCTTCCTCATTGGTAGAGGCGCCGTGTGATCGCCGGGCCGTACTGGGTGTGGTACAGGGCCGTGCAATTCAGTTCGCGCCCGGCGGCGCGGTGACTGGCGGTGACTCTAAGCGCAGGTGAAGGAGTGTGGGAGCGGTGCGGGGAAGGATGTGACGTTCTTGTTATGCGGGGTGAATGAGGGGCGGGGAAGTGAGGTCCAAAGAGCCCTTTTGGTGCTGTCACCGTCGTTCGCATGGTGAGAATTTGCAGTTCCGCTCAGTGGCCGCAAATGATCTTGATGGTGTCCGCGGGTGTGAATCCTGCAGTGTGAATACGGGATTTCGGCGGCTCGCTTTGTGTGAACACATTGTGTCGGTGAGCCTCGGCTTCATTACTCACGGTTACCGCGAAGGGGTGCGAGGTCTTATCGGAAGCCGTCGGGCGCCCGGTTCTCGCGATGGTGTTCTGTGCGTTTCCGTCGGGTCTGTCGACCCGTCAGGGTGTGGCAAACCTGGTCCGCCGGGCCGAGCCCCACAACAGACGGGCGGGGCACGTCACTTGAGTGACGCGCCCCGCCCGCGGTGACCCGGGGTTGCCGGGCCGGCTGCCGTGCTCGGCCGATCGCCGGCGCTCAGCTCTCCTTGCCGCTCCCCTGTGCCGCCCGGTCGCCCGCCGGGACGGCGTCCCGGAGCAGGCAGGTCAGGCGCGCGGTGCAGACCCGCTTGTCCTGCTCGTCGCTGATGACGATCTCGTACGTGGCGGTGGAGCGGCCCCGGTGCACGGGCGTGGCGACGCCGGTGACCAGGCCGGAGCGGACGCCGCGGTGGTGCGTGCAGTTGAGGTCGACGCCGACGGCGATCTTCGACGTGCCGCCGTGCAGCATGGAGCCGACCGAGCCGAGCGTCTCGGCGAGCACCGCGGAGGCGCCGCCGTGCAGCAGCCCGTACGGCTGGGTGTTGCCCTCCACGGGCATGGTGCCGACGACCCGGTCCGGCGCGGCCTCGAGGACCTCGATGCCCATCCGGGTGCCGAGGTGTCCGGCGGAGAACAGGGCGGGCAGGTCGACGCCGAGCGCGGCGTACTCGTCGACGATCTCCTGCGGGAACTTGACGTTGTGCTTCTCGCCCATGGGCCTCGACTCCAGTTCGTCGTCCTTGTGGCGGCGGTACGGCCGCGCGCTGCACCGTACCCACCGCCTGAGCAAACGCTTAGACGAGGGGCGATTGTTCCAGACGCCCGCCCGATGTCCCTAGGGGCGGGCCTCCAGGCGTACGACGACGGACTTGCTGGCCGGGGTGTTGCTGGTGTCGGCGGTCGCGTCGAGCGGCACCAGGACGTTCGTCTCCGGGTAGTACGCCGCCGCGCAGCCGCGGGCCGTCGGATAGTGCACGACGCGGAAGCCCAGCGCGCGCCGCTCCACGCCGTCCTGCCACTCGCTGACCAGGTCGACGTACGCACCGTCGGCGAGGCCGCCGAGCTCGCGGGCGTCGGCCGGGTTGACGAGGACGACGCGGCGGCCGTTCCTGATGCCGCGGTATCGGTCGTCGAGACCGTAGATCGTGGTGTTGTACTGGTCGTGCGAGCGCAGCGTCTGCAACAGCAGCCGCCCGTCGGGCAGTTCGGGGTACTCGACCGGGGCCGCAGTGAAGTTGGCCTTCCCCGTGGCCGTCGGGAAGCGGCGCTCGTCGCGCGGGGCGTGCGGCAGGGCGAAGCCGCCGGGCCGTGCCACGCGCGCGTTGAAGTCGTCGAAGCCGGGCACCACGCGCGCGATGCGATCGCGGATCGTCGCGTAGTCCTTCTCGAACTCCTCCCACGGCGTGACGCTCTTCTCGCCCAGGACGCGGCGGGCGAGCCGGCTCACGATCGCCGGCTCGGACAGCAGATGCCGGCTCGCGGGCTCCAGGCGCCCGCGCGA
The DNA here is from genome assembly GCF_029968035.1 of Streptomyces cavernicola. Lineage (GTDB taxonomy): Bacteria > Actinomycetota > Actinomycetes > Streptomycetales > Streptomycetaceae > Streptomyces > Streptomyces cavernicola. The sequence goes on along the minus strand of NZ_JASCIQ010000003.1, from coordinate 20,306 downwards.
GGCGTGCACCATGCCCATGGAGTCCTCGACCGCCACGAACTGCTCGCCACTGCCCTGCAGATCGCGCTCCGTCCGGCCGAGCGTCGGCAGGATCAGGGCGCGCGCCCCGGTGACCGCGTGGGAGCGGTTCAGCTTCGTCGACACATGCACCGTCAGGCGGGCGCGGCGCATCGCCGCCTCCGTCACCTCTGTGTCGGGCGACGCGGACACGAAGTTGCCGCCCATGGCGAAGAACACCTTCGCGTCGCCGTCGCGCATCGCGCGGATCGCACGCACCACGTCCAGGCCGTGCTCGCGCGGCGGGGCGAACCCGAACTCCCGCTCCAGGGCGTTCAGAAAGGCCGGGGCGGGCCGCTCGAAGATGCCCATCGTGCGGTCGCCCTGCACGTTGGAGTGGCCGCGCACCGGGCACACCCCCGCACCCGGGCGGCCGATGTTGCCGCGCAGCAGCAGGAAGTTGACGACCTCGCGGATCGTGGGCACCGCGTGCTTGTGCTGTGTCAGGCCCATCGCCCAGCACACCACCGTGCGCTTCGAGGCGAGCACCATGGCGAGGGCCTCCTCGATGCGGGACCGTTCCAGGCCCGTCGCCGCGAGGGTCTCGTCCCAGTCGGCCGCACGCGCGGCGGCCGCGAACTCCTCGTACCCATGGGTGTGTTCGCGTACGAACTCCTCGTCCATGGCGCCGTCCGCATCGAGGATGAGCTTGTTGAGGAGGCGGAACAGGGCTTGGTCCCCGCCGAGGCGGATCTGCAGGAACAGGTCCGTCAGGGCCGTGCCCTTCAGCATGCCCTGCGGCGTCTGCGGGTTCTTGAACCGCTCCATGCCGGCCTCGGGCAGCGGATTCACCGTGATGATCCGCGCCCCGCCGGCCTTCGCCTTCTCCAGGGCGGACAGCATGCGCGGATGGTTCGTGCCCGGATTCTGCCCGGCCACGATGATCAGATCCGCCTTGTGGAGGTCCTCCAGGAGGACGCTGCCCTTGCCGACGCCGATGGTCTCCGTGAGCGCCGAGCCCGACGACTCGTGGCACATGTTGGAGCAGTCCGGCAGGTTGTTCGTGCCGAACTCGCGGGCGAACAGCTGGTACAGGAACGCCGCCTCGTTGCTCGTACGCCCCGACGTGTAGAACAGCGCCTCGTCCGGCGAGGCGAGGGCGTCCAGCTCCTCGGCCACGATGTCGAACGCCCGCTCCCAGGTGACCGGTTCGTACCTCTCCGCGCCCTCCGCCAGATACATGGGGTGCGTGAGGCGGCCCTGCTGGCCCAGCCAGTAACCGCTGCGGCGGGCCAGGTCCGCCACCGGGTGCGCGGCGAAGAACTCCGGCGTGACCCGGCGCAGCGTGGCCTCCTCGGCGACCGCCTTCGCGCCGTTCTCGCAGAACTCCGCCTTGTGCCGGTGCTCCGGCTCGGGCCAGGCGCAGCCGGGGCAGTCGAAGCCGTCCTTCTGGTTCACGCGCAGCAGCGTCAGCGCCGTGCGGCGCACACCCATCTGCTCCTGCGCCATGCGCAACGTATGCCCGATGGCGGGGAGCCCGGCGGCGGCGTGCTTGGGGCCTTCGACCTGCGGGGCGTCCTGGACGGGATCGCCGGCGGGGGGCTTGCCTGCCATGACCGGTCTCCTTCGAACAGTCACTGTCTGCGTACATCTCGATCCTCGCACGAGCGTCGACCGGCCCGGCCGGCCTGTGGATAACTCCGCGGCCCGTCGTACGAGGGGGCCGTGGGCGGACGCGGAACGGATTGTCAGTGGGGCGTGGCAGGATCGGGGACGTGGCAGAGACAGCATCGAAGAAGACACCCGCCCAGCCGAAGGCCGCGAAGGCCGCCGACCCGTCCGCAGGCGGCAAGCGCCCGCGCCTCATGCTCATGGATGGGCACTCGCTCGCTTACCGGGCGTTCTTCGCGCTGCCCGCGGAGAACTTCACGACGGCGACGGGCCAGCCCACCAACGCGATCTACGGCTTCGCGTCGATGCTGGCGAACACGCTGCGCGACGAGCAGCCCACGCATTTCGCGGTCGCCTTCGACGTCTCGCGCAAGACCTGGCGCTCCCAGGAGTTCGCGGAGTACAAGGCGAACCGCTCCAAGACCCCCGACGAGTTCAAGGGCCAGGTCGAGCTGATCGGCGAGCTCCTCGACGCGATGCACGCCGAGCGGTTCGCGGTCGACGGCTTCGAGGCGGACGACATCATCGCCACCCTCGCCACCCAGGCCGAGGCCGCCGGCTTCGAGGTCCTCGTCGTCACCGGCGACCGCGACTCCTTCCAGCTCGTCACCGACAACGTCACGGTGCTCTACCCCACCAAGGGCGTCTCCGAGCTCACGCGGTACACCCCGGAGAAGGTCCAGGAGAAGTACGGCCTGAGCCCCTCCCAGTACCCGGACTTCGCGGCCCTGCGCGGCGACCCGTCGGACAACCTGCCGGGCATCCCCGGCGTCGGCGAGAAGACCGCCGCGAAGTGGATCAACCAGTTCGGTTCGTTCGCCGAGCTCGTGGAGCGCGCCGAGGAGGTCAAGGGCAAGGCCGGGCAGAACTTCCGCGACCACCTGGAGGCTGTGAAGCTCAACCGCCGCCTCACGGAGATGGTCCGGGACGTCGAACTGCCCAGGACGGTCGCCGACTTGGAGCGCGCGGCGTACGACCGCAAGGCCGTCGCCGTCGTCCTCGACACCCTGGAGATCCGCAACCCCTCCCTGCGCGAGCGCCTCCTCGCCGTCGACCCGGGCGCCGAAGACACCGACGAGACGCCCGCGGCCGACGGCGTGGAGATCGACGGCGCGGTCCTCGGCTCCGGTGAGCTCGCCCCCTGGCTCGCCGAGCACGGCAAGGCCGTCCTGGGCATGGCCACCGTCGACTCCTGGAAGCTCGGCACCGGCGCCGTCGCCGAGGTCGCCCTCGCCGACGCCGGGGGAGCGGCCGCCTGGTTCGACCCGTCCCAGCTGGACGAGGCCGACGAGAACGCGTTCGCGCAGTGGCTCGCCGACCCGAAGAAGCCGAAGGTCGTGCACGACGCGAAGGGCGCCCTGCGGGTCTTCGCCGAGCACGGCTGGACCATCGAGGGCATCACCATGGACAGCGCCCTCGCGGCGTACCTGGTCAAGCCCGGCCGCCGCTCCTTCGCCCTGGACGCCCTCTCCCTGGAGTACCTCGGCCGTGAACTCGCCCCGGCCGCCGAGGCCGACGGCCAGCTGGCGTTCGGCGCTGACGACACCGCCGAGGCCGACGCCCTGATGCACCAGGCGCGTACGGTCATCGACCTCGGCGCCGCGTTCGGCGAGCGCCTCAAGGAGGTCGGCGCCGCCGAGCTGCTCACCGACATGGAGCTGCCCGTCTCCGCGCTCCTCGCGCGCATGGAGCGCGCCGGCATCGCCGCCGACCGGGCCCATCTGGAGGCCATGGAGCAGCAGTTCGCGGGCGCCGTGCAGCAGGCCGTGAAGGAGGCGCACGACGCCGCGGGCCACGAGTTCAACCTCGGCTCGCCCAAGCAGCTCCAGGAAGTCCTCTTCGGCGAGCTCGGCCTGCCCAAGACGAAGAAGACCAAGACGGGGTACACGACGGACGCCGACGCCCTGGCCTGGCTCGCGTCCCAGACGGACAACGAACTCCCGGTGATCATGCTCCGCCACCGCGAGCAGGCCAAGCTCCGCGTCACCGTCGAGGGCCTGATCAAGACGATCGCCGCGGACGGCCGCATCCACACCTCCTTCAGCCAGATCGTCGCCGCCACCGGCCGCCTCTCCTCCACGGACCCGAACCTGCAAAACGTCCCGGTGCGCACGGACGAGGGCCGGGCCATCCGCCGCGGCTTCGTCGTCGGCGAGGGCTTCGAGTCCCTGATGACCGCGGACTACAGCCAGATCGAGCTCCGTGTCATGGCCCACCTCTCCGAGGACGAGGGCCTCATCGAGGCGTTCACCTCCGGCGAGGACCTGCACACCACGGTCGCCTCGCAGGTCTTCGGCGTCCCCGGGGACCAGGTCGACGCCGAGATGCGCCGCAAGATCAAGGCCATGTCGTACGGCCTGGCGTACGGGCTTTCCGCGTTCGGTCTGTCGCAGCAGCTGAACATCGAGGCGTCCGAGGCCCGCGCCCTGATGGACACCTACTTCGAGCGCTTCGGCGGCGTGCGGGACTATCTGCACCGCGTCGTCGAAGAGGCCCGCGCGACGGGTTACACGGCGACGATCCTCGGCCGCCGCCGCTACCTCCCGGACCTCAGCAGCGACAACCGCCAGCGCCGGGAGGCCGCCGAGCGGATGGCGCTCAACGCACCGATCCAGGGCACCGCGGCCGACATCGTGAAGATCGCGATGCTGCGGGTCGGACAGGCCCTGGAGAAGGCCGAGTTGACCTCCCGCATGCTGCTCCAGGTGCACGACGAAATCGTCCTGGAGATCGCCGCCGGCGAGCGCGAGCAGGTCGAGGAGCTGGTTCGTCGCGAGATGGCCGGCGCGGTCAGCCTCCGAGCCCCGCTCGACGTGTCGGTGGGCGTCGGCGCGGACTGGGAGTCGGCGGCGCACTGAGCGCTGCGCTGCGCTGAGACGTACGGGACGGGGCGCGGGGCGGGCTGCGGCCTCGGGGTTGAGGTTCGGGGCGGCCCCGAGCCCCGCCGCCGCGCGTCGCTCGGCCGCGCGTCACCGGGTCTCGCGTCCCTGCGTCCCTGCGTCTCGCGTTCCCGGGTCTCGCGTCCCTTGGGCCTCCGTCGCCCGGCCCCGCTTCCACCGGCCCCGCGTCCTTCAGCCCCTCCCCGCAAGCCCGTCACCGCAGGTCGCGTACCCGTATGGCCGCCGTGCCCGTGCCGTGGCCCGCGGCAGGCGGCAACGTGGCGGACATGGTCAGCCACCAGCGCCGCGCGGTCGCACTCGCCGCCACGGTCCCCGTCCTGCTCGTGCCGATATCCGCGCTCGCGGCACGCGCCGAGGACCGGCGCGCACGTCGCGCCGCGACCTGCCGCACCGCCGCATCGCCCGCCCTCGCCGCCCGTACGTCCCCCGACGTGCGGGCGGCGTCGTCGTACGGACCCCAGAGCCCCGAGCCGGCACCGGTGCCCGAGGACGAGAGCGTGCTGTGGTGCGCGCTCGAAGGCGGCGGACACCGCCACGCCGCCACCGGCCCGCCCCGCCCCCTGCTCGTCGAGTCCGTGCTGCGACGGGCCCAGGAGCTGGGACGCCGTCTGACGCGCGCCTAGACGACTCCGCGAGCCGGGCCCCTCCGTACGGAACGGCGCCGGAACGGCCTGTGGTCAAGCGGTGAAAAGCGGTTGGGAACGGGTGTCTGTGCGCGGGAAGTTGCCGTAGGGTCGCCTGCGTCAGCGCGCTGGGGAGTGCGCGCGCTCACGACCGGGAGGGGTCAGACGTATGGCAGCGCTGCACGGCCGACGGCTGCGCAAGACAGCGGTGAGCGCGGCGGTGGCCGCGGCGGCGGTGGCGGCGCTCTCCGCGTCGCAGGCCCCGGGCATCACCGACACACCGCAGGGCCGCAAGACCACCGAGTCCACCTCGCCCGCGGACGACTCCGCGACCGGCAACTCCCCGTACTACACGGACCTTCCGCCCCTCGACAGCCCGATCCCGCCGGGTGACGGCGACGAGCAGGGGAACACCGGCGAAGCGGAGGCCGGGATACCCGCGACCGTCCTCGACGCCTACAAGAAGGCCGAGGCGGCGCTGCGCGAGAGCAAGCCCGGCTGCCGGCTGCCGTGGCAACTCCTCGCCGCCATCGGCAAGGTGGAGTCCGGGCAGGCGCGCGGCGGCCGCGTCAACGCCGACGGCACCACGCTCAAGCCGATCCTCGGCCCCCCGCTCAACGGCGTCGGCTTCGCGAACATCCGCGACACCGACGGCGGTTCCTACGACCGCGACACCACGCACGACCGGGCCGTGGGACCGATGCAGTTCATCCCCTCCACCTGGGCGACCTGGGCGCAGGACGGCAACGCCGACGGCAAGAAGGACCCCAACAACATCTACGACGCGGCCCTCGCCGCCGGCCGCTACCTCTGCGCGGGCGACCGCGACCTGTCCACCCGGTCCGGCCTGCACCAGGCGATCCTCAGCTACAACCACTCGCAGCACTATCTGCGTACGGTCCTGTCGTGGCTGGAGTACTACCGCAAGGGCACCCACGAGATCCCCGACGGCACCGGAGTGCTGCCCGTCAACCGCAGCGACGACGACGCCAAGTCCGGTGCCGGAACCGGAAGTTCGGGCGACGGCAGGGGCTCGACGGGCGCGGGGTCCGGGAACACGGGCTCTGGGAACAAGGGCCCGGAATCCGGCTCCGGAACGAACTCCAGTGACCCTGGTTCGACCGACGGATCCGACGGATCCGACGGATCCGACGGATCCGATGGCTCGGACGGCTCGGAGAGCCCGAGCGGCTCGGGCGACTCCGACGGTGGCGACGGAACCGACGGCTCCACCGGAACCAGCCCCTCCGAACCCAGCACGGGCGGCGGCGGCAGCGAAACCCCCAGTCCGACCCCCACACCCACGCCGACCCCGACCCCCGCCCCCGAGGACCGGGTCGCGAAGCTCGCGGACGCGGGCACCGGCGAGCTGACCGCCACCGCGGGCGAGACCTTCGCGGCCCGGCCGACCGTACGCGCGCACGGCGCGGACGGCGCAGGCGTCGCAGGCGTGGAGGTGCGGTTCGAGATCGTCGGCGAGACCGACAGCCGCTTCGCGGGCGGCGCCACCGCCGCGAACGTCACCACGGACAGCGGCGGCAAGGCGGTCGCGCCCGAGCTCAAGGCGGGCGAGAAGACCGGCGAGTTCACCGTCCGCGCCAAGGTCGTCGGCCGCAGCCTGGACCCCGTCGACCACACCGCGAAGGTCACCGCACGGCAGGCCGACTCCCTGTCCCGCGTCGGCGACCAGGAGATGAGCTGCGCGTCCGGCGCCGAGTACACGGCGCCCGTCGAGGTCAAGGCCACCTACAACGGGGAGGCGGCGGCCGGGGTCGAGGTCACCGCGACGATGATCAAGTCGGCGGAGGACCCGAGCGTCAACGACAAGGGCCCGTACTTCAAGGACGCGGACGGCAACGTGATCCGTACGCTCAAGGGCCTCAAGACCGACGCGAACGGCGTCCTGCAGCTCCCGAAGATCTACGCCGACGGCAGCCAGGGCACGTACCTGCTGCGGATCGCGGCGGTCGGCGGCGGCAGCGTCACCGTGGAGCTCAAGGTCTCCTGACTTCGACCGGCCCCGGCCGCCGCGCGTACCTCTCGGAGCCCGCGTACCTCCGGGAGCCCACCTACCCGACGGAGCCGATCGTTCCGCCCCCGTGCCCCCATCGGGCCCGGGGGCGGTGTCATGTCCTGTCGGTGAAACGTGTTCTCATCTCACGGCCGCGTTGCTACGGTGCCCGCCCTGACGCCATGTCAGGTCGGCGGTTCCGGCCGGCCTGGCCACCACCACGGGAGGCCGAGCATGCGTGCCCTGATCTCCGCCGGCATCGGCCTCGTCGCCGCACTCGCGCTGGTCTTCACCATCACCGCCGTCGGCGCGCCACCGGGCGAGACCTCGCCGAAGCCGTTGCTCACCACTGTCCCCGACCACCCGTAGGGAGGGCCGCGATGCGCCGCAAGGCCGGCCTCGTACTGCTCGCGTTCGCCGTGTTCTTCACGGCCCTGTCCCCCCTGATGCGGTTCTACGCCTTCCCGCGCCTGGCGAAGATCCCGCCGAGCCAGTACCAGGAGATGGTCCTGGAGGTGAAGCCCGCGACGCTCATCGACTACGGCACGATGCAGCCCAAGAAGGTCGACAAACTCACCATCGTGCAGACCCTCAAGGGCAACGTCGAGGAGTCCGAGAAGATCGAGAAGAAGGTCGGCAAGGACGTCGTCGTCTGGGACGCGCTCGTCCACGTCGTGGGCCCCGACGGCAAGATGGTCTCCCAGATTCCCGAGCGCTACATCTTCGACGCCCACTCCTCGGAACCGGTCAACGCCAAGGGCGAGATGGTCGACGGGCGGGCCGTCAAACGCGACGGCATCGAGTTCAAGTGGCCTTTCCTGACCGAGAAGCGGGACTACCAGTACTACGACGCTCGCGCCAACAAGTCCGCGCCTATCCACTACAAGGGCACCCGGGACTTCCGCGGCGTCGAGGTCTACTACTTCGAGCAGACCGTCCCGTGGACCGAGGTCGAGGTCCCCAACACCCTTCCCGTGAAGGGCATCACGCCGGACTCGGTACGCAAGACCGGCACGAAGTTCTGGTACACGACCGTCCGCAGGTTCTGGGTCGAACCGACCACCGGAGCACCCGTGTACGGCGAGGAGATCCACAAGGAGGAGATGCGCGGCGGCACCCTCCTGGAGGGCAGCGGCCGCGACAAGGTCACCGCCTTCGCCGGCCACGCCAAGATCCGCGAGGACTACATCGACTACACCGTCGACCTCGTCAAGTCCCAGCGCGTCCTCGTCCTGCTCCTCACCAGCTACCTGCCCTGGGGCTTCCTCGGCCTCGGCGCCGCCCTGCTGACCCTGGCCCTCGTCCTGGAGGCCCGCAGCCGCAGGCCCGGCGAACCGGAAGCGGAATCCGCTCCGGAGCCGGAACCCGTCAACGCCTAAGGGCCGCGACCCGCACGCGATCAGCGCCTGAGCCGTGCGTTCGTGTGCCGGGTCGGCTCCGCCGTCGCCGGGTCCTCCGGCCACGGGTGCTTCGGATAGCGGCCACGCAGCTCCGCCCGTACGCCCCGATAGCCGTCCCGCCAGAACGACGCCAGGTCCGCGGTCACCGCCGCGGGCCGGCCGGCGGGGGAGAGCAGATGCGCCAGAACCGGAACCCCCGCCAGCGCAGGCGTCCGCGCAAGGCCGAACATCTCCTGCAACTTGACCGCCAGAACGGGCTGTTCGGGATCCGAGTAGTCCACCCGGATCCGCGAACCGCTCGGTACCTCCAGGCGCTCCGGCGCCAGCTCGTCCAGGCGCGCGGCCTCCCCGCCCGCCCACGGCAACAGCCGGTTCAGGCACTGGCCCGCGTCGACCCGGCCCAGATCCGCCCGCCTGCGCGCCTTCGACAGCTCCGGCTCCAACCACTCCTCCACGCGCGCGTAGAGGGCGTTTTCCGATACGTCGGGCCAGGGTGCCCCCAGATGCAGGTGCAGGAACGCCAGGCGGCGGCGCAACTCCCGTGCGTCGGCCGACCACTTGAGCAGCCCGGTGCCCTCCTCGCGCAGCCCCGTCAACAGGGCGTCCCGGACCAGGGCGGGATCGGCGTCCCTGAGCGGGCGCACCGCCAACTCCACGGCGCCCACCCGCTGCACGCTCCGCGCGACCACGTCACCGTCCACCCAGGCGACCTCCTCGCCCGCGGAACGCAGCGGCCCGGCAGCCCGTAGCGCCGTCTCCTCGTCCACCACCGCGCCGAGCCGCACGCGCGCGTGCGCCGAGCCCACCGGACGGTCCGCCACCGCCACGGCCAGCCAGGGCGCCGCATGCAGCGGCGAACCAGGACCCGTCGCCGCCGCCGTGCCCGACGCCATCAGGAACGTGCCGTCACCACGCGCGCGTGCGACCCGCTCCGGGAACGCGAGCGACGCGACGAGCCCGCACACCCCGTCGTCCCCGAGCGACGCCCCACGCCCCCGCTGCTCCCCGACCGCCGACGTGAGCCGCCGCACCTCCTGCCGCCAGCGCGCCCCGTACGCGTCGCCACCGCGCCGCGCGGACCGCAGCGCCGCCGCCACGTCGTCCCCGTACTCGCGCGGCGGCTCCTCGCTCAACAGCGCCACCACCTCGGCCGCGGCGCGCGCGCCCACCTCCGCCGCCCCGTCGAGCAGCGCCCGCGCGAGCCGCGGATGCAGCCCCGACCGGGCCATGCGCACGCCCCGTCCGGTCACCCGACCGGTGTCCGAGTCCAACGCCCCGAGCGCCGTCAGCACCTCACGCGCGGCCGCCATCGCCCCGGCCGGCGGCGCGTCGAGCAGCGCGAGGCCCGACGCCTCCGGATCGCCCCAGCACGCCGCCTGCAGCGCGAACGCCGCCAGGTCGGCCACCTTGATCTCCGGCGCGGGAAAGCGCGGCAGCCGCCCCTGCTCCGCCTCCGCCCAGCACCGGTACACCGCACCCGGCGCCTCACGCCCGGCCCGCCCCGCCCGCTGCCGCCCCGCCGCCTGCGAGGCCCGCACCGTCGTCAGCGCACTCAACCCCCGCGCGTGATCGGTACGCGGTTCGCGCGCAAGCCCCGAGTCCACGACGACCCGCACGCCCGGCACCGTAAGCGACGACTCCGCGACCGCCGTGGCCAGCACCACCCGGCGCCCCGAACCCGGCGCGAGCACCGCGTCCTGCACCGCGGCCGGCGCCCGCCCGTGCACCTGCAGCACCTCGACGCCGCCCAGATCCCCCAACTGCCCCGCCACGCGCGCGATCTCACCGACACCGGGCAGGAAACACAGCACATCCCCGTCCCGCTCCGCCAACGCCCGCCGCACCACCGCGGCCACATGAGAAAGCAGTGCCGGATCGACCCGCATCCCATGAGGAGGCCGTACCGGACGCGCGGGCGGCGCCCACACCACGTCCACCGGGTACGCGACCCCCTGAGCCTCGACCACCCGCGCCCCGCCGAGCAACCGAGCCCAGCCCTCCGCGTCCGTCGTCGCCGAGGCCGCCACCAGCTGCAGCTCCGGCCGCAGCGCCGCCCGCACGTCGAGCAGGAACGCCGCCACCGTGTCCGCGTCCAGATGCCGCTCGTGACACTCGTCGAGGATCACCACGTCGACGCCGGTCAGCTCCTGGTCCCGCTGCAGGCGCTGAAGGAGCACACCGGTCGTGACCACCTCCACGCGCGTGTGCGGCCCGACGACGCGCTCTCCGCGCACCGTGAACCCCACGCTCGCGCCGACCTTCTCGCCGAGCAGCCACGCCATCCGCCGCGCCGCCGCCCGCGCGGCGATCCGCCGCGGCTCGGCCACCACCACACGGCGCGGCACGGACCCGTCGAGCAGCCCGGCGAGCTCCAGCGGGACCAAGGTCGTCTTGCCGGTGCCGGGCGGCGCGCACAGCACCGCGGCACCCGCCCCCTCCAGGGCGGCCCGCAACGCGGGCACGGCCTGCCGTACGGGCAACTGCTCCAGGACGTCACTGCGGATCACGCCCACCAGTGTCCCGGACACCCACCCGGCACCTATAAGGACACCCATAGAGACCGGCACCCATAAGGACACCTATAGAGAGGAGGTCAGTCGCGGTCGTCCCGCTCGCACACGAAGATCGCCGTACCGGGGATCAGGCCGCCGCGCAGCGGGGACCAGCCGCCCCACTCCTGGGTGTTCCACTCCGGCCATTCCGGTTCGACCAGGTCCACGAGTCGGAAGCCGCCCGCCACCACGTCCCGCACCCGGTCCCCGACGGTCCGGTGGTGCTCCACGTAGACGGCGCGGCCCTGCTCGTCCTGCTCCACATAAGGGGTGCGGTCGAAGTAGGAGCCCGAGACGGACAGGCCCTCGGGGCCCGGCTCGTCCGGGAACGCCCAGCGGATCGGGTGGGTGACGGAGAAGACGAACCGCCCGCCGGGCCGCAGCACCCGGCGCACCTCGCGCAGCACGAGCACCGGGTCGGCGACGAACGGCAGCGCCCCGTACGCCGAGCAGGCCAGGTCGAAGGAGCCGTCGGCGAACGGCAGCGCACCCGCGTCCGCCTGCACGAGGGGAAGCGGCGCCGCCGAGCGGAGGTCGTCGATGCGCAGCGCGTGCTGCAGCTGGCGGTGGGAGAGGTCGAGGGCGACCGGGCGGGCGCCCTGCGCGGCCAGCCAGCGCGAGCACTGCGCGGCGCCGGCGCCGATCTCCAGTACGTCGCGGCCCTTCAGGTCCTCCGCCGGGCCGAGCAGCTCGGCCTCGACCTCGTCGAGCCCCTCGGGGCCCCAGACGAAGCGGTCGTCACCGAGGAAGGTGCCGTGCTCGCCCTGGTACTCGTCCGCGTTCCGGTCCCACCAGCCGCGGTTCGCGTGGCTGCTCTCGGCGACTCCCGAGTCGCGTCGGGTGGCTTCCGGTTCGGGCAGCTCGTGCTCTTGGATGGTCGGCTCCCTCGTCGTACTCTTCCGTCGAAACGCTGGCGCGGCGGGGCTCTGTGGGACGCGGTTGGCCTCGGGCGACAGTTCTTGTGCCGGGTATGCGGCGATCTGCCCCGGGTGCCCGCCTTCGCGCATTGACCCTGCCCGGCAGCCCCCGTATGCTACAAGTTGCGCTGGCGGCCTGCGCTCCTCAGACAGAGCAGGGTGCGCTCGCATCTGTTGTATGTCCCCTCGGTTGTCGAGGCGATTCCGTTTTTCCCGGTGGGAAGTTTCCTGGGAAGACCGCGCCTCCTGAACTGTCTGGCTTCTGCAGGGCGAAATGGGCTCTCGGCGTAGCAGTACCTACGACTTCAATGTCCGTACCGGAGCCCTTTCCCACATGACGAGCAGCACCGAGACCACCGCCACCACCCCGCAGGTTGCGGTCAACGACATCGGTAACGAGGAAGCCTTCCTCGCCGCGATCGACGAGACGATCAAGTACTTCAACGACGGCGACATCGTCGACGGCGTCATCGTGAAGGTCGACCGGGACGAGGTCCTGCTCGACATCGGTTACAAGACCGAAGGCGTTATCCCGAGCCGCGAGCTCTCCATCAAGCACGACGTCGACCCCAACGAGGTCGTCGCCGTCGGCGATGAGATCGAGGCCCTGGTTCTCCAGAAGGAGGACAAGGAAGGCCGCCTGATCCTGTCCAAGAAGCGCGCTCAGTACGAGCGTGCCTGGGGCACGATCGAGAAGATCAAGGAAGAGGACGGCATCGTCACCGGTACCGTCATCGAGGTCGTCAAGGGTGGTCTCATCCTCGACATCGGCCTCCGTGGCTTCCTGCCGGCCTCCCTCGTGGAGATGCGCCGCGTTCGCGACCTCCAGCCGTACGTGGGCAAGGAGCTCGAGGCGAAGATCATCGAGCTGGACAAGAACCGCAACAACGTGGTCCTGTCCCGCCGTGCCTGGCTCGAGCAGACCCAGTCCGAGGTCCGCCAGACGTTCCTCACCACCCTCCAGAAGGGTCAGGTCCGCTCCGGCGTCGTGTCCTCGATCGTCAACTTCGGTGCCTTCGTGGACCTGGGTGGCGTCGACGGTCTGGTTCACGTCTCCGAGCTCTCCTGGAAGCACATCGACCACCCCTCCGAGGTTGTCGAGGTCGGCCAGGAAGTCACCGTCGAGGTCCTCGACGTGGACATGGACCGCGAGCGTGTCTCCCTGTCGCTCAAGGCGACGCAGGAAGACCCGTGGCAGCAGTTCGCCCGCACCCACCAGATCGGCCAGGTCGTGCCCGGCAAGGTCACGAAGCTGGTTCCGTTCGGTGCGTTCGTCCGCGTGGACGAGGGCATCGAGGGTCTGGTCCACATCTCCGAGCTGGCCGAGCGCCACGTGGAGATCCCGGAGCAGGTCGTCCAGGTCAACGACGAGATCTTCGTCAAGGTCATCGACATCGACCTCGAGCGTCGCCGCATCAGCCTCTCGCTGAAGCAGGCCAACGAGGCCTTCGGCGCCGACCCGTCGGCCGTCGAGTTCGACCCGACCCTGTACGGCATGGCCGCGTCCTACGACGACCAGGGCAACTACATCTACCCCGAGGGCTTCGACCCCGAGACCAACGACTGGCTCGAGGGCTACGAGACCCAGCGCGAGGCCTGGGAGACCCAGTACGCCGAGGCGCAGCAGCGCTTCGAGCAGCACCAGGCTCAGGTCATCAAGTCCCGCGAGGCCGACGCCCAGGCCGAGGCCGAGGGTGCGGCTGCGACCGGCGGTGCGGCTCAGGCTGCGGCCGGCGGTGGCGGCGGCGGCTCCTACTCCTCGGAGTCGGACGACAACTCCGGCGCCCTGGCGTCGGACGAGGCGCTGGCCGCTCTGCGCGAGAAGCTCGCCGGTGGTCAGAGCTGAAACGCTCTGCGCTAGCAGGTAGTTGAAAAAGTGGGCCCGCACCATCTGGTGCGGGCCCACTTTTCTTTGGTCGCCCACTCGCCGTGGGGCTGCTTCTTCGGTCGCGCGTGCGGGTCTCGTCGTGGTTGCTCGCGCAGTTCCCCGAGCCCCTGTCGGGGCCCCTTACGGCGTGACGTCGATGTTCGTCAGGCCCTTGCCGCCCGTCACCGTGTTGCTCGCGTAGACCGTCGTGCGGCAGTCGTCGCTCTGGTTGGTCACGTTGATCGCGAGCTGCTTGTCGCCCGTCGCGCCCGTCAGGTCAGAGGTGTTATCGCGGAAGACGGCGCCGCAGCCCCAGCCGGGCTGCTGTGAGTGGGTCTCGTAACCGTTGTTGGTGGTGTTGCTGCCCCTGTTGTTCTCCACCAGGACGTCGTTGCCTTTCACGTCGACCCATGAGTCGTCGTAGTTCGCGCCGGTCAGGCCCTTGCCGTCGAAGGTGTTGCCGACGATCTCGGCGCCCGTCGTGCCCTCCTTGACGTCGACGCTCTCGCCGCCGACGTCCGGGCCGATCGTGTTGCCGGTGATCCGCACGCGGTCGCTCCTGTCGTCGAGCGTGTTGGCGCTGCCCACGTAGACGCCCTCGCCCATGCCGCGGCCGTCGTTGCCGGTGTCGTAGATGCGGGAGTCCTTCACGACCCCGTCGCTCGACGACTTGCGGAAGTGGACGCCCTCCATGTCCAGGCCGTGCACCGTGACCGCGTCCACGACCACCCCGCGGGCCGCGTCGATCATGATCCCCTTCTGGCCGCCGGTGACGGTCATGCCCTGCACGGTCCAGTACGCGGCCCCGTCGAGGTGCAGCCCGTAACCGCCGCCCGCCGTGAGGACCGCCTTCGGGGAGCCGGTCAGGGTGATACGGGCGTCCGAGCGGGCCGCCGTCGTGGTCTTGAAGTTCCCGCTGTACGTGCCGTCGGCGAGGCGGATCGTGTCACCGGGGCTGGCCGAGGACAGGGCCGACTCCAGCTCGGCGGCCGTGGCCACGTCGATGACCGCCGCCGGGGACGCTCCGGGTAAGGCGAGGGCGGGGGTCGCACCCATGGCGGCAAGGGCGAGCGCGGTGGCGAGGAGGCTACGCGTACGCATGGGGGTTCTCCTACGTGAATGCCGGGCCTGTCTGTGAACCGGCGGCTGTTCCGGGAACGTAGGGGCGCGGCATGCTCGCGTCAAGGTCTGGACCAGGGGGTGCAGGATCGGGAACTCAACCGGGGGCGGGCGAGGGCGGGTTCAGGGATCCGGCACGGGTGTGGGTGGGAATGCTTGCGGGGCTGAGGGTGTTCTGGAGTACGAACACGAGGAGGAGCGGTCACTGTGGTTGATCCCGAGGGTTTGTACACGTGGGAGCCGAAGGGCCTCGCGGTCGTCGACATGGCGCTGGCGCAGGAGTCGGCCGGGCTCGTCATGCTCTACCACTTCGACGGGTACATCGACGCCGGTGAGACAGGCGACCAGATCGTCGAGAAGCTCGTCGACACGCTCCCCGGACAGGTCGTCGCCCGCTTCGACCACGACCGGCTGATCGACTACCGCGCGCGCCGCCCCCTGCTCACCTTCGAGCGTGACCGCTGGACCGACTACGAGGTCCCGGTCCTCGAGGTGCGCCTGCTGCAGGACGCCACCGGTGCGCCCTTCCTGCTGCTCTCCGGCCCCGAGCCGGACGTCGAGTGGGAGCGGTTCGCGGCCGCCGTCAAGCAGATCGTCGAGCGGCTCGGCGTCCGCCTCGCGGTGAACTTCCACGGCATCCCCATGGGCGTACCGCACACCAGGCCCGTAGGCCTCACGCCGCACGGCAACCGCAGCGACCTCGTGCCGGGGCGCGGCACGCCGTTCGACGAGGCGCAGGTGCCCGGCAGCGCGGAGGCGCTCGTCGAGTACCGCCTGATGCAGGCGGGGCACGACGTCCTCGGCGTCGCGGCGCACGTCCCGCACTACATCGCCCGCTCCGCCTACCCCGACGCGGCCCTGACCGCCCTGGAAGCGGTCACCTCGGCGACCGGCCTGGTGCTGCCCGCGGCAGCGCACGGGCTGCGCACCGAGGCGCACCGCACACAGACCGAGATCGACCGCCAGATCCAGGAGGGCGACGAGGAGCTGGTCTCCATGGTCCAGGGACTGGAGCACCAGTACGACGCGGCGGCCGGTGCGGAGACGCGCGGGAACATGCTCGCCGAGCCGGTGGAGATCCCCTCCGCGGACGAGATCGGCCGCGAGTTCGAGCGGTTCCTCGCGGAGCGCGAGGGAGACGGCTGAGGCGCGGCCCGGGGCCGTACGCGCGGGCGTGCCGTCGGCGTGAAGATCGGCGTGAAGATCCCGAGGGGGAGCGCAGCGCAGAGTGAAGCGAGGCCCTAAGCTGCCGGGCATGCTGAAAGTGGGTTTGACCGGCGGAATCGGCGCGGGCAAGAGCGAGGTGTCGCGGCTGCTCGCCTCGTACGGGGCGGTCCTGATCGACGCCGACCGGATCGCGCGCGAGGTCGTGGAACCGGGAACTCCGGGGCTCCGTGCGGTGGTTGACGCCTTCGGGCCCGAGGTCCTCGCCGCCGACGGCAGCCTCGACCGGCCCCGGCTCGGCTCCATCGTCTTCGCCGACCCGGACCGGCTCGCCGTCCTCAACGGCATCGTCCACCCCCTGGTGGGGGCGCGCTCCGCCGAGTTGGAGGCCGCGGCCGGAGAGGACTCCGTCGTCGTGCACGACGTCCCGCTGCTCACCGAGAACGGCCTCGCCCCGCTGTACGACCTGGTGATCGTCGTCGACGCGTCCCCCGAGACCCAGCTCGACCGGCTCGTACGGCGGCGCGGCATGTCCGAGGAGGACGCACGCGCGCGGATGGCGGCGCAGGCCACGCGCGAGAAGCGCCTGGAGATCGCCGACGTCGTGATCGACAACGACGGCCCCCTCGACGCGCTGGAACCCCGGGTCCGCACCGTCTGGGAGGACCTCGCACGGCGCGCCGCCGCGAACGACGCCTGAGGCCCCGCCCATGGTCGTACTGGCGGTGGTGACCGCCCTCGGAGGGCTCGTCGCGTTCCTCGCCGGCGGTTACGGGCTGCGCAGGACCCGGCTCATGGAGGAGTCGGTCCAGGCCGCGGACGCGCTGGTCAAGCCGCCGCAGCCGGGTTCCGACCGGCCGCGGATGCAGTTCGAGACGGCCGACGGCAAAGTCGTCGAGATCGTCTCGCCGGTACGGCGCACCCGCCGCAGGCCGCTGCAGGGCGGCAGCGAACTGAGGATCGCGTACGACGCCGACGACCCGCGCGAGATCGTGCTGCTCAGCCGGGACCGGGTCCGCGTCGACCAGGCGTTCATGGCGGCCGGGGCGGCGCTCGTGGTGCTGGGCGTGGTGCTGGTGGTGCGGGCGTCCTGAGGGGATTCCGGTGCGGGGCGCGCCTCTGGTTCGTGGGTGGGTTTGCGGGCCGGGTCCGCGGGCGGGTTCGGGTGGAATAGCGCTGGTTCGGGGGGCGTTGAAATCGAGCAGTGAGGGAAGGACGCAGTCGTGCCCGAAAGCATCGGTCGTAACAGCAGCGCATCCGGCGGGTCCGGCGACGGTCGTGGTCGCAGCGGCGCCGGTCGCAACCCTGAGACGCATGTCATCGACTTCCGAGCGGCCGAACAGCTTCTTGCCGCACGTGATCCGCGGGGCGCCGTGAAGCTCCTCGACGAGGTCATCGCCGCACACCCCGAGAACACCGCCGCCCGGCTGCTGCGCGCTCGCGCCTTCTTCGCGTCGGCCCAACTGCGCGCCGCCGAGCTGGAGTTCTCCATCGTCCTGGAACGCGAACCGGACAACGCCTTCGCCCACTTCGCCCTGGCCCGTACGTACGAACGCGCCAACCGGCCCGGACAGGCCCGCCGCCACTTCCGCCTCGCCGCGGCGCTCGACCCGCAGCCGGAGTACCTGGCGGCGGCGCGGTTCGACGGGTAGCCGGACGCGTCGGAAGCCTCAGTTGCCCCTGAGATTGCGGGCGTTGTCAGTGGTGGCGTCTACGGTGAAAACAGTCGAACACGAGCGCGGTTCACGGGGGCCGCGTGGTGACGGCTGCAGATGGGCGTCCCACGGGGGAGACGCCCAGGGGGAGGGGTGACGTCCACTCATGGGATTCACATCGGCCTGGCTGATCACCGCGCACGACGACGCCTTCGTGGCGGAGCTAGCGCCCCGTATGCGACCCCACATCGAGGCTGCCGCCGGAGACCCGGAAGGCCGGCGGCGCTGGGCCGGTTGGGAGCGCGTGGCGCCCTTGCCGCACTGGCGGGAGTGGCGTGAGCGATGGCCCGAGATCGGCGAGGACGTGCGGAACTTCGAGGAGCTGACCGCCGCGGGACCGCTTGACGCCTTCTACGACGGGACCGACCTCGGTGACGACTTCTGCGCCATGGACGACGTGTGGTGCGTGGCGGCGGACGAGGTGGAGCCCTTCCACGCGGTGCGCAGCAAGGAGTACGCGGTCGCGGCCCTGTTCCACGCCCTCGGGCCGGGACGGGCGGCCCGACTCCCGGGGTGGTGCGGGAACTTCCTGCTGGACTCGGCCGCGGTCCGGGCGACCTTGGCGCAGGTCGAGGAGGCCTTCTCCTTCTCGCCGGAGGAGAGAGCCGCCGCCGAGGAGCAGGACTGGTCCGCGTTGGACGACGGTGAGAGCGCGCTCGAAGGGCCGCTGCGCTGCTGGCGCGAGGCGGCCGCCGCCGGGCTCGGGCTGTGCGGTCTCGCGGCGCACGTGTACTGAGGAGCCGGGGCGGGCGGCCCGGCACGCCTCCGTCGCGTCAGACGTGTCGCGGCCGGTGGGGCGGGCGGCGGTTGCCGTGGTCCGGTTCGTACGGGGGGATGTCGCGGCCCGGCTGATAGTGGGGGCCCTGGTGGATGTGGCGCAGGATCAAGGCCATGTCGACGGTGACGACCAGCCACAGGACGCCGCAGGCGGCGGCCCAGCCGGGGCGGCCCGTCACGGCGAAGGCGGCCGTGCCCGCGGTCGCCCAGATCAGGCCCCACAGGCTGAGCCAGAACCGCATCCGGAGCGGACTGCGCGCAGTCATCGGTTCACTGCCCGTGCGCATCGGAGTCATCTCCCGTCGCCGGGCCCGGCCGGTGTCCCTGCTGGCGCCCCTGCCGGAGTCCCTGCTGGTGTCGCTGTTGTGCTGCTTCTTCCAGGATCCACCCGTGAGGGGCCATGCGGTAGTCGAGGCGCAGGTACGCCGTATTCGTCCGCGAGGGCGGGGGAGAAGGCCGGCAGTGTCGCGTTCCGTGGGCGGGCGGGATCCTCAACGACCGCGTGTTGACACGCTCCTGACATGGTGTCGAAAACGTGGCACGCTGCCCCCTGCACGCACCACCTCCCGACGAAGGAGAACCGCAGCGTGAGTAGACGCAGCCTTCGAATACCCCACAGGGCCATGAGCGCCGCCGCCGCGGCCAGCGCCCTTGTCGCCGGACTGCTGTTGCAGACCGGCTCCGCCTCCGCCGCCCCCTCGGCCGAGGACTACTGGACGGCAGAGCGGATGCAGGCCGCAGAGCCGCTCGACGTACTGCCTGTGAACCCCGATGACCTGAGCAAGGTCAAGGAGGGCGTGGAGAAGCTGGTGCCGGCGACCGGTCTGCCCGGACTGCCCGGCGCCGAGGACGAGACGGGCGGGCCCTGGACCGGCGGCGGCAAGGTCACCAGCACCGCGGGCCGGGTCTTCTTCACGTATCAGGGGCGCCAGGCCTCCTGCTCCGGCAACGCCGTGACCAGCGCGAACAAGTCCACGGTCCTCACCGCAGGGCACTGCGTGAAGATGGACGGCGCCTGGCACACCAACTGGGTGTTCGTCCCCGGTTACAAGGACGGGCAGGCGCCGCACGGCAAGTGGACGGCCGCCAAGACCCTGTCCACGCCGCAGTGGACCGCGAGCGAGGACATCAACTACGACGTCGGCGCGGCGGTCGTGAACCCGCTCGACGGCAAGAAGCTCACCGACGTCGTGGGTGCGCAGGGCGTGGCCTTCAACACCGGCTACAACAAGAAGATGTACGCCTTCGGCTACCCGGCCGCGGACCCGTACGACGGCTCGAAGCTGATCCACTGCAGCGGGGACTCCATCCAGGACCCGCTGATGTCCACGGACCACGGCCTGTCCTGCGACATGACCGGCGGCTCCAGCGGCGGCCCCTGGTTCCAGGACTTCAACGAATCCACCGGGACCGGCCTGCAGAACTCGGTGAACAGCTTCGGCTACACCTTCCTGCCGGGCTTCATGTTCGGCCCCTACTTCGGGGACGACGCCAAGAACCTGTACGAGAAGGCGCAGGCGAGCTGAGCCCACCAGCCGAACGGCACCGGCTCACGCGTCCACGACGCTGACCTCCCACGGCCCCGCGCCCTCC
>NZ_JASCIQ010000029.1 GCF_029968035.1 Streptomyces cavernicola | reverse complement strand
GGCGGGATTGCCGCGGGCGAGCAGCGCGGTCAGCGCGTCCACGTCCGCGGCGGCCGGGTCGGGCAGCGGCGCGGACAGCACACGGCAGAGATTGGCCTGATACACCTCGCCGGCCGCGATGTGCTCGCGGATGCGGCGGACGCCCGCCGTGTACGCGGCGCGGTCGAGCGATGTCGTCCAGTCGCCGGCGGCGGGGCCGTGCCAGCGGCCGGGTACGGGCAGCGGCACCGGCTCCTCGCGTACGCGGTCGAAGCGGGCGCAGACGAGGCGCCCTTCGAAGTCCGCGCTCACGGCCCAGAAGCCGGAGGAGTCCAGAGCAGTGGGGTCGCTGGTGACATCACGCAGGTCGGTGGCCAGGAGGCTGCCGAAACGTGCCATCGGGGAGAACGTCGACGGGGGGTTGTGCACGGCTGTGAGTCTATGGCGGCGTGCCTCGGACCGCCCCGGCGCAGGTGGCAGCGATGCAGGCTGCGCAAACGCGTTTTTGTACTAGGCCGGGAATCCGCTAGAGTTCAACACGTCGCCGGGACGCGCCAAGCGCCCCGGAGAACAAGCGGACGTAGCTCAGTTGGTAGAGCGCAACCTTGCCAAGGTTGAGGTCGCCAGTTCGAGCCTGGTCGTCCGCTCAGGATGTGGGGGATCTTCCCGAACTCCCACGCTCCTGGTGGAGTGGCCGAGAGGCGAGGCAACGGCCTGCAAAGCCGTCTACACGGGTTCAAATCCCGTCTCCACCTCCAAGGACGATTAGCTCAGCGGGAGAGCGCTTCCCTGACACGGAAGAGGTCACTGGTTCAATCCCAGTATCGTCCACTGCCCGGTACTCCGGTACGCTGCACGGGCCCCGCGCGATTAGCTCAGCGGGAGAGCGCTTCCCTGACACGGAAGAGGTCACTGGTTCAATCCCAGTATCGCGCACGCAGTACCCACGACCTTCGAGTTCGTGGTCCCGAGGACGATTAGCTCAGCGGGAGAGCGCTTCCCTGACACGGAAGAGGTCACTGGTTCAATCCCAGTATCGTCCACGCGAGTTGAAGCCCCCAGCCCTCGGCCGGGGGCTTCTTCGTTTTCATGTACGGGCGCCTGAGCGCCGGGCTCGGGACGGGCCCGAGCCCGGCTGTGCGTCAGGACGAGAACAGCATCCGGCCGAAGCTCTTCTGCCGGTAGTGACCGTGGTGGCCGTGGCCCGGGTGCGGGGCGCCCCAGGCCGGCTGCTGCGGCGCGGGGTAGGCCTGCGGGGCGGGGGCCGGCGCCGGAGCGGCCGGGGGCGCAGCCGGCGGGACCTGCTGGGCCCACTGCGACTCCAGGCGGGTCAGGGCCTCCAGCTCGCCGTAGTCGAGGAAGATCCCCCGGCAGCCGTTGCACTGCTCGATCTGAACGCCGTTGCGGTTGTACGTCTGCATGGGTGCACGGCACTTGGGACACTGCATCGTCGGCTCAACTCCTCGCCGGTCGGGACTGCTTCACCGGGACCGGTGCCCGGTTGCCTTGGTGGGAACCCTACTTGGCGGCCTCGGCGGGCAACTGCGGTGGGACGGAGGCCATCCGGTCACAGGCGTCCAGGAGGGCCAGCTCCACCTCGTCCAACTCCCGCCGCGCGGCCGTCGCCTTCGCCACGGCGAGGGCGGCGGTCTGCACGGTGAGCGCCCGCGCGGGGACGTCGAGCACGGGCCAAGGGTCGGCGTCGAGCGGCACGGCCGGGCCGGCCGCCGCCGCGTACGAGCCGATGAAGCGGAGCCACTCCTCGGGAGCGAGCAGGCCGGCCGCGAACCAGGCAGCCGGGCGGGCCAGGTCCCAGGCCGGGTCGCCGAGGCCCAGGTCGTCGACGTCTATCAGGAGCCACGGGCCATGCGGCGCGGGGTGCCGGACGAGTTGGCCGAGGTGCAGGTCGCCGTGGCACAGCCGCGCCGGGCCCGGCGCGGTCGACTCGGCGCGGGCCCAGGGCGGCAGGGCCGACCAGGCGCGCTCGACCACGGCGGCGACCTGCTCGGGCGGGCCGGTGCGGCGCATCCGGGCCACGGCGAGAGCGGCCTTGTGCGGTCCGCGCATCGCGGGGAGGGATCCCGGCAGGGCCTCGACGGGGGTGGCGTGCAGGCGGGCGAGGAGGGCGGCGGCCTCTTCCCAGGGCGCCTCCTGCGGGGCGTCCGCGTCGACGGGGGTGCCGTGCGGCCAGAACGTGACCTGGCGGCCGTCGAGTTCGGCGGCCGGGAGGTCCAGCGGGGCCAGCAGCACTCCGGCCAGGGCGGGGTGGGCGGCGACGGCCAGGCGGGCGGCGAGCTCGGTGCGGTCGGTGTCCGGGGCGTGGGCCTTGGCGACGGTGGCGCCGTCCCGTACGACCGTGCCGTCGTCGCGGTCGGCGAGGACCGTGGGGCGGGCGGGGCAGGTGCACTCCGCATGCGGGCCGTGGGCCGCCGCTCTGACGGTGGCGGTCAGCGCCCGCGCGACGGAACTGCTCACGGATCCCCCTGTGGTGTGCGCCTGGCCGGCGCGCGGTCGGGCGGGCGCACCGGGCTGTGAGCCTACGCGGCCGCACGGACCGGCCACCGAGCTCCCCCGGGCAGGTAAATGCCCGCGCAGCTCCCCAGCTGCGCGGGCATTCGGTGCCGTCCGCCGCACCCCCGTCCCCACGGGGTTTCATGGCCGGATGTCCCCGCCCGGACCGCTCTTCCGGGCCCGGGGCGCCGCTCAGCGCCCCAGCATCGCGCCCACGGACGACGCTTGTACGACCACCGCTTCCCAGCCGCCGAAGACGACTACGAGCAGGGCCGCCAGGGGAAGCACCATGGCCGTCGCCACCAAGGGGTGACGGGTGCCGGAACGGCGGCCGCCGAACGCGGCGTGAGCCCTGCGTCCCTGCGTGCGGACGAGTGTCCGCGCTGCCGTGTCCGCCATGCTCCCTCTCCTGTCGTCTCTGGCAGCGGCGGGTGCCTGACCTCGGGGGACGAGTGCTGCACCCGCCGCTTGACCTCAAATCTAGGGGCGGGCGCGGGCCGTGACGTCATGCCCTCGTACCGATTGGCGGGCCTCCCGCAGGATGAGCCGGTGGCCCCTTCCGTACTCCCCTGGGTGGAGACGGCGGGCCGGGTCCCCTAGGACGCTTCGGTCTCCGAGGCCTCCTCGCGGGGCACGGGCTGTTCCACCAGGGCGAGGACACGGGCCGCCATGAAGCGGGCCGTGCGCACCGCGGTGCCGTTGCGCGTGACTTCGCTCACTTCCACCACTCCCCTGCGGACGCTGGTCTCGACCCGGCGGCCTGCCCTGCTCGCCACCACCTCGTACGTCCTCGTCGTGTCGCCGGCATCGACCACTATCTCGACTCGGTCACCCTTCATGGCGTCAATCCCCCTTGTGTGACGGCACGTTGATGTCTGCCGGAAGCCAGGCGGCTCCGGCGGCCAACTCTCCTGACCACAACTGAAGTTTCCCATCCGGCACTGACAATCGACCGGGCCGCGAAGGCGCGGCCTATGAGCGCACGCGGGCGCGGAAACGTAAGCTGTGGCACGTCAATTGGTCAGGGCAACAGGCGACGAGGCGGCAGGGATTCGGATGGCGATGATGCGGCTCCGGCGCGAGGATCCGCGTGTCGTCGGCTCGTTCCGGCTGCACCGGCGGCTCGGCGCGGGCGGCATGGGCGTCGTCTACCTCGGCTCCGACCGGCGCGGGCAGCGGGTCGCCCTCAAGGTGATCAGGCCCGATCTCGCCGAGGACCAGGAGTTCCGCTCGCGGTTCGCCCGCGAGGTGTCCGCCGCGCGCCGGATCAGGGGCGGTTGCACGGCCCGGCTTGTCGCCGCCGACCTGGAGGCGGACCGCCCGTGGTTCGCGACGCAGTACGTCCCGGGGCCCTCGCTGCACGACAAGGTGGCGGAGGACGGCCCGTTGAGCGCGGCCGAGGTGGCCTCCGTGGGGTCCGCGCTGTCGGAGGGCCTGGTCGCGGTGCACGAGGCGGGGGTGGTCCACCGGGACCTGAAGCCGTCCAACATCCTGCTGTCGCCCAAGGGTCCGCGGATCATCGACTTCGGCATCGCGTGGGCGACGGGCGCGTCCACGCTCACGCACGTGGGTACGGCGGTCGGCTCGCCCGGCTTCCTCGCGCCCGAGCAGGTGCGCGGGGCGGCGGTGACCCCGGCGACGGACGTGTTCTCGCTCGGGGCCACGCTCGCGTACGCCGCGATGGGTGACTCGCCCTTCGGGCACGGGAGTTCCGAGGTGATGCTGTACCGCGTGGTGCACGAGGAGGCACAGCTGGCCGGGGTGCCGGACGCGTTGGCTCCGCTGGTGCGGGCCTGCCTCGCGAAGGACCCGGAGGAACGGCCGAGCACGCTGCAACTCTCGCTGCGGCTCAAGGAGATCGCGGCCCGGGAGGCGCAGGGCCTCGGTGCCACGGACACGCGCCCGCCCGCGCCGCGGCGCACCGCGGACCGTCCCGGCGAGCGCGCGGCGGAGCGTTCCTCCGGCCGGCTCGCCGAGCAGCGGCCCACCCGGGTCTCGGACGACACCGCGCAGCGCACCCGGCGGGCGCCCGCCACTCCCCCGCCGTCGTCGCGGACCAACGGCTCGCGCACGGGCGGGCGTCCAGCGTCCTCGCGTACGGGTTCGCGGTCCGGGAGCAGGCCCGCGCCGCGCAGCAACGGCGGCCGTGCGAGCGCGCCGCGCGCCACCGGCACCGGTCGCCGCGGCCCCGCCAACCCGCGGCTGCTGCGGCAGCGGCTGATCGTGTTCGTGGTCGTCACGCTGCTCGTCGCCCTGGGCATCGCGGCCGCGCAGGGCTGCCAGGGGCCGGCGCGGGGCCTTGAGCGGAGCTCGCTGCAGGGCGCGGTGGCCGTCGCCACCGCGGACGCGTCGCCGGTCGGCTTCAACTACTAGGCGGGTACGGGGCGTTGGCGCCGTACCCGCTCCCCGTAGCGGATCAGGCCTGCGGGCGGCCCGTCGTCACCGCGTAGAACGCGACCGCCGCGGCCGCTCCGACGTTGAGGGAGTCGACGTCGTGGGCCATCGGGATGCGGACCCATTCGTCGGCCGCGATCAGGGCCTGCCGGGAGAGGCCGTCGCCCTCCGCACCGAGCATCAGGGCCACCCGGTCCATGCGGTGCGGGGCCAGGTCGTCGAGCGTCGAGGCCTTCTCGACCGGGGTGAGGGCGAGGAGTTTGAAGCCCGCCTCGCGGACCGACTCCAGGCTCTTCGGCCAGGCTTCGAGTCGTGCGTACGGGACCGAGAAGACCGCGCCCATCGAGACCTTGACGGAGCGGCGGTACAGCGGGTCGGCGCAGTCCGGGGAGAGCAGGACCGCGTCGATGCCGAGGGCGGCGGCGCTGCGGAAGATCGCGCCGATGTTGGTGTGGTCGTTGACCGCCTCCATGACGGCCACGCGCCGTGCGCCCGCGAGGAGTTCGCCCGCGGTGGGCAGCGGCTTGCGCTGCATCGAGGCGAGGGCGCCGCGGTGCACGTGGTAGCCGGTGACGCGCTCGGCGAGGTCCGGGCTGACCGCGTACACCGGGGCCGGGACCTCGTCGATGACGTCGCGCATCACGTCGACCCACTTGGACGAGAGCAGCATGGAGCGCATCTCGTAACCGGCGTGCCGGGCGCGCCTGATGACCTTCTCGCCCTCGGCGATGAACAGGCCCTCGACGGGTTCGCGCCGGCGGCGCAGCTCGACGTCGGTCAGTCCGATGTAGTCGCTCAGGCGCGGGTCGTCGGGGTCGTCGACGGTGATGAGATCAGCCACAGGGTGATACTGCCTTGTCCAAGGGGTGGTGCCAACGGCTCGAGAGAAGAGAGTTACCCGAGGTTACAGCGCGAGGGTCGCCGGGGTCACGCCTCGGGCTTCGCCGGGACGGACGGGACGCCGACGCCCACGACCTCGCCGATCACGATGACAGCGGGCGGCCGCACGTCCTCGGCCTTCGCCGTCTCGCCGACCGTGGCCAGGGTGGCGTCGACGCGGCGCTGGGTCGCGGTCGTGCCCTCCTGGACTAGGGCGACGGGGGTCTCGGGGGCGCGGCCGTGGGCGATCAGGGCCTCGGCGATCTTGCCGATCTTGTCGACGCCCATGAGTACGACGAGGGTGCCGCGCAGGCGGGCGAGGGCCGCCCAGTCGACCAGGGAGCGCTCGTCGTCGGGCGCGACGTGCCCGCTGACGACGGTGAACTCGTGCGCGACGCCGCGGTGCGTGACGGGGATGCCCGCCGCGCTCGGCACGCTGATGGAGCTGGAGATGCCCGGCACGACCGTGCAGGCGATGCCCGCCTCGGCCAGCGCCTGCGCCTCCTCCATCCCGCGCCCGAACACGAACGGGTCGCCGCCCTTCAGACGTACGACGGCCTTGCCGGCCTTGGCGTGCTCGATCAGCGCGTTGTTGATGGCCTCCTGCGCCATGAACCGCCCGTACGGGATCTTCGCCGCGTCGATCACCTCGACGTGCGGCGGGAGTTCGTTGAGCAGGTCGCGCGGGCCGAGCCGGTCGGCGATCACCACGTCGGCCTGGGCGAGGAGGCGGCGGCCGCGGACCGTGATCAGGTCGGGGTCGCCGGGGCCGCCGCCGACGAGGGCGACGCTCCGGGCCTGCGGGCGGTGGTGCGGGGCGACGAGGGTGCCGTCGCGCAGGCCCTCGACGACCGTGTCGCGGATGGCGGCGGTGCGGCGCGGGTCGGGGTGGTCGCCGAGCACGGCCACGGTGACGCCGTCGGAGTGGCCGGTCGCCGGGGTCCAGGCGGTGGCCGCGGCGGCGTCGTCGGAGCGCACGCACCAGACGCGGTTCGCCTCGCCCTCGGCGGAGGCTGCCTCGTTGGCGGCGTGGTCGCTGGTGGCGATGAGCGCGTACCAGGTGTCGGCGAGGTCCCCGGCTGCGTACGGACGGCGGTGCCAGGTGATCTCGCCGGAGTCGGCCATCGCCTCGACGGACGGGGTCGCGGACGGCGACACGAGGTGGACGTCGGCGCCCGCCGCGATCAGGGCCGGGAGGCGGCGCTGGGCGACCTGACCGCCGCCGAGTACGACCACGCGGCGGCCGGAGAGGCGGAGTCCTACGGGGTAGGCGGGGTGTTCAGCCATGTGCTGCTGCTCCTGGTGCGGAGGGCGTGCGCCGCTGCGGCGGTGGAGCGGCACGGGTCTGACGTGGGGGTTTGTGGTGCGGGTACAGGGTACGGGGCGGGGCGGTGCTCTTCCCCACCCCGCCCCTTCCCTGAAGTCCTGGCGGACGGCTTCGGGGGCTTCGCCCCCGGACCCCCGAATCGGCCTTCGGCCTCTGTCCTCAAACGCCGGACGGGCTAGTTCACTTCTCCGTGACCCCGGCCGAGTCGAACGTCGCCACCTCGTGCATCGCGCGGGCCGCCGACTGGACGACCGGGAGCGCGAGCAGCGCGCCCGTGCCCTCGCCGAGGCGCAGGTCGAGGTCGACGAGCGGGCGCAGGCCCAGCTTGTTGAGCGCCGCCACGTGGCCGGGCTCGGCGGAGCGGTGCCCGGCGATGCAGGCCGCGAGGACCTCCGGGGCGATGGCGCGGGCGACCAGGGCAGCCGCGCCGGCGCTGACGCCGTCGAGGATCACCGGGGTGCGCAGCGAGGCACCGCCCAGCAACAGGCCGACCATGGCGGCGTGTTCGAGGCCGCCGACGGCCGCGAGGACGCCGATGGGGTCGGCCGGGTCGGGCTGGTGCAGCTCCAGGGCGCGGCGTACGACATCGGTCTTGCGGGCGAGGGTCTCGTCGTTGATGCCCGTGCCGCGGCCGGTCACCTCGGCCGGGTCGGCGCCCGTGAACACCGAGATCAGAGCGGCCGACGCGGTGGTGTTGGCGATGCCCATCTCACCGGTGAGCAGCGCCTTGTTGCCGGCTGCCACGAGGTCGCGGGCGGTGTCGATGCCGACCTCGATGGCCTCCTTGACCTCCTCGCGGGCGAGCGCGGGCCCGGTGGTCATGTCGGCGGTGCCGGCGCGGACCTTGCGGGGCAGCAGGCCGGGGGTGGCGGGCAGGTCGGAGGCGACGCCCACGTCGATGATGCAGACCTCGGCGCCGACCTGGTTCGCGAACGCGTTGCAAACGGCGCCGCCACCAAGGAAGTTGGCGACCATCTGGCCGGTGACCTCCTGCGGCCAGGGCGTGACGCCCTGCGCGTGCACCCCGTGGTCGCCCGCGAAGATCGCCACGGCGGCGGGCTCCGGGATGGGCGGCGGGCACATCCGCGAGAGGCCGGACAGCTGCGCGGAGATGATCTCCAGCATGCCGAGCGCGCCCGCGGGCTTCGTCATCCGCTTCTGCCGCTCCCACGCCTCGCCGAGCGCCTTGGCGTCGAGCGGGCGGATGTTGGCGACGGTCTCGGCGAGCAGGTCGTGCGGCTCCTCACCGGGCAGGGCGCGGCGGCCGTACGTCTCCTCGTGCACGACCCAGGACAGCGGGCGGCGCTTGGACCAGCCGGCCTGCATCAGCTCGGGCTCGTCCGGGAACTCGTCGACGTAGCCGACGCACAAGTACGCGACGACTTCGAGGTGTTCGGGCAGGCCGAGCGTACGGACCATCTCGCGCTCGTCGAAGAAGCTGACCCAGCCGACGCCGAGGCCCTCGGCGCGGGCGGCGAGCCAGAGGTTCTCGACGGCGAGCGCGGAGGAGTACGGGGCCATCTGCGGCTGGGTGTGCCGGCCGAGGGTGTGGCGGCCGCCGCGGGTGGGGTCGGCGGTGACGACGATGTTCACCGGGGTGTCGAGGATGGCCTCGATCTTCAGTTCCTTGAACTGCTTGGCGCGGCCCTTGGGCAGGGACTTGGCGTACGCCTCGCGCTGCCGGGTGGCCAGTTCGTGCATCGTCTGCCGGGTCTCGGCGGAGCGGATGACGACGAAGTCCCAGGGCTGCGAGTGCCCGACGGACGGCGCGGTGTGCGCCGCCTCCAGGACGCGGAGCAGGACCTCGTGCGGGATCGGGTCGCTGCGGAAGCCGTTGCGGATGTCGCGGCGCTCACGCATCACGCGCAGGACGGCCTCACGCTCGGCCTCGTCGTACGCGGGGGCCGGGGCGCTGACGGGGGCTTCGGGCGCCTCGGGGGCTTCAGGGGCCTCGGGCGCGGGGGCTTGCTCGGCCGGGGCGCCCGCGTCGACCGGCGTGGTCGCGTCCGGTTCGGCTGCGGACTCCTCGGCGGGCTGCGGCTGTTCGGCCTGCGTCGCGGGCTCCTCGACCTGGACGGCCTGTCCTGCCTGCTCGGCCTGGGCGGGCTGGGCGATCTCTTCGGGCTGCTGGGCCTGTTGGGCCTGGTCCGCGTGGCCCGCCTGGGCGGCTTCGGGCGCGGGGGCCTGCTCGGGTACGGCCACGGGCTCAGGCGCCGCCGTCGGCTCGTCGGCCTCGGTGTCCTCGACGAGCTCGTTGATGTCCGTGACCTCGGCGGTCTCGGCCTGCTCGACGGGCGCGTGCGCCGCCTCGGGAACGGCCTCGGCCTGCGGCTCGACGGCCACGGGTGCGGGCTGCGCCTCGGGGGCGGGCTGTGCTTCGAGTACGGGCTGTGCCTCGGGCTCGGCTTCCGGCTCCGTCGCGTCGGGCTCGGCGGTCTGGGGCTGGGCTTCGACGGCGACCTCAGCCCCGGCTTCGGCTTCGGGTGCCGCTGCGGGCTCAGTGGTCTCCGTGGGCTCGGTGGGCTCCGCGGCGTTCTGGGCGACTTCGCCGGGCGTCTCGGCCGCGGCCTCGGGCTCGGTGGCGGGCTCGGTCTTGATCTCTGTCTCGGCTTCCGCTTCGTGCACGTGCTGGGGGGTTGCGGCGGCGTCCGGCTCCGCGCTCTCGCTGTCGCGGGGGGCGGGGACGGCGGCCTCGGCCTCGGCCTCCTGGGCCTCAGGAACCTGCGGGACCTCAGGAGTCTGCGGGGCTTGGAGAGTCTGCGGGACCTCAGGAGCCTGCGGGGCCTCCTGGACCGGCGCTTCCGCCACCGGCTCGGCCACGGGCTCCTCGGCTACGGGCTCCTCGGTCACCGGCACTTCGGTCACCGGCTCCTCGACCACGGCCTCCTCGGCCGCCGGCTCGACGCCGACCGGCTCCTCCTGCGGGATGCGCAGCGGCTGGGGCGGAGTCGGGGCGAGGTGAGGGGTGGACGGGATCGAGCCCTCCACCGGGACGAACTCGCCGACGGGCTGAGCCTCAACAGGCAGTTCCCCAGGGCCGGTTGAGGCGGCCGGGACGACCGTTTCTGCACCGGGAACGGTTCCGTCCTGGGCCTCCGCACCCGGGACGGGCACCGGTCCCGCACCCTCGTACGCCGGCTCCTGCGGCGGCTGCGAGGACCACGGCATCGCGCCCTGGAGCGGAATCTCACCGAGCTGCGGCCCCTGCGGGACACCGTTCCCGGCCCCGTTTCCGGACCCGTGCTCGGGCCCGTTCTCGGCACGCGGCACGTCCAGGTACTCGGGGCCGGACAGGGTCTGCCCGGAGTCCTGCGGCTGCGCCTGCACCTGGACCTGCATCGCGTGCGGCGGCGTGGCGGTGGCCGGGCCACGGTCGGCGAGCGAGCGGACCGGGCTCGCGGCGGCCGGCGTGGGCGGGCCCATGTGCAGCGGCCGACGGCCGTTCGCGTCGCCGTTGGCGTCGGCCTGCGCCGCCTGCGCCATCGCGGGCTGCTGTCCGCCGTGCGTGCCGCCCTGCTGCGCGGCGGGCGAGCCGGACAGTCGTACGTCGGCGAGGTTCACGGAACCGCTGTCGCGGCCGGACATCTCGTGCGCGCCGGGCACGTGCGCGACGGCCTCGGGGGCCACAGCCTCGGGAACCACGGCCTGCTGCGGGGCGAACTCCTGCGGCACCGCCTGGTACTGGGCGTGGTGCGCGTCCTGCACACCCATCACCTGCGGAGCCTGCTCGTACGGGATCGCCTCGGGCACGACCGCAATCTGTTCCTGACCGGCGGCCTGTTCCTGGCCCGCCGTCCGGTCGAAGCCGGGGGCCGCCTGCTCGTACCCGGCGGCCTCCGGCGCGTAGCCCGGCTGGCCCTCGGTCCAGGCGCTGTGGGCACCCGGCATGAAGAGCAGGTCGTCGTCGTCCGCGGCGGCCGCGGGGTCCACGTAGGGGTACGGGCCGGGTGCGGGAACGCCCGGCTTGTCCACCGCGCCTGTACTCGTAGGCAGTCCCTCGCCCGGAACCTGGCCGGTGTCGGTCATGCGTACCCCTCGCCCATCGGTCGTTCTCCTTCGGCCGGCTCGCCCTTGGCGGCGACAACCGCCCATGGACAAGAACGAGCGTGCGCGCCGCGCGGCACGGAACGGCCGCGTACCCACCCTTGGCGTGCTGACGCCAGAGGCATTGTCGCGGTCGGACCACCGCCGTGTCGCCCAAGATCTGCCACGGCCCGCTGTGGACTACGCCACGTCGCGCGTCCTCCGATCCCCGCCGTACCGCACACACCTCAAACCGGGCGTCTTTACCGGACATTGACGTACGAACCGACGAACGTCCGGGAGCAGTACAACGATCGGCCAGCCTACCGCGCGCAGCGGGGTCGCATGGTCACGGGGCGCGATACCACCCGGGCCGCTCGTCAGCGGGACGACTCGCCGCGGACTTCCAGTTCTCCGCAGATCAGGAAGGCGACCGAACGTTCGCGTTCCGTCCAGGCACGCGTGTCGAGTTCGACGGTCTGAAGGAGCGCGCACTCCACGACGTAGCCGTGCTCGCTGAGGTCACGGCCGATCAACTCGGCCTCGTCGCGCGTGGCGGCGTGGGTGACGATCCGTTCGGGCCTGCGGTCGGCGACGGCGGAGACCACGGCCGCGCCGCCGCCCCCGACCCGTACGACGTCGGGCTCGGGCAGGTCCTCCAGTACGTGCGGGGCCTCGCCGCGGAGGATCTGCAGCGGGACGCCGAATCGGCGGGCGGCCCGGTCGGTGCGGGCGCAGGCGTCGAGGTCCCGGTCGACGGCGATGACGGCGGCGCCGAACCGCGCGGCCTCGACGGCGAGGGCGCCGCTGCCGCAGCCGATGTCCCAGACGAGGTCGCCCACGCGCGGCCCCAGGCGGGCGAGTTGGGCCGCGCGGAGGCGGTCGTTCTCGCCCTCGCCGAGCCGGTCCTCGCCGTGGGCGCTCGCGGGCAGGGCCCAGCCGCGGGGGCGTGCGCCGGGCTCGCGGCCGGCGATCCAGACCTGGTCCTGGGCGACGGGGCCGCCGATGACGATGACGACGTTGGGGTCGCGCCAGGTGTGGTCGGCGGCCTTGTCGGAGCTGAGCACGGAGACGCGTTCGCGGTCGGTGCCGAGCTCCTCGCAGACCACGAAGGTGCGGTGCACCCCCTGCATGAGCAGGGCGAGTTCGGCGGGCCCCGCGCCCGGCGAGGTGAGCACGGCGACCTTGGTGTGGGCGCGGCACACGTTCACCGCGCGGCGCAGGGTGCGGCGTTGGGCGACGACGACCTGGGCGTCGTCCCAAGGCATGCCCGCGCGGGCGAAGGCCTGGGCGACGGCGGAGACGGCGGGGACGACCTCGACCTCGAGGCCGTGTTCGGGGGCGCGCAGGGTGCGTACGACGCCGAAGAAGCCGGGGTCACCGTCGGCGAGGACGACGGCGGTGCCGCGGTGGGCGGCGATGCGGCGGGCGGCGAGGGAGACGCTGCCGAGCCGGATGCGCTCGGCGCGGGCGGGCACTTCGGGCAGGGAGAGGTGGTGGGCCGCGCCCGCCACGAGGGTCGCTGCGCCGAGTGCGGAGCGTGCCGCGTCCGTCAGGGGCGAGCCGTCCCAGCCGATCACCGTGACCCGGTCGGCCATCGTCGTCAGTCTCCTGGGGGTTCTCTCAGGTCGTCAGTGGGGCAGCCGCCGGTCGTGAAGGGGAGTGGGCGGGCATCGTGAGCGTACCCGGTGGGTGTGTGGAGGGACCGATCCGGGCGGGAGCGGTCCGGGCGGGAGCGGTCCGGGCGGGGCGGGGCCTGCCGGGGCTGCGGGCGGTTCAGTTCCACTCGGAGAAGGCGGTGTAGCCGGAGGCCTCGGCGAGCTGGTCGGCGATGCCGTCGAGGTCCTCGGGGAGCAGGCTCCACACGATCAGGTCGGTGCGGGTGTCGCTCCAGGCGCCGTCGTCGGATCTCGTACGCGCTATGCAGGCGCCCCGCAGGATGCCCTCGCTGATGCAGCCGATCTTCTGGGCGACCTGCTGGGAGGCCACGTTGTCGGCGGCGGTGCGCAGTTCGAGGCGCTCGAAGGCCTGGTCGCGGAAGAGCCACTGGGCGACGGCGAGCGCGGCCTCGGAGGCGTACCCCTCGCCGCGGGCCCAGGGGGCGATGACGTACGCGATCTCGGCGGAGCGGACGCGCCAGTCGGTGTGCTGGAGGTGCACGATGCCGACGAGGCGCTGGGTGAGGAACTCGGTGACGGCGAAGACGATGCCGCGGCCCTCGGTCCGCTCGGCGGGGGCGAGTTCGGCGACCCAGGCGCGGGCGTCGGAGTCGGTGTACGGCTGGGGGGCGGTGGTCCAGGCGACGACGTGCTCGTCGTTCATCATGTCGGTGAGGCCGTCGACGTCCGCTTCCTCGAACGGGCGCAGCACGAGGCGTTCCGTGCTGATGGAGATGTCCGGGAACATCGATTGGGCCGTCGTCATCGTGCCGCTCCGTCACTACTGGTCTGCCGCCGGACCACTGCTGGTCTGCCGCCGATCCTTGCTGCCGAAGTGCCCAGCATGCAGCATGCACCCACCGAACTGCACCACGGGGCCCGCACCTTGGCAGGTGCGGGCCCCGGGTTACGCGAGGGTTTGTCAGGTACCAGCGACCTCAGGTCACTTGCCGGTGACCGGCAGGACCGAGCCCTGGTACTTGTCCTCGATGAACTTCTTCACCTCGGGCGAAGTCAGCAGCTCCGCGAGCTTCTTGACCCTCGGGTCGTCCTCGTCGCCCTTCTTGACGGCGAGCACGTTGTTGTACGGGTTGTCCTCGACGGACTCCAGGAGGATGGCGTCCTTCTTGGGGCTGAGCCCGGCGTCGAGCGCGTAGTTGTTGTTGATGACCGCCGCGTCGACGTCCTTCAACGAGCGCGGCAGCTGGGCCGGTTCGATCTCCTTGAAGGCGAGGTCCCGCGGGTTCTTCGCGACGTCCGCTGGGCTCGCGTTCGCGCCCGCGTCCTTCTTGAGCTCGATCAGCCCCTCTGAGGCGAGGAGTTCGAGCGCCCGGCCCTCGTTGGTGGTGTCGTTGGGCAGGGCGACCGTGGCGCCCTTCTTCAGCTCGCCGGGGCTCTCGACCTGCTCGGAGTAGAGGCCCATGGGCGGCAGGTACACCTCGACGACCGAGGTCAGCGTGGTGCCCTTGGACTCGTTGAAGTCGTCCAGGTAGGGCTTGTGCTGGTACAGGTTGGCGCCGAGGGTGCCGTCCTGGAGCGCGGTGTTCGGCAGGACGTAGTCCGTGAACTCCTTGATCTCCAGGTCGAGTCCGGCCTTCTTCGCCAGCTTCTGCTGTACGTACGTGAGGACTTCGCCGGCCGGGGTCGGGGTGGCTCCGACGACGAGCGGGCCGCTCTTGTCGTCGGAGCCGGAGCCCGAGCCCGCGCCGCCCGCCCCGCAGGCCGTCAGGCCGAGCGCGAGGGCTGCGGCGACGACGGCTGCGGGCAGGGCGGACAGGGCGGGCAGGGCGGGCAGGGTGCGGTTACGCATGACCGTGCTGCGCTCTCGGACTCAGAACGAGGGCAGGACGGAGCCGGCGTACTCGTCCTCGATGAACTTCTTCACCTCGGGCGACGTGAGCAGCTTGGCGAGCTTCTTCACGCGCGGGTCGTCCGCGTTGTCCTCGGTGACGGCGAGGACGTTGTTGTAGTCGTTGCCCTTGGCGCTCTCGAGGAGCAGCGCGTCCTTGGCCGGCTTGAGGTCGGCGCCGATGGCGTAGTTGCCGTTGATGACCGCGGCGTCGACGTCCTTCAGGGAGCGCGGCGTCTGGGCGGCCTCGACCTCCTTGAACTCCAGGCCCTTCGGGTTCTTCGCGATGTCCTGCGGGGTCGCGGTGGCCTCGGAGCCCTTCTTCAGGGTGATGAGGTCGTTGGCGGCGAGGAAGCGCAGGGCGCGGGACTCGTTGTCGGCGTCGTTGGGAAGGGCGACGGTGGCGCCCTTCTTCAGGTCGTCGGCCTTCTTGATCTTCTCGGAGTAGAGGCCGAGCGGCTCGAGGTGGACCGTGGCGACGGACTCGAGGTGCGTGCCGTTCTTCTTGTTGAAGTCCTCGAGGTACGGCTGGGTCTGGAAGTAGTTGGCGCCGACGGAGCCGTCCTCGGTGGCCTGGTTCGGCTGGACGTAGTCCGTGAACTCCTTGACCTCGAGCTTGAGGCCTTCCTTCGGCGCCAGCTCGTCCTTGATGTAGTTCAGGATCTCGGCGTGCGGGACGGGGGTCGCCGCGACGATCAGCGGGTCGGAGGCCTTGGCCTTCTCGTCCTCGCCGCCGCCGCAGGCGGTCAGGCCGAAGGTGAGGGCGCCGGTGGCGAGGACAGCAGCGGTGATCTTGGTGGTGTTACGCACGAAAAGTGCCTTTCTCCATGGGTGGTGCAGGTGGTGCGACCCGCCGGTTGGGACGGGGGCAGGATTCAGCTGGTCTTGGTGGCCGTGGCCTCGGCGGTGACCGGGGCGCCGCTCCGCTTCAGGCCGGTGAAGGCGCGGAAGCGGAGCGGTTCGCCGCCCTTGCCCGCACGGCGGTGCAGGACCCTGGCGCCGCTGTCGCCGGCGAACTGGATGAGCGAGATGACGACGGCGAGGACGGCGACGGTGATCCACATCAGGCTGGACTCGAAGCGCTGGTAGCCGTAGCGGATGGCGATGTCGCCGAGGCCGCCCGCGCCGACGGTGCCGGCCATGGCCGAGTAGCCGATGAGGGCGACGATCGTGGTGGTGGTCGCCGAGATCAGCGAAGGCAGCGACTCGGGCACGAGGACCTTGCGTACGACGGTCCAGGTGTTGCCGCCCATCGACTGCACGGCCTCGACGAGCCCGTGGTCGACCTCGCGCACGGCCGTCTCGACCAGGCGCGCGAAGAACGGGATGGCGCCGACGGCGAGCGGGACGATCGCGGCCTCCACGCCGATGGTGGTGCCGACGACGGCGCGCGTGAAGCCCATCAGGGCGACCATCAGGATGATGAAGGGCATCGAGCGGGCGATGTTCACGACCTGCCCGATGACCTTGTTCACGAAGGTGTTCTGCAGCAGGCCGCCCTTGTCCGTGAGGACGAGGAGCACGCCGAGCGGCAGTCCGCCGACCACGGCGATGAGCGTGGACCAGCCCACCATGTAGAGGGTGTCAAGACAGGCCTGCTCCAGCAGGGGCTGCATCTCCGACCAGGTCACTTGGCGACACCTTCCTTCACGAGCTGCGGCTCACCCGAGGTGAGGTCCGCGCGTCCTGCCACGTCGACCTGGAGCCCCTGCTCGCGCAGGAAGCCGATGGGGACGACGTTCTCCTCGAAGCGGCCGGGCAGTTCGATGCGCATCCGGCCGACCTGCTTGCCGCCGACGGTGTCCATCGCGGCGCCCAGGATCGAGATGTCGATGTTGTACGTACGGGAGAGCTGCGAGATGACCGGTTCGGTGGCGGTCTCGCCGTGGAAGGTCAGGTCGACGACGGTGCGGTCGTCGCCGGAGGCCTCGCCGCTGACCGGGAAGAGCGCGGCGGCGAGTTCGGAGCCCGGGGTGGCGAGCAGTTCGCCGACCGTGCCGGCCTCGACGATCTGTCCGCGCTCCATCAGGGCGGCCGAGTCGCAGACGGTCTTGACGACGTCCATCTCGTGCGTGATGAGCAGGACGGTCAGGCCGAGCTGCTGGTTGAGGTCGCGCAGCAGCTGCAGGATCGAGCGGGTGGTCTCGGGGTCGAGGGCGCTGGTGGCCTCGTCGGAGAGCAGCACCTTCGGGTCGCCGGCCAGGGCGCGGGCGATGCCGACGCGCTGCTTCTGGCCGCCGGAGAGCTGCGCGGGGTAGCTCTTGGCCTTGTCGGAGAGGCCGACGAGGTCGAGGAGTTCGAGGGCCTTGCGGGACCGCTCGCGGCCGCTGATGCCGAGGATCTCCAGGGGCAGTTCGACGTTGTCCTGGACGGTCCGCGAGGACAGCAGGTTGAAGTGCTGGAAGACCATGCCGATGCGGCTGCGGGCCTGGCGCAGCTCCTTGCCGGCGCGGGTGCCGCGGCCGGCGAGCGCGGTGAGGTCGACGCCGTCGACCGTCACGGTGCCGGAGGTGGGGCGCTCAAGGAGGTTGACGCAGCGGATCAGCGAGGACTTGCCGGCGCCGGACTGGCCGATGACGCCGTACACCTCCCCCTCGCGCACGTGCAGATCGACGCCGTCGAGGGCTGTTACTTCACGACCGCGTGAGCGGTAGACCTTGGTCAGGCCGGAAGTGGTGATCACTGGGGTTTCCGTCACTGTCGAGTGCGGGCGCGGGGTGCACGCCGGGCACGGGGCATTCTTCTTCGGAAGCCGGGCACGGTTCTCGTACGGGGCACGGGGGAACCGGGGAGTAACGCGTGCGCGGGGGCGGGGCTCGTTCCGCTCGGGGATGATGCGCGGACACGGCTCACGGGCTCGCTTCGGGGCGCGAGGCGGGGGTGCGGGGGCCCTCAGAAGGCGCACATTCGACACATACAACGAGCACCGGGCGTCGTGTTCGCCTCGGTCGCAGGGGTGCGGTAGCTCGTCGTGGTCATGCGGACCAGTAAAGCAGACAGGCCTACGAGCCGATCAGCGCTGTCCGAATAGCGGAACGTGTGAGACCGCTGTCCGAACGGCTCCGAGCAGGTTCAGTCGGCGGTGACGATCTCCACGCCACCGTCGATGGCCTGCGCGGACACCGCCGTGAGGTCGGCCACCACGGCGTCCGCGGAGAGT
Organism: Streptomyces cavernicola; assembly: GCF_029968035.1. Taxonomy (GTDB): domain Bacteria; phylum Actinomycetota; class Actinomycetes; order Streptomycetales; family Streptomycetaceae; genus Streptomyces; species Streptomyces cavernicola. Next base: position 100,096 of record NZ_JASCIQ010000029.1, on the reverse strand, counting down.
TCCGCCGCGGTGTGGGTTGTGGTCAACGCCACGGTCGTCATGCCGGCCGCGCGGCCCGACCGCAGTCCCGCGGGCGCGTCCTCGAAGACGACACAGCGGGCCGGGTCGACGCCCAGTTTCGCGGCGGCCAGCAGGAAGGGCTCGGGGTCGGGCTTGCCGCGGGTGATGTCGTCGGCGGCGACCATCGCGGGGAAGTCGACGCCGACCTCGTGCAGGCGGGCCTCGGCGAGGGGGCGGGTGGCGGAGGTGACGACGGCCCAGCGGTCGCGGGGCAGTGCGGCGAGCAGCTCCTTGGCGCCGGGCAGCAGGACCACGCCGCCCGCGACGTCCTCCACCTCCAGCTGCTCGATCCGCTTCAGGGCGCCGGGGATCCGCTCCGCGGGCAGCAGTTCGGCGATGATCTCGACGGCGGGGCGGCCGTGCAGCTCGACCCGCTCGAAGACGTCGGCGGCGATCCCGTACTCCTCGGCCCAGCGGCGCCAGCAGCGGTGGACCGACTCCATGGAGGAGATCAGCGTTCCGTCGTTGTCGAAGAGGAGGGCCTCGGCTTGGATCTTCATGCGGCCGACTCTAAGCGGAGGGGGTTCGTCCGCACCCCCTCGCCCCCGGCCTCCGGCCTCCGGCCTCCGGCCTCCGGCCCCGAGGGTTGTCCTTCGGCTTCCGCGCCGTCGTGGTTGCCCGCGCAGTTCCCCGCGCCCCCACAGGGGCACTCCCGACCCACGCGCGGCGGGACTTTCGCCCCGTATTAGGGTCTCCGCATGCTCATCGCCCTGACGGTCGCGACCGCCGTGGCCGCCCTCCTGCTCGCCGCATGGTGCGGTTTCGCGGCCTTTCGCGACCAGCCCACCAAGGACTGGCACTTCATCGGCATGGCCGTGGTGACCCTGCTCGCCGTGGTCCAACTCGTCGTGGGCGTCGTGCAGTTGGCGCGCGGTGAGGAGCCGGAGCAGGGCACGGTGATCTTCGTGGCCTATCTGCTCGGCTCGGCCGCGTGCATCCCGGCGGCGGGTTTCCTCTCGCTCGCCGAGCGCACCCGCTGGGGCTCCATCACGGTGGCGGCGGCCGGCGTGGTCCTCGCGGTGCTTCAGGTACGGCTCTACGACATCTGGGGTGGCTGAGATGGCCGGCGAACGCACACGGCTGATCAAGGGCCCGGGGCTGCTGCTCGTCTGGCTGTACGGGGTGATGGTGGTGGGCGCGCTGTCGCGCTCGGTCTACCAGATGTCCACGGAGTTCGACCGGGCCCCGCTCGCGTACTCCCTGTCGCTGCTCGCGGCGCTCGTCTACGCGTTCATCACGTACACGCTGGTGCGCGGCGGCGAGACGGCCCGGCGGGCGGCGCTCGCGTGCTGTGCGGCGGAGCTGGTGGGGGTGCTCGTCGTGGGGGCCTGGACGCTTGTCGACACCTCGGCTTTCCCGGACGCCACGGTGTGGTCGGACTTCGGGATGGGCTATCTGTTCATCCCGGTGCTGCTGCCGGTGACGGCCCTGTTCTGGCTGCGCCGGTCCCGTACGGAGGCGAAGGCCGCGGCCTGAGCCGCCGAAGGCGCGGGGCCCCGACAGCTCAGGCGTTCCGCGGGCGTCAGGCGCTCGTGGCGTACGCGGCCGGGTCGGTGGCGTCCTTGGCGAGGGTCACCAGGGTGAGGCGGTCGTTGACCTGCCGGGTGCCGACGGGGGCGTAGCCGTGCTTGCGGTAGAGCTGCATCTGGTTCTCGCTGCGGTGGCCGCTGAACAGCTGGAAGCTCTTGACGGCGCCCGCGACCGCGAGCCGCTCCTCGATGGCGAGCAGCAGCCGGCCGCCGAGGCCGTGGCGCTGCATCCGCGGGTGCACGATCAGCTTGTCGATCCGGGCCGTGCCGTCGGCGTCGACGCCGCCGCGGACCGAGGCGACGACCTCCGCGCCGAGCCGGGCCACGAGGACGCAGCCCGCGTCGAGTTCGGCCCGCAGCGAGTCGAGCGTCTGGGTGAGCGGCTCGATGGAGTAGTCGCCGTAGAGCTCCGCCTCGCTCTGGTAACAGAGGTACTGCAATTTCAGAATCTGCTCGGCGTCAGCTGTCTCCGCCGCCGAGATGGTCACGCTCATGCCCATGTGCGCACGCCTCCCGCTCACCTGTCCGCCGGTTGCTTTGTGCACACCTTTCCCCACGGTCCGGGTGCCGCAACCTCCGCCGCGAGCATTCTGCGCAGGCATCCCAGGCGACGGGAACGCTCCGACCTCAAACTGCCTTGTGAGATACCCAACTCCCCTGCGATTTCCCGGTAGCCGAGCCCCCTCGACACCGACAAACGCAACCGCCGGGCGCCTCCGGCTACGTACCGCCTCCCGAGCTAGGCCCTGTCTTCAATCTCCCGTCGCCCGCCCGGAGGGCGGGCCCCGCGGCGTCCGGTACGTGCGATCGCAAGGCGCGGGAATGGTCTCGTAGCGGAGCTACTAGGGCATTTCCGCAACACGGCGAGCGTGCGTGCCGGGCGTCGCGGGGCAGGCGGGAGATTGAAGACAGGGCCTAGGGTGCGCGGCGGACGGCGAAGTCCTCCGCCGTGAGGAGGCGGCGCAGGCACTCCAGGCAGCGGGCGCGCTCCGGGCCGACGCTGCCCTGCGCGATGCCCAGCCACCGGGCGACTTCCCGGTACGTGGGGTCCCTCGGGGAGAGGAAGGCGGTGACCAGGCGGACGCAGCTGCGGGGCAGCCGGCGCACGGCGTCCTGGACGAGCCTGCGGTGCTCGGTCAGCAGCAGTTCGTGCTCCGGTCGGCTCTCCGCGGCGACCGCCTCGCCCCTGTACGCCCGCTCCCGCGCCTCGGCCCCGGCTGCCCGACGGGCCTCCGCGTCGAGGCTCGCCCGCAGCCAGCGCTCGGGGTCGGGCGGCGGACCGAGTCGGTCGACCCGCTCCAACAGGCGTAACCACACGGCCTGTTCGAGATCTGCGGGGTCGATCCCGAGCCCCGGGCCGATGGCCGCGGCCTCCGCGACGAGCAACGGCCGCAGGGCTGTCACGAGGTGTTCCACTGGGTTGCGCACCATGCCCCTGGCGACGCCGCCGCCCCGGCCGCGGGTTGCCGGGGCGGTGCGCGCTCACCCTCAACGGGCCTGGTCCGCCTAGCCGTTGACGAAGTCCGCCGCCGCGAGCAGGGCCGTGTCCGGGTTGTCGGAGAAGATGCCGTCGATGCCGGTCGCGAAGTACGCCTTGAACGCGCCGAAGGCGTTGCCGTACGCGTTGGGATCCGTGCCCTTGCGGAAGTCCAGCGGCAGGAAGGTGTTCTCGTTGCGCATCGTGTACGGGTGCAGGACCAGGTCCTCGGCGTGGGCGTCGCGGACCAGGGTCGTCGGCTCGGTGAGGCGGCCCTCCGTGTCGCGCGGGATGACCAGGTCGAGCGTGGGGCCGATGCCCTGCGCGTACGAGGCGATCCACTTCAGGCCCTCGGGCTTGATCAGGTCGGCGACGGTACGCGGGTCGCCCGCCTCGACGAAGTCCCAGGGGCGGCTGGACGCGCTGGAGAGGAGCACCACGCGCGGCGCCTCCACCAGCTTGCTCAGCCGCTCGATGCTGCTGGGCTCGAAGGACTGCAGGAAGTTCGGGGAGTTCTTCTCGTGCCGCCCGTACTTGCGGAGCAGCTTCGCGAGCGGCTCCTCGAGGCCCAGACCCAGCTTGCGGAAGTAGGTGGGGTGCTTGGTCTCGATGTGCAGCCAGACCGGGCGGCCGCGCTTGCGCCCCTCCGACTCGGCCCAGCGCAGCACCTCTTCGAGGGTGGGGACCTCCCAGCGGCCGTCGTAGAGGGAGTTCTCCTCGCGGTTCTTCGGGATGCGCTCCTTGGCGCGCAGCGTCTTCAGCTCGGCGAGCGTGAAGTCCTCGGTGAACCAGCCGGTGAGGGAGGCGCCGTCGACGGACTTGGTGGTCTTGCGGTCGGCGAACTCGGGGTGGTTCGCGACGTCGGTAGTCCCGGTGATGTCGTTCTCGTGACGGCATACGAGATGGCCGTCCTTGGTGGGCACCACGTCCTGCTCGACGACGTGCGCGCCCATGTCGAGCGCGAGTTGGTACGAGCCGAGGGTGTGCTCGGGCCGGTAGCCGCTGGCGCCGCGGTGCGCGACGACCGTCGGGACCGGCAGCGAGGCGATCCCGGAGCCGCCCGATCCGCTTGATCCGCTCGATCCGGTCGATCCGCTCGTACGGGTGTCGGCTCTCGCCGTGCCGGACAGGCCTATGGCCGCTCCGCCCGCGCCGAGGACCGCCGCGCCGAGCAGGGAACGGCGGCCGGGGCCCGTGCCCTGCTGCCGTTCCGCCTCGTCCTGCCGCCCCCGCCGCGCCTGCCGGTCCTGCTTGCCGTGGCTCATATGCGCTCCTCGCGCTCGTCGTGTGCACGCACCTTCGGACTGACGGCCGAATGTTAGGGCCCGTCAGATGACGGAAGGGAGCCCTTGGAGCCAAGGAAGCACCAACGGAGCGCCAACAAGGATCAACACTGTGTATCCAGTCGGTGAACCCCGGTGTGCAATCCGGACGTGTCCGCGAGTATCGTCCTCACCTGCACACTCCCCCCTTGACAGACTCTTGACAGACCCCCGCCAGGTCTGACGTCGGCCCTGGCGAACCCTCGACACCGGAGGAACCGTTGTCCCGCTTCGCGTTCATCAAGGCAGTGCTCGGACCGGTCATGCGCCTGATGTTCCGCCCACAGGTCGAGGGCGCGGAGAACATTCCGGGCGACGGCCCGGTGATCCTCGCGGGCAACCACCTGACGTTCATCGACTCGATGATCCTGCCGCTGGTGTGCGACCGGCAGGTGTTCTTCATCGGCAAGGACGAGTACGTCACGGGCAAGAGCCTCAAGGGCCGCCTGATGGCGTGGTTCTTCACCGGCACCGGCATGATCCCGGTGGACCGGGACGGCGGCCGGGGCGGTGTCGCCGCCCTGATGACCGGCCGCCGCGTCCTGGACGAGGGCAACATCTTCGGCATCTACCCGGAGGGCACCCGCTCCCCCGACGGCCGCCTCTACCGGGGCCGCACCGGCATCGCCCGCCTGACCCTGATGACCGGCGCCCCGGTGGTGCCGTTCGCGATGATCGGCACGGACAAGCTGCAGCCGGGCGGCGCGGGCTTGCCGCGTCCGGGCCGGGTCACGGTCCGCTTCGGCGAGCCGATGGAGTTCTCCCGCTACGACGGCATGGACCGCGACCGCTATGTGCTCCGCGCGGTGACGGATTCCGTGATGGCCGAGGTCATGGCCCTGTCGGGCCAGGAGTACGTGGACATGTACGCCACGAAGGCGAAGGCGGCCTGACCTCCGGGGCCGGGGCAGTGGCTAGTTCTCGAGCCGCTGCCCCTTCAGCATGAACCACGCCGCCACCGCCGTACCGAAAAGCACCGCCGCCGCGACGCCCGCCGCCGTCTCGAAGCCGTGTGTGAAGGACGCCTGAGCCGACTGCAGCAGCTGCGCGCCCTGTTCCGCGGGCAGTTGGCGCACCGCCTCGACCGCACCGCCGAGTGAGTCCTGCGCCGCGGTGACCGCATCCGCGGGCACGCCGTCGGGGACCGTGAAGCCGCGGTAGATGCCGGTGACGACCGAGCCGAGCAGGGCGATGCCGAGGGCCGAGCCCAGTTCGTACGCCGTCTCGGAGACCGCCGATGCCGCGCCTGCCTGTTCCTTGGGGACGCTGGAGAGGATGACGTCGGCGGTCACCGTGAAGGCGAGGCCCGCGCCCGCGCCGCCGAGGAGCAGCGCGACGCACATCAGGACCACCGAGGTGTCCGCGTCGAGCGCCGTGCACGCGGCGAGCGCGAGGCCGACCGCGGCGAGGCCGCCCGACACGGCGATCCGCACCGAGGTCCGCCGGGCCACGACGCCTGCGACGAGCCCGGTGCCCACCGCGCCCAGGGCTGCGGGCAGTTCGATGAGGCCTGCGCCCAACGGCGAGCGCATCTGCACCAGTTGCAGGAACTGCGAGAGGAAGAAGACCAGGCCTGCCAGGCCCAGGATGGTCAGCAGGTCGGCGAGGACCGCGCCGGAGAAGCCCCGGTGCTGGAAGAGCCGCATGTCGAGCAGCGGCGACTGAAGGGTCAACTGCCGCCTGGCGAACCAGATCAGGCCGACGACGCCCACCAGCGCGGCGACCGCGATGTCCCAGCGGAATCCGTGCACGGCCGCCTCCTTCACGGCGTACACCACCGCGACCATGCCCACCAGGGAGAGCGCGACGCTGAGCAGGTCCCACGGGCCCGGGTTCGGGTCGCGCGACTCGGGGAGCAGCTTGACGCCGACGAGCACCAGGACCGCCATCACCGGCAGGTTGATCAGGAAGACCGAGCCCCACCAGAAGTGGTTGAGCAGGGCGCCGCCGACGAGCGGGCCGACCGCCGCGCCGGCCGAGGCCGCGGCGCCCCAGATGCCGACGGCGACGCTGCGCTCCTTCGGGTCGTGGAAGATGTTCCGGATCAGCGCCAGCGTCGACGGCATCAGCGTCGCGCCCGCGACACCGAGCAGCGCGCGGGCCAGGATCATCAACTCGGGCGTGCCGGCGTACGCGTTGAGGACCGAGACCGCGCCGAACGCGACGGCGCCCGTGAGCAGCAGCTTCTTGCGGCCGATGCGGTCGCCGAGGCTGCCCATGGAGACGAGCAGTCCGGCGATCACGAACGAGTAGACGTCGCCGATCCAGAGCAGTTGGGTGCCGGACGGCTTGAGGTCCTCGCTGAGGAACGGGGTCGCGAGGCCGAGCACGGTCGCGTCCACCGCCACGAGCAGAACGGCGAGGACGAGCACGGCGAGGGCGAGCCAGCGCCCCGGGTGCCGCTCCTCGTGTTCCCGCGTCACCTGCTGCGCTGTGCTGGTCATCGCTCCACGCTCCGCCTGGCGCCGCCGAGCAGCAACTCGACGATCATGTACTGGAAGTCCTTGGCCGCGACCCGTCCGTCCTGGACGGCCCAGGCGCCCGCGCCCACGAGCCCGTAGAGCGCCTCGGTGAGCCAGGACGGGGTCAGGTCGATCCGGAAGACACCCTGCTCCTGGCCGCGCCGGAAGAGGCGCGAGATGCGGGCGTCGCTCCGGGACCAGCCCTCGTTCTGCTCGTCGCCCTCGAAGAGCTGGTTCTCGCTGACGAGGAAGGCGAGCAGCGGGGCGGCGGGCTCCACGGCGGCGATGAGCCGTCGGACGGCTTCGTCGGCGGGCCCGTCCTCCAGGGCCGCCGTGTCGAGGGCGGCGTCCAGCTCCTGGAGGCACATCTCCTCCAGCGCCCTGACCAGCGCTTCCCGCCCGGCGAAGTGCCGGTGCAGGGTGGCGCGGCCGATGCCGGCGGCGCGGGCGACCTCGTCCATGGTCGCCGTCGACTTCCGCGTGAGCAGGGCGGCGGCGGTACGGAGCACCTGGGTGCGGTCGACTGACATGAGACGACCATACCTCTAATGAGACACGAATGTCTCACGCGATAAATGAGTGCCTCGCCGGCTGGGAGCAGGGAAGCTTGGAGGCGTGACGAGACCCTTACTGCTCATCGACGTCGACCTCCCGCTGAGCCCCGAGCACGGCGGCGAGTTGCTCATCCTGGCCGAGCGGTTCGAGTTGGCGTGGGCGACGACGGGGAAGGGCGAGGCGAACGGGCTGATCGGGCCTGAACTCGGCCTGCCCGAGCTGCCGTTCATCGACTGCCCCGCGATGCAGGAAGGAGCGCCGGGCGACACCTTCTGGAAGACCCAGTACGTCCTGGAGTATGCCGCGGGCGGCCCGTTCGCCTGGGTCGACGACGACATCACGGCGCACGACCGCGCGTACGTGCGCGAGAACCACCTCGCCGCCGCCCTGTTGCTGCACGTCGACCCCGGGACCGGGCTGGTCCGGGCGGACTTCGACGCGCTCGCTGACTGGGCGGCGGCGCTGTAGGCACTGCTGCGGTATGCGGTTGTACGGGGAGGGCCCCGGCCGTTACTGCTTGGCGGTGGCCCAGGCCTGCTGGACCGCCAGGTCGGCCTTGACCTCGGCGAGCTGGACGGCGACCGCCGAGGGGGCCGTGCCGCCGCGGCCGCTGCGCGAGGCGAGGGCGCCCGGCACGTTCAGGACCGTGCGCACCTCGGGGGTGAGGTGCTCGGAGATCTTCACGAACTGCTCGTCGGTGAGCTCGTCGAGCTCCTTGCCCTCGGCCTCGGCGACCTTGACGCACTCGCCCGCGACCTCGTGCGCGACGCGGAACGGCACGCCCTGCTTGACCAGCCACTCGGCGATGTCGGTGGCGAGCGAGAAGCCGGCCGGGGCGAGCTCCGCCATGCGCTCCCGGTTGACCGTGAGCGTGGCCATCATGCCGGTGAACGCCGGGAGCAGGACCTCCAGCTGGTCGCAGGAGTCGAAGACCGGCTCCTTGTCCTCCTGCAGGTCGCGGTTGTACGCGAGCGGCAGCGCCTTGAGCGTCGCCATCAGACCGGTCAGGTTGCCGATGAGGCGGCCGGACTTGCCGCGCGCCAGCTCCGCGATGTCCGGGTTCTTCTTCTGCGGCATGATCGACGAGCCGGTGGAGAAGGCGTCGTGGAGGGTGACGAAGGAGAACTCCTTCGTGTTCCAGATGATGATCTCCTCGGCGATCCGGGAGAGGTTCACGCCGATCATCGCGGTGATGAAGGCGAACTCGGCGACGAAGTCGCGCGAGGCCGTGCCGTCGATGGAGTTGCCCGCGCTGCCGTGCTCGAAGCCCAGGTCCTGCGCGACGGCCTCCGGGTCGAGGCCGAGCGAGGAGCCGGCCAACGCGCCGGACCCGTAAGGCGATACGGCCGTGCGGTCGTCCCACTGGCGCAGCCGCTCGGCATCCCGGGACAGGGACTGCACGTGCGCGAGGACGTGGTGGGCGAAGAGCACCGGCTGGGCGTGCTGAAGGTGCGTACGACCCGGCATGGCGACGTCCGGGTGGGCCTCGGCCAGGCCGACCAGGGCCCCCTGCAGCTCGGCGATCAGACCGCCGATGATCCGGGCGTGGTCCCGCAGGTACATCCGGAAGAGCGTGGCGACCTGGTCGTTGCGGGACCGGCCGGCGCGCAGCTTGCCGCCCAGGTCCGGGCCGAGCCGCTCCAGGAGGCCCCGCTCCAGGGCGGTGTGCACGTCCTCGTCGGCGATGGTGCCGGTGAACTCGCCGCTCGCGACGTCCTGTTCGAGCCGGTCGAGCCCGGCGATCATGCGCTCCAGCTCGTCGGCCGTGAGCAGGCCCGCCTTGTGGAGCACGCGCGCGTGCGCCCGGGAGCCCGCGATGTCGTACGGGGCGAGGCGCCAGTCGAAGTGGACGGAAGCGGAGAGTTTCGCGAGGGCCTCGGCGGGCCCGTCGGCGAAACGACCGCCCCACAGCCGTACGTCACCGCTGTTGCTGCTCACTGCTCTGCTCCTCGGGGGTGGGTGAATGGGCGGCTCACGCTACTGCTCTGCGGCAGGATGCGTATGCATGAGTATGCAGTGGTCTGCATGATTCGTCAATCTGTCGCCACCCCCACCCCCGATCCGCCGCCTCGCAACCCGAAAGTAGTTAGACAGGCGAAGGATCCTTGATCGATAATCCCGGCATGGGAAAGAGCTACGAACGCATAGACGGCCGCCTGCGCGAGTTCATCGAGGCGCAGCAGATGTTCTTCACCGCCACCGCCCCGCTCGACGAGAACGGCACGGTCAACCTCTCCCCCAAGGGCCTCACCGGTTCCTTCGTGGTCCTCGACGAACACCGCGTCGCCTACCTGGACTTCGCCGGGAGCAACGCCGAGACCGTCGCGCATCTGCGGGAGAACGGCCGCATCACCCTGATGTGGTGCGCCTTCCAGGGTCCCCCCAACATCGTCCGCGTGCACGGCAGCGGCGAGCCCGTCTTCCGCGACGACCCCCGCTTCCCGGAGCTCCTCGCCCGCTTCCCCGACATCGACCCGAGCCTGCACGGACTGCGCGCGATCATCGTGGTCACCGCCGAACTCGTCCGCGACAGCTGCGGATACGCGGTGCCGTACATGACGTACGACGAGGACCGCGATCTGCACGGCCGGCGGTTCGCGCGCGAGGACGACGACTCGCTGAGCGCGTACTTCGCGAAGCGGGACATCGCGAAGAGCATCGACGGCCTGCCCGGGGTGCCGCTCCCGCTGCCGCCGAGCGTCTGATCCCCGACCGACGCCCAGCCCTCCCGCCAAGACCGGTGTAGCGACCACATATCGAGACGGGATTGCGGGGTCCGGGCGGCAGCGCGTTGCATCCTCGCGTGGAAACCGAACAGACGACCCCCAGCACGACCGCGTCGGAGGACCGGACGGCCCGCCGCGCCGTCACCGTCTTCCCCGTGCTCGTGCTCGCCGCCGGCGCGCTCGGCCTGCTGACCCCCGGGACCTTCACGGACTGGAAGGCGTCGGTGCCGTACCTGCTCGGCATCGTCATGTTCTGCATGGGCCTGACGATGACCCCTGTGGACTTCAAGGGCGTGGCGAAGCGGCCGTGGGTGGTGCTGCTCGGGCTCGCCGCCCAGTACATCGTGATGCCGAGCCTCGGCTGGCTGATCGCGCAGGCGCTCTCGCTGCCGCCCCAACTCGCCGCCGGCGTCATCCTCGTGGGCTGCGCGCCCGGCGGCACCTCGTCCAACGTCGTGACGTACCTGGCGCGCGGCGACGTGGCGCTCTCGGTCTCCGTCACCAGCATCTCGACCCTGCTCTCCCCGCTGCTCACCCCGGCGTTGACGCTGCTGCTCGCGGGCGCGTTCCTGCCCATCGACGCGGCCACCATGACCACCGACATCCTCAAGACGGTGCTGCTCCCGGTCCTCGCGGGCCTCGCCCTGCGCCTCCTCGCGGGCCGGTACGTGGACCGGGTCCTCGGCGCGCTGCCATGGCTGTCCGCGGTGACCATCTCGGTGATCGTCGCCGTGGTCGTGGCGGGCAGCGCCACCGCCATCAAGTCGGCCGCCGCCGTGGTCCTCCTCGCCGTCGTGCTGCACAACGGCCTTGGTCTGACGCTCGGTTACGCGGTCGGCAAGGCCGCACGGCTCGGGCAGCCCGCGAGCCGCGCGCTCGCCTTCGAGGTGGGCCTGCAGAACTCCGGCCTCGCCGCGTCCCTCGCCACGGCGCACTTCAGCCCGCTCGCGGCGCTGCCGGCCGCGGTCTTCTCGGTCTGGCACAACGTGTCCGGGGCCGTGGTCGCCGCCTGGATGGCCCGCCGCTCGCGCCAGGCCTGAGCCGTGTACGTATGACGAAGGCCCCCGGCGCACTGCCGGGGGCCTTCTCCGTACTACCGCAACTGCCGCTGCTTCAGCGGGCGTTCTGCGCGAGCGACAGCAAGTGGTCCGCGAGGGCCTGGCCGCCGTCGGGTTCGCGGCTGATCAGCATGAGCGTGTCGTCGCCCGCGATCGTGCCGAGGATGTCCTGCAGTTCGGCCTGGTCGATCGCCGAGGCGAGGAACTGCGCGGCCCCCGGCGGGGTGCGGAGCACGACGAGGTTGGCCGAGGCCTCCGCGGAGATCAGCAGCTCCCCGGAGAGGCGGCGCATCCGCTCCTCCTTCGCGGACTCCCCGAGCGGGGCGCGCGGGGTGCGGAAGCCACCCTCGCTGGGCACCGCGTAGATCAGGTCGCCCTCGTTGTTGCGGATCTTGACGGCGTTGAGCTCGTCGAGGTCGCGGGAGAGCGTGGCCTGCGTGACAGACAGTCCGTCGTCCGCGAGCAGCTTCGCCAACTGGCTCTGGGAGCGCACCGGTTGACGGTTGAGGATGTCCACGATCCGGCGGTGCCGTGCGGTGCGGGTCTGCGGTACCGCGGGTCCGCCCTGGTCCTGACCGGGCTCGTTGTCGCGCAGGCTCATCGTCGTCTCATTCTCCGGATCGTCCGTCCCCGTCGGCCGCGCCCGCCGCCTCGTCGAGGATGCCGGGCAGGGCCTGGAGGAACGCGTCCGTCTCGGCGTCCGTGAGGGTCAGCGCGGGCATCAGGCGGACCACGTCGGGCGCGGGGGCGTTCACCAGGTAACCGGAGTCCTGGGCGGCCTGCTGCACCTGGGGTGCGAGCGGCTCGGTGAGCACGATACCCAGGAGCAGTCCCGCACCCCGGACATGGCTGACAAGTCCATGACCGAGACCCTCGATCCCGTCCCGCAGCCGCTCCCCCTGCCGCTTGACGTTGTCGAGCAGTCCGTCGGCCGCGATGGTGTCGAGTACGGCGACTCCGGCCGCACACGACACCGGGTTGCCGCCGAACGTCGTGCCGTGGTGGCCGGGCTTGAGCAGCTCGGCCGCGGCGCCGAACGCGACGGTCGCACCGATGGGCAGGCCGCCACCGAGGCCCTTGGCGAGCGTCACGATGTCGGGCTGCACGCCCTCGTGGGCCTGGTGCTCGAACCAGTGGCCGGTCCTGCCGATACCGGTCTGCACCTCGTCGAGGACGAGCAGGGTGCCGGTCGCGGAGGTGATCTCGCGGGCCGCCTTCAGATAGCCGGCCGGGGGCACGACGACGCCGTTCTCGCCCTGGATGGGCTCGATCACGACGAGCGCGGTCTCCTCGGTGACGGCCGCCCGCAGCGCCTCGACGTCGCCGTACGGGACGTGCGTGACGTCGCCGGGCAGCGGGGCGAACGGCTTCTGCTTGGCCGGCTGGCCGGTGAGCGCGAGCGCGCCCATGGTGCGGCCGTGGAAGCCGCCCTCGGTGGCCACCATGTGCGAACGCCCGGTCAGGCGGCCGATCTTGAAGGCCGCCTCGATGGCCTCGGCGCCCGAGTTGCAGAACAGGACCCGGCCCGCGCGCCCGAAGTGCTGGAGCAGCTTCTCGGCGAGGGCGACGGTCGGCTCGGCGATGAAGAAGTTGGAGATCTGGCCGAGCGTCGCGACCTGGTCGCTGACCGCGCGGACCACGGCGGGGTGCGCGTGCCCGAGGGCGTTGACGGCGATGCCGCCGACGAAGTCGACGTACTCGTTGCCGTCGGCGTCCCAGACCTTCAGGCCCTCGCCGCGCACCAGCGGCATCCGCGGGGTGCCGTAGTTGTCCATCAGGGCGCCCTGCCAGCGCTGGACGTACTCCTGGTTGCTGCCGCCGGTCACTGCGCTCCCCCTTCGGGCTCGTCGGGCACGACCATCGTGCCGATTCCTTCATCCGTGAAGATCTCCAGGAGGATCGCGTGCTGGACCCTCCCGTCGATCACGCGGGCCGTGTGCACGCCGTTGCGCACCGCGTGCAGGCAGCCCTCCATCTTCGGCACCATGCCGGAGCTCAACTCCGGGAGCAGCTTCTCCAGTTGGGCGGCGGAGAGGCGGCTGATCACCTCGTCGCTGTTGGGCCAGTCCTCGTAGAGGCCCTCGACGTCGGTGAGGACCATCAGGGTCTCGGCGTTCAGCGCGGCGGCGAGTGCGGCGGCCGCGGTGTCGGCGTTGACGTTGTAGACGTGGTGGTCGTCCGCGGAACGCGCGATGGAGGAGACGACCGGGATGCGGCCGTCCGCGAGCAGCGCCTCGATGGCCCCGGTGTCGATCTCGGTGATCTCGCCGACCCGGCCGATGTCCACCAACTCGCCCTCGATGCGCGGCTGGTGCTTGGTCGCGGTGATGGTGTGCGCGTCCTCGCCGGTGAGGCCGACGGCGAGCGGGCCGTGCTGGTTGAGCAGCCCGACCAGCTCGCGCTGCACCTGCCCGGCGAGCACCATGCGTACGACGTCCATGGCGTCCTCGGTGGTGACGCGCAGGCCGGCCTTGAACTCGCTGACGATGCCGTGCCGGTCGAGGGCCTTGCTGATCTGCGGGCCGCCGCCGTGCACCACGACCGGCTTGAGCCCGGCGTGGTGCAGGAACACCACGTCCTGCGCGAAGGCGGCCTTCAACTCCTCGTCGACCATGGCGTTTCCGCCGAACTTGATGACGACGGTCTTGCCGTGGTGCCGAGTCAGCCAGGGCAGCGCCTCGACGAGGATCTGCGCCTTCGGCAGTGCGGTGTGTTTACGGGTGCTCATCGGCTTCTGCGTCCCCGGAGGTCAGGAGGAATGGGCGTCAGGAGAAGTGGACGTCAGCAGGAGTAGGTGTCAGGAGGAGTAGGCGCTGTTCTCGTGCACGTACTCGGCGGTCAGGTCGTTGGCCCAGATCACCACCGGCTCGGCGCTGCCCGCGGCCAGGTCGGCGGTGATCGCGACCTCGCGGTAGCGCATGTCGACCTTGTCGCGGTCCTCGCCGACGGAGCCGTTCTTGCAGACCCAGACGCCGTTGATGGCGACGTTCAGCTGGTTCGGGTCGAAGGCGGCGGAGGTGGTGCCGATGGCGGAGAGCACCCGGCCCCAGTTGGGGTCCTCGCCATGGATGGCGCACTTGAGGAGGTTGTTGCGGGCGATGGAGCGGCCCACCTCGACGGCGTCGTCCTCGCTCGCCGCGTTGACCACCTCGATGCGGATGTCCTTGCTCGCGCCCTCGGCGTCGCCGATCAGCTGCCGCGCGAGGTCGGCGCAGACGGCGCGCACGGCCTCGGCGAACTCGCCCTGGTCCGGGGCGACTTCGGAGGCACCGGAGGCGAGCAGGAGCACGGTGTCGTTGGTCGACATGCAGCCGTCGGAGTCGACCCGGTCGAAGGTCGTACGGGTCGCGGAGCGCAGCGCCTCGTCCAGGTCGGCGGCGGCCACGTCGGCGTCGGTGGTGAGCACGACGAGCATGGTGGCGAGGCCGGGGGCGAGCATGCCCGCGCCCTTCGCCATGCCGCCGACGGTCCAGCCGGCCTCGCTCGCGACGACCGCGGTCTTGTGCACGGTGTCGGTGGTCTTGATGGCGATGGCGGCCTTCTCGCCGCCGTGCTCGGAGAGCTGGGCGGCGGCGCTCTCCACGCCGGGAAGCAGCTTGTCCATCGGCAGCGTCACGCCGATGAGCCCGGTGGACGCGACGGCCACTTCGCCCGCGTTGAGGTTCAGGACCTCGGCGACCTTCTCGGCGGTGGCGTGCGTGTCCTGGAAGCCCTTCGGGCCCGTACAGGCGTTGGCGCCACCGGAGTTGAGGACGACGGCCTGGACCTGGCCGCCCTTGACGACCTGCTCGGACCACAGGACGGGCGCGGCCTTCACGCGGTTGGAGGTGAAGACGCCCGCGGCGGCCAGTCGGGGCCCGTTGTTGACCACGAGGGCCAGGTCGGGGTTCCCGTTCTCCTTGATTCCGGCGGCGATGCCCGCGGCCGTGAATCCCTTTGCTGCCGTGACGCTCACGGTGCGACTCCGATCGTGGAAAGTCCGGTGCTCTCGTCGAGTCCGAGGGCGATGTTCATGCTCTGCACCGCGCCGCCCGCGGTGCCCTTGGTCAGGTTGTCGATGGCGCTGATCACGATGACCCGGCCGGCGCTCTCGTCGTACGCGACCTGCAGCTGCACGGCGTTGGAGCCGTACACGGAAGCGGTCGCGGGCCACTGCCCCTCGGGCAGCACGTGCACGAACGGCTCGTCCGCGTACGCCTTCTCGTACGCCTCGCGGACCGCGTCCGCGCTCACGCCGGGCGCGGCCTTGGCGCTGCAGGTGGCGAGGATGCCGCGGGCCATCGGGGCGAGCGTCGGCGTGAAGGACACGGAGACGTTCCGCCCGGCGGCCGCGCTGAGGTTCTGGCTCATCTCGGGCGTGTGCCGGTGCCCGCCGCCCACGCCGTACGGCGACATGGAGCCCATGACCTCGGAGCCGAGCAGGTGCGGCTTGAGCGCCTTGCCCGCGCCGGAGGTGCCGGTCGCGGCGACGATCACCGCTTCGTCCTCCACCAGGCCCGCGGCGTACGCGGGGACGAGAGCGAGCGAGACGGCCGTCGGGTAGCAGCCGGGCACGGCGATCCGCTTCGTGCCGTCGAGCGCGGCGCGGGCGCCGGGCAGCTCGGGCAGTCCGTAGGGCCAGGTGCCGGCGTGCTCGGAGCCGTAGAACCGCTCCCAGTCCGCGGAGTTCTGCAACCGGAAATCGGCGCCCATGTCGACGACCAGGACGTCCGGGCCGAGCTGCTCGGCGACGGCGGCGGACTGGCCGTGCGGAAGCGCGAGAAACACGACATCGTGGCCGGAGAGCACCTCGGCGGTGGTCGGCTCGAGGAGGCGGTCGGCGAGCGGCAGCAGATGCGGCTGGAGCGCACCGAGGCGCTGTCCGGCGTTGGAGTGCCCGGTGAGGGCGCCGATCTCCACCTCCGGGTGGCCGATCAGCAGACGCAGCAGCTCCCCGCCCGCGTATCCACTCGCCCCTGCGACTGCCGCACGTACTGCCATCGGATCCTCCTCGGTGATGGCATGACTATACGTAGCTTCGAAGTTTTATGCAAAGGGATTGCGGGGGGGGCGGGAAGCGGGGCTGTGACTGAGTGCGGTGCTTGAGCGCGGTGGCTGAGCGCGGTGCTCGGCCCGGCGGCCTCGGGGAAACGTTCTTCTGGTCTGTCGGTCACAGCCACCGCCCGCGCTGGGGGACGGCCGCTACGAGGACTGCTGCGAGGTCCTGGACATCCGCCTGTCCGGCCGGAGCGGCCGGCTGCGCATCGCCTTCCGCGAGGGCCCCGGCCGGCTGGTCCCCGACGGGTTCATGCCTTCCGGTGCGGTGGGGACCGACAGACGGTGGAGGTCGACGGCTGGGCGCTGCTCGACCGGGTGGAGCTCCAGCGCCGGGCCCCGGAAGCAGTACCCCGTACGCGGGCGTCGGAGGAGTCAGCCGAGGAGTGAGGAGGCGCCGACCGCCACCGCCACGTGCAAACACAAAGGCAAGGAGGGGACTCGCCTCTCCTTGCCACTCTCAACGTATAGCGCACAGGGGGTCTTGCGGCAAGGCCCCCGTGGTGCCGCACAATCGTCGCCTCAACGCCATGACCTGCGAAAACGACGGGGGTTTCAATGATCGACGTGCTGGTGGCCGGCGGCGGCCCGACCGGTCTGATGCTCGCGAGCGAGCTGCGGCTGCACGGCGTGGAGGTGGTCGTCCTGGAGAAGCTGGCCGAGCCGACCCCGCAGTCCCGGGGGCAGGGCCTGCACACGCGCAGCGTCGAGGTGATGGACCAGCGGGGGCTGCTCGACCGGTTCCTCGCGGTGAGCGAGACGTTCTCGGCCGGCGGGCTCTTCGGCGGCATCGTGAAGCCGTGGCCGGAGCGCCTGGACACGGCGCACCCGTACGGCGTCGCCATCCCGCAGCCCCTCACCGAGAAGATCCTCGACGAGCGGGCCCGCGAACTGGGCGCGGAGATCCGACGCGGCTGCGAGGTGGTGGGGCTTCGCCAGTACGAGGGCGGGGGCGCGGACGAGAGCCGGGGCGCAGGAGCAGGCAGGGGCACGGAAGAAGGCAGGGGCGCGGACGCGGGCGGTGTGGAGGTCGAGCTCGCGGACGGCACCCGGCTGCGCTCGCGCTATCTCGTCGGCTGCGACGGCGGCCGCAGCACGGTGCGCAAGCTGCTCGGCATCGGCTTCCCCGGCGAGCCCGCCACGGTGGAGACGCTGCTCGGCGAGATGGCGGCGACGGCGGACCCGGAGACGATCGCCGCCGCCACCGCGGAGGTCCACAAGACGCAGCTGCGGTTCGGCCTGCAGCCCGGCGAGAACGGCATGTACCGCGTCATCGTGCCCGCCGACGGCGTGGCCGAGGACCGCGCCGCCGAGCCGACCCTCGACGACTTCAAGCGGCAGTTGCGGGCGTTCGCGGGCACCGACTTCGGCGTGCACTCGCCGCGCTGGCTGTCCCGCTTCGGCGACGCCACGCGGCAGGCCGAGCACTACCGCGCCGGGCGCGTGCTGCTCGCGGGCGACGCGGCCCACATCCACCCGCCGACCGGCGGCCAGGGGCTCAACCTCGGCGTGCAGGACGCGTTCAACCTCGGCTGGAAGCTGGCCGCGGAGGTGAACGGCTGGGCCCCGGAGGGGCTGCTCGACACCTATGAGAGCGAACGGCACCCGGTGGCCGCCGCCGTGCTCGACCACACCCGCGCCCAGATGACGCTGCTCGGCGCGGAGCCCGGCCCGACCGCGCTGCGCGCCCTGTTCTCGAAGCTGATGGACTTCGAGGAGGTCAACCGGTACGTGACGGAGCTGATCACCGCGGTCGGCGTGCGCTACGACTTCGGCACCGGCCACGACCTCCTCGGCCGCCGCATGCGCGACGTCCAGCTGAAGCGCGGCCGCCTGTACGCACTCCTGCACGACGGCCGCGGCCTCCTCCTCGACCAGACGGGTCGCCTCTCGGCCGCGGGCTGGGAGAACCGGGTCGACCACGTCGTCGACGTCAGCGAGGAGCTGCCCGCCCCCGCCGTGCTGTTGCGGCCGGACGGGCACGTGGCGTGGGCGGGCGAGAACCAGGAGGGGCTGTCGGGGGCGCTGGAGCGGTGGTTCGGGGCGGGGGCGGCCGGGGCGTGACCGGGTCGGCGCCTGGAGCCTGATACCGGGGCATGCCGGGCCGTGGGCGGCCTGCCGGCTCGTTGTCAGTGGCGGCACGTACGGTCGGGGGCATGACGGATCCGATCGCCAACTCGCCCTCGCTGCACGCCTTCTCGACGTGGGAGCCGCTGCTGCGCCACCTGTGGGAGCGGCGCACGCCGAGGCAGGCCGGGCCGGTCCTGCAGGCGTCGGGGCGCATCGGCAGAAGCAGTTGGAGTCTGCCGACGCGTGAGTTCCACCCCCGCTCCGACCGGGCCGCTCGCAGAGTGGGCATGCGGGCCGAGGCTGCGGCGGTCGCGGTGGTGCAGCAGGCGCTGGCGGGTGCCGGAGTCGAGGACGTCACGTTCACGGCGGAGCTGTCGGCGGCCGGGCCTGCCACCGTCCGGGTGCTCGGGCCGAGCCCCGCCGTCGAGCCGGCCATCGGCCATCCGCATCCGGGAGCGCTCCTGCTGGTCGAGGGCGCGGTTCCGGAGCCGTGGCGCCGACTGCCCGCGCCCGTACGGGGGTTGGGGCCCGCGCCCTCCGCGGACCCGGCGCTGCTCGCCCGGACACTCCGTGAGCGGATGCCGCCGGGTGCCGTCGGCGCCACGGACGCGGAGCTCACGGCGGCTCAGGACCGGCTCGGCCTCCCGCTGCCCGAGGAGCTGAAGGCGCTCTACGGCGTGACGCGCGGGCGGTGGCAGGACTGGGGCGAGGACGACGAGGCGGCACAGCGCGCGTACATGGCGATCGGCTGCGAGCTCTTCCCGCCCGACGAGGTGTATGTCGCGAACGCGTCGACGCGGAGCACCAGTTGGCGGTTCGCGGCGAAGGAGGCGGTCGTCACCCGCGACGACGACGCGGTGCAGGGCCTGGTCGGCTCGCCGGGCTGGATCGTCTTCGGCGACACCGGCGGCGGGGACCGGCTCGCGGTGGACCTCACGCCCGGCCCGCGCGGGCACGTCGGCCAGATCGTGCTGCTCAGCCACGAGTTCAACATCGGTGCCGAGCTGGTCGCCGACTCGCTCACCCACCTGGTCCTCGGCCGCGAGAGCGGGCCGGGCGGCGGTCCGGGCCCCGAGGGGCCGCCGGTGGTGGCGCATGTGAACCGGCGGAGCCTGCCCGGCGTCGAGGCCGCCGCCCACCCCGGCCTGGAGGTGCTGTCCATCGGCGCCTGGGAGGCGGAGCCCCTGAGCCTCGCCCCGGTGCTCGGGCTGCCCCGCCTGCGCACCCTGGTCGCGTATCCGGGCACGCTCGCCGACCCGTTGGAGATATCCGGGCTCAAGGGCCTGGAGTACCTGGAACTCTCCCCGCAGGACTGGCGTGTGCTGCTCGACGCGGAGGCGGTCCCGCGCAGTCTGTCGGCGGCCGGCATCGTCGTGCACGGCAATCAGGAGGTGCTGGCCACGGTGGCGCTCGCCAACGAGATCCTGGCGCTGTGGGACCGGCCGCAGATCGTCCGGACGGCGCTGGAGGGAGACCTCGGGGCGCTCGGCTAGACGGTGGACATGCGCAACGTCTTTGCCCCGGGCGGAACTTCAAGGAAAGGTAAGGCGTTGGCAAAGTGTTGCGTGTGAGCGCACGTACCGATGAACGGCTAGCCGAGGTGGCACGCATGGCGATGTGGGACCGGATCAAGGACCAGGCCAAGGGTCTGCAGCAGCAGGCGCAGGGGGCACGCGGCGGCTCCGGCGGGCACGGCCAGGGGCATGGGCCGGGGCACGGGTTCGGACAGCCGGGGTCCGGGTCGGGGTCGGGGTCGAGTGGCGGGGGCTCGAAGGCTCAGCTCGTGGGAATGCTCAAGACCCAGCTGACGTCCCTGAAGACGGAGCTGAAGAGCGGTGCGTACCGGGACGCGAGCATGGCGATGTGCGCCCTGGTCGCGGCCGCCGACGGATCGGTGGACCCGGCCGAGCGGCAGCAGATCGAGTCCCTGATCCTGCAGAACGACGTGTTGCAGAACTTCCCGCCGGAGCAGCTGCGGCAGCGCTTCAACAAGCACGTCGACCAGCTGACGTACAACTTCCAGCAGGGCAAGGCCGAGGTGATGCAGGAGATCGCCAAGGCGGCGAAGAAGCCGACCGAGGCCCGTGCGGTCGTCCAGACCGGCTTCGTCGTCGCGGGCGCGGACGGCTATGTCGCACCGGCCGAGCAGCAGGTCCTGCGCGAGGCCTGCGCGACGCTCAACGTCTCCCCGCAGGAGTTCGGCCTCTGAGCCCGGTCAAGGGAGCCGGGGCCCGCGCCCGGCGCGCGGGCCCCACCGAGGCATAGCGGTACGGCAGTTCGGCGGTGCTGAATTCGGGTGCTCTCCCCGCGCTCCGGCAGGCAAGCTCTGCGTATGTCCACCGAACTGAGCGGGACGATCGAGTGCCGCCCGGGTGCCCGCCTCTGGGGCCCCGATGACGAGCACTCGTTGTGGCAGGCCGCCATCGACCTGTGGCTGCTCAACGTCGGCAACGCCTACGACGCCCTCGCCTGCCTCTTCGGCATCCGCAACTCGCTCGTCGCGTGGTTCTCCGCCTGACCACGCCGCCGCCGGCACCTCAGCGAAGTGACCGTACGCGAAAACGGGTATGCCCCGGCCGACAGCGAGTCGGCCGGGGCATACCCGTACTGCAGCGGCGGGATGCTCAGGCGAGCGTGGCCAGTGCCTGGTTGAAGGTGGCCGAGGGGCGCATGACCGCCGAGGCCTTCTTCGCGTCGGGCTGGTAGTAGCCGCCGATGTCCGCCGGGGAGCCCTGCACGGCGAGGAGCTCGTCGACGATCGTCTGCTCCTGCTCGGTGAGCGTCTTGGCGAGCTGCGCGAACGCCTCGGCGAGCGCGGCGTCCTCGGTCTGCTTGGCCAGCTCCTGCGCCCAGTACAGGGACAGGTAGAAGTGGCTGCCGCGGTTGTCGATGCTGCCGAGCTTGCGGGCCGGGGACTTGTCCTCGTTCAGGAACGTGGCCGTGGCGCGGTCCAGGGTGTCGGCCAGGATCTGCGCGCGGGCGTTGCCCGTGCTCTGCGCGAGGTGCTCGAAGGAGACCGCGAGCGCGAGGAACTCGCCGAGGCTGTCCCAGCGCAGGTAGTTCTCCTTGACCAGCTGCTGGACGTGCTTCGGGGCGGAGCCGCCGGCGCCCGTCTCGAAGAGGCCGCCGCCGTTCATCAGCGGGACCACGGAGAGCATCTTGGCGCTGGTGCCCAGCTCCAGGATCGGGAACAGGTCCGTGAGGTAGTCGCGGAGCACGTTGCCGGTGACGGAGATGGTGTTCTCGCCGCGGCGGATGCGCTCCAGGGAGAAGGCGGTGGCCTCGACCGGGGACTTGATCTCGATCTGCAGACCCGAAGTGTCGTGGTCGGCCAGGTACTTGGTGACCTTCTCGATCAGGACCGCGTCGTGCGCACGGTTCGCGTCCAGCCAGAACACGGCCGGGTCGCCGGTGGCGCGGGCGCGGGTGACGGCGAGCTTGACCCAGTCCTGGATCGGGGCGTCCTTGGTCTGGCAGGCGCGGAAGATGTCGCCGGCGGAGACGGGCTGCTCCAGGACGACGTTGCCCGCGGTGTCGACGAGGCGGACGGTGCCCGCGGCGGGGACCTCGAAGGTCTTGTCGTGCGAGCCGTACTCCTCGGCCTTCTGCGCCATGAGGCCGACGTTCGGGACGGAGCCCATGGTCGACGGGTCGAAGGCGCCGTTGGCGCGGCAGTCGTCGATGACGACCTGGTAGACGCCGGAGTAGCTGGAGTCCGGCAGGACGGCGAGGGTGTCGGCCTCCTGGCCGTCCGGGCCCCACATGTGGCCGGAGGTGCGGATCATGGCCGGCATCGAGGCGTCGACGATGACGTCGGACGGCACGTGCAGGTTGGTGATGCCCTTGTCGGAGTCGACCATCGCGAGCTCGGGGCCCGCGGCGATCTCGGCCTCGAAGGACGCCTTGATCTCGGCGCCGTTCGGCAGGGCGTCCAGGCCCTTGAGGATGGTGCCGAGGCCGTCGTTCGGGGACAGGCCGGCGGCGGCGAGGGTCTCGCCGTACTGCTCGAAGGTCTTCGGGAAGAAGGCGCGGACGACGTGGCCGAAGACGATCGGGTCGGAGACCTTCATCATCGTGGCCTTGAGGTGCACGGAGAACAGCACGCCCTCGGCCTTGGCGCGGGCGACCTGCTCGGCCAGGAAGGAGCGCAGCTCGGCGACGCGCATCACGGAGGCGTCGACGACCTCGTCCTTGAGGACCGGTACGGACTCGCGCAGCACGGTGGTGGTGCCGTCCTCGGCGACCAGCTCGATGCGGAGCGAGCCGTCCTCGGCGATGACGGCGGACTTCTCGGTGGAGGCGAAGTCGTTCTCACCCATGGTGGCGACGTTGGTCTTGGACTCGGGGGTCCAGGCGCCCATGCGGTGCGGGTGGGCCTTGGCGTAGTTCTTCACCGAGGCGGGGGCGCGGCGGTCGGAGTTGCCCTCGCGCAGGACCGGGTTGACGGCGGAGCCCTTGACCTTGTCGTAACGGGCGCGGATGTCCCGCTCCTCGTCGGTCTTCGGGTCGTCCGGGTAGGCGGGGAGCGCGTAGCCCTGGCCCTGCAGCTCGGCGATCGCGGCCTTCAGCTGCGGGATCGAGGCCGAGATGTTGGGCAGCTTGATGATGTTCGCGCCGGGGGTCTTGGCCAGCTCGCCGAGCTCCGCGAGGGCGTCGTCGATGCGCTGGCCCTCCTCCAGGTACTCGGGGAAGCCGGAGATGATCCGGCCCGCGAGGGAGATGTCGCGGGTCTCCACGGCGACACCGGCCGTCGAGGCGTACGCCTGGACCACCGGCAGGAACGAATGCGTCGCCAGGGCCGGGGCCTCGTCAGTGTGGGTGTAGATGATGGTCGAGTCAGTCACCGGGTGCTCCGCTCCACGTCTACTGCATCGGTCGGAATTGCTCGACATCAAGATATCTCGTGTCGGGTGCCCTGCGGACAGGGCCCTCTTCGCTGTCGGCGAAGACTGCGTGAATTCGCCCTTCCGACCACGTGTCGACGTGTCGATCCGGGCCGGGCTCGTTCGTATAGAGGTTGAGAGGGCCCGTACGAGAGCGGCCCTCGCCACGATTCTCAGCGAGGAGTGAGCACCATGCAGCAGTACCTGCTCAGCATCTACCAGCCCGACGGCGCACCGCCCGCGCCCGAGGTCCTCGACCCGATCATGCGGAACGTGGAAGCCGTCAACGCCGAACTGCGGGAGGCGGGCGCCTGGGTGTTCGCCGGCGGACTGCACCCGCCGAGCACCGCGACGGTGCTGCGCGGCAAGGGCGAGGAGATCCTCGCCACGGACGGCCCGTACGTGGAGGGCAAGGAGCACCTCGGCGGCTTCACCGTGATCCGCGCCGAGGACCTGGACGCCGCCCTGGAGTGGGGCCGCAAGCTCGCCGCCGCGACCACCCTGCCGATCGAGGTACGGCCACTGCAGTACGGGTCCTGCGGATGAGGGGACCGGAAGGGCCGGGCGAGCCTGGGCCTGCCGGGGGCGGGGAGGCAGAGGCGGCAGGCGGAGGCCCTGGTCCCGCCGACGCCCCCGGCACCCCCGGCCCCGCCGACAGCCCCGGTCTCGCCGACAACCCCGGCACACCCGGTCCGCCCGACACCCCCGGCCGCCCCGCGCAAGAGCACATCGCCCGGGTCTTCCGGGAGGAGTACGGGCGGGCCGTGGCCGTGCTGACGCGGACGTTCGGGGATCTGGACATCGCCGAGGAGGCCGTGCAGGACGCCTTCGCGGAAGCGGTGCGGCGCTGGCCCTCGGCGGGGGCGCCGCCGAGTCCGGTCGGCTGGATCATCACGACGGCCCGCAACCGGGCCGTGGACCGGCTGCGCCGCGAGGCGGCCCGCGCCGACAAGTACGCGCAGGCCGCCCTGCTGCACGCCCGCGACGATCAGCCCGCGGAGGACGACGAGGAGGGACCCGTGCGCGACGACCGGCTCCGCCTGATCTTCACGTGCTGTCACCCGGCCCTCTCCCCCGCCGCCCGCGTCGCGCTCACGCTGCGTCTGATCGGCGGCCTCACCACGGCCGAGATCGCGCGCGCCTTCCTGGTGCCGGAGCCGACGATGGCGCAGCGCCTGGTGCGCGCCAAGGGGAAGATCCGGGACGCGCGCATTCCGTATCGGGTGCCGTCGGAGGCGGACCTTCCGGACCGGCTGCGGGCGGTGCTCGCCGTGGTCTACCTGATCTACAACGAGGGCCACACCGCCGGCTCGGGCGAGGCCCCGGTCCGCGAGGACCTGACGGCGGAGGCGGTACGGCTCGGGCGGCTGCTCGTGGAGCTGATGCCGGACGAGCCGGAGGCGCTCGGGCTGCTCGCGCTGATGCTGCTCGGCGAGTCCCGCCGCCCGGCCCGTACGGCGGCCGACGGCTCCCTCGTCCTCCTCGCCGAGCAGGACCGCACGCGGTGGGACCGTGAACTGGTCGCGGAGGGGCAGGAGTTGGTCCGCCGCTGCCTGCGCAGGAACGCTCCGGGCCCGTACCAGATCCAGGCCGCGATCCAGGCCGTGCACAGCGACGCCCCGTCGACGGCGGCCACGGACTGGGGCCAGATCGTCCAGCTCTACGACCAGCTGCTCGCCCTGACCCCGAACCCGGTCGCGGCCCTCAACCGCGCGGTGGCGGTGGCCGAACTCCGCGGCCCGCGACCGGCCCTGGACCTCGTCGACGCGCTCGACCTGACCGGATACCACGTCTTCCACGCGGTCCGCGCGGACCTGCTGCGCAGACTCGGGCGACACGCGGAGGCGGCACGGGAGTACGGGGCGGCGATGGCGCACACGGAGAACGCGGCGGAGCGTTCCGTACTGGCCCGCAAGCGAACCGAGTTGAGGCCTGGAGCGGGACCAGGGGAAGCGTGACCGCCGCACCCACGGTCACAGGTCACACCCCCTGCACCCGCAAGCTCCACCGCCCGGCCCGCCCGGTCAGGGCCATCGTCGACAGGGGGCGGACGTCGATGTTCCAGTACGTCGCCGGGGGCGCCTTCAGGGCGTACACGAGCGCGGCCCGTACCACCGACGGCTCCGCCACCGTGACGATGCTGCCGCCGTCCTCCGCGGGGCGGGTGTCGAGCCACTGGCCGACGCGCGCGATGAAGGCGAGCAGGGACTCCCCGCCGTGCGGGGTCGCGCGCGGGTCGGCGAGCCAGGCGTCGACCGCGGCCGGCTCGCGGGCCGTGACCTCCGCGAGGGTGTGCCCGCGCCAGCGGCCCATGTCGCAGTCGCGCAGGGCGAGTTGGGCGAGCGGCGCGTAGCCGAGGGCGTCGCCGGTGGCGCGGCTGCGCGCGGTCGGCGAGCAGTAGCGCAGCTCGGCCGCGGCCAGCGGCACCAGGCCGTGGGCGGCCGCCTGCACCTCGTGCCAGCCCGCCTGGTCGAGCGGCCGGTCGTCGTCGAAGCGCTCGGCGAGCAGGGACGAGCTGCGGGCGGCGGCTACGAAGGTGACCCGAACATGCATGCCCGCGATCGTGCTGGGAGGGGCTGCAGAGGTCAAGTGACGGAGACGTGAAGAGACCCGCTCATGAGGCACACGAGGCGCCCGACCGGCCGCCCTCTCCCCCGTTCACCCCTTGCCGTGCACCATCCACGCCTCCGGGTTGTCCACCCGCCGGAAGCCGACCTTCTCGTACACACCGTGCGCATCGGCCGTCGCGAGCAGGATGCGGCGCAGGCCGTACGGCTCGAGGTCCGCGCGTACGGCGGCGACGAGGGCGGTGCCGAGGCCCTTGCCGCGCGCGTTCGGGGCCACGTACACATCGCAGAGCCAGGCGAAGTCGGAATGGTCCGTGACGACTCGGGCGTACGCCACCTGCTCCCCCGAACTCTCCTCGTACGCCCCGAAGTTGACCGATTCGGAGATCGCCCGGTCCTGCTTGGCGCGGCTGCGGCCGACGGCCCAGTACGCGTCGGTGGAGAGCCACTCGTAGACGCGGTCCGCGTCGATCCGGGCGGGGTCGGAGGAGATCTCGTATCCGGGCACGGCGGTCGTGGTCGTGGTCGTGGTCGTGCCTGTGGTCGTGGTCGCGGTCATGGGTTCAGGCGTCGTCATGGCGGCAGAGTCGCAGGTGGGGCGCGGGCGGAGCCAGTGAGTTTCCGCCGCCGTCAGGGCCTGCCCCGGCAGCCCCCGCTACCCCAGCACCGCGTCGCAGGCCCGCCGCAACCGCCGTACGCCTTCGGCGATCTCCGCGTCCCCGGCGAGCCCGGCGAAGCTCAGCCTGACGTGCCCGGCGGGCGGTTCGGCGCAGAAGTACGGACGCCCCGTGGTCACCGCGACCCCGGCGCGCAGGGCGGCGCTGACGAGGGCCGCTTCGTCCGTGCCGTCGGGCAGGCGCAGCCACAGGTGGTAGCCGCCGACCGGGATGTGCGGCAGGTCGAGTTCGGGCACCTCGCGCAGCAGCGCGGACGTCATCGCGTCCCTGCGGTCCTTCAACTGCGTGGCCACACCGCGTAGATGACGGCTCCAGGCGGGCGAGCCGACCAGTTCGAGCGCGGCCTCCTGCAGCGGCCGCGGCACGAAGAAGTTGTCGACGATCTGGATGGCGCGCAGCCGCTCCAGTACCGGCCCGCGGGCCACCAGCGCGCAGACCCGGAAGCTGGGCGAGGTCGCCTTGGTGAGCGAGCAGACGTGTACGACCACGCCGTCCGGGTCGTCGGCGATGAGCGGGTCGGGCAGCGGCCCGGCGTCCGCGTGCACGAGCCGGCGTACGAAGTCGTCCTCGACGACGAACGCACCGGCCTCGCGCGCGATCCGCAGCACCTCGCCGCGCCGCTGCGGGGCGAGCACCGCGCCCGTCGGGTTCTGGAAGAGCGGCTGGCACACGAAGACCCGCGCGCCGGTCGCCTCGAAGGCGGCGGCGAGCAGCTCGGGACGCACCCCGTCGGTG
Source organism: Streptomyces cavernicola (assembly GCF_029968035.1). Lineage (GTDB taxonomy): Bacteria > Actinomycetota > Actinomycetes > Streptomycetales > Streptomycetaceae > Streptomyces > Streptomyces cavernicola. The sequence goes on along the minus strand of NZ_JASCIQ010000029.1, from coordinate 72,941 downwards.
TCCACCGGCACCGGCACCGGGCGCAGCCCCGCGGCCCGCGCGATCGCCAACATGCCGGGATACGTGGGCGATTCGACCAGGACCGGCGCACCGGGCGGCGCGAGGGCGCGCAGCGCGGTCGTGAGCGCGGACTGGCCACCCGCGGTGATCAGCACCTCGGCGGCCGTGACCGCACCGCCGCAGCCGCGGGCGAACCACTCGCGCAGTTCGAGCAGGCCCTCCATCGGCGGCCGCCCCCACGCCCCCGGGCGGCGGCCGGCCCGCGCGAGCGCCGCGGCCATGGCCTGCTCCGGCTGCAACGAGGGGTGCAGATAGCCGCAGTTGAACTCGATGACCCCGGCGGGCGGCTCCGCCAGGCTGGCCAGGACCCCGCTCGCGTCCACCGCGCGCGGCACCAGCTCGGCCGCCGCGTCCGCGCTCAGCGCGAGCTGCTGCCAGGAGGTGTCCCCCGCAGGCCGGGCGGCGGTGCGCGGCTCGGCGCGGAAGGCCCCGGCGCCGGGGCGGGTGACGACCAGGCCCTCGGCGGCGAGCTGGGCGAGGGCGCGCGAGACGGTGACCGGGCTGACCCGGTAGCGCTCGACAAGGGCTCGACTCGACGGCAGCTTCCCACCCGGAGAGTAGCGCTTCACTTCGGTCCGGAGCAGTTTTGCCAGATCACCTACGCTGCTACGCTCTTGCATGACAGCACAGGATAGCGCTACTCCCACGAACCGGATAGCGGTCGACTCGGCCACACGCGACGGAGCGACGACCGGAGCGCCGAGCCCCGCGGACCCCGCCCAGCGGCGCCTCCCGGAACCCGGGCCCGGCGAGCGACGCAGCGCGTCCGGCACGCTGCAGGCCGCGCTCGGCGTCACCGCGTTCTCGCTGACCTTCCCCGCCACCGTCTGGGCCCTCGACGGCTTCGGCCCCTGGTCCCTGGTCGCCGTGCGCAGCCTCCTCGCCGGGCTCCTCGCGGGCGCCTGCCTGCTCGCGCTGCGCGTACGGCTGCCCGAGCGCCGGCACAGGGCCGGGATCGCCGTCGTCGCCGCCGGCGTGGTCCTCGGGTTCCCGCTGCTCACGACGCTGGCCCTGGAGACCTCGACGACCGCGCACGCCGCCGTCGTCGTGGGCCTGCTGCCGCTGACCACCGCCCTGTTCTCGGCGCTGCGCACCGGCGCGCGGCCCTCGCGCACGTTCTGGGTCGCGGCCCTCGCCGGGGCCGCCGCCGTCATCGCCTTCACCGTGGCGCAGAGCGGCGGCGACCTCACCGCCGCCGACCTGTATCTCTTCGCCGCGCTGCTGATCTGCGCGGCCGGCTACACCGAGGGCGGCCGCCTCTCCCGGGTGATGCCCGGCTGGCACGTCCTCGGCTGGGCCCTGGTGCTGTGCCTGCCGATCGCGGCCGTCGCGACCTGGGCGGCCGTCGACCTCGAACCGGTGCACCTGACCGCCCGCAGCGTCGCCGGCATGGCCTGGCTCGTGGTCGGCTCGCAGTGGGTCGGGCTGATCGTCTGGTACCGGGGCATGGCCGCGATCGGCATCCCCAAGGCCAGCCAACTCCAGCTCGCCCAGCCGCTGTTGACGCTCGTGTGGTCGGTGCTGCTGCTCGGCGAGGACCTGACCTGGGCCGCCCCGCTCACCGCCGTGGCCGTGCTCGTCTGCATCGCGGTCACCCAGCGCTCCCGAAGCTGACCGCCGACGCCCCCACCTTCCGTACGGGAGTGCCTGCCGTCGGATTCTCGAGGAGCCCGAACAGCACCCCTCGCCGTAGACTGGCGCCGACGGATCGCTCACCGGATTTCAGGGCGGTGGGCGCCCTCCGAGGGGACAGGGAGGTCACCACCGATGCAGGCAAGTGTGGGCGACACGCTCCTGGTGCACGGCAGGACCGTCGGCCAGCACGATCACGTGGCAAAGGTCGTCGAAGTGCTCGGCACCGCAGGCGAGCCCCCGTACCGCGTCAAGTTCGACGACGGTCACGAGGCGGTCCTGTCGCCGGGCCCCGACACTGTCGTGCAGCACAAGAAACAGGCGTAGGAGAGCGCGCGGCGGGCGGCGCCGATCGGTGACCACCAGTCGGTGGACGCCGGTCGGTGAGCCCCGCCCGCCGCGGCACCTCAGCCCTGCTCGTAGTGATCGGCCACGACGCGGGCCATCGCGCCGAACGGATCGGTGGCCACCTCCTTGGCCGAGAAGAACGAGTGGCCGCGCACCTCGGGCACCTCGCTCGCCAGCGTCAGATGGCGGGACAGCTCCCCCGGGTCCTGCCAGGGGGCGGGCTGCGCCGGATCACCCGCCTTGTAGAGCGCCTCGCCGAGATACAGCTGCACGCGCGTGCCGCGCGCGACCTCCGCCCACCAGGGCAGCAGCTTCGCGTAGTCGGCGGCCGGGAAGCCGATGTTCCAGTACAGCTGCGGTACGACGTAGTCGATCCAGCCCTCACGCACCCAGCTGCGGGTGTCGGCGAACAGGTGGTCGTAGGTCTGCACGCCCGCCGACGTGTCCGAGCCGAGCGGGTCGGTGCTGCTGTTGCGCCACACCCCGAAGGGGCTGATCCCGAACCGCACGCCCGGCCGCGCCCACCGGACCCGCGCGGCCATCTCGTGCACGAGCAGGTCGATGTTGTGCCGCCGCCAGCTCGCCCGGTCCGGGAAGCCGGCGCCGTAGCGCGCGTACGCCTCGTCGTCGTCGAAGACCTCGCCCGCGACTGGGTACGGGTAGAAGTAGTCGTCCCAGTGCACCGCGTCGATGCGATAGCGGCGCACCGCGTCCAGCATCGCGTCCTGCACGAACCTTCTGACCTCGGGAATCCCGGGGTTGTAGTAGAGCTTCCCGCCGTACGGCACGACCCATTCGGGGTGCAGGCGTGCCGGGTGCGTCGGGGCGAGCTGCGCGAGGTCCGTGTGGATCGCCACCCGGTACGGGTTGAACCAGGCGTGCAGTTCGAGGCCCCTGCGGTGGGCCTCCTCGACGGCGGCGCCGAGCGGGTCCCAGCCCGGATCCTGGCCCTGCACCCCGGTGAGGAACACCGACCAGGGCTCGTACGGCGACGGCCACAGCGCGTCGGCCGACGGGCGGACCTGGAAGAACACCGTGTTCAGCCGCCGCTGCACGGCCACGTCCAGATACGCGATCAGCTCGGCCCGCTGCTGAGCCGCACTCAGCCCCGGCTGCGACGGCCAGTCCCGGTTGTCGACGCTGGCCAGCCACATGCCGCGCAGCTCGCTCGGCCCGCCGTCCCCGCCCCGCCGATCGCCCGCCGCTGCGGGTTCCGGGGGCCCGCTCCGCCCCTGCGCCACCGCTTCCGAATCCACTGCGAGACCGCTGAACAGCCCCGCCGCCGCCACTCCGAACGCCCTGCGAGAGATTCGCACCGAATGCCTCCGCTTGCGACCGATGTCCATGTGTGAACGGACAGGATGCCCGCCCCGGCCCATAGGACACCAGGAGGCGCGGAGTAACGTCGTGGCCGAGGCCGACGCTGTACAACGGCGTCGTGGCCGGGCCGAAGATCAGTGAAAGGCACAAGGTGACCGACCTTATGGGCGATATCGCACGCGTCGGAGTTGTGGGCTGTGGCCAGATGGGCGCGGGCATTGCGGAGGTCTGCGCCCGCTCGGGCCTGGACGTCAAGGTCGCGGAGACCACCGGCGAAGCCCTCGAGATCGGCCGCACGCGGCTGTACAACTCTCTGGCGAAGGCGGCGGAGCGCGGGAAGATCACGGAGGAGGAGCGGGACGAGACGCTTGCGCGGCTCACCTTCACCACCGACCTCGGCGAGTTCGCCGACCGTGACCTCGTGATCGAGGCCGTGGTCGAGAACGAGGCGATCAAGACCGAGATCTTCCAGGTGCTCGACCAGGTGGTGACCCGGCAGGACGCGATCCTCGCCTCCAACACCTCCTCGATCCCGCTGGTCAAGCTGGCCGTCGCGACGTCCCGCCCGGACCAGGTCATCGGCATCCACTTCTTCAACCCGGCCCCGGTGCAGCAGCTGGTCGAGCTGATCCCCGCGCTCACCACGTCCGAGGGGACCATCAGCCGGGCCGAGGCCGTCGTGGAGAAGATCCTCGGCAAGCACGCCATCCGCGCGCAGGACCGCTCGGGCTTCGTCGTCAACGCCCTGCTCATCCCGTATCTGCTCTCCGCGATCCGGATGTTCGAGTCGGGCATCGCCTCGCGCGAGGACATCGACAACGGCATGGAGCTGGGCTGCGCCCACCCGATGGGCCCGCTGAAGCTGGCCGACCTGATCGGCCTGGACACGGTCGCCTCGGTCGCCGACTCGATGTACGCCGAGTACAAGGAGCCGCTGTACGCCGCTCCCCCGCTGCTGCAGCGCATGGTGGACGCGGGTCGGCTCGGCCGGAAGACGAGCTCGGGTTTCTACACGTACTGAGCGCTCCCGCGCGGCCGGGAACACCTGTTCCAGCCACGCTGCGTATCGATCCGGCCAGAAACGGCCGTCACAGAGGGGCCCGGCACCGCTTGACGCGTGCCGGGCCCTCGCGCTTCACACAGGGTGTGCGCCCCGGGCCCGCATATGCCGTGCGCACCCGCTTCCTCCACGACGACCAGCGGTATTGACTGTGCGTGCGCGTCAGGGGGACGCCAGGGGGATGTGAACCGAGGCGGATCGATGCCGGATCGATGCCGGTCCATGCCGGATTCCGGCCGGAAAGGAGCGCAGTCGTGACCAGCGACCCCGAGCAGAGCGTGGTGCCGGAGGAACACGCGGAGTTACGACGCTCGATCGACGTGGGTCTCGCCCAAGTGGACGGAAAACTCGCCCTGTTGAGCCAGCGCGACGAGCAGAGCAGCAAGGATCTGGACGACCTGAGCGCGCGGGTCGCCGCGCTTGAGCGCACGCGCTGGCCTCTCCCCGCGCTTGCCGTGCTTGCGGCGCTCGGTGCGCTGATCGTTGCGATCTGGCAGGCGGTGGGGCACTGACCCCGGCGTTTCCCTCTCCCCTCCCCGCCCCTTCCCGAAAGTCCTGACGGACAGCTACGGGGGGGGCTGCGCCCCCGACCCCCGCCTCGGGGCTGCCGCCCCTGAACCCCACCACGGGGCTCCGCCCCGGACCCCATCCCGGGGGGCCGGCCCCCGGACCCCCTCCCCCAAGCTCTCGGCTGCGCTCGAGCAGGGGGGACCCCCATCTCAAACGCCGGAGAGGCTGAATTTGCCCCGGCAGGGGCTGATCTTTCAGGGGCGCGGGGAAGCGCGACCAGCCACAACGAAGCGGGCAGCCAAAAGGCAACCGGGGACGGGGCGCAGCCCCCGACAGGGGCGCGGGGAACTGCGCGACCAGCCACGACGAAGCGGCAACCGAAAAGACGACCGGGGCCCGGGGGCGCAGCCCCCAAGCGGGGTCCAGGGGCGGCAGCCCCGGGGAACGGGGGCCCGGGGGGGGCGGCAGCCCTCGGGCCGACGGCAGTCTTTCGGGAAGGGGTGGGGTGGGGAGAAACCCCCTACCCCAACCGAAGCTGACGCAGCAGCAACAGCGCCGCCACCATGTTCGCCCCCGGCACCTCCCCCCGAGCGATCAGGTCCGGCACCAACTTCAAGTGCACCCACTCCCGCCGCGAGGACTCGAACGCGTCCTGCGGAGGCCCGATGTACACCGCGTCCTCCGCCCAGTACACGTGATGCACCGCATCCGTGAGCCCGTTGGACGGCTCGACGCTCATCAGGTGCCGCATCGGACCGGGCCGCCACCCCGTCTCCTCCTCCAGTTCCCGCGCGGCCGCGACGGCGATGTCCTCCCCGTCCTCGACCACGCCCGCGGGCAGTTCCCAGCCCCAGCTGTCCGTGATGAAGCGGTGCCGCCACAGCAGCAGGACCTCGTTCGCCTCGTTGACGACCGTGGCCACGGCGACCGGCCGCATCCGGATGAGGAAGTGGTCGAGATGCCGGCCGTCCGGCAGCGCGACATCCGCCAGGTTGACCTGGAACCAGCGGTTCTCGTACACAGTCTGTTCTTTCAGGTTCGTCCACTGCACGTTTCTGCCACCTTCCGCCGAAGTAGTGGCAATATCGCAGCAGCGGGCGGCCGTACGGGAGTTACAGCGGCACGCGCAGCGCCCCGTCGATCAGCTCCGCCGCCTCGGCCGTGCCCGAGCAGCCGTTCCGTACGAGGTGTTCGCGCACCGCGCGCAGCCGGTCCCGCAGCCGCTGCGACTCCATGCCCCGCGCCTGCTCCGCCATCTCGACGGCCGTGGCCACCGCCTTGTCGGCCTCGCCGCGGCGCAGCTCGATCTGGGTGAGCACGGCGAGCCGGTGCACACGGCCCCGGTCGTGGGCCGGGGTGTCCACGGCGGCGGTGGAGTGCTCCCGCGCCGCGGTCAGATCCCCGAGGCTCAACAGGGCTTCCGCCACCTGTACGTTGACGAGCCCCGGCTGCACGTACCCCGTCTCGTCGGGTTCGTGTCCACGGCGGATGCGCTCGGCCGCCGACTCGGCCCGCCGGATGCAGGCGAGCGCGCTGCCGCCGTCGCCGAGGTGCGCGTACGCCTTGGCCTGCATCGCGTACAGGTCGGCCGCGAGCGCCGGAGTGATGTGCGGGCCGGCCGCGCGCAGGGCGGCCTCCGCGAACGCCACCGCCTGCCGGAACTCCCGCATGTACAGCGACTGGTTGACGAGCAGCGCTATCACGTACGCGCCGAGCCCCCGGTCCCCGCTGGCCTTGGCGAGCCGCAGCGCCTGGTGGAAGTAGCGCTGCGCGAGCCCGTGCGCGTCCGAGTCGTACGCGCAGATCCCGGCGACGGCCACCAACCCGCCGGTGGCGCGGTGCAGTTGGCGTCCGGTGGCGTCGGTGTAGCAGCCGCGGAGCAGCGGGGCCGCCTCGGCGTTGAGGAAGCCGACGATGCGGGCGCGCGTCGCGATGCCGCCGGTCTTGCGGTACATCTGCTCGTAGTGGGCGCGCGCGGAGCGCAGCATCTCGATGTCGGTCCTGCCGACCCGGTGCCGCCCGCCCCGGGACACGTCCACGTCCTCCGGCGGGTTCTCCCACTCCCATACGGGCATCACGGCGGGGGTTCCGGTGACGGCGGGGGCGCCGAGTATGTGCGGGCGCTGCTGCTCGTCGGAGCGCCACAGCGCGGTGGCCCGCTCCACGAAGCCGACGAGCGTGCCGCCCGCGCCGTGCAGGTCGGCGGGCTGTCCGGGCACGCCGAGGCCGATGTCGTCGAGGGTGACGCTGCGGTGCAGGCGGGCGGCGAGCACCTCGCAGATCAGGTCGGGCACCTGGCCGCGCGGCCGCTGGCCCTTCAACCACCGTGCGACGGCCGTGTGTTCGTAGCGCAGGGCGAGCCCTCGCGCCCGGCCTGCCTGGTTGACGTGCGCGGCCAGTCCCGCGTGGGAGACTCCGGCCTCGTCGAGGATCGCGTCGAGCAGAGTGTTGGGCTGCATGTCGCCTCTCGCCCTCCGGGGCAGCGTCACGGCTCAATCGTCCGTGCGTTCAGGGTAGTTGGCCCCGGTTCACACGGGGTGTGAAGCAAGTGCCCGGATCGGTGCGGTACGTGCGCTGCCACCGGCGGCCGAGCCTCGGTTGACTGTGCTGCGTCCGGCTCCCCTGAGCCGGGTCTCCGGCCGAACCGGAAGGCCGAGCCGGAGTGGCCGGGCCGTCGGCTCCCCCCTCGACACAGCGGCGGCCCACCCACGCGTCGCCCGTCGGACCGTCTGCCAGGTACGTCCGCGGTCCGGCGGACGACGCGTCGTACACCTCTCAACTCCGCGTCGATGACCGGAGGTTGGCAGTCTGAGCGCAGCCCTGTCGCGGCACCCGAGGCCGGTCGTTGCGCAGCGCGAGGAGCGCCATGTCGTCGCCGGACCGCCCGCCCGTGTGCCGAAGGAGCGCGCCCCGCAGGGACCCGACCAGCTCGTCCGGCTCCGGCGACGCGGGCGCGGCGGCGGCCTCGACGAGGGCACGGTGCAGCGGGAAGAACCGTCCGGCCGCGTCCCGCGCGTCCTCCACGCCGTCGGTGTGCAGGAGCAGCACCTCGCCGGGCAGGATCCGCCCGCAATACCGCGCGGGCAGCGCGTCCGGCAGCGGAAAGGGCCCGAGCGGCGGCAGCGGCTCCCCGCCCACGATCCGCCCCACTCCCCGGCCGAGCCGATAGGGCCACGGATGCCCGCAGTTGAGCGCGAACACCGAGCCGTCCGGGCGGATCTCCAGGAGCAGTACGGTCACGAACTCCTCCCCGTCCGCGCCCTCCGCCCCTCCCTCCACCCCGTCGACATGCCGCCCGAGCGCACGCTCCAACCGCCGCAGTACACCCGCCAGTTCACGCTCGTCGTGCGCGGCCTCCCGGAACGAGCCGAGCACCGCGGCCACCGTGCCGATCGGCGCTAGCCCGTGCCCGCGTACGTCGCCCATCACCACCCGCACCCCGCGCTCGGTGACCACCGCCTCGTACAGGTCGCCGCCCACGTCCGCACCCCGGTGCGCGGAGAGCTGCCCGGCGGCCACGGCGAGACCGTCGAGGCGGGGCGGCAGCGGTCTCAGCAGCACCCGCTGCGCGGCCTTCGCGACCTCGCTCAGCTGCGCCAACTCCCGCAGCAGGACCCGCCGTACACCCGCGGTGAGCCCCGTGCCGACCGCGAAGAACACGGCGCTGGAGGTCATCCGCGCACCGAGGCCGTCTTCCTGCGCGAGCGGGCAGGTCAGCTCGTACGCCACGGCGACAGCGCCCCATATCGCGGGTAGGGCGAGGGCGACCACCCGGGCTCTGGCCTCGATACGGATCATGCCGTCGCCTCCTGAGGAACCCCTGGACGATGCAGCGGCTCCCCAGGGCCCAGGACCTGTCGTTCGGATCCACACGCGAGCCGGCCCTGACGGCCGCGTTGATTTTGTCGACATAGCCGCACCGTCGGGAACGGATCCCCGGCATTCCCACCCGAACGAGTGAGGGGCGCGCTTGGTCTCCCAAGTGCGCCCCTCAGCAGGGACTTTGCGCTCTTGCGAACGCTCCGTCGAGATCGCTACGCGCCGCGCACGACCGCGCCCGTGCGCTCGCCCGCGAGCGCCGCGGCGGCGTCCCGGGCGGCACTGGCCTCGTCGACCGTCAGCGTCCGGTCGGCGGCCCGGAAGCGCAGCGCGTACGCGAGGGACTTCTTGCCCTCGCCGAGCTGCTCACCCGTGAACACGTCGAACAGGCGCAGGGATTCGAGCAGTTCGCCCGCACCCTCGCGCAGCGCCGCCTCGACCGCCACGGCCGGCACGTCCGCGTCGACGACCAGGGCGACGTCCTGCGTGGCCACCGGGAACGTGGAGATCCGCGGCGCCTGAAGGACCTCGTCGGCGACGAGCGCGTCCAGCTCCAGCTCCATCGCGCAGGTGCGCGCGGGCAGGCCGAGCGCCTTGATGACGCGCGGGTGCAGCTCGCCGGCGTACCCGACGACCTTCTCCGCACCGTCCTTCTCGACGACCAGCTCGGCGCAGCGGCCCGGGTGCCACGGCCCGTACTGGCCGCCCCTGACGGTGAGTTCGACGCCGGTCTCGCGGGCGACCACGCGGGCCGCCTCGACGGCGTCCGCCCAGTCGGCCGGGCGGCCCTTGCCCCACCAGCCGGCCTGCTCACGGGCGCCGGTGAGGACGACCGCGACGTTCCGCCACTGGTACGGCAGCGCCTCGTCCAGGCCCGCCAGCTCCTCGGCGGTCGGACGCCGGTCCACCCCGAGCCGCACCGCGGTGCGCTGCTCCTCGCGGGGATGGAAGACCGTGCCGGTCTCGAAGAGCGCCAGGTCGTGGCTGCCCCGCGAGTCGTTCCGGCGCAGCGCGGCGAGCAGCCCCGGAAGCAGCGTCGTACGGAGCGCGGGCTCCTCGTCGGAGAGCGGGTTGACCAGCTTCACGACGCGACGGTTCGGGTCGTCCGCCTCCAGGAGCAGCTCGTCGAAGACCTGCTCGCCGATGAACGGGTAGCTCAGCGCCTCCACGTACCCGGCGCCGGCGAGGGCGCGGCCGACGCGGCGGTGCGTGCGCTGCCGCTCGGTCAGGCCGAGACCGGCGGGCGGCGAGGGCAGCGTGGAGGGCAGGTTCTCGTACCCCTCCAGGCGGATGACCTCTTCGGCCAGGTCGTTCGGGTCGGTGAGGTCAGGCCGCCAGGACGGCACGGTGACGGTCAGGGTGTCCTGCCCGTACACATCGCAGCCGACCTCCTGCAGACGCCGTACGACGGTCTCCCGGCCGTAGGCCACGCCGGCGACCTTGTCCGGGTGGTCGGCCGGGATCGTGATCGTGCGCGGGGCGCTCGGCGCGACGACCTCGGTGACGCCCGCCTCCGCGGTGCCGCCCGCGAGCAGCACGAGCAGGTCGACGGTGCGCTGGGCGGCCGCCGACGTGGCCTGCGGGTCGACGCCGCGCTCGAAGCGCTTGGACGCCTCGGAGGACAGCTTGTGGCGGCGGGCCGTGCGCGCGATCGACAGCTGGTCGAAGTGCGCGGCCTCGATCACGACGTCCGTGGTGCCCTTGACCTCGCCCGTCTCCGGGTCCGGCTCGGCGTCGGCGATCTCGGTGTGCGCGCCGCCCATGACGCCGGCGAGGCCGATCGGGCCGCGCTCGTCGGTGATGACCAGGTCGGCGGCGTCGAGGACGCGCTTGGCGCCGTCGAGCGTGGTGATCTTCTCGCCCTGCTCGGCGCGGCGCACGCCGATCGTGCCCTCCACGAGGGACCGGTCGTAGGCGTGCAGCGGCTGACCGAGCTCCAGCATCACGTAGTTGGTGATGTCGACGGCGAGCGAGATCGGGCGCATGCCAGCCTTCTGCAGGCGGCGCTTCAGCCAGATCGGCGAGTGCGCCTCCGGGTTGAGGCCGGTGACCGTGCGGGCCGTGAACCGGTCGCAGCCGGCCGGGTCGGCGACCTTGACCTCGTACCCGTGCGCGTTGGGCGCGGGCACGTCGATCAGCGCCGGGTCGCGCAGCGGCAGGCCGTACGCGGTGGCGGTCTCGCGGGCGACGCCGCGCATCGACAGGCAGTAGCCGCGGTCGGGCGTGACGGCGATGTCCAGGACCTCGTCGACGAGTTCGAGGAGCTCGATCGCGTCGGTGCCGACCTCGTGCTCGGGCGGCAGCACGATGATGCCGCCGGAGCCTCCCCCAGACTCCGTCCGGGGGGACCCCCAGTCGCCCATGCCCAGCTCGTCGCCGGAGCAGATCATGCCGTGCGACTTCTTGCCGTACGTCTTGCGCGCGGAGATCGCGAAGCCGCCGGGCAGGACGGCGCCGGGCAGGACCACGACGACCTTGTCGCCGACGGCGAAGTTCCGGGCGCCGCAGACGATCTCCTGCGGCTCACCGGTGCCGTTGGCCTGGCCGACGTCGACGGTGCAGAAGCGGATGGGCTTCTTGAACTCCGTCAGCTCCTCGATGGTGAGGACCTGGCCGACGACGAGCGGACCCTTGAGGTCGGCGCCCAACTGCTCGACGGTCTCGACCTCCAGGCCGACTCCGACGAGCTTCTCCTGTACGTCGCGACCGGACTCGCCGGCCGGCAGGTCGACGTACTCCCGCAGCCAAGAAAGCGGGACCCGCATCAGATCTCCATCCCGAACGGCCGGGTGAACCGGACGTCACCCTCGACCATGTCTCGCATGTCTTCGACGTTGTGGCGGAACATCAGCATCCGCTCGATGCCGAACCCGAAGGCGAATCCGCTGTACTTCTCGGGGTCGACGCCGCACGCGGTCAGCACGCGCGGGTTGACCATGCCGCAGCCACCCAGCTCGATCCAGCCCTCGCTGCCGCAGGTGCGGCAGGGCCGGTCCGGGTTGCCCACGGACTCGCCCCGGCACACGTAGCACACCATGTCCATCTCGGCGGACGGCTCGGTGAACGGGAAGTAGTTGGGGCGGAGCCGAGTCTTCATGTCCGGCCCGAAGAGCGCCTTGACCATGTGGTCGAGGGTGCCCTTGAGGTCGGCCATGGTGAGGCCCTCGTCGACGGCGAGCAGCTCGATCTGGTGGAAGACCGGGGTGTGCGTGGCGTCGAGCTCGTCCGTGCGGTACACGCGGCCGGGGCAGACGATGTAGACGGGCGGCTCGCGGTCGAGCAGCGCGCGGGCCTGCACCGGCGAGGTGTGCGTACGCAGCACCACACCGGACTCGTCGCCCTTGGTGCCCTCGGGGCCCTGGACGAAGAAGGTGTCCTGCATCTGCCGCGCCGGGTGGTCCGGCACGAAGTTGAGGGCGTCGAAGTTGAACCACTCGGCCTCGGCCTCGGGGCCCTCCGCGACCTCGTATCCCATGGACACGAAGACGTCCGCGACGCGCTCCATGATCGTGGTCAGCGGGTGCCGGGCGCCCGCGGGCGTGCGGTCGTAAGGCAGCGTGACGTCCACGGCCTCCTCGACCAGGACCCGCGCGTCCCGCTCGGCCTCCAGCTCGGTCTGGCGGGCGGCGAGGCCCCGGCCGACGGCGGCGCGCGCCTGGCCGACGAGCTTTCCGGCCGCGGCCTTGGCCTGCGGCGGCAGCGCGCCGATCTCGCGGTTGGCGAGCGACAGCGGCGAGGTGCCGCCGGCGTGCGCGACCTTGGCCGCCTGAAGCGCTTCGAGCGAGTCCGCGGCGGCGAAGGCGGCGAGCGCCTCGTCCCGGATGCGCTCGATCTCTTCCGGTTTCAGTGCCTCGACCTCGACAGGGTCGTACGACTTGTTCGGTGCCGACATCTCTTCCCGTGCTTCCGATTGGCTGGCGGATGGCCCCGTCCACGACTCGATCGCTGACCGACGAACCGGCTCGGACGTGAAGACGCAATGTGCCAAAGCTCGAGTCTAACGGGGGTGAGGTGTGCGAAGACGCCCGTGGGGGCCCTGGCTCAGCTGGTGAGATAAGCGGGCGCCGCCACGGGCAACGTAAATCGGAACTCGGCGCCGCCCGAGGGCCCGCGTCCGACGGTGATCGAGCCGCCGTGCGCCTCGACGATGCCCTTCACGATGTAGAGCCCGAGGCCCGTGCCACCGCGCTTGCTGCCCCGCCAGAAGCGGGTGAAGACGCGGTTCATGGACTCCTCCGGGATGCCTGGGCCCTCGTCGCCGACCGTGACGGTCGTGCCGGCCGGGTCGGCGGGCTCTACGTCAATGGTGACGGTTCCCTCGCCGTGGCGCACCGCGTTTTCCAGGAGGTTGCTGAGCACCTGGTCGATCTTGTCGGGGTCGGCCCACAGGTCGGGCAGCGGATGCCGGACCCGGACGAGGAAGCGCTCGGCGGGCCGGCCGGCGGCGACGTGCGCCTGCACATGGCGTCCGACGGCCGCGCCTATGTCGACGGGCTGGCGGCGCACTTCGAGCCGACCCGAGTCGATCCGGGAGATGTCGAGCAGCTCGGCGATGAGCCGGGTGACCCGGTTCGCGTCGGCGTCGACGGTCTCCAGCATCAGCTTCTTCTGGTCGTCGGTGAACCGCTCCCACTTGGCGAGCAGCGTCGCCGTGAAGCCCTTCACCGAGGTCAGCGGCGAGCGCAGCTCGTGCGCGACGGTCGCGATCAGCTCGGCGTGACTGCGCTCGGTGCGCCGCCGCGCCTCGGTGTCGCGCAGCGAGACGACCAGGCGACGCACGGGTCCGGTGGGCCTGGTCCGTACGTACCGCGCGGTGACGAGCACTTCGCGGCCGCCGGGCAGCAGCAGGTTCCGCTCGGGCTGCCCGGTGCGGGTGGCGAGTCCGCCGTACGGATCGGTCAGCTGCCACCAGCGCCGGCCTTCGAGGTCCTCCAGGGGCAGGGCGCGCTCGATGGGCGCCCCGATGGCGTCGGCGGCGCTGACCGCGGTGATGCGTACGGCGGCGGCGTTGAAGCAGACGACGCGGCCCGCCTCGTCGGCGACGACCAGGCCGTCCGGCAGCTCGTCGGGGTCGAGGCCGAGGTCGTGCGGTTCGCCGGAGCCGCTGTGGCCGGCGCGGGACACGGGGGGACGCACGGCGGAGCCACGCGCTCCCCTGGGCCTGCTGGTCCCGACGCTCATCCCCGTACCCCACCTCTCGATTGGGCTGGGGTCCCCCGGTGCGGGCGATGCCTGACACGTGGGGCCCCGGAGCCCGTCACCCTACTAGTTCGGGGTAAATGAGCGGACCCCTTCAACGGGTGTTCCCGGAGCGCTGGGCGCGGGCGGAGGCGTAGAGGCACACGGCGGCGGCCGTGGCGAGGTTGAGGCTCTCGGCGCGCCCGTGGATGGGCACGCGCACCACCTCGTCGGCGAGTGCGCGGGTCTCCTCCGGCAGCCCCCAGGCCTCGTTGCCGAAGACCCAGGCGGTGGGGGTGCCCATACGGCCGTGGTCGAGCTCGTCGTCCAGGTCCCGGTCCCCGGCCCCGTCGGCGGCGAGCACCCGAACTCCCGCTTCCCGCAAGCCGGTTACGGCCTCTTCGACCGGTACGCCGACGGCGACGGGCAGATGGAAGTGCGACCCGACGGAGGCGCGTACGGCCTTGGGGTTGTAGAGGTCGACGGAGGCGTCGGTGAACACCACGGCGTCGGCGCCCGCGGCGTCCGCGCAGCGCAGCACGGTGCCGGCGTTCCCGGGGTCGCGTACGTGGGCGAGTACGGCGACGAGCCGCGGCCGGGCGGCGAGGATCTCGGCGAACGGCTTGTCGAGGAACCGGCAGACGCCGACCAGGCCCTGGGGCGTGACGGTGGTGGAGATGTCGGCGATCACGGCCTCGTCGGCGAGGTGCACCCGGGCGCCGCTCTCGCGCGCGGCCCCGACGATGTCGGCGTACCGCTCGGCGGCCTCGACGGTGGTGAACAACTCGACGAGCGTCGCCCCGGAGTCGGTGCGGTGCCCGGCGGCCTCCCGCACGGCCTGTGGCCCTTCGGCGAGGAACAGCCGCTCCTTGCCACGAAAGTTCCGCTTGGCAAGCCGCCGCGTGGCACTCACGCGCGGAGAACGGGGAGAGATCAACTCGGGTACGGCACCCATGCATTCACCTTGGGGATGGGGGTCGGGCCCCGTCAGGGGCGCGGGGAACTGCGCGAGCAACCCACGACGGCCCGCGGACGGCAGACGACAGTCGATGGCAGACGAGACTCCGGACGCACTCGGACCCGCAGGCCAGAAGGCCTACGGGTCCGAATCACACGCTTGCTAGCGCAGCGTTCACGCAGCCTTCGGCGCGTTGACGTCGCTCGGCAGAGCCTTCTGCGCAACCTCGACCAGCGCGGCGAACGCGTTGATGTCGTTGACCGCGAGCTCGGCCAGCATCTTGCGGTCCACCTCGATGTTGGCGGCCTTCAGACCCTGGATGAAGCGGTTGTAGGTGATGCCGTTGGCGCGGGCAGCGGCGTTGATGCGCTGGATCCACAGCTGACGGAAGTCGCCCTTGCGCTTCTTGCGGTCGTTGTAGTTGTAGACCAGGGAGTGGGTGACCTGCTCCTTGGCCTTGCGGTACAGACGCGACCGCTGGCCGCGGTAGCCGCTGGCCTGCTCGAGGATCGCCCGACGCTTCTTGTGCGCGTTGACTGCGCGCTTGACGCGTGCCACTTGTTAACTCCTTGTAGCGGGGCTGGTGTTCATGGGAGTTGTCCACCCAGCCCGGTGTCGAATGGGTCCCGGTCCTGGCGTCCGGCCCCCGGTGCCGGGGGCCGCGACGTCACTTGCCGAGAAGCTTCTTGATCTTCGCGGCGTCGCCCGGGGCCATCTCGGCGTTGCCGGTGAGGCGACGCGTCACACGGGACGACTTGTGCTCGAGCAGGTGGCGCTTGCCGGCGCGCTCACGGAGCACCTTGCCGGAGCCGGTGACCTTGAAGCGCTTGCTGGCACCGCTGTGCGACTTGTTCTTCGGCATAGCGCCGTTCTCTCCTCGTCAGTGGCGCTCCCACCGAACCCGGTCAGGCCGGCGGGAGCGTCAGTTGTATCGGTTGCATCCGGGACGGTCCTGGGGCGTGCGCCCCAAGGTCTCGGATCAGGCCTCGGCGGGTTCCTCGGCGGAGTCCTCGACGGGCTGCTCGCCCGCCTGCTCGTCCGCGGCGCGGTCCCGACGGGTCGTGGTGCCCGGCGCGTCCGCCTTGCGGGCGGCCTGGGCTTCACGGGCCTCGGCCATCGCCTCGGTCTTCTTCTTGTGCGGACCGAGGACCATGATCATGTTTCGGCCGTCCTGCTTCGGGTTCGACTCGATGAACCCGAGGTCCTGAACGTCCTCCGCGAGGCGCTGCAGCAGTCGGAAACCGAGCTCCGGCCGGGACTGCTCGCGACCACGGAACATGATCGTGATCTTGACCTTGTCGCCCTGCTTGAGGAACCGGACGACGTGACCCTTCTTGGTGTCATAGTCGTGCGGGTCGATCTTCGGCCGGAGCTTCATCTCCTTGATGACCGTGTGCGCCTGGTTCTTGCGCGCCTCACGGGCCTTCATGGCCGACTCGTACTTGAACTTCCCGTAGTCCATGAGCTTGCACACGGGCGGACGGGCGTTCGCCGCGACCTCTACGAGATCGAGGTCGTACTCCTGCGCAAGCTCCAGGGCCTTGGCAAGCGGAACAATCCCGACCTGCTCGCCGCTGGGACCGACAAGTCGCACCTCGGGAACGCGAATCCGGTCGTTGATGCGGGGCTCGGCGCTGATGGATCCTCCTCGGTAGCACCACGCGACGGCCTGGCGGACTGCCGCGTAACGTCTCTTTTCGTAAGACCTAACCGCGCCGGCGCAAGAAAAATGCCCCGGAGACGATCACATGCGGGGCTCCATCACTTACCGGAGCACCGCCGCGACGCACGCGGGGCGCAGAAGACCGCCACTCGGGGTGGCCGTCGGACCGGTGACCCGCCGCCCTGGGGGCGGTCAGGTGGGAGAGCGGAGCCTCCACTTGTGGGCCGGGCGACTGGTTCTTCAGCGAGGAAACAGACATGACCGGCCGGTCGGTTCACCAGCATACCAGCGATCGGGGGTGCGGCAGCCACGCCAGGGAGCAGCGCCTAGGCTGGTCCGGCCCCGGCAGTCGCCGGGCCCCTCTGTAGCAGCAGCCAGGAAGTAGAAGCAAGCCATGAGCGACGCGATCCCCGCCCCCGGCGAAGACACCTCCGCCGACTTCGACGCCATGACCCGTGACATCGCGGAGGTCCCCGCGGTCGAGGTGATCGTGACGGTCGCGGTCAACCTGATGAGCGCCGCCGCGGTGAAGCTCGGCCTCACCGAGGAGGGCGACGCGCACAAGGACCTGGACGAGGCCCGCAAGCTGGTGCACGCCCTGGCCGGTCTGCTCGACGCGAGCACGACGGAGATCAGCTCGTTCCACGCCGCTCCCCTCAAGGACGGCCTGAAGTCGCTGCAGCTGGCGTTCCGCGAGGCGTCGCTCGTGCCGGACGAGCGGGGTCAGGGTCCGGGCGAGAAGTACACGGGCCCGGTCTTCGGCTGACGGATCACACGCGCGGGGTCACGCGCGTACGTAGAGGGGCTCGCCCGGCGGCGTCGCCTCGGCGGGCAGGAGTGCCAGGTCGAGGCCGCGCACCAGGCGGGCCCTCAGCGTTTCGTCGGCGGCGACGGCCTCGGCGATGCGGCGGGCGGCCTCGGCGGGCGCCGCATCGGGCCCGAGGACGAGGGCGAGGGTGCCGTCGGCGCTTCCCGGGCCGAGGTGGGCGCGGAGCACGGCGGGTTCGGCGGCGACGATCGCGCGTACCGCCTCGGTGACGGCGGGGTCGGCGAGCGGGTCCGTGGAGGAGCGGCCCTCGGCGACGGCGAGCAGGGCGGGGCGCGGGAGTTCGAAGGGCACGGGGCCCGCGACGTCGAGGACGATCGTGTCGGCCTTCTCGTGCACGGCGGCCTGCAGGGCCTGGTGCAGGGGTACGGCGACGGGGCGGGCCTCGGGGTCCCACAGGGCGAGGGCCTCGGTGGAGGTGAAGGCGGGCAGGGCGCTGCGGTCGCCGGCCTTGAGGATGGGCACGGCCATGTCGCTGGTCTTCTCGCGGCGGAGGCCGTTCTCGTCCTCCTCGACTTCGCCGAGCACGGCGACGACGGGGACGAGGAGGCGAGTGCCGGGCAGGTGCTCCAGGACGGCGCGGCCGTTCTCGGGGGTGCGCTCGGCGGCCCAGGCGGCGAGGGCCGCGCTCAGCTTCGGGTCGGCGGTGCCGTCGTCGTCGGAGAATCCGGAATCCGGGATGTTCTTGTTCGCCACGGTCGTCGACCCTACCGGGGGCGGTTCAGTACGTATCGCGGCGGCCGCGCCAGAGGACGACGGCGGCGACGAGGCAGACCGCGCCGAGGCTGCCGGCGAGGGGGCCGAGCCAGGCGGCGGTGGAGCCGTCGGGGTCGGCGTCCGGGCCGCTGCCGAAGTACTTGTCCTGGTACGCCGCGGGGCGGAGCTTCTCGGGCTTGAGTTTGCCGCCCTCCTCGATGGCGGCGGCGGGGTCGACCAGGCCGTAGCCGCGGGAGTCGTCGCGGCCGCCGTCGGGGGAGTCCCGGGCGGTGTCCTCGAGGAGCTGCTTGATCTGGGCGGGTGCGAGGTTGGGGTGGGCGGCGCGGACCAGGGCTGCGGCGCCGGAGACGAAGGCGGAGGCGGCGCTGGTGCCCCAGCCGCGGTAGTACTCGCGGTCCGGGTCGGCTATGACGATGTCCTTGCCGGGGGCGCTGACCGTGGCGTACCAGCGGCGGGTGGAGAAGGGGGCGCGGCTGCCGTAGCGGTCGACGGCGGCGACGGCGATGACGCCCGGGTAGGCGGCCGGGTAGGAGATGTGGTCGCCCTTCTCGCCGCCGTTGCCGGCGGAGGCGACGACTACGACGCCTTTCTTCAGGGCGTACTGGACGGCGGCGTCCTCGGTGGGGTCGGCGTGGGCGGACTCGCTGTCGTCGCCGAGGGAGAGGTTGATGACGTCGGCGCCGTTGTCGGCGGCCCAGCGGATGCCTTCGGCGAGGGCGCCCGCGCGGGAGGAGCGGGCCTTCTTCCGGGACTTGTCGCCGTCTTCGAGGATCACGCGGACGGGCAGGATCTCGGCCTCGGGCGCGATGCCGAGCACGCCGTTCTCGTTTCCGGGGCCATGGCCGTGACCTGCGATGATGCCGGCCATGGCGGTGCCGTGACGGGCCCAGGGGCGGTCGCCTCTGGCGGCGCCGAAGCCGATCATGTCCTTGCCGGGCAGGACGCTGCCCTGCAGGTCGGGGTGCTGCTCGTCGACGCCGGTGTCGAGTACGGCGACGGTCATGCCCGCGCCTCGGGTGCGCTCCCAGGCCTCGGCGGTGTGCAGGGCGGCGAGGCCCCACTGCTGAGTGCGGATCTCGTCGGCGCGGGCGGTGGCGGCGGGCAGCAGGGCGAGCGCGGCGGCGGCGAGGAGCGTGCCGCCCTTGCGCAGCGGGCCGATGCGGCGGGCGTCCGGGGCGGTGCTCGTACGGGTTCTCATGCGGGTGCTCATGTGCGGTCCTCCGACGCCGCCTTCGCCGTTTTGCGCAGGGTGCGCTCGATCTGGTCGGCGAGGCCCTTCGCCTCGTGGCCGAGGCCGGACTGGGCGGGGGTGCTGGTGGCGCCGGACTCCATGGCCTCGGCGGCGGGCTCGGGCTCGGAGATCTCGCGGCCGTCGGCGAAGCCGGAGACGGCGTAGACGACGACGGGGGCGTCGGTGAGGATCGAGACGGTCCAGCTGGCGCGCTGCTCGTTCCCGAAGCCGGCGGCGACGGTGCCCTTCTTCGCGTACGGCCGTGGCATCAGGTCGTCGCGCTGGTCCAGGCCCTCTTCGGTGAAGCGGGTGCGCAGGGAGCCCATGGAGGCGGCGTCGGCCTTGGTGAAGAGCATGCCGACGGTGGTGACGTGGCTGCGGGTGGCGTCGGTGTACGTGGCGCGCAACAGCCGTTCGCAGCCCACGGGTTGGAGTGCCTTGCGCAGGAGCGGGTCGAGCGCGTTCCGGCAGTCGGTGTCGGGGGCGACGGCGATCCGGGTCCAGACGCGGTCTGCGCCGCCGGGGCCCGCGCCTTCGCCCTTGACGCGGGGTGGGAACAGGGCGTCGACCTTCGCGTTGTGCCAGGCCTCGCCGGCGGAGGTGAAGACGCGCTCGGCGCTGGGGGCGCCGTCGGCCTCGCCGGTGAGCCAACTCCCGGTCACCGCACCGGTGATGAGCCCGAACCCGACCACGAGGCAGGCGGCGACGGTGGCGAGCCGGGGCTTGCTGCGCGGCGGCACGGGGCGCAGCTGCGCGGTCCGGTCGTCGAAGACGGCGGGCCGCCCGAAGTGGATCGGCGGACCGGCATGGGGCTGCGGCGTGAGATCGACGGAACCCACGGGCCGACGGTGCGCGGCGGGGGGCGGCGGGGCCATGGGCGGCGGGGCCATGGGGCGCGGGGGGGGCGTGCCCTGCGGGGGCTGGGGCTGCTGCAGGGGTTGCGTGCCTTGCGGGGGCTGTGGGGCCTGAGGCTGCTGCAGGGGTTGCGTGCCTTGCGGGGGCTGTGGGGCCTGAGGCTGCTGCAGGGGTTGCGTGCCTTGCGGGGGCTGTGTCGGCTGGGGCTGCTGCGGGTGCCGGGGCGCTTCGGGGGGCAGGGGTGCGGAACCTGCGCGGCGCACCGGCTTCTCGCCGGGGGCCGGGGGCACGGGCCGCAACTGCGCGGTGGTCTCGCTGGGGCGCGGGGCGGGGGCAGTGGGCTGCGTCGGGATACGGCCCGTGGTGTCGGGCCGGGGCACACTTCCGTCGCTGCCGTTGCCGCTGCCGTTGCTGCCGTTGTCGTTGCTGGTGGAGGCGGCGGGCGCGGGCCCCGACGGAGGTGCGGCCGGGCTCGCCGGGCCACCCGCGCGCGGAGCGCCCGTAGGCACCGGACCGGGCGAAGGCACAGAGGCGGGAGCAGCGGGGGCGGCAGCCGCAGATGACGGCCCAGACGGCTCAGCCGAAGGGTTCGGGCGCTGTCCGGCACCGGGTTCCGTGCGCGGCGGTTCGTCGGGGAGGCGGGTGGCGGGGTTGGGCGGGGGTGGGGAGGAGGGGCGCGGAGGGATGCCGGTGCTGCGCGCGTCTGTGCTCATGCACCCCCCGTCCTCGAGCGCGGGCTCTGTTCGAACTCCGTCGGGGACACCCCTCGGAGACCGGCCCGTTCTTCCCTGCCTGCGCGTCACTCTACGGGCTGATGCAGGTCGGGCGGGAACCCGCCCGAGGGCCGCGGGGGGATCTGTCCGGATCATCCCCCTACCCCTGAGTAGAGCGGTCTGGCAGGCTGCGCCCATGACGGCTCTCGCTGCAGATCGCGCCCGTTACGACCGGGCCACCGCCCACCTCGACGCCCCCGTCGCCATCGTCGACGTGGAGGCCTTCGACGCCAACGCCGCGGACCTCGTCCGCCGGGCCGGCGGCAAGCCGATCCGGGTGGCGAGCAAGTCGGTGCGCTGCCGTGCGCTGCTCGAACGGGCCCTGGCGAAGGACGGGTTCGCGGGGATCATGTCGTTCACGCTCGCGGAGTCGCTGTGGCTGGCGCGTTCGGGCTTCGACGACGTGCTGCTCGCGTACCCGTCCGCGGACCGTGCGGGCTTCGCGGAGCTGACCTCCGATCCGAAGCTGGCGGCGGCCGTCACTGTGATGGTGGACGACCCGGCGCAACTGCGGCTGATCGACGAGGCGCGGGACGGCGACCGCGGTCGTGAAGAGGTGCGCGTCTGCCTGGAGTTGGACACGGCCCTGAAGCTGCTCGGCGGGCGGGTGCGGATCGGGGCGCGCCGCTCGCCGCTGCACTCCCCCGCGCAGGTCGCCGAGTTGGCGCGGTCGGTGGCGCGCCGGCCGGGGTTCCGGCTCGTGGGCGTGATGGCGTACGAGGGGCATGTGGCCGGGGTGGGCGATCTGCTCGCCGGGCGGCCGGTGCGCTCGCGGGCGATCCGCGCGATGCAGGCCGCGGCACGGCGGGAGTTGGCGGTGCGGCGGGCTGAGGTGGTGCGCGCGGTGCGTGCCGTGGAGCCCGGCCTGGAGTTCGTGAACGGCGGCGGCACGGGCAGTGTGCAGCACACGGCGGCGGAGGCCGCGGTGACAGAGATCGCGGCGGGCTCGGGCCTGTATGTGCCGCGGCTCTTCGACAACTACACGTCGTTCAGCGGCCGTCCGGCGGCGCTGTTCGCGCAGCCGGTGGTGCGCAGGCCGGGTGTGGGCGTGGTGACGGTGCTCGGCGGCGGCTATCCGGCGTCCGGCGTCGCGGGCCGGGACCGGCTGCCGGTGCCGTATCTGCCGCAGGGCCTCAGGTACGACCCGCAGGAGGGCGCGGGCGAGGTGCAGACGCCGCTGCTCGGCTCGCCCGCGGACGACCTGCTGATCGGCGACAAGGTGTGGTTCCGGCACGCCAAGGCGGGCGAGCTGTGCGAGCGCTTCGAGGAGCTGCACCTGGTCGAGGGCAACCGGATCGTGGAGACGGTGCCGACGTACCGCGGCGAGGGCCGGACGTTCCTCTAGCCCCCCCCCGTACGAAGGTCAGCGCGTCGCGCGGATGCCGTCGGTGATCTCGTCGATGGCGGAGAGCGGCGGTCCTGCGGGCCCCGCGTCGAAGGCGAAGCGGACGACGACCATGCTGCCCGCGCCGCCCGAGGGCGGCGGGAAGGCGAGGGACTGCACGTATCCGCCGGGGCCCGAGGCGGTGGTGACGCGCCAGCGCACGAAGTACCCCTCGCCGCCCGCGACCCGCACCCGCCCGGCGTCGACCTCGCGGTGGTCCTTCATGCCGTTGTACGGCCTGCGGCCGGCGGCGTCGCGGTCGTACGCGCGCTCCGCGGCCTCGGCGATGTCCTGCTCGGCGACGCTGCGGGCGGAGGAGCCGTCGTCGACGGTGACGGAGTACGTGCCGACCCGGCCGTGCCGGCAGAAGCCGCTGGTGCCTGGGCAGTCGTAGTCGTCGTCGGTGACCGCGGTGGGCACCCGGTCGACGGGGCGCTCGGCGCGCTTCCAGCCGTCGAGGAGGGGCAGCGAGACGCCGTTCAACTGGTCGACCAGGCGGTTCGGGTCGCCGGTCGGGCCGGCCGTGGTGGGCGTGGGCTCGGGGGTGGTGGGCTCCGGGTCGGTGGGCGTCTCCGAGGCCGTGGCGGTGGGCTCGGGGCCAGGGCCGGGACCGGCGCCGTGCTCACCGCCGAGGACGAAGGCGCCGGTGACGATCGCTGTGACGAGCACGACTCCGGCGGCGCCGAGGGCGACGACCTTGGCCCTGCCGGACGCCTCCCCGCTCCGGGCGGCGCTGTGCGGGGCGCCCACGGGGACCGTGCCGGGCAGGCCCGCGGCGCGGGTGTGCTCGGTCCACGCGGCACCGTCCCACCAGCGCTCGACGTGCGGCGCGGCGGGGTCCGGGTACCAGCCGGGCGGGGTCGTCATGCTCATCCGCCCACCTTAAGTCGGGCGCCGCGCGGCGGGGAGAGAGCCCTCGGGCGCCGTACCGGCCGGGCCTCGGCCCGTACGACGCCCGCCGGACCAGGGCCTACAGCGGGGTGACGTACGCGCCCGCGATGCCGCCGTCGACGAGGAAGTCCGTGGCGTTCACGAACGAGGAGTCGTCGCTGGCGAGGAACGCGACCGCCGCGGCGATCTCCTCGGCCTCGGCGAAGCGGCCCACCGGGACGTGCACGAGGCGGCGCTCGGCCCGCTCCGGGTCCTTGGCGAACAGCTCCTGCAGCAGCGGGGTGTTGACCGGGCCGGGGCAGAGCGCGTTGACGCGGATGCCCTCGCGGGCGAACTGCACGCCGAGCTCGCGGGACATGGCGAGGACGCCGCCCTTGGACGCGGTGTACGAGATCTGCGAGGTGGCCGCACCCATCCGCGCCACGAACGAGGCGGTGTTGATGATCGAGCCGCGGCGCTGCTCGCGCATGTACGGCAGAGCGGCCTTGCAGCACAGGTAGACGGAGGTGAGGTTGACCTCCTGGACGCGCTTCCACGCCTCCAGGCCGGTCTCCAGGATCGAGTCGTCGTCGGGCGGGGAGATGCCGGCGTTGTTGAAGGCGACGTCGACGCTGCCGTACGTGTCGTACGCCGTCTTGAACAGGGCCTCGACCTGTTCGCCGTCGGTGACGTCGACCTGTACGAAGGTGCCGCCGACCGCCTCCGCGGCGGCCTTGCCCGCGTCCGGGTCGATGTCGGCGCAGACGACGTTCGCGCCCTCGGAGGCGAGCCGGCGGGCGGTGGCGAGGCCGATGCCGCTGCCGGCTCCGGTGACGACGGCGGTACGGCCGACGAGGCGGCGGCAGAGGGGCTGTTCAGTCACTGTGCGGAACCTTCCGTGCTGATGAAGACGTTCTTGGTCTCGGTGAAGGCGGTGAGGGCGTCGGGGCCGAGCTCGCGGCCGAGGCCGGACTCCTTGTAGCCGCCGAAGGGGGTCCAATAGCGCACGCTGGCATGCGAGTTGACGGACAGGTTGCCCGCGCGGACGGCCTGCGAGACGCGGATCGCACGCCCCGAGTCGCGGGTCCAGATCGAGCCGGAGAGGCCGTACTCGGTGGCGTTGGCGAGCCGGACCGCGTCGGCCTCGTCCTCGAAGGGCAGGACCACGGCGACGGGCCCGAAGACCTCCTCGGCGGCGACGGGCGCGGCCTCCTCGACGCCGGTGACGACGGTCGGCGGGAACCAGAAGCCGGGCCCCTCGGGCGCGCCGCCGGTGACGGTCTCCAGGTCCCCGGTGACGTACGAACGCACCCGCTCCAGCTGGACCTTGGAGATCAGCGGACCCATCTGGGTTTTCTCGTCGCCCGGGTCGCCGACGACGACCTGCTCGATCGCGGGGCCGAGCAGCTCCATGAACCGGTCGTACGCGGAGCGCTGCACGAGGATGCGGGTGCGGGCGCAGCAGTCCTGCCCGGAGTTGTCGAGGAAGGACATGGGGGTGGCGGCCGCCGCCGCTTCCACGTCCGCGTCGGCGAAGACGATGTTGGGGCTCTTGCCGCCGAGTTCGAGGGTCACGCGCTTCACGCGGTCCGCGCACCGGGCCATGATCTGCTTGCCGACGCGGGTGGAGCCGGTGAACACGATCTTGGCGACGCCGGGGTGCTCGACGAGCGCGTTCCCGGTGACGTGCCCGGCGCCCGGCAGGACCTGGAAGAGGTGCTCGGGAAGGCCTGATTCCAGGGCGAGTTCGGCCAGGCGCAGGGCGGTGAGCGGGGTGGTCTCGGCGGGCTTGAGGAGGACGGCGTTGCCGGCGGCGAGCGCGGGCGCGGTGCCCCAGGCGGCGATCGGCATCGGGAAGTTCCAGGGCGCGATGACGCCGACGACGCCGAGGGGTTCGAGGAGCGTGACGTTGAGGCCACCGGGTACGGGGATCTGACGGCCGCTCAGGCGCTCCACTCCCCCGGCCGCGTAGTCGAGGAGGTCGCGGACGTTGCCGGCCTCCCAGCGGGCGTTGCCGATGGTGTGCCCGGCCTCGCGGACCTCCAACTGGGCGAGTTCTTCCAGGTGTTGGTCGACGGTCGTGGCGAAGCGGCGCAGGGCGCGGGCCCGGTCGGCGGGCGCCAGGGCGGACCACTTCTGCTGGGCGGCGGCGGCCCGTGCGACGGCCGCGTCCACCTCCTGCGCGCTGGTCGCCGGGACCGTGGCGACCAGCTCTTCGGTGGCCGGGTTCAGTACGCGGTGCTCGTACTCGTACGACAAAGAGGGCCTCACATGCGTTCGAAGGAGCGGCGCAGCTCCCAGTCGGTCACCGCGGCGTCGAACGCGTCGAGTTCGACCCGCGCCATGTTGCGGTAGTGGGCGACGACTTCGTCGCCGAAGGCGGCCTTGGCGATGGGGCTGTTCTCCCAGAGTTCGGCGGCCTCCCTGAGGGTGGTAGGGACGTGCTCGAAGTCCGCGGTGTACGCGTTGCCGGGGCAGGCCTCGGGGAGTTCGAGCTTCTGCTCGACGCCGTACAGACCGGCTGCGACCAGGCCCGCGACCGCGAGGTGCGGGTTGACGTCGCCGCCGGGCAGCCGGTTCTCGAACCGCATCGAGCGGCCGTGGCCGACGACGCGGAGCGCGCAGGTGCGGTTGTCGTACCCCCAGGCCACGGCCGTCGGCGCGAACGAGCCGGCCTGGAAGCGCTTGTACGAGTTGATGTTGGGGGCGTAGAGGAGGGAGAAGTCGCGGAGGGCGGCGAGCTGCCCGGCGAGGAAGTGCCGCATGACCGGCGACATGCCCTCCTCGTCCCCCGGCATGGCGTTGTTGCCGTCGGCGTCGGCGAGCGAGAGGTGGATGTGGCAGGAGTTGCCCTCGCGCTCGTTGAACTTGGCCATGAAGGTGAGGGAGACGCCCTCCTGCGCGGCGATCTCCTTCGAGCCGGTCTTGTAGATGGCGTGCTGGTCGCAGGTGACGAGGGCCTCGTCGTAGCGGAAGGCGATCTCGTGCTGGCCGGGGTTGCACTCGCCCTTCGCGGACTCGACGGTGAGCCCGGCGCCCGCCATCTCGTTGCGGATACGGCGCAGGAGCGGCTCGACGCGGCCGGTGCCGAGGACGGAGTAGTCGACGTTGTACTGGTTGGCCGGGGTCAGGTCGCGGTAGTTCGCGTCCCAGGCCTGCTCGTAGCTGTCCTTGAAGACGATGAACTCCAGCTCCGTGCCGACCTGCGCGCTGTAGCCGAGCTCGGCGAGGCGGTCCAGCTGGCGGCGGAGGATCTGGCGGGGCGCGGCGACCACCGGCGAGCCGTCGTTCCACGCGAGGTCGGCGATCAGCATCGCGGTGCCCTCGTTCCAGGGGACGCGGCGCAGCGTGTCCAGGTCCGGGACCATCGCGAAGTCGCCGTAGCCGGTCTCCCAGCTGGACATCGCGTACCCGTCGACGGTGTTCATCTCCGCGTCCACGGCGAGCAGGTAGTTGCAGCCCTCCGTGCCGTGCTCCAGGACGTCGTCGAGGAAGAAGCGGGCCGCGAACCGCTTGCCCTGCAGGCGGCCCTGCATGTCCGGGAAGGCGAGGACGACGGTGTCGATCTCACCGCTCGCGACGAGAGCACGCAGCTCCTCGACCGAGAGCGGCGGTGTGCGGTCTGCCACGGGGGTCTCCTCCTTGGGCGGTCCGGAGGCTTTAAGGTATGCACGAGAACCATTCCTTGGGAAGGGGGAAACGCGCGATGTCCACGACCGGGTCGACCGGCGCGGGAGCACAGCGGCTTCCGCAGGTGCTGCGCCCCGTGCGCGCGGGCAACGGCTTCGAGGAGGCCCTGGAGCAGATCCTTCAGGTGGTCCGCCTCGGGCTCGTGCCGGCGGGCGAACGGCTGCCCGCCGAGCGGGAGTTGGCGGAACAGCTCGGCATCAGCCGGGTCACGCTGCGCGAGGTGCTCAAGGTGCTGCAGGACCAGGGCCTGGTGGAGAGCCGGCGCGGGCGGTACGGCGGCACGTTCGTACTTCCCCGGGAAGGGGGCGCGGGCGAGGACGAGTTGCGGCGGCGCCTGAAGGACGTGGACCTGGAGGACGTGCTGCGGTTCCGCGAGGTCCTGGAGACGGGCGCGGCGGAGCTGTGCGCCGCGCAAGGGCTGCCGAGGGAGCAGGAGGACCGGCTCCTCGACGCGCTCGCCGCCACGCAGGACGCTCCGCTGACGGACTACCGGCGGCTCGACACGCTCTTCCACCTCACGCTCGCGGAGCTCTCCGGGTCGCCCACGCTTGCCGGGCAGTACGCGGCGGTACGGGCCACGGTGAACGACCTTCTCGACTGCATACCGCTTCTTGTGCGCAACCTGGAGCACTCGCAGCAGCAGCATGCGGCGCTGGTGGCGGCGGTCCTCGACCGTGAGCCCGGGGTGGCCCGGCAGGTCATGCGGGAGCACTGCTGCGGCACGGCGGCGCTGTTGCGGGGGTTTCTGGCGTAGGTTCCGTGGCCCGCCCCGCCCCGTCGACTCTGCGCACGCCGATCGCCCTCCGGGCTCGTTTCCCCACCCCGCCCCTTCCCGAAAGACTGCCGTCGGCAACGGGGGCCCCGCCCCCGGACCCCGCCTCGGGACTGCCGCCCCTGAACCCCGCTTCGGAGCTTCGCCCCCGGACCCCCACCACGGGGCTCCGCCCCGGGGGCCAGCCCCCGGAACCCCGCTTCGGGGCTTCGCCCCGGACCCCGACCCCGGTCGTTGTTCGGGTGCTGCGCCGTCGTGGTCGCTCGCGCAGTTCCCCGCGCCCCTATCGGGTCGCAGATCCAGCCCCTTGGGGGCAGAGTCCTCATCAAGGAGCGCGGGGCTGTCACATTCGCGGCTCCGCCGCGCGGGCGCGACCAGCCACAACGGCGCAGCACCCGAACAACAGCCGGGCCCTTGGGGGCGGAGCCCCATCAAGGGGCGCGGGGCTGTGACATTTGCGGCTCCGCCGCGTGGGCGCGATCAGCCACAACAGCGCAGCAGCCAACCCACAACCGGGATCCGGGGCGAAGCCCCGAAGCGGGCCTCAGGGGCGGCGACCCCGGAGCAAGAGCCGGGGGCGCAGCGCCGGAGTCGGCCGCTGAGGCCTTCGGGGAAGGGGCGGGGAGGGGAAAAAGGTGACCAGAGGGCTTGCGCCGCCCCCACCACCCCCGCAAAGGTATGGAACCATTCCATTGGCGAATGCGGGGAGCCCTGCCATGACGCAAGCACGGCCCGAGCAAGAACGCACCACCGCCCCACCCGGCCCCGCCACAGGCGACGACTACCTGGAGCGCCGGGCGCTGCGCCGCGGCAGCGCCGGCTGGGTGCTGCTCACCGGACTCGGCGTCGCGTACGTCGTCTCCGGCGACTTCTCCGGCTGGAACTTCGGCCTCGCGGAAGGCGGCTTCGGCGGCCTCGCCGTGGCGACGGTGCTCATGGGCGTGATGTACACGTGCATGGTCTTCTCCCTCGCCGAGCTCTCCTCGATCCTGCCGACCGCCGGCGGCGGCTACGGCTTCGCGCGGCGCGCCCTCGGCCCCTGGGGCGGCTTCCTCACGGGCACCGCGATCCTCATCGAGTACGTGCTCGCCCCGGCGGCCATCTCCATCTTCATCGGCGACTACGTCGAGTCCCTCGGCCTGTTCGGCCTGGAGGCGGGCTGGCCGCTGACCCTCGCCTGCTTCGCGATCTTCATCGGGATCCACCTCTGGGGCGTCGGCGAGGCGCTCCGGTTCAGCTTCGCGGTGACCGGCATCGCGGTGGCCGCGCTGCTCGTGTTCGCGGTCGGCGCGTTCGCCGAGTTCGACGCGTCGGGCCTGAACGACATCAAGCCGGACCCGGCCGCCTTCGGCGCCAACTCCTGGCTGCCGTACGGGATTCTGGGCATCTGGGCGGCGTTCCCGTTCGGCATGTGGTTCTTCCTCGGCGTCGAGGGCGTGCCGCTGGCCGCCGAGGAGACCCGGAACCCGGCGCGCACGCTGCCGAAGGCGATCCGCTGGTCGATGCTGATCCTGGTCTGCCTCGCCCTGCTGACGTTCTTCGCCTCGGCGGGCGCGCGCGGCTCCGCCGCCATCCAGTCGGCCGGCAATCCGCTGGTGGAGGCGCTGCAGCCCGACGGCGAGCCGACCACGCTCAGCCGGATCGTCAACTACGCGGGCCTGGCAGGCCTGGTGGCGTCGTTCTTCTCCCTGATCTACGCGGGCTCGCGCCAGCTCTTCGCGCTCTCCCGCGCCGGCTACCTGCCCAAGTTCCTCTCCCTGACCAGCCGCCGCAAGGCCCCCTACCTGGGGCTGCTCGTGCCGGGCGCGATCGGCTTCGCCCTCGCCGCGGCCAGCGGCAACGGTGCGCGCATGCTGAACGTCGCGGTCTTCGGCGCGACCATCTCGTACGCCCTGATGTCGCTCTCGCACATCGTCCTGCGCCGCCGCGAGCCGCAGCTCAGCCGCCCCTACCGCACCCCCGGCGGCGTCCTGACCTCCTCGGTCGCCCTCGTCCTCGCCTGCGCGGCGCTGGTGGCGACGTTCCTGGTGGACGTGGTGGCGGCGTTCATCGCGCTGGGGGTGTACGTGGTGGCCATCGCGTACTTCGGGTTCTACAGCCGTAAGCATCTGGTCGCGCAGGCGCCCGAGGAGGAGTTCGCGGCGCTCGCCGCGGCCGAGGCAGAGTTGGAACGGAACTAGTGGCGAAGGAGTGCCTGTCGTGACGAGGCCGTTGATCGGGGTCAGCACCTATCTGGAGGCGGGTGCGCGCTGGGGCGTGTGGGAGCTGGAAGCGGCGCTGCTTCCGGCCGGCTATCCGCGCCTGGTGCAGTCGGCGGGCGGCGTCGCCGCGATGCTGCCGCCGGACGACCCGGCGCACGCGGCGTCCGTGGTCGCGCGGCTCGACGGCGTGGTGATCGCGGGCGGCCCGGACGTCGAGCCGGTGCGGTACGGGGCCGCGACCGAGCCGCGCACCGGCCCGCCGGACCGCGCCCGCGACGCCTGGGAACTCGCCCTGATCGAGGCCGCGTTGGCGACCGGTAAGCCGCTGCTCGGCATCTGCCGCGGCATGCAGCTCCTGAACGTGGCCCTGGGCGGCACCCTCGTCCAGCACATGGAGGGCCACGCCGTGCAGAAGGGCGTCTTCGGCAGCCACCCGGTGAAGCCGGTGCCGGGCACGCGGTACGCCGCGATCGTGCCGGACGAGGACCACGTACCGACGTACCACCATCAGGCCGTGGACCGTCTCGGCCGGAACCTGCTGGCCTCGGCGCACGCGGCCGACGGCACCGTGGAGGCCGTCGAACTGCCCGGCCCCGCATGGGTGTTGGGGGTGCAGTGGCATCCGGAGATGGGGGTGGATCTGCGGGTGATGCAGGCGTTGGTGGCGGCCTCCGGCGCATAGCACGGCAGATCGCGGGCCTACTGGACCCGCCGGGTCAGCGACAACAAGTCCCGCCCCGGCCCCGTGGGCCGCTGCCCCGACCGCCACACCGCGCGCAGCGCACGCCGCAGGTCGACGCCCTCGACGGGGATCTGGATGAGCCGGTGCGCGGCCAGCTCCTCGGCGACGGCCAGTTCGCTGAGCACCGCCGGGCCCGCGCCGCTCGCGACGGCCGCCTTGAGCGCGGTGGTGGAGGTGAGTTCGAGGAGCGGCGCGGCCAGGCCGCCATGCTCGGCGAGGGCCGCGTCCAGGACCTCGCGGGTGCCGGAGCCCTCCTCGCGCAGGATCAGTGCGGTGGCGGCGAGTTCGGCCGGGGCCAGCGGGGTGCGCCGCCGCGCCCACGGGTGGTCGGGGCCGACGACCACGACGAGCCGGTCCCGGGCGACGACCGCGCCGCGCAGGCCGCGCGGCGCCGTGAGCCCCTCGACGAAGCCGAGGTCGGCCTCGTCGGCGAGGAGCCGCTCCACGACGGCGGCGGAGTTCCCGGAGAGCAGCGACACCGCCGTGTCCGGCCGCTCCCGGCGCAGCGCTATCAGCCAGCCCGGCAGCAGATACTCGGCGACGGTCATGCTCGCCGCGACCCGCAGCCGGGAGTCGCGCCGGTCCCGCAGCGCCTGCGCGCCCGCGTCGAAGGCCTCCGCGGCCTCGACGACGCGGCGCGCCCAGTCGGTGACGAGCACGCCCGCGTCGGTGAGCCGCGAGCCGCGCGGCGAACGCTCCACCAGGCCGACGCCCAACTGCCGCTCCATGGCCCTCACCCTGCTGCTCGCGGCGGGCTGGCTGATGCCGAGCTCGGCGGCGGCCCGGCCCAGGCTGCCGAGGCGTGCGACGGCCAAGAGGAGCTGCAGCGCGCCGAGTTCGGGCACGCGGTGGGCGAGGTGCGCGTCCCCCGCGGAAACCCCGGCGGGGCCCCCGGCAGGGCCCCCGGCAGGACCCCCGGTGAGGCCGCCGCCCTGCGCACCGCCCCCTGCATCGGCTTCCGTCACGCCCGCCGCACCGTCTTCCCGCCTGTTGCTCATAACTCCAGCTTATGCCCTCATAGACGCATACCCCCTGGTGAGGGCATGAAAGCGGCGAGACGCTGAGGTCATGGCAAGCTACGCGCACCCGCAGCACCTTCCCTCCCCCGCACTGGCGGCGGACCGCAGGACCACCTCTCCCCTGCGCCACCTCGGCCCCAACTGGTACGCGGCCGTCATGGGCACCGCGATCGTCGCCTCGGCCGGGACGGCGCTGCCCGCGCCGGTGCCGCACGCTGCCGCCGTCGCCGTGTGGGCGCTGTCCGCGCTGCTGCTCGCCGCCCTGCTCGTCGCCCGCGCCGGACACTGGCTGCACCACCGGGACCAGGCCAGGGCGCATCTGCTCGACCCGGCGGTGGCCCCGTTCTACGGCTGCCTGTCGATGGCGTTGCTCGCGGTCGGCGGCGGCACCCTCACCGTCGGCGCCGAGGTGCTCGGCGAGCGCACGGCCGTCGCCGTCGACCTCGCGCTGTTCACGGCCGGCACCGCGCTCGGCCTGCTCGCGGCGGCCGCGATCCCGTACCTGATGGTGGCCCGGCACAAGGTCGCCCCGGGCACGGCGTCGCCGGTGTGGCTGCTGCCCGTGGTGGCGCCGATGGTGTCCGCCGCGCAGGGGCCGCTGCTGCTTCCGTATCTGCCGGCCGGGCAGTGGCAGGAGGCGATGCTGCTCGGCAGCTACGCGATGTTCGGCCTGAGCCTGCTCGCCACGCTCCTGATGCTGCCGCTGATATTCGGCCGGCTCGTGGTGCACGGCCCGCTGCCGCTCGCCCTCACGCCCACGCTGTTCCTGGTCCTCGGCCCGCTCGGCCAGTCCACGACCGCCGTCAACTCCCTTGCCGACGTGGCCCCGGACGCCATCGGCGGCTCGTACGCGGGCGCCTTCGAGGCCTTCGCGGTGGTGTACGGGGTGCCGGTGCTCGGCTTCGCCCTGCTGTGGCTGGCGCTCGCGCTCGCCCTGGTGGTGCGGGCGGCCCGGTCCGGTCTCGGGTTCAGCATGACGTGGTGGGGCTTCACGTTCCCGGTCGGCACGTGTGTCACGGGCGCGGCGGGTCTGGCCCGGCACACCGGCCTGGCCGCGTACGAGTGGCTGGCGACCGGCCTGTACGTCTTCCTCGTGGCCGCCTGGGTGGTCGCCGCGATCGGCACGCTGCGCGGCCTCGCCTCGGGCCGCCTCCTCACCGCCCCGACTCCGGCCCCGGCTCCGGCCCCGGCAACGGCCTGATCCACCCCCGCCAACTACCGTACGGCTGAACGTAGTTGCTCCAAGAGCACCCGTGGAGCCGTCACGAGCGAAGGCCCGTACCAGGTGAGCCGGCGGCCGTCGACGAGGGCGGCGGGCAGGCCGGGGAACGCCTCGGGCCCGTCCTCGGCAGTGAAGCGGTACGGCTCGTCCGGCAGGACCGCCAACTCCGCCCCCGACGCCCGCAGTCGGTCAAGGGGGATGCGGGGGTAGCGCTCCGCGTGCCCCGCGTACACGTTGACGACGCCGAGCCGGGCGAGCAGATCGCCGGCGAAGGTGGCGCGGCCGAGGACCATCCAGGGGCGGCGCCAGATCGGCACGACGGCGCGGACGCCGAGCGGCTCGGGCGGCGACTCCCAGGCCGCCGCGGCCGCGTCGAGCCACTCCGGGCGCGCCAGGCCGCAGCCGTGCACGAGGACCCGGTCCAGTTCGTGCAGGGCGGAGGGCAGGTCGCGGATCTCGGTGACGAGGACGTCGAGCCCGGCGGCGCGCAGCGCGGCGAGGTCCGGGGCGCGGTTCTCCTCCTCGTTGGCGATGACCAGGTCGGGGGCGAGCCGGACGATGCCCGGCACGTCGGGGTTCTTCGTCCCGCCGACGCGTACGAGCCCCGCCGCGTCCAGCTCCGCCGGGTGGCTGCACCAGTCGGTGGCCCCGACAAGGAGGCCGGGCGCGCTGTGCGCCACCGCCTCGGTGAGCGACGGCACGAGCGAGACGACCCTCATCGCGGGCTCACTCCGGCTCCGCCTTGACGTGCTCGCCCACGGCGACGACGAGCACCCGCGTCTCGGGCACCTCGGCCCGCCACCGGTGCCGCACGCCGCCGGACAGGAACATCGAGTCGCCGCGCGCGAGCCGGTATGCCCGGCCCTCCGCCTCGACCTCGACGGCGCCCTCGACGACGTAGAGCAGCTCGTCGTTGCGGTGCTGGAACTCGCGGCCCGCGTCGTGGTCGCCGATGAACTCCAGGGCGTGCAGCTGGTGTCGGCCGTTCACGAGGAGGCGTGTGCTGGGCTCGGCGGTCTCGGGCTCGGCGCGGACCACCTCGACGGTGCGCTCCGCGTCGGCGGCCGAGAGCAGCTCCACGGCGGTCGTGCCGAGCGCGTCCGCGACCCGCTCCAGGGAGGCGCGGCTGGGCCGGGCCTTCTCGTTCTCGACCTGGCTGAGGAAGGGCACCGAGAGGCCGCTGCGCCCCGACACGGCGGCGAGCGTGAGGCTCAGCGCGCGGCGGCGGCGCCGGATGGCCACGCCGACCCGCGCGGATTCCTTGTCGTCCATGGTCCGGCCCCCCTCTGTCGCTTCGGTCCGATCCTGTCTCCGCACCCTACGCAAGCAGCGCGGCCCGCGCCCTGCCAATCGTGCGGCTGCTCCGGGCGCCCGGTGCAAACCGGCCGGGGTCGGACCGTACCGGCCGGAAGGGCGGCCCGTACACCGTCTGGTTCACCCTTCCAGTGTGCGCCAGAAGATCAGTTACCTGGCTGCGCGGCTGCCCCGGCCGCCCTCGGCTGCTTTTCGGCTGCCCCGCCGTCGCGGCCGCTCGCGCGCCTTGCCCCTCCCCGCCCCTTCCCGAAAGCCTGCGGCGCTGTGTTCTTCGGCTGCCCCGACGTCGTGGCTGGTCGCGCAGTTTCCCGCGCCCCTGTCGGGGCCCGTATCACCGACCCAATTCAGCCCTTCCGGCGTTTGAGATGGGGGTCCCCCTGCTCGAGCGAAGCCGAGAGCTTGGGGGAGGGGTCTGGGGCGGAGCCCCAGTTCGGGAAGGGGCGGGGAGGGGAGAAGCCCGCGGCGGCGGACAGGGCCCCGGAACGCCCCGAGGGGTGGGTTTCGCCTCAGGCCACGGGACCTGGGGAAACCCACCCCTCGGGAGTGTGTGCTGCCGGAACTACTGGATCGGCGCCATCCGGTCGACCATGCCCGGGTGGCCCTTCAGCCACGCGTCCACGGCCTCTTCCTCATGGCCCTTGCCGGCCTTCTTGATGTCGTTCTCCAGGCTGGCGAGCTCTTCCTCGCTCATCTTGAAGTTCTTCAGCCACTTGGTGAGCTGCGGGTACTGCTTCGGGAACTGCTTGCTGCCGACGTTGTAGAGCTTGTCGCCCTCGCCGAACAGGCCCTTGTCGTCCTTCAGCTTGGTCATGCCGTACTCGCTGTAGGCCCAGTGCGGCGTCCACAGCAGGACGGCGACCGGCTCCTTCTTGGCGTACGAGCGCTTCAGCTCGGCCAGCATCGCGGGCGTGGAGCCCTCGACGAGCTCGTACTCCTTGTCGAGGCCGTACCCCGGAAGGATCTTGTCCTTCATCGTGGTCATGATCCCGGCGCCCGGCTCAATGCCGATGATCCTGCCCTTGAACTCGCCGGAGCGACCCTTGAGGTCCTCGATGGACTTGACGCCCTTGACGTACGACGGGACCGCGATCTCCAGGGAGGTCGGGCTGTACCACGAGCCGAGCTTGGTCAGGTCCTTCTTGTGCTTGTCCCAGTACTGCTTCTGCGTGGTCGGCAGCCAGGCGTCGAAGTTGACGTCGAGGGAGCCCGAGGCGAGACCGGCGAAGACGGGGCCCACGTCGGACTGCTTGAGGTTCAGCTTGTAGCCGCGCTCCTCCAGGACGTGCTTCCAGAGGTACGTCACGGCGACGTCCTCGTCCCACGGGAACCAGGCCACGTTGACGGGGCGCGCGGCCTCGCCCTTGCCACCCTCGGTGGGCGCCTTCTTCTGGACCGGGGCGAGCTTGTCGACCAGGCCGGGGTTCTTCTTCAGCCAGGCGCGGACGGCTTCCTGCTGCTTGCCCTTGCCGGACTTGTTGATCTCCGACTCAAGGCTGGTGAGCTGCTTCTCGGTGAGCTTGAAGTCCTTCAGCCACTTGGCGAGCTCGGGGTTCTCGGCGCCGAAGCCCTTGCGGGCCACGGTGTGCACCTGGTCGCCCTCGCCCCAGGCGCCCTTCGGGTCCTTGAGCTTCTTCAGGTCGAAGTCGCTGTAGGCCCAGTGCGGCGACCACAGGGTGGTGACGATGGGCTCCTTCTTGGCGTACGCGCGCTTCAGCTCGGCCAGCATCGCGGGCGTCGAGCCGTCGACGACCTCGAACTCGCCTTCCAGGCCGTACTCCTTGAGGACCTTGTCCTTGAGGAGCTTCATCATGCCGGCGCTGGGCTCGATGCCGATGATCTTGCCCTTGAACTTCTTGCCCTGGCCCTTGAGGTCCTCGAGCGAGTCGATGCCCTTCATGTACGAGGGCACGGTGAGCTCCAGGGAGGTCGGGCCGTACCAGTCGCCCATGTCCTCCAGCTTGGTGCCGTACTTCTTCCAGTACTCCTCGTGCGTGGTGGGCAGCCAGGCGTCGGTCTGGAAGTCCAGCTGGCCCTGCGCGAGCGAGGTGTAGAGCGGTCCCGCCTCAAGCTGCTTGACCTCGGGCTTGAAGCCGCGCTGCTCCAGGATCTCCTTCCAGAGGAAGGTGGAGGCGACGCCCTCGTCCCACGGGATGTAGCCCATGGAGATCTTCTTGCCCTGGCCGACGTTGCTGCCGTCGCCGGCCGCCTCGGTCTCGGACTTGCCGACGAAGTTCAGGCCGCCCGCCACGAGGGCGAGGATCACGACGCCGACGACCGCGAACGCGGGGCGCGGGCGGTAGCTCCAGATCTTCAGGCCCTGCGCGGCGCGCGCCTTGGCGGCGGCGCGACGGCCGAGCGGGGAGACCTGGCTGCCGAGCGAACCGGTGATGCGGTCCAGGTAGATGGCGAGGATGACGATGGAGAATCCGGCCTCGGCGCCGAGGCCGACGTCGAGCTGGCCGATGGACTGGTTGACGTCGCCGCCGAGGCCGCCGGTGCCGACCATGCCCGCGATCGCGGCCATGGACAGGCCCAGCATGATGACCTGGTTGACGCCCGCCATGATCGTCGGCAGGGCCAGCGGGAGCTGGACGCGGAGCAGCGTGTTGCGCGGCGTGGTGCCGAACGCCTCGGCCGCCTCGACCAGTTCCTCGTCGACCTGGCGGATGCCCAGCTCCGTCATACGGACGCCGGGGGCCAGGGCGAAGATCAGGGTCGCGATGATGCCCGCGGACGCACCCATGCCGAAGAACAGGATGGCCGGGATCAGGTAGATCATCGCGGGCAGCGTCTGCATGAAGTCCAGGACGGGCCGGACGATTCCGCTGACGGTGTTGGAGCGCGCCGCCCAGATGCCCAGCGGCACCGAGACGACCAGGGCGATGATCGTGGCGACGAGCACCAGGGCCAACGTGATCATCGCGTTGTCCCAGAGTTCCATCGAGATGATCAGCCCGAAGCCGGCGAAGGTGAGCACACCGGCGAGCAGGCCGCGCAGCCAGAAGGCGATCACGGCGAAGATGCCGACGAGCAGCAGCGGCTCGGGGGCGGACAGGACGGCCACGATGCCGTCGTAGAGGCCGGTGACGACCGCCTTGACGGCGTCGAACAGCCAGTTCATGTGGTCGAGGAGCCAGGTGACTCCGCTGTTGACCCAGTCACCGAGGGGGACCCTAGGCATTGGCGGGCACCTCCTCGGCGTCGTCGGCGTCGCCTTCGTCGGGCTTCACGCCCTCGACGGCCTTCTCGTCCTGCTTCACGTCCGACTTCGCGTCTCCGGCGGACTTCTCGTCCTTGCCGGGCTTCGCGTCCTCGGGCTCGGCGGCCTTGAGGTCCGCCTCGTCGTGCTGCTTGGCCGGCTCCGTCGCCGCCTCGTCCCGCTGGTGCGGTACGGGGGCGGCCTCGGCGGCGCCGCCCTCCTCGCCGAGAGAGGCGAGCAGGCGGGTGCGCGTGACCTGGCCGACGACCTCGCCCGCGGCGTCAGCCACGGCGACGGGGGCCTCGGCGGCGGCGCACAGCGCGAACAGCTCGACCAGCGGGGTGTCCTTGCCGACCGTCGCGGGCGCGGCCGCGCGCACGGCGTCGGCGGAACCCTCGACCGGCTCCATGACCGCGCCGGCGGTGAGCACGCGGGACCGGTCCACGTCCTGGATGAAGGACGCGACGTAGTCGTTGGCGGGGCGCACGAGGATGTCCTCGGAGCTGCCGATCTGGACGATCCGGCCGTCCCGCATGACCGCGATCTGGTCGCCGAGGCGCATCGCCTCGTTGAGGTCGTGGGTGATGAAGACGATGGTCTTCTGCAGGGTCTTCTGCAGCTCCAGGAGCTGGTCCTGCATGTCACGGCGGATCAGCGGGTCGAGCGCGCTGAACGACTCGTCCATGAGCAGCAGATCGGCGTCCGTGGCGAGCGCGCGGGCCAGGCCCACACGCTGCTGCATACCGCCGGACAGCTCGTCGGGCCAGGACTTCTCCCAGCCCTCGAGGCCGCAGAGGCGCAGCGCCTCGGTGGCGCGCCGCTCGCGCTCCTTGCGCGGGACACCCTGCACCTCGAGCCCGTACGCGGCGTTCTCCAGAACGCTGCGGTGCGGGAAGAGGGCGAAGTGCTGGAAGACCATGCTGATCTTCTTCGAGCGCACGTCACGCAGCTTGCGCGGGGTGAGGTGCGTGATGTCCTCACCGTCGAAGAGCACCCGGCCCGCGGTCGGCTCGAGCAGTCCGTTGAGCATGCGCAGCAGCGTGGACTTGCCGGATCCGGACAGACCCATGACGACGAAGATCTGGCCCGGCTCGACGGTGAACGAAGCGTCGATCACCGCGGCGGTGGTGCCGTCGGCGCGGAGCTCGTCACGGTCGGCGCCGCTCTCGAGCCTGCGCACCGCGTCATCGGGTCGTCTGCCGAACACCTTGTACAGATGCTCAGCCTGCAGCCTGGACATAAAGCCTCTCGGTTCGTACGTCAGACGGCCCGCCTCCCCCGCCGGCGGGCCGTGGAGCGGCGCGGATTCCTCCCGCTCACCGTTTCAATCGGACTAGTTGAATCCGTCAATCGGTTCGCTCCGGCTTCGCGCCTGCCCTGGCCAACTGGCCTGAAACGCAAGAGTGTTCCAGCTCACAACGCTGGAGGTTCACGTTCCGTTTGCGTGCACGAACCCCTACGGTGCGTGATCGATTCGGGGTGGCGCGGTCGACGCGGGGGCACCACCGGCCCGACGCCGGACCACTGTCGGCTCGACGCCAGGGCACTGTCAGCGGGGTGCGGCATGATGCCCGTGTGACGCAGCAAACACGACGGCTCATGCTCCTCGACACCGCTTCCCTGTACTTCCGGGCGTACTTCGGCGTCCCGGAATCCGTGAAGGCCCCGGACGGCACCCCGGTCAACGCCGTGCGCGGGCTGCTCGAATTCATCACGCGCCTGGTCCTCGACCACCACCCCGACGAGCTGGTCGCGTGCATGGACGCGGACTGGCGCCCGCAGTGGCGGGTGGACCTGATCCCCTCGTACAAGGCGCACCGCGTGGCGGAGGAGGCGGAAGACGACGGGGACTCCGACTACACGGAGGAGATCCCGGACACCCTCTCCCCGCAGGTCCCGATCATCGAGGACATCCTGGACGCCCTCGGCATCGCCCGCATCGGCGCACAGGGGTACGAGGCGGACGACGTGATCGGCACGCTCGCAGCCCGCGCCACCGGCCCGGTCGACATCGTCACGGGCGACCGCGACCTCTACCAACTGGTCGACGACAAGCGGGAGATCCGCGTCCTGTACCCGATCAAGGGCGTCGGCACCCTGCAGGTCACCGACGAGGAGTGGCTGCGCGAGAAGTACGCGGTGGACGGCGCCGGCTATGTCGACCTGGCGCTGCTGCGCGGCGACCCGAGCGACGGACTGCCCGGCGTGCCCGGCATCGGCGAGAAGACCGCGGCCAAGCTGATCGCCCAGTTCGGCGACCTCGACGGGATCATGGCCGCCGTCGACGACCCGAAGTCGAAGCTCACTCCCACGCAGCGCAAGCGCCTGGACGAGTCCCGCCCGTATCTCGCGGTGGCGCCGAAGGTCGTCCGGGTCGCCACGGACGTCCCGGTCCCGGACGTGCCGCTCACCCTGCCCCGCGAGCCGCGCGATCCGGCGGCACTGGAAGAGCTCGCCGACCGGTGGGGCCTGACGGGCCGAGTGAAGCGACTTCTCTCCGTCCTCGAAGGCTGAGGTGTTAACTTAGGCTTACCTAAGCAATTCCTCGTCAGGGAGGCCTCCGTGGCAGAACGTCCGGCCCGTACAGCGCCGAAGGCCCACCTCGCGGAGGTGCTCCGCACGGAGCGGCTCACCCCGCACATGCAGCGGGTGGTGCTCGGCGGCCCCGGGCTCGACCGGTTCGAGGCGGGCGCGTACACCGACCACTACATCAAGCTGCTGTTCCCGGCCGCGGGCGTGAGCTATCCCGAGCCGTTCGACATCCAGCAGATCCGCGCGGACTTCCCGCGCGAGCAGTGGCCGGTGACGCGTACGTACACGGTGCGCGCCTGGAACCCCGAACTCCGCGAACTGACCGTGGACTTCGTGGTGCACGGCGACGAGGGCCTGGCCGGCCCGTGGTCCACCGCGGCCCGGCCGGGCGAGCAGCTCCGCTTCCTCGGTCCGGGCGGCGGGTACGCACCGGACACCGCCGCCGGCTGGCATCTCCTCGCCGGCGACGAGAGCGCCCTGCCGGCGATCGCCGCGTCCGTCGAGCAGCTGCCGCCGGGTGCGCGGGCACACGCCTTCGTCGAGGTGTCGGGCCCGGAGGAGGAGCGGTACGCCGCCGACTCCCCCGGCGCCGACCGCATCACGTGGCTCCACCGCGGCACCCGCCCGGTCGGCGAGGCCCTCGTCTCGGCGGTGCGCGCCCTCGACTTCCCGCCGGACGACGTCCAGGCCTTCGTCCACGGCGAGGCGGGCTTCGTGAAGGAACTCCGCCGCCACCTCCGCCTGGACCGCGAGATCCCCCGCGAACGCCTCTCCATCTCCGGCTACTGGCGCCTCGGCCACAACGAGGACGGCTGGCAGTCCGCGAAGCGCGAGTGGAACGCCCAGGTGGAGGCGGAACAGGAATCCCCCACCACCCCGGCAACGGCCGCCTGAACCACGCCTACGGCCCGAACCACTCCTGCGGGCGGGCCCGGACATAGCTTGGGCCTGGGCCCCGGACACGGCTTGGGCCTGGGCTTGGCCTGGGCTTGGCCTGGGCTTGGCCTGGGCCTGGGCCGACAAACTCCACTCCGCCCGCCAATTCCAGCCCGTCCGGCGCTTGAGGACGAGCCCGGAGGGCGATCAACGGCGCCCGAGTCAACGGCAAGCACCCGACCACGGCAAGACCCCCTCCGCAAAAGCCCCCGTACCCTTACCACCGTGCCCAGACGCAAGCCCCGGATCCCTGACTCCCCGCTCCCCCAGCGCGACGGAATCGACCCGGTGCACCTGCGACTGCCGCTCGACGGGGAGTGGGCGACCGTAAGAGACCACCTGGTGGACCGCCTCCCCGTCCCCGCCGAAGTCGTGGACGGACTGCTCGAAGCCGGCCAAGTCGCAGACGTGGACGGTCTGTTGACCGCAACCAGCCCCTACGTCCCGGGCGGACACCTCTGGTTCCACCGCCCCCTCGCCCCCGAGCCCCGCGTCCCGTTCCCGCTCCGCGTGCTCTACCGGGACGCGCATCTGCTCGTCGTGGACAAGCCGCACTTCCTCGCCACCACCCCCCGCGGCAGCCACATCACCGAGACCGCCCTGGCCCGCCTCCGTCGCGAGCTCGACCTGCCGCGCCTCTCCCCGGCCCACCGCCTGGACCGGCTCACCGCCGGCCTCGT
Source organism: Streptomyces cavernicola (assembly GCF_029968035.1). GTDB lineage: Bacteria > Actinomycetota > Actinomycetes > Streptomycetales > Streptomycetaceae > Streptomyces > Streptomyces cavernicola. The sequence goes on along the minus strand of NZ_JASCIQ010000029.1, from coordinate 31,430 downwards.
CCTGTTCACGCTGCACCCCGCCGAACGCGGCGCGTACCAGCGGATGTTCGCCGACAAGCGGGTCCACAAGGAGTACGAGGCGATCGCCCCGTACGATCCGGCTCTCGCCCTGCCGCGCACGGTCCGCAGCCGGATCGTGAAGGACCGCGGGATCATCGCCGCGTACGAGGTGCCGGGTGAGCCCAACAGCGAGAGCCGGATCGAGCTCGTCGAGCACCGCGAGCACGGCCCCGGCGGACCGCTCGCCCGCTACCGGCTGCTCCCCCGCACCGGCCGCACCCACCAGCTGCGGGTGCACATGAACGCGCTCGGCCTGCCGATCCTCGGCGACCCGGTGTACCCGACCGTCGCCGACCCCGCGCCCGACGACTACTCACGGCCGCTCCAACTCCTCGCCCGTACGCTGGAGTTCACCGATCCGCTGACCGGCCGCGCGCACCGCTTCGAGAGCCGCCGCACCCTCCAGGCGTGGACGGACCACGAGACCTGGGCAGCGGGCCCCGCCCCGACAACAGCCGGGGCGGAGCCGCAACATCAGCCGACCGACGAGTAAGCCACAACTCCCCGCAGCAGCGCGTCGACGGCCTTGCGGGCGTTCTTGCCGACCGTGCTGCCGTCCGCCTGGGCGGCCGCCGCGATCTGACCGAGCACGTCGATGACCTGCTTGCACCAGCGCACGAAGTCACCGGCCGGCATCTCCGCCTCGCGCAGCACCTCGTCCAGGCTCTTGTCGGACGCCCACATGTACGCCGCCCAGGCGAAGCCGAGGTCGGGCTCGCGCTGGCCGACGCCCTCCGCCTGGTTGATGCGGAACTCCTCCTCCAGGGCGTCGAGCCGACCCCAGATCCGCACCATCTCGCCGAGCGCCGCCTTGGCGGGCCCGGTCGGCAGCTTCGGCGCGAGCGCGTCGTCGGCGGCCCGCGCCTCGTACACCAACGCCGAGACGCACGCGGCGAGTTCGGCCGGTTTCAGGCCTTCCCAGACGCCCGCGCGCAGGCATTCGGAGGCGAGCAGGTCCAGCTCGCCGTAGAGCCGGCCGAGGCGGCGGCCGTCGTCCGTGACCTCGTCCCCGCGGAGATAGTCGAGCTCGGTGAGGAGCGCGACGATCCGGTCGAAGGTGCGCGCGATGGTGTTGGTGCGCCCCTCGATGCGGCGCTCCAGCTGTCTGGTGTCGCGCTTCAGCCGGTGGTACCGCTCGGCCCAGCGGGCGTGGTCCTCGCGCTCGTCGCAGCCGTGGCAGGGGTGAGCGCGCAGCTCGGCCCGCAGCCGGCTGATCTCCCGGTCGTCCGCCGCGGCCGAGCGGCCCTTGCTGTGCTTCTCCGGCCGGACGTGCCCCGCCTTGGTGCGCAGCGCGGAGGCCAGGTCCCGACGGGACTGCGGCGAGCGGGGGTTGAAGGACTTGGGGATCCGCATCCGGTCGAGCGCCTCGACCGGAACGGGGAAGTCCATCGACGCGAGCCGCTTCACCTGCCGCTCGGCGGTGAGGACGAGGGGCCGCGGCCCTTCCTGGTACTCGTACCCCCGGTGGCCGTTGGAACGGCCCGCGGACAGGCCCGGGTCGAGGACCAGGGCGAGGCCCGCGAACTTGCCGGTGGGGACGTGGATGACATCGCCCGGCTTGAGCTTCTCCAGGGCTGCGGCCGCGGCCGCTCGGCGCTGCACGGCGCCCTGCTTGGCCAGCTCGTTCTCCCGGTCCTTGAGCTCGCGGCGCAGCCGCGCGTACTCCTCGAAGTCGCCCAAGTGGCAGGTCATGGAGGCCTTGTAGCCCTCCAGGCCCTCTTCGTTGCGCTGGACCTGGCGGGAGATGCCGACGACCGAGCGGTCCGCCTGGAACTGCGCGAAGGACGTCTCGAGCAGCTCGCGCGAGCGGTGCCGCCCGAACTGGTGCACCAGGTTCACCGCCATGTTGTACGACGGCTTGAAGCTGGAGCGCAGCGGATACGTACGCGTGCCGGCGAGGCCCGCGAGGTGCTCGGGGTTCATGCCGCGCTGCCAGAGCACGACGGCGTGGCCCTCGATGTCGATGCCGCGGCGGCCTGCACGGCCGGTCAACTGCGTGTACTCACCGGGGGTGATGTCGGCGTGCTGCTCGCCGTTCCACTTGACGAGCTTCTCCAACACCACTGAGCGCGCGGGCATGTTGATGCCGAGGGCGAGGGTCTCGGTGGCGAACACGGCCTTCACGAGGCCGCGTACGAACAGCTCCTCGACGACCTCCTTGAACGTCGGCAGCATGCCCGCGTGGTGCGCGGCGATGCCTCGCTCCAGGGCCTCCAGCCACTCGAAGTAGCCGAGGACGTGCAGGTCTTCGTCGGGGATGGAGGCCGTGCGCTCCTCGACGATCTCGCGGACCTTCTGCCTGCCCTCCTCGTCGTTGAGCCGGAGGCCCGCGTACAGGCACTGCTGGACGGCGGCCTCGCAGGCGGCACGGCTGAAGATGAACGTGATCGCGGGCAGCAGGCCCTCGGAGTCCAGGCGGTCGATGACCTCGGGCCGGCCCGGCGTCCAGATCCGGGACCTGGAGCGCCGCTCCCGCTCGCGGTCGGCCTCCCGGATCCGCTTGCCCTTGCGGCGGTCCCTGCCGTACGCCGGTCTGCTGTCCTCAAGGCGGGCCATGCGCTGCAGGTCCGGGTTGACGGCGCGCTTGCCGGACTGCTGCGACTCCTCGAAGAGGTCGTACATCCGCCGCCCGGCGAGCACGTGCTGGAACAGCGGCACGGGCCGGTGCTCGGAGACGATCACCTCGGTGTCGCCGCGGACGGTGTCCAGCCAGTCCCCGAACTCCTCGGCGTTGGAGACCGTGGCGGAGAGGGAGACCAGCGTGACCGACTCGGGGAGGTGGATGATCACTTCCTCCCAGACGGCGCCGCGGAAGCGGTCGGAGAGGTAGTGCACCTCGTCCATCACCACGTACCCGAGGCCGCGCAGGGTCTGGGAGCCCGCATACAGCATGTTCCGCAGCACCTCGGTGGTCATGACCACGATCGGGGCGTCGGAGTTGACGCTGTTGTCGCCGGTGAGCAGGCCGACCTTGTCCTGGCCGTAACGGCGGGCCAGATCGGCGTACTTCTGGTTGGACAGCGCCTTGATGGGGGTGGTGTAGAAGCACTTCTTGCCCTGTCTCAGGGCGAGGTGGACGGCGAACTCGCCGACGATCGTCTTGCCCGAGCCCGTGGGCGCGGCGACGAGCACGCCGTTGCCCGCTTCGAGTGCCTGGCAGGCCTCGATCTGGAAGGGGTCGAGCCCGAAGTCGTACATCTCGCGGAAGGACGCGAGTGCGGTGGCCTGCTCGACAGCCCGCTTGCGGGCTGCCGCGTACCGCTCGGCCGGTGAGAGGTCCTCTGTCATCTTGTCTTCGAGCCTACCCGCCACCACTGACAGCGTCGCGATCTTTGTTCACCTGGGACTTCGGCCGGGGCTCGGGCCTGGGGTTTCGGCCCGGGGCGTCAGCTTCTGGGCGCGAGAACGCGGACCGCTGCGGGCACGCATTCGGCGGTCAGCGGGAGCGCGCCGAGCGGCTCCCCGTCGGCGTACCCGGTGACGTCCGGCGCCTCCAGGGTCACCTTGGCGGCCCGGTGCACGGTGACCTTCGGGTGGTCGAGGTGGGTGCCCTTGTAGACCTGCGGGAACACCCGCAGCAGGGTGCGGCGCGAGCAGTCGCCGACGACGGTGACGTCGAAGAGCCCGTCGTCGAGCACGGCCCCGGCACAGATCCGCATGCCCCCGCCGTACGAGCTGCCGTTGCCGACGGCGACGAGGGTGGCGTCGACCTCGAAGGCGGGCCCGTCGTCGAGCCGGATGCGGTAGGGCAGCGGCTTGAACGCGGCGAGTTCGGCGAGGATCGCGAGGTCGTACTTGAAGCGCCCGCCGGGCCAAGTCATGCGGTTGCCGCGGTCGTTGACGCGGGAGTCGAAGCCGGAGGCGAGGACGGTGCCGAACCAGCGCCCGTCGACCCGGCCGAGGTCGACCTCGCGGATCCGCGCGCTCTTGAGCGCCTCGGCGGCGAGCTTCCCGGCGGCCCCGGGGGCGCGTACGGGCAGGCCGAGGGCGCGGGCGAAGTCGTTGCCGGTGCCGACGGCGATCACGCCGAGCGGGGTGCGGGTGCCGGCGACGGCCTGCAGGGCGAGGCCCGCCATGCCGTCCCCGCCGACCGCGATGAGCGCGCCGGTCCCGCCTTCGACGGCTTCGCGGGCCCGCCGCAGGGCGTCGTCGGGTCCATCGCCGACGAGGGTGCGCACGGAGAATCCGGCGGCCCGGAGCGCGGAAGCGGCCGGCTGCGCGGCGTGCGCGCCCCGGCCGCGGCCTGCGGTGGGATTGACGAAGAGCGTGATCTCGCTGGTCACTGCGGGCCCCTCCGGACTCTGTGGGGGCTGGACCTTACAAGATCAGGTGATGTCGTCGTAACCGTTCGTCCTGCGGTCGCGGTCGTTCGCGTCGGTGCTCGCCTGCTCGGGGAGCGCCCGCGCGGCCGGCACGGACTCGATGTCACCGATGGCCTCGGGCGTCAGATCGAGCTCGGAGGCCTCGTCGTCGGAGAGGGCGGCGTCGGGGTTGTTGCGGGCCCTTCGCTTGTCGTTCAGAAGGGAGAAGCCGACGGCCATGAAGTAGAGGACGACGATGGGTCCGGCGAGAGCGATCATTCCGACCGGGTCGGTCGTGGGTGTCGCGACGGCACCGAAGACGAAGACTCCCATGACGACACCGCGCCACCATCCGGCCATGCGACGGCCGGTGACCATTCCGGTCATGTTCAGCATGACCAGGAGCAGCGGCAGCTCGAAGGCGAGGCCGAAGACGAGCACCATGCGGACGGTGAAGTCCAGGACGTCGTCGAGCGCGAGGATGTTCGCGGAGCCCTCTGGGGTGATGCCGAGGAGCACCTTCATGCTGATCGGCAGGATCACGTACGCGAGGTAGGCGCCGGCCGCGAACAGCGGGACGGCGGCGGCCACGAAGGTGTACGTGTACTTCTTCTCGCTCTTGTGCAGACCGGGCGCGACGAACGCCCACAGCTGATACAGCCAGACCGGGCTCGCGACGATCACGCCGGCCATCAGGCTGACCTTCACCGTCGTGGTGAAGGGCGAAAGCAACGTGTTGAAGGAGACCACCGCGCAGTTGCCACCGGTGGACTCACCCAGGCCCCCCTTGCAACTGGGCACCGGCTCCGTGAGGAACCCCATGAGTTCCTCGCTGTAGAACGCGGCCACGATCGTGACCACGACGATGGCGAGCATTCCCTTGCTGAGCCGGTTGCGGAGCTCACGCAGATGCTCCGCGAGGGGCATCCGCCCCTCGGGGTCCTTCTCCTGCTTGCGGGCAGACTTGAGCAACCCACGTCCTCATCTCGTGCGGCAGGCCCGCTCCGGCCTGCTCCGGATCAGCGCTGTGTCGTACGGTCGGACGGCTCGTTCACCGGGCGTGCACTCGTCACGTCGCCGGGAGCGGCCTGGATCGTACGGGGAGCCTGCTGGTCCGCGCCCGGGTTCGGCGGGTCGGCCGGGGCATTCTCCTTGTTGTCGTCCTTCTTCATCGCCTTGGCCTCGCTCTTGAGGATGCGAGCGGACTTGCCGAGGGAACGCGCCATGTCGGGCAGCTTCTTCGCGCCGAAAAGAAGGAGGATTACGAGAATGATCAGGCTGATCTCGAGGGGGCCGAGCCTACCCATGGGGTTTACCTTCTTCACCGAGGCGACAGGATCAGGTGCTGGTTGGGCCGGACAGGTATCCGACCACCGTGCTTGACTGCGATCGTAACCCCCAGGAGTAAACGCAGGGCAATCCCCTTGCGTACTCCTGGCTAGTCGCCCCTCGCCTGTGATCGCGCGCTTCGTCGGCCGGCGCACGCACCGGGAACAGGCCTCCGGGAGACGGGCCCCAGACGGGCCCTAGAGCGTGTCCCGCCCGGTCCGCGCAACGCCCGTGGCCGCCCGCTCCAGGTCCTCCGCAGCGCGGTTGATCTTCCCCGCGGTGTCGGCGACCTGCGCTCCGAGGCGTCTGACCTCCAGGAAGACGCGTACGGCGAGCACACCGAGGACGGCCAGCCCCAGGAACCCCAGGGCGATCGCGATCATGGGCCAGAACATGCGCGCCACCCTAGACCGTGGAGTGCAGACGCAGCGTCCGCACCCCACCGCGCGTGAGGAGTTCGACGATGCGCTCACCGGCGGGCTTGCGCACGGCGGCGTCGCACTCGGGGCAGGTGAAGGAGTAGAAGGTGGTACGCCGGCTGGCACCGATGGCCAACCGGATGGCACCGGCGGCCAGTTGGAAGCGGGCCCGGCAGTCGGGGCAGGCGGCCTTGAACTGCGTGGGGCCCGACTGGCGCGGGACGCCGGGCACGGCCTCACCGTCGGCGGGCCGCCCCGCACCCACCACCGCGAACCCGGATCTTCCCGAACTACCGGACGTACTCGACATATCCGAAACCCTCAAGCTCCCTGCCCCCGCCCCTGCCCTGGCGCATCGTGAACCTCGTCATGCGGTTCGCCATGCGGAGCGCTGTGTGGGGCGCCGTGCGTCTCGCCGTCCGCCGCTTCGTACGCGGCGAGCGCCTCCACCGCCGCGCGCCGCGCGCTCTGCGCCAGGTCGCCGGGCTCGGTGATCCGGCCGTCCGGCCCGAGCCGCAGCGCGAGCCTGCGCAGCGACGCCGGGTCCGGGGTGCGCAGGGTGATGCGGAGCCCGCCGTCGGGCAGCTCCTCCGCGCTGTCGTGCGGGTAGTACTCGGCGACCCAGCGCCCGCCGGGCCCGACCTCGACGACCACCTCCGGATCGTCGGCCGACGGCTGCACCAGCGCCTCGGACAGGTCCCGCAGCTCCAGCTCGGGCGGGGCGGCCGGCTCGTCCAGGATGCGGATCTCGGCGACCCGGTCGAGGCGGAAGGTGCGCCGCGCCTCGGAGCGGTAGCACCACGCCTCCATGTACGTGTGGCCGAGCGCGAACAGGCGGATCGGGTCGACCTCCCGCTCGGTCAGCTCGTCGCGCGCGGGCGAGTAGTAGCGCACCCACAGGCGGCGCCGCTCGGAGATCGCCCGGTCCACCTCGGCGAAGACGCCGCCCTCGGACTCGAACGTGACCGAGAGCCGGTCGCTGGCCCCGGCCGTCTCCCCCGCCGCGGCCTCCAGCTTGGCGGTGGCACGGAGCAGCGCCTCGCGGTCGCCCTCGCGCAGTCCCGGCAAGGTGGCGACGGCGCGGGCGGCGACCAGCAGCGCGGTCGCCTCGTCCGCGGCGAGCCGGAGCGGGGCGGCAGCCTCGGCGGACAGGGCGGCCGGGTTGTGCCACCAGATCCGCTCGCCGTCGGTGTCGATGTCGAGCAGGTCGCCGCCGCGGAAGCTGGTCCCGCACAGCGGCAGCACGTCGAGGTCGGAGATCAGCTCGTCCTCGCTGATGCCGAACGCCCGCGCCACGTCCGCGATCCGGGCGCCGGGGCGCTCGCGGAGATATGTGACGAGGGACAGCATCCTGCGGGTCTGGTCGATCGCGTTCGCGGCCATGTCTGTCCGTCTCCCCCTCAGCCAGTGGCCACGGCACGCAGCCGGTCCACGACGTCCGCCCGCAGCTCGGCGGGTTCGAGCACCACCACATCGGGCCCGAACTCCACGAGCCAGGCGTCCATGCCGTGCCCGTACGGAATCTCCAACTCGTCCCAGCCGTCGCCGAGTTCACGCACCGACGTGGCCTTGGCGCGCAGCGGGTAGCCCGCCCCCGCGCGCAGCCTGAGCTTCGCGGAGCGGTCGGCGATCTCCCCGGCCCAGCTCGCCACGGTCTCCCGTACGGTCACGACGTCCGGCACCTCGGCGGTGAACTTCCCTGCCCGGGAACGGACCTTGCCGGTGATCCGGGAGAGCCGGAACAGCCGCTCCGCGCCCCGGTCCCGGTCCCAGCCCGCCAGGTACCAGTGGCCGCGCCAGCACTCCAGGGCCCACGGCTCCACATGCCGGGCCTCCGGGCGGGCGGCGTTCGCCTTGCGGTACTCGAAGACGACGGGACGGCGGTCGCGGCAGGCCAGCATCAGCGGCTCGAACGCCGCCTCGTGCACCGGGATCCGCGGTTCGAGCGCACTGTGCGGCTCGTACGGATCGACCTCCTCGGGCAGCCCGGCGGCGCGCAGCTTCTGCAGGGCGCCGCTCGCGGCCCCGGCCAGGCGGGCCTGCTGCCAGACCTTCGCGGCCAGGCCGAGCGCGGCGGCCTCCTCCGCGTCGAGAGTGACGGGCGGCAGGCGGTTGCTGTCGCGGCGGGCCAGATAACCGACGTCACCGTCGAGGTTCTCGACCGTCTCGATCACCAGGCCGAGTTCCCGCAGGTCGTCCTTGTCCCGCTCGAACATCCGGTTGAAGGAGTCGTCGGAACCCGCCTCCAGGTACGCCTCGATGGAGCCGCGCAACTCGCGCTTGCTCAACGGCCGCCGGGTCCCCAACAGGCACAGCGCGAGATTCATCAGCCGCTCTGCCTTGGCAATCGCCATCGACGCCCTCTCCCACCTGCCACGCAACGCACGCCGCTCTACGACGGTCGACCGTACCGCTACGGAGTGTCGAGGCAAAAGCCGAGGGCCCCCGCCGACAGGCAGGGGCCCTCGAAGTTCCGAACCCGGCTCACGCCGGAGTCCGACGGCGGTTCAGCCGACCTGGACCAGGTCGCAGACGAAGATCAGCGTCTCGCCCGGCTTGATCACGTTGCCGGCGCCGCGCTCGCCGTACGCCAGGTGCGGCGGGATGATCAGCTGGCGGCGGCCGCCGACCTTCATGCCCTGCACGCCCTTGTCCCAGCCGGGGATGACCTGACCGACACCGAGCTGGAAGTCCAGGGTCCGGCCGCGGTTCCAGCTCGCGTCGAACTCCTCACCGCTGGAGAAGGCCACACCGACGTAGTGCATGCGGATCGGATCGCCCGCCTTGGCCTCGGCGCCGTCGCCCTCCCAGATGTCCTTGATCTCCAGGTCCGCCGGGGGCTCGCCGCCGGGGAAGTCGACCTCGGGCTTGTCGATGCTCACGTGTATTGCTCCTGCTTCTTCGAATGTGCAGCGGGGACAGTCTTACATTTCCGCCGGACCGCTCACGCTCACATCTTCGCGATGATGTCGACCGAGAAGACCAGAGTGGACTTGGCGGGGATGCCCTGCTGCTCCTTGTCGCCGTACCCGAGCTCCGGCGGCACCACGATCAGCACCCGGCTGCCCACCTTCTTCCCCGTGAGCCCCTGCGACCAGCCCTTCACGACCTGCGCCAGCGGGAACTGCGCGAGCTGCGAGCGCTTGTACGTGGAGTCGAACTCCTTGCCGCCGTCCCACAGCACACCCTTGTACTGCACGAGCACCGTGTCCTGCGCCTTCAGCGCGGGACCGTCGCCCTCGATCACATAGTTCGCCACGAGCTTCTTCGGGGCGTCCTTCTTCGGCACGTCGATCGACGGCGCCTTGCCGTCGGTGTTCATGCCGACCTTCGGCAGGTCGATGTTGTCCTGCGCGACGTCCTTGCCCTTCGCGGAGCTCTTCGCCCCGTACGAGCCGACGATGTCGACGACGAAGACCAGGGTGTCGGTGCCCTTGATGCCCGCCTGTGCATTGCCCTGCTTGCCGTACCCGAGCTCCGGCGGAATGCCCAGCTCGACCCGGCTGCCCACCTTCTTGCCGACAAGACCCTGGTCCCAGCCCGGAATGACCTGGCCCACACCGATCGGGAACACCGCCGGCGCACCGCGGTCGTAAGAGTTGTCGAAGACCTTCGCCGAGGCCCAGATCTGCCCCAGGTAATCGACCTGCAGATAGTCGCCCTTCGCGACCTTCGCGTCCTTGCCCTCGATCAGCGTCTTCACCGCAAGGTTCTTCGACGGCTCGCCCGAACCCTTCGCAACCGTCGGCTTCGTCCCGAACTTGTCGCCCTTGGTGATCTCGGGCAGCGGACCGTCCACGATCTTCGCGGCGGCGTCCCCCGAGTTGGAAGAACCGTCCGTGGCCTTGGACTTGGCCTTGTCTGCCTTGTCGTCGCCGCAGCCGGCGAGCGTCAACAGTCCGGCGGGAACGGCAAGAAGCAGCGAGCGTCGGCGCACTGTGGGCCTCATCATCGATAGATCTTGTGTGGGGTGCGCGCAACTCTACGACGTGACAAGGGCGCCGCACGAGAAACGTACGGCGCCCGCGTTGCGCTCCCGGCCTAACCGGCCCTGGAACACAGGTGATTCGTCACATTCCGGCGATCACATACCTGCGATGAGTTTCTCCACCCGGTCGTCCACCGAACGGAACGGGTCCTTGCACAACACCGTGCGCTGCGCCTGGTCGTTCAGCTTCAGATGCACCCAGTCCACGGTGAAGTCCCGCCGCTGCTCCTGCGCCCGGCGAATGAAATCACCGCGCAACCTCGCCCTGGTCGTCTGCGGAGGCACCGACTTGCCCTCGAAGATCTTCAAGTCGTTGCAGATACGCGCCGCTTGACCCTTCTTCTCCAGCAGGTAGTACAACCCGCGCCGACGGTGGATGTCGTGATACGCGAGGTCTATCTGCGCGACCCGCGGATGCGACATCGTCATGTTGTGCTTGTTGCGGTACCGCTCGATGAGCTTGTACTTCATGACCCAGTCGATCTCGGTGTCGATCTTGTCCAGGTCCTCCTGCTCGATCGCGTCGAGCGTACGGCCCCACAGTTCGAGGACCTGCTCCACGGTGCCCGAACGAATGCCGCGGCGCTCGCAGAAGTCCACGGCCTTCTCGTAGTACTCGCGCTGCACTTCAAGGGCCGAGGCCTCCCGGCCACTGGCCAGACGCACCTTGCGCCGCCCCGTGATGTCGTGACTCACCTCGCGGATCGCCCGGATCGGGTTCTCCAGCGTCAGGTCCCGCATCACCGTGCCCGCCTCGATCATGCGGAGCACCAGGTCGGTCGCGCCGACCTTCAACAGCATCGTCGTCTCCGACATGTTGGAGTCGCCGACGATGACATGCAGCCGCCGGTAACGCTCGGCGTCCGCGTGCGGCTCGTCCCGGGTGTTGATGATCGGGCGGGAACGCGTCGTCGCGGAACTGACGCCCTCCCAGATGTGCTCGGCGCGCTGACTCACGCAGTACACCGCACCACGCGGCGTCTGCAGCACCTTGCCCGCCCCGCACAGCAACTGCCGCGTGACGAGGAACGGAATGAGAATGTCGGCAAGCCGGGAGAACTCCCCGTGCCTGGCCACCAGATAGTTCTCGTGGCAGCCGTAAGAGTTGCCCGCGGAATCGGTGTTGTTCTTGAACAGATAGACGTCGCCCGCGATTCCCTCCTCGTGCAGGCGACGCTCGGCGTCGACGAGCAGGCCCTCGAGAATGCGCTCGCCCGCCTTGTCGTGCGTGACCAACTCGGTCACGTTGTCACATTCGGGTGTTGCATATTCCGGATGCGAACCCACGTCGAGATACAGGCGGGCGCCGTTCCGCAGGAAGACATTGCTGCTGCGGCCCCATGACACGACTCGGCGGAAGAGGTAGCGCGCCACTTCGTCAGGCGACAGACGGCGCTGTCCCCTGAACGTGCACGTGACGCCGTACTCGTTCTCCAGCCCGAAAATGCGGCGGTCCATGACTGAACATTACGCCTGATGCCCCGCACTGAAACCGGGTTCGACAGCCCCGTTTCGATCACTTTCCGCCGAGCCCGCCACCTGCCCGCCGCCCACCGGGGCCGCAAGCACCCGAACCGTGCCGAGCAGTACAAGGAGCGCAGCCACTCCACCGGCGCCCGCGACCGCGAACCCCGCAGCCGTGCCACCGCCCTCGATCGCCGGGCCGGCAACACCCGTTCCCACCGCGGCGCCCACACCGAACGTCGTCACCAGCCACGAGAACGCCTCCGTCACCGTGCCCCGCGGCGCATGCCGGTCCACCACGATGAACGCGCAGGCCAACGACGGCGCGAGGAACACCCCCGAAACCGCGGCCAGTACACACATCAGCCACACACCCGGAGTCGACGTCAACGGCAGATACCCCAGCGCCAACAGACCCACGAGCACCCGCAACCGCCGCTCCGGAGCCCCCACCCACTGCCGAGCCCCATACACCACACCGCCCAACAGCGCCCCCAGACCCAGCGCCGCCATCAACCAGCCGTACACCGACTCCCGCCCCTGGTCGTCCGCGTACGCCACCCCCGCCACCGTGATCGAACCCAACGCAAGACCGACGAAGAAGAACGAACCCAGCAACGTCAACAGCCCAGGCGAACGCAACGCCCCCAGCCAGTGCGCCTCCCGCGGCGCCGAACGCCACCTCCGCGACGGCTCCGACACCACCACGGACAACGCCCCGAGCACCCCGATCACATTGATGACCAGCAACGCCGCCCCCGGCGACCACAGCGCCACCAACAACGTCACCAGCAACGGCCCCACGGTGAACATGACTTCCTGCGCCACCGCGTCCAACGCGTACGCCGCATGCACCTTGTCCGCACGACCGAGCACATCCGGCCACAACGCCCGCAGACCGCCCTCCAACGGCGGCGTGAACAACCCGGCCACCCCCACCGCCGCGTACGCGAGCGGCAACGACCCGATCCCCACGAACGCGAACGCGGCCATGCCGAGCGCCGAAAGCACCGCCGCCGGCAACATCACCGCCGGCTGCCCCCGCAGATCCACCGCCCGCCCCAACAACGGCTGCCCGACCGCCGTCGCCAAGCCGTACACGGCCGCCAGCGCACCGGCGAGCGTGTAACTGCCGCCCTCCGCCCGCGTGAACAGCACGATCGCGATATGCCCCGTCGCATTCGGCAGCCGGCCCACGAGCGTCCCGACCAGCAGCCGCGCCGCATGCCGCGTCCGCAAAAGATCCACGTATCCCGCGGCCATGACCTGCCCCTCTCCCGCCCCCTCGCAGCATCCCCCGCGACACACACCCGCGCCCGGAACACCCGTGGAAGTTTTACGTATAACGCCGGGCCCATACGTACCATGTCCGCGAACCACCGGTCCACCCCGCCCACACCGCACCCCAGCGAGAACGGAGCCCGACGTGGCACGCCCCACCAGCAAGGACGTCGCCAAGGCCGCCGGAGTCTCCCAAGCCGCCGTCTCCCTCGTACTCGGCGACAAATGGCACGGCCGCGTCTCCCCCACCACCGCCGACCGCGTCCGCGACACCGCCCGACAACTCGGCTACCGCCCCAACCTCGCCGCCCGCAACCTCCGCCTCGGCCGCACCCGCACCGCCCTCCTCGTCGTCCCCGCCCTCACCAACGACTTCTTCGCCCGCGTCTACACCGGCGCCGCCCACCAAGCCGCCCAACACGACTTCGGCGTCGTCCTCTACCCCTCCCCCGAAGGCCTCGGCCCCGCCAAAGACCCCTTCGCCTCCGCCCGCGCCGCCATCGACGGCGTCATCGCCTCCTCCATGGCCGCCCACACCCTCACCGCACTCCACGGCGCCGACCTCCCCCTCGTCATGCTCGACAGCGACCCCACCGACCCCACCGCAGGCGCCCACGTCAACCTCGACGTCGCCGACGGCATGCGCCAGATCACCGAACACCTCCTCACCCTCGGCCACCGCCACTTCCTCCACCTCGCCGCCGACATCGACTCCTGGACCTTCACCACCCGCGCCGAAGCCATCGCCCACACCCTCCGCACCGCCCCCCACACCACCCTCCGCACCGCCCACGCCCCCCTCTCCGCCGCCTACTCCCGCGCCGCCGCCACCCAAGCACTCACCACCCCCGGCCCCCGCCCCACCGCCGTCATCTGCGACGGCGACATGATCGCCGCCGGCGCCTGCAAAGCCGCCCGCCGCCTCGGCCTCAGCGTCCCCCACGACCTCTCCGTCACCGGCTTCGACGACCTCGCCCTCGCCACCGCCGTCGACCCCGAACTCACCACCGTCCACCTCCCCGCCGAACGCGTAGGCGAACGCGGCATGGAAGCCCTCACCGCCCTCCTCGACGGCCACACCCCCCAGGACGACGCCCTCCCCACCCAACTCGTCATCCGCGACTCCACGGCCCCACCACCCCCCTCCTGAACAGCAAAAAGCCCCGCACCCCCACACCGCCACACGAGCGACACAGGGACACGGGGCCCAGAACCACAGAGCCGGCCGAAACCAGCCGGGCGAGACTACTCCTCGCCCTCCTCCTCATCCGACGGCGCATCCGTCGGCGCAGACGCAGCACCGTCCGCCTCAAGCAACCGCGACAACTGCCGCCCCACGATGCGCTTGAACTTCCGCTGCTGCGGCCGCGTACGGTCCAACACCGCAACCTCGAGACGCTCGGCAGGAATCTCCCGCTCCCCACCGTTCGGCTCCCGCGACAACGCCTGCACGGCCAGCTTCAAAGCCGCCGCCAGACTCATCCCGTCCTCATGCCGCTGATCCAGATAACTGGAGATCTGCTCGGCATTACCACCCACCGCGACCGAACCGTGCTCATCCACGATCGAACCGTCATGCGGCAACCGATAGATCTGATCACCCTCAGGGGTCTCCCCCACCTCGGCGACCACCAACTCAACCTCGTACGGCTTCTCCGCCGCACTCGAGAAAATCGTGCCCAACGTCTGCGCATACACGTTCGCAAGACCCCGAGCCGTCACATCGTCCCGGTCGTACGTGTAACCCCGCAGATCGGCATAACGCACACCACCGATCCGCAGATTCTCGTACTCGTTGTACTTACCGGCCGCGGCAAAACCGATCCGGTCATAGATCTCGCTGAACTTGTGCAACGCACGGGACGGGTTCTCGCCGACGAACACAATGCCATCGGCGTACTGCAGCACAACCAGGCTGCGACCACGGGCAATGCCCTTACGGGCATACTCCGCCCGGTCGGCCATGGCCTGCTGGGGTGAGACATAGAACGGCGTAGACACCGGCTATCCGTCCCTTTCTGTCAGTGGCTGGACGATCAATTCCGAAGCGGACTCAGAGAAGCGCAGCACGCGGACCATCAGGCTGCTCGAGCCGCCGCTCAAGAATCGACCGAGCAATCTCCGAAGCCTCGTCATCACTCAGCCGACGGAAACCCTCATCCGTGATCACCGTGACGATCGGATAGATCCGACGCGCCACATCCGGACCACCCGTCGCCGAATCGTCGTCCGCCGCGTCGTACAACGCCTGCACGACCAGCGTCGTCGCCTGCTCCTCGGTCAGATCGTCCCGGAACAACTTCTTCATCGACCCACGCGCGAAGATCGACCCCGAACCCGTCGCCGCGTAACCCTGCTCCTCGGAACGGCCACCCGTCACGTCGTACGAGAAGATGCGGCCCTTCTCCCGGTCCAGGTCGTACCCCGCGAACAACGGGACCACGGCCAGGCCCTGCATCGCCATGCCGAGGTTGGAACGGATCATCGTCGAGAGCCTGTTGGCCTTGCCCTCCAGCGAGAGCGTCGCCCCCTCGACCTTCTCGAAGTGCTCCAACTCCAGCTGGAACAGCTTCACCATCTCCACGGCCAGACCCGCCGTGCCGGCGATGCCCACCGCCGAGTGCTCGTCCGCGGGAAACACCTTCTCGATGTCCCGCTGCGCGATCATGTTCCCCATCGTCGCCCGCCGGTCACCGGCGAGCACGACACCGCCCGGGAAGGTCGCAGCGACGATCGTGGTGCCGTGCGGCGCCTCGATCACGCCCTTCACAGGCGGGAGTTGACGGTTGCCCGGCAGCAACTCCGGCTGATGCTCGGAGAGAAAGTCCACGAACGACGAGGACCCAGGCGTCAGGAAGGCAGCTGGTAGACGCCCGGTGCTACGAGGATTGGCTTCCACGAGTTTCCTCCCAGATACGCGATCGCCCGACGCAAGGCATCGGGGTCATCGCCCAACTTGCCTATGGCCGAATTGCAGTTGAAGCAGAGTACGCCTCGGACCTTACCCGTGGAGTGGCAGTGATCAACATGCACGGCGGGGTTCTTGAGACAGATCACGCAGAGCCCCTTTTGAGAGGCCACCAACTCATCCCGATCAGCTTCGGTCATGCCGTACTGCCGCTTCAGGTGACCGGCCCGTCCTGCCGCAGCCCGGCACGCCTTGCAGCTCGTGGAAAGTCCGTCAGACGCCGACGAGTTGCGATGCCATTCACTGTGCGGCTTGATCTCACCGCACCTGCGGCAGTACTTGTGCCCCGGAGGCGTCTCCACCCTAGGTCGGACGTTCTTACCCTTGGCTAGCTGCCGCTCCTGGTGGTAGACGGCCACACAAGGCCGACAGTACGCCTGAAGCCCATCCCGCATGGCCCTGTTACTGGCGAAGGCCGCTCGCGGCTTGGTCTCCCGACACCGCGAGCAACGCTTCACGTCACCAGCCAACTCCCCCGACCCGCCTTCGATTCGAAGGTAAAAGTGGCCTACTGGCCACCCTTCTGAACGAAACTTCGCACGAAGTCCTCGGCATTCTCCTCCAGGACATCGTCGATCTCATCCAGCACCGAGTCGACATCGTCGCTCAGCTTCTCCTGGCGCTCCTTGAGGTCCTCCGAGGCCTCGGCGTCCTGCGCCTGCTCCTCGACCTCCTCGGTGGAACGCGTCGCCTTCTGCTGTCCGCCGCCAGTGTCCTTGGTCGCCATCTGACTCACCCCGCTCGGTGTCGACGTTCGACGTTCTTGATCAGACCCTACGTTCTGGGTCAGACATCGGCCCCGCACTTGCATCAACGCGCGGGACCCACCCCAGTGATTCCCAGCTCCAGGGCTTTCAGCCGCCGGTCAGCTGCCAGAAAGCACCCGGACCAGCTCTTCGGCAGTCCTGCACCGGTCGAGCAGCTCTTTAACGTGATTTCGCGTTCCGCGAAGCGGTTCGAGGGTGGGGACCCGCTGCAGTGAGTCCCGGCCCGGCAGATCGAAGATCACCGAGTCCCAGGAGGCGGCCGCGACGTCGTCCGCGTACTGCTCGAGGCAGCGGCCGCGGAAGTAGGCGCGGGTGTCCTCCGGGGGCTTGGTCTCGGCTCGTTCCACGTCCTGCTCGTCCAGGAGTCGCTTCATCTTGCCGCGTGCCGCCAGACGGTTGTACAGGCCCTTCTCGGGGCGTACGTCCGCGTACTGGAGATCGACGAGGTGCAGTCGTGCGGAATCCCAGTCGAGGTTGTCGCGCCGGCGGTAGCCCTCCATGAGCTCGCGTTTGGCGACCCAGTCGAGTTCGCCGGAGAGGCTCATGGGGTCGGTCTCGAGGCGGGTGAGGACGTCTTCCCAGCGGGTGAGGACGTCCTTGGTCTGTTCGTCGGCGTCCGAGCCGTAGCGCTCCTCCACGTACTTCCTGGCGAGCTCGAAGTACTCCATCTGCAGCTGTACGGCGGTGAGGGTGCGGCCGCTGCGGAGGGTGACGAGGTGTTGCAGGGAGGGGTCGTGGGAGACCTGGTGGAGGGTGCGTACGGGCTGGTCGACGGCGAGGTCCACGGCGATGAAGTTGTCCTCGATCATCGACAGGACGAGGGCCGTGGTGCCGAGTTTCAGGTAGGTCGAGATCTCGGAGAGGTTGGCGTCGCCGATGATGACGTGGAGGCGGCGGTATTTCTCGGCGTCGGAGTGGGGCTCGTCGCGGGTGTTGATGATCGGGCGCTTGAGGGTGGTTTCGAGGCCGACCTCGACTTCGAAGTAGTCGGCGCGCTGGCTGATCTGGAAGCCGTGTTCGTGGCCGTCCTGGCCGATTCCGACGCGTCCTGCGCCGGTGACGACCTGGCGGGAGACGAAGAACGGGGTGAGGTGGCGCACGATGTCCGAGAAGGGGGTTTCCCGCTTCATCAGGTAGTTCTCGTGCGTGCCGTAGGAGGCGCCTTTGTTGTCGGTGTTGTTCTTGTAGAGGTGGATGGGCTGGGCGCCGGGGAGCTGGGCGGCTCGTTCGGCGGCTTCGGCCATGATGCGTTCGCCGGCTTTGTCCCAGAGGACGGCGTCGCGGGGGTTGGTGACTTCGGGGGCGCTGTATTCGGGGTGTGCGTGGTCGACGTAGAGGCGGGCGCCGTTGGTGAGGATGACGTTGGCGAGGCCGATGTCCTCGTCGGTGAGCTGGCTGGAGTCGGCGGCCTCGCGGGCGAGGTCGAAGCCTCGGGCGTCCCGCAGGGGGTTTTCTTCCTCGAAGTCCCAGCGGGCGCGTCGCGCCCGGTGCATCGCCGCGGCGTAGGCGTTGACGATCTGGGACGAGGTGAGCATGGCATTGGCGTTGGGGTGGCCGGGGACGGAGATTCCGTACTCCGTCTCGATGCCCATTACTCGCCGTACGGTCATGCGGCCCTCCTTGCCCGGCGGCGTTCCCCGGTGGGAACGGCGCTCAAGTACCGCTGGTTCTCCTGTGCGTGTGCGGTGCCCGTCCCCGCACTGCGCTTCTCGGCGGTACGGAAGAGCCTAGAACGCCTTTGCGCTGGTGGGGAGATCAATTCGGTCATTGCTCTGGCTCGGTGTTGTTCCTGGAAAACAGTCGGCTGCGGGTACCCGGTGACGGGCACCCGCAGCCGCCCTGTTTTTTTACAGGTACTGTCCGGTGTTCGCCACGGTGTCGATGGAGCGTCCGGTGTCTGCGCCCTGCTTTCCGGTGACGAGGGTACGGATGTAGACGATCCGCTCGCCCTTCTTGCCGGAGATCCGGGCCCAGTCGTCGGGGTTGGTGGTGTTGGGGAGGTCCTCGTTCTCCTTGAATTCGTCGACGCATGCCTGGAGCAGGTGTGCGACGCGGAGGCCCTTTTGGTTCTGTTCGAGGAAGGCCTTGATGGCCATCTTCTTGGCGCGGCCGACGATGTTTTCGATCATGGCGCCGGAGTTGAAGTCCTTGAAGTAGAGGACTTCCTTGTCGCCGTTGGCGTACGTGACTTCGAGGAAGCGGTTCTCCTCGGATTCGGCGTACATCTGCTCGACGACGGACTGGATCATGGCGGATGCGGTGGCGTCGCGGTCGCCGGTGTGTTCGGCGAGGTCGTCGGCGTGCAGGGGCAGCGAGGACTTCATGTACTTGGCGAAGATGTCCTTGGCTGCCTCGGCGTCCGGGCGCTCGATCTTGATTTTCACGTCGAGGCGGCCGGGGCGCAGGATGGCGGGGTCGATCATGTCCTCGCGGTTGGAGGCGCCGATGACCACGACGTTCTGCAGGCCTTCCACGCCGTCGATCTCGGCGAGCAGCTGGGGGACGATGGTGTTTTCCACGTCGGAGCTGACGCCGGATCCGCGGGTGCGGAAGAGGGATTCCATCTCGTCGAAGAAGACGATGACGGGGGTTCCTTCGCTGGCCTTTTCGCGGGCACGTTGGAAGACGAGGCGGATCTGTCGCTCGGTCTCGCCGACGTACTTGTTGAGGAGTTCGGGTCCCTTGATGTTGAGGAAGAAGCTCTTGCCGGCGGCCTGTCCTGTGACTTCGGCGACCTTCTTGGCAAGGGAGTTGGCGACGGCTTTCGCGATCAGCGTCTTGCCGCAGCCAGGCGGGCCGTAGAGCAACACGCCCTTGGGCGGGCGGAGTTCGTGCTCCTTGAACAGGTCGGGGTAGAGGTAGGGGAGTTCGACTGCGTCCCGGATCAGTTCGATCTGGTTTCCCAGGCCGCCGATCTGTTCGTAGCCGATGTCCGGGACCTCTTCGAGGACCAGTTCTTCGACCTCGCTCTTGGGTACGACTTCGTAGACGTATCCGGAGCGGGGTTCGAGCAGGAGGGCGTCGCCGGGGCGGATGGTGATGTCGAGGAGTGGTTCGGCGAGGCGGACCACTCGTTCTTCGTCGGTGTGTCCGACGACGAGGGCGCGTTCGCCGTCCTCGAGGATTTCCTTGAGGGTGACGATGTCGCCGGCGCGCTCGAATTCCATGGCCTCGACCACGTTGAGCGCTTCGTTGAGCATCACTTCCTGGCCGCGCCTGAGCTCTTCGAGTTCGACGCTCGGGCTGACGTTCACGCGGAGCTTTCGGCCTCCGGTGAAGATGTCGCAGGTGCCGTCCTCGTTGGCTTGCAGGAATACGCCGAAGCCGGCGGGTGGCTGTGCGAGCCTGTCGACTTCTTCCTTGAGGGCCACGATCTGGTCTCGGGCCTCACGGAGCGTGTTTGCGAGCCGTTCGTTCTGGGCGGAGACTCCGGCCAGGTTCGTCTGCAGCTCGACGATCCGCTCTTCGAGAATTCTCGTGTGCCGCGGAGAGTCGGCGAGCTTACGTCGCAGGACGGCGATCTCCTGCTCGAGATAGGCAATCTGACCGGCGGGGTCGTCGGACCCTCGTCCCGGGCGGATGCCGCGGTTCATGTCGTCGTCGTGGGCTGCCACGGTCCTCACCTCCTCCAAGGGGAGCTGGACGCTTCCTGACCCTACCTGGGCCGGTAGGGATTGAAACCCCTAGATCACAAAGAGGTCTGGGGTGTGTCCGATCTTCACCCTTGCGTACTCCCTCACGCCAGGTGAATACCCACGGAACAACATCAAAAAGCGAGCGGTTGTAGGGTCGGAAGGTCCAACACCCGTCCGTACGAGGCGGACTTGTGAGTGAAGCGGGAGCGATGAGCGTGCAGCAGGAGGCCCGGGGAGTGGCTGTCGACGGGGATCTCGAGGTCTGGATCGATCAGGATCTGTGTACCGGCGACGGGATCTGTGCGCAGTA
The DNA here is from genome assembly GCF_029968035.1 of Streptomyces cavernicola. Taxonomy (GTDB): domain Bacteria; phylum Actinomycetota; class Actinomycetes; order Streptomycetales; family Streptomycetaceae; genus Streptomyces; species Streptomyces cavernicola. The sequence continues at coordinate 10,908 of NZ_JASCIQ010000029.1, read as the reverse complement.
TGCGCCGGAGGTCTTCGAGCTCGATATCGATGGTCTGGCGTATGTGAAGAGCGCCGAGGACGAGCTGTTGCAGGAGCCGGGTGCTACGACGCGGGTGCCGTTGCCGTTGTTGAAGGATGTCGCGGACTCGGCGAAGGAGTGTCCGGGGGACTGTATTCATGTGCGGCGTGTGACGGACCGTGTCGAGGTGTACGGACCGGACGCGGAGTAGCGGTCCGTACACCTCGGGTGGTGATTCCCCGGTGGTTGTGGGGTCAGACGCTTTTGGCGGTGGGCTGTTCGCTGCGTACGAACGAGCCGTTCTGCCATTGCCACTTGGCTTTGTCCTGGGTGTCCGGGCAGCAGCTCGGGACGTCGGGTGAGGAGTAGCCGAGGAGGGTGGCGGTGACGGCGGCGTCGTGGACGGCGAAGTCGGTGACGCTGAGTCGGTCCTTGGGGTCGACGAGGGTGGCGACGACGCGGGGTTTGCCTTCGGTGCCCTGGGCGATGACGTAGACGCCGCTGGGTGGGGTGCCGGAGCCGGAGGCGCAGCGGACCACGGCGACGGTTTCGGGGGTGTGGTCGCCGTCGAGGTCGCCGGTGGCTTGTTTCTGTACCTGGGGTGCGGTGACTCCGCACTGCAGGGGGTATTCGACGTTTTTCGGGTCTGGGGCTGTGGTTCTGGTGGCGGCCGGCGGGCCTGCCTGGGCGGCGGTGGCGTGGTCGGGCTGCAGGATCGAGGAGCCTGCGACGACTGCGGCCAGTGCCGTGGCGGTGGCGAGCCAGTGCATGGGGCGGGGGGTTGTGTGTGCCAGTTCCGGGACGGCGGGGTGCTGCACTAGGAGCGTCTCCTGTGGGCTTTGCCGGTGGGAGGGGTGCCCAGCATGGTGCCATACGTCACAGTGGGGTGGAACGGCGGGGTCGGATGTCTTGGTGTCGGGTATAAGCGCGCGGCGGTCAACGGGCAAGCGCCGCCGCCGAGTTCCGCTGGTGTGGCGGGAACTGGGCGGCGGCGCTTGTTCGTTGGGGTGGTTCTTCTCTGCGTGTGGCGTCAGCGGCCGGTGGCTGCGCCGCGGTCGGCGTTGGGTCCCGAGTAGTCCTCGCCGTACGCGCCCTTGGCGGGGCGGCGGCGGCGCATGGGGGGCTCGACTCCGTCGGCGAGGCGGCGGGCGGTGAGCAGGAAGCCGGTGTGGCCGATCATGCGGTGGTCGGGGCGGACGGCGAGGCCTTCGACGTGCCAGTTGCGGATCATCGATTCCCAGGGCTGGGGCTCGGCGAAGCAGCCGATCTCGCGGATCGACTCGACGGTGCGGGCCAGCTGGGTCGTGGTGGCGACGTAGCAGCAGAGGATGCCGCCGGGGACGAGCGCCTTGGAGACGGCGTCGAGGCATTCCCAGGGGGCGAGCATGTCGAGGATGACGCGGTCGACGTCGGTGTCGGACAGGTTGTCCTGGAGGTCGCCGACGGTGAGCTGCCAGGCGGGGTGGGGGCCGCCGAAGTAGCGCTCGACGTTCTGCTGGGCGATCTCGGCGAAGTCCTCGCGGCGCTCGTAGGAGTGGAGCATGCCCTGGTCGCCGATGGCGCGCAGCAGGAAGCTGCTGAGGGAGCCTGAGCCGACGCCGGCTTCGACGACGCGGGCGCCGGGGAAGATGTCGGCGAAGGCGAGGATCTGCCCCGCGTCCTTGGGGTAGACCACGGCGGCGCCGCGGGGCATGGACAGGACGTAGTCGGGGAGCAGGGGGCGCAGCGCGAGGTAGGCGACGTTGCCGGTGGTGCGGACAACGCTGCCCTCGGGTGCGCCGATCAGCTCGTCGTGCGGGAAGGAACCCTTGTGGGTGTGGAAGTTCTTTCCCTCTTCGAGCGTGAACGTGTAGTGGCGGCCCTTGGGGTCGGTCAGCTGTACCTGGTCCCCGACCTTGAAGGGCCCGCGTCGGCGGGCGGCACCGGTCGGTTCGGACATGCGACCAGCCTACCGGCCCGGTCGTGGGCGGCCGACCACGGGCGTGGGCGGGCGGCTCGGGTCAGTTGGAGCGGGCCATGGCTTTGACGAAGGCGCGCTCGACGTCGGCGGTGGAGAGTACGCCGTAGATCTCGCCGGTGGGTTCGACGACGAGGTATTCGGTGGCGGGGGTGGCGCGGAGGGTGTCGATGAGGTCTTCGCCTGCGAGGTCGGCGGAGACGCGCATGCCGGCGGTGAGGTCCTGTGCGAGTCCGCTGACGGCGACCCAGGGGCGGCGGTGTTCGGGGACGCCGACGATGGCGGCTTCGCGGACGACGGCGGTGGCGTCGCCTTCGGTGTCGACGACGACGAGGGCGCGGGCGCCGGCGGCGTTGGCGCGGCGGAGGGCCTCGGAGAGGGGGGTGTCGGAGGAGACGGGGACGGCGCGGCGGGTGAGGGTGCGGGCCTGAAGCTGCGGGAGGTGGGCGCGCAGGCGGGCCATGCGGAGGCTGTTGCCGGCGCCGGTCCAGATGATGGCGGCGAGGATGGCGGCGAGCAGGGCGTCGGTGACGGTTTCCATGCCGACGCTGCGGGGGGCGGTGCCGCCGAGGGCGCCGGACTGGGTGAGGAGCGGGAGTCCGATGAGTACGGCGACGGCGAGGGCGCGGCCGACCCAGGCGGCGGCGACGGTGCCGGCCATGGGCTTGCCGGTGAGCTTCCAGACGACGGCGCGGAGCATGCGGCCGCCGTCGAGGGGCAGTCCGGGCAGGAGGTTGAAGATCGCCACGATGAGGTTGGAGATCATCAGGCCGGCCATGAGGACGCCGGGCACGGTGCCGGGTTCGACGACGTACATGCCGGCGTAGAAGAGGGCGGTGAGGACGAGGGAGAGGAGGGGGCCGACGAAGGCGAGCATGAACTCGCGGCCGGGTGTCTCGGACTCTTTCTCGATCTCGGATACGCCGCCGAAGAACTGGAGTTGGATGCGTCGGACGGGGAGCTTGTAGCGCAACGCGACGACGGTGTGGGCGAGTTCGTGGACGAGTACGGAGGCGTAGAAGGCGACCGCGAAGAAGAGGGAGACGAGGTAGCGGAGGGCGCCGAGCTCGGGCAGGATCCGGTCGAGTTGGGCGCCGAAGACCCAGGTGATGAGAGCGGCGACGAGGAACCAGCTGGGTGCGACGTGGATGGGGACGCCGAAGATCCGCCCCATGACGATGCCGCCTCGGGAGCGCTCGGGCTTGGGGGCGGGTGCGGGTGCGGGTGCGGGTGCGGGTGCTGCGGGCGAGGGTGCGGGGCTGGTGGCTGCCGCGGGGGTGGGGGTGGGCTCGGGCTTCGCCTCGGGCTCGGAGGCGGGGCCGGTGTCTGTGTCGGTGCCCGTTTCCGCCTCGGCCGTCGGCTCGTCCTTCTCGGGCTCGTCCTTCTCGGGCTCGTCCTTCTCGGGCTCGTCCTTCTCAGGCTCGTCCTTCGCGGACTCGTCCACCGCGGACGTGTCGGGCGCGGGCTCGGCGGCCGTGGGCGCAGCTTCGACCGCCGGCGTGGCCTCGGTGTGCTCGGTGTCGGCGTGCCGGGTCTGGTCCCGCCGGGTGCTCTCGTCGGTGTCCGGGGCCGCTTCCCCGGTCCGGGAGCGCGGCTGACCGCTCTCGTCCACTGTGACCCTGTCTCCTCGTTCGAAGCGTCTTCCGCCGCCGTGTGACGCGCCCGCCCGTCTTCCGGCCGGCGCGTCGGGGCGACGCCGTGAGCCGCTGCTTCTCTGATCATGCAGTGCGGGAGGGTGTGACGTCGATGGTATGCGGCCGCTGTCAGTGGCGGGTCGTAGGGTCTTCTCCATGGAAAACAGCACCGCCGCTGCCGTGGCCGCAGTCCCCCCGGCGTCGCTCTCGCCGTCCCGGGCGAGCGACTTCATGCAGTGCCCGCTGCTCTATCGCTTCCGGGTGATCGACAAGCTGCCGGAGAAGCCGAGCGAGGCGGCCACGCGCGGGACGTTGGTGCATGCCGTGCTCGAGCGGCTCTTCGACGCGCCGGCGGCCGAGCGGACGCCACCGGCCGCGAAGTCCCTGCTGCCCGGCCAGTGGGACCGACTGCGGGCGGCCAAGCCGGAGTTGGCGGAGTTGTTCGGGGACGCGGGCGAGGCGGACGCGGGCCGGCGGATGGCCGAGTGGCTGGCGCAGGCCGAGGCGCTGGTGGAGCGCTGGTTCACGCTGGAGGACCCGACGCGCCTGGAGCCGGCCGAGCGGGAGCTGTTCGTGGAGGCCGAGCTGGAGTCGGGCCTGAAGCTGCGCGGCATCATCGACCGGGTGGACGTGGCGCCGACGGGCGAGGTCCGCATCGTCGACTACAAGACGGGAAAGGCGCCCCGGCCCGAGTACGCGGAGGGCGCGCTGTTCCAGATGAAGTTCTACGCCCTGGTGGTGTGGCGGCTGAAGGGTGTGGTGCCGCGTCGGCTGCAGCTGGTGTATCTGGGCAGCGGCGATGTGCTGACGTACGACCCGGTGCCGGCGGATCTGGAGCGGGTGGAGCGGAAGTTGCACGCGTTGTGGGATGCGATCCGGCAGGCGACGGAGTCGGGTGACTGGCGGCCGCGGCGTACGAAGTTGTGCGGCTGGTGCGACCATCAGGCGGTTTGCCCGGAATTCGGGGGGACTCCCCCGCCGTATCCCCTTCAGGTCGGGGCGCCCGGCTCCGGCACAGGTGAGCAGGGCAGAATGGGCGGCCAGGCCTAGACCTCTCGAAGGAGATTCTCGTGGCGATCCGCGTCCTGTTGGTCGACGACCAGCCGCTGCTGCGCACCGGATTCCGGATGATCCTGGAGGCCGAGCAGGATCTGGCGGTCGTCGGTGAGGCGGGTGACGGGCTGCAGGCCCTGGATCAGGTGCGGGCGCTGCAGCCGGACGTCGTGCTCATGGACATCCGGATGCCGCGGATGGACGGGGTGGAGGCGACCAGGCAGATCACGGGTCCGGAGCGGGACGGTCCGGCGAAGGTCCTCGTCCTGACGACGTTCGATCTCGACGAGTACGTGGTGGAGGCGTTGCGGGCGGGCGCCAGCGGCTTCCTCCTGAAGGACGCTCCGGCCACCGAGCTGGTGCAGGCGATCCGGGTGGTCGCGGCGGGTGAGGCGATGCTGGCGCCGAGCATCACGCGTCGGCTGCTCGACAAGTACGCGGGGCATCTGCCGTCTGGTGAGGAGCCGGTGCCGGACACGCTGCACACGTTGACCGAGCGTGAGGTCGAGGTGCTGAAGCTGGTGGCGCGGGGCCTGTCGAACGCGGAGATCGCGGCAGATCTGTTCGTCAGCGAGACGACGGTGAAGACGCATGTGGGGCATGTGCTGACGAAGCTGGGCCTGCGGGACCGGGTGCAGGCGGCGGTGTACGCGTACGAGAGCGGTCTGGTGCGGCCCGGCGCGCAGTAGAGAGCGTGGTGTACGTGCGACGGCCCGGGGCGGGTGCGCCCCGGGCCGTCGTCGTGCGTCGTCGTGTGCAGCGGTGTCGGTCAGTGCTTCTCGAGTTCCCAGAAGCGGAAGACGGTGGAGGCGTCGAGGCACCATTCGACGCCGGTGACGCGGTCGGAGGTCACGGCGTACTGCTTGCCCTGCCAGACGGGGAGGAGGGGCAGTTCGTCGGCGACGATCTCCTGGAGTTCCTCGAAGTCCTTCGCGGTGGCGGAGCGTTCGCTCGCGGCTGCGGTCTCGGGGATGATCCGGCCGGTGATCGTCCGGTTCGTGTAGTTGTTCTGCAGCACGTTGTCGTGGCCGAAGAACGGCTGGGTGAAGTTGTCGGGGTCCGGGTAGTCGGGGATCCAGCCCTTGACGTAGACGCCGTACTTTCCGGCCTTGATGTCCTTCTCGTACTGCTGGAACGGCACGGACTCGACCTTGGCGTCGAAGAGGCCGCTGTCGTTGAGCTGGTCGGCGATGGCCTTGAACTCCTGGACGGTGGCGGGTCCGTAGCGGGAGGGGGTGGCCCACAGGGTCAGGTCGACCTTGCCGCGGACGCCGTCCTCGCGGAGGGCGGCGGCGGCCTTGTCGCCCTGGGGGCGGGCGCCGTACGTGTCGAAGAACGGGGTGGTGTGGCCGGTGATGCCGGACGGGATGATCGAGTACAGCGGGGTCGCGGTGCCGTCGTAGACCTGGTCGACGAGGGCGTCGCGGTCGAGGAGGTAGGCGAGGGCCTTGCGGACGCCGGGCTTGCCGACGACGGGGTGGTCCATGTTGAAGACGAGGTGGTGGGCCTCGGCGCTGGAGCCCTCGACGACCTCGACGCCGGACTCGTCGCCCCGCCGCTCGATGTCGGCTATGTCCTCGGCGGCGAGGCCGCGGTAGGCGAGGTCGATGTCGCCGTCGAGGATGGCCTGCTTCAGCTTCTTCTGGTCGTCGTGGAAGAACTTCAGGGTGAGTGCGGAGTTCTTGCGCTCGGCGGGGCCGCGGTACTTGGTGTTGGCCTTGAACACCGCCTGTTCGTCGGTGAAGGACTGCAGGGTGTAGGGCCCGGAGCCGACGGCCTTGTGGTCGCTGCGGAGCTTGTCGTACGGGTACTCGCGGTGGTCGACGATGGAGCCGGCGCCGGAGGCGATCTTGCTGGGGAAGGTGGCGTCGGGGACCTTGAGGCGGAAGACGACGGTTCGGGCGTCGGGTGTCTCGACGTGGTCGATGGAGGAGAGCATGGCGGTGGCCGGGCCGTCCGCGGAGTTGATCTCGCGGGTGCGGTCGAAGGAGTACTTGACGTCCTTCGAGGTCAGCGCGTTGCCGTTGCTGAATTTCAGGCCGGAGCGCAGGGTGCAGCGGAAGACGCGGGTGTGGGCGTCGGTGAAGCCGCACTCCTTGGCCGCGTCCGGCTCGGGCTGCGTGCCGCCCTTGGGGAAGCTGAGCAGTGACTGGAAGACGTTGTTGAAGAGGAGCCACGAGCCGGGGTCGTAGCCGGCGGCGGGGTCGGTGGCGAGGACCGAGTCGGACATGCCCATGACGACGCCGCCGGCGGCTCCGGCGGCGTCGCCCTTGTCGGTGCCGCAGCCGGTGAGCAGGGTGGCGGCGGCGAGTCCGGCCGCGAGGAACGGGGCGTACCGCCGGGTGCGCTGGTTCACGTGGTTCTTCGTTCCTTCGGTGCGCAGTGGTTCAAGTGGTGCTGTGTGCAAGGGGGTTGGGGCGCGGGGGTGCCGCGGGGAGTCGTGGGTACGGGGTCGGGGTCAGGCGCCGACGCCGCGGCCGAGCTCCCAGAGCTGCATGTTGGACGAGGAGTTGAGGGCCCATTCGACGCCGGTGATGTCGTCGCGGGCGGCGACGTACTGCTTGCCCTGCCAGAGCGGGAGGACCGGCACGTCCTCGGCGACGATGTCCTGGACGTCCTCGATGGGCTCGGCCGCGGAGAGGCGGTCGGTCTCCTGCCGGGACTCGGGAATCAGGGTGTTGCGGATCCTGCTGTTCGCGTACGGCGAGGCGAGGAAGTTGTCCTTGTCGAGGAACGGGGCGATGAAGTTGTCGGCGTCGGGGAAGTCGGGGAACCAGCCCATGCCGTAGACGGCGTACTTGCCTTCGAGTTCGTCGGGGCGGAACTTCAGCCAGTCGGCGCCCTTGATGTCCACGTCGAACAGGCCGGAGTCGTTGAGCTGCTTCTGCAGGATCTCGAACTCGGCCTTGGTGCCGGGGCCGTAGTGGTCCGTCGTGTAGTTGAGGGTGAGCTTGACCGGGGTGTGCACGCCGGCCTTGTCGAGCAGGGCGCGAGCCTTGGCGGTGCTGGGCTCGCCGTACTCGTTGAAGAAGGAGTTGGTGTGCCCGGTGATGGTGGCCGGGACGAGGGAGTAGAGGGGCTCGGCGGCGGCGCCGTACACCTTGGAGGTGATCTCTCCGCGGTCGACGAGCTGGGCCATGGCCTGGCGGACGGCCTTGCTCTTGACGGCGGGGGCGTCGGTGTCGAAGCCGAGGTAGCGCATTTCGAGGCCGGGCATCTCGACGACGTCGATCTTGTCGTCGGCGTTCGCCGCGAGGGTCTGGATCTGCTCGGGGTCGACCGTGCGAGCCATCATGTCGATGCCGCCGCTCTTCAGGGACTCCCCCATGGCGTCGGCGTCGTCGAAGGAGCGCAGCTCGATCGTGTTGTCGCTCTTGGGCGTCAACTCGCCCTTGTAGTAAGGGTTCTTGGTGAAGACGGCCTTCACCACGGTGTCCTTCTCGACCTCGGTCTTGAGGGTGTACGGCCCGGAGGCGTCGATGTCGAAGCCTTCGCGCAGGCCGTTCGCGTCGTACGCCTCGGGGTTGACGATGCCGGCGGCGGGGGTGGCCAGCTTGTACGGGAAGGTGGCGTCGGCGGCCTTGAGGTGGAAGATCACCTTGCGTTCGCCGCTGGTCTCGACGGCGTCGATGTTGGCGAGGAGGCCAGAGGGGCCGTTCTTGTCCTTGATGGCGAGGACGCGTTCGATGGAGAACTTCACGTCGTCGGCGGTCATCTCGCGGCCGTCGGAGAACTTGAGTCCGCTGCGGAGCGTGCACTCGAAGCGTTCGTTGGCGTTGTCGCTGAAGCCGCAGCGCTCGGCCGCCTCGGGTTCGGGTTCGCCGCCGCCGCGGGGCAGGTGCATCAGGGTCTGCACGGTCTGCCTGAGGACGTTCCAGGAGCTCGCGTCGTACGCGTACGCCGGGTCGAAGGGGGCCGGGGTGCCGCCGGAGGTCGAGAACCGGTCGGTGGTGCCGACGACGATCGCCTCGTCGCTCTTGTCGCCGCCGTCCGTCGCGCCGCAGGCGGCGAGGACCGGGGCGAGCAGGCCGAGGGCAGCCGGCAGCACCAGGGTCTTGCGGTTCATGCTCGGATTTCTCCAACGTTCGTTTCCCGCGGGCTCCGCGACAGGGGTGGGTCGGGGAGGCGCGGGAGTCGGTGCGATGTTCTCGCGACGAGATTAGTCCGCGCTGTCAGGAACGCTGGAGACGCCCGGAGTTGGACGGTAATCACGCTGTGACAGCGGATGTGGACGCAACGAATACCTATCCGGGGAAGTTTTCGTGCACCCGGCGATGAATCAGGACACAAGGTCACGCAAGTCCCTTGCCCTGTAAGGGTTCCAGCACATCGGGCGGATCTTGTCGACCGGCACTTCCGTGACAAAGCTCACGTACGGAAGTCTCTTGTGGGGTGAACTCCCGCCATACGGGGCAGTCCGCCGCGCCGGGGTCAGTTGAGGGGGAACCGGACCAGGTCGCGGAGGAACGGCAGGTCGACGTCCTCCAAGGAGGAGACGACCGTACGGCCTCCGGCGGGGGCGATGGGGGCGACCGAGGGCACGGCGACGACGCGGCAGCCGGCGGCCTCGGCGGCGGCGACCCCGGTGGCGGTGTCCTCGACGACGGCGCAGCGCGCGGGGTCGACACCGAGCCCGGCGGCGGCGCGGAGGTACGGCTCGGGGTGCGGCTTGGTGCGCTCGACCTCGTCGCCCGCGACGGTGAGGGCGAAGTGCTGCGGGCCGAGGGAGTCCAGGACGCGGTCGATGATGCGGCGGTGGGAGGCGGAGACCAGGGCGGTGGGCACGTCGTGCGTGGCCAGTTCGGCGAGCAGGCGGGCGGCGCCCGGCATCAGCGGGAGGGCTCGGCTGATGCGGTCCTCGAAGCCGTCGTTGAGCAGCACGCTCAGCTCGGGCAGGGTGATGTCGGCTCCGGTGGCCTCGATGAGGAAGCCGGCGCTGCGGGTCATCGGGCCGCCGACCACGACGTGCCGCCAGGACTCGTCGAGGGCGTGGCCGAGCTGTGCGAAGACCTCGACCTCGGCGTCCCACCAGAAGCCCTCGGTGTCGACCAACGTGCCGTCCATGTCGAGGAGCACGGCCTGCAGCGCAGAGCCTTCGGCCGTTCGGGTACCGACTGCGGGGACCGTACTGGTCATCCGGGCACACCTCCGTAAGGGACGAGAAGGCCGGTCGACACACGTCGCGGGGTGCACCCCGCGCTGCGGCCGACCGGCCTGCGCTGGACCGACAAGTGTACGTCGCGCTTCGCTGGATTGCCTGTGGGTATGTGCTGCGGCACGCACGTTTGGCTTGTACGGGGCTCGGTGCTGGGGGCTGCGCCCCCAGACCCCCCTTTTCGGCCTTCGGCCTCGTCCTCAAACGCCGGACGGGCTGGATTTGGCCGAGCCGACTACCGAGCGTTGAAGTACTTCGCCTCAGGGTGATGGATCACGATCGCGTCCGTGGACTGCTCGGGGTGGAGCTGGAACTCCTCCGAGAGCTGGACGCCGATGCGCTCCGGCTGCAGGAGGTCGGCGATCTTCGCGCGGTCCTCCAGGTCGGGGCAGGCGCCGTAGCCGAGGGAGAAACGGGCGCCGCGGTACTTGAGGTCGAACATGCCCTGCATCTCGTCGGGGTCCTCGCCGGCGAAGCCGAGCTCGCCGCGGACGCGGGCGTGCCAGTACTCGGCGAGGGCCTCGGCCAACTGCACGGAGAGGCCGTGGAGTTCGAGGTAGTCGCGGTAGGAGTTGGCCTCGAAGAGCTCGGCGGTGGCTTCGCCGATCTTGGAGCCTACGGTGACGACCTGGAGGCCGACGACGTCGGTCTCGCCGGAGTCCTGCGGGCGGAAGAAGTCCGCGAGGCAGAGGCGGCGGCCGCGGCGCTGGCGCGGGAAGGTGAAGCGGGTGCGCTCGTTGCCGTCGTCGTCGAGGAGGATCAGGTCGTCGCCCTTGGAGACGCAGGGGAAGTAGCCGTAGACGACGGCGGCTTCCAGCTGGTTCTTGGTCTGCAGCTGGTCCAGCCAGCCGCGCAGGCGGGGGCGGCCCTCGGTCTCGACGAGCTCCTCGTAGGTGGGGCCGTCGCCGGTGCGGGCCTGCTTGAGGCCCCACTGGCCCTTGAACAGGGCGCCCTCGTCCAGCCAGGACGCGTACTCCTTGAGCTGGATGCCCTTGACGACACGCGTGCCCCAGAACGGCGGCTCCGGGACGGGGTTGTCGACGGAGACGTCGGAGCGGACCGGGCCCTCGTCGGGGCGCTCCTCGACCACCGCGCTCGAAGTGGCCTTC
>NZ_JASCIQ010000028.1 GCF_029968035.1 Streptomyces cavernicola | reverse complement strand
AAGCGCGGCACGGCACAGGCACTCTTCTGGACGCCAGGCCAGGGCCTCCTGAGTCGAAACAGCTTCAACCGCTCCGTATGGAAGCCCACGTTGCGGAACCTAGACATCAAGGACGAGGAAGGGAACCTCCCAACGTTCCACGACCTCCGGCACACGTTCATCTCCACCTGCCTCCAAAACGGTATCCCCGAGCACACCGTCGCCGCCTGGGTGGGCGACTCCGTCGAGCAGCTGCGTCGCACGTACAGCCACCTCCTGCGAGACCATGCCGACACCCACGGAGCAACAGCTGCTCGCTTGACTGCGCGGCCGACGCCGCCTGTGCGCGACGCCGCTTGAACTGCGCTCGCCCCAAATGAGCACGGCGCCGCATAACTGGTCGTTTCAGAATGAGTTGAGCTGCGGGTCTGTGACTGAGGGCTTCAGCCGACCATTGAGTACTTCAGTTGGCCACTGTGGCGCTCAGCTTGCTGCTTCATCTTCGGGCCGGGGAATCGCGGTGTTCCTCAAGCGATGAAGCCGTGTCGTCTGGTCATGCACGCGGGGCGGGCCAGGAGTTGAGGGGGAGCGGGCCGCGGTCGATGACGGTGCGGATGCAGAAGGTGCTGCGGGCGTCGCGAACGGGCCCGATGGCCAGGATCTGGTCCGTGAGCACCTTTTCGAAGGTGCGCAGGTCCGGCACGGCGAGTTCGACGAAGAAGTCGGCGTCGCCGGAGACCACGTGGCAGGCGACCACGTGGTCGATCGCCTTCAGTGCTTCTTCGACCACCTGGGCGGTGGTGCGGGAGTGCTCGACCTTGAGGGAGAGGAACACGGTCAGCCCGAGGCCGAGGCGCTCGCGGTCCAGGTCGGCCCGGTAGCCGGCCAGGACCCCGTCCTCCTCCAGTGCCTTGGTGCGGCGCAGGCAGGACGAGGGGGAGAGGCGTACGGCGTCGGCGAGGTCAACGTTGGGGGTGCGTCCGTGGCGCTGGAGGTGGTCCAGGATCGCCCGGTCGATGCGGTCGTACAGGGGGCGTGGCATGAAATGCAGCATATCCGCCACCTCGGCGAACAATCTTGTGCCACGACGCTCTACAGGCACTCACTACACCATCGCATGCTGGGCTCGGCGGCACATTCTGGTCAAGCACGGCGGCCGCGAAGCCTGCCCCGCTGCCGCCTCCGTACCCCTGTCACCGCCCTTGGACTGCCTCATGCACCCCTTCCCCCTGGAACCCGACCGCGCCACGATGACCGAAATGGGCCGTCTCGTCCTGGACCGCGTCGTCGACCGCACCGACAACCTCCCGGCCCGCCCCGCGACCAGCCCCCTGCCCCCGCAGGCCGAGGCCGAGCTCGTGGAGTCCTTCCTGGCACCGCCACCCGACCGGGGCGGCGACCTGAAGGCCCTGCTCGCACGTCTGGACGAGGCCGCCAACTGCGCCCTGGAGACCGCCGGGCCCGGCCACCTGGCGTACATCCCGGGCAGCGGTCTGTACTCGGCCGCGCTCGCCGAGTTCTACAACCGTGCCGTCAACCGCTACGGCGGCCTGGCCTCGGTCGCCCCTGCCCTCGCCGCGCTGGAGGAGAGGGTGATCCGCTGGATGGCCCGCGAGGTGTGCGGCCTCCCGGAGAGCAGCGGCGGCCTGCTGGCCAGCGGCGGCTCGATAGCCACCTTCTCCGCGACGGTCGCCGCCCGCCACCACCGGCTCGGCGAAAATCTCGCCGGCGGCACCGTGTACACCACCGCCTTCGCACACCACTCCGTCGCCAAGGCCGCCCGCCTCGCCGGCATCCGCGCCGCCCACATACGTACCGTGCCGCACACCCCGGACCTGCGGATGGACCCCGAAGCCGCCGCCGCGATGATCCGCGCCGACCGGGACGCCGGGCTGCGGCCCTTCCTGCTGGTGGCCACCGCCGGCACCACCGACACCGGCACCGTCGACCCGCTGCCCCAGCTGGCCGACCTGGCCCGCCGCGAGGACGTGTGGTTCCACATCGACGCGGCCTACGGAGGCTTCTTCCGGCTCACCGCACGCGGCGCACAGCGCCTCGCCGGAATCGAGCAGGCCGACTCGATCACCCTGGACCCGCACAAGACCCTGTTCATGCCGTTCGGCACCGGCGCCCTGGTCGTCCGCGACCTCGCCGCCCTGCACGCCGCGCACGACGGCACCGGCAGCTACCTCCAGGACATGGGGGCGGCGGGGAGCGTCCCGGACTCCGGTCAGCTCGGGCCCGAGCTGACCCACGAGATCCGCGGCCTGCGGGCCTGGCTCCCCCTGCACCTGCACGGAGTGGCCGCCTTCCGCGAGGCTCTGGACGAGAAGCTCGACCTGGCCGCACACGTCCATGACACTCTGTCCCGCGTCGCCGGACTGGAGGTCCCGCAGTGCCCTGACCTGTCCACCGTGATCTTCCGCATCCGCCCCGCCGACGACAGCCGGGCCGCCGCCGAGCGGGCCGACGAGGCGAGCCGCCGACTCCTGGAGCGGATCAACGGCCACCGGCGCATCGTGCTCTCCAGCACGGTCGTCGACAACCGCTACACCCTGCGCGTCTGCGTGGTCTCCCACCGCACCCACCACGACCGCATCACCGAGGCACTCGACATCATCACTGCCGAGGCCAAGCGCCACACCACCACGTAGCGATCTCCAGCCCCTGCGATGCTCAGAGCGGCCCACTGAAGTGCTCAGTCGCAGGCTTGCGCTTGGTGATCTTGGTCGACAGGCTGTCCGGGGTGCGTGCTGATCTTGTTCCTGATGACCTGTGGGAGCGGGTGGCTCCGCTGCTGCCACCCGCTCCCGAGCGGCGGCGCCGCTCGGGACGGTGGCTGAACGCCCGCATCCCATCTGGCTTATCGAAGAGGTACAAGCCTGACGAGGCTCCGTAACCTGCTCTGGCGTCACGGTGGAACCGACAGAAGGCCCAGGCAGAGGCCACTCGTCGCAGGGCAGGCCTCGCTGCCACTGATCTCCGGCCCTACATCCAGGGCTACTTTCGTGGCTACGTACGTAGCCGCACGACCCGGTTTGACCCGGTGCGGAACGGGGTCCATTGACGCCCCCGATTCGGCAAAAGAGGCCCCTGACCAGCATGTTTCCTGGTCAGGGGCCTCTTACTGATGACAAGTCAATCAGTACAGTGGGTTTTGTCCTCCACGGCGCGGTCGTCGGCCGCAAATTGTTCTTCCACGGGTTCAGCCCGGCGCGGATTCTCCGGGCCGCCTCCCGCGTGCGGTTCCGCCGCCAGCGGCACCTGCGGCCCGTCCGCCGCCTCCCGCAGCCAGCGGCGCAGCACCCGGTGCACCTGCTCGGCGCCGATCAGCTCCGCCGCTCCCTCGCCGCCCTCTTCCTGCTTTTCCTGGACGGGCGGCGACAGGGTGTACGGGGAGAGCAGGAAGGGCCGGCCCTGAGCGCCGCCGAGGCCTCCGTGCGAACCGATCTGCTCCTCGAAGGCCAGCACCTCACCGTCGCCGGACGGCTCGTACGAGGAGTTGACCATGATGTCCGCGACGTGCGGGAAGCCGTCCGTGCGGCGCACCGCGGCGACCGCGGCCGGGCCGAACTCCCGCAGCGGGTCCGGGAGTTCCGCCGGATCAGGGTCGTCGGGCAGCTCGTCGAGGCGCAGTTCGGCCCCGCGCGCGCCGAGCACCAGCGGGCCGTGCTCCTCGCTGCGCACGAGCAGGAAGCCGATGCCCGGGTGGTTGGCGAGGGTGGGCAGGAGCCCGGGGCAGCGGCGGTCGATCTGCTCGCGCGTCAGCCGGGTGCGCACGTCGGGGAACGAGACCAGGCCGAGGTTGCCGGAGGCCAGGACGACGGGCTCGGCGCTCTTCGCGGGCCTGCGCTGCTCGCCGCCCTCCTCGACCGGCCGGTGCAGCGCGGCCCGCACGGCGGCGCGCGCCTCCGCGCCGCTGTGGGTGCGCCGGGCGCGGCGCGGCACGGGCAGCCCGCAGCCGGCCCGCACCAGGTCGCCGAGGGTCAGCCCGTACCGGGCGCGGAACGTCTCGCCGGGGCTCTGGCCGTGGTCGGACAGGACCACGATGCGGTACGGGCGCGGCGCGTGCTCGGCGACCTTGGCGAGCAGCGCGAGCGCCCGGTCGAGGCGGACGAGGACCTGCTCGACGTCCCGGCCGCGCGGCCCGGAGTGGTGCGCCACCTCGTCGTACGCGACCAGGTCGGCGTAGACGGCGCTGCGCCCGGCGAGCATGTCGCCGATCACCGCGGCGACGACGACGTCCCGCTCGACGACGGTCGCGAAGGCCCGGACGAACGGGTAGAGGCCGCCGCGGCTCACCCGCGGCCGGGCGCGGGCCAGCCGGGCGCGGGTGGACTGGGCGAGCTCGCGGAGCACTTCGGCGACGAAGGACATCGCGGTGCGGACGGCGTTCGCCGGGTCGGAGAAGTACGCGAAGTACCCGGCGCGGGAGCGGTTGGCGCGGCCGCGGCGGGCCGAGACGGACAGGACCAGGGCGAGCTGGTCGGCGCCGCCGCTGAAGAGGTTGCCGCGGCTCGCGCCGTCGACGGTGAGCAGGCCCGCGTCCCCGGTGCGGGCGACGGCGCGGCGCTGCAGCTCGGCGGCGCTCGCGGGCCGGTTGCAGACCATGACCTCGCCGGTGTCCTTCTCGTACCAGCGGAAGGCGGGGATGTCGTGGTTGCTGCCGTGCAGGATGCCGAGCTGGCTGGCGCCGGTCTGGCTGGACCAGTCGGTGCGCCAGGGGGTGAGGCGGTGGGTGGGGCCGGTGCCGGGGTGTTCGCCCTCGCCGAGCCAGCTCGCGACGGTCGGCATCAGGCCCTTGGCGACGGCGTCCCGCAGCACGTCGTGGCCGACGCCGTCGAACTGCAGGAAGAGGGTGCCGGGGGTGCGTGGCCCGGCGACCGCCACGTCCCTGCGGCGGCGCCGGTCGGCGAGGCGGTAGAGCCTGCGGCGGTACGCGGTGTCGTCGCGGACGGCGAGCGCGGTGGACGCGGCCGAGGCGACGGCGGACATCACGGCGGCGACGACCACGGCGGTCTGCGGGTCGGACTCGCCGCGCCCGTCCGGGATCAGGCTGAGCGCGACAAGCAGCAGGGAGCCGTTGAGGAAGAACACGAGGAGCCCGAGGACCAGGGCGGGCACGAGGAGCAGCGCGCGGACGATCAGCGGCCAGACGAGTGCGGTGAGCAGGCCGAAGACGCCCGCGCCGATGGCCGCGGTGATGCCGATGCGGGTGGCGCTGTCGCCGCTCTCCGACTGCAGCCGGAAGTCCGGGAGGAGGCCGGCGAGGATCAGCATCGTGACGGTGCTGATGGCCCAGACGGCGCCGATGCGCCATGCGGCCCGCCCGGTCTGGCGCCACTTGCTCTCGGCCACGTCCACCTCACGTCCCGGGCCCCTTGCGCCGGGCCCGGTCCCAGCCTGCCACGGCCGCCCCACCCTGGGGCTCCGCCCCAGACCCCGCATCGCGCTGACGCGCTCGTCCTCAAGCGCCGGACGGGCTGTCTTTGCTCCCCACCCCGCCCCTTCCCGAAAGACTGCCGTCGGCTACGGGGGCTCCGCCCCCGGCCCCCCGCTCCTCAAACGCCGGAGGGGCTGATTTCCCAGCCCCTACAAGGGAACGGGGAACTACGCGATTTCCAGCCCCCTTCAGGGGCGCGGGGAACTGCGCGACCAACCACGACGGCGCAGCAGACAAACAACCCCCGGGGCGCGGGGCAAAGCCCCGGATAGGGGCGCGAGGAACTGCGCGACCAACCACGACGGCGGGGCAGACAAACAACCCCCGCGGGCGCGGGGCAAAGCCCCGGATAGGGGCGCGGGGAACTGCGCGACCAGCCACGACGGCGCAGCAGACAAACGACGGCCGGGGCCGGGGCGAAGCCCCGAAGCGGGGTCCGGGGGCGGCAGACCCGGACGGGGTCCGGGGGCGGCAGACCCGGACGGGGTTCGGGGGCGGAGGTCCCGGAGGGGTCAGCAGCCGTCGTAGCCGGCCGTCGGCATCGACAACCGCCGATGCACCTGCGCCTTCATCCCCGCGTCGTACAACGGCTCGTCAAGCCCCGCCGTCTCAAGCCGCACCCCCCGCCGCGCGCACTCCCGCACGAACTCGTCCACCGAGGCCAGCGCCCGCTCGAGGACCCTGCGGCTCGGCGCGACGAACAGGTCCACGAGGCCCGCCTCGACGTCCGCCCACAGGCTCTGATGATCCGTGCGCAGCCGGTGCACGAGCAGTTCACGTGTCACCACGTACCCCCGCTCCGCGGCCCAGCGCGCGCACATCGCGTACTGGCTGCGGGAGTCCACGAGGAACGGGTCCTGGTCCAGCTCCTCCAGCGGGGTCAGGCTGGCGATGGACGCCACCCTCAGCTCACCCATGCCCGTCCCCTCCCGCGCTCCTCCGCTCAAGGCTGCGCTCCGTCGCCGACCCTACTACTCGCCGTAGGCTCGTAGGAGTTCCGTGCGAGGGCGCAAGAGGGCGCAGAGGAGGCCGTTCGTGCCGGTGGAGATCACCTGGTGGGGCCATGCCACGTGCACGGTCGAGGACTCGGGCGTGCGGGTCCTGACCGATCCGCTGTTCGCGCGGCGCCTCGCGCATCTGCGCCGCCGCCGCGGGGAGCTGCCGGGACCGCGCGCGCGGAGCGCCGACCTCGCGCTCGTCTCGCATCTGCACGCCGACCACCTGCACCTGCCGTCGCTGGCCCAACTCGCCTCCGGCACCCGCCTGTTGGTGCCGCGCGGCGCCCGGGACGCGGTGCCGGGCCTGCGCCGCCTGACCGGCCTCGACATCACGGAGGTCGCACCGGGCGACGAGGTGTCGGTCGAAAAAGGTCTGACGGTACGTGCGGTGCCCGCGCTGCACGACGGGCGGCGGCTGCCGATCGGCCCGCACCGCTGTCCGGCGCTCGGCTTCGTGGTGACCGGCGAGGCGCGCACGTACTTCGCCGGGGACACCGGCCTGTTCGACTCGCTCGCCGAGGAGGTGGGCGAGGTCGACGTGGCGCTGCTCCCGGTCGGCGGCTGGGGCCCGTACCTCGGGCACGGCCATCTGGACGCGGGGCGCGCGGCGGTCGCCCTGGCCCGGATCGCGCCGCGCTCGGCGGTGCCGGTTCACTACGGCACGTACTGGCCGATCGGCATGGACGCGGTCCGGCCGCACGAATTCCACGCGCCCGGCGACGAGTTCGCCCGGCAGGCGGCCCTGCTGGCCCCGGAGGTCGCGGTGCACCGGCTCGGGCACGGCGAGAGCGTACGCCCGGAGGTCGCCAAGTGAGCGCAGGCCTACGGGCGTTGGAGCTCGCGGCGCAGGTGCCGCCGGAGTCGACGCAGCAGGCGGTGGGCTATCCGTCGCTGTTCCTGCTCGTGGTGATCGGCGCGCTGGTGCCGGTGGTGCCGACGGGGGCCCTGGTGAGTTCGGCGGCCGTGGTGGCGTTCCATCACTCGGCGCCGCTGTCGCTGCTGTTCGTGTTCCTGGTGGCGTCGAGCGCGGCGTTCCTCGGGGACGTCGGCCTGTACTGCCTCGGGCAGCGCGGCCTGCGCTCGAAGAACGGCTCGCGCTGGCTGCGCGCGCTGCGCGACCGGGCGCCGGAGGAGCGGCTCGCGCAGGCCCAGGAGAAGCTGGACGCGCACGGGGTGACCGTTCTGGTCCTGTCCCGGCTCGTGCCGGCCGGGCGGATCCCGGTGATGCTGGCCTGCCTTCTCGCGAAGCTGCCGCTGCGGCGGTTCGTACGGGGGAACGCGCCGGCGTGCCTCGCCTGGGCGGCGACGTACCAGGTGATCGGGGTGCTCGGCGGGTCCCTGTTTCCCGAGCCGTGGCAGGGCGTGGTGGCCGCGGTCGGGTTGACCCTCCTGGTCGGTGTCGCGCCTGCGGTGTGGCGGCGGGTCTTCAGGTAGACGCCGCTGCCGGGCCGGTGCTGTCCCCGGACCGGCTGGGCACGCCGCTCAGCACCCGCGAGGCGCCCACCGGCAGGTCCCACAGGTACTCCCTCCTGTGCCCCGCCTTCGCCCAGGCCCGACGGACCCGCTTCAGCGGTTCGAGCACCGGCTCGGCGGAGAGCAGGAACGTGGCCCAGTGCATCGGGGCCAGGCGGGTCGCGCCGAGGTCGGTGACCGCGCGCACCGCCTCCTCCGGGTCGCAGTGGACGTCGCTGAGCCACCAGCGCGGGTCGTACGCGCCGATCGGCAGGAGCGCCAGGTCGATGCCGGGGTGGCGGCGGCCGATCTCGGCGAACCAGTGGCCGTAGCCCGTGTCGCCGGCGAAGTACAGCTTGCGGTCGGCCCGGTCGGTGAGGACCCAACCGCCCCACAGGGAGCGGCAGGTGTCGGTGAGGGTGCGCTTGGACCAGTGGTGGGCTGGCACGAACTCGAAGCGGACGCTGCCGAGTTGGGCCGCCTCCCACCAGTCGAGCTCGGTCACGCAGCTGAAGCGGCGGCGCCGGAACCAGCGGCCGAGACCTGCCGGGACGAACAGCGGCGTCTCGCGCGGCAGCCGCTTCAGGGTGGGGGCGTCCAGGTGGTCGTAGTGGTTGTGGCTGATGACGACCGCGTCGATGCGGGGCAGCGCCGACCAGGCCACGCCCGCCGGGGTGATGCGCGGCGGGATGCCGAGGATGCGGCGCGACCAGACCGGGTCGGTGAGCACGGTCAGGCCGCCGATGCCGACGACCCAGCTGGCGTGCCCGACCCAGGTCACGGCGAGGTCGGTCGCGGTGGGCCGGGGCAGCGGTCCCGGTTCGAAGGGCAGCAGGGGGATGTCGGCGAGGCCCGCCGCGTCCGGCCGGGTCGCGCCCTCGCGGGCGAAGCGGGCGAGGGCCTGCACGCCGGGCAGCGGCGCGGTCAGCCGGTCCGCGAAGCTCCTCGGCCAGCTGCGCTCCTCACCGAGCGGCCGCAGGGGCTGCGGGGACTGCAGCAACTGCTGGGGCTGCAGCGGCCCCGGGGCGCGGTCGGGCTCGGAGGTCGGCGCGGGTGCGGGTGCGGGTGCGGGTCGGGAGTGTGTGGGGCGAGAGGTCGTCGACTCGGACTGCTGCTGCGTCATCGAGGCGGCTCCATTCGTGGGGCGGCGTCCCGGACCGCGTCCAGGGCCGATCCGAACATGCTCAACGCTGCCTGTACGTGCGGCAATTCGAGCGGCTCCGGTGCGGTGAGCGACTCCAGCCGCTCCGCGGGCGTACGGCCGAGCAGCGGGGCGAGGGAGAGCCGGGCGCGCAGGGCCGCCAGGTCGTCGCCGAAGCGGTGGCCGCCGGGGGCCCGGACGCCGAGGGCCTGGGTGAGGCGGTCCTCCAGCTCCATCGCGTCGCCGACCCCGGCCCGCGCGAGCCCGGCCCGCAGCGGTTCCAGGTCGACGTACAGGTGCCGCCCGGCCTGCGGCGGGCGCGCGAACACGCCTGCGTCCCGGACCAGTCGGTACGCGGCGGCCGCCACGCGCGCGTGCAGCGCGACGGCGGCGGCGCGGCGGGCGGTGACCTCCTCTGGTTCGGCGAGCGCGTACGCGGCGGCCGCCGACACCGGGGCGGCGACGACCGCGCCGAGTCCGGTGAGCGCGTCCAGGGCGCGGGCGCGCAGCTCGGCGCCGTCGGCGGTATGCGGGAAGCGGGCGACGGCGGCGGGCCAGTCGCCCGGCAGCAGTCCGCCCGCGAGGTCGGAGACGACGGTGACGTGGTCCGGGGCCATCTCGGCGGGGCTGATGAGGACCGTGTCGCGCGGGTCGTGCAGGGTGTCGCGCCAGGTCTCGTCGGAGACGATGTGCAGCCCCTCGCCGAGCGCCGCCTCCACGGTCTCGTGCAGCACTTCGGGCGGGGCCACGGTCGCCGTCGGGTCGTCGGCGACGCTGAGCAGCAGCAGCCGCGGCCCGCCGCCCTCGTCGCGCACCCGCCGTACCGTTTCGAGCAGCGCGTACGGGTCGGGGACGCCGCCGGACTCGGCGGGCGTGGCCACGGAGTAGGTGCGCCGGCCGACGAGCCGCGCGGCGGGCGCCCAC
Organism: Streptomyces cavernicola; assembly: GCF_029968035.1. Classification (GTDB taxonomy): domain Bacteria; phylum Actinomycetota; class Actinomycetes; order Streptomycetales; family Streptomycetaceae; genus Streptomyces; species Streptomyces cavernicola. The sequence continues at coordinate 109,078 of NZ_JASCIQ010000028.1, read as the reverse complement.
CAGGCGGGGCACGGCCGGGGCAGCAGCACGTCACCGGCGAGCGCGGCGGTCACGGCGAGCAGCAGCGGGGCCGCGCCGGGGGCCGCCGCGGTGCGGTCGGGTTCGGTGGGCAGTCCGCGGCGCCCCCAGTAGCCGCTCGCCGCCGCCCGCAACGCACTTGATCCGCCCGGCAGTTCGACCGGCCCGCGCGCCGCCGCCGTGGCCAGGACCTCCGCGAGGCGGGGCAGCACGGGCAGGCCAGGCTCGGGGGCGGGCGGCGCGTAACGGACGGGTCCGTGGCCCTCAGGGTCGGTCCGCCGCATGCCGGCCTCCGCGAAGTCGTGGCCCCCGTGCGCCGGGGCGGTCCCTGCGTTCCGTGCGTACGTCCATACGTACCGCCGTCCGCGCCTCGCCGCAGCGCGGGGTGGCGCGCTCCTGCCGCCGCTCGTCGTATGCATGCCCGGGACGGGGCGGGTGATACGGGCGGGGTGCGGACTGCCGTTCCGGGCGCGGTCCTGGCGGGTCCTGGCGGGGTGTCAGTCCTGTGCGGGCTCGTTCCGGCGGCGGGTGCGGTAGTACGCGTAGCCGAGGGCCCCGGCGATGAGGACGCCGCCGGTCAGCACGGTGGTCGTGGATTCCGTGAAGCTGCCGCCGATGCCGCCGCGTACGGGCCCGTTGTGGTGGGTGCGGGAGACGGTGAAGCTCGCGCTCCACTGGCCGTCGTGCGGGCAGGCCCCGTCGACGGTCCACTCCGACATGGAGCCGACGCCGTTGGGGCCGTTCCCGCCGAAGCCGCTGGTGTCGGCGATGCGGGCGGTGCCTCGGTAGGCGGGGCCGACGCCGGGCATCGAGGCGTTCTCGACCTTGTGCAGGCGCACGCTGCCGTCGGCGAAGGCCTGCGAGTTCGCGGCGATGCTGGGGGGCGCGGGGGTGGATCCGGTCGACGGGCAGGAGACGGAGATCGTCAGGGTGCCGCCGGGCGCGACGGTGCGCGGGCTGACCTCGGCGGCGGTCTCCCCCGCTAGGAGGCGGCTGGCAGTTCCAGTGCGGTGCCCGCGGTGTTCGGTGCGTGCTCTCGGCGTGCCGGACGAAGGTCCTCGTAGCGGAGCTACTTGGGCCTTTGGCTGGTGCGGCGAGAGTGCGTGCCGGGCGCCGTGGGTGCTGTGCTGGGTCTGCCAGCCACCTCCTGGGGCTGCGGGGGCGGCGCCGGCGAGGGCCGCGCAGGCCAGCGCGGTCGCGGCGAACGCTCGGGCGGTACGCATGGGTGGGCTCCTTCGGGCAGGGTGCCGCTGGTGCCAGGCCGCCAGACCTGGGGCGCAGGGACCCGCGCCGTGGAGCCATGGAAACCTGACCGTTCCTCAACCGCCCGTGCGCGAGCACCATTCGGGCGCAGGGGGCGGCCGCACGGGTGAGGAACGCGTCCTGCCTGCGGGTTCCGCTTCAGAGGCCCCAGGGGGTCAGGCCGCCTGCCGGTCCGTCCGGTCGCGGAGGCGGGTGCAGCAGCGGGTGATCAGCCGGGAGACGTGCATCTGGGAGATGCCGAGCTGCTCGGCGATCCGGCTCTGCGTCATGTCGTCGAAGAACCGCATGTACAGGATGTCCCGCTCCCGCTCGGGCAGGCGGCGCAGCTCGGGTTTGACGGCCTCGCGGTCCACGACGACGTCGAGCGCCGGGTCCTCGGAGCCGATCGCGTCGCCGAGGACGTGGCCGTCCTCGCTGCCGGACAGCTCCGCGTCGAGGGAGAGCGCGCTGTGGCTCTCCAGGGCCTCGAGGCCGGTGCGGGCCTCGTCCTCGCTCAGGCCGGCCCGCTCGGCGACCTCCGCGAGGGCGGGGGCCCGGCCGGGGACGGTCTGGGTGAGTTCCTGGCGGGCGGACCGTACGCGGTTGCGCAGGTCCTGGACGCGGCGCGGCACGTGCAGGGTCCAGGTGTGGTCGCGGAAGTGCCGTTTGATCTCGCCGGTGACGGTGGGCACGGCGTAGCTCTCGAAGGCGGAGCCGTGCGCCGGGTCGTACCGGTCGACGGCCTTGACGAGGCCGAGGGCGGCGACCTGGCGCAGGTCGTCGTACGGCTCCCCGCGGTCCCGGAAGCGGCCGGCAAGCCGGTCGGCCATGGGCAGCCAGGCGTTCACGAGGTCCGCGCGCAGCCGCTCCCGCTCGGCCTCGTCCGTGCGCGACGGGTCGGGGAGCGCTTCGAGTTCGCTGAGCCTGCGGAAGTCCGCGGAAGTGTCGGGGGCGTCGTCGTGCGGGTGCTGCTTCACCGCTGTGGTGGGGCGCATACGTGCTGCAACTCCCTGGTCGGTGCGGGTTCTCGGGCTGTTCGACCGTTCACCGTGGGGCGGCCGGCGCCTGCGCGGGGGTCACTGCACCCGGGGCGCCGGGGGGCTTCTCCCTGGGGCTCCCACGGACATGCCTCCGGTCCGAAGCACACGCTGCGCATGCCCGAGCCCCCGCCCGACAAACAGGGGTGGTCCGCTACGGCCGGCGGCCGAGGAGGCAGAGGAGTTTCGTCTGCACGTCCGCGCCCGGCGGGGGTTCCACCGGGGGTGCGAAGAGGCCGCTCTTCGCGAGCTCCGCGGCGTACGGGGAGACCTCGCGGACCGCGAAGTCGACCAGGGTGCGCGGGAGTTGTTCGTCGGCGCCGATCCCGCGGGCCAGGTCCCAGGCGTGCACGACCAGGTCCGTGACCATCTGGCCGCAGTAGTGGGCGGCGGGGCTCGGGCCGTACGAGAGGTGGACGGTGCCGTCGAGGGCGCCGGGCTCGGCGAACGCGGCGCGGGCGGCGTCGGCGGCCTTGTCCCAGGTGGCGACGGGGTCCGAGCCGAGCACGTCGCCGTCGTAGGCGGTGCCGACGGAGGCGATGGTGGCGCCGCGCACGAGGTGCGGCACCCAGAGCTGCTCGGCGGTGAGGTGGTTGACGAGGTCGCGGACCGACCAGTCGGTGCAGGGGGTGTCCGCGTCCCACTGGTCGGCGGCGATCCGGTGGACTCGGTCGCCGAACGCGTCCAGGGCCTCGGCGTGCCGGGCGAGCAGTGTGCTGTGCGTCATGGCGGTCATTCTTCCCTCGCTCGGGCGCCGTCGCGCGTGCGCGCTGCGGCGATGGGTCGGTCCGGGTGGCGGCGCAGATACTCGTTCTCCAGCGCGGTCTGCCGCTGGGTGTGGGCCGTGAGGGCCTCGTCGGAGGCGTGCAGGAGCGTGTCGTGGCGGGTGTTGTGCAGCGTCTGCAGTTCCCGCAGCAGCGTCCGGTCGTCGAGCTGTGCGGGGTCCACTCCGGGGGTCATGGCCGTCTCCTTCGGGGCGTCGGGCGCGGTACCCGTGGTGCCTACTTCCACGGGTACCCGGGGCGGGGCGATCACGCACGGCGGGGACCGCCGGGGCGCGCCTTGCGCCCTGCCCGCACGGGTCCCGTCCGAGGGGGCGCTCGATCCGCTCACCCGTGCGACGATCCGGTGCATGGCTGAGCTGAGTGAGCTGCTTCCCGTGGAGGCGGTACGGCTCGACGTCCGCGCGGCCGACTGGCGGGGCGCGGTGCGTGCCGCGGGCGACCTGTTGGCGGCTACGGGCGCGGGCACCGAGGCGTACACCACAGAGATGATCGACAACCTCGTGGCGAACGGCCCGTACATCGTGGTCGCCCCCGGCTTCGCCTTCGCGCACGCGCGGCCCTCGCGCGCGGTACTGCGGACCGGGATGGCGTGGGTGCGGCTCGCGGAGCCGGTGGAGTTCGGGCACGCGGCGAACGACCCGGTCGACCTGGTCGTGGGGCTCGCCGCGCGGGACGCGAGCGAGCACACGGCGGCGCTGGCGGCGCTCGCGCGGCTGCTCGGCGACCCGGCGACGGCGGCCGCGCTGCGTGCGGCGCGTACGCCGGAGGAGCTGATCGCGGTGGTCGGCGGGGGCGGGACCAAGTACGAGACGCGCACGCAGACGCAGACGCACAAGATCCTCACCGTCTGCGGCAACGGCCTCGGCACCAGCCTGTTCCTGAAGAACACCCTGGAGCAGGTGCTCGACCGCTGGGGCTGGACCCCGTACGTGACCGTCGAGGCCACGGACACGATCTCCGCCAAGGGCAAGGCGTCCGAGGCGGTCGCGATCCTCACCTCGGGGGAGATCGCCCGCACCCTCGGGGACGTGGGCGTACCGGTGAAGGTGGTGGCGGACTTCACGTCCACGGGCGAGGTCGACGGGGTGCTGCGGGACACGTACGACGTGAGCGGTACGGACGGGTCCGGCGCGGTCGCCACCGGCTCCGGCGGGACCGGCCGCGACATGACCGGCTCTGGTATGACCGGCTCCGGCGGGAGTGAGTGACGGCGTGGACGTGCTCGTGTCGATCGCGAAGTTCCTCGTCGACGAGATCCTCAGCGAACCGGCGTATCTGATCGGCCTGATCACCGCGGCCGGCCTGATCGCCCTGCGGAAGTCGGCGGGGCAGGTCGTCGGCGGCGCCATCAAGGCCACCCTCGGCTTTCTGCTGATCGGCGCGGGCGCGGGCCTGGTCGTCAGCTCGCTCGCGCCGCTCGGCGAGATGATCCAGGGCTCTACGGGCGCACACGGCGTGATCCCCACCAACGAGGCCATCGTCGGCATCGCGCAGGCCGAGTACGGCGCGCGGGTGGCGTGGCTGATGATCCTCGGCTTCGCGGTGAGCCTGCTGCTCGCGCGGTTCACGCCGCTGCGGTACGCGTTTCTGACTGGGCATCACATGCTGTTCATGGCAACCCTGTTGACCATGGTCCTGGCCGCCGCCGGGCACAACTCGGTGGTCGTGGTGGTCGTCGGCGGTGTGCTGCTCGGCATCATGCTGGTCGCGATGCCGGCGTTCGCGCACCCGTGGACGAAGCGCGTGACCGGCAACAACACCGTGGCGATCGGGCACTTCGGCACCGCCGGGTACATCGCGGCGGGCGCGGCCGGGCAGTTGGTGGGCAGGCGGAGCCGGTCCACGGAGGACATGAAGCTGCCGGAGGGGCTGCGGTTCCTGCGCGACTCGATGGTGGCCACGGCCCTGTCGATGCTGCTGATCTATCTCGTCATGGCGGTCGTGTTCCTGCTGAAGGCGGGCCGGGAGACCGCGTTCAAGGCCTTCGCGGGCGACGGCGGCACCGCGGCCACGGACGTCGGCAACTATCTGATGCAGTCCGTGATGCAGGGCCTGCAGTTCGGCATCGCGGTCGCCGTGATCCTCTTCGGCGTCCGTACGATCCTCGGCGAGCTGGTCCCCGCGTTCCAGGGCATCGCGCAGCGGGTCGTGCCGGGTGCGGTGCCGTCGTTGGACGCGCCGATCGTCTTCCCGTACGCGCAGAACGCGGTGCTCATCGGGTTCGTCTGCAGCTTCCTCGGCGGGCTGGTCGGGCTTGGGCTGCTGTCGGCGGTGTTCCACCCGGCGTTCGGGCTCGCGCTCGTACTGCCGGGGCTCGTGCCGCACTTCTTCACGGGCGGCGCGGCCGGGGTGTTCGGCAACGCGACGGGCGGGCGGCGCGGGGCGGTGGTCGGAGCGTTCCTGAACGGTGTGCTGATCACGTTCCTGCCGGCGCTGCTGCTGAAGGTGCTCGGGGCGTTCGGGGAGGAGAACACGACGTTCGGCGACGCGGACTTCGGGTGGTTCGGGTCGCTGGTCGGCAATGCGGCGAAGGGGGGATCGGTCGGTGGGGTGGTGCTGATGCTGCTGCTCGGGCTCGCGGTGCTGGGGGCGGCGGTCGTGGTGCAGCGGCGGGTGGTGGATGCGGGGTGGGTGCCGGGGGCGGGGCGCGACGTTCCGCGTGCGGCGCCGGACGAAGGGGTGCCCCCTTCAACCTCCCGCCCGTACGCGAGGCTCGCCCCGCCTACGGGCGCCCCGAAGCCCCCGCCTCCCCCGGAGTAGGCCGCGCCTGCGGCGCCTTTTGTTCCCCGCCCCGCCCCTTCCCGAAAGCCTCCGGCGGTGTCGTTTCGGGTGCGGCGCCATCGTGGTTGCTCGCGCAGTTCCCCGCGCCCTTGACGGGGCCCGATGGGGGCGCGGGGAACTGCGCGACCAGCCACAACGGCGCGGCAGACGAACGACGACCGGGGATCCGGGGCGGAGCCCCGCAAGTGGGGGCCCGGGGGCGGCAGCCCCCGGAGCTGTCCGCTGAGGACTTTCGGGAAGGGGCGGGGTGGGGAAAGGTCAGCGTTGGCGGTCGACGCGGCGTTCGTCCCACACCGGCTCCGGCGCCTCCCGCACCCGCCCGTCCGAGCCGAACACCAGGTACCGGTCGAAGGCGCGGGCGAACCACCGGTCGTGGGTGACCGCGAGGACCGTGCCCTGGAAGGATTCGAGGCCCTCCTGAAGCGCCTCCGCCGACTCCAGGTCGAGGTTGTCCGTCGGCTCGTCGAGGAGCAGCGCCGTGCAGCCGGCCAGTTCGAGGAGCAGGATCTGGAAGCGGGCCTGCTGGCCGCCGGAGAGCCGCTCGAAGGCCTGCTCGGCCTGGGCGGTCAGCTCGTACCGCCGCAGTCGGGACATCGCCGCCCCTCGGTCCTGGGCGTGTTCGCGCCACAGGATGTCGAGGAGGGTGCGCCCGAACAGCTCCGGGTGGGCGTGGGTCTGCGCGAAGTGGCCGGGCACGACGCGCGCGCCGAGCTTCCACTCCCCCGTGTGCGCGACGCCCTCCCCGGCGAGCAGCCGCAGGAAGTGGGACTTGCCGGAGCCGTTGGAGCCGAGGACGGCGACGCGTTCGCCGTAGAAGACCTCCAGGTCGAACGGCTTCATCAGGCCGGCGAGTTCGAGGCCCGCGCAGGTGACCGCGCGCACCCCCGTACGACCGCCGTGCAGGCGCATCGTGATGTCCTGCTCGCGGGGCGGCTCGGGCGGCGGCCCGGCTTCCTCGAACTTACGGAGGCGGGTCTGTGCGGCCGCGTACCGGGACGCCATCTCGTGGCTGACGGCGGCGGCCTGGCGGAGGTTGATCACCAGCTTCTTCAGCTGGGCGTGCTTCTCGTCCCAGCGGCGGCGCAGTTCCTCGAAGCGGGCGAAGCGTTCGCGCCGCGCCTCGTGGTACGTGCCGAAGCCGCCGCCGTGCACCCAGGCGTCGGCGCCCGCGGGGCCCGGTTCGACGCTGACGATCTTCTGCGCGGCGCGGGCGAGGAGTTCGCGGTCGTGGGAGACGAAGAGGATCGTTTTGCGGGTCTCGTTGAGCTTCTCCTCCAGCCAGCGCTTGCCGGGGACGTCGAGGTAGTTGTCGGGCTCGTCGAGGAGGAGGACCTCGTCCGTGCCGCGCAGGAGCGACTCCAGGACGAGGCGCTTCTGCTCGCCGCCGCTGAGGGTGCGCACCTCGCGGAACTGGGCCTTCTCGTAGGGCACGCCGAGGGCGGCCGTGGTGCACATGTCCCAGACGGTCTCGGCCTCGTACCCCTGCACCTCGGCCCAGTCGGAGAGGGCCTGTGCGTACTGGAGCTGGGCGGCCTCGTCGTCGACGGTCATGATGGCGTGCTCGGCGGCGTCGACGGCCTTCGCGGCCTCCCGGATGCGCGGCGGGGCGACGGAGACGAGCAGGTCGCGGACGGTGGTCTCGTCGCGCACCGAGCCCACGAACTGCGGCATGACGCCGAGGCCGCCGGTGACGTTGACGGCGCCGCCGTGCGGCTTGAGCTCGCCGGAGAGCAGCCTGAGCAGGGTCGTCTTGCCGGCGCCGTTCGGCCCGACGAGGGCGACGACCGCCCCCTCACCGACCCGGAACGAGACGTCGCCGAGCAGCGTGCGCCCGTCGGGGAGGTGGTACTCGAGGTGTGCGGCTTCCAGATGACCCATGGTTCCGCATTCTCGACGGGCGGCGGCGAGCAGGGCAAACCCGTTTCCGCCCCGAGCAGTACGTCCACATTGCGAGACGATGGGTCTCATTATTCGACATGATCGCGTACGGTGCTGCCACCGCCTCCGGGCCACCGCGGCCCGGACCGTCGAGTGAGGAGACCGCGCCATGCCCAAGGAGACCGCCGTCTACACCCACGGGCACCACGCGTCCGTGCTGCGCTCGCACACCTGGCGGACCGCCGCCAACTCCGCCGCGTATCTGCTCGGCGAACTCAAGCCGCACATGAAGATCCTGGACGTCGGCTGCGGGCCCGGCACCATCACCGCCGACCTGGCCGCACTGGTCCCCGACGGCCGGGTCACCGGGGTCGACGCGGCCCCCGACATCCTCGACCGGGCGCGGGCCACCGCGGCCGAACGCGGCCTGGACAACGTGGAGTTCGCGGTCGCGGACGTGCACGCCCTGGACTTCCCCGACGACACGTTCTGCGTGGCCCACGCGCACCAGGTGCTGCAGCACGTCGGCGACCCGGTGCAGGCGCTGCGCGAGCTGCGGCGCGTGGTGAAGCCCGGCGGGATCGTCGCCGTACGCGACTCCGATTACGCGGCGATGACCTGGTTCCCGTCCACCCCGGGCCTGGACGACTGGCGCGAGCTGTACGAGCGGGTGGCGCGCGCCAACGGCGGCGAGCCGGACGCGGGCCGCAGGCTCAAGTCCTGGGCCCTGGCCGCCGGGTTGACGAACGTGACGGCGTCGTCCTCGACGTGGACGTTCAGCACCGAGGAGGAGCGCGCCTGGTGGAGCGGCCTGTGGGCCGAGCGCACCACGGACTCCGCGTACGCCCGCCGCGCCACCGAGCGCGGCCACGCGGACGAGGCCGCCCTCGCCGCGATCGCGCAGGCGTGGCGCGAGTGGGGCGCGCGGGAGGACGGCTGGTTCTCGGTGCTGCACGGGGAAGTGCTCTGCCGGGTGTGAGGCCGCGTGGGGCCGCGAGGGGGCCGCGTGGGGCCGTGTGAGGCCCCCGCCGCCTTCGACACGCGGGCCGGAAACAGCCTCTGGAAGTTGATTCAGGGAGCAACTAGCCTCGCCGACCATGCAGGCTCAACTGGGTTCGATCCGGGGAAAGTTGACCGCCTCGACGGCCGCGCTGGCCGGGCTCGCACTGCTGGCCGCCGGGTGTTCCGGGGACGCGGACGGGAGATCCGGCGGCCGGGCGGGCGGCCTGGAGAAGACCACCGTCACCGTCGCCGCACTGCCCCTCGTGGACGTGGCGCCGCTGCACATCGCGCTCCAGCGGAAGCTCTTCGAGAAAGAGGGCCTGACCGTACGGATCAAGCCCGTACAGCAGTCCGTACAGGCCCTGCCCGCGCTCGCCAACGGGCAGCTCGACATCATCGCCGGCGCCAACTACGTCACGTTCCTGCAGGCCAGGGAGAAGGGCACCCTCGAACCGCGGATCCTCGCCGAGGGCGCCACGCTCTCGCCCGGCATGATGGACGTCGTCGTGCCGAAGGACTCGCCCGTGAAGTCCGCAGCCGACCTCAAGGGCCGGTCGGTCGCGGTGAACATCCTCAACAACATCCAGTCGCTGACCTTCGACGCGGTGCTCGCCGAGGACGAGGCGGGCCCGGTGAAGTACCGGCAGATCCCCTTCCCGCAGATGGGCGTCGCCCTGGAGGAGAAGCAGGTGGACGCCGCACACGTCGTGGAGCCCTTCCTGACCGACGTGAAGAAGAAGATCGGCGCGCGCGTCGTCGCCGAGGGCGGCGCTTCCCCCGTCGAGGGCCTGCCGATCAGCGGGTACGTCAGCACCGACACGTTCGCCGAGAAGAACCCGCGGACCGCCGCCGCCTTCCGGCGCGCCGTCCGCACGGCGCAGGCGCTCGCCGAGCGGGACCGGGCCGCCGTCGACGCGGTCCTGCCCGGGTATGCGCGCATCTCGCCCGAGCGCGCCCGCGCGTTGACGCTGCCCGGCTTCCCCGACGGCTCCGATCCGCGCCGGATGCGGAAGCTGATCGACCTGATGGTGCGGGAGAAACTCCTCAAGGAGGCGGTCGACCCGGCCGAGTTGATGCGCGTCGGCGGCCGGTGACAGGCGCCTCGAAAAAGTGATGACACAGGGTGACATGAAAAAAGCAGGGCCCCCCGGCGCCCTGCCCGGCCTCTTCCGCTGGGGCGTCCTCGTCCTGGCCGTCCTCGCCTGGCAGTTGACGGCCGGCGGGCACGGCAGCGTGTTCTTCCCACCGCCCTCGGCCATCGCCGCGCACATGCACGGCCTGTGGTTCGACGGGCCCGTCACGCACGCCTTCCTCACCGAGGCGGCCGTCGGCGACATCCTGCCGAGCGTCGCCAGGATGGGCGCCGGATTCCTGCTCGCCGCCTCCCTCGGCGTCCTCCTCGGCCTGGCCCTCGGCCGCTCCGCGTACGCGCACGCCGCGCTCGACCCGGTGCTCCAGTTCGCCCGCGCGGTGCCGCCGCCCGCGCTCGTGCCGGTGTTCGTGGTGTTCCTGGAGTTCGGTACGCAGATGCAGGTGACGTCCATCGTGTTCAGCGCCGTCTGGCCGGTGCTCATCAACACGGCGGAAGGGGCGCGGGCCGTGGACCCGGTGCAGCTGGAGACGGCCCGGGTGTACGGCCTCAGCGGTCCGCAGCGGGTCCGGTTCCTGCTGCTCCCCGCCGCACTGCCGAAGATCTCCGCGGGCCTCAGGCTCGCGCTCTCCCTCTCCCTGATCCTGATGGTCTTCTCCGAGCTGCTGCCCGGCACCGCGAACGGCATCGGCTTCCAGCTCACCGACGCGCAGAGCCGCTCCGACCTGCTCACCGTCTGGTCGGTGATCGTGCTCCTCGGCGTCCTCGGCTACCTCTGCAACGCGGCGCTGCTCGGCGTGGAACGGCGCCTGCTCGGCTGGCACAAGGGCGCACGGGCCGGCTGACACCCCCTTCCCCGACCCACCCCAACCCGCCCTCGAAGCAAAGGAGTTGCCCGGTGACCGCACCGATGACCCCGCCGACGACCACCGTGCGCGAAGCGGTACTCGACCTGTGCCGGCGCACCGGCATGACGACGGTGTTCGGCAACCCCGGCTCCACGGAACTGCGCCTGCTGCGCGACTGGCCCGGAGACTTCCGCTACGTCCTCGCCCTGCAGGAGTCCCTGGCCGTCGCCATGGCCGCCGGGCACGCGCTCGGCACCGGCCGGGCGGCGCTCGTGAACCTGCACTCGGCGGGCGGGGTCGGGCACAGCCTCGGCGCGGTGTTCAACGCGTACCGCGACCGGGTGCCGGTGGTGATCGTCGCGGGCCAGCAGTCCCGTTCGCTCCTTCCGCTGCACCCGTTCCTCGGCGCCGACGAACCCGCCGAGTTCCCCCGCCCGTACGTGAAGTGGAGCCGCCAGCCCGAGCGCGCCGAGGACGTGCCGGCCGCGCTCGCCGAGGCGCACCGGGCGGCGATGACGCATCCGCGCGGGCCGGTGTTCCTGTCCGTGCCGGAGGACGACTGGGACGCGCCCGCCGAGCCGGTGACGCCGCGCACCGTGCACGGCGGATTCACGGCCTCACCTGACGCACTCGCCGAACTCGCCGCCCGCCTCGACGCATGCGCCCGGCCCGCGCTCGTGGTGGGGCCCGGGGTGGACGACGAGGACGCCCTCGACGCGGTGGTGGCGCTCGCCGAGCGGACCCGCGCCGGGGTGTGGATCAGCCCGATGTCGGGCCGCTCCGGCTTCCCCGAGACGCACCCCCTGTTCCAGGGCTTCCTGCCGCCGGTGCGTGGGCAGTTGGCGGACCGGCTCGCCGGACACGACGTGGTGGTGGCGCTCGGCGCGCCCCTCTTCACGTACCACGTGAGCGGTACGGGGCCGCTGCTCGCCGACGGCTGCGAACTGTTCCACCTGGACTGCGACCCGGCCCAGGCGGCATGGCTGCCGGTCGGCACCAGCATCCTGACGACGCTGCGGGCGGGCGTCGAAGGGCTCACCGCGCTGCTGAAACCGGCCACCCGGACCGCGCCTCCCCCGCGCCCGCAGGTCTCGCGGGCCGCACCGACCGAGCCGCCGTCGGCCGCGTACGTCCTGGACGCCCTGGCCGAACTCCTGCCCCCGGAGCGGGTGTTGGTGGAGGAGGCACCCAGCCATCGCGAGGCGCTGCACGCGCGGGTGCCGATCCGGCGGGCCGGCGCGTTCCTCACCACGGGCAGCGGCGCGCTCGGCTGGGGCCTGCCCCTCGCGGTCGGCCGCGCCCTCGCCGGGGACGGCCGGGTGGTGTGCGTGGTGGGCGACGGCTCGACGATGTACTCGGTGCAGGCGGTCTGGACGGCGGTACGGCATCGGGCGCCCGTGACCTTCGTGGTGCTCGACAACGGGGGCTACGAGGCGGTCAAGGAACTCGGCCGCCGCCTCGGCGCGGAGCGGGTGCCCGGCACCGACATCGGCGGCATCGACTTCCCCGCCCTCGCCACGTCCTTCGGCTGCCCGGCGACGGACGTGGAGTCCCCGGAACAGCTGCGCCCCGAACTGCTCCGCGCCCTGGAACCGGCGGGCGGCGGGCCGGTGCTCGTCCGGGTCCGGGTGCGACGGGAGGGCGCGGCGGCGTACAGCGAGTGAGCTTTCCGCTCGAAACGATCACAGGCGTGGGCGTCGCCAACTACCCTTCCGCGTATGGAGATCCTGGGAACCACGCTGCGCATCTGCGTCGATGACCTGGACGCCGCCGTCGCGTTCTACGAGCAGCTGACCGGCGTCGCGGCGCAGCGGTCCGACCGTGGCGGGGTGTCCGTCGCCGCAGTGGGCTGCTTCCTCCTGATGAGCGGGCCCGCGGCGGAGCTGGAGGTGCTGCGGAAGGTCACGGCCACGGTCGCCGTGCCGGACGTCGACGAGGCCCAGCAGGTCCTCACCGCCTCCGGCGCGCGCGTCGTCGCGGGCCCCGTCGCCACCCCGGTGGGCCGCAACCTCATCGCCCTCCACCCGGACGGAGCAATCTTCGAATACGCGGACCGCCGCCCGGCGTCCTGACGGGACATTCTCCCCTCCCCGCCCCTTCCCGAAAGACTGCCGTCGGCACGGGGGCCAGCCCCCGGACCCCCGCTCCTCAAACGCCGGAGGGGCTGGATTTGGCGGGCGTGGGTCTGCTTTGGCGGGCGTAGGGCTGATTTGGCGGGCGTGGGGCTGGATTTGGTGCGGCGTGGGGCTGATTTGGTGGGGCGTGGGGCTGTATTTGCCGGGGTGGGCGGGTTTTTAAGGGGCGCGGGGAACTGCGCGACCAGCCACGACGGCGGGAAAGCCAAAAGACAGCGGGGCCCGGGGCGCAGCCCCGAAGCTGCTGCAAGCTTTCGGGAAGGGGCGGGTAGGGGAAAACTCATGGGCGCATGCGGAAGTCGTACCGCGCAGGCAGCGGCGCATCCGTGACCCGCACCCACACCTCCCCCAACACCTCCGCCCCCTCCCGCAACTCCGCCACCTCGAACCCGACGTCGAAAACGCCCCGCGCACCCACCAAGTCGCCCTCCTCAACGAGGAGTTGAGCCAGAAGCAAGCGGAAGCGGCCCCGCTTCCGGATCGACGGGTCCAAGCGGTCGAAGACCGTACGGGCCACGGCAGGCCGGCCCACGGCGAGCAACGCCTCGATCGCCTCGCGCGCCAGCGCGACCGTCGCCGCCGTCCAGGCCGACGTCGACGCCCGCTCCGCGCACAACCCGTCGAACGCCTCGGCGTACCGGTCCGCGGCCCGCGACAGGTGTCCGGACTCCCGGTCCGCGACGGCGAGGCACCGCAGCAACGGCCAAGCCGAGACCGCGCGTTCGAGCCCGCGCTCCCAACTGCGCACGGCCTGCGCGCGGTCCCCGGCGTGCCACTGGGCGACGCCCAGGTGGTATTCGGTGGCCGGGTCGGCGGGCGCGGTCTCCAGCATGTCCCGCCAGGCCCGGTCGACCAGAGACGGGCCGGGCGGCGCGGCGGCGCAACGCGCCGCCGGGTACGCGCCCGCGCGCAACAGCTCCAGCCACGGCTCCTGTTCGGGCCCGAGCGTCGCCGCGTCGAAGGGCGTGCCCGGCAACAACTTCCCTCCCATGCGCAGGAGTTCGAGCGCACCCCAGCCCGAGCCGACGGCGAGACGCTCGCCGGGCTCGGTGTCGGCGCGGTCCAGCCACGCCCCGTACGCGTCCTCGACGGCCGCGCGCGGCAGGGCGGCGGCGAGGCGAGCGGCGACCTCCGCGCGGGCCGCCGTCCAGTCCGCGCCGTGCACGCGCGCAGCGTCGGCGGCCAGCGGCCCGTACGCCTCCAGCCAGCTGAAGTCGCTCTCCGCCTCCAGTTTCACGTGCTCCAGCTGGGTGCGGGCGAGGCCCGCCTGGATCTCGGCGTAGCCGCCCGTGCCGGGTTCGGTGAGCCAGTCCTGCCAGCGGCGGCCACCCGTGCCCGTGCCCCACAGGAACAGCTTGCGGCCGCGCAGCAGGTCGGTGGAGGTCTGCACGAGGCCGTGCCCGTCCCCGTCGAGTGCGGCGATCCAGCGGCGCTCGCCGTCCGGCACCTCGTAGAAGTAGTCCGCCGGGTGTGTGCCGTGCCGCGGGTACGAGCGGTCCACCCCGTCGGACACCGGCGCGGGCACCCGGCGCAGGGTGTGCTCGTACCCGAAGTGCCAGGCCTCGTCGGCCGGTACGAGGACACGGCGCTCCTCGGGGACGGCGATGTTGGACCACCAGTAGGCGGGCGCGGGCCGCTCGTGCGGGTTGCGGATACGGACCCCGACGTACAGGAAGTCCGAGCCGTCCGGCAGCCACAGGTCGACCTGGAAGGGCAGGCCGCGCAGCCGTTCCCACTCCCACAGGCGGAGCATCGGCGTGCCGTCGGGGCCGGGCACGGGCGCGGCGTACACGGGTGCGCAGGAGAGCGCGGTGTGGCCGGTGGCGCCGATGTTCCACTCGATGCCGCCGGAGAACCAGGCGCCGTTGAGGGCGAAGCCCGCGGGCTGGAACACCGGGTTGCGGTAGAGGAGTTCGCGGCCGGTCGGCTTGTGGCACAGCGAGTGGACGCGGCCGCCGAGCCCCGGCAGGACGGTGACGCGCAGCCGGTCGTTCTCCAGGACGAGGGTGTCGAGGGTCGTGTCGGCCCGGTCGCGCCCGTACCCGTCGAGCAGGCGGGCGGGCAGCACGCTGCGCAGCGGCTCGTAGCCGATCTGGCGGGCCATGTCGCGGGGCAGGGTAGCGCGGGCGCGTTCGTCGACGGTGTGCGTCTCGCGCAGCGGGCGCAGCGCGGGCAGCGGGTTCTCCGGGCCCAACTCGACGCCGGGCAAGGTGAGTTCGTCGCGTCGGATCGTCGTCACCCGACCATGGAACAGGCTGCGGCGTCGGTACGCCAGCACATCCTCAACCCGGCCGCCCTGGCCAGGGCGGCAGCGGTCACCCTCAGGCACGGCCGTACGAAGGCGGCGCCGCCGCCACACCTCACGCCGCCGCCACACCTCACGCCTCCGCGGGCGTGACCGGGCGCGGGCGGGCTACCCCGGCGCACCCTTCCGTTCCCGGCCCTGGAGCATCTCCCGGGTGAGCGCCCAGCGTTCGTGGTCGCGCCAGGCCCCGTCGACGTACAGGAAGTCCGGCGAGAAGCCCTCCAGGCGGAAGCCGTTGGCGCGGGCCAGGGCGATCGAGGCGTGGTTGGCGGGCTGGACGTTGATCTCCAGGCGGTGCAGGCCCATGCCGGGGCCGAGGGCGTGCCGGACGACCAGGCCGAGGCCCTCGGACATGAGACCGCGGCCGGCCGCGTGCGCGAACGCCCCGTAGCCGAGCGCGCCGTTGCGGAAGGCGCCCTGGACGATGTTGTTGACGTTGACGAACCCCGCCAGCTTCCCGGAGTCCCGCTCGCAGACCAGGAACCCGGCACGTGCGGGCTCGCCGACGAGGCGGCTCGCGTAGGCCGTGAACTCCTCGGCGGTGAGCGGGAGGGCGAGCCAGGGGTGGTGCAGCTCGCGGCTCTGCCGGGCGAGCGTGGTGAAGGCCTCACCGTCGACGAGGGTGAGGGGGCGGATGCCCACGCGCGGGCCGTGGGCGAGGTAGCGGGAACTCTCAGCCATCCCGGCAGCGTACGGCGTCCGCCCGGCCCCACGGTCACTCGACGACCGGCAGCTGCAGCACCCCCGTGTCCGACGGCTCGTGCGTGACCGTCACCGGCTTCACGCCCCGGTTCCCGTAGTACGCGTCGTCGCTCGCGGCGATCACGAACTGCAGGCGGTGGCCCTTCTCGTAGCGGTGCACGATGCCCGGCAGGGTCACGGTGAACTCGCGGGTCACATCAGGCACGCGCGCGGGCGCGACCAGACGGTGCACCAGGGTCTTCGTGCCGTCCGGCGCCACGTCGTACAGCTTCGCGAAGAGCACCAGCTGGTCCGCCGCGTCCCCGGAGTTCTGCACGCGCTCGGCCTTCGGCGAGACGACCTTGAGGGTGGCCTTCGGGGCGCCGACGACGTCCGTGGCCTCGGTGAGCGGCTCGCTGGTCCAGCCGAGATACGTGCCCTCGGTGTCGCGCGGGGCCGGGTCGCCGAGGCCGATGATCCCGGCGAGGGAGCTCTCCGAATGGCTGGTGGGGATCAGCCAGTTGCGGTACTCGCGGCTGCCGCGCGCCACCTTCGCCCGGTCGTCGACGAGCTTGCCGTCCCCGGACAGGTACAGCTTCTGCGACAGCGCGGGCAGCCGCTGCGCCGTGGCGTACGCGTCGGGGCCGGGCTTCCAGTCCCGGTAGTAGGCCAAGTCGGGGCCGGTGTCCACGTCTCCCTTCTTCTGCAGGTAGCGGTCGAACCAGGCGAGGATGCGCTTGCCGACGTACGAGGTCTCCAAGTTGCCCTCGCCCAGGTTCAGTTCGCCCGACGCGGGGTCCGTCATGCCGCCGCTGTGGCCCCAGGACTGCCAGACCATCTTGGCCTCGGTGCCCTGCTTCTTGAGCGTCTCGTACGTGGCCGTGGCCTCGTTGAGGTTGAACAGGGTGTCGGCCTGCCCCTGCACGAGGAGCGTCGGCGCCTTCACCCGGTCCAGGTACGAGACGGGCGAGACGCCGCGGGCGTACGCCAGCATCTCGGCGGTGCGGTCCGCGGGGTACCGCTTCTGGTCGAGCAGCCGCTTCGTCTCGCACGCCCCGGCGACGAAGTGCAGGCAGCCGGAGTCGCCGAGCCGGGACGGGTCGAGGCTCGGGTGGAGCAGGCCCTGCGCCTCACCGATGAGGAAGAAGCCGTTCGTCCACTGGTGCTTGTACGCGCCCGGGGTGTCGGACGAGACCCCGCCCAACTCCCCTGACTGTGCTGTGTTGTTGGGGTCGAGAGAGTACGCGAGGTCGTTCCAGGTGATCAGCGGCACGAGGGCGTCGACCCGCTGGTCCTGCGCGGCCGTGGCCAGCTGGATGGCGCCGCCGTACGAGCCGCCGATCATGCCGACGCGCGGGTCGCCGGCCTTGTCCGTGCTGACGAAGTTCGCCTTCGTGCCGTTGTCCGCGGCGCGCGTCCCGGCGAGGAAGTCCACCAGGTGCGAGGCGGCGCGGCCGTCGAACTCCGGGGCGTCGAGGGAGATCGGGCAGCCGCTCTTGCCGAAGCCGAGCCCGGAGTAGGCGAGCGCCACATAGCCGCGCTCGGCGAAGGCCTTGGCGGTGGCGTCGGTGGACCCGTCGGCCTTGCTGCCGCCGAAGCCGTTGGTGGTGAGGACGGCGGGCGCCTTGTGGTCCTTGTCGACTGTGGTCGGCCGGTAGAGGTCGGCGTCCACGGTGCAGGTGCGGCCGCCCGCGTCGACGCTGAACTTCAGCGGAATGACGGTGAACTCCCCGCCATTCGCGCCCTGTTGGGCCTTCACCGCGGCGTCCGCGGCGTGTGCGGGACCGGCGAGTACGAGAGGCGCGGCGACGGCGGCCGCGGCGATGCCGACAGAGAGAGCCAAGGGGCTACGGGAACGGGACAACGCACGACCTCCACACTGAGGAGCGAAATTACCGCCGGGTAAGCCGGGGCCGCGCTCATGCTGTGACACGTGTCATGAGGGCGTCAACGGGCGTGCACGGTGCGGGTTGACGGAGATTCAGTGAAGGGCCGGGCGTACGGGCCCCCGGGCGGGCGAGGCCCACCGGGCGTGCTGGTTAGGGTGCTTGGCATGTTCGTGCCTTCCAGGGCCCTGAACGGCAACCGCCGCCACCGTCTCGTCACGGGAGTGCTCCTCACACTCCTCACGCTGGTGATCGCCGTGGGGCTGACCGCCACGGCCGTGAGCGTGGCCGCGGACACCTGGTCGCTCATCGGCTTCGGCTCGGCGGCGCTCTCCGTCTACACGGTCGTGTGGTGGTCGGTGCGCTACACGTACGCGGCGTTCAGCGAGGGCCGCCCGTCCCGGACCGTGGCCGAGCCGCACCCGTGGCCCTGGCTGCTTCCGATGCTCGTGATCTGCGTGGCCTTCACCGTCCTGGGCGTCGGCTCCGTGCAGGCCGGGAAGACGCCCGCGGCGGTCTTCAGCTTCGTCCTCGCCGCACTGATGCTGCTGCCGGGCGCCATCGTCGTCGTGACGCTGATCAACCGGCGCGAGCGGCAGGCCCGGGAGGAGGAGGCCGCCGCCCGTGCGCGGGCGGCGGCGCAGGAGGCGCGGCAACCGTTCCGGGCCTGGGGCTCGATCGACTGAGGGCCCGGCTCAGGTGGTTCGTTCCCCGAGCACCGCCCGGATCACATGCCGGGCGTTGCGGGCCATCGCCGGGTTGGTCGTCCGGTGGTACGGCAGGGCGATCAGCGCCTGGGAGAGGGTGCGGGCCCGTCCGCGGATCCAGGTCGCGTCGTCCACGTCGAGGGCCGCGCGGAACACCTCGCGCGCCTCGGCAGGCAGCAGGTTCCACGCCGGGAACAGGTCGCAGGCGGGGTCGCCCACGCCCATACACCCGAAGTCGATGACCCCGGCCAGGCCGCCGCGATCACCGCCGGCCACGAGGAGGTTGCCCGGCATGAGGTCGCCGTGCAGCCAGACCGGCGGACCGTCCCAGACCGGGGCGCGCAGGGCCTCCTCCCATACGGCGAGCACGGCGTCGCAGTCGACGCCCTCCTGCGGGATGCCGCGCAGCTCCTCGATCGCCGCCCGCGTCCCCACGTCGAGCGAGGCGAGCGGGCCGCCCCGGTGGGCCTGCGGCGCCCCGGTCAGAGTGATGCTCCGCATCGCGGCCACGAACCGGGCCAGATCCTCGGCGAGCCGCACCGGCTCGCGCAACGCGCCCGCCTCGGGGTTCGCCCCGGCCAGCCACCGGCACACCGACCAGGGCCACGGATAGCCGTCGGCGGGCCCACCCGTCGCGAGCAACTCCGTGACGGGGAGCGGAAGTCGGGGCGCGATGCGGGGCAGCCAGGTCCGTTCGAGGAGCACGTCGCCGGCTCCGCCGCGCCCCAGCGGCAGCCGTACGGCCAGGTCCTCGCCCAGCCGGTACATCGCGTTGACAGTTCCGCCGGACGGGAACCGCTCGACCGGCAGCCCGGCCCACTGCGGAAACTGCCCGGCGATCAGCCGCCGTACGAGCGCGTCGTCGATGGGGTGCGCCTGTGGGTGCGCCTGCGGGTGCGTTTCCGGTGGTGAGTCGAGGTGGGTGCCCGCGGGCGAGTCGAGGTGGGTGCCCGCGGGCGGGTCGGGGTGCGCGTCGGGGTGCATGTCGGCCCAGCTTTCCCGACCCGCGCCCCGCCCGCCACCGGGTTTCGGGCCCGTCTGCAGGGCTACGCCAACGCCGGTTCCGTGAGCCGCAGTCGGCCCGCGTCCGCGTCCAGCTCCGCCCGTACGCCGAGGGGGACGGTCAGCGCGCCCGCGCAGTGGCCGAAGCCGAAGCGCTCCACCACCGGGACGCCGAGCGGGCCGAGCCGGTCCGCGAGCACGGCGCGCACCTCCTCGTACGGGCCGCACTCCTCCCAGGAGCCGAGGAGCACGCCCGCGACGCCGTCGAGCCGCCCGGAGCGCAGGAGTTGGGTGAGCATCCGGTCCACGCGGTACGGCTCCTCGCCTATGTCCTCGATGCACAGCAGGCCGCCGCGGAGCGAGGCGCGGCCGGTCGGCGTGGCCAGGTCGGCGGCGACGAGGCAGAGGCAGCCGCCGAGGGTGACGCCGCTCGCGCGCCCGGGGACGAGCGGGGCCACACCGGGCAGGCCGTCGATCGTGAGCGTCGACTCGGGTGCGAACAGCGTGGCCTTGAGGTGGTCCCTCGCCCGCTCCGTTTCCAGGAAGTCCGCGGCGGCGACCATCGGGCCGTGCAGGGTGGCGAGGCCGAGGTGCAGGGCGAACGCCTCGTGCAGAGTGGTGATGTCGCTGTAGCCGACGAACACCTTGGGCCCGGCGGCGCGCAGCGCGTCCCAGTCGAGCAGGTCCACCATGCGCTGGACGCCGTAGCCGCCGCGGGCACACAGCACCGCCGCGACGGAGGGGTCGCACCAGGCCTGCCGCAGGTCGTCGGCGCGCTCCCGGTCGGCGGCCGCGAGGTAGTCCAACCGGCCATGTGCGGTGAGCACATGTGGTGCCACCACAGGGTCGAGGCCCCAGCCGCGCAGGATGTCGAGCCCGGCCGTGAGGCGCTTCTTCGGCACGGGGCCGCTGGGTGCGACGACGGCCACCCGGTCGCCGGGGACGAGGCGCCGGGGCCGGGTGAGCGCGGGGACCGGCGCCCCGGCTGTCGCCGTCATCGCTCCAGCTCCAGCTCGGGCACCCCGGCGGCCGGCTGGAAGCCGAACACCTGGGCGTACAGGGAGAGTTCGGCCTCCACGGCGCGGATCATGGTGTCCGCGCGCCGGAAGCCGTGGCTCTCGCCCTCGAAGGCGAGGTAGGCGTGCGGCACGCCGCGGCCCTTCATCAGCTCCAGGAACCGTTCGCACTGCGCGGGCGGGCAGATCACGTCGTCCAGGCCCTGGAGCAGCAGGAACGGTGCGGTGACGCGGTCGGCGTTGCGGACCGGGGAGCGGTCGCGGTAGCGGGCGGGGACCTCGGCGAGGGGTCCGACGAGGGACTCCAGGTAGCGGGACTCGAAGTCGTGGGTCTCGCCGGTCGCGAACGCGGTGAGGTCGAGGATCGGGTACTTGACGGTGCCGCAGGCGTAGACGTCGGTGGTGGCGAGGGAGGCCGCCGCGGTCCAGCCGCCCGCGCTGCCGCCGCGGATCGCGAGGCGTGCGGGGTCGGCGGCCCCTTCGGCGGCGAGCGCACGGGCGACGGCCGCGCAGTCCTCGACGTCCACGACGCCCCACTGCTCGCGCAGCCGGTCGCGGTACTCCCTGCCGTAGCCGCTGGACCCGCCGTAGTTGACCTCGGCGACGCCGATGCCGCGCGAGGTGAAGTAGGCGATCTCCAGGTCGAGTACGAGCGGCGCGTGGTCGGTGGGGCCGCCATGTGCCCACACCACATAGGGCGGGAGTTCGCCGTCGGGGGCGCGGTGGCCGGGGTTGTGTGGCGGGTACACATGTGCGTGCACCACACGGCCGTCGGGTCCCGCGAAGGTGCGGATCTGCGGGTCCGGGTAGTACGCGGGGTCGGCGGGGTCCGTGTGCGGATTGCCGATGACGCGGGCGCGGCCGCCGGCGGTGCACAGTTCGACGACCTCGTGGGCGGTGTGCGGTCCCGCGCCGATGCCGACGACGCGGGTGCCGCTCGCGTCGAGGGACGGCCACCACTCGGTCCAGGGTCCGGCGGCGTCGACGAGCTCGCCGGTCTCGGGGTCGAGGATGCCGAGGGCGGTGGCGCCCTTGCCGTGGACGACGGCGATCAGTCCGCTGGCGAGCGGGGCGAACCAGCGCAGGCCCACCTTCCACAGCGGCCCGGCGAACTCCTCGTCGCGACGGCAGAGTTGGACGGCTTCGGGCTTCGGCTCCCCCGCTCCCGGCCCTCCGGGTCGCGGCACGGTCGTCCGGTACAGGTTCCACCAGCCGCTGCGGTCCGAGGCGAACAGCAGCGTGCCGTCCGCGGCCCACTCGGCCTGTGCGATCGCCTCGTCGAGACCGCCCGCGACGGTCCGTACGCCGTACGGCACGCCGTCCGCATCGAGTTCGGCGACGCGGAGTTCCGTGCCGTCCCACGGCATCCGCGGATGGTCCCAGGCGAGCCACGCCATGCGGCGGCCGTCGGCGGTGAGGCGGGGCCCGGTGACGAACCGGTGTGCGCCGTCGGTGAGTTCACGCACCCGCGTGCGGTCCTCGGCGGCCGAGCCGTCGAGCGGCACGGCGGCGATGACGCGGCGCACGTCGCTCGGCCCGTCGCCGGTGAACTCCTCCAGTACGCACCAGACTTCGCCCCGGTCGAGAAGCAACTGCGGGTCGGCCCAGCGCAGTCCGCCGCCGACGGCCGAGGTGGGTGTGAGGGGGCGGGGGGCGGCGCCGGGCAGGTCGGGCTCGTGGGCGTAGAGGCGCTGGTCGGTGAAGTTCACGAAGACGAGCAGGGGGCGGCCGTGCGGGCCAGTCGCCGTCGCGGCCCAGGGGACTCCGCCGTACTCGACGACGCGGCTGCGTACGTTCCACGGGGCGGGGAGCAGGGACTCCTCTTCGCCGTCGGGGCGGCTGCGGACGAGGGCGCGGCGGCCGGCCTCGCTGGGGCGGGGGGCGGTCCACCAGACCTCGTCGCCGACGAAGCGGGCGTATTCGGGGCGGCCGTCGTGCGCGGCGGCGAGTTCGGCATCTACGGGCGATGCCCATGCCCCGTACGGCGCGGTGTTGATCATGTCCCCCATACCTTCTCCTGGTCGTGTGTGTGTTTTCCCCACCCCGCCCCTTCCCGAAAGACTGCCGTCCGCTCCTGGGGCCAGCCCCCAGACCCCCGCTGCTCAAACGCCGCAGGGGCTGGATTTGGGCGGCGATACGGGCCCCGACAGGGGCGCGGGGAACTGCGCGACCAGCCACGACGGCGCAGCAGACGAAGAACAGCCGACGGCAGTCTTTCGGGAAGGGGCGGGGTGGGGGCAAGCTCGAGGGCCTCCGAGTCGACGGTGCGGAACCGTACCCCTAAGCCGTCCGCAGGAACCGTTCAAGGACCCGCACCCCGAAGTGCAGCGCATCCACCGGCACCCGCTCGTCCACCCCGTGGAACAGCGCCTGATAGTCGAACCCGGGAGGCAACCGCAGCGGCGAGAAGCCGTACCCCGTGATGCCGAGCCGCGAGAACTGCTTGGCGTCCGTCCCCCCGGACATGCAGTACGGCACGACCCGCCCCTCGGGCGCGAACTCCTCGACGGCGGCCCGCATCCGGGCGTACGTGGGCGACTCGACCGGCGCCTGCAGGGCGACCTCGCGGTGGTCGAACTCCCACGCCACATCGGGCCCGGTCAGCTCGTCGAGCGTGGCGCGGAACTCCTCCTCGCCGCCGGGAAGAAAGCGTCCGTCGACGTAGGCGACGGCCTCGCCGGGGATGACGTTGACCTTGTAACCGGCCTGCAGCATCGTCGGGTTGGCGCTGCCGCGCACGGTCGGCTCTACCAGCTCCGCGGCCCGGCCGAGCTTGCCGAGCAGGGCGTCCACGTCGAAGTCGGGGTCGGACACGTCCACGTGCAGGCCGTGCAGGCGGGCGAGTTCGGCGAGGGCGGCGCGCACGGTCGGGGTGAGGCGCACCGGCCACTCGTGCGCGCCGATCCGGGCGACGGCCTCGGCGAGCCGGGACACGGCGTTGGCGCGGTTGACCTTCGAACCGTGCCCGGCGCGGCCCTTGGCGGTGAGCTTCAGCCAGCCGGTGCCGCGCTCCCCCGCCGCGATCGGGTAGAGCTGCAGGTCGGGCGCGGCGTGGAAGGTGAACGCGCCGGACTCGCTGATGCCTTCCGTGCAGCCGTCGAAGAGGTCGGCGTGCTGGTCGGCGAGGAAGCCTGAGCCGTCGTTCGCGCTGGCCTCCTCGTCGGCGGTGAACGCGATCACGAGGTCGCGCCGTGGCCGTACGCCCGCGCGGGCCCAGGCGCGTACGACGGCGAGGATCATCGCGTCCATGTTCTTCATGTCGACGGCGCCCCGGCCCCAGACGACCCCGTCGCGGATCTCGCCGGAGAACGGGTCGACCTGCCAGTCGGCGGCCTCGGCGGGGACGACGTCCAGGTGGCCGTGGACGAGCAGCGCGTCGGCGCCCGGGTCTGTGCCTTCGAGTCTGGCCACGACGTTGGTGCGGCCCTCGGTGCGTTCCAGGAGGGTGGGTTCGAGGCCGGCGTCCGCGAGGCGTTCGGCGGCGTACTCGGCGGCGGGCCGCTCGCGGCAGTCCCCGCCGCCCCGGTTGGTGGTGTCGATCCGGATCAACTCGCTGGTGAAGCGCACCACTTCGTCGAGCGCCTGCGCGTCGACGGTCGCGCCGGGTTCCTCAGCCATACTGCTCCTCCACTGCGGCCGAGACGATCGTGGTGACGGCCTTGAACGTGCGGATGCCCTCGTACATCGTGTCGCTGGTGTACATCACCTTGCGCTCCGCGTGCTGCCGTACGCCCGGCACGACGGTCGCGGCCATCGCGAGGTGCGCGGCGTCGAACTCGACCTCGACGGTGAACGGCCCGCCGTGGACGGGCTCGTGGCGCACCGCGAGCGCGGCCGCCTCTTTGGCCGCGGCCCGGATGTCGGCGGCGGTACGGGTCGGGGTGCGGCAGACCGCCGCGTACCGCGAGACGTGGTCCTTGACGGCGACCTTCAGTGCGCCCGGCGCGTATCCGAGGGCGTCCTCGCAGGTCAGGTCGTCGCCGGTGACGAGTACGACGGGCACGCCGAACTCGGCGACCACATGCGAGTTGAGCAGGCCCTCGCCGGCGCGCACGCCGTCGACCCAGACTCCGGTGATGGAGTTGGCGAGGTAGGTGTGCGCGAGGACGCCGTCCGCGCCCGCGCCCGTGTGGTAGCCGACGAACGCGATGCCGTCGACGGCCAGTTCGCCCTCGTGCTGCACGCCTTCGACCATGCTGAGCGCCTTGTGCCGGCCGGTGAGCATCTCGGCCCGCTCGTCGAGCTGCTCCAGGAGCAGGTTGCGCATCGTCCAGTGGGCCTCGTTGATGAGGACCTCGTCGGCGCCGCCGTCGAAGAAGCCGAGCACGGCGGCGTTCACGTCGGAGGTGAACAGCGCGCGGCAGCGTTCCCACTGCGGGGTGCCGGGCAGTACGTCGGCGGGCCAGGTGACGCCCGTGGCGCCTTCCATGTCGGCGCTGATGAGGATCTTCATACGGTCTCCCGTCGCGGTCTCCGTGGCTCCTCGCGGGCCAACCCTGTCACCTGCCGACTCGCCGTGTCGCGCACACGGCGCGACGCGCGTGTAATGGGGACTGTTGGCCTGTTTGCCCCCCACTTTCCCCATCTCAGGAGCGGCGATGACGACGGGTGACCCCGAGCCGATCAGCGACGAGGCCAGGCAAGCGATCGAGCAGGAGCTCGACGGGCTGCGCACCGAGCGCGGCCGGGTCGCCGAGTCCCTGGCGGGCGTCGGCGGCGACACCGCGGGCGATCACGCGGACCGGGCCGACGAGCTGGAGCGGGCGGAGCGGCTCGCGCACCTCGACACCCGCATCCGGGACCTCACCGTCCGCCTGCACCAGGCCGACCTGGCGGGGCCTGCGCGCACGGACCAGGTCGGCGTGGGCAGCAGTGTCGCGTTGCGCTTCGCCGACGGGAGTGAGCAGACGCTTCAGGTCGGTGAGGTCGCCGAGGCGCTCGATCCGACGCTGGTCACCGTCGACAGTCCGCTCGGCGGGGCCCTCCTCGGCCGCCGCACGGGCGACAGCGTCCACTACGACACGCCCGCGGGGCCCACGACCGCGGTGATCGTGTCCATCGGGGGCCGGGCGAAAGGCAGTTGACCTCTTCTTTCCCCTCCCCGCCCCTTCCCGCTGTGTCGATTTGCGGCTGCCGCCGCGTGGCCTGCCGGACGGGCCTCCTCAAACGCCGGAGGGGCTGAATTCGGGCGGCGCCCTACAGGGGCGCGGGGAACTGCGCGACCAGCCACGACGGCGGGAAAGCCAAAAGACAGCGGGGTCCGGGGCGCAGCCCCGAAGCTGCTGCAAGCTTTCGGGAAGGGGCGGGGAGGGGAAAAATTCAGGCGCGGCGGATCGAGCAGTGCAAGGAGTCGTCCTTGACGTCCGCAACGATCGTGTCGCCCGGATCCGCCTCCCCACCGAGCAACAACGACGCCACCCGATTGTCCAGCTCGGTCTGGATCGTGCGGCGCAGCGGCCGAGCCCCGAACTCCGGCTGGTACCCGTGCGCGACAAGGAGCTTCTTCGCCGCCTCCGTGACCTCCAGCTTCAACCCCTGTGCGCGGACGCGGTGTTCGCTGCGCCGCAGCAGATGCTCGACGATCTCGGTGAGGTCGTCCTCGGTGAGGCTGTGGAAGACGATGATGTCGTCGATCCGGTTGAGGAACTCCGGCAGGAACCGCCCCCGCAGGTCCTCCATCAGCTCGTCCTTCAGCTCCGCCGCGTCGCCCTCGTGCGCGAGAATGCGGTGCGCGCCGATGTTGGACGTCATGATGATCACGCTGTGCCGGAAGTCGACCGTCCGCCCCTGCCCGTCCGTGAGCCGGCCGTCGTCGAGGATCTGCAGGAGCGTGTTGAACACGTCCGGGTGCGCCTTCTCCACCTCGTCGAAGAGCACGACGCTGTACGGGTTGCGGCGTACCTTCTCGGTGAGCTGACCGGCCTCCTCGTACCCGACGTAGCCGGGAGGCGCGCCCACGAGCCGGGCGACGGTGTGCTTCTCCTGGAACTCGCTCATGTCGAAGCGGACCATCCGGTCCTCGTCGCCGAAGAGCAACTCGGCGAGGGTCTTGGCGAGTTCGGTCTTGCCGACGCCGGTCGGGCCGAGGAACAGGAACGAGCCGACGGGCCGGTTCGGGTCGCCCATGCCCGCGCGGTTGCGCCGTACGGCCTCGGAGACCGCCGTGACCGCCTCGTCCTGGCCGACGATGCGGGAGTGCATCTCCTCCTCCAGCTTCAGGAGCCGCTCCTTCTCGCTGGTGGTCAGCTGCGCCACGGGGATGCCGGTACGGCGGGACACGACCTCCGCGATATCGGCGGCGGTGACGGAGACGACGCCCTCGCGGCGCTCCTCGATGCCCGCCAACTCCCCCTCGACCTCGGCGATCTCCTGCTTCAACTGACCGGCCTTGTCGAAGTCCTCCGCCGCGACCGCCTGGTCCTTCTCACGTCGCAGCTTCGCGAGCCGGTCCTCGCGCGAGACGACCTCCGTGGAGCGGCCCGCGCTGCGCAGCCGCACCCGCGCACCGGCCTGGTCCATCAGGTCGATCGCCTTGTCCGGCAGGAACCGGTCGCTGACGTAGCGGTCGGAGAGCTCGGCTGCGGCCGCCAACGCCCCGTTTTCGAACCGGACTTGATGGTGTGCCTCGTACGCGTCCCGGAGGCCTTCGAGGATCTGGATCGTCTCCTCGACGGTCGGCTCGGGGATCAGGACCGGCTGGAAGCGGCGCTCCAGGGCGGCGTCCTTCTCGATGTGCTTGCGGTACTCGTCGATCGTCGTCGCGCCCACGACGTGCAACTCCCCGCGCGCCAGGGCCGGTTTGAGCATGTTGCCCGCGTCCATCGAGCCCTCGCCGGTCGCGCCCGCGCCGACGACGGTGTGCAGCTCGTCGATGAACAGGACGATGTCGCCGCCCGCCTCCTGCACGTCCTCGATGACCTTCTTCAACCGCTCCTCGAACTGGCCGCGGTACTGCGCGCCCGCCACCATGCCCGACAGGTCCAGGGACACGACCCGCTTGCCCTTCAGCGTCTCCGGGACCTCGCCCGCCACGATCCGCTGCGCCAGACCCTCCACGATCGCGGTCTTGCCGACGCCGGGTTCGCCGATCAGCACCGGGTTGTTCTTCGACCGCCGAGACAGGATCTCCACGGTCTGCTCGATCTCGTCCGCCCGCCCCACCACCGGGTCGAGCTTGCCCGCCTTCGCCTCCTCGGTCAGGTCACGGCCGTACTCGTCGAGGGTCGTGGCCGGAGGCTTCGCCGCCGCCTGCGGTCCGCCCTCCGCGCGCGCCGCCTGCTCCGCGACGCCCCGCAGTTTCTTCGCGTCCACGTCCTCGGCGCGCAGGAACCGGCCCGCGCCCGAGTCCGGGTCGTCCAGGAGCGCGCCGAGGATGTGCTCGGGGCCGATGTAGGAGACGCCCGCCTGCTGCGACAGCGCGTAGGCGCTCGCCAGGGTGCGCTTCGCGGCCGGAGTCAGGCCGGGCTCCGCCGACGGCTGGCCCGCCGCGCTCGGCAGCACCTTCGCGATCCGGCCGCCGAGGGTCTGCGGATCCACCCCGGCCTGCGCGAGGAGCGAGCGCGCCGGGTCCACCTTGGTGCAGGCCCACAGCAGGTGTTCGGTGTCCAGGTCCGAGGTGCCGTCGTCCGCCGCCCGCTGCGCCGCCTGGTTCAGGAGTTCCTGCGACGAGTCGGTGAGGAGCCGGCCGATCGGCACGCGCTGCACCGCCGGCGGCGAGGACTGCGGCGACATTCCGAAGAACCGGTTGAACATCTCGCTGAACGGGTCGGAGGGACCGAAACCGAAAGAGGACATCGACACGACAGCTCCCCATGCGTCGGGCTGCTGCAGCTCCACGTGCGTCGGACAGCCGCGACGGCCGGCAAGGGGCACAGCAACAGGGCGGTTCCTCTCACCCAAACCCCGCGCCCGTACGGCCGCAACCTGAGCATTTCCGCTGCGCCGGAGCCCGTCACGCCGCTACGGAACTGCCCGTCGCCCCCGCCGACTAGTGGCCCCCGGGCGGGCGTGGCAAGGTCGATTCCAGGCATCCGGCGACCAGGAGGAAACATCGTGGCAGTCCCCCGGATTCTGATCGTCGGCGGCGGCTTCGCAGGCATGGAGTGCGCGCACAAACTGGAGCGGATCCTGCAGCGCGGCGAGGCGCGGATCAGGATGGTCACGCCCCAGGCGCACCAGCTGTATCTGCCGCTGCTGCCCCAGGTCGCCTCCGGCGTCCTGACGACGCAGTCGGTGGCCGTGCCGCTGCGGCGCATGCTGCGGCGTACCGAGATCGTGCCGGGCGGCGCCGTCGGCGTGGACACCGCCGCGAAGGCCGTCGTCGTCCGGCTGATCAACGGCGAGACCGCGGTGGAGCGGTACGACCACCTCGTGCTGACTCCCGGCAGCGTCACCCGGCAGTTCGACATCCCGGGGCTCGACCGGCACGCGGTCGGTGTGAAGACGCTCGCGGAGGCCGCGTGGATCCGCGATCACGTGATCTCCCAGCTGGACCTGGCCGCGGCGAGCAGCGACCCCGAGGAGCGGGCGTCGCGGCTGCAGTTCGTGGTGGTGGGCGGCGGCTACGCGGGCACCGAGACCGCCGCCTGCCTGCAGCGGCTGACCTCGTCGGCCGTCAAGCGCTATCCGGGGCTCGACCCGGCCTGGATCCGGTGGCATCTCGTCGACATCGCGCCGAAGTTGATGCCGGAGCTCGGCGACCGCCTGGGCGAGAAGGCCCTCGACATCCTGCGGCGGCGCGGCATGCACGTGTCGCTCGGGGTGTCCGTGGCGAAGGCCACCGAGGACACCGTGACGCTGACCGACGGGCGCGTGCTGCCCTGCCGCACCCTGATCTGGACGGCGGGCGTCGCGGCCAGCCCGCTGGTGCAGACCCTCGACGCGGAGACCAGTCGGGGCCGGCTCGTCGTCGACGCCGATCTGACCGTGCCCGGCGTCGACGGGGTGTTCGCGCTCGGCGACGCCGCGGCCGTCCCCGACCTCGCCAAGGGCGGCGACGCGATCTGCCCGCCGACCGCGCAGCACGCGATGCGCCAGGGCTGGGCGGCCGCGAGCAATGTGGCCGCCGTGCTGCGGGGCGAGGAGCCCGCCCCGTACCGGCACAAGGACCTGGGTCTGGTCGTCGACCTCGGCGGGATGCAGGCGGTGTCGAAGCCGCTCGGCGTTCAACTCTCCGGCCTGCCCGCCCAGTTGGTGGCGCGCGGCTACCACCTGGGGGCGCTGCGCACCCTGCCCGCCCGTTTCCGTACGGGGGCGAACTGGGCCCTGAACGCGGTGGCGGGGGACGATTTCGTACGCATCGGATTCCAGGCGGGGCGGCCGGCGACGCTGCAGGACTTCGAGAAGACGGATGTGTATCTGGGGCGGGACGAGATGCGGAAGATCGTCGGCGACGAGGCGTCCGGGATCACGTCGGCGGGCTGACCTCGGCGGGCTGGTCTCGGCGGGCTGGTCTCGGCAGCTGATAAGCATCGCCTATGAGGTCATCGAAAGTCCCTCTTTGACTTGCCCTCCGAGCTGGGCGGAAGCTCTTTTCCGGCAGCGTGCGGCACGCGTCACGCATCACGCATCAGGGGAAGAGGCAGAGCGGCACATGGGCAGCATTGAGGATCCGGTCGACGACCTGGCGGTCACTCCCCCGAAGTCGTGGGCGACGGGCGTGCCGGCGGTGACGCACGCCCTGCAGTACTCGCTCGGGCAGACCTCGGTGCGGCGCACCGCGCTGACCTTGCTGAACATCAACCAGGCCAAGGGCATCGACTGTCCGGGCTGCGCCTGGCCCGAGCCGCCCGCCGGCAAGCGGCACC
Source organism: Streptomyces cavernicola (assembly GCF_029968035.1). Classification (GTDB taxonomy): domain Bacteria; phylum Actinomycetota; class Actinomycetes; order Streptomycetales; family Streptomycetaceae; genus Streptomyces; species Streptomyces cavernicola. The sequence continues at coordinate 78,859 of NZ_JASCIQ010000028.1, read as the reverse complement.
TGAACGAGTACTGCGAGAACGGCGCGAAGCACATCAACGACGAGGCGACCTCGCGCCGGGTCACCCGCGAGTTCTTCCGCGAGCACTCCATCGCCGAGCTCGACGGCAAGTCGGACTACTGGCTGAACCAGCAGGGCCGCCTCACCGAGCCGATGGTGAAGCGCCCCGGCGGCACGCACTACGAGCCGATCGGCTGGGACGAGGCGTTCACGCTGCTCGCCGGCGAACTCAAGGGCCTGGACTCCCCGGACGAGGCGCTGTTCTACGTGTCCGGGCGGCTGAACAACGAGGCGGCGTTCCTGCTGCAGCTGTTCGCCCGCGCGTACGGGACGAACAACCTGCCGGACTGCTCCAACATGTGCCACGAGTCGAGCGGCTCCGCACTGAACGAGACCCTCGGCATCGGCAAGGGCAGCGTCTCCCTCGACGACATCCACGAGTCCGACCTGGTGTTCGTCGTCGGCCAGAACCCGGGCACCAACCACCCGCGCATGCTGTCCGCCCTGGAGGAGACCAAGCGCAACGGCGGCCAGGTCGTGGCGGTGAACACGCTGCCCGAGGCAGGGCTCATGCGGTTCAAGAACCCGCAGAAGGCCCGCGGCGTCATCGGCCGCGGCACCGAGATAGCCGACCAGTTCCTGCACATCCGCGCCGGCGGCGACCTCGCCCTGTTCCAGGCCCTGAACCACATGCTGGTGGAGGCCGACGACACGGCCCCCGGCACGGTCCTCGACCACGCCTTCATCGACGCCCACACCTCGGGCTTCGAGGAGTTCGCCGAGCAGTCCCGCAAGGTGTCCTGGGACGACGTCCTGGCCGCGACCGGTCTGCCCCGCGAGGAGATCGACGAGCTCTTCGACCGGGTCCTCGGCGCGAAGAAGATCATCGTCTGCTGGGCGATGGGCGTGACGCAGCACAAGCACGGCGTGCCCACCATCCGCGAGATCGTCAACTTCCTCCTTGCGCGCGGCAACCTCGGCCGGCCGGGTGCGGGCGTGTGCCCCGTACGCGGACACAGCAATGTGCAGGGCGACCGCACCATGGGCGTGTGGGAGCGGATGCCGCAGCCCTTCCTCGACGCCCTGGAGCGGGAGTTCGGGTTCACGCCGCCCGCGCACCACGGCCTCGACGCGGTCGACGGGATCCGCGCCATGCACGAGGGGCGGGCCAAGGTGTTCCTCGGCGTCGCCGGGAACTTCGTCCGCGCCACACCCGACAGCGCCGTGACGGAGGAGGCGATGCGCGGCTGCCGGCTGACCGCGCACGTCTCCACGAAGCTGAACCGCTCGCACACCGTCTGCGGCGACACGGCGCTGATCCTGCCCACGCTCGGGCGCAGCGACCGTGATGTGCAGGACGGCGTCGAGCAGTTCATCACCGTCGAGGACTCGATGAGCGAGGTGCACGCCTCGCGCGGCAAGCTGCCGCCCGCCTCCCCGGAGTTGCTGAGCGAGGTCGCGATCGTCGCCCGCCTCGCCCGCGCCACGCTCGGCGACGAACCGGCCCTGCCCTGGGAGGAGTTCGAGCGGGACTACGGCACGATCCGGGATCGTATCGCGCGGGTCGTGCCCGGCTTCGAGGACTTCAACGCGCGCGTCTCGGTGCCCGGCGGGTTCACGCTGCCCAACCCGGTGAACGCGTACGAGTTCCGCACCGCCACCGGCAAGGCCCGGTTCACCTGCAACGACTTCACGATGCCGGACATCCCGCCGGGCCACCTGCTGCTGCAGACCCTGCGCTCCCACGACCAGTGGAACACCGTCTGGTACGCGCCGAACGACCGCTACCGGGGCATCCACAACGCCCGCCGCGTCGTCCTCGTCAGCCCGGACGACCTGCGCGAACTGGGCCTGACCGACCGGGAGTTGGTGGACCTGGTGACCGTGTGGCACGACGGCCGGGAGCGGCGCGCCGAGGGCTTCCGCATCGTCTCGTACCCGAGCAGCAAGGGTTCGGCCGCGGCCTACTACCCGGAGACCAACGTCCTGGTGCCGCTCGACAGCGTCGCCGACATCAGCAACTGCCCGACCTCCAAGGGTGTTCTCGTACGCCTTGAGCCCTCGCGTACGACGGAGGCGTCCGAGGCGGAGAACGGGTCCGAGGAGTCGCAGGGCGCGGCGGCGGGGAGCGTCTGATGGGACGTGTGACCGCGCGCAAGCCCGTCCTGCGCATCCGGGACGGCCGGCAGTCCACCCGGCCCGACACCCTCACCGTCGAGGAGCCGATGGAACTCCGGGTCGGCGGGCGGCCGTTGACGATCACCATGCGCACCCCGGGGCACGACTTCGACCTCGCGGCGGGCTTCCTCGTCGGCGAGGGCGTCGTCCGGCGGGCCGAGGACATCGCCGCGATCCGGTACTGCGCGGGGGCGACGGACGACGGTGGCAACACGTACAACATCGTCGACGTCGCCCTCATCCCCGGCGTGGCCCCGCCCGACGCGTCCCTGGAGCGGAACTTCTACACCACGTCGTCCTGCGGGCTCTGCGGCAAGGCCAGCCTCGACGCCGTCCGCACGCAGACGACCTGGCCGGTGGCGGACGACCCGCTGCGCGTCACGCCCGAGACCTTGAGCACGCTGCCCGATCAACTCCGGGCCGCGCAGCGGGTGTTCGACAGCACCGGCGGGCTGCACGCCGCCGCGCTGTTCACGCCCGAGGGCGAGCTGATCTGCCTGCGCGAGGACGTGGGCCGGCACAACGCCGTCGACAAGGCGATCGGGCACGCCCTGCGCGGCGGGACGCTTCCGCTGCGGGACACCGTCCTGATGGTGAGCGGCCGCGCCTCCTTCGAGCTGGTGCAGAAGGCGGTGATGGCGGGCATCCCGATGCTGGCCGCCGTCTCCGCGCCCTCGTCGCTCGCCGTCGACCTCGCCGAGGACGCGGGCCTCACCCTCGTCGGCTTTCTGCGCGGCACGTCCATGAACGTCTACAGCCGCCCCGAACGCCTCGCGCCACTTCCGGTCACCCGGTAAGTCCGGTAGACCCGAATCGTGCTCCTCCGTCAGCTCGAATACCTCGTGGTCCTGTCCCGGGAACGGCACTTCGCCCGCGCCGCCCAGGCCTGCTACGTCTCCCAGCCCGCCCTCTCCGAGGCCATCCGCAAACTGGAGGAGGACCTCGACGTCCCGCTGGTCCGGCGCGGCCGGAAGTACGAGGGCCTCACCCCGGAGGGCGAGCGCGTCGTCGCCTGGGCCCAGCGCATCCTCGCCGACCGAGACGCCATGAAGAGCGAGGTCACCGCCCTGCGCACCGGCCTCTCCGGCACCCTGCGGATCGGCTCCGTGCCCACCGCCTCCGGCGCGGTCGCCCAGCTCACCTCCCCGCTCTGCACCGCCCACCCGCTGGTCACGGTCGAGGTGACGGCCGACCTGCGGGCCGTGGACGTCGTCCGCCAGGTGCAGAACTTCGAACTCGACGCCGGCATCACGTATCTGCACCGGGAACTCCCGGACAGCGTCCGCGCGATCCCGCTGTACGAGGAGCGGTACGTGCTGCTCGCCGATGCGTCCGAGGGATTCGGGCCGTCGGCCGAGCAGACCTCGGTCGGCTGGGCGGAGGCCGCGCGGCTGCCGCTCTGCCTGCTCAACCCGGCCATGCAGGGGCGCCAGGTCCTGGACGAGGTGTTCGCCGAGGCCGGGCTCGAGGCCGCCCCGCGGGTCGAGACGGACTCGGTGGCAGCGCTGTTCGCCCACGTCAGGACCGGTCGCTGGGCCGGCGTCGTGCCGCACACCTGGCTGCACGTCTTCGGCGTGCCGCACGGCATGCGGGCCCTGCCCATGGCCGAGCCCGCGCACACGATGCCGATGGGCCTGATCGTCGCCGCCCGCGAACCCGGGTCCGTACTCGCCCGCGCCCTCACCGACGTCGCCCGCAGGACGGATGTGCGGGCGGCGTTGGAGCGGGTGCCGGACGGGTCGTACTAGGCGCTGGGCGAGAGGTGGCGGCGGAGCGTCTCGTCGAGCGCGCCGTGCAGGTCGACCTCGCGCGCCGTCTCCACCAGGGCGCGGGCCAGCATCGACTCGGGGGCCCGGTCGGCGAGGACCAGACCGACGTGGCAGGAACCGGTCGGGCGCGGCAGCGGCAGTACGCGCGTGCCGTCCGGTACGCCGTAGTTGTGCAGCCAGGCGTGGGGGATGACGCTGGACAGCCGCATGGACGTGACGTGCGCGTAGATCGCCTCGACGGTGTCGGTCTCGACGACCGGGCTGACGAGCGCCCCGGCCTCGGCGAAGCAGGCGTCGAGGATGCGGCGGTTCTGCATCACGGGCGTGAGCATGCACAGCGGTGCGAGCGCGGCCTCGGCCCAGCCGATCTCGTCCCGCCCGCCGAACCGCCCGTCGAGCGGCGTCAGGAACACGTACCGCTCCCGGTAGAGCGGCACCACGCGCACCTTGCCGAGCGGCTCCCCGTCGACGTACGTCATGCCGGCGTCGATCTCGAAGTCGTTGAGCCGGCTGACGATCTCCCGCGACGACATCGACTCAAGGGAGAACCGCACCCGCTCGTGCTTCTCCCGCAGCGGCGCGGTCAGCAGCGAGGCGATGGTGAGGGCCGTCGGCACCGCGCCGATGCGCAGCACCCCGGCGAGCCCGCCGCGCATGCTCGCGAGCGTGTGCCGCAGCGCGCCCTGCTCGGCGAGCATGCGGTGCGCCCACTGCAACACCTCCTTGCCCTCGGGCGTGAAGCCCTCGAACCGCTGGCCGCGCTGGACGATCTGCACGCCGAGTTCGGCCTCCAGCTTGCGGATGCCCGCGGAGAGCGCGGGCTGCGAGACGTGACAGACCTCTGCCGCGCGGCCGAAATGCCCTTCTCGCGACAAGGCACTCAAGTACTCCAACTGGCGCAACAGCATGCGGACATGGATACGCGAAAGAAAGCCGCAGGTAAAGGCGGTGTTCGCCGCTCGGACCCGCGAGCGGACGCAGGCCGCTCTCTCCTCGCCGCCCAGCTTGGACATTCCTCATCACCCGGGCATACTGCCGCGCATGCAGCCACAGGACGAACAGCCCTCGCCGTCGCCCTCGCCCTCGCCTGCGCTCTCGCCCGCGCCCGGGAGGGACACCGGCAGTGGGGGCGAGTCGGCGTTCACCGTCGTCGTCGCGGCCGCCGCCAACTTCGGCATCGCGCTCGCCAAGGCCGTGGCCGGGGTCATCAGCGGCTCCAGCGCCATGCTGTCCGAGGCCGGGCACTCCATCGCCGACACCGTCACCGAGCTGCTGTTGCTCACCGCCCTGCGGCGCAGCGAGAAGCCCGCCGACGAGGACCACCCGCTCGGCTACGGGCCCGCCCGTTTCCGAACACTTGCCCAGCACGCCATCCCTCAGGGTGGAGTGCTGGGCATCCCCACCTCAGCGCCCCGAAGGGCCCAGCATCACCGCTAAAGTCACTTTGTCCGACAACGGAGTTGTCGGACCTACCGCCGGGCGGGCGGGAAGTCAGGCCTGTGGAGGCCTTGTAAGACCACCCTCGGGTGGCAGGGGCCAGTGAAGCAGGAACCCAAGGGCGCAGCGCGCAGCGTTGCTGACCGGAATCGTCTGTGTTCACACAGACGAGGACGTCAAATCTGGGCACTGCTCGCCGCCGTCCCCACTTTCGTGGGCGACGGCGGCGCCGCCCTGTGCGGGCCCTCCGCGCCCTCACCACGGCAAGGCGTCGAGTGCCTCCTCATCTCGTACGTGGCGACCCTCAGGCACTCCAACACCGAGTTCCTGATCGGCCGCGCTCTGCCCCGCCCGACGCGGGACGCGCTGCGCCGGGAGCTGCTCGCCCTCGACCATGTCGAGGACGTCCTGGAGCTCACCACGCTGGCGCAGGGCCCGCACGAGATCCTGGTCGCCGCCAAGGTCGACTTCCGCGACGCCTCGACCGCCGCCGAGATCGAGGCGGCCTGCGAGGAGGCCGAGGCCCGTCTGCGCGCCCTGCTTCCGGCGGTCCGCCGGGTCTACCTCGACCCGACCCCGGGCCGCCGGGCACATCCCTAGGTCGTGTCCGTAAAGTCCCGTCGTCCGCCCGGAGGGCGGGCGGGACTTTCCGGACACGGCCTAGGGCCCCCGGGGGCCTCAGCCGGTGACGATGCCCACGACGAGGTTGATCGCCGTGGCCAGGATGCCCGTCCCGAAGACGTACGACAGGACCGAGTGCCGCAGGACGACGGCCCTGATCCCGGTCGCCGAGACGTCGGTGTCCGAGACCTGGTAGGTCACGCCGAGGTTGTAGGTCAACTACCGGGTCTTGAACGACCAGGCTTGCTGCTCGAGCCTCACTGGCTGTGAGGGGATCGGCTGCGTCCAGTACGAAGTTCCGTACAGGGGCGATTGACTGCGCCCCACTACCGCGCACCCCGGAGGGTGGCGGAGTCGCCGCGAGCCGCCTCTGGGCGACCCGAGTCTCAAGGAGCTGGTCCAAGCTGCAACCGTGTCCCCACCCACCGGCGAGTGGTTCGTGCCTTTCGCGTCTCAGCCTCCGATCGCGAGGCTACTGGACGCTGACGACCACCGCCCCGCCCAGCCGTGGAACGGCGCCCACGGACATCCCGGTACTCATGCGCCCACGCTAGGCGGGGGGGCGGCGGGTCGGCCCGGCGAGCCGGCGCGCGCTCAGGGATCAGGCGCGGTTGAGCCGGGCTGCTATCCCGTGGCCGAGCCCGAGGTAAATCACCGCCGGCAGGCCGTAATTGAGGATCACTCGCAAGCCTTCGGTGTCCATCGTGAAAATATCCTGTGCCCAACCGCCGAGCCAGTCCGCCATATCGTGCACGAACTCGACGAAGCCATTTCCTTGATTCGCCTCGAGAAGGAACAGCAGGATCCACAGACCGAGGAAGCCCGCCGCGATGTCGGCGACCGTGCAGATCGCCAGCGCCACCTTGCGACCTGTACCTTCGTTACGCACGCGGCGCTCGGGCTGCGGCGGTCCCGCAGGCCCGACGGGACCGGCGGGCGGCCCGTTGTACGTCTGGTATCCGGAAACAGGCTCGTGGCTCACTGAAAATCCGATCTGAAGTGTCGTGGCGTCGGCAGGGTTTCCGAGGGCAGCGGTAAAACGCCTTGGAAGGCACCCCCTTTTTCATGTTCTTCTGCGCCCCGGAAACACCGCCGCGTTACACGCCCGGCCGCCAATGGAATGCAAATGGCGACCTGTTCGGGCACTTCCCTTCATCGACGGGCGCGACGACACGTGTGCCGACACATGCACGGACTCACCCGCCGAGCAGGGCCCCGAGCGCCGCCGCCGTCTCCGGATGCCGGCCGACCAGCACCGCACCCCCACCGCCGGTGCCTGAGCCGGTGCCTGAGCCGGCATCCGCGCCCGGGTCCGCCGAGGCCCACGCGCCGTCGTAGCCGAGCAGCCCCGCCAGCGCGTCACACGTCTGCGGGTGCGCGACGAGCAGCGTGCTGCGCTTGGCGTGCGCCGCTCCCCCGCCCGCTCCCCCGCCCGTACGCCCGCCGCGCCGTGCCGCGTCCACGACGGGCTGTGCCAGCCACGGCGGAACCCACTCGTCCAGGGCGGCGAGCCGTCCGGGGAAGATCCGGCCCGCCTCCCGTATCAGCAGCGGAGCCAGGTCCGCCCCGTCCTTGCGGAGTGTCGTGATCAGCGTCGGCAGCCAGGGCAGCAGCACCGGGTCCGGCAGCCGGCCGAAGGCGTTCGACACCGCCTCCACCACGAAGTCGGTGAGCCCCGGCACGGGCTCAAGCGCGTGCACGAACCCGCTGAGATAGCGCGGATACGAGGGCACCACCAGCGGATTGCCAAGCAACTCGTCGCAGCGGGAGCGCAGTTCGGCCCGCGGCAGCGTTCCCAGGTGGGTCTGCGCCGCCCAGAGCAGCGCCGTCTTCGACGGGTCCTCCGGGTGCGACTGCCCGACGGCCAGCTCCAGTTGGGTCCGGTCGCAGCCGAGGGACAGCGCGAGACTCTCCATGCTGAACAGGAAGCCCAGCATCGCCGCCACCTGCCGTACGGTCGCGTCCTCGTCGGTGAACGCCACCGGCAGCAGCGTGCAATAGTGCGCGTACCCCGCCTTGACGAAGGACTCGATCCACGGCGGAAGCACCGGCTCGCTCGTCCGGTAGTAGGCGAGGAGCCGGCGCACCCGGCGCAGCACCTCGGGCGCTCCGTCGACGCTGCGCTCCGCGGCGAGCACCGTCAGGGCGTGCGAGCCCAGCTCGTCGGCGAGGCGGCGGCTGCCCAGGTAGAGCGTGGCGTCCTCGACGGCTTCGAGGACCGTGGCGGCGGTGGCCGTCGGCGCGTACGCCGTGCGGCGCAGCCGCTGTTCCAGGACCTGCTCGATGCTGACGCCCTCGTAGCCGAGCTCGATGAGCGCGCGCTGGTGGGTGCCGAGCGCCAGGTCCCAGGACTCCTGGATGGACCGCTCGCCCAGCTTCCGCTCGCCCATGATCGGGCGGGCCGCGCCGTGCGGAAGGAGGCGGCGCAGCATCCACAGCACGTCGGAGCAGGCCTCGAGCTCCGGCCGTCCCGCGATGTCGAGAAGGGCCCGCTGCACGCCCCGCTTCTCCAGGGGCAGTTGGAGGGGTGCGAGGCGGTAGTGCACGTCCCGGGCCAGGGGCGGCAGCGACTCATACCCGACCTGTCCGACGCGGTCGCCGCCCATCATGATCTCGACGATCCGCCGCACGTCCCGCCGTCCGGGCACCGCGTCCTTCTCGATGCAGGTGACGGCCGCGTCCTGGAAGTCGTATGGCGTGGGCTTGGCCCGGTCGCGCATCCCGGCGAGCAGGATCGACGTCTCGAACACGGCGATGGCGTCGGCGGTGGACGCCAGGTAGCCGTTTCTGCGGGCGGCGCGCACGACGTCCACCGACCAGCCGCGCAGCTCCGCCTCGTCGAGGGCGTCCAGGACGGGTGGCTGCTGCAGGAAGCCGGTCAGCCGGTCCGCGGCCTCGATCTCCGGCACGGGCGGGGCCGCGGCCACGGCCTTCTTCTTGGCTCTGGACTTCTTCGTGCCCGCCTGCCCTTCGAGGCGGTAGGGCTGGACGCGGGTGCGCTTGACGTTCTTCGCCCAGACCGTGGCGGCGATCGACACCGAGCCGGCGGCGAGCCCGAACTGGGCCTCGATCGCCGCGTGGCTGGACGGGATCAGTCCGTGCTGCCACTTGGTGGCGCTGCGCGGACTGATCTCGAAGGTGTCCGCCCCTTCGATCCCGAACTCCTCGACGCGGCTTGCCGCGTGGAACGCGCCGCAGACGTAGAGGCAGTCGGCGGGGTCGACGCCGGTCGCCGCCCGGTGCTCACGCATCCGGGTCCACATGTACCGCTCGCGGTCCTCGTCCACCCGCACCCGGTGCGGGTCGCCCGGGGCGAGGCGCCGGAAGAGGCTGCCGATGAGGAACATGACCTGCCGGTACGTGTCGTGGTCGCTGTCGCCGAGGGGCAGTTCGACGTACTGGTGCCACCACTCCGACCAGTGCCGGACGCGGCCGTGGCGCAGCAGGTGCTCCTCCAGCTCGGCGAAGCGCGGCCGCAGGTCGCCGATGTCCACGCCGACCGCGTCCCCGTGCAGGGCCGCTTCCTCCTCGGCGGGCGGCGCGTCCGGGTCGGCCGCCTGATCGGTCCGCTCGTGCTGCTCGCCGCGGGCGTCCCACTGGAAGACGTGGTCCGAGGAGCGGTCGACGAGGACCAGCTCGACGCCCGGGGTGTCCAGGGCGTACGCGATGGCCTGGTACTCGGCGGAGGCCTCGGTGATCGGGGCGACCACCGAGAGCGGCGACCACTCGGCGGGGAAGCCGTCGATCTCGGTCGCGAAGGACTGGACGGCCACCGGCAGCTTGCAGTTGCGCAGTTCCGTCAGGAGCGGCGCCATGTCCTCGCACAGCTCCAGGTACACGACCTTGGGCTGCTTCTCCCGGAGCCTGCGGGCCATCGCGAGCGCGGACGCGGGCGAGTGGTGACAGACGGGGAAGATCTCGAGGGGTTCGCGCACCGCACGGTCCACGTCGTCGACGAGGCCGAGAAGGATGCCCTCCAGGGCGTCCTGCCCGCCGGCGAACGTGGCGGCGGCTTCCTGGAGTTGGCCGCGCAGCGAGGCGAACGGCTGCTCGTGGGACGGCCCGTGGGGCTGCTCGCCGGACTGCTCGCCGGACTGCACGTGGGGCTGCACGTGGGGCGCGCTCACGAGAGGGTCGCGATCGCGTCGCGGCCGCCCTCGAGGAACTCCGGCCAGGAGCCGCCCTCTTCGGTGCTGCGCGGCTCGACCACTCCGTGCAGGTACTTGTTGAGGATGGCCAGGTCCTCGGGCTCGCGCCGGGCGAGCGAGCCGACGAGCGAGGACGCCAGCGTACGGGCGGTGAGGGCGCGTTCGCCGAAGAAGTTGCTGTGCAGGATCGCATCCTCCAGGACGCCGATCTGCTCGGCGGTGGACAGGGCCGACTCCAGCTTCTCGTCGTCGCTGCCGGCCGCGGCGGAGGAGGCGCGCAGGTCGGCGAAGCTCTGCAGCAGCACGTCGAGCAGCGTGGGCGGCACGTCGAGCTCGATCTGGTGGCGGCGAAGGAGTTCCTCGGTGCGGAAGCGGACGATCTCCGCCTCGCTCTTCTTGTTGGTCACGACCGGGATGCGGACGAAGTTGAAGCGGCGCTTGAGGGCCGACGACAGGTCGTTGACGCCGCGGTCGCGGCTGTTGGCGGTGGCGATGATCGAGAAGCCGGGCTTGGCGAAGACGATGTTGTCCCCGTCCTCACCGGCCTGGTCGCCGCCCAACTCCGGTACGGAGATGTACTTCTCGGAGAGGATCGAGATCAGCGCGTCCTGCACGTCGCTGGTGGAGCGGGTCAGCTCCTCGAAGCGGCCGATGGTGCCGGTCTCCATGGCGGTCATGATCGGGGAGGGGATCATCGACTCCCGCGACTGGCCCTTGGCGATGACCATCGACACGTTCCAGGAGTACTTGATGTGGTCCTCGGTCGTACCGGCCGTGCCCTGCACCACCTGCGTGGAGTTGCGGGAGATCGCGGCGGAGAGCAGCTCGGCCAGCCAGCTCTTGCCGGTGCCCGGGTCGCCGATGAGGAGGAGGCCGCGGTCCGAGGCGAGGGTGACGATGGAGCGCTCGACGAAACTGCGGTCGCCGAACCACTTGGGCGCGATCTCGCGGTCCAGGCCGTCGGCGCGCTCGGAGCCCACGATGAAGAGCCGGACCATCTTGGGCGAGAGCCGCCAGGAGAACGGCTTGGGGTTGTCGTCGATGGACTCCAGCCAGTCGAGTTCCTCGGCGTACTTGATCTCGGCGGGGGCGCGCAGCAGGTCGGACATGGCAAGCCTTTCTGAACAGGTCTTACGGAAGGAGGAGTTGAGGTCTCGCATGGTCGGCGGAGCCGGGGTACGGCTCGGCTCGGCTCGGCTCAGGCGAGGAACGTCTTCAGCTCGTGCACGAGCTTCTTTATGTGCCCGGAGAGCACCGGCGCGCCGAGGTCCTTGAACCGTTCCCGGAACCACGGGTTGACGCTGCCGCGGCCCGCGCTGGTCACCGAGCCGACGGGGATGAACTTCGCGCCGGAGCGGTGCACGGCGGCCATGGACTCGAAGAGTTCCTCGCCGCGCCACTCGTAGAAGTCGGAGATCCAGACGACGACGGTGTTGCGCGGTTCGGCGATCTTCGGCTGGGCCAGGGCCATCGCGACCGTGCCGTCGGTGCCGCCGCCGAGCTGGGTGCGCAGCAGCGTCTCGAAGGGGTCGTGCACCCACGGCGTCAGGTCGAGCGCCTGGGTGTCGTACGCGATGAGGTGCACGTCCACCTTGGGCAGGCCGGCGAAGATCGACGCCAGGATCGTGCAGTTCACCATCGAGTCGACCATCGAGCCCGACTGGTCGACCACGACGATCAGGCGCTGCGGGGTCGTTTTGCGGGCGGTGTGGCGGTAGTAGAGGCGGTCGACGTAGAGCCGCTCCTCCTCCGGGCTCCAGTTGGTGAGGTTCTTCCAGATCGTGCGGTCGAGGTCGAGGTTGCGGAACACCCGCTTGGGCGGGACGGAGCGGTCCAGGGCGCCGACCGTGGACTTCTCCACCTGGGTCCGCAGCACCTCGGCGACCTCGTCGACGAAGCGGCGGATGAGCGCCTTGGCGTTGGCGAGGGCTACGCCGGAGAGGTTGTTCTTGTCCCGGAGGAGCTGCTCGATCAGCGACATGCTGGGCGTGAGCTGCGCCGCGAGCTGCGGGTCGGCGAGCACCTCGCGCAGGTGCATGCGCTTCACCAACTCGGCTTCGATGGAGCCGAGTTCGGGCCCGATCGCGGGGATGAGCCGGCTGAGGTCGGGGTTCGCGCGCCCGCCTCCGGTGCCGGTGGGGCTGACGCCGCCGGGGACGCCGCCGCTGCCGCCTGCGGTGTTGCCGCCCGCGCCGCCGCCGGGGCGGCCGCCGCGCAGGTCGCCCGGCTTGCAGCCGAGGGCGCGTTCCAGCCAGCCCGCGTCGGACTGCCAGCGCGCCAACTGCTCGGCGCTGACGGTTCCTTGGCCGGTGGTGAACGTGTTGAGCAGCACCTTCGAGACGAGGGCGGCGCGCCGCACCTCGGCGGCCCGGTCCCGCTCGTCCTGCGCGTCCGAGTCCTGGGGCGCCATGAGTCCGTCGAACTCGGCGGCCAGGTCAGGGTGGCGCTGCACGATCGAGTCGACCGAGGCCTGTGGGTCGAGGAGGGCCGCCGGCAGGTCGATGTCCTCCACGACGGCGAGGCTCGCCGATTCGAGCGTGGCCTGCTCCTCCGAGTCGAAGAGCCGGGCGAGCAGCCGCCAGTACAGAACCTGCCGACGACTGTCCTCGGCCGTCACCTCAGGCCCGGCCACCGCCTCGGGCGTGGCAGCCGCGGCCTCAGTCGTAGCAGCCGGGGCCGTGGCCTCCGGCGTGATGGGCTCCGGCGTGATGGGCTCGGTCATTTCCGCAGCAGCCTTCCCGCGCGCTCCCGCAGCACCTTCACCGCGTCGGTGGCCGTCTTCTCGCCCTTCGCTCCGACCTTGTCGGTGGTGCCGCCCGCCCATGCCCCGGCGTGCAGCGCGACGGTCTTCTTCCGCACCGTCGACTCCACGGCCAGCGGCTGCAGCCTGAACCGCCCGGCGTCCCAGCGCAGCAGCCCGATGCAGGCCCCGGACTTGGCGACGGCCTGCGGGGTGAGCGGCGACGCGGCGGGGATGCGGTCGGCGTCGACGTGGAGCTCCGGCCCGGCGATCGTGAACGTCAGCTCGTCCTCCGCTGCTTGGGCCGCGTACCCCTCGACGAACACCGGGACGGCGAGGCGTGACGGATGCCGGTCGAGGGGTGCCGTGGGCGCTTCGGCGGCCGTGGGCAGGGCTACGCGGGCGGTGGCGAAGGCGTCGGCGGGCTCGCCCTTGCGGGCGTGGTCGTCGCTCCACAGGAGGTCGCCCTCGGCGGTGACCGGCATGTCGGTGAGCTCCATGGAGCGGCCCTCGCTGAGCGCTTCGAGCAGCGACATGTGCGGCCGCAGCAGCTGCCACAGGCCCGCGCCGACGACCGTGTCCGGCTTGGGCGCCGAGACGCTGGCCCGTACGAGCCGGGCGCCCGAGCCGTCCGCGGGCTCCAACACGGCGTGGATCTGGGCCTGTACGGCGGTGGGGTGCTCCTGGACGTCCGCGCCGAGGGGCAGCAGCCGGCCGGTGACCGTGCCGGTCTCGGGCGCGTCGGCGGCGCCGGGCACCGTGAGGAGCATGGCGCGCGCCCACAGGTCGGCCCAGCGGCGCTCGGGGACGCTCTTGAGGGAAGCGCCCGGACAGGAGGCGGCGAGTTCGGCGGCGAAGCCGTCGAGGAGGGCGGCGAGCCGGCGCAGGCCGGGCTCGGGCAGCAGCGCCGAGACGACGGGGGCCGCGCCGGAGACCACGTCGTGGTCCATGCCCTGCCAGCCGCAGCGGGCCAGGTCGGACAGCCAGGACCGGGCGGCGAGGAGGACGTTGACCTGCTCGCCGGGTTCGCGCGGGCTGTCGGCCTGGGTGTGCGTGCCGCGCGGGCGGCCGGTGGCTTCCTCGACCCGGGCGCCGAGGGCGTCGTGGACGGAGCCGAGGAGTGCCGTACGGGCGGCGGCGAGCGCGACGAAGTGGTTCTCGTCGGCGGCGCCGGCGGCGGCCTTGTCGGCGGCCTCGGTGACCTTCGCGGCGAGCGGCGTGCCCGCGACGGCGTCGGCGAGCTCCAACAGGCCTGCCGCCTGGGCGGGTTGGGGCCGCAGCAGCCCGGCGGCGAGCGCACCGTCGAAGGCGTCCACGGCGGCGAGGGCCTCGTCGAGGCCGTCGACGGTCTCGGTCAGCAGATCCGTGCGCATCAGGCCACCGCCCTCGTCGGCGGGAACCACTGCATCTCCGGCAGGGGCGCCGTGGTCGCGTCGAACTCCAGGTAGGCGAGGTGCCGCAGGAAGCGGCTGAAGACCGTGGCCGCGGCGTTGCTGTCGCCCGGCATCGGGTGCGTGCCGACCATGGCCTGGGTGAGGCTGAACGCGTCGGCCTCGGTGTCACCGAGGTCGCACTTCAGATAGCGGGCGACGCGCTCGGCGCCGTACTGCAGCACCGCCTGGTCGATCAACGCGCGGATGTGGTTGCAGTACGAACTGCTGGTGCCTCCGCACGGCCGGTTGTTGTTCGTGCTGCAGGCGTACGCGAACGCGCCCACCGTGACCGACGAGACGTACACGCGGCTGATGTCGGAGCCGCTGGAGACCACCCCCTGCAAGCGTCCGTCGGCGAGTTCGACGAACGGAACCTTGGCGAGCTTCCGCGGCCGTGCGGGCGCTATGACCCGTGCCGTGCTCGACCTCTCCCACCCTGACAACGCACCATCTCCCATGCACCAGAGGACTGTCCCCGGCCGGATCGGTGGGGACATGAAAGAACCTACTGGCGACCACTGACAATCGACCTGGGGAGGCCAAAGGTGCTGGTCACAGGGATAGTTGAGGCTTCACCTCCCCGCGCCTCCGTCGGGTCACGTGATCCGGCGGCAGCCTCCGGAGCTGTCCGCTGAGGACTTTCGGGAAAGGGCGGGGAGGGGAGGGGAGGGGAGGGGAGGGGAGGGGAGGGGAGGGGGAAAAGCCCCCTCAGCCCCGGCGTCGTCCCGGCAACGCCAACTCGAACCAGACGGACTTTCCGTCGCCCGCGCGCGCCGAGCCCCACTCCCGTGCGAGGGCGCTGACGACGGCCAGGCCGCGGCCGGACTCGTCGTCGGGGCCTGCGCTGAGGAGTGTGGGCAAGGTGTGCTCGTCGTCGAGGACCTCGCACTGCAGGACGTCGGAGCGGACCAGGCGCAGCGCAAGGCGGTCGCTCCGGGCGTGCCGCACCGCGTTCGTGACGACCTCGCTGACCAGCAACTCGGCGTTCTCCACGAGCTGTTCGAGGCCCCAGCGGCGCAGCTGGGCGCGGACCAGGCGGCGGGCCCGGCCGACCTCGCACGGCTCGGCCTGGAGCCGCCAGTCCGCGACGTCCTCGGCGGCGATGCCGTTGAGCCGGGCCATCAGGAGGGCGACGTCGTCCTTGCGGCCGCCGCGGCCCGCTTCAGCAAATGTCACAGCGAGGGCGCGGATGATGGTGTCGCAGGCGTCGTCCATGGACGCGGCCGGGTGCGCGGCCGATTCGCAGAGCGTGGCGAGGCCGACGCCGATGTCCTCGCCGCGCACCTCGACCAGGCCGTCGGTGCACATCACGAGCCGGTCGCCGGGCGCGACCGGGACGCGTACCGTCTCGAAGGGCACGCCGCCGACGCCTATCGGGGCGCCCGTGGGCAGTTCGAGGAGGTCGCTGCGGCCGTCCTCGGCGCGGACCACGACGGGCGGGATGTGCCCGGCGTTGGAGATCTGCAGCTCGCCGGCGATCGGGTCGTAGACCGCGTACAGGCAGGTGGCCAGGTACTGCTCGCCGAGGCGCTGGGCGAGGTCGTCGAGGTTGCGCAGGAGCTGGGCGGGCGGCAGGTCGAGGGCGGCCATGGTCTGCACGGCCGTGCGCAACTGGCCCATCATCGCGGCCGAGTTGAGGCCGTGTCCCATCACGTCGCCGACGACGAGCGCGGTGCGGGAGCCGGGCAGCTTCACCGAGTCGAACCAGTCGCCGCCGACCCGGCCGAGGAGGGTGCCGGGCAGGTAGCGGGTGGCGATGTCGCAGCCGGACATGCGCGGCGCGATGTGCGGCAGCATGCTGTCCTGGAGCGTCTCCGCGACGTTCTCCTGGTACGTGTACATGCGGGCGTTGTCGAGCACCAGGGCCGCGCGGGCGGCGAGTTCGGCGGCGGTGACGCGGTCCATGTCGTTGAAGACGATGCGGTCCGGGTGGCGCAGCAGGACGCTGAAGCCGAGGACGACGTTGCGCGCCTTGAGGGGCACGATCAGCATCGAGCGGTCGACGATGAACGGCCGGATGTCCCGCTTGTCCAGCTCGGAGGCGATGGCATGGCCCATCTCCTCGCTGATGTGCGGGATCAGCACAGGGTCCCCGGTCGTCATGCACTGGAAGAACGGGGTGTCCGCCGGGAACGGCATGGCCTCGCCGACCGGCACGACGTCGTCCCAGCGGCCCGGCTCGTCGGTGTGCTCCAGGGCGACGCGGTGCCACATGGTGGTGGAGTCGGGCACGCCTTCCGCGAACCCCTCGCCCGCGACGACCTGTTCGCGCAGATACGTGCAGGCCACGTTGGCGAAGCGGGGCACGATCGCCTGGCTGACCTCGTTGATGGTGCGGGCCAGGTCGAGGGAGGTGCCGATCCGCCCGCTGACCTCGTTGAGGAACTCCAGGCGCTCGCGCACCGCGCGGTACTCCAGGTCCTCGGCCTCGTCCGCGAGTTCGGGCGGGACGGGCTTCCCCTCGGCCAGGGCGCGCGCCACCCGCTCGCGGCGCACCTTGCGCTCCGCGCGCCGGGGCACGCCCCAGTCCGGTGTGACCGGGACGCGGTCGTGCTGGCTGAACTCCAGGACGGGATAGCCCAGTTCGAGGACCTGCGAGACGATCCGCGAGCCCTCGGCGACGCTCATGCTGGGCAGGATCTCGGGCAGCCTGCGCGCCAGCTCGTCGTACCCGGGGAACTCGGTGTGCAGCCCGAAGCCGGGGGCGATGCTCTCGGTGGCGCCCTCCGGATCGATGGGGTCGTCGGGGTTCTCGCGGCGCAGCCGGTCGGCGTCGGCGGCGAGCACGAGCAGCCGCTCGGGGCCCGGCCCGACCAGCGGGTACGCCCACCACAGCACGTCCACCGGGTCCCGGCCCGGCTCGGAGAGGCGGGCGCGGCCCGCGGCCGGGTAGGAGGTGCGCCCGCCGAGGGACGCTTCCAGCTCGGGGCCCAGCTCCTCCTCGGGCCCCAACTCCTCGTACTCCACGGGCACTTCGAGGGGTGTCGCGTCCTCGGGCAGGGCGCCGGAGACAGGCAGCAGGTCGACGGCGCGACGGCCCACCGCCTCGTCCTTCACGTACCCGAACAGGCGGCGGGCGCCGCTGCTCCAGTGCGAGACGAGGCCTGCTCCGTCCACGACGACCACGGCCAGCGGAATACGGCCGGCGACGGCTGACTGCGTCGCCGGCCCATCCGGAGTGCCACGCTCCATGGTCTGGGCTCCTTCCCGTGACGCAGATGAAGATCTGCGCCACGACCACGGTACGGCGGGTGTGCCCCGCCGCGTGGGGCATCTTCGGAATTTGCACCGGAACGACGCGCTCTCGGCGCGCCCCCTGTGCGCCCCCTGCCGCGCGAGTCCCGCGCGCACCGGCCGCGACGTGCGGCGCATCGGCGCGAGGTGCGGCGCACGGGCGGGCGCAGGTTGCGCGGGGCCCGGATCGTCAGTCCTCGTGGCCGAGTTGGAGGTCGCGCTCGGTGCGCCCGCCGCCCGCGACCTGGAGGACGGTGGCGACCGGCGGGTAGCCCGCGGCGATCACGGTGTACTCGCCGGAGGACAGGTCGACGAAGCGGAATGTGCCGTCCGGTCCGGTGGTGAGGGTGTCGACCACGTTGCCCGCGGCGTCGAGGAGGGTGACGCGGGCGTCCTCGACGCACCGCCCTCCGGTGGCCCGCACGGTGCCGCGCAGCACGGCGCCGCCCGCGAGTTCGATGTCCTGCCGGGTCTCGCGCGCGGCCTGCACGCTGACCGGGACGGCGGCCGGCCGGAAGGCGGGCGCGCTGGCGGCGAGGGTGTACTCGCCGGCCACCAACTCGCTGATGACATAGCCCCCTTCGCGCCCGCTGCGCGCGCTCGCGACGACTTCTCCGCGTACGTCGGTGAGGGTCACGGCGGCGTCCCGTACGGGGCTGCCGTCGGCGGTGACGACGGTCCCGGCGAGGCGTCCGGCGCCGCCGAGCACGACGTCGAGTTCGACGGGCCGTTCGCCGACGGTGACGGACACGGCCTGCGGCTGGTGCCCGCCCGCGGCGGCGATCAGGACGTACGAACCGGCGCCCGGGGTGGACAGCGCGTACCGCCCGTCGTCGCCGCTCGCGCCGCGGCCGATCTGCTGTCCGGTGACGTCGATCAGGGTGAGCGCGGCGCGCGGCACGCTGGTCCCGTCGGGGTGCTGGACGCTGCCGCAGACGGGCACGCCCGCGGAGTGCGCGGCGGTGCGGGCGGCGGGAACGGCGGCCCTGGGCTCGGCGTTGTTCTGAAGGTCGGCGCTGGCCGGGTTGGCGGACAACAGAGGTGTCTCCTTGAGGAACAGGGCGATGAGGAGGCCGAGTACGAGGACCGGCACGAGGTACAGGAAGATCCGCGGCATGGCGTCCGCGTACGCCTGGATGTAGCCCTCGCGCAGCTGCTCGGGGAGCCGGTGGACGAGTTGGGGCGTGATCGACTCGGGGTCGGGCAGGTCGACGCCGGCGGGCAGCCGGTCGGTGAGCGCGTCGGCGAGCCGGTCGGCGAAGAGGGTGCCGAAGACGGCGGCGCCGACGCTGCCGCCGATCTGCCGGAAGTAGTTGTTGGCGCTGGTGGCGGTGCCGAGGTCGGCGGGCGGCACCGCGTTCTGCACGGCGAGGATGAGGACCGGCATGATCAGGCCGATGCCGATGCCGAGCACGCCCATCCAGATGCTGTAGTCGAGCCGCGAGGTGTCGGTTTCGAGGCGGGAGAGCAGCCACATGCCGACGGCGGAGGCGGCGCCGCCGATGATCGGGTAGATGCGGTAGTGGCCGGTGTGGCTGATGAGTTGGCCGGAGACGATGGAGGCGGCGACGATGCCGAACATCATCGGCAGCATCAGGAGGCCCGACTCGGTGGCGGTGGCCCCGTCGACCATCTGCAGGAAGGTCGGCAGATAGCTGGCGGCGCCGAACATGCCGACGCCGACGACCGCGCCGACGAGCCCGGTGATGTTGAACGTCGGGTCGCGGAACAACCGCAGCGGAATGATCGGTTCGACCGCGAACCGCTCGACGACGAGGAACAGCACGGTCGAAAGCACCGACCCGACGGCGAGCCCGACGATCACGCGATCGCCCCACTCGTACTCCGTGCCGCCCCAACTGGTCAGCAACACCAGGCAGGTTGAGGCGACGGCGAGCAGCAGGGCGCCCAGAACATCGAAGCGAGGCTTGGCGACAGGTTTGGGAAGCTTCAGCACGACGGCGATGACGGCGAGGGTGAGCAGCCCGAACGGCACGTTGATGTAGAAGCACCAGCGCCAGCTCGCGTGGTCGGTGAAGAACCCGCCGAGCAGGGGTCCGGCGACGGAGGCGAGTCCGTACGCGGCGCCGATCACGCCCATGTAGCGGCCGCGTTGGCGGGGCGGGACGATGTCGGCGATGATCGCCTGCACGCCGATCATGAGGCCGCCCGCGCCGATGCCCTGGACCGCGCGGAAGGCGATCAGCTCGTCCATGGTCCGCGACCAACCGGCGAGCGCGGAGCCGATGATGAAGACCACGATCGCGAACTGGAAGACGCTCTTACGGCCGAGGAGGTCGCCGAGTTTGCCGTAGATCGGCAGTCCGATGGTGGCGGTCAGGAGGTACGCGGTGATCGCCCAGGACATCTTGTCGAGGCCGTGCAGCTCGCCGACGATCTTCGGCAGCGCGGTGGCGACGATCATCTGCTCCAGGGCGGCGAGGAGCAGCGCGAGCATCAGCCCGGCGAAGACGAGGCGGACCCGGCGCGGGCTGAGTTCGGGTGCGGCACCGGGGGCGGGCTCGGGGTCGGGCTCTGCGGGCGGTGGGGGCTGCTCCGCTGCCGGTGCGGCCTCGGGGGCCTGCTCGTCCTGCACCAGAGTCGTCCCACGCACGTCCCGCTCCCCTCATCCGCGCCCGATCGCGCCGCCCATTTCTCGCATTACGCGACAACCTCGGGCAACTGAACGGTTCGCCTCAAACAGGGCCGACGGCCGCTTCCCGTACGGGTGTTGGGCCGCGCGCTCACCCTGTGGACCTCGGGGTTTGACGCGCTGCACGCATACGGGGCGCACGCGGGGGTGCGCCGCGGGGCGCACGGGAAACCACCCGAACAAGTGACAGGGCGGGGGCGGGGGTTGGGGTTGGGAGGCGGGTCGGACGACGGGGTGGACGGCGAGCCGACCGCGACAATCACGACGATCACGACCGGCCCACCGCGGGGCCCCTACGGGGCCTCTGCTCCCCTACTTCTCCACCTCGGCGGCGAGCTTGGCGAGGAGGGCGTCGTAGATCCGGCCGAGGCCCTTGGGGGCGAAGGTCTTCTCGAAGAAGCCGCCGATGCCGCCCGCGCCGTTCCACACGGTCGATACGACGACCTTGGCACGGCCCTCACCCGCGGGGGTGACGGTCCAGGTGGTGACCATCGAGGAGTTGCGGTCCTTCTCGACGAGCTGCCCGTCGGTCGGCTCGGTCACCTCGAGGAGGCAGTCGCGGACGCGCTTGCTGGTGGCCTGGAGCTTCCAGTGCACGAGGCTGCCCTCGCCGTCGCCGCCCTCGCGGACCTCGTACTCGCTGAAGTGCTCGGGCAGCACCTTCGGGCGCACGTCCTTGTAGTCGGCGAGCGCGTCGAAGACATCGTCCGGGTCCGCCGCGATGATCCGCTCGGTCACGGCTTCGACCTGTGCCATGGCACTTCCTCCACTGCGTTGCTTTCGGGGGTACGGGGTGCTGCGCACTCCATTGTGACGGTTGCCGAGGCGGGACTTTCCCCCCACCCGCCTCTACCGGCGGCCCGGGGTTGCCGGTGCGGCTGTTCCCGCCGTGCCCCCTCCCCCGCCCGTGGCACGGGGATGCTGGGCTTGTGTTCCCCGGCCCACTTCTTCCCGTGGCACGGGGATGCTGGGCTTGTGTTCCCCCTGCCCGCTTCTTCCCGTGGCACGGGGATCGTCGGCTTGCGCTTCCCGTGCCCGCCGCTTTCCGTGGCAGGGGGACGCTTGGCTTGCACTTCCCCGGCCCGCCTCCTCCCGCGGCACCGGGATGCTGGGCTTGTGTTCCCCCGGCCCGCTTCTTCCCGTGGCACGGGGATGCCGGGCCGGCTCCTCCCGCCTGCCGCCTTCCCGTTCTGACGCTTCCCCTTCCGCCTCCTCCCGTGGCATCGGGATGCCGGGCTGGCCTTCCCTCTTGCCCTCCCTGTGGCGCCGGCTTGCCGGGCTGGTTTTTCCCCTCCCCGCCCCTTCCCGAAAGTCCTGCAGACAGCTTGGGGGCTGCACCCCCGGGCCCCTCTCCGCGCTGTCGTTCGACGGCAGCGCCCTCGTGGCTGGGCTCTCGCCCTGCGGTCGGCTCGGGGCTGCACCCCGGGCCCCTCTCCGCGCTGTCATTCGGCGGCAGCGCCCTCGTGGCTGGGCTCTCGCCCTGCGGTCGGCTCGGGGCTGCGCCCCGGCCCCTCTCGGTGCCGTCGTTCGGCTGAAGCACCGTCGTGGCTGGTCGCGCAGTTCCCCGCGCCCCTATCGGGGCCGGAGCCGAGCGCGGGCCGAGCCCAGCACGCCCCGCCTAGGAGGGCAATCGGCCCAGCCTGGCCCAGGCCAGAAGCCCGAACCTGGACTCGAGCCAAATTCAGCACACCGCCGGGCCCGTGGACCCCAGCCCGAGACCGGCCGACCCAGCCTCCGGGGTAGGCCCAAAGCCAGCCTTCTGGACGAGGGCCGGGGCCCCAATCGAGCCGTCGAACCAGACGTACCGGCGCTGACCAGTGCGACCGCACCAGAGGCCCGAGTCGATATCCAGCCCCTCCGGCCCTGGAAGTACCCACCCAAGTCCAGCCCGTCCGACTGGGGCCAGAATCCAATCGCCCCGTCGAACCAGGGGCATCGGCCCAGAACCAGCCCCCCGGCCCCCGGGCGCACCGACCCGAGTCCAGCCAGTCTGAACCGGGGCGCGAGCCCAATCGAGCCCGTCGGGCCAAGGGCACCGACCCGAATCCACGTTCCGCCCTTGAGGGCCACCGGCCCAAGCAGCCTGCCCGTCGGCCCGCCCGCCCCAGAGCGCACGAGCCCAATTGAGCCCGTCCGGCGTTTGAGGACGAGCCCGGAGGGCGATGGGGGTCCAGGGGCACAGCCCCGGCGGGGTCCAGGGGCACAGCCCCGAAGCGGGGACTGGGGGGGCGGAGACCCCGGGCTGTCCGCTGAGGACTTCGGGAAGGGGCGGGGTGGGGAAGAGATCAGCGGCCCGCGAACGCCCCCGCCTCCCCGAACGCCAGCCCCGCGAACCGCTCCGCGATACGGACGTGCGCCTCGGCGCCAGGGTGGACCGCGTCCGCGAGGGGCAGCTCCACATGGTCGGCCTCGCCGTACAGCTCCCGCCCGTCGAGGTAGAAGAGCTGCGGATCGTCCGCCGCACGTTCGGACACGATCCGGGCGAGCTCCGCGCGTACGACGTTCAGCGTGAGCCGCCCCGCGGCGACCTCCGCGGGGTCGCCGGTGGCCTTGAACCGCACGGCCCCGTCGGCGAAGTCGGGCGCGAGTGGCCCAGGCGTGTCCTCCTGCACGGGACAGAGCACGGCGGAGACGACCAGCAGCGGGGTCGTGGGGTGCCCCTCGCGGATGGTGTCGAGGAACCCGTGCACTGCAGGCCCGAACGCGCGGAGCCGCATCGCGTCGGCGTTGACGATGTTGATGCCGATCTTGACGCTGACCAGGTCGGCGGGGGTGTCCCGGAGCGCACGCGCGGTGTACGGGTCGAGCAGCGCCGCACCCCCGAGGCCGAGGTTGATCAGCTCGACGCCCGCCCGCCCCGCGACCAGCGCGGGCCAAGTGCCCGTCGGATGTGTCGCGTTGGAGCCGTGGCTGATGGAACTGCCGTGGTGCAGCCAGACCTTGCGGCCGCGGTCGGGCAGCGGCGCCAGGGGCGCGTCGCTGCGCAGGGCGACCAGCTCGGTCCGCTCGTTGTGCGGCAGCCAGATCTCGATGTCCTTCTCGCCCGCGGGGAGTCCGGCGAACCGGGCGGTGCCGGGTTCACCCTCGGTGAGCTCGTAGGACTGGGCAGCCATGTCGACGGTCAGGACGTTCCCGCCGGGAACACTGGCCTGCGCGGTGAGGCGGCCGTCGACGAGCAGGTCGTACACCCCGTCGGCCGGGGCCGGTCCGGGCACGCCGAGGTAGGCGCGCTTGGTGGGCAGCGTGTCGAGCTCGACGACGGTGGCGGCGGTGCGGAACGCGAGGCGGACCCCGGCGGGCTGGGCCTCGGCCATGGCGGTCTGGCCGTCGGAGATCTGCCGCCGGGCCTGCGCGGGCAGCCGGTGCGGAAGGAGTCCGCGCGCGGTGGGCTCCAACTCCAGGGCTCCGCGCATGAGTTCGGCGGTGAGGGGCGTACTGATCAGGGACGGGGACGTACTCATGGGGTGGCTGCCTCGGTCGTGCCGGCGGGCGTGGGGGTGGAGTGGAGCAGCGCGTCGAGCGCGTCGAGGATCCAGTCCCAGGTCTCCTCGGCGGGCGGCGCACTGTGGCTGAATCCGCCGGCCGTCTCCAGGCTGACGAAGCCGTGGAAGACGCTGCCGAGCAGTCGTACGGCATGGGTTTCGGCGGGTTCGGTCAGGCCGTACCCGCGCAGGACGGCCCGGGTCAGCCGGGCGTTGCGGGGCCCGGCGCTCGCGGCGGCGGTCTGCGGGTCGAGGGGGAAGCGGGCGGCGGCGTACCGGCCGGGGTGCTCGACCGCGTACGTGCGATAGGCGGCGGCGAAGGCGGTCAGGGCGTCCCGGCCCGCGCGCCCGGCGACGGCCTCGGACGCGCGGTCGGCGAGCTCGGCGAGGGCGAGCAGGGCGATGCGGGTCTTGAGGTCGTGGGAGTTCTTGAGGTGCGAGTAGAGGCTCGCGGTCTTCACGTCGAACCGCCGGGCCAGCTCGGAGACGGTGACGTGCTCGAACCTGACCTCGTCGGCGAGCTCGGCCCCGGCGCGGACCAGGCGTTCCGCGGTCAGGCCAGGTCGTACGGCCACAGTTCCTCCCAACGAATCCAGCCATTACCTAATCCCATACCTAATCCCATCCTGCATCTGCCTAACACCATTAGGCAAACAGCGAAGGTGGCTAGCCGGCACCGACCCGCACGATCATGGGAACGCTTGTTCTATTCTGTGCCCAGTGCTACCGAGGAGGCGCCATGCGCTGGGACAACCTGATCTCCGACGACGCCGCGCTGTTCGGCGCGGACGCCGTCACGACCCGCACGTTCGACACCCCCGAGTTCCGCGGCGTGACCTTCCACGAGATCCGGGCCAGGTCGATCGTGAACCGGGTGCCCGGCGCCTCCCGTATGCCGTTCGAGTGGACGGTGAACCCGTACCGGGGTTGCACCCACGCCTGCGTCTACTGCTTCGCTCGCAAGACGCACAGCTATCTGGACCTGGACACCGGGCTCGGCTTCGACAGCCAGATCGTGGTGAAGGTCAACGCCCCCGAGCTCCTGCGGCGGCAGCTCGCCTCCCCGCGCTGGCACGGCGAGCACATCGCGATGGGCACCAACGTGGACTGCTATCAACGGGCCGAGGGGAAGTACCGGTTGATGCCCGGCATCATCGCGGCCCTGCGCGACCGTGCGAACCCCTTCTCCATCCTCACCAAGGGCACGCTGATCCTGCGCGACCTCGACCTACTCGTGCAGGCCGCCCAGGTCACCGAGGTCGGCATCTCGGTCTCCGTCGGCTTCACGGACCGCGAGCTGTGGCGCACGGTCGAGCCCGGCACCCCGGCCCCCGAGCGCCGTCTCGACGTGGTCCGCACGCTCACCGAGCACGGCATCGGCTGCGGCGTCCTGATGGCCCCGGTGATCCCGTTCCTCGGCGACTCCCCCGAGCAACTCCGCGCCACGGTCCGCGCGATCGCCGCCTCCGGCGCCACCTCCGTCACCCCGCTGGTGCTGCACCTGCGGCCCGGCGCCCGCGAGTGGTTCATGAGCTGGCTCGCCGCGCACCACCCCCATCTCGTACGCCGCTACGAACGGCTGTACGCGGAAGGGGCCTACGCGCCGAAGTGGTACCAGCGCCGCATCACCCGCCATGTGCACGAACTCGCGCAGGAGTACGGCATCGGGCCCAAGCCCTCGGCGGCGGCGCGGCGCATCACACCTGTCCGCGAACCCGACCGTGAGACCGGCACCCAACTCACCCTCCTCTGACACCCTTCGGGTCAACTTCACGTACAAAGCACGATTTCTGACGGTATTTCCGAGAGCATGCGGCAGCGGGCTGCGGCACGCGCAGTCCGAACTCCTCCGCCTCGGGAGGCCAGATGAGAACCCGTGCCGTCGCGCTGCTCGGCGCCCTCGCCACAGCCGCCGGACTCCTTTCGGCCGGGCAGTCCGCCGCAGACCCACGCGGGGCGACCGCCCCGAAAGCCCGCGCCGCGCTCAAGTGGACGGACTGCGCCACGAAGAAGTACCCGACCCTGCAGTGCGCCTCGCTGCGCGTCCCGCTCGACCACGCGAAACCCGACGGGAAACAGATCAGCCTCGCTCTGTCCCGCGTCCCGCACACCGACCCCGAACACCACCAGGGCCCGCTCCTGGTCAACCCCGGCGGACCCGGCGGCAGCGGCCGTGGCCTCGCCGGTTTCGTCGCGGGCGCGCTGCCCCGCGACGTCGCCGCGCAGTACGACGTGATCGGCTTCGACCCGCGCGGCGTCGGCGCCTCCCGGCCCGCCGTCGACTGCCGCCCCGGCCACTTCGCCCCGGTGCGCCCCGACACGGTGCCGATCGGCAAGGGTGTCGAAGAGGCGGGCCTCGAACGCGTCAAGGCCTTCGCGAACGCCTGCGAGGAGAAGCACGGGCCGCTCCTGGAGCACCTCGACACGGTGAGCGCCGCCCGCGACATGGACCTGATCCGCGAGGCGCTCGGCGCGCCCCGCATCAACTACTTCGGCTACTCGTACGGCACGCACCTCGGCGCGGTCTACGCGAAGCTGTTCCCGCAGCGGGTCCGCCGGGCCGTCCTGGACTCCGTCGTCGACCCGACCGGGGTCTGGTACCGCGACAACCTCGACCAGAACCTCGCGTTCGACGACCGCCACAAGGCCTTCGCCGCCTGGGTCGCCCGGCACGACGCGACGTACGGCCTCGGCACCGACCCGGCCGAGGTCGAGGGCAAGTGGTACGCGATGCGGGAGGCCGTCGCCGAGCGCCCCGCCGGCGGCAAGGTCGGCCCGGCCGAGCTGGAGGACGCCTTCATCCCCGGCGGCTACTACAACGGCTACTGGCCGGAACTCGCCGAGGCGTTCGCCGCGTACGTGAACGACGAGAACACCGCCCCGCTCGTCGACGCGTACGAGGCGCTCGGGGTCGTCGACGCGGACGGCGACAACGGCTACTCGGTGTACGCGGCGGTGCAGTGCAGGGACGCGCCCTGGCCGCGCAGCTGGAACACCTGGCGCGCGGACAACTGGCGGTCGCACGCCAAGGCGCCCTTCATGACCTGGAGCAACGCCTGGTACAACGCCCCGTGCGCGTTCTGGCCGACCGGCAACCTCACCCCACCGGACGTCACCAACTCCCAACTGCCCCCGGTGCTCCTCTTCCAGGCCACCGACGACGCCGCGACCCCGTACGAGGGCGCCGTCACACTCCACCGCAAGCTGGACCGCTCCAGCCTCGTCGTGGAGGAGGGCGGCGGCAACCACGGCGTCACGCTCAGCGGAAACGACTGCCTGGACGGGTACTTGGCGGACTACCTCGCCACCGGCGAGGTCCCGCGCGGCCGCGGCCACACCCCGGCCGACGCGACCTGCGACGCCCTGCCCGAGCCGAAACCGGAGCCGAAGCCGGAGCCGGAGCCGGAGCCCAAGTCGGCCGAAGCGAAGCGGACTTCGGACGTCCGCAAGGGCCTGGCGCTGCACGGCCTGATCGGCCGCCACCGCTGACCGCCCACCCGCCGGGGCACACACCGGAACCCGTGTGCCCCGGCATGCCCGGAGAAATGGGGACGACCACGCCCGCACACGACTCGTAGGGTGCGCCCATGAACGAATCCGTCGTATCCGTACGGCAGATGACCCCCGACGACTGTCCCGCGGTGGCCGAAATACGGGTGCGGGGCTGGCAGTTCGCGTACGCGGGCCTGATCCCGCAGTCGTATCTGGACGCGATGGACATCGCCGCGGACACGGAACGCTGCCGCGAGCGGCAGGCGCGGGGCGATCCGGCCGTGGTGGGCCTCGTCGCCGAACGCGCCGGGACGACGGTCGGCTGGGCCAGCTTCGGGCCGTACCGGGACAGTGATCTCCCGCCCACGGACACCGAGTTGTACGCCCTCTACGTGCACCCCGAGCACATCGGGACGGGCGCGGGGCGGGCCCTGATGCGGTCGGTCCTGGCCCACTGCACGGCGCTCGCCACGCCGCGCGTACGCCTCTGGGTCCTCCGGGACAACATGCGTGCCCGCCGCTTCTACGCATCCGCCGGGTTCACGCCGGACGGGGCGGAGGAGGTCTCCGAGCTGGACGGCGTCCGGGTCCCGGAGCTCCGCCTGACTCTCCCCCTCCCCGCCCCTTCCCGAAAGTCCTGCCGGACAGGCCTCCTCAAACGCCGGAGGGGCTGAATAATCAGCCCCTCCGGCGTTTGAGGAGCGGGGTCTGGGGCGGAGCCCCAGTTCGGGAAGGGGCGGGGTGGGGAAGAAGAAAACCTAAGCCTCCCCGATCCGCGCCAGCGCCGCCACCGCCGCCGCCGCGAGCCGCGGATGGGCTCGAGCCGAATCGAGCACAGGCACCGCCCGCTTGTCGGCCAGCGCCCCCAGCCCCTCCACACACGCCAGCGCGATCCGCCAGTAAGGATCGTGCGGCGAGGACAACCGCCGCTTCAGGGCCGTGATCAACGCCGGCGCCGACTCGGGCGCCCGCAGCACCGTGAGCAGCCGGACCGGATGCAACGCGTAGGCGACGCGGAGTTCATTCGTGGCGAGCGCCGCCGCCGCCCGCGCCGTACGCGGATCACCGAGCCGGGCCAGCGCCTGCGCGGCGCTCGCACAGCGCTCCGGGTCGCGGTGGTTGAGCAGCAGGACGAGGGACTCGAAGGCCCGCCGCTCCCCCGCGCAGCCGAGCCGGAACGCGGCCATCTCCCGGGCCCACAGCGGCTGTTGGGGCGCGGTGAGGACCTCGGCCAGCTCGTCGTGGTCGTCCGTCGCCCGCAACCGCTCGAAGCGGGCCGCACCCGACGGGTCCGCGTCCTGCGCGGCCTCTTTCCGTAAACGTTCCGTGACCGCTCGCAACTCCTCGTCCATGCAGCTCAGCGTAGCGATCGTCGGGCTTCACCAGGAGGGGGCGATCCACGTCACACCGCTCCAGGACTGGCGCGCTCGTTACCCGCTGGTTAAGCTCATTAGAGCGGGTCACACCCGCATCGCTCGGCGGCCTGGTGACGCAGCCGCCGAGGACAAGTCGGTTCGGCTCGGTACAGCACGAGTTTCACGACGCGGCCCGGGGACAGGGCCCGTCGCTTCACCTCAGCTCCACCTCACTGGGCCCGCTGCTCGCACGCGGCGGCCCGGAGCATGACACCAACTCCCGCACGCCGCGACGCAGTTCGCAGTCGCCCGTATGCCGATCCCTCTTCCGGCCGGGCCCGCGCGCCGTGCGCCCTCTCAGTCGTCACTCTCACCATCTGGAGTCCGCGATGGACCGTACCCCCTTGCACACCGTCGCCGTCGTCGGCCTCGGCACCATGGGCACCGGGATCGCCGAGGTCCTCGCCCGTGCGGGCCGCGAGGTCATCGGCATCGACATCAGCGAGGTGGCCGCGGCGCAGGCCGTCGGCGCCCTCGAAGCCTCGACCGCACGGGCCGTGCGCCGCGAGCGCCTCACCGAGCAGGAGCGGCAGAGCGCCCTCTCCCGCTTCCGCACCTTCACGGACCTGCAGGCCGCCGCCGAGGCCGACCTGGTCATCGAGGTGGTGCCGGAGTCCTACGAGATCAAGCAGCAGGTCTTCCGGGAGCTCGACGCGATCGTGCGCCCCGACACGATCCTCGCCACCGGCACCAACGCCCTGTCCGTGACCCGCCTCGCGGCCGACTCCACCAACCCGGAGCGCGTCGTCGGCCTGCACTTCTTCAACCCGGCGCCGGCCATGAAGCTGGTCGAGGTGGTCTCGTCGGTGCTGACCGCGCCGCACGCCGTCGACGCGGTCACCGAGCTCGCCGTGGACCTGGGCAAGGAGCCCGTCTCGGTCGGCGACCGCGCCGGTTTCGTCGCGGACGGGCTGCTGTTCGGCTACCTCAACCAGGCGGCCGCGATGTACGAGGCCAAGTACGCGTCCCGCGAGGACATCGACGCGGCGATGAAGCTGGGCTGCGGCCTGCCGATGGGCCCGCTCGCGCTGCTCGACCTGATCGGCGTGGACACCGCGCGGACCGTCCTGGACGCGATGTACGCGGACTCCCGGGACCGCCTGCACGCCCCCGCGCCGATCCTGAAGCAGCTCAGCGAGGCGGGCCTGACCGGCCGCAAGGCGGGGCGCGGCTTCTACACGTACGCGGAGGCGGGCAGCGACGAGGTCGTGCCGGACGCGCTCACCCCGGCCGCCGCGTCGGACGCCGCGCAGGGCCGCGAGGTCCGCTCGGTGGGCGTCGCGGGCTCGGGCACCATGGCGTCCGGCATCGCCGAGGTGTTCGCCAAGGCCGGGTACGAGGTGGTGCTCGCGGCGCGCAGCCAGGAGAAGGCCGACACCGCCAAGTCCCGTATCGGCAAGTCGCTTTCGCGCTCTGTCACCAAGGGCCGGATGACCCAGGAGAAGGCCGACGCGACCCTCGCCCTGATCACCCCGGCGGGCTCCCTCGACGCGTTCGCCGAGGTCGACCTGGCTCTGGAGGCGGTCGCGGAGGACCTGGAGGTCAAGCAGCAGCTGTTCCAGACCCTGGACAAGGTCTGCAAGCCGGGTGCGGTCCTCGCGACCACGACCTCCTCGCTGCCCGTCGTCGCCTGCGCCCGCGCGACCTCGCGCCCGCAGGACGTGATCGGCATGCACTTCTTCAACCCGGCCCCGGCGATGAAGCTGGTCGAGGTGGTCCGCACGGTCCTCACCGGGGACGATGTGCACGCCACAGTCCGCGAGGTGTGCGCGAAGATCCGCAAGCACCCGGTGGACTGCGGCGACCGTGCCGGCTTCATCGTGAACGCGCTCCTGTTCCCGTACCTGAACAACGCGATCAAGATGGTCCAGGAGCACTACGCCTCGCTCGACGACATCGACACCGCGATGAAGCTGGGCGGCGGCTACCCGATGGGCCCGTTCGAGCTTCTGGACGTCGTCGGTCTGGATGTCTCGCTCGCCATCGAGAAGGTGCTGCACCGCGAGTTCCGCGACCCGGGCCTGGCCCCGGCGCCGCTCCTCGAGCACTTGGTCGCCGCGGGGTGCCTCGGCCGCAAGACGGGCCGCGGCTTCCGCGAATATGCCAGGCGCTGAGTCGCACACCGGCTGGGGCGGGCTGCTCGGTGGGCCGGGTGGCCCGCTCCCGGAGGCGCGGCAGGCTGCGGACATGCAGTACGTTCGGTCCATGTCCAAGGCCGCCAAGTCCCCCCGTACGCCCTCCTCCACCGACGCTCCCGAGGCGCCCGCGACGCCTGCGGGCTCCCGTGCCGCCGCCCAGCGGCTGAAAATGCGCCGGGAGCTGGCGACCGCCGCGATGGAGCTGTTCGCGACGAAGGGGTACGAGGCGACCACGGTCGACGAGATCGCGGCCACGGCCGGGGTGGCCCGGCGCACCTTCTTCCGCCACTTCCGCTCCAAGGAAGAGGCGATCTTCCCGGACCACGACGACACCCTGATCCGCGCCGAGGCGGTCCTCAACGCCGCCCCGCCGCACGAGCACCCGCTCGACACGGTGTGCCGTGGCATCAAGGAAGTCATGAAGATGTACGCGGCCTCGCCGACGGTGTCGGTGGAGCGCTATCGCCTGACCCGCGAGGTGCCGACGCTCCGGGAGCGCGAGATCGCCTCGGTGGCCCGGTACGAACGCCTTTTCACCCGCTATCTGCTCGGCCACTTCGACGAGCAAGCGCACCACGACGGCAACGACGACCCGCTGCTCGCCGAGGTCGCGGCCTCGGCCGTGGTCACCGCCCACAATCACGTGCTGCGGCGCTGGCTGCGGGCCGGCGGCCAGGGGGACGTGGAGACGCAGCTGGACCACGCGTTCGCGATCGTGCGGAAGACGTTCGGCTCGGGCATAGGCGCGGGTCGGGAGAGCACCGCTCTTCCGGCCCCAGCGGCGACCGCCTCCGCGCACGGCGAGGTACTGGTCACCGTGGCCCGTACGGACGCTCCGCTCGACGAGGTCATGCGCACCATCGAGACGGCACTGCGGGACCGCTGACCGCACCCCTCACAGCACCGCGACGCGAAGGCGCCGGGCGAACTGATCGATCAGTTCGCCCGGCGCCTTCGTCGTACGCCCGGTGCATACCCCTTCTGACCTGCAATGATCGATCATCGCTCAAATGAAGCGGCTCGCTGACAACTGAGAGAAATCGTTGGCACCGAGTGTCTTGTGCACTGGCACGGCGTGCCATACGTTGAAGTCAGTCCGGGCGGCCGGCGTACAGAGATCCTCCGTACGCCGGCTGTCCCAGCAAGCTCCGCACGGGGCTTCGCGCCCGCCCGGACGCCTGCGTCACAGGCACCTCCCGCGCCCACCAGGCGCTCGCCGAGCACCACCACCTCCGCCGAACCGACGGCACCACTCAGCACCGCTTCACCACCCCGACGTCCCCTCAAAAGCGTTCCCGCAACATGCTTTCGCCGGAGGAACCCCCGTGAAGGAAATCCTGGACGCGATCCAGTCGCAGACCGCCACGTCCGCCGACTTCGCCGCCATGAAGCTGCCCGACTCGTACCGCGCGATCACCGTGCACAAGGACGAGCAGGAGATGTTCGCCGGGCTCGAGAGCCGCGACAAGGACCCCCGCAAGTCGCTCCACCTGGACGACGTGCCGGTGCCCGAGCTCGGCCCCGGCGAGGCCCTGGTCGCCGTGATGGCCAGCTCCGTGAACTACAACTCGGTCTGGACCTCGATCTTCGAGCCGGTCTCGACCTTCGGCTTCCTGGAGCGCTACGGCCGCCTCAGCGAGCTCAGCAAGCGCCACGACCTGCCGTACCACATCATCGGCTCCGACCTCGCGGGCGTCGTCCTGCGCACCGGCCCCGGCGTGAACGCCTGGAACGCCGGTGACGAGGTCGTCGCGCACTGCCTCTCCGTCGAGCTGGAGTCCTCGGACGGCCACAACGACACGATGCTCGACCCCGAGCAGCGCATCTGGGGCTTCGAGACCAACTTCGGCGGCCTCGCCGAGATCGCGCTCGTCAAGTCCAACCAGCTGATGCCGAAGCCGGACCACCTCAGCTGGGAGGAGGCCGCGTCCCCGGGCCTGGTCAACTCCACCGCCTACCGCCAGCTGGTCTCGCAGAACGGCGCCGGCATGAAGCAGGGCGACAACGTCCTGATCTGGGGCGCGAGCGGCGGCCTCGGCTCGTACGCCACCCAGTTCGCCCTGGCCGGCGGCGCCAACCCGATCTGTGTCGTCTCCTCCCCCGAGAAGGCCGACAT
This sequence comes from Streptomyces cavernicola, assembly GCF_029968035.1. Taxonomy (GTDB): domain Bacteria; phylum Actinomycetota; class Actinomycetes; order Streptomycetales; family Streptomycetaceae; genus Streptomyces; species Streptomyces cavernicola. The sequence continues at coordinate 46,004 of NZ_JASCIQ010000028.1, read as the reverse complement.
CTGCCGGGCCATGGGCGCCGAGGCGGTCATCGACCGCAACGCCGAGGGCTACAAGTTCTGGAAGAACGAGCACGAGCAGGACCCGCGCGAGTGGAAGCGCTTCGGCAAGCGCATCCGCGAGCTCACCGGCGGCGAGGACGTCGACATCGTCTTCGAGCACCCGGGCCGCGAGACCTTCGGCGCCTCCGTCTACGTCACCCGCAAGGGCGGCACGATCGTCACCTGCGCGTCGACGTCCGGCTACAACCACGAGTACGACAACCGCTACCTGTGGATGTCCCTGAAGCGCATCGTCGGCTCGCACTTCGCCAACTACCGCGAGGCGTGGGAGGCCAACCGCCTGATCGCCAAGGGCAAGATCCACCCGACGCTCTCCAAGGTCTACTCCCTGGAGGAGACCGGCCAGGCCGCGTACGACGTGCACCGCAACCTCCACCAGGGCAAGGTCGGCGTCCTCGCGCTCGCGCCCGAGGAGGGTCTGGGCGTGCGCGACCAGGAGAAGCGCGCCCAGCACATCGACGCCATCAACCGCTTCCGGAACGTCTGAACTCCCTTAGGAGAAGCTGCAGATGACTGAGCGTCAGAAGGACCGGCCGTGGCTCATGCGGACCTACGCCGGTCACTCCACGGCGGAAGCGTCCAACGAGCTGTACCGGCGCAACCTCGCCAAGGGGCAGACGGGTCTGTCGGTCGCCTTCGACCTGCCGACCCAGACGGGCTACGACCCCGACCACATCCTCGCCCGCGGCGAGGTCGGCCGGGTCGGCGTCCCCGTCTCCCACCTCGGTGACATGCGCCGGCTGTTCCAGGACATCCCCCTGGAGCAGATGAACACCTCGATGACCATCAACGCCACCGCCATGTGGCTTCTGGCGCTCTACCAGGTCGTCGCGGAGGAGCAGGGCGCGGACATCACGCAGCTCCAGGGGACGACGCAGAACGACATCGTCAAGGAGTACCTGTCGCGGGGCACGCACGTGTTCCCGCCGGGGCCTTCGCTGCGGCTCACCACCGACATGATCACGTACACGGTGGCGAACATCCCCAAGTGGAACCCGATCAACATCTGCAGCTACCACCTCCAGGAGGCGGGGGCCACACCGGTCCAGGAGATCGCGTACGCGATGTCCACCGCCATCGCGGTTCTCGATGCCGTACGCGACTCAGGGCAGGTCCCCGAGGAGAAGTTCGGGGACGTCGTGGCCCGTATCTCCTTCTTCGTGAACGCGGGCGTCCGGTTCATCGAAGAGATGTGCAAGATGCGGGCGTTCGGGCGGATCTGGGACCAGATCACGCGCGAGCGGTACGGCATCGAGAACGCGAAGCAGCGCCGTTTCCGCTACGGCGTGCAGGTCAACTCGCTCGGCCTGACCGAGGCCCAGCCGGAGAACAACGTCCAGCGCATCGTCCTGGAGATGCTGGCCGTCACCCTCTCCAAGGACGCCCGCGCCCGCGCCGTCCAACTCCCCGCCTGGAACGAGGCGTTGGGCCTGCCGCGGCCGTGGGACCAGCAGTGGTCGCTCCGCATCCAGCAGGTCCTGGCGCACGAGAGCGACCTCCTGGAGTACGAGGACATCTTCGCGGGCTCGCACGTCATCGAGAAGAAGGTCGACGAGCTGGTCGCGGAGTGCCTCGCCGAGATCGACCGGATCCAGGAGATGGGCGGCGCGATGGCGGCCGTCGAGTCCGGCTACCTCAAGTCGCAGCTGGTCTCCTCGCACGCCGAGCGGCGGGCCAAGATCGAGGCCGGCGAGGACAAGATCGTCGGCGTCAACTGCTACGAGTCGACCGAGCCCAACCCGCTCACCGCCGACCTGGACGCCGCGATCATGACCGTCGACCACGCCGTCGAGGCCAGGGTCGTCCGGGCCATCGGCGACTGGAAGACGACCCGTCAGGAGTCCTCGGACCGGCAGGGCATGGGCGACCCGTTCCACTTCCCGACCACCCAGCAGGCCATCGACCGCCTGAAGGAGGCCGCGGCCGGCACGGAGAACCTGATGGAGGCCACCCTGGAGTGCGCCCGCGCCGGCGTCACGACCGGCGAGTGGGCGGGCGCGCTGCGCGAGGTGTTCGGCGAGTTCCGCGCCCCCACGGGCGTCTCGTCGGCGCCGGTCGCGGTGGCCGCCGAGGAGGGCACGCCCCTCGCCGAGGTGCGCGAGAAGGTCCGCCGCACCGGTGACGAACTGGGCGGCAAGCTCCGCCTGTTGGTCGGCAAGCCGGGCCTCGACGGGCACTCCAACGGCGCCGAACAGATCGCCGTGCGGGCCCGCGACGCCGGGTTCGAGGTGGTCTACCAGGGCATCCGGCTCACCCCGGAGCAGATCGTGTCCGCCGCGCTCGCCGAGGACGTGCACTGCGTCGGCCTGTCGATCCTCTCCGGGTCGCACGCCGAGCTGGTGCCGGACGTACTCGACCGGCTGCGCGAGGCGGGCGCCACCGACATCCCCGTGATCGTCGGCGGCATCATCCCCAACGCCGACGCCGAGGACCTGAAGAGGGCGGGAGTCGCCGCCGTCTTCACCCCGAAGGACTTCGGCATCACGGAGATCATCGGCCGTATCGTCGACGAGATCCGGCTAGCGAACAAGCTCGACCCTCTGGAGGTCCCCGCATGACTCAGGTCAACCGCCTTCGCCCGCGCCGTTCCTGTCTGGCCGTGCCCGGCTCGAACCCCCGCTTCCTGGAGAAGGCCCAGGGCCTGCCGGCCGACCAGGTCTTCCTCGACCTGGAGGACGCCTGCGCCCCGCTGGCCAAGCCGGAGGCCCGGCACACCATCGTGAAGTTCCTCAACGAGGGTGACTGGACGGGCAAGACGCGGGTCGTGCGCGTCAACGACTGGACCACGGAGTGGACTTACCGCGACGTCGTCACCGTCGTCGAGGGCGCGGGCCAGAACCTCGACTGCATCATGCTGCCGAAGGTCCAGGACGCCCAGCAGATCGTGGCGCTCGACCTGCTGCTCACGCAGATCGAGAAGACCATGGGCTTCGAGGTCGGCAAGATCGGCATCGAGGCGCAGATCGAGAACGCCCAGGGCCTGAACAACGTCAACGAGATCGCGCAGGCCTCGCCGCGCACCGAGACGATCATCTTCGGCCCGGCTGACTTCATGGCCTCCATCAACATGAAGTCCCTGGTCGTCGGCGAGCAGCCGCCCGGCTACACGGCCGACGCCTACCACTACATCCTGATGAAGATCCTGATGGCCGCCCGCGCCAACAACCTCCAGGCGATCGACGGCCCCTACCTGCAGATCCGCAACATCGAGGGCTACCGCGAGGTCGCGGGCCGCGCCGCCGCGCTCGGCTTCGACGGCAAGTGGGTCCTGCACCCGGGCCAGGTCGAGGCGTCCAACGAGATCTTCTCGCCGTCCCAGGAGGACTACGACCACGCCGAGTTGATCCTCGACGCGTACGACTACTACACGTCCGAGGCGGGCGGCAAGAAGGGCTCCGCGATGCTCGGCGACGAGATGATCGACGAGGCCAGCCGCAAGATGGCCCTGGTCATCTCCGGCAAGGGCCGCGCCGCCGGCATGACCCGTACGTCCAAGTTCGAAGCCCCGGAGGCCTGAGCACCATGCAGTTCGGACGCACCTACGAGGAGTTCGAGGTCGGGGCGGTCTACAAGCACTGGCCCGGGAAGACGGTCACGGAGTACGACGACCACCTCTTCTGCCTCCTCACCATGAACCACCACCCGCTCCACATGGACACCAACTACGCGGAGCAGACGACCGACTTCGGCAAGAACGTCGTCGTCGGCAACTACATCTACTCGCTGCTCCTCGGCATGTCCGTCCCGGACGTCTCCGGCAAGGCCATCGCCAACCTGGAGATCGAGTCGCTCAAGCACGTGGCGCCGACCTTCCACGGCGACACCATCTACGGCGAGACGACGGTCCTCGACAAGACCCCGTCGAGGTCGAAGAACGACCGCGGCATCGTCTACGTGGAGACCAAGGGCTACAAGCAGGACGGCACCCTGGTCTGCGTCTTCCGCCGCAAGGTCATGGTCCCCACCGAGACGTACATCAAGGAGCGCGGCGGCGAGCAGCCCGGCCGCCCGGAACTGAAGGCGCAGGAGAAGTAACCATGAGCCGACTCGCACAGACCGCAGGTCTCACGGACGTGCAGCAGGAGATCCTGTCCACCGTCCGGGACTTCGTCGACAAGGAGATCATTCCGGTCGCGACGGAGCTGGAGCACCGGGACGAGTACCCGCAGCAGATCGTGGACGGCCTCAAGGAGTTGGGCCTGTTCGGCCTGATGATCCCCGAGGAGTACGGCGGTCTGGGCGAGTCGTTGCTCACGTACGCGCTGTGCGTGGAGGAGATCGCGCGCGGCTGGATGTCCGTGTCCGGGATCATCAACACGCACTTCATCGTGGCGTACATGCTCAAGCAGCACGGCACCCAGGAGCAGAAGGACTACTTCCTGCCGCGAATGGCGGCCGGCGAGACGCGGGGCGCGTTCTCGATGTCGGAGCCGGGTCTCGGCTCGGACGTGTCGGCGATCACGTCGAAGGGTGTGAAGGACGGCGACGAGTACGTTCTGAACGGCCAGAAGATGTGGTTGACGAACGGTGGTTCGTCGACTCTCGTGGCCGTTCTCTGCCGAAGTGACGAAGGCCACCCGGAGGGCACGGCCCCGCACAAGTCGATGACGACCTTCCTCGTCGAGAAGGAGCCCGGATTCGGCGAGGTCCGTCCCGGACTCACCATTCCCGGCAAGATCGACAAAATGGGATACAAGGGGGTGGACACCACCGAACTGGTCATGCAGGACCTGCGAATTCCGGCCAACCGTGTGCTCGGTGGGACCACCGGCCGAGGGTTTTACCAAATGATGGACGGCGTCGAAGTCGGCCGCGTGAATGTCGCTGCCCGTGGCTGCGGAGTCGCGCAGCGTGCATTTGAGTTGGGTGTCTCATACGCCCAACAACGTCACACTTTCGGAAAGCCGATCGCCCAGCACCAGGCGATTCAGTTCAAGCTCGCCGACATGGCCACCAAGGTCGAGGCCGCGCATGCGATGATGGTGAACGCAGCACGCAAAAAGGACTCCGGGGAGCGAAACGACCTCGAAGCAGGGATGGCGAAGTACCTCGCCTCCGAATACTGCAAAGAAGTCGTGGAGGACGCGTTCCGTATCCATGGCGGATACGGCTTCTCCAAGGAGTACGAGATCGAGCGTCTCTACCGGGAGGCCCCGATGCTGCTGATCGGCGAAGGTACCGCCGAGATCCAGAAAATGATCATTGGTCGTCGACTGCTCGAAGAGTATCGATTCCAGGGCTGAAAGTCCTTTTTAGGGTGTTATCTCCGGGAGGAAGATCACACCCCGTCAACACTCTTCAGCGGCCGACTCGGCTTCCTGGCTTGCCCAGTTGCGGCTCGCAACCGATAGCATCCCCGGAAAAGCCGCCGTCCCCCGTCACTTGCGCGGCATCATCCGCTACGAAGGTCATCCATGCCCCACAGCCAAACCTCTGCACCACGCGACAGCCTCCTGGGCGGCCGCATTGCTCGCGGAGCATCGCCGTGGCTCCTGCCGACCGTCGCGACCGCGGCACTCAGCCTGGCCCGTGCGCGACGCTCCGGCGCCGCCAAGGCCGTCGCCGTACCCGCCACCGCGCTCGCGGCGGGCATGCTGTGGTTCTTCCGCGACCCGGAGCGCGAGATCGCCCAGGGCCGGGTCATCTCCCCGGCCGACGGCGTGGTGCAGAGCATCATGCCGTGGAAGGACGGGCGCACCCGCGTCGCGATCTTCATGAGCCCGCTGAACGTCCACGTCAACCGCGCGCCGCTGGCCGGCACGGTGACGTCCGTGGAGCACATCCCCGGCGGGTTCGTCCCGGCGTTCAACAAGGAGAGCGAGAACAACGAGCGCGTTGTCTGGCACTTCGACACCGAGCTCGGCGACATCGAGATGGTGCAGATCGCGGGCGCCGTGGCCCGGCGCATCGTGCCCTACATCCCGCAGGGCACGAAGGTGGAGCAGGGCGAGCGGATCGGCCTGATCCGCTTCGGCTCGCGCGTCGACATCTACCTCCCCGAGGGCGTCGACGTGGATGTCGAGGTCGGTCAGAAGACCGTGGCTGGGGTGACTCGCATTGACCGTGATTGATCCAGAGACACAGGCCGGGTGGGTTCCCGAGGCCGATGAGGACGACTCCGAAGAAGAGATGCCGCTCTCACTGCGGCTCTCGATAGCGGACACCCTCACGCTCGGGAACGCCACCTGCGGCTTCATGGCGGTGTACTTCACCACCACCGGCATCCTGATCCCGCACCTCACCGGCAGCGACGAGTCGGGCATGGCTCGCAACAGCGCCGCCACCGCGGTGATCCTCATGCTGTGCGCGGCGGTCTTCGACCTGTTCGACGGCCTCGTGGCCCGCAAACTGCGGTCCTCGCCGATGGGTGCGGAGCTGGACAACCTCTCCGACCTGATCAGCTTCGGTCTCGCGCCCGCGTACTTCGTGCTCGTGTACGGCATGGTCGCCGACAACACCGTGCACCAGCGGGTCGCGGCGGTGGGCGCGATCGTGGTGCTGTTGGCGGTGGTGCTGCGGCTTGCCCGCTTCTCGTGCGTCACCGTGAAGGACGGCACCTTCCAGGGCATGCCGTCCCCGTTCGGGGCGCTGACGGTCGTGTCGATCGTGCTCCTGGAGCTGCCCTTCGTGGCGACGCTCCTGGCGATCATCGGCACCGCCTGGTTGATGGTGAGCCGGGTCGAGTACCCGAAGCCGCGTGGGCGTCTCGCCGTGGCGATGCTGTCGTGGATCGTCGCGAGCATGGGGCTGCTCGCGGCCTGGGCGTTCGACGCTCCCGGCGGTCAGCTGCTGCTGCAGACGGGGTGTGCGCTGCAGCTGGTGCTCGGAGCGGTGATTCCGTTGTTCGCGACGGCTCGTCGCGTGAACAACTTCCGCGACAACCGGCGCGAGGCGCGCGCGGCGCAGCTGCCGTAGCTTTTCGCCCTCGCGGCGCGCGAAGGGGCCGGAACCTGTAAGGGTTCCGGCCCCTTCTGCTGTTCCGCTACGGGGGCTGCGGCCCCGGGGCCCTGCCCTGCTACGGGGGGGCTGTTGCCCCCGTCCCTCCTCCCTGCCCGGGGCTGCCGCCCCCTGGAGCGCGTTCTCGGGGCTCCGCCCCGTACCCCGGCCGGTTACTCGACTGCAGCGCCATCGTGGCCGATCGCGCAGTTCCCCGCGCCCCTGAGCAAAGGCTCCGCCCCAGAACCCGGCCGGTTACTCGACTGCAGCGCCGCCGTGGCCAGTCGCGCAGTTCCCCGCGCCCCTATCGGGGGCCCTCGCAGCCGCGGTCCCGCCACAAGTCCGGCCTCTCTGGCCCCTGAGGGGCGGGGGCAGATCCAGCCGCGCTACCCCGCCGCCCCCTCCCGCGTTTGAGGGACGGGGCAGATCCAGCCCCTCCGGTTATTGGGGGCCGGGCAAATCCAGCACCCCCCTTGGGGGGGCGGGGACCTTCAGCCCCTCCCCTCCCCCTCCCCTCCCCGCTGAGGAGCAGGGGCAATTCAGCCCCTCCGGCGTTTGAGGAGCGGGGGTCGGGGGCTGGCCCCCGCAGCGGGGGCCAGGGGCGGCAGCCCCAGGGAGTGGGGGTCCGGGGGGCGCAGCCCCCGGGGGTCCGCAGGATTTCGGGAAGGGGCGGGGAGGGGAAGAGGGAGGGCTCAGACGGTCAGGTGGTCTCGGGCGATGAGTTCGCCGACCTGTTCCAGGATGGGCCCCGCCTCGGCCATGCAGCGGGCGACGTCCGACTCCACGAGGCTCAGCGGGTACGCCCGCGAGATGCCCGCGCCGGCCAGCGCCTCCTCGGTCAGCTTGAGGCGGCCGCAGACCGCCACGACCTCCACGCCCGCCGCCCGCGCCGCCGCCGCGACCCCCGCCGGGGCCTTGCCGTGCAGGGTCTGCTCGTCGAGGGACCCCTCACCGGTGATGACCAGGTCGGCCCGGTCCAGGGCCGGGGCGAAGCCCAGGACGTCCAGCATCACGTCGATGCCCGCCCGGAACCGCGCGCCGAGGGCGACCAGGGCCCCGTACCCGATGCCGCCCGCCGCACCCGCGCCCGGCGCCTTCGCGTGCTCCGCGGCCCTCGGGCCGACGGCCTTCTCCAGGACGACGGCGAAGTGCGCGAGGGCCGCGTCGAGCGTGGCCACGTCCTCGGGCGTCGCGCCCTTCTGCGGGCCGTACACCGCCGGGGCGCCCTTCGGGCCCGTCAGCGGGTTGTCGACGTCGCTCGCGAGGATCAGGTCGACCTCGGCGAAGCGCCGGTCGAGGCCGGAGAGGTCGGCCGACGCCAGGTCGCGCAGCGGGCCGCCGCCGGGGCCGACGGGCTCGCCGTCCGCGTCGAGGAACTTCGCGCCGAGCGCGGCCAGCATCCCGGCCCCGCCGTCCGTCGTCGCGGAGCCGCCGACGCCGAAGACGATGGTGCGCGCCCCCGCGTCGAGGGCCGCGCTGAGCAGCTCGCCGGAGCCGTACGTGGTGGCCGTGAGCGGGGCGAAGACGCCCTCGGGGAGCAGCTGGAGGCCGGAGGCCTCGGCCATCTCCACGACGGCGGTGTCGCCACGCAGCGCGTACGCCGCGGTGACCTCGGCGCCGAGCGGGCCCGTCACCGTCACCTCGCGGCGCTCGAATCCGCCCGCGACGGCCGCCGCCACCGTGCCGTCGCCGCCGTCGGCGACCGGCAGGGCCTCGACCCGCACCTCGGGGTCGACCCGGCGCAGGCCCGCCGTCACTCGCTGCGCGACCTGCACGGCCGTCAGCGAGCCCTTGAACTTGTCCGCGGCAATCAGCACGCGTCGCGCCTGCGCGCGTTCCGACTCCGCCGTCACTGCAGCGTCCGCCACCTTGGATCCCCTTGCTTTCCGGGCCTTGCTCGCGTCAAGGCAGTCGCGCCGCTGAGACCCTATCCCCAGGTGGGGGTCCCTGCCCATGGCTGCCCGTACGACGAGACAGCGCATCGCCCCGGTTTGGGGAGGAATAAGTGCTGATAGTGGGGTGCTGCGGGGGCGGAAATGATCGATCAGCGTGGGGGTGGTTCTGGCCGCGCGGTATCGCACGAGGTTCGGTAGACCGGATGCATGACCCCTGTCGTGGACGCGGTTGTCGTGGACGCGGACGTCGCCGACCGGATCCACGGCGGCTGGCTCGGCCGGATCGCGGGCAACATGCTCGGCAAGCCGGTCGAGCAGGGCGAGGTGTGGACGCGGGCGCGCATCGACCGCTATCTGCGGCGGGCCGGCGCCCTGCCGCTCACCGACTATCTGCCCGAGCCCGCCGACGCCGCCGACGAGGCCGACCTGCGGCCCGAGTGGCGCGACTGCGTGCGCGGCCGGATCGACGGCAGCTGCCGGGACGACGACGTGGACTACACGATCCTCGGCCTCGACCTGCTCACCGCGCACGGCTTCGGCTTCACGACCGAGCAGGTGGGGCAGTTGTGGCTGCTGCGGCTGCCGTATCTGCAGACGTTCACCGCGGAGCGGGTCGCGTACCGGAATCTCGCGGACGGGCTGCGGCCGCCGCTGACCGCGACGCGCGACAACCCCTACCAGGAGTGGATCGGGGCGCTGATCCGCGCGGACGTCTTCGGTCTGACGAGCCCGGGGCGGCCGCGCCGGGCCGCCGCGCTCGCCCGCAGGGACGCGGTGCTCTCGCACACCGGGAACGGGGTGTACGGGGCGATGTGGGCGGCGGCGCTCGTGGCGGCCGCGTTCACGGCGCCGGACCCGCGTGCGGCGATCGAGGCGGCGCAGGCGGTGATCCCGGCGAGCAGCCGCCTCGCGCGTACGGTGCGCCGGGTCCTGTCGCTGCACACAGCGGGCCTGCCGTGGTCGGACACCCTGGACGTGGTCGGGCAGGAGACGGCGCAGTTCGGCTGGATCCACACGGTGCCGAACGCGGCGGTGATCACGGCCGGACTCCTGTACGGCGACGGCGACTTCAGCCGCACCGTCGCCCTGACCGTGCGCGGCGGCCTCGACACGGACTCCAACGGCGCCACGGCGGGCGCGGTCGCGGGCGTGCGCTGCGGGGCGGCCGCGCTGCCGCCGCAGTGGGCGGAGCCGCTCGCGGACCGGGTGCGCAGCGCGGTGTTCGGCCGGGACGGGGCGCGCATCAGCGAACTGGCCGCGGAGACCGTGGAGTTGGCGCGCGCGGCGGAGTGATCGCGGGCGGGTGCGAGGGCCCGCTGCGGCTGCGCATAAGCTCGGCTGTGTGACTGCCGACTTCGCCACGTACATCGCGGGCCTGCCCAAGATCCTCGCCGGTGCCGCCATGCTGTTCCGGGACGCCGAGGGGCGGGTGCTGCTCCTGGAGCCGAACTACCGCGAGGGCTGGGCCCTGCCGGGCGGCACGATCGAGTCGGACGACGGCGAGACCCCGCGCGACGCGGCCCGCCGCGAGACGGTCGAGGAGATCGGCCTGGACGTCTCCCCCGGCGCGCTGCTCGCCATCGACTGGGTCTCGGGCCCCGGCCGCCCGCCGATCGCCTCGTACCTCTACGACGGCGGGGTGCTCGCGCCGGAGCAGCTGGACGCGATCGTGCTGCAGCAGGAGGAGCTGGACTCCTGGCGTCTGGTCCCGGCTGCGGAGCTCGACGCGTACGGGCCGCCGTGGCTGACCCTGCGCGTACGGGCCGCGCTCGCCGCGCTGGAGTCCGGCGCGGGGCCCGTGGAGCTGGTGGACGGGCTTCCGGCGGCCTGAGCGTACGCTCGGCGTATGAGCCAGCTGCCTCTCGTCGCCGTACTGAGCGGGGCCGGGATCTCCACCGACTCCGGCATCCCCGACTACCGCGGCCCGCAAGGGCTTTGGCGGCGCGACCCGGAGGCGCAGAAGCTCGTCGAGTACGAGGCGTACGTGTCGGATCCGGAGATCCGGCGGCGGTCCTGGCAGATGCGGCGGGCGAACCGCACGCTGCAGGCCGAGCCGAACGCGGCGCACCGGGCGATCACCGACCTGGAGCGGGCGGGCGTTCCGGTGCGGGTGATCACACAGAACGTGGACGGGCTGCACCAGCTGGCCGGGATGCCCGAGCGCAAGGTGCTCGAACTGCACGGCAGCGCGCGCTCGGTGGTGTGCGTCGACTGCGGGGTGCGCTCGTCGATGGCGGACGCGCTCGCGCGGGTGGAGGTCGGGGAGGTGGATCCGGCCTGCCTGGTGTGCGGCGGGATCCTGAAGTCGGCGACCGTGATGTTCGGCGAGCGGCTCGACCCGGAGGTGCTCGGCGCCGCGATGACCGTCGCGAAGGGCTGCGACCTGTTCCTCGCGGTCGGCACGAGCCTGCAGGTGCAGCCGGCAGCGTCCCTGGTGGGGCTGGCGGTGGAGCACGGGGCGCGGCTGATCATCGTCAACGCGGAGGCGACGCCGTACGACGAGCTGGCCGCGGAGGTTGTCCGCGAGCCGATCGGGACGGCGTTGCCGGCGTTGTTGGGGCGGGTGGCGGCGGCCCAGGCTGGCTAGTTCTTCGCCCCGTCCAGGGTTTCGCCCGGTATCCCGTCCTCGGGCGTCTTCCCCCTGTCCCAGGGTTCGCCCAGCAGCCCGTCCCAGCTCTTGAGGAGGAGGACGAGGCCGCCCGTGACCCGGGGGTCCCAGCGCTCGTCGGTCACGGCGAGTGTCGTGTTGTCGGCCCAGTCGAGGACGGCCCGGCCGTCGAGGCACCACTTCGTGCGGCGCGGAGTGCGGGCAAGGTCACCGCCGACGACGATGGCGGGCAGGAAGAGGGCAGTCTGGATCGGCAGGATCAGCCACCACACCAGCCACCAGAACGGGCTCCCCTTGCGCCCGACGGCCGACAGACCGCCCGCTTGCTGCACGGTCCAGCGGGTCCTCACCCCGCCCGTGAAGGCGCGCTTCCGCGTGACGACCGCCAGGGACTCCCCTGCGGCACCGAGGATTTCGTACGTCGGCGCCTCGCCCTCGGGCGCGGGCCTGGTGACGACGCGGGCAAGGAGCTGCTGCCGGTGAGGGTCTACCCAGAGGACGAAGGTCCGTATGCCTTCCTTGCGGAACTTGCGGTATTCCTCGACTCCGCCGGGCGGAAGCACCCGCTCCGGAAAGGCGTAGGGCTGGCCCATCATGCCGTACACGGGGGCCCCGTCTTGCACCGAGAGCTTGCGCCTCACTGCCCCCTCGTCAGAATCAGCCGCCGTCTCGTCCTTGCTTCGCAGGCTCAGCCGTACCGTCGTCGTCATCATCCGCTCTTTCACGCCTAGTTGGGCCGTTCCCCCGCGGACCCTACCCGGCGTTCAGAACAGCGCCTGATCCGCCTGTGGGCCGCCCCTCTCCAGGTCAAGAAGGCGCCGCTTGCAGTCGATGCCGCCTCCGTACCCCGTGAGGCTGCCGTTCGCGCCGACGACCCGGTGGCAGGGGACGACGATGCCGACCGGGTTCTTGCCGTTGGCGAGGCCCACCGCACGGGAGGCGTTCGGCTTGCCGAGTTCCGCGGCGAGTTCGCCGTACGTACGGGTCTCGCCGTACGGGATGGTCAACAGGCCCTCCCAGACGTGGCGTTGGAAGGGTGTGCCGGTCAGCCGGAGCGGCAGGTCGAAGGTGTGCCGCTCGCCCGCGAAGTACTCCGTGAGCTGGCGGGCCGTCTCGGCGAAGGGCTCCTCGTCGGGCGGGACGCGCGGGCCGAAGGTCTCCTCGGGCGGGCGGTGGCGCTGGTCCGTCATGTAGAGGCCGGACAGCGCGCCGTCGGCGGCGACGAGGGTGAGGGGGCCGTACGGGCTGTCGATGCGGGTGTGCGTGGTCGTCATGTCAACGTCCTTATTCCGGGAGGTAGTTGATGGGGTGGTCGTCCGTCGCCCACAGGTACTGGACCGCGTACGCCCGCCAGGGGCGCCAGGCCGCGGCGCGGGCGGTGAACGCGGCCGGGGTCGAGGGCAGGCCGAGGCCCTGGGCGGCGCGGCGGACGCCGAGGTCGGTGGGGAGGAACGCGTCCGGGTCGCCGAGCGCGCGCATCGCGATGACCTCGACCGTCCAGGGGCCGAAGCCGGGCAGCGCGGTGAGCCGGGCGCGGGCCTCGCCCCAGTCGCTGTCGACACCCAACTTCAATGTGCCGTCGGCCAGTTGGCGTACGAGTCCGGTGAGAGTGGTGCGGCGGCTGCGGGGCAGTGCGAGGGATTCGGGGTCGAGGGCGGCGAGGGCTTCGGGGGTCGGGAAGAGGTGGGTGAGGCCGCCCTCGGGGTCGTCGACCGGCTCGCCGTGGGCGCGGACGAGGCGGGCCGCGTGGGTGCGGGCGGCGGCCGTGGACACCTGCTGGCCGAGCACCGCGCGTACCGCGAACTCGGGTTCGTCGACGGTGCGCGGGACGCGGCGGCCAGGGGCCTTCTCGACGAGCGGGGCGAGGAGTTCGTCGGTGCGGAGCTGCTCGTCGACGGCGACCGGGTCGGCGTCCAGGTCGAGCAGGCGGCGGCAGCGGCTGATGGCCACGGTGAGGTCGCGCTGGTCGGTGAGGGCGAGCCGGCAGGCGACGTGGTCGGGGGCGGGGGTGAGGGCGACGACGCCGGAGCCGTGCGGCAGGCGCAGGGTGCGGCGGTACGCGCCGTCGCGCCACTCCTCCACGCCGGGTACGGCGGTCGCGGCGAGGTGGCCGAAGAGGTTGCTCGGGTTGAGCGGGGCCCGGAAGGGGAGCCGCAGGGAGAGGATTCCGGAGGTGCCGGGTGCGGTGCGGCTTCGCAATCCGGCGGCGCGGGTGCGGAGTTCGCCGGGGGCGAGAGCGTACACGTCGCGGACGGTGTCGTTGAAGGTGCGGATCGAGGCGAAGCCGGCGGCGAACGCGATCTCCGCCATGGACAGTTGAGTGGTCTCGATCAGGATGCGGGCGGTCTGGGCGCGCTGCGCGCGGGCCAGGGCGAGCGGTCCCGCGCCGAGTTCGGCGAGGAGTTGGCGCTCCACCTGCCGGGTACTGTAGCCGAGGCGGGTCGCGAGGCCGGTGACACCCTCGCGGTCGACGACGCCGTCGGCGACGAGCCGCATGGCGCGGGCGACGAGGTCGGCCCGGTGGTTCCAGGCGGGCGAGCCGGGCGTGGTGTCGGGCCGGCAGCGCTTGCAGGCCCGGTAGCCGGCCTGCTGGCAGGCGGCGGCGCTCGGGTAGAAGCGCATGTTCCGGGGTTTGGGCGGGACGACGGGGCAGCTCGGGCGGCAGTAGATCCCGGTCGTCAGGACGGCCGTGAAGAACACTCCGTCGAAGCGCGCGTCCTTCGCCCGGACCGCGCGGACACAGCTCTCGGTGTCGGTGTGCATGCGTACAGCCTCACCGAAGGAGGCCGCCGGGGCTGGCGAGAATCCGACATCGACATCGGACTGCCAGGGCCCCGACGGCCTCCAGAGACTGCCGGTGTTACTTCAGGCCGAGCAGCTGCTCCAGCGGGTCGATCGCGAAGTACACGGTGAACAGGGCGGCGGTGCCCCACAGCAGCCAGTGCACCTCGCGGGCCTTGCCGAGGCAGGCCTTGATGATCACGTACGAGACGAAGCCGGCGCCGATGCCGTTGGTGATGGAGTACGTCATCGGCATCACGGCGATGGTGAGGAAGGCCGGGATGGCGAGCTCGTAGCGCTCCCAGTCGATGTGCTTGACCTGGGTCATCATCAGGAAGCCGACGGCGACGAGGGCCGGGGACGCGGCCTGCAGCGGCACGATCGTCAGGACCGGCGTGAGGAAGAGCGCGGCGGCGAACAGGCCGCCGGTGACGACGCTGGCGAAGCCGGTGCGCGCGCCTTCGCCGACGCCCGCGGCGGACTCGACGTACGTGGTCGCCGAGGAGGCGGAGGCCGCACCGCCGGCGACGGCGGCGGCGCCGTCGATGAGCAGGACGCGGCCGAGGTCGGGCACCTGGCCGCGCTCGTCGAGGAGGCCGGCCTCGGCGGTGACGCCGACGATCGTGCCCATCGTGTCGAAGAAGTCCGACAGGATCAGGGTGAAGATCAGCAGGACCACGGTGAGGATGCTGACCTGGCCGAAGGCTCCGGCGACGTCGAACTGGCCGAGCAGCCCGAAGTCCGGGGCCGCGACCGCGTTGTCGGGCAGCGAAGGGGAGATCAGGCCCCAGGACTTCACGTCGGCGACCGAGTTGATAATCACCGAGAGGACCGTCATCGCGGCGATGCTGATGAGGATGGCGCCGGTGACCTTGCGGGCGAGCAGCACGACGGTCAGGAGCACGCCGAGGCAGAACACCAGCATCGGCCAGCCGACGAGGGTGCCGGAGCCGAGCTGGACCGGGACGGTGCTGTTGGCGGCGTCCGGGACGCGGGTCACGAAGCCGGAGTCGACGAAGCCGATGAAGGCGATGAACAGGCCGATGCCGACGCTGATGGCCTGCTTGAGGGCCTGCGGGATGGCGTGCATGACGGCCTGGCGCAGGCCGGTCATCACCAGGATGCAGATCAGGACGCCTTCGAGGACGACGAGGCCCATCGCGTCGTCCCAGCTCATCAGCGGGGCGATCTGGAAGGCGACGACGGCGTTGAGGCCGAGGCCCGCAGCGAGGGCGAGCGGGAGGTTGCCGCCGACACCCATGATGATCGTCATCACCGCGGCCACGAGCGTGGTGGCAGTGGCCAGTTGGGCGGGGTCGAGCTGGTCGCCGAACTTGTCCTTGGCGCTGCCGAGGATGATCGGGTTGAGCACCAGGATGTAGGCCATGGTGAAGAACGTGGCGACACCGCCGCGCACCTCCCGGGCGTACGTCGAGCCGCGCTCGCTTATTCGGAAGAACCGGTCGAGGGGGCCACCGGATCTGACGGGCGGCGCTGCCTGCCCCTTGCTGGTCTGCATGACTGCTTCTCCTGGCCCTGCACGTGCTGGGGCGTCTTTGGGGGTTTGTCGGGTGCCACGGCAGGCGCATGTCAGGCCGTCGTACGAACGCACATGCGGCACCTCGGGGCTGGATCATACGCGGCGTGCCGCAGTTCTCAATTCCGTTGAGATATGGCGGGACTTGAGGCAGGCGTCCGACTAGTGATCACCATGTTGTTTCCTACAAAATCGTTGTGGATCTACTCCACCAAAAGCGGACGCAGGCGACAGCTCCCCTGCGGTCGCCGTCCGTGAGTGCCTACTCTCTGTCCGTGCATCCACCGATCCCCTTCAACGCGCGTGCCGCCCGGACCTTGCGCGAGAAACTCGGGATGGCCCCCGGACACGTCGCGTACGGCATGAGCGCTTCGTACGGAATGACCCACATCACCCCCGACCACATCACCGCGTGGGAACGGGGCGTCGCCGCTCCCACCGCGCATGAGCTCAACGCGCTCGCGGGCGCGCTGTGGTGCGCTCCCGGCGAGCTCATGGGCCGACCGCGTACGCTGCACGAACACCGCCTCGCCCGCGGCATCGCCGCGGACGACATCGCCGACGCCACCGGCCTCTCGCGTGAGGCCTACCAGCAGATGGAGGCCAGCGGCGTCTGGAACGGCGACGCGCAGCAGTCCGCCAAGCTCGGCAGCATCCTCGGCCTGGCCCCACGGGACCTGGTCGCCGTCACGGGCCTGGAGGAGGAGCTCGCGCGGCTGCTCACCGAGGCGGTGTCCACCCGCTGGCAGGCCCACATCAAGGACATCGCCAAGCTCCTCTCCAGGGACAAGAAGGAGCTGAAGGAGACGCTGCGCGGCATGCACGACGAGTACCAGACGCTGATGGCCGCGACCCTGATGCGGGCCAGCGCCAACTCGGCCGCGGGCGAGGCGGGACAGCTCTACCTCGACAACATCGTGGACCACTTCTGGCAGGGCCTGGAGAGGTAGCCCGCGACCGGCGGGGCGGCTCTTGCTCTCTTACGCGCAGGTCGTGCCTTACGCGCAGGTCTTGTCCGTCGGCTACGCGCAGGTCGTGCCGTCGGCCGGGACCTCGCTGTCCAGGAGGTAGGCGTCGACGGTCCGCTGCAGGCAGGGGTTGCCGCTGTTGTAGCCGCCGTGGCCCTCGCCCTTCAGCGTGACGTTGACGCCGACGCCCTCGCCGAGCGCCGCGGCCATCTTGCGGGCGCCCTCGTACGGGGTGGCCGGGTCGCCCGTGGTGCCCGCGACCAGGATCGGGGCGGCGCCCTTCGCGGAGACCTCGGGGCCGTCCGTCTCGCCCTCCACGGGCCAGTCGCTGCAGCCGGTCAGGCCCCAGGCCAGGTACGCGCCGAAGACCGGGGACGCCTCGCGGAACTCGGGCAGGTGCGCGCGGGCGTCCTTCTCGGTGTAACGCTGCCTGTCGTCCACGCAGTTGATGGCCCGGTTGGAGTCGTTCATGGTGCTGTAGCGGCCCTTGTCGTCGCGGCCGAGGTAACTGTCGTTCAGGGCGAGCAGCGTGTCGCCGGCGCCCATGCCCATCGCCTCCGTCAGGGCGACCTGCAGCAGCGGCCACTGCTCCTTGCTGTAGAGGGCGGCGACCACTCCGGTGAGGGCCTGGCTCTCGGTGAGTGCGCGGCCGCTCTTCGTCGGCAGCGGCTCGGCGTCCAGTTTCTTCAGGAGCGCGGCGATCCGCGCGCTGCCCTCCGCTCCGCCCTTGCCGGTCGGGCAGGCGGGCAGGCCCTGCGCCTTCGCGGTCCTCGTGCAGTCCTTCATGAAGTTCTCCAGGGCCAGTTGGAAGCCCTTCGTCTGGGCGAGCGCGCCCTCAACGGGGTCCTCGGTGGGGTCGACCACCGCGTCGAGCACCGCGCGCCCGACCTTCTTCGGGAACAAGTGGGCGTAGACACCGCCGAGTTCGGTGCCGTACGAGATGCCGAAGTAGTGCAGCTTGTCGTCGCCGAGGACCTCGCGCATCAGGTCCATGTCGCGGGCCGCGCTGACCGTGTCGACGTGCGGGAGCACCTTGCCGGAGTTCTTCTCGCACGCCGCCGTGTACGCCTTGCTCTCCGCGCGCATCTTCCTGACCTCGGCGGCGTCGTCCGGGGTGGCGTCGGCGGCGCTCATGGCGTCCACGCCCTCGGCGTCCAGACACCGCACGCCGGAGCTGGCGCCGACGCCGCGCGGGTCGAAACTGACCAGGTCGTAGCGGGAGTTGAGCTTCGCGTAGTCCTTGGCGAGGCCCGGCAGGGTGGTGACGCCGGAGCCGCCGGGGCCGCCGAAGTTGTAGACGAGGGAGCCTATGCGGCGCTTCTCGTCCGTGGCCTTCTTGCGGATCAGGGCGATGTCGAGGGTGCCCTCGTCGGGGGCGGCGTAGTCGCGCGGCGCCTTGAGCGTGGCGCACTGCCAGGCGTCGCCCGGCGCGGGGCCGCCGCCCTGGGCGGTGCTCGGGGCGGGGCAGGAACGCCAGTCGAGCCGCTGACCGGTGAGCGCGGCGGGGACGGCGTCCGCCGCCGCTGCTTCCGTGGAGTCGCCGCCCTGGCAGGCGGCGGTCGAGGCGACGAGCACTGCCGTGGTCAGGGCGAGGGCGCTGAGGCGTGCGGAGTTCTTGGGCATGGGGCTCTGGTCCGTCCGGAGGGGGTGGATGGGGCTGCGCATCCAGGCTCACAGCCGCGTCCGCCGCGGGAATCAGCCTCTGGGCGGGAGTGGGGGTCCGACCGGGGGTGGAGGGGGGCGATCAAAAGTTCGCGGGGCGGGACGGGGAGCAAAGGAGGAGCCCAGCCCCCGCCGACCGTGCCGTTAGGGTGACCCCCGTGATCCGCGTACTGCTTGCCGACGACGAGGACCTGGTCAGGACGGCGCTGCGGCTCGTCCTCGACAGCCATGAGGACATCGCCGTCGTGGCGGAGGTACGAGACGGCGCCGCCGCCGTGGCCGCCGTGCGCACGCACCGACCCGACGTCGTCCTCATGGACATCCAGATGCCGGGCACGGACGGCCTGACCGCGACCCGCGAGATCACCGCCCTGCCCGACCCCCCGGCCGTGCTGCTCCTGACGATGTTCGGCCTCGACGCCCACGTCGAGGCCGCCGTGGCCGCGCACGCCTCCGGCTTCCTACTCAAGGACGCGGAGCACGAGGAGCTCGCCGCCGCCGTACGCGCCGTACACCGCGGCGAAGCCGTCCTCGCCCCCGCCGTCACCCGCCGGGTCCTCGACCTCGCGCACTCCGCCGTGCCGCCGGTGGACACGGCCCGCGACACCGGGGCGCAGCGCATCGCCGGGCTCGACGAGGAGGAGCTGGCCGTGCTCACCCTGGTCGGCGGCGGGCACTCCAACGCGGCCATCGGCAGCAGCCTCTCGCTCAGCGAGGGCGCGGTGAAGCGCCGGGTGAGCCGGCTCCTCGCCAAGCTCGGCTGCGACAACCGCGTCCAGCTGGCCATCGCCGCCATCGACGCGGGCCTGGTCCCCCGTGGCTGAGCTTCCGCCGGGCCGGACGGCCCGCACGTCGACCGGCCCGCTGTGGTGGCCGAGCCGTCGCGCCGCCGTCCTCGACGTGCTGCTCGCCCTGTGCTCGGCGGCGCTCGTCCTGCTCGACCTGCGCGGCGTCTTCCCTGGCCTGCCGGTGCCGCTGCGCGCCCTGCAGCTCCTCGTGGTCACGGCCGGGGCGGGGCTTCTCCTCGTCCGCCGCACCCGGCCCGCGCTGCTCACGGTCGGCGCGCTCGTGGTGCTCCTGCTCGGCAGCGACTGGCTGATCCCGTTCGCCCTGTACGCGCTCGGCCGGTACGAGGGCATCGGGCGGCGGTCCGCGTGGCTGACCGGCGTCGCGTACGCGGTGACCGCGCTGAGCTCCGTACTCCCCGGCGAGCAGCTCGGTGGCTCGACGGACTGGTGGCTGGAGGCGGCCGTGGCGCTCGCGCTCGTCGCGGTGCCGCTGCTGCTCGGCGCGTATCTGCGGACCCGGCACCGCCTGGTGGCGCAGCTGCGCGAGCGCGCCGAGCAGCTGGAGCGCGAGCGGCATCTGCTCGCCGCGCAGGCCCTCGCGGAGGAACGCGCGCGCATGGCGCGGGAGATGCACGACGTGGTGGCCCACCAGATCGGCCTGGTCGTGGTCTACAGCAATGTGCTGCAGACGGCGGCCGACGACGATCCGGCGCAGCTGCGCGAGATCGGGCAGCGCATGGGCGACAGCGGCCGCAAGGCGCTTGCCGAGCTGCGCGAGGTGATCAGCGTGCTGCGCGCCGCCGGCACGGACCCGGCCCCCGGCGGGGCGGCCGCGCACGGCGGGCTGCCCGCGCTGCGCGCCCTCGTACAGGAGTCGCGGGACGTGGGCCTGCCCGTCGGGCTGCGGATGGACGGCGCGGAGCGGCCGCTGCCCGCGCCGGTCGCACACACCGTGTTCCGGCTGGTCCAGGAGGCGCTCAGCAACGCCCGCAAGCACGCGCGCGGAGCGGCGACGGAGGTGTGCGTGGCGTACGGCACGGCCGAAGTGGCCGTCGTCGTACGGAACGCCGCGCCAGCATCCGGCGGCGCCACGGCTTTCGAGGCGCTGCCCGGCAGCGGCCACGGGCTCGTCGGGATGCGCGAGCGGGTGGCCGAGTGCGGCGGCGCGTTCACGGCGGGCGCGACGGCGGACGGCGGCTACGAGGTGCGCGCGGCGCTGCCGTACGCGGAGGGCCCCGAGCGGCCGCGACTTTAGTTCGCCGGGGTCCGACCCGAGGCGGAGACCGGCCGGCACCGGAGGCTGACGCGGCCGGCGGCCCGGCTGCGGAGACTCGAAGCAGCGGACCCCGTACGGGCCCACCTCCCGTACGAACCCCCCCACGCGTACGGGGTTCTTGTCCCGTACGAACCCCCATGCTTACGGGCCAAGTCCCGTACGGGGTCCGCCTGTTCGCAGGTTTTCCGCCCCACTGTCGGGGAACCGATGAGCGCATCCCGGCGGTGGGCCGAGCCGGTCAGCCCACGTGCGCGGCGAACGCCTCGTAGGCCGTCTCGTCGAACAGCACGAACCGGACCTCTTCGACGGCCGTCTCCGTGGCCCGCACCGTCTCGACGGCGATGCGTGCCGCGTCGTCCATCGGCCAGCCGTAGATCCCGGCGGACACGGCGGGGAACGCGACGGTACGGGCCCCCAACTCGTCGGCCACGCGCAGCGATTCGCGGTAGCAGGAGGCGAGGAGGTCGGAGCGGTCGGTGTCGGCGGACCAGCGCGGGCCCACCGTGTGGATCACCCAGCGCGCGTCGAGCCGCCCGGCGGTCGTGGCGACGGCCTGCCCGGTCGGCAGCCCCTTGCCGTAGTGCGAGGCCCGCAGGTCCCGGCAGGCGGCGAGGATCTCGGGTCCGCCGCGCCGGTGAATCGCGCCGTCGACGCCGCCTCCGCCGAGGAGCGAGGAGTTGGCGGCGTTGACGATGGCGTCGACGGACTGCTGGGTGATGTCGCCCTGGACGAGGGTGAGGTGCGTGCTCATACCTCCACTATGCGCATGCCGGTGCCCCCTCGGGGCTCCGCCCCGGGCCCGGGGTCGGGTGAGTGGCCCGTCAGGGGCGCGGGGAACTGCGCGAGCAACCCTCGACGGCCCGCAGCTGCCGGCGTCGCTGATCGGGCAGCCGCGTCTGCCGGGTACGCATCGTCGGCGGGTGCGGCTCTCGCCGTGGCTGGCCGCGCAGTTCCCCGCGCCCCTACGGGGCACCCCGCAACCGTCTCCACACCGCCTTCGCCGCGTTGTGGCCCGACATGCCGTGGACGCCGGGACCCGGCGGCGTCGCCGAGGAGCAGAGGAACACGGCCGGGTGCGGGCTGTTGTACGGGGAGAGCGAGAGCTTGGGGCGCAGCAGCAGTTGGAGTCCGGCGGCCGCGCCGCAGGCGATGTCCCCGCCGATGTAGTTGGCGTTACGCGCGGCGAGTTGGGGCGGGCCCGCCGTGGCGCGGGCGAGGACCCGGTCGCGGAAAGCGGGCGCGAACCGCTCCAACTGGCGCTCCACGGCGTCGGTGAGGTCGCCCTCCCAGCCGTTGGGCACATGCCCGTACGCCCAGAAGGCGTGCTTGCCCTCCGGCGCGCGGCTCGGGTCGACGAGGCTGGGCTGGGCGGTGATGAGGAACGGCCGGTCCGGGGCGCGCCGCTCACGGGACGCGGCGTCGAGCGCGGCGGCGATCTCGGCCTTGCTCGCGCCGATCTGCACGGTGCCCGCGCTGCGCGCCTCCTCGGCGGTCCAGGGCACGGGTCCGTCCAGGGCGTAGTCGATCTTGAACGCGCTCGGGCCGTACCGGTATCCGTCGTACGCCCGGCCGAGCCCCGCGATCCGCGCGAGGGCGGTGGGCGCGGTGTCGAAGACGTACGCGCGGGCGGGCGGCAGGTCGTCGAGGCGCTTCACCTCGAAGTCGGTGTGCACCGCGCCGCCGAGGTCGCGCAGGTACGCGGCGAGGGCGTCGGAGACGGACTGCGAGCCGCCCTTGGCGACGGGCCAGCCGCGCTCGTGGGCGGCGAGCGCGAAGACCAGGCCGACGGCGGCGGTGGCGGGACCGCCGAGCGGGGCGATGACATGCGCGACGAGCCCGGCGAACAGGGCTTTCGCCCGCTCGTCCCGGAACCGCTGGGCCATCAGCCAGGTGGACGGGACGAGTCCGGCGAGGCCGAAGCGGGCGAGGGTGACCGGGTCGCGGGGCAGCGCGGTGGACGGCAGGGACATGAAGTCCCGTACGAGCGTGTCCCATTTGCCGATGAAGGGCGCGACGAGGCGGCGGTACGCACCCGCGTCGCGCGGGCCGAACGACAGGGCCGTCTCGGCGACGGACCGGGAGAGGACGGCCGCCGAGCCGTCGGGGAACGGGTGCGCCATCGGCAGCGGCGCGTGCAGCCACTCCAGGCCGTAACGCCCGAGGGGCAGGCGGGAGAAGGCGGGTGAGCCGATGCCCAGGGGGTGCACGGCCGAGCACGGGTCGTGCCGGAAGCCGGGGAGGGTGAGCTCTTCCGTGCGGGCACCGCCGCCGACCGTCCCCTCGGCCTCGAACACGGCCACCGAGAAGCCGCGCCGGGCCAGCTCGACGGCGGCTGTCAGGCCGTTGGGCCCCGCCCCCACGACGACTGCATCGAGCATCGACGGCACCTTCGGACTCCTTTGTCAGTCGGTGCTGCCCAGGATATGCCGGGCCACTGACACCGCCGCCGGGGGTAGCGTTCGCCCGATGCCGAACTGGACACACCGCTGGGACGCGGCCGACGACACGCACCACTGGTTCGAGTACGACGACTCGGGGGTGGTGGCACGGCAGGCGTCGTTCGCGGCGGGCCCGCCGGACAGCGCCGCGCTCGCCGCCGCCGACCGCTCCGAACTCGACTGGATGCGCGCGGAGTTCGGCGACTTCGGCGTCCAGCTGTACGAGGCGACGTACGGGATTCCGGTGGGCGGGACCGTCCCTGAGGGGCTCCCGGTGACGGCGGCGGAGTTCGAGCGGGCCTGGCGGGAGGCCCGGCGCGGGCGGCACTTCACCCGGATCGTCGCCGGCCCCCTGCCGGTCGGCCTGCGCCTGAACGGAACGGTCAGCCTCATCCCGTGGGGCGCGGGCATCACCGGCCTCTTCGTCGAACTCGGCCTGCCCGTCCCGGGCTTCGTCGACATGGGCCAGCTGCCGCGCACACCCGAACTATGGCCCGCGGTGGGCACGGCCGGGACGTACGAGGTGCTCGGCGTGCGGCTCAACTGCGAGGCGGAGAGCCGGAGTCGGCCGCAGGCCAGGCTCAGGCCCGTGAGCTGAGCGACCGTCGCGGTGAGCAGCAGCCTTGCGTTGAGCAGCCGTCGCGGATGCGGCTCGGATGCGGCTCGGATGCGGCTCGGATGCGGCTCGGATGCGGTTTCGGCTCAGGCCGCCCCGGCCCGCAGCAGCTGCAGGATCCGCTCGGCCGTGTCCGCGTCCCGGGCGGCCGTGAACGGCAGCGCGTTCCCGCCCTCGATGCGGAACGGCTCGCCCGCGAGCGTGCGGTTCGTGCCGCCCGCCTCGGCCACGAGGAGCAGCCCCGCCGCGTGGTCCCAGGCGTTCTCCCAGGAGAAGGCGACCGCGTCCACCTCGCCCTTCGCTATGGCCAGGTACTCCAGGCCGGCCGAGCCGCAGGGCCTGCTGTGCACCCCGTCCACGTCGAGGCCGAGGAGCGCGCGCTTCTGCTCGTCGGTCGTGAAGTCCGGGTGGGACATGGCCACTTCGAGGACGTGGCCGGGCTCGGGCGCGCCCGGTTGCAGCACCCGGTCGCCGAGGCGCGCGCCCCGGCCGCGGACGGCCACGGCGAGTTCTTCGAGCGCCGGCGCGTACGTCCACGACGCGAGGACCTCGCCTCGGTGGGCGAGCGCGACCAGCGTGCAGAACCCCGGGTCGCCGTGGACGAACTGCCGCGTGCCGTCGACCGGGTCGACGATCCACACGGGCGCGTCGCCGTGCAGAGCGTCCAGCTTCGACGGGTCGGCGTGCACGCCCTCCTCGCCGACCACCGCCGAGCCGGGCAGCAGTGCCGTCAGGGACTCCGTGAGGTGCTCCTCGGCACGGCGGTCGGCGACCGTCACGAGGTCGTGCGGGCCCTCCTTCTCGTCGATCTCGTGCGCGGCGAGCTGACGGAAGCGCGGCATCACCTCGGCCGCGGCGGCCTTGCGGACGGCCTCCTCCACGTCGGTCAGGCCGGTGTCGAGAAAGCCTTCGAGGTCTTCGATCATGTGTCCTATCAGATCACGCGACACTGACAATCCCCACCCGACCGGTGGACAGCGGCTTGAATCGCCGTGAACGCTTCGGGTTCGGCTTGTTTCGTACGGTCGCGCGCGTGCGGGGATGCGCGCTCACGCACGGTCACCGCCCCACCGCGTACCCCTGCAGGTCGAGACCGCCGCGCACCGGGTCGCGCAGGGCGACGGCGAGGAAGAAGTTCAGCTGCCACTGGTCCTGCTGGTCCCCGCCCGGCGTGCCGAACGCGAGCACGGGTTCGCCGTCGCGCAGGGCGAGCGACGGGGTGAGCGTGGTGGGCGGACGGCGGCCCGGGGTGAGGGAGTTGGGAAGTCCGGGTTCGAGCCAGGCCATCTGGAGCCGGGTGCCGAGCGGGAAGCCCAGTTCGGGCACGATCGGGTTGGACTGCAGCCAGCCGCCGCTGGGCGTGGCCGCGACCAAGTTGCCCCAGCGGTCCACGATGTCCAGGTGGCACATTTCGCCGCGGGTGCCGCCGTCCCGCGCGACGGTCGGCTCACCCGCGCCCGCGACGGGCGTGCCCATCGCGTACTCCCCTTCGAGCACGGTCTCGGCGGCCCTGGCCAGACGCGGCTCACGCCCCTCGGGGCTGCCGGGCCGCAGTTCGCGGGAGGCCCGCTCCTCTATGAGGGCGCGCCGCTCGGCGTTGTACGCGGCGGAGAGCAGCGCGTCGAGCGGCACCTCGTCGGCGTCCCCGTACCAGGCCTCGCGGTCGGCCATCGCCAGCTTGCAGCCCTCGACGAGCCGGTGAACGTAGTCGGCGGTGCCGGGTTCGGGCAGCTCGCGCGGGTCCTCGGGGAGCAGGGCGAGCTGCTGCAGGAACGCGGGGGCCCTGACTCCAGCCGCCCGCCTTGGGACCGCCCGGCGGCCCCGGCAGGTTGACGATCACCGCGCGCCGCTGCCCCGTCGCCCCCTCACCGGTCCCCTGGCCACCCCGTCTGGCCACTGCCTGATGGGGCGGACAGGCCGGCGAATTTGACGGCGTTCAGTCAAGAACCTTGTGGTCGTTGATCACCGGTGGGACAGTCCGCCGGGGGAAGGGATTCCACTTCCCGCACTTTCGTCAACGCCAAGGCCTGTTCCGGGATTTGGCGGCAGCACTGCCATCCGTCCCCTGGGCACGGCCTGCCAACGAAAGGACTGGTTCCTCCTCATGAGATCCCCGACGCGAAGACTTCGCGTACTCGCCCCGGTCGCCGCTCTCGCGACTCTCACCGCCGGGCTGCTCGCGGCCTCCCCCGCACAGAGCGCGGACCGCCCCACCGTCGACCTGCGCACCGCACCGGTCGAGACCGCCATTTCCGGCAGCTGGATCGCCGTACTCAAGGACACCCCCAAGGCCTCGGTCCGTACGGCCGCCGAGGACCTGACCGCACGTTACGACGGCGAACTCGCCCAGGTGTACCGCTCCGCGGTGCGCGGCTTCTCGGTGCGGATGGACAAGGCCCAGGCCCTCCGTCTGGCCGCCGATCCGCGCGTCGCGTACGTCGAGCAGGACGCCGAGGTCCGCGTCGCCCCCACGCGGAACGGCGCCAAGCGGAAGGCCGTCACCCAGAACGGCGCCACCTGGGGCCTGGACCGCATCGACCAGCGGAACCTGCCGCTCGACGGCTCGTACACGTACAACACCACCGCGTCCGGCGTGCACGTGTACGTCATCGACACCGGAATACGGGTCAGCCACAGCGAGTTCGGCGGCCGGGCGAGCGTCGGCGCCGACACCATCGGCGACGGCCAGAACGGCAACGACTGCCATGGGCACGGCACCCATGTCGCCGGGACCGCCGCGGGATCGACGTACGGCGTGGCCAAGTCCGCCTCGGTCGTCGGCGTCCGTGTGCTCAACTGCCTGGGGTCGGGCAGCACTTCCGGGGTGATCGCCGGTGTCGACTGGGTGACCGCCAACGCGGTCAAGCCGGCGGTGGCCAACATGAGCCTCGGCGGCGGCGCCAGCACCAGCCTGGACACGGCGGTGCAGCGGTCGATCGACTCCGGCGTCAGCTACGCGGTCGCCGCGGGCAACGGCAACATCATCGGGCTGCCCGAGAACGCCTGCGGCTCCTCGCCCGCCCGCGTGCCGGGGGCGCTCACCGTCGGGGCCACGGACCGCACCGACACCAAGGCCTCCTGGTCCAACTACGGCTCCTGCGTCGACCTGTTCGCGCCCGGCGTGGACATCACCTCCGCCTGGAACAGCAGCGACACCGCGACCGACACCATCAGCGGCACGTCCATGGCCAGCCCGCACACCGCCGGCGTCGCCGCGCTCTATCTCGCCGACCACCCCTCGGCGACCCCGGCGCAGGTGAGCAGCGCGCTGACCGCCAACGCCACCGCCGGCATCGTGAAACAGCCAGGCACCGGATCCCCGAACAAACTTCTCCACTCGCTGTTCTGACGTACGACGGCACAACAGCCCGACCGACCGACTGACCGACGGCCTGACTGCACGAGGCAACGCAGCACGGCAGGACAGCACGACGGCACTGTGGCCGTCCGGCCTTCGCCGGGCGGCCACTTCGCGTTCCCCGGCTCTCCTCCGCAGCGACGGGACCGCGACCTCCCGCAGGGCCTCTCGACGCCACGCCGAAGCGGAACGAGAAGCGGCGGGCCATGATCGCCGCTACGCTCCGCGCCATGTTCGCGATCCGACAAAATAAGCCCAATTCCCCCAATAACATCACCTCGATCTCGACGCTCACCCGGCAGGAGCCGCCCAGTCTCGCCGTGCTCGCCGCGTTCGGCTCCGAGGGTCCGGCCCGGCCGCTGCCCGGCGGGCAGGGCGGCACCTGGTGCGCGGACGGCATCGTCCTGAAGCGGACCGGTCTGCGCACCGAGACCGCCTGGCGGGCCAACACCCTCAACGCCCTGCCGAAATCGAACGAGTTCCGGATCGCGCCGCCGGTGCGGTCCATGGACGGCACCTGGACAGCGGGCGGCTGGGAGGCCTGGCGGCTCGTGCCGGGCACCGCGGACGAGCGGCGCGTGGACGACGTCGTACGCGCGGGCCTGGCCTTCCACGCCGCCCTCGCCGAACTGCCGCGCCCGGCCTTCCTCGACGAGCGGGACGACCCGTGGACGCGGGCGGACCGGTTCTCCTGGGGGTACGCGGCGGGCTCCGCCGAGGCCGTGACCGCCGAACAGGGCGTGCCCGCGAGGGACTTCGACCTGGTGGCTCCGCTGATCGCGGCCCGCGCCCCGCTGCCCGAGGACGCCTCACAGGTCGTCCACGGCGATCTGCTCGGCAACGTCCTGTTCGCCGACGCCGACGGGCTGCCGCCGGCGATCATCGACTGGCCCGCGTACTGGCGGCCGACGGGCTGGGCGTCCGCCGTGGCCGTCGTGGACGCGCTGTGCTGGCACGGGGCCGAGCCGAGTGTGCTCGACCACTGGGAGCACGTGCCGCACTGGCGTCAACTCCTCGTCCGCGCCCTGCTGTTCCGCATCGCCACGCACCTGCACCTGGACGGCGACCTGGAGTCGGCGTACCGGCCGGTGATCGACCTGGTCCTCGACGGCAGTTGGCCGAAGACGGCCCCGGCGACGCGGACCGAACCGCGAACCGCATCGCGAACCGAACCGGGGACCGGACCGCGGACCGAGCGCTCGGCCGGGCAGGAGGCCTCGCGGGAGGCGACGCGGGAGGCGACGCGCACCCGCCCCGAGCCCCGGCAGGAGATGTTCGACGTGGCCACACCCCTCCCCGAACCGAACCCGAACCCGGAGCCGCAGCCGCAGCCGCAGCCGCAGATGGGGTCGCGGCCGGAGTCACACAGGGAGCCGGAGCCCGTGTCCGTGGCGCGCGCACTGCCCACGGTCGGCCCACTCGCCCCACCCCCGTCACCGGACTCCTCATCCTCGAACTCCGCCTCGGAATCCCGCTCGGACTCCCCCTCGGACTCCTCGTCGCCCGATTCCTCGCCGTCATGAACCGACCGCACGCGCGCGCCCGGACCCGGCACGCGCGTGCGGTGGTTTTCCGCGTCACAGTGGCGGTTTTCGCGTGGCAGAGGCGGTTTTCGCGCACCCCTGCGCCCCTCGGGACACCCGCCGCGCCCCGACCCACGGGAGTACGATTTGCACCGGTTCACTCCAGGTGTGAGCCCAGGTACGACGTACGCCCGGCCGGCTGGAGGATGGCGCATGCACGGTGAGTACAAGATCCCGGGCGGCAAGCTCGTCGTCGTGGACCTGGAAGTGGAGGACGGCGAGCTGCGGCACGTGCGGGTCGCCGGCGACTTCTTCCTCGAACCCGACGACGCCTTCCTCGCGTTGAGCCGCTCTCTGGAGGGCGCGCCCTCCGACACCGACGCGGCGGGTCTCGCCGCCCGTATCGAGGCGGCCCTGCCGGAGGGCACCGTGATGTACGGGCTGACGGCGGAGGGCGTCGGTGTAGCCGTACGGCGGGCCCTCGCGCACGCCACGGACTGGACGGACTACGACTGGCAGTTGATCCACGAGGGCCCGCAGTCCCCCGCCCTGCACATGGCGCTCGACGAGGTGATCACCGCCGAGGTCGCGGCCGGTCTGCGGCCGCCGACACTGCGGGTCTGGGAGTGGGCGGCGCCCGCGGTGGTGATCGGCAGCTTCCAGTCGCTGCGCAACGAGGTGGACGCGGAGGGCGCGCGCCGCCACGGCGTCGAGGTGGTGCGGCGGATCAGCGGCGGCGGCGCGATGTTCTGCGAGCCGGGCAACACCATCACGTACTCGCTGTCGGTGCCGGAGGCCCTCGTCCAGGGCCTGTCCTTCGCCGACAGCTACGCGTACCTCGACGACTGGGTGCTCGGCGCGCTCGGCGACATGGGCATCAAGGCCTGGTACCAGCCGTTGAACGACATCGCCACGGACGCCGGGAAGATCGCGGGCGCGGCGCAGAAGCGGGTGGCCGGCGGGGACGGCGCGGTCCTGCACCACGTGACGATGTCGTACGACATCGACGCCGACAAGATGGTCGAGGTGCTGCGGATCGGCCGCGAGAAGCTGTCGGACAAGGGCACGCGGAGCGCCAAGAAGCGGGTCGACCCGCTGCGCCGGCAGACGGGCCTGCCGCGCGAGGCGGTCATCGAGCGCATGATCGACTCGTTCCGCACCCGGCACGGCCTCACGGCCGGCCAGGTCACGGAGGACGAACTGGCCACGGCCCAGCACCTGGCCCGTACGAAGTTCTCGACACCGGAGTGGACGGGCCGCGTGCCCTAGCCACCCTCTGGAGGGGCGCCTAGCCCCCGTCGCGGTCGACTCCTTCCCGTGGCCGTACGAGGCCCGACTCGTAGGCGAACACGACGAGTTGGGCGCGGTCGCGGGCGCCGGTCTTCGTCATCGCCCGGCTCACATGGGTCTTCGCCGTGAACGGGCTGATGACCATGTGCGCCGCGATCTCCTCGTTGCTGAGGCCGCGGGCGGCGAGGGCCGTGACCTCCCGTTCGCGGCGGGTGAGGTGGTCGAGTCCGGGCGCGGTGAACCGATCGGGCGGGCGGGCCACGAACTCGCCGATGAGGCGGCGTGTGATCGACGGGGAGAGCAGCGCTTCGCCGCCCGCGACGACGCCGAGGGCCTGCAGCAGGTCGGCGGGCTCGGTGTCCTTGAGCAGGAAGCCGCTGGCGCCCGCGCGCAACGCGTCGAAGACGTACTCGTCCAGGCCGTAGTTGGTGAGGATGACGACGCGCACGCCCGCGAGGCACGGGTCGGCCGCGATCCGCCGGGTCGTCTCGATGCCCGTCATCACGGGCATCTGCACGTCGACGAGCGCGATGTCCGGTACGTGCGCGCGCACGAGTTCAAGTCCGGCCGCGCCGTCGGCCGCCTCGCCGACCACCTCGATGTCGTCCTCGGCGTCGAGGAGCGCGCGGAACCCGGCCCGCATGAGTGCCTGGTCGTCGACGAGCACCACTCTGATCACGCGCGCGCCGCCCTTCTCGACGCCCTTCCTGACGCCCCGTCGACGACGGTCTCCGGTTCGCCCGCCGCCGGTATGCGGGCCACCGCCGTCGGTATGCGGGCCAGGACGCGGAAGCCGCCCCCCGGGCGCGGGCCGGTCTGCAGCGTGCCGCCGAGGGCGGTGACCCGCTCACGCATGCCGGTCAGTCCTGTGCCCGGCGTACACGGCACGTCGGGCACGGCCCCGCCGTCGTCCGTCACACACACCTCCAACTCGCCTTCAGCCACGGTCAGTTCAACCTTCACCTCGGCCGGTCCCGCGTGCCGGGCGGCGTTGGTGAGGGCCTCCTGCACGATGCGGTACACCGCCGCGTCCACGGCAGGAGGCAGCGCGACTCCGGCCCCGACACGTACACCGCCACCTCCACCAGCACCGGAGCCGAGGTCGGTGTGGTCGCGGATCGTCAGGTCCACGGCGAGGCCCGCCGCTCTCGCTCTTCGCACCAGCTCGTCGAGGCGTCCCGGCGCCTGGTCCTCGCGCAGCACGTCGAGCGTGGAGCGCAGTTCGCGCATGGCCTCGCCGCTCGCCTCCTGGATGGCGAGCAGCGCCTCCGGCACGTCCTCGCCGCGCTTGCGCGCCAGGTGGGCGGCGACGCCCGCCTGCAGTTTGACGATGGAGATGCTGTGGGTGAGCGAGTCGTGCAACTCCCTTGCGATGCACAGGCGTTCCTCGCCCGCTCTGCGTCTCGCGGCCTCCTCGCGCGTGCGCTCGGCCTCGGCCGCCCGCTCCTCGGTCTGCCGCAGATACGCCTGCCAGTTCTTGTCGGCGAGCCCGGTGACCAGGGCGCACAGGAACCAGCCCGCGAGCAGCAGCGTCCGCCCCGCGGACTGCCCCGCCATGAGGTCGGCCGCCAGGAACGCCGCAAGGAACGCCCCGCCTGCGAGCGCGGCGACCCCTCTTCGCCCCACCCGCGACGCGGCATGCACCGCCCCCACGACGGGCACGGCCGCCACCGCACCCGGATGCGCGTGCAGCACATGGGCGGAGAGGCAGACGGTCGTCACGGCGAGACCGGCGCGCGGCGCGGCCCCCTGGCCGGCGAGCGCGAGGGAGCCGACGACGATCAGCCCGTAGTCAAGCGCGGTGGCGTCCGCGAACGACGCGGCGACGCACACGATCGCCGCGACGACGGCCGCGACCGCGGCCGCAACCGCCTTGCGGATCAGCCGAGTTCGCCCGGTGCCGGGCCCGACCGGCCCGGTGCGCTCTTCTCCCATGCCTGAACTGTAGGCGGCCCCACTGACAACGCGCCTCGCCCGAGCGGACCGCTTCCCGACTACTCCCCCGGGAGTAGTCGCGGCCGCCCCCGCACCCCTCCGCCGAGCCCCAACTCACTCCGGCCGTACGACGCCCCGAGCCCCCGCGCCGGACGAGCATCGACCCACATCGCACAGCACCTACACCACCGAGAGGACGACTCCTCATGACCGGACAGCCCCAGCCCCAGCCCCAGCCCCAAGCGCAGGCAGCCACCCCCCGCACCCCCTACCGCTACACCGACCCCACGCCCCCGCAGGAGGCGACGGGAACGGCCGCCGAGCTGTATGCGCAGATGGCCGTGGACTTCGGCATCCCGGAGCCCGCCCCGTTCGTCGTCCTCTCCTCTGCGCCCGAACTCTTCGCCCCTGCCTGGGCGTTGATGCGCGAGTCGCTTCTCGCCGGGCCCGGTTCGCGTACCGGGAAGAAGGTCGCGGCCCTCGGCGTCTCGCTCGCGAACCGGTGCCCGTTCTGCGTGGACGCGCACACGCTGCTGCTGCACGCCACGGGCGAGCGGGACCTCGCCGACACGGTGACCGGGGGCGGCGTACCCGAAACCGTGCAGCACGCGCGCGTGCTGGCCTGGGCGCAGGCGTCGCGCACGCCGGGCGCGCCCGAATTGGCGCAGGTCCCGTTCGCGGCGGCGGACGCAGCCGGGTACATCGGCACCGTGCTCGCGTTCCACTTCATCAACCGCATCGCATCGGCCCTGCTCCACGACGAGTTGATGCCGGAGGGCGTACGCCCGCAGGACGTGCTGCGCAGCCCGGCGGGCGAGGCCCTCGCGCAGGCCATGCGGCGCACCCCGGAGCCGGGCGCGAGCCTCCGCTTCCTGCCGCCCACACCGCAGTCCGACCCCAACCAGCCTTCGAACGCCCCGAGTTGGGCCGCAGGCACCCCCGTCGCTCCCGCCTACGAGGCCCTGCGCGCGGCCGCCTCGATGGGGGCCGGACTGCTGAGCGAGGAGGACCAGGCCCTGGTCAGGGGGACGGTCGACGGCTGGGACGGCGCTCATCCCCCGCTCCACTGGCCCGAGCTGCCCGGCGCGGACCGTCCGGGGGCACGCCTCGCGGTGCTCGCGGCCCTCGCCCCGTACCGGATCACGGAGGAGGACGTCGCGGCCTGGCTGACGCCGCCGCACACGGACCACTGCCTCGTGCACCTGGTGGCGTACGGGGCGTTCCTGGCTGTGGAGCGGGTGGAGCGGGCCCTCGCGGCCGCCTGGACGGGCGTTCCCGCTGCGGGCCGTACCCGTCCGTAGGTTTCGGCCCGACGCCCCTATCCCGTACCGCTTCCCATGTGACACTCTCGTGCCTCACACCTCACCGATACGCATCGCTGATACGCATCGCTGATACGCATCGCCGATGCAGGCATCGATGCACCCCACCGATCGACCGCGTCCCGCCGCACGAGGAGGCCGACCGTGCGTTCCCTGCCGCTGCTGCTCGCCGCACGGCTGCTGCCCGTCGCCGCCCTGGCCACGGCGGGCTGGGCCTGGACGAGCGGCCCGCTCGCACCGGAGGAGGAGGACCGCCCGGCGATCGCCGCCGAGCCCAAGGCCGCCGAGGTGACCGAGGACGAGCAGGCGTACGACAAGCCGCCCGCGCCCTGCGAGGCGCTGCCGGCCGACACGGTCGACGCTCTCGTGCCGGACGCGGACCACGACGGCAAGGAACTGCGGCTCACCGACCCGGAGCGCCGCCGGACCTGCTCGTGGAGCGCCCTGAAGGGGTACGACTACCGCTGGCTCGACGTCGGCTACGACCTGCGGGATTCGGCGGCCGCCGCCCGCTCCGCGTTCGCCACGCGCGCGGGCGGCGCCGCCGAGGCCGTGGAGGGGCTCGGCGAGCAGGCCGCCGTCGTCATGAGGCTGAGCGAGAAGGACGACCAGCAGAGCCGCGAGGCCAAGCTGGTCGTCCGCTCCGGCAACGCCCTGGTGACGGTCACGTACACCGGCAGCGACTTCGAGTCCCAGTCCGCGCCGAAGGCGGAGAAGATGCGCGACGGTGCCGTACGGGCGGCCCGAGCGGCGGTCACCGCGCTCCCGGAACATCCCTGACGAGCCCTACCGTTTCACCTTCCACGACTTCTCGTTGCTGCAGTCGTCCCAGCCCAGGGTGGTCATGCAGGTCCTGAACCAGATCTTCTGGAAGCCCGCGTCAAGGTTCACCCGCGCGTCCGACGCCGTGATGGTGTGGCCGGCGCCCTCGCTGTTGTAGCCGAAGTCGACCTCGCCGAAGCCGTCCTGGCGCCACACCACGTAGGGCTGATACCCGTCGGCCTCGGTGTCCTTGACCTTGCAGGTCAGCCGGGCGTGGTCCTGCAGAGCACCCCAGGTGACCAGGTCACAGGTGGCCTTGGCCCCGTCCAACTTCGCCGTCTTCGCCTTGTAGTTGTGGGTCTCGGCCGGTCCGGCCTGGGCCTGCGTGGTGGTCAGTGCCCCGGCCGCGGCCGCCGTCGCCGCCAGAAAGGTGAGCGCCCTGCGCTTCATGTTTCTCCGATCCGTGTTCCCCCTGATGTCGTCGCCGACCGTAGAGGCCGGTGCGCCTCCACCTCCACGCCTTTCGACAGTGCCCGAAACACCGGGCTCGTACCGGTGTGTCCGCCTACACCGCCCCGGCACCCAGGTATACGCACAACCACTCCCGCAACCCGCCCCGGATCTGTAGAGTCCTCCCCCACCCGCACGACGGCACCCGCTTCGCCCCTCTTCCGACTCTCCCGGCGCATCCGACGTATCTGACGTATCCGACGGACTCAGCAGAGCGAGGGCACGATGTCATCGACGGTTCCATCCGCGCCCGGCGCGACGCCGGTCACCCAACGCACGCACCCCGACGGGCGGGTGTCGCTCGCCGAGGGCGTGACCCTCGACGATCCGCGGTTCGCCAACGGCGACCTGCTGCCGGTGCCGATGGAGCGCCGCACCTGGGGCGTCTACAACTACACGGCCCTGTGGATCGGCATGGCCCACAACATCCCGTCGTGGACGCTCGCCTCCGGCCTCGTCGCGCTCGGCATGGACTGGAAGCAGGCGGTGCTCGTCATCGCCCTCGCCAATGTGATCGTGCTGCTCCCGATGCTGCTCACCGGGCACGCGGGACCGAAGTACGGCATTCCGTTCCCGGTCGTCGTACGGGCCTCGTTCGGGCTCCGGGGCGCCAACCTGCCCGCGCTGCTTCGCGCCGCCGTGGCCTGCTGCTGGTTCGGCATCCAGACGTGGATCGGCGGGCAGGGCGTCTTCCTGCTCCTGGGCAAGGTGTTCGGCGGCTGGACCACCGCCACGGAGATCGGCGGCCACCCGTGGACGCTGTGGCTCTGCTTCGTGCTCTTCTGGGCGCTCGAACTGGCCATCATCTACCGGGGGATGCAGGCGCTGCGCCGTTTCGAGAACTGGGCGGCCCCGTTCGTACTCGTCGGCGCGGTGGCGCTGCTCGTGTGGATCACGGTGAAGGCCGGCGGCTTCGGCCCGCTGCTCGACCAGCCGTCGAAGCTGGGCTGGGGCGCGGACTTCTGGCCGGTGTTCTTCCCCGCGCTGATGGGGATGATCGGCTTCTGGTCGACGCTGTCCCTGAACATCCCCGACTTCACCCGCTTCGGCAAGGGCCAACGGGCCCAGGTCTGGGGCCAGTCGCTCGGCCTGCCCACCACCATGACGGCCTTCGCGCTGCTCTCCGTCCTCGTCACCTCCGGCTCGCAGGTGGTGTACGGGGCTCCGGTCTGGGACCCCGTACAGCTCGCGGCGAAGACCGACAACGTCTTCGGGCTGCTCTTCGCCCTGGTCACGGTCCTGATCGCGACGATCTCCGTGAACATCGCGGCCAACGTGGTGTCGCCCGCGTACGACCTGTCGAACCTGCTGCCGAAGGTCGTGAACTTCCGTACGGGGGCACTGATCACGGGTGTCGTCGGGGTCCTCGTGATGCCGTGGAAGCTGACCGCGACGCCCGAGTTGTACATCTTCACGTGGCTCGGCGTCGTCGGCGGCCTGCTCGGCGCGGTGGCCGGGGTGATGATCGCCGACTACTGGCTCGTCCGCGGCACCGCCCTGGACCTGGCGGGGCTCTACGACCGGCACGGCCCGTACTGGTACGCGGGCGGCTGGAACTGGCGGGCCCTGCTCGCCTTCGGCGTCGGCGGACTGCTCGCCGTGGGCGGTTCGCACTCCGCGCCCGGCAAGGGCCCGTTCCCCGAGGACGGCCTGATCCCCGCGCTGCGCCCGCTCGCGGACTATGGCTGGGCGGTCGGCCTGGTGACGGCGCTCGTGCTGTACGCGGCCACCAGCCGCCGACCGGCCGGACACGGCAGACGGCGACGGTCGTGACGACCGCCGCCGTCCTCTCCTGCCCGTACTCCCCCTCGGCCTGACGGCAGGTGAGCCCAAGGATCTACCCATGGCCCTCGGAACCGCGAAAGTCGGATGCGGCGTCTCCATCAGCCGTAGATCATGAACAGCGCCCGACGCTCCAGGAGTTGGAGCTGTTCTCGGCCGCCGTCACCCGACCCTTCCAGGAGCTGATCCGCCCGTGCAGGCCGCCGTCGCCGTGAACCCGGCCCAGGTGCCCGAGCTGTTGCTCGGCCTGGCCACCGTCCGCCCCGTGTTCCTCTGGGGCGCGCCCGGCATCGGAAAGTCCTCGCTGGTACGGCAGTTCGCCGATTCGCTCGGCCTGGAGTGCGTGAGCCTCCTCGGCACCCAGTTGGCCCCTGAGGACCTCATCGGCGTACCGCAGATCCGGGACGGCCGCTCGGTGTTCTGTCCGCCCGAGGTGATCGCCCGCGATGAGCCGTACTGCCTGTTCCTGGACGAGCTGAACGCGGCGACACCCGATGTGCAGAAGGCGTTCTACTCGCTGATCCTGGACCGCCGTATCGGGAACTACGAACTCCCCAAGGGCAGCATCGTCATCGGCGCCGGCAACCGCTCCACCGACAACGCCCTCGCCCGCCCGCTGGCGTCCGCTCTGGTCAACCGGCTCACCCACGTCCATCTCCAGGCGTCGCCCAAGCACTGGCTGAGCTGGGCGGCCGGGGCCGGCATCCACCCGTGGGTGACCGACTACCTGACCGACCGTCCGCACCACCTGTGGTCCAAACCGCCGAAGACGGAGGAGCCGTTCTCCACCCCGCGCTCCTGGCACATGCTCTCGGACGCGATCCAGTCCTTCGGCCCTGCGTTGGACGAGGACACGCTCAAGGTCCTCGCCCATGGCACGCTCACCCCGTCCCACGCCTCGGCGTTCTGCGGTTACGTCAAGATCGTGCGGAGTGAGTTCGGCATCGACGCGATCATCAAGGGCGATGCCCGATGGCCGAACCGCGTGCAGGACCGCGACCTGCTCTACTACCTCGCCGAGTCTTTCCGCGGTCGGCTGATCAAGGAGCTTCCGGCGAACAAGGAGCACGCCTCGCCCTCCGTACGGCAGACCGCGTACCGGGCGCAAGCCCTCCTTGTGCAGCTCGCCGAGGTATCGGTCGAGGTCGCGCAGACGGTGATCGCGGACGACGAGGACGGCAACCCGGTGCTGCCCGCCTGGTTCCTGGTGGAGGCCGCCCGCGACATGCCCCGGCTCGTGGAGGCCCGCCGGTGAGCGGGCCCGCACGCGGCAGGGGCCCACGACGGCAACCACCCCGTCCCGACCCCCTCATCGAGGCCAACTACCGGCGCGGCCTGGACATCGTCCGCCGTGACGCCGCCCTCAACTCACTCGACGCGGACTTCTGCCGTTACGGCTGCCACGTCGCCCCGAAGGACGGCTGGGCGCTGGTGGAGTCCGACGGCTGCGTCCATGTGAACCCGAAGCGGTTGGCCGAACCCAGCGAGTGGGCCTGGGTCCTCGCACACTGTCTGCTGCACCTGGGCTTCGGCCATGTGCCGGCGGCCCGGGGCGCCCGGGTGCAGCCGGACCGCTACGAGCTGGCGGCCCGCTGCGTGGTGGTGAACCGTTTCCAGCAGTCGTTCCCGGTGGGCCGCCCGCCGTTCGAGCTTCCGGAGTCGTTTCCGGGCGGGGACGAGGAACAGCTCGCTGAGCGCTTCCGCCGCGACGGCATCCCGGAGCGCTTCGCGCACTGCGGGGTGGGTGGGCCGGAGCCCGACCAGCGCCTGGAACCCTGGCCGTACGGCCGGGACCCCGAGGACTGGCGGGAGGTGTTCGCCCGTGCGCTGACGCGCAGGATCTCGACCGCGATGAACGCCGCAGGCCGCGGACCAGACGGCGCCCCCAAGGGCCCGTGGGACCGGGCGCTCGACTGGTTCGTCTCCTCGTATCCGCTCCTGGGCGGCATCGCCTCGGGGATGACGGTGATCGCGGACGCGGACCTGGCCCGCACCCACCAGATCTCGGTGGCCGCGGTGAACGCCGCCGTCGGCGAGATCTACGTCAACCCCCGGCGCACGCACACCGAGGAGGAGTGGCGGTTCATCCTGGCGCACGAGATGCTGCACGCCGCCCTGCGTCACGCCGACCGCCGCGGCGCCCGCGACCCGTACCTCTTCAACGTCGCCTGCGACTACGTGATCAACGGCTGGCTGTTGGAGATGGGCGTCGGTGAGATGCCGGAGGGGGTGCTGCACGACCCGGAGCTGGCCGGTCTGTCCGCCGAGGAGGTGTACGACCGGATCACCACCGACGCCCGCCGCAAGCGCCGCCTCGCCACCCTGCGCGGCAAGGGCCGCGGCGACGTCCTGGACGAGCCGCTGCCGCACTCCGGCGCCCCGGCGGACTACGTCGACCTGGACGAGTTCTACCAGCGTGGCCTGCTCCAGGGCTTCGACCTGCACGACCGCAGGCGCGGGGCGCTGCCCGCCGGACTCGTGGAGGAGATCCAGGCGCTCGCCCATCCTCCACTGCCCTGGGACGTGCGGCTCGCCCGCTGGTTCGACGAGTACGTGCCCCGTCCGGAGCCGCTGCGCAGCTTCGCCCGCCCCGCCCGCCGGCAGGCATCCACCCCCCATATCCCGCGCGCGGGACGGTACTTCCCGCCCGATGAGCTGGAGCGCTGCACTTTCGGGGTGGTCCTTGACACCTCCGGCTCCATGGACCGGCGGCTCCTCGGCAAGGCGCTGGGCGCGATCGCCTCGTACGCCGAGTCACGTGACGTGCCGGCGGCCCGGGTGGTCTTCTGCGACGCGGCGCCTTTCGACGCGGGCTACCTGCCGGCCACCGAGATCGCGAACCGGGTGCGGGTGCGGGGCCGTGGCGGGACCGTGCTGCAACCCGGGGTGGAGCTGTTGCTCGCGGCCGAGGACTTCCCGCCGGGCGCTCCGGTGCTGCTGATCACCGACGGAGCCTGCGACGTTCTGCGGGTGCGGCGCGAGCACGCCTTCCTGCTGCCGCGCGGGGCCCGTCTGCCGTTCACTCCGCGGGGTCCGGTCTTCGAGATGCACTGAAGCTGCGGCAGACGGCGGCGGTCGCGCTGACCGCCGCCGTCTCCTCGTACGCGCACTCGTACGCGTACTGCCGCGTACCGGTGTTGTGTCAGTCCTTCTCGACCGACGTCGACGCCGGCTCGGCGGCGGCCTGGCGGGCGCGGCTGCGGCCCATGGCCAGCCATGCGACGGCGAGGACCAGGAACCAGACCGGGGTGACCAGGAGCGCCTGCAGGGTGTCTTCCTTCTGCGTGAACGCCCAGATCAGGAACGCGAAGAACGCGAACACCACGTAGCACATGGCGACGCCGCCGGGCATCTTGAACTTCGAGGCCTCGTGCAGGTGCGGGCGGCGACGGCGGTAGACGATGTAGCTGATCAGGATCATCGTCCAGATGAACATGAAGCACACCGAGGAGATCGTCGTCACCAGCGTGAACGCCTCGATGATCGAGCCGCCGATCGCCACCATGACGACGCCGCCGAGCAGGAACACCCCGGAGAGCAGCAGCGCGTTGACCGGCACCCGGCGCGAGCTCAACTTGCCGAACGAGGCGGGCGCGTCGCCCTCGTGGGCCAGGCCGTAGACCATCCGGGACGTGGAGTAGATGCCGGAGTTGGCGGACGAGGTGGCCGAGGTGAGGACGACGAAGTTGATCACCGAGGCGGCGACGGCGAGGCCTGCGAGCGTGAACATCACGACGAACGGGCTCTTGTCGGCGTTGATCTGCCGCCAGGGCGTGACCGAGATGATCACGACGAGGGCGACGACGTAGAAGAGCATCACGCGCACGGGGATCGAGTTGATGGCCTTGGGGAGGTTCTTCTCCGGGTCCTTGGTCTCGGCGGCGGTGGTGCCGACGAGCTCGATGCCGACGAACGCGAAGGTGGCGATCTGGAAGCCGGCCACGAAGCCCATGGGCCCGGTCGGGAAGAAGCCGCCGTCGTTCCAGAGGTTGGCGAAGCTCGCGGTGGCGCCGCTGGTGGACTCGAAGCCCTTGAACACCATGACGAGGCCGACGACGATCAGCGACACGATCGCGACGATCTTGATCAGCGCGAACCAGAACTCGGTCTCGCCGAACGCCTTCACCGTGGGCAGGTTGAGCCCGATGAGCACGACGACCGCGGCGAGCGCGGGGATCCACAGCGGGGCGTCGTCCCACCAGAAGGCGACGTATCCGGAGATCGCCACGACGTCGGCGATACCGGTGACGATCCAGCAGAACCAGTACGTCCAGCCGGTGAAGAAGCCCGCGCACGGGCCGAGCAGGTCGGAGGCGAAGTCGGCGAAGGACTTGTACCGCAGGTCGGACAGGAGCAGTTCGCCCATGGCGCGCATGACGAAGAACAGCATCGCGCCGATGATCATGTAGACGAAGATCACCGAGGGGCCGGCGAGGGAGATCGTCTTGCCCGAGCCCATGAACAGGCCGGTGCCGATCGCACCGCCGATCGCGATGAGCTGGATGTGCCGGTTGGACAACTGCCGGTCGAGCTGGGGGCCTTCGCCGGCCGTGGCCGGGGCGCCCGCCGTGCCGGAGCCGCCGCCACCGCCTGACACCGCCGTCGCGGTCGAACCGGAGTCACTGCTGTCGTGCATGGACGAACCTCACTGATCTCGCGCGCATGCGGGCGCGCACTCTACACACTCGTTCCACAGGGGAGTTCGGCCCGCTCGGGGCAGGCCTTGAGGCCGCTCGGGCCGGAGAAAGCAGCAGAAAGCAGGAGAAAGCAGGAGATCAGCCCGCCGCCGTCGGGCGGGCGGGCGGTGGCCACGGCTCGGGCATCGGAACAGCCATCGGGGGCTCCTCGCAGGTCGAGCACGGGCCGGTTACCCGTGCTGCGAAGTGAGCCTCCCCCTCTGTCATCGAGCCTGAGAGCTTCACGGTCCTGAGGCCGCTTGCACCGTGGGCGAGACGCCGCAACGCCTGCTTTCCAGAGTTGCCTGCCCGCGCGGTAGGGATGCCTGAGAGTTTCCGGGGAGGTGTTGCTCCTTCGGCGCCCGGGGCTGGCTGCTCCGGTGCTCTCCCGCTGCGGGGTGAACGGCAAGTTGCCGCGAGGCTAGGCCGAGTTCCCCCGGAAATCAAGGGTGTACTAGCCACGCAAAGCGGGGATGACCGAGCTCCCGTACCCGTCGATGACCCGCTCCCGGGCGTCGTGCATGGCGTACAGCGCGAACTGGTCGACGCCCAGGTCCTTCAACTCCCGCATTCTGGCGATGTGTTGCTCGGCGGTCCCGATGACGCAGAAGCGGTCGACGATGTCGTCCGGTACGAAGGCGGTGTCGGGGTTGTCGGCCCGGCCGTGGTGCGCGTAGTCGTATCCCTCGCGGGCCTTGATGTAGTCGGTGAGCGCCTCCGGGACCAGGTCGGAGTGGGCGCCGTACTTGGCGACCAGGTCGGCCACATGGTTGCCGACCATGCCGCCGAACCAGCGGCACTGTTCGCGCGCGTGCGCCAGGGACTCGGCCGAGTCGTCCTCGGTGAGGTACGCGGGGGCCGCGACGCAGACGGTGACCTCGCCCGGGTCCCGGCCCGCGGCGGCCGCGGCGTCCCGCACGGCCTGCACCATGGTCCGCGTCAGATACGGGTCGGCCAGCTGCAGGATGAACCCGTCGGCCTCCTCCCCCGCCATCTTCAGCGCCTTGGGCCCGTACGCCGCCATCCACACGGGCAGCCGCGCGTCCTGCCCCGCCCAGGGGAAGTGGACGGTCGTGCCCCCGCCGAGGTCGGCCTCCTGGCCGGAGGCGAGGGCGCGGATCACCTTCATCGCGGCGCTGACCCGGGCGAGGGTGTTCGGCGGCCGCCCCGCGACCCGCATCGCACTGTCGCCCCGCCCGATGCCGCAGACCGTGCGGTTGCCGTACATGTCGTTGAGCGTGGCGAATGTGGACGCGGTCACCTCCCAGGTACGGGTGGCCGGGTTGGTGACCATCGGGCCGACGATCAGCCGCCGGGTGTTGGCCAGGATCTGGCTGTAGATGACGAACGGCTCCTGCCAGAGCACGGCGGAGTCGAACGTCCACCCGTACCGGAAGCCGTTCCGCTCGGCACGTTTCATGAGGCTGATGACCTGCGCGGCAGGGGGATCGGTCTGCAGGACGAGTCCGAAGTCCATGCGCTGGCCTCCTAGTTGTTTCGAGTCGCTCTAGTGGTTCAGGTACTGGCAGGTCCCGCGCGGCGTGTAGTGCCCGTGCCCCGCGCGTCCGGTGAACTCGCGCCGGTCGATGACGACTTCGCCGCGGGAGAGGACCGTCTCCACCTGGCCGCGGATACGTTTGCCCTCGTACGCGGAGTAGTCGACGTTCATGTGGTGGGTCTCGGCGGAGAGGGTCTGCTCGGCCGTCGGGTCGTAGACGACGACGTCCGCGTCGGCGCCGGGGGCGAGCGTGCCCTTCTTGCCGTACAGGCCGAACATGCGGGCCGGGGCCGCGCAGGCGATGTCGATCCAGCGGCGGCGGGAGATGTGGCCGTCGACGACGGCCTGGTGGAGGAGGTCCATGCGGTTCTCCACCCCGGGAAGGCCGTTGGGGATCTTGGAGAAGTCGCCGCGGCCCAGCTCCTTCTGGCCGACGAAGCAGAACGGGCAGTGGTCCGTGGACACCACCTGCAGGTCGTCGGTGCGCAGGCCGCGCCAGAGGGCCGCCTGGTGTTCGCGGGGGCGCAGCGGGGTGGAGCAGACGTACTTGGCGCCGTGGAAGTCCGGCTCGGCGAGGTTGTCCGTGGACAGGAACAGATACTGCGGGCAGGTCTCGCCGAAGACAGGGAGGCCCTTGTCGCGGGCGGCGGCGAGTTCGGCGACGGCCTCCTCGGCGGAGACGTGCACGACGTAGAGGGGGGCGCCGGCGACGCGGGCGAGCTGGATGGCGCGGTGGGTGGCCTCGGCTTCGAGGAGGACCTTGCGCACCTCGCCGTGGTAGCGGGGGTCGGTCTCGCCGCGCTGCAGGGCCTGTTCGACGAGTACGTCGATGGCGATGCCGTTCTCGGCGTGCATCATGATCAGCCCGCCGTTGCCCGCGGAGCGCTGCATGGCACGCAGGATCTGGCCGTCGTCGCTGTAGAAGACGCCGGGGTAGGCCATGAACAGCTTGAACGAGGTGATGCCCTCCTCCACGAGGCGGTCCATCTCCTTGAGCGTCGACTCGTTGACGTCGGAGAGGATCATGTGGAAGGCGTAGTCGATGGCGCACTTGCCGTCGGCCTTCGCGTACCAGGCGTCCAACCCCTCGCGCAGGGAGCGGCCCTGGCTCTGCACGGCGAAGTCCACGATCGTGGTGGTGCCGCCCCAGGCCGCGGCGCGGGTGCCGGTCTCGAAGGTGTCGGAGGCGAAGGTGCCGCCGAAGGGCAGCTCCATGTGCGTGTGGGCGTCGACGCCGCCCGGGATCACGTACTTGTCGGTGGCGTCGATGACGCGGTCGGCGGTCCAGGAGGCGGCCTGTTCGCTGCCGTGGGCCGCGAGGGCGGCGATCCGGCCGTCCTCGATCAGGACGTCCGCGTGGGTCTCGTCGGCGGCGGTGACGACGAGTCCGCCGCGGATCAGGGTGCGGGTGCTCATGGCTTCCCCTCGCAGGTCGCAAACGGGCGGTGGGGCTGAACTACAGGCCGCGCAGGGCGTGTTCGAGTACGGCGGCGCCCTCCTCGGCCTCGGCGACCGTCAGGGACAGGGGCGGGGCGATCCGCAGGACGCTGGTGTTGTGGCCGCCGCCCTTGCCGATGAGGAGTCCGCCTTCGCGGGCGGCCTCCAGGACGGCGGTCGCCGCCTGCGGGTCGGCCTCGTCGGTGCCCGGCCTGACCAGTTCGACGCCGATCATCAGGCCGCGCCCGCGCACTTCCCGTACGTGCTCGGTGCTCGCGCCGATCGCCCGCAGCCGCTCCAGGAGCAGTCCGCCGACGCGCCGCGCGTTGCCCTGCAGGTCGTGCTCCAGGAGGTACGTGAGGTTGGCGAGGCCCGCCGCCATGGTGACCGGGGAGCCACCGAAGGTGGAGATGGAGTTGGCGTCGAGGCAGTTCATGACCTCGGCGCGGGCGACGACGCCGCCGATGGACATGCCGTTGCCGATGCCCTTGGCGAAGGTGAGGATGTCCGGCGGCCCGTTCCGGCCGTGCGCCTGCCAGCCCCAGAAGTGCTCGCCGGTACGGCCCCAGCCGGTCTGCACCTCGTCCGCGATCCACAGGATGCCGTGCCGCTGCAGGACTTCGCGGAACGCGGCGTACAGGCCGTCGGGCGGGGAGGTGAAGCCGCCGACGCCCTGGATGGGTTCGGCGATCAGGGCGGCGACGCCGCGGGTCTGGCCGAGCATGTCCTCCAGATCGGCCACGCAGGCGTCGATGAACTCGGCGTCGGACAGCTGCGCGTACGGGCCGCGGCCGCGGACGCCGCCGTGGACGTACAGGGTCTGCAGCGGCGAGAGGCTGGTGGGCGACCAGCCGCGGTTGCCGGTGATCGACACGGCCGAGAAGGAGCGGCCGTGGTAGCTGTTGCGCATCGCCAGGATCTGGTTGGAGCGGCGGTGCGCGGTGGCGAGCAGCAGGGCCGCGTCGTTGGCCTCGGTGCCGGAGGTGGTGAAGAAGACCCGGGCGTCCGGGATGCCGGACAACTGGGCGATGCGCTCGGCGAGTTCGACCATCGGGCGGTCGAGGTAGAGCGTCGAGGAGTGGATGATGCGCGCGGCCTGGTCGCTGACGGCCTTGGTGACCTCGGGCAGGGCGTGCGCGGTCATGGTGGTGAGGATGCCGCCGAAGAAGTCGAGGTACTTGTTGCCGTGTGCGTCCCACACATGTCGGCCCTCACCATGGGTGAGTTCGATGGGGTCCTCGTAGTAGAGCGCGAGCCAGTCGGGCATGACCGCGCGGTGGCGCTGGTAGAGGTCGGTCACGGCTGCACCAG
The DNA here is from genome assembly GCF_029968035.1 of Streptomyces cavernicola. Taxonomy (GTDB): domain Bacteria; phylum Actinomycetota; class Actinomycetes; order Streptomycetales; family Streptomycetaceae; genus Streptomyces; species Streptomyces cavernicola. The sequence continues at coordinate 1,035 of NZ_JASCIQ010000028.1, read as the reverse complement.
CCCGTCGTAGGCGTCGGGCCTGCGGTCTCGGTAGAACGCCCACTGGGTGCGGACCTCGTCGATGAGGTCGAAGTCCAGGTCGCGCACGACGAGTTCCTCGGTCTTGTCGCTCGCGGTCTCGCCGACGAACTGGCCGCGCGGGTCGACGAAGTAGCTGGTGCCGTAGAAGTCGTTGTCGCCGTACTCCTCCTGGCCGACGCGGTTGATCGCGGCGATGAAGTACTCGTTGGCGACGGCCGCCGCGGGCTGCTCCAGCTGCCACAGGTACGCGGAGAGGCCGCGCGAGGTGGCCGACGGGTTGTAGACCAACTGTGCGCCGTTCAGGCCGAGTTGGCGCCAGCCCTCCGGGAAGTGCCGGTCGTAGCAGATGTACACGCCGACCTTGCCGACGGCGGTCTCGAAGACCGGCCAGCCGAGGTTGCCCGGCTTGAAGTAGTACTTCTCCCAGAAGCCCTTGACCTGCGGGATGTGGTGCTTGCGGTACTTGCCGAGGTAGCTGCCGTCGGCGTCGATCACGGCGGCGGTGTTGAAGTAGAAGCCGGACTGCTCGACCTCGAAGACCGGGACGACGATCACCATGCCGGTCTCGCGCGCGAGCTCCCGCATCCGGCGCACGGTCGGGCCGTCGGGCACGGGCTCGGCCCAGCGGTAGTGCTCGGCCTCCTGGACCTGACAGAAGTAGGGGGCGTTGAAGACTTCCTGGAACCCGATGACCTTCGCGCCCTGCCGGGCGGCCTCCCGGGCGTGCTCCTCATGTTTGGCGATCATGGATTCGGTGTCGCCCGTCCAGGTCGCCTGGACGAGGGCCGCGCGTACGACGTGCGCCATGAGCTGCTCCTTCGACAGACCCGCCGATAAAGCTTCCAAGCTTCCGAGCCTCTACGCCCGTAGAGCCGAGCGTGGAGTCACGAACGTAAGCCGCGTCACAGTCCTGGGCAAGACCATCGTCGTGAACCGGCGGAGTCGATCGGCTTTCGGCACTCTTGCGGGTGAAGTGACCACATGTGGCCCGCCCACATAGGGCCCACCCACGTG
>NZ_JASCIQ010000027.1 GCF_029968035.1 Streptomyces cavernicola | reverse complement strand
GGAACCGCCGGAGGACTCCACGGCAGTGGTGAGCCGGCTGACGGCGGTGCCCCCGGCGGGAACCTCCAGCCGCACGGTCATCGAATACGAGACGCTGGGCGCCGTTGCCATGGCTGCATTCCTCCACTGGGCTTGTCTCGCCCGTCAGTTGGGGTCGGCTGGTGATTCGGGGGCGGCCGGTTACGCGGGATCAGCCGGTGATGCGGGCCCGGCCCGTGACCGGCGTCAGGCGGTCGTCCCGGCGAGGGCCGGTCCCGTCTCGGCGGGGGCCGGTCCCGTGCCGGCGATGCCGGCGGGGCGGAGCAGGTCGGTGAGCCGGTCCGCGGGGAGCAGGCCCTTCTCCAGGACGAGTTCGGCGACGCCGCGGCCGGAGGCGAGCGCTTCCTTGGCGATGTCGGTGGCGGCCGTGTAGCCGATGTGCGGGTTGAGCGCGGTGACCAGGCCGATGGAGTTCTCGACGCTCGCGCGCAGCGCCTCGGTGTTGGCGGTGATGCCGGACACGCACCGTTCGGCCAGTGTGCGGCAGGCGGCACCCAGGTGGGTGATGCTCTCCGAGAGGGAGTGCAGGATGACCGGCTCGAAGGCGTTGAGCTGGAGCTGTCCCGCCTCGGCGGCCATCGTGATGGTGACGTCGTTGCCGATCACCTCGAAGGCGACCTGGTTCACGACCTCGGGGATCACCGGATTGACCTTGCCGGGCATGATGCTCGAACCCGCCTGCACCGGCGGCAAGTTGATCTCCGCGAGCCCGGCGCGCGGCCCGGAGGACAGCAGCCGCAGGTCGTTGCAGCTCTTGGAGAGCTTGACGGCGATGCGCTTGAGCACACCGGACATCTGCACGAACGCACCGCAGTCCTGGGTGGCCTCGACGAGGTTGGCGGCGGTCACCAACGGCAGCCCGGTGAGGGCGGCGAGATGCCTACGGGCTGCTTCGGCGTAACCCGCGGGGGCGTTCAGGCCGGTGCCGATGGCGGTCGCTCCGAGGTTGATCTCGTGCACGAGCAGCGCGGCCTCGGCAAGCCGGCTGCGGTCCTCCTCCAGCATCACCGCGTACGTCGAGAACTCCTGGCCGAGCGTCATGGGCACCGCGTCCTGGAGCTGGGTGCGGCCCATCTTCAGGACGTCGCGGAACTCCTCCGCCTTGGCGGCGAAGGCGTCGCGCAGGACCGCCATCGCGTCGAGCAGCCCGTGCACCGCGCTGATCGTGGCGACCTTGAGGGCGGTCGGGTAGACGTCGTTGGTGGACTGGCTGAGGTTGACGTCCTCATTGGGGTGCACATGCCGGTAGTCGCCCTTGGCGTGGCCCAGGATCTCCAGGGCCCGGTTGGCGATCACCTCGTTGGCGTTCATGTTCGTCGAGGTGCCGGCGCCGCCCTGGATCACATCGACGACGAACTGGTCGTGCAGCTTGCCGTCCCGGATCTCCCGGCAGGCGGCGGCGATGGCGTCGGCCTTGTCCGCGGGGAGCAGCCCGAGCTCTTCGTTGGCGCGGACCGCGGCTTCCTTGACCGCCGCGAGGGCGTCGATCAGGTGGGGGTACGCCGAGATCGCCGTGCCCGTGATGGGGAAGTTCTCCCGGGCGCGCAGGGTGTGGATGCCCCAGTACGCGTCGGCGGGCACGTCCCGGTCGCCGAGCAGGTCGTGCTCGCGGCGATGGTCGGCAGTCATGGGCACAGCAGTTCCTTAGCGATGAGGGACGGCGAAACGCGCGGATCAGGGCGGCGAAGGACGACGTGGCGTGAACGTGCCGGCGGCGGCGGTCGTCGCCGGTGGCTTCACGGGGGACAACTCTGGAGCGTCGCCGCTGTGAAGTCCATCGCTGTTTCCGCGGATCGCCTGTGAAGCTCTGCTTCACGGACAGACTTCTGCTGTACTGCCGTACGTGATCGATCCACGAAGGCTCCGAGTGCTGCGGGCTCTGGCCGAGCACGGCACCGTCACCGCCGCGGCCCACGCCCTCTACCTGTCCCCGTCGGCTGCCTCGCAGCAGCTCGCCGCGCTCGAAGCGGAGGTCGGGCAGGTTCTCCTGGAGCGGCGCGGGCGCACCGTTCGGCTGACTCCCACGGGCGCGGTCCTCGCCGCCCACGCGACGAAGATCGCCGCGCAGCTGGAGGAGGCCGAGGCGGATATGGCCGCCTGCGCGGCGGGACTGGCCGGAGAGGTGGCCATTGCCGCATTCGCGAGTGCGATCACTGAGGTGGTGGCCCCGGCGGTGGCGGCGCTGCGGGACCGCGTTCCGCAGGTGCGGATCCGGGTGAAGGACGCGGAAGGGCGTGCGAGCCAGCGTCTCCTCATCGACGGCGCGGTCGACATCGCCCTGTCGGTGGAACACCAGGACACCACAGGTCAGAGCAGTGAGCAGCTGTTGCGTGAGCCGTTGTACGGGGAGCCGTTCGACGTCGTGCTGCCGTCCGGTCACCCGCTGGCGGACGCCCCGGAGGTGAACCTGGCCGACCTGAGCGACGATCCGTGGATCACACCGTGGCCCGGCAATCCGGTCCACGACGTCGTCATGCGCGCCTGCGAAGAGGCCCGCTTCCAGCCTCAGGTCGAGTGCCTGGCCGACGACTCCCGCGCGGTGTGTGCCCTCGTCTCCGCCGGCGCGGGCGTGGCCCTGGTGCCTCGCTCCGCGCTCCACGGCATCGCTTTCGGCGGCGCCGCCACCCGCCCGGTCGGCGACTTCCGCCCCCAGCGGCGCGTATACACGGCGGTCCGGCGAGGCAGCGAGCAACACCCGCTGCTGCGCCTCGTATTGCGCGAACTGCAGGACCAGGCCGCCGCGGTCGGCTCCTGAACGGGCGGCACGCGCCGTTGTCGATCGCGACTCTGGCGCGCACCGAAGTCGCTCGACAAGTGTTTCCGAACCAATGACCCATTCGGGCAACTGATTTCGCAGTTTGGTGGCGCTGGCGCCGCGAATATCGTTAGCGTAGGTGTTGGGTCGCTGGCGGCCCCACCTTGTGCCGCCACTCACGCCCAACTCGCTTGCGAAAGAGTCGACATGACCAACGATCAGCTCTCGTCCGCCCTCCCGGAGACCGACCGGACGCGTCATCGCCGGCTGCGCGAGCAGGGCAGCCTCGACCGGGCGCAGCTCGACGCGATTCTGGAGGCGGGCTTCATCTGCCATGTCGGGGTCGTCATCGACGGAACCCCCATGGTCGTGCCGACCGTCTACGGCAGCGATGGCCGGAACCTCTACTTCCACGGTTCCGTCGCCAGCCGCAGCCTGCTCGCCTCACCGGGGGCGGCGGTGTGCGTGACCGTGACGCATGTGGACGGACTGGTCCTCGCCCGGTCGGTGTTCGAGCACGGCGTCAACTACCGCAGCGCGATGGTCCATGGCGTGCCCCGCCTCGTCGCGGACCCGGACGAGAAGTGGGCGGGCCTGCGTTGTCTGACGGAGCACGCGACACCCGGACAGTGGGCCTACGCGCGGCAGCCGAACCGCAAGGAACTGGCCGCGACGACACTGCTCGCCCTCTCCCTCGAAGAGGCGTCGGTGAAGATACGCACCGGCGGCCCCGACGACGGCGAGGGACCCGACGCCGCCCTCGGTAACTGGGCGGGCGTCCTCCCGCTGGCCGCCACATGGGGCGCCCCCGAACCCGACCCCCGTCTTCCGGAAGGCGTCGAGCCGCCGCAGCACATCGTCAACCGCAGCAATACGCGGGCCAGTTGAGAGGCAACTGAACGCCGCGTGCGCGAGACCGCCCTCGGCCATGGCGAACAGAGCGTCCGGGACGTCATCAGGCAAGGGAGTCCAGGAATTCCTGGAAGGCGGCGTAGTCGTCCAGGATCTCGCGCAGGTGCCCGTCGCTGATGTGCAGGGCCGTGATGTCGTCGGTCGGGTCGTGGAACGGCAGGACTTCGTCGTACGTGGCCTCGCGCTCCTCGACCTCCTCGCGGACCTGCTCGTCGAGCGTTTCCGTGGCGTACGTCAGCAGGGGGCTCATCCGGGCGTAGGAGCCCTCGCCCGGGGTGGGGCTGCAGGACCAGACGGCGTTCGGGTGGGCACGGCGGACGGTCTCTCCCAGATACCAGACGGCGACCGTCATGAAGGGGCTCTCGTGCGCGGCGTCGGCTTCCTCGTGGTCGGCGTACCGGCTGAGCAGGATGTCTTCGAGCCGGTCGAGAGACTCGGGGGTGAAGTCCCAAGTCCCCGACGTGGCCTGCCGCCAGGCGGGGAAGGCCGCCTCCTGGGTGCTGAGCCATTGGTTGAGACGGGGATTGTCGCGCCACCGCGATGAGGTCACGTTCATGGCTACGACCCTACGGACCACCTCTGACAGTCGGTTTCGCGCAGAAGCGGGCGCCGAGGTATCCGGGAACGGTGAGGGTACCGACGGCGACCGGTGAGGCTTCGCGGGCGAGGACGGCGACCGTCTGCAGCTCCACCTCAGGGAAGGAGCTCCGGGGGCCGGGACGCCCCCGGAGGCCCGCCCTCGCCGCCCGCGATGTTCCGCGCCTGCGTCAACTCACCCAGCTGCATGAGGAGTTCACGCCGCAGGGCCAGGTCGTCCACGGCCCGGTCGATGTCCTACAGCCGATCGGCCGGCGGTGACATGGTCATCACGCGGCTCCCTGGACAGGCATGGCCCCCTTGATGAGGTCGGCCGCCTTCTCCGCGGCCATGATCGTGGGCGCGTTGGTGTTGCCGCGCGGCACCGAAGGGAAGACCGAGGCGTCGACGACGCGCAGCCCCGCCACGTCGTACACCCGCAGCTCGGGGTCGACCACGGAGCCGATCGCGCAGGTCGAGGTCGGGTGGTAGAGCGTCTGTCCGGAACTGCGCGCCCAGGCGAGGAGGTCCGCGTCGGAGCCGGAGGCGGGCGGCACATCGAACGGCCTTGTGACGTGCTCGGTCACGGCCTGCTGGGCCGCGATGTCCAATGCGATGCGGATACCGGCGACGATCGCGTCCCGGTCCTCCGCCGTCGTCAGGTAGTTGTGCACGATGCGGGGCGCGGCGTCCGGGCGCGGCGAGCGCAGCGTCACCGCGCCGCGGCTCGTCGGGGCGAGGACGCACGGTCCGAACGCGAAGCCGTGCTCGGTCACCGGACCGAGGCCCTCCTGGTGGAAGAGGACCGGCGCGGCGTGGAACTGCAGGTCGGCGGCGGCGAGTTCGGGCCTGCTGCGGAAGAAACCGCCGGTCTCGGCGAGGTTCGAAGACAGCGGGCCGCGCCCCTCGCTCTGCAGCAGCGCTGCGTTCTCCGGCGTCGCGGCCGAGACGAGCGACTCGGTGTCGGTACGGAAGTTCAGGAGCGTCATGTAGTGGTCCTGCAGCCCCTCGCCCACCGGCAGGTCGCGCAGGACGTCCAGGCCGAGGGCGGACAGCAGCGCCGCCGGGCCGATCCCGGACAGCATCAGCAGCTTCGGCGACTCGTACGCGCCCGCGGACAGGATCACCTCCCGCTCGGCGCGGACCACCTCGACCGTCCCGCCCCGCTCCACCTCGACGCCCACGGCCCGGCCGCCCTCGACCACCACGCGGTGCGCGCGGGTCGACGGGAGCACCGTGAGGTTGGGGCGTTCGAGGGCCGGGTGCAGGAAGGCGACGGCCGAGCTGCAGCGCATGCCGCCGCGCTGCGTCAACTGGTAGCGCCCCACGCCGAGTTGGGACGGGCCGTTGAAGTCGTCGTTCGCCTTGTGCCCGGCCTGCTGCGCGGCCCGTACGAACGCGGTGGCGAGCGGGTGCTCCGACCTGCCCTCGCTGACGGTCAGGGGCCCGCCCGTGCCGTGGTGCTCGTCCGCGCCGCGCTCGTTGTCCTCGGAGCGTTTGAAGTACGGCAGGACCTCGTCGTACGACCAGCCGGTGGCGCCGGACGCGGCCCAGCCGTCGTAGTCGGCGCGGCTGCCCCGGATGTAGATCATCGCGTTGATGGAGCTGCAGCCGCCGAACATCCTGCCGCGCGGCAGGTACGTGCGCCGCCCGCCGATGCCGGGCTCCGGCTCCGAGTCCAGGTCCCAGTCGAGGCCTGATTTGAGCAGTTGCGGGAAGGCGGCGGGGACGTGGACCTCCTGAGCGGTGTCGGGCCCGCCGGCCTCCACGAGGGCCACCCGCACGTCGGGGTCCTCGGAGAGGCGCGCGGCGAGCACACAGCCCGCGGAGCCTGCGCCGACGATGACGTAGTCGTACATGTTCATCCCGTCCCTTGGCTGAAGAACCTGACTGAAGAACCTGGCTGAAGCACCTGACCGAGGCGCCTGGCTGAAGGACCTGGCTGGGGAATGCGTGTGTGACGAACGGCGTGGTGGCGAGCGGTCGAGGAGTTGATCGTGTCTCACCGGCCGGTCGTGCCGCGAGTAGCGTTCCGGCCCTTGCTGGGCGCGCATGCGCAGAAGCAGCCGTGGGCGGCTCACGTCACATGAGCGCGAGGTGTGAGGGGCGCCCTCCCCGGGGATCAGACGCGGAGAAGCCGGCCGCCGTACGCAGCCGTCGCCCCGTAGGTGTTGTGTTCACGACATTCGCCTCCGAAGCCTTCCCGGGGAGCCGCTCACGGGGTGAGGTTGGTCGCGCAGTCCTGATCACGGCGGGCGCACGTCCAAGCCCATATCCAGGCGCCCGTCCATGCGCATATTTAGTCGAGTTGGAGGCTGGCCGATGACGGCAGGCACGGCGAACGGAGAGCCCTTGTGATCGTCGGAGTCCTCAAGGAGGCGCGGGCGGGTGAGAGCCGTGTGGCGGCGACGCCGGCCACGGTGGAGCAGATTCGCAAGCTGGGATACGAGGTGGTCGTCGACCCGGGTGCGGGTCTCGCGTCGAGTTTCTCGGACAGCGCGTACGAGGGTGCGGGCGCGAGCATCGGCGACGCGGCGGCGGCGGATGTGGTGCTCGGTGTGAACGCGCCCAATCCCGCCCAGCTGGACGGGGTGCGGGCGGAGGCGACGGTGATCGCGCTGTTCTCGCCGGCCTTCGACCCCGAGATGGTCGAGGAGTTGGGGCGTCGGCCGTTCACGGCGTTGTCGATGGACGCGGTGCCGCGGATCAGCCGGGCGCAGTCGATGGACGTGTTGTCGTCGATGGCCAACATCGCCGGGTATCGGGCGGTGGTGGAGGCGGCCCACGAGTTCGGCCGGTTCTTCACGGGGCAGGTGACGGCGGCGGGCAAGGTGCCGCCCGCGAAGGTCCTGGTAGCGGGTGCGGGTGTCGCCGGTCTCGCGGCGATCGGCGCGGCGGGCTCGCTCGGCGCGATCGTACGGGCGACCGATCCGCGGCCGGAAGTGGCCGAGCAGGTGCGGTCGTTGGGCGGCGATTACCTGTCCATCGAGTCGCAGGAGGCCGAGGTCTCGGCGACCGGTTACGCGAAGGAGATGGGCGACGACTACAAGGCGCGCGAGGTCGAGCTGTACGCCGCGCAGAGCCGTGAGGTCGACATCGTCATCACCACCGCGCTGATCCCGGGCCGCCCCGCGCCCAAGTTGATCACGGCCGAGATGGTGGCGGAGATGAAGCCGGGCTCGGTGGTCGTCGACATGGCGGCGGCCAACGGCGGCAACGTCGAGGGCACGGTGAAGGGCGAGAAGGTCGTCACGGAGAACGGCGTGACGATCATCGGCTACACCGACCTGGCGGGCCGACTGCCCGCACAGGCCTCGCAGTTGTACGGCACCAACCTCGTCAACCTGCTCAAGCTGATGACGCCGGACCAGGACGCGCAGCTCGTACTCGACTGGGACGACCCGGTCCAGCGCTCCATCACCGTCGTACGGGAAGGCGAGTTGGCGTGGCCGGCCCCGCCCGTGCAGGTCTCGGCCGCACCGGCCCCGGCGGCCGCGGCGCAGCCCGTACCGGAGAAGCAGCCGGAGAAGGCGCCGATGACGACGGCGCAGCGGTTCGGCGGGGTGGCTTTCGGGGCGCTCGCGCTCTTCCTCGCCGCCGCGTTCGCGCCGCCGGCGCTGCTGCCGCGTGTCACCGTCTTCGTGCTCGCGATCGTGATCGGCTACTACGTGATCGGCCATGTCCACCACGCCTTGCACACGCCGCTCATGTCCGTGACCAATGCGATCTCCGGGATCATCGTGGTCGGCGCGATGCTGCAGATCGGGCACTCGACGAGTACCGCCGTCATGGCCCTTTCGTTCGTGGCGATCCTTCTGGCCACCATCAACATCGTCGGCGGCTTCGCGGTGACGCGTCGGATGCTCGCCATGTTCAGCAGGAGTTGAGATGTCTGCGACCATCGCCGCCCAGGCGGCCTACCTCATTGCGGCCCTGCTGTTCATCCTGGCCCTCGCGGGCCTCTCCAAGCACGAATCGGCGCGCCTCGGCAACGCCTTCGGCATGCTCGGCATGGGAGTCGCCCTGGTCGCGACGCTCGTGCTCGCCGCCGCAGGCGACCTCAGCGCCGCAGGCCTCGGCCTCCTCGCCGTCGCCATGCTGATCGGCGCGGCGATAGGCCTGCAGCGGGCCCGCCGCGTCGAGATGACCGGAATGCCCGAACTCATCGCGCTGCTGCACTCGTTCGTCGGCCTCGCCGCCGTCCTCGTAGGCTGGAACGGCTTCCTCGCCGTCGAGAACCACCCGGGCGGCGCGGAGGCCGAGTCCCTGGCCGCGCTCGGCACCCTCGGCATCCACCACGCCGAGGTGTTCATCGGGGTGTTCATCGGGGCGGTGACGTTCACCGGCTCCATCGTGGCCAACCTGAAGCTCTCCGCGAAGATCAACTCCAAGCCGTTGATGCTGCCCGGCAAGAACGCCCTGAACGTCGGTGCGCTCGTGCTGTTCGTCGCGCTGACGGTGTGGTTCACGATCACGCCGGCGCTGTGGCTGCTGATCGCGGTCACCGTGGTGGCGCTCGCGCTCGGCTGGCATCTGGTGGCGTCGATCGGCGGCGGTGACATGCCGGTCGTCGTGTCGATGCTCAACAGCTACTCGGGTTGGGCCGCGGCGGCGTCGGGCTTCCTCCTGGAGAACGACCTGCTGATCGTGACCGGCGCGCTCGTCGGCTCCTCGGGTGCCTACCTCTCGTACATCATGTGCAAGGCCATGAACCGCTCGTTCCTGTCCGTGATCGCGGGTGGTTTCGGCATCGAGGCCCCGGCGAGTTCGGATGTGGAGTACGGCGAGCACACCGAGATCACCGCCGAGAGTGTGGCCGAACTCCTCGCCGAGGCACGGTCGGTGATCATCACGCCCGGATACGGGATGGCCGTGGCGCAGGCGCAGTTCCCGGTCGCGGAGCTCACCTCGAAGCTGCGGGCGAAGGGCGTGGACGTGCGGTTCGGCATCCACCCGGTCGCAGGACGGCTTCCCGGCCACATGAACGTGCTGTTGGCGGAGGTGAAGGTGCCGTACGACATCGTTCTGGAGATGGACGAGATCAACGACGACTTCGCCGAGACGGACGTCGTCCTCGTGATCGGAGCCAACGACACGGTCAACCCGGCCGCGGCCGAGGACCCGGGCAGCCCCATCGCCGGGATGCCGGTGCTCAACGTGTGGAACGCGGGCAAGGTCATCGTGTTCAAGCGGTCAATGGCCTCCGGATACGCGGGAGTTCAGAACCCGCTGTTCTTCCGGGAGAACACGGCGATGCTGTTCGGCGACGCGAAGGACCGCGTCGAGGACATCGTCGGCGCGCTGGGTGCGCAGGACCGACGCGCCGGGACGGGTGCTTCCGTAAAGGTGTGAGAAGGCGGCGCCGGGCCGGTTCACGCTCACGAAGCCGTGAACCGGCCCGGCCCCGCATGCATGAATGGGCGTTCCCTGCCCACCCGGAAGGCATGACCCGGTCCAACGAAGAGGTCGCGGAGCTGTTCCGGGAGTACGCGGACCTCATCTCGATCACCGGCGGCGAGGCCTACCGGGCGCGCGTCTACGAGAAGGCCGCCCGCTCGATCGGCGGCCACCACACCGACGTGTCCACCCTCGACGTCAAGGGCCTGCGGGATATCCCCAACGTCGGCAAGTCGATCGCCGAGAAGACCGTCGAGTACTGCCGCAGCGGCAGCGTGGCCGCCGTCGAGGAGCTGCGGGCGAAGATCCCCGCCGGGGTCCGCCGCCTCACCGCCATCCCCATGCTCGGCCCGAAGAAGGCCTTCCACCTGTACGAGGAGCTGGGCATCTCCTCCGTCGAGGAACTGGCCGACGCCATCCACGACGAACGGCTGCGCGACCTGAAGGGCTTCGGGCCGAAGACGGAGGAGAACCTCCTCCACGGCATCGAACTCCTCCGCTCCTCCGCGGAGCGCGTCCTGCTCGACACCGCCACGGACCTCGCCGACGACATCGTCACCGAGCTGTCCAAGGTGACCGGCTGTCGACGCTGCACCCACGCAGGGTCGCTGCGCCGCTTCCGCGAGACCATCGGCGACATCGACGTGCTCGCCGCGGCCGAGACCTCCGCGCCGCTGATGCGGGCGTTCACCGAGCTGCCGTACGTCTCGGAGGTCATCGTGCACGGCAGCAAGAAGACGTCGATCCGCACCACCAAGGGCCTCCAGGTCGACCTGCGCGTCGTGCCGCCGGACTCCTGGGGAGCGGCGCTGCAGTACTTCACCGGCTCCAAGGCGCACAACATCCGCACCCGCGAACTGGCCGTCCACCAGAAGCTCAAGCTCTCCGAGTACGGCCTTTTCGACGCCGAGAGCGACGAGAAGATCGTCTCCGAGACCGAGGAGGAGGTGTACGCGCGGCTCGGCCTGCCGTGGATCCCGCCCACCCTGCGCGAGGACCGCGGCGAGATCGAGGCCGGGCTGCACGACGAGCTGCCCGAGTTGGTCGAGGAGCAGGACATCCGCGGCGACCTGCACACGCACACCGACCTCACCGACGGCCTCGCCCCCCTGGAGGAGATGGTCGCCGCGGCAGCGGAACGCGGCTACGCCTACTACGCGATCACCGACCACGGCCCCGACCTCGTCATGCAGCGCATGACGGACGAACGGATGCTGGCCCAGCGCGACCGCGTACGGGAACTCGACGGCGCCTACAGAGGCAGGGGCGGCCGGGGCCTGCGGCTGCTGCACGGCGTGGAGCTGAACATCGACCCGGACGGCGAGGTGGACTGGCCGGAGGAGTTCCTGGCCGGGTTCGACCTGTGCGTGGCCTCGGTGCACTCGCACTTCAACCAGGGGCGTGCGGCGCTGACCCGGCGGATCGTACGGGCCTGCGAGAACCCCTACGTCAACGTCATCGGGCACCCCACCACCCGCGTCATCGGCAAGCGGCCGCCCGTCGACGCCGACCTCGACGAGATCTTCGCCGCGTGCGCGCGCACCGGCACCGCCCTGGAGATCAACGGCCATCCCGCGCGGCTCGATCTGCGCGACGAGGACATCCTGCGGGCCCGCCGGCACGGCGTGAAGTTCGCCGTCGACAGTGACGCCCACTCCGTCCTCCACCTGGCCAACATGCGCTACGGAGTGGGCATGGCGCAGCGCGGCTGGCTCACGAAGGACGACGTGATCAACACCTGGCCGCGGACCCGCCTGCAGCGCTTCCTGCGCAAGGGCGGAACCGGCCGGAAGGCCCGCGGCTGACCTGAACCCCTCACTTCCCGCGAAGGTGCCGCAGCGCGGACGCCACCGCACCCGCGCCGCACATGCCGTGCGCCCCGGGGCCGGGCGGGGTGGCGGCCGAGCACACGTACACGCCGGGCATGCCGGTGGAGTACGGGTCGAGTGCCGGGCGTGGGCCGAGGAGGAGTTGGGGCACGGTCTTGGCGCCGGTGACGATGTCGCCGCCGGCGAAGTTGGGGTTGGTCGCGGCGAATGCGGCGGGCCCGGTGGTCCGCATGCCGACGATGCGTTCGCGGACGCCGGGCGCGAACCGCTCCAGCTGCCCGAGGACCGCCTCCGTCGCGTCGCCGTCGTAGCCGTACGGGACATGCGCGTACAGGTTCACCGGGTGGACGTCGCCGACGGACCGGGACGGGTCGGCCAGGTACTGCTGGTAGACGAGGACGAAGGGCCGCTCGGGCATCCGGCCGGCCACCACGTCCCTCTCCAGGCGGGCCACCTCGGCGAGCGGGCCGCCGAGATGGACGGTGACGGCGCGGCGCGACGGCTCGTTCGTCCACGGAATGCCGCCGTCCACGGCCAGGTCCAGCTTGAAGGCCCCGGGCGCGCGCCGGAAGCGTTCGTACGCGCGCCGCACCCGCTTCGGCAGCCGGTCCCCGTAGATCGCGGCGACCTGACCGGGGTCGAGGTCCAGGAGCGTCACGTCGGCGGGCGGGAGCTGCGCGGCGTCGGTGATGCGTACGCCGGTGTGGATCGTGCCGCCGTGCTCGCGCAGGGCGGCTTCGAGTGCGCGGGCGATGGACTGGGAGCCGCCCTCGGCGACGGCCCAACCGGCCGCGTGCCCGGCGGTGAGGATGCCGAGGGGGATCGCGGACGTGAAGGGGCGGGACAGCGGCCGGAAGTTGTGCGCCGCGACGCCCGCCCAAAGTGCTTGCGCCTGGGGCGTGTTGAAGAGCCGGGCGAGGACGGAGGCGGGCAGCGCGGTCGGCAGACCGAAGCGCGCCAGCAGCAGCGGGTGGCTCGGGACGCGCAGGAGCGGGCCGAGGGTGTCCTCGGCCAGAGAGTCCCAGTCGCGTACGGAGGGTGCGAACAGGGCGCGGTAGCGGTCGCCGTCGGGGCCGAGCAGGGGGCCGTTGCGTCGACGGAGCGCAGCAGCACCCCGGAACTGCCGTCGTCCAGCGGGTGGGTGCAGTCGACGTCCGCGAACTTCCAGCGCAGACCGTGCCGTTCCAGGTCGAGCTTGTGCAGGGCGGGGGAGCTGACGGCCATGGGGTGGATGGCCGAGCAGTGGTCGTGCAGCAGACCGGGCAGCAGCGCCTCGTCGCTTCGGGTGCCGCCGCCGACCTCGTCCGCGGCCTCCAGGAGCGTGACGTCCAGGCCCTCCTGCGCGAGGAGGGCCGCGGCGGCGAGCCCGTTGGGCCCGCCGCCGACGATGACGGCGGTGTTCATGACGCCGTGCCCAGGTCCGTGGGCGACGCGTCCGTGGGCGACGCGGCGGACGGCACCGGCCGCAGCGGGTGCAGTGAACGCACCCCGTGGACCGGGTAGTTGGGGCCGTCGGTGGGCCACGGCTGCCGGTCCAGCATGTCGCGCACCTTCACGTGTCCGCTTTCGAGGAGGCCGAGGGAGGCGTCGTGGATCTCGTACACCTGGGTCTGGCGGTGGATGGGCTGGCCCTCCAGGCAGATCACGCGGACCTCGCCGGGCGCGAAGCCGCAGCGGTCCTGGACGGCGCGCAGCAACTGGTCGTTGTGCAGGTGGCCTTCGCCGAAGTTCCAGCCGACCGCGAAGCCGGCGACGACCTCGCCCTCGACGGTTACGAAGTCGTCCTGGCTGTCGGTGACCCGGTCGACGAGTCCGTTGAGGGCGCGGCCGTGGGAGTGCATGGACCGGAATCCGTCGGCCTTGCTGATGGTGAGCATGGCGGTGTCCGCGTCGTACAGCGTCTCCAGCTGGTGGGCGGCGAGCCGGGTCGCGGTGGTCAGGCCGGCTTCCATGCGGTTCATGGCGTCGCCGGTGAACACCCAGACGCTGGTGGCCCAGTTGCCCGCGTAGTAGCGCATCGCGGGCAGGAAGGAGACGAGGTCGGGGCGGATGTTGCCGAGGACCGGAAGCAGCACCAGGCTCGGCAGGAGCACCGCGAGCAGCCAGGGCGACTGGAGGTCCCAGACCGTCAGGTCGCCGTGGGCGCCGAAGAGGTAGAACAGCGAGAAGACGAAGAAGATGTTCCACTCCAGCGGCACGCCCATCGGGATGGCCGACAGGATGTGCAGGTGGAACACGGCCATGTAGATCAGGGCCGCCCAGGTCAGCCGGCCGCCGTCGCCGAGGAAGACCAGGTAGAGCGGGACGAGGTACTCGGTGGCGGTGCCGATGTGCGCGAGCAGGAACGGCAGCTTCGAGGGGCGCAGGTCGTCCGGATGGTTCCGGTAGAGGGCGCGCTTGACGCGCCCCCCGGGCACCAGCGGCGCGTTGCTCAGCATCGTCGCCACCACGAAGGGGAAGTGGTGGTTGAGCTTGGACGTCGCCGCACCCCACCAGATCGCCAGCATGACCAGCTGGAAGCCGATGAACTGGTCGTTGTACGGGAAGAAGAAGACGAGCAGCGACAGCCAGTACTGCTCACCGCGCGCGGCGAGGAAGATCGTCTTGTCCCGCAGTCCGAGGACCGCCACGCTCGCGATGAGCGGCACGGCGGCCAGCGGGTCGATCAGGCCGACCTGCCCGAAGCCCGCTATGGACGTGCCGTCGCCGGGGCGGCCGAGCAGCCAGACCCCGGAGGCGAGGACGCCGGCGTACAGCAGGACGTCGACGATCCCGCGCCGGTCGCCGCGCGTCAGCGGGACCCTGCCCGGCCACGGAGGCAGCCGGATCGTGCCGGGCCGCAGCCAGTACAGGACCGAGCCGATCGGCGGGTTGAAGCGGGAGGTCAGCGGGCCGGAGCCGCAGCCCAGGCCGATCACCTCCCACAGCAGCGTGAAGACGATCAGCTTCTGGTAGACGATCGGCTCGGACCACCAGGACCCGATCTCCGAGACCGAACTCAGGCCCGGCGTAAGGGAGATGACTAACGCCGCCCCGCCCACGTACAGCAGGCACTTGACGAGATAGAAGAGGTACACCGCGTACGGGCTGCCGAAGCCGTTCTCGACCCAGTCGCGGGTGAGGATGCGCAGCCGGTCAGGGCGCGGCAGCGCACGGAAGGCATCGGCGTCGACCGCCGGCAGCGTGGGTTTCATGAAGCCCATGGGGAGCACACCTTTGAGTTCTTGTGGGGGGGGGGCCGGTGGACGGGCTCAGGCGGAGGGAGTGAGCGCCTGCTGACGGAGCGTCGGTTCGTCGATCCTACCGACGGGTTTCTTCGGAACGTCCGGGACGACGAGCACGGCGACGGGCCGCTGAACTGTTGACTCTCCCTTCATGGGAGACCCGAGGGTGGAGTGCATGCACGTCGGTGAGAACACGCTCTGGAGCATCGGGCAGGTCGCCCGCAAGACCGGGCTTTCGGTGAAGCTGATCCGGCACTGGTCGGACGTCGGGGTCGTCCACCCGGCACGTCGGACTCCGTCCGGCTACCGGCTGTACGGCGCCGAGGCGCTGGCCCGGCTGCAGCTCGCACAGACACTGCGCGGGCTCGGCCTGGGCCTTGCGGCGATCCGGGACGTACTGGAGCGCGAGAGCACCCTGCCCGAGGTGGCCGCGACCCACATCGACGCGCTGGAGCAGCAGATCCGCACGCTGCGAACGCAGCAAGCGGTGCTGCGCTCCGTCACCCGCCGCGACACCACTGCCGAGAGGCTCACCACCATGACCGAGCTGGCGCGCATGTCAGCCGCCGAACGCCGCGCCACCATCCGGGAGTTCGTCACCGACACCCTGGGCGAACTGGACGTGCCCACCTACCGGCGGGGCCTGTTGGCAGCCACCCCCGACCTGCCTGCCGATCCCACCGACGAGCAGGTCGACGCCTGGCTCGAACTGGGCGAACTCGTCCGGAACCCGGCTCTGCGCGCCAGTGTGCGCCGCATGGCCCGCTACGCCGCCGAACACCACCCCGGCGAGCACGACGACAGCGCGCTGCGGGACGCCGAGCAGGTGACGGACGACTGGCTGCGGCGAGTGGAGGCGGCGACGGCGCAAGGAATCGCCCCGGACTCGCCGGCAGCTGATCCCGTCGTCGCCGCCGTCGTGGCGACCTGGATCCCCTCGCAGCCGGCTCCGGACGGAACGGCGCTCGTCGACGACGCGCGGGCCAGGGGCCTGCTCCTGGAGCAGCTCGAAGTCGCCTCCGACACGCGTATGGAGCGGTACTGGCAGCTGCTGTGCGTCATCAACGGCCTGCCCGTGCGGCCCAGCATGGCGGCAGCCGGCCGATGGCTGACGGCGGCACTGCGGGCGCACCCTGAGCCCGGTGCACGCGCCGCCCGGCTCGCCGAGCTGTACGACGCGGGCCAGGACGCGTGGCAACCGACCGGCGTGCTCCACGCCTGCGACGTGGTCCTGGACGCCGTCGGCGGGCTCGTCTCCGCCGTGCAGCCGGACCAGTTCGACCGGCCGACACCCTGCGCGGACTGGGACGTCCGCACCCTCCTCGGCCACCTGGTGTGGGAGAACCTGCTGTGGGCCGGCCTGGCCGACGGAACTCCCCGTTCCGACTTCACCGCCGACCATCTCGGGGAAGACCATGTCGCGGCGTTCCGTACCGCATCCCAGGCCGCACGCTCGGCCTTCAGCCGCCCGGACATGCTGGAGCAGCGCTACGGGCCCGCTCCCGGGCGGCGGCTCGTCGAGCAGTTGGTGATCGAGATGCTGGTCCACGGCTGGGATCTGGCCCAGGCCGTCGGGCGCCCCTTCGACACCGTCCAGCAGGTCGCTGAGACGGCGCTCCCCGTCGTACGCGAGATCTACGGCGAACTGCCCCGCACCGCCGCCGGCTCCTTCGCCCCGCCGCAGCCGGTCCCCGATGGCGCGGGACCGCTCGACCGTCTCGCCGCCTACCTGGGCCGCACTGTCACGTGACGCGATCACCTCGGCCACCTCAGTCCTTGCGCAGCAGGGCCACGGCCTTCCTGATGGCGGGCAACCGCTCGTACAACGCGTCGCCGGGGCAGTCGGTCTGGAAGCTGTCGCGATGCCCGGAGATGACGTGGAGTCGCGCCGCTTCGCCCTTCTTGTAGGTGCTCTCGTCGTTCGTCGAGACGAGCCGAACCATGCCACGGGGGTCGGCCCCCGGCCGCAGCTTCCAGGCGGCGATCTTCGCGATCCCGGCCTCGAGGGCCGGGGGGACCGGGGTGCCGGACCGGAAGGTGCCGAGCGCCGCGAGGCCGATGGTGCCGGCGTTGAAGCCCTTGGTGTGCGCGCCTTGTACGGGACGTGCGACGCCGCCGGCCCGGCCTTCGTAGATGGTTCCGCATCGGTCCACCACGAAGTTGTAGCCCATGTCGTCCCAGCCTTCTCGCTCCACGTGCTGCCGCTGCATGGCGCGCAGCATCCGCGGGACGTCGGCGCAGTCGTAACCGTTCGTATGGCCGGTGTGATGGAGGAAGACCGAGCTCACCGCGCCCGCATAGGTCGCCCGTTCCTTGACCAGTCCCTCGTCGGCCCGCCACGCCTTCCGGCTGACGATCCGG
The DNA here is from genome assembly GCF_029968035.1 of Streptomyces cavernicola. Classification (GTDB taxonomy): domain Bacteria; phylum Actinomycetota; class Actinomycetes; order Streptomycetales; family Streptomycetaceae; genus Streptomyces; species Streptomyces cavernicola. The sequence goes on along the minus strand of NZ_JASCIQ010000027.1, from coordinate 104,084 downwards.
GGCCGCGGGGCCGCCGGGCCGACGGCGACGGGCTCGCGCTCGGGCTCGGGCCGGGTGGGACGGGACGGGGCGTCCTGCAGAACCAGCACAGCCACTGCCACGACCCCGGTGGCAAGGACCATCCGACGGGACCACATCGAACCATTCTGCGAGCAGCCACGTACCCTGCGCAGATGAGAAGGCCAGACGGGTGAGGCGAGAGCCGGCCTTCGCCCACGCCCCGCCTGTGTCGGGGGAGGAGCACCCACGAACCGGCATCCTCGGCACGGCGGCCCTTGACCGGCTGCCCCTGTTCACCGAATCCAACGAGCGGTTTCCCCGGGAGGCAACAGTGTCCGAGTTCGACGCATCGATGAAACACGCGATCAAGCAGGCGCGCATCGGCGGCGCCGAGGGCGGAGTTCCGATCGGCGCCGCACTCGTCTCAGGCGGCGAGTTGCTGGCCGTGGGACGCAACCGGCGCGTCCAGCAAGCGAGTCCGACCCTGCATGCCGAGATCGACTGCGTGGAGCGAGCCGGGAGGCAGCCCGCTTCCGTCTACCGGCAAGCGACCCTCTTCACCACGCTGTCGCCGTGTTTCCTCTGCACGGGCGCGGTCCTGCTCTACGGGATTCCCCGCGTCGTCATCGGCGAGAACCGCACGTTCTCGACCAGCGAGGACCTGTTGCGCAGCCACGGCGTGGAAGTCGTGGTCCTCGATCTCGACGAGTGCGCCGAGCTGATGCGGCAATTCATCGCCGCCAGGCCCGAGTTGTGGCACGAGGACATCGGCGACGACTATCCGGGCTGATGCCGCCGGCTGGGACGGCCCTACCGGCTGAGCCCACGAAGAACGGATGACTGTGTCCGACCTGACTCAACTCATGTCGAAGGTCTCGACGAAGGGGGTGAACGACGGTGCTGTGGAGATCCCGGTCGAGGCCCGGCGCCTCATCGAGAAGCTGACCTTCGCCGCTCCTGAGGACATCTGGCAGGCGCTTCGGGAATCCCTGGCTGAGGACTGGACGGCACTCCCCGTCTGGGCACGGAACCTGGCTTTCCGGCTGCTGTGCCTGCAGCGCCCCGACGATGCCGAAAACCTCGGGCAGGCCGGTGCGGACCTCCTGAGCTTCGGCCCGGACTGGGACGCATTCGCCGGGCAACTGCTGGCGCGATCAGAGGAACTCAAGAAGGACCGCTGAGCGTTTCGCGGACCTCTGCGCTTCCACGCACCGGCGACCACGAGAAGCTCCTCCGGCGCCGTATCAGTGGACGGTGAAGCCGCCGTCCACGGGGAGAGCCGTTCCGACGACGAAACTGGCGCCGGGGCTGCACAGCCACAGGACGGCCGCCGCGACCTCGTCCGCGCGCCCCAGGCGGCCGATGGGCTGCTCCTTGATGATCCCGGCCATCGCCTCGGCCTGGTTCTCGACCATGTCGGCGACCATCGGGGTGTCGATGACGCCGGGGCACACGGCATTGATGCGGATGCCCCGGGGCGCGTACTCGACCGCTGCGCTGCGGGTCAGGCCGATGACGCCGTGCTTGGAGGCGTGGTAGGCCGCACGCTCCGGCAGCCCGACGAGCCCGCCCAGGGACGAGCAGTTGACGATGGCGCCGCTGCCCTGCTCCCGCATCTGCCGCAGTTCGTGCTTCATCGCCGCCCAGACGCCGCGCATGTTGACGGCGTTGACCCGGTCGAAGGCGTCGGCCGTCTCGTCGGCCGCGTCGGTCGGCGGCACCTGGATGCCGGCGTTGTTGAACGCCATGTCCAGACGCCCGTACTCCGTCACCGCGCGCCGTACCGCCGCTTCCACCTGCTGCTCGTCGGTGACGTCGCAGACGACACCGACGGCCCGCCGCCCGGGGCCGGTGATCTCCTCGGCAGCCTTGCGGACGGCATCGCGGTCCCGGTCGGCCAGAACCACGGCTGCCCCGGAGTCGGCGAAGGCGCGGGCGGCGGCCAGGCCCATACCGGAGGCGGCGCCGGTGACCAGGGCCACCTGCCCGGAGAAGTCGTAGGTGGGGTTCATGCTGTTCTCCTGTCGAATGAGACCCAGCTCTTCTGGGCTGCCCGACCACCGTCCCCCGCCTCGCGGACGCGAACCAGGCACTGTCAGGGCACCCCACACCGGGAACAGGGCCGCCAGGTGGCCGATCCGCCCACCCTGGCGCCGCTGGGGGACCGGCACGTGCATGACTCTCCGCCGGGGCCTGTCCGCACCCCAACAGGCCTTCTGGAGGCGGCCGTTCACGCCTGGGTCTTGTGTCCGGGGCGAGCCGCGCCGTAACGTGAACATCGTTCATGTTTTGGCCGCGCCGCGCCGAGCCGGGCAGGACCAGACCGGACGGGACCGGACCGGGCAGACCGGATCGCAACTGACGGATCGTCAACTCAGTGGCTCCAGGCCATTGACTCGACGGGCGGCGGTCGGAATCCTCAACTCACCAGTAACTTGCGTGAACATGTCAAAAGGGTGAGTGATGACCATGGCTCGACCTCCGCGCCGCAGACTCGGTTCCCTCACGGTGGTGTCGCTGTTCCTCACCGTGATGGCCCTGGTGCTCGGCCCGCTGCCCAGCTCCGCGGCGGACTCCGACCCCGGCTGGTGGAACCCGACCGCGCGGCCCGCGCCCGACGCGCAGGTCGATGTCACGGGTGAGCCCTTCAAGGGCGCCGACGCGCAGGGCCGGGTCAGGGGCTTCGTCGACGCCCACGACCACATCATGTCCAACGAGGGCTTCGGCGGCCGGCTGATCTGCGGCAAGCCGTTCTCGGAGCAGGGCGTCGCCGACGCGCTCAAGGACTGCCCCGAGCACTACCCCGACGGCACCTTCGCCGTCTTCGACATGATCACCAAGGGCGGCGACGGCAAGCACGACCCGAACGGCTGGCCCACGTTCAAGGACTGGCCGGCCCATGACTCGCTGACCCACCAGCAGAACTACTACGCGGGCATCGAGCGGGCCTGGCGCGGCGGCCAGCGGGTCCTGGTCAACGACTTGGTCACCAACGGCGTGATCTGCTCGGTCTACTTCTTCAAGGACCGCGGCTGCGACGAGATGGACGCCATCCGCCTGGAGGCGAAGAAGTCGTACGACATGCAGGCCTTCGTCGACAAGATGTACGGCGGTCCGGGCAAGGGCTGGTTCCGGATCGTCACCAGCAGCGCGCAGGCCCGAAAGGTCATCGAGCAGGGCAAGTTGGCCGTCGTCCTGGGCGTCGAGACCTCGGAGCCGTTCGGCTGCAAGCAGATCATGGACGTCGCGCAGTGCAGCAAGGCGGACATTGACCGTGGCCTGGACGAGTTGAAGGAGCTGGGCGTCAGCAGCATGTTCCTCTGCCACAAGTTCGACAACGCCCTGTGCGGAGTACGTTTCGACTCCGGCGCGCTCGGCACGGCCATCAACGTGGGCCAGTTCCTGTCGACCGGCACGTACTGGAAGACGGAGGACTGCAAGGGTCCGCAGCACGACAACCCCATCGGCAACGCGGCGGCGCCGGAGGCCGAGAAGCGCCTCCCGAAGGGCGAGGAAGTCCCCACGTACGCCTCGGGCGCGCAGTGCAACACCCGAGGGCTCACCAACCTCGGTGAGTACGCGCTACGCGGCATGATGAAGCGTCACATGATGCTGGAGCTCGACCACATGAGCGTCAAGGCCGCTGATCAGGCCTTCGAGGTGCTGGAGTCCGAGGACTACCCGGGCGCCATCTCCTCGCACAGCTGGATGGACGCGGGCTGGACCGAGCGGCTCTACAAGCTCGGCGGGTTCTCCGCCCAGTACATGAGCGTCGCGGGGCCGTTCAGCGAGGAGGCCAAGAGCAAGGCGCCGCTGCGCGAGAAGTACGACGTCGGCTACGGCTTCGGCACCGACATGAACGGTGTCGGCGGCTGGCCCGCCCCGCGCGGCGAGGACGCCCCCAACCCGGTGAAGTACCCCTTCCGCAGCACGGACGGCGGCTCGGTCATCGACAAGCAGACCACCGGCGAACGCACGTGGGACTTCAACACCGACGGCGCCGCGCACTACGGCATGGTCCCGGACTGGATCGAGGACATCCGCAACGTCGGCGGCCAGGAGGTGGTGGACGACCTCTTCGCGGGCGCCGAGTCCTACCTCGACACCTGGGGCGGCTCCGAGAAGCACCGCCTCGGCCAGAACCTGGCCACGGGCGCGAGCGCCTCGGCGTCCACGACGGAGTGGTGGAACCCGTTCGTCAACTTCGGCGCCCGCAAGGCCGTGGACGGGGACAAGGGCACCCGCTGGGCCAGCGAGTGGAAGAACGACCAGTGGCTGCGGGTCGACCTCGGCTCCCCGAAGCCGATCGAGCGCGTCACCGTCGACTGGGAGGCCGCGTACGCGAAGTCGTACCGCATCGAGCTGTCGGACGACGGCGAGAACTGGCGGACGGCCTGGTCCACGGACTCAGGGAACGGCGGCCTGGACACCGTACGGTTCGCTTCAACTCCGGCGCGCTACGTACGCGTCCTCGGCACGGACCGAGGCACCAAGTGGGGCTATTCGCTCCGCGAAGTGGGCGTGTTCAGCAGCTGAGTTGAACCTGACCTGACCTGACCTGACCTGACCTGACCTGACCCGACCCGACCCGAGCTGACCGGGCCGGCCGCATCGGCAGCCGCTGGTGAGGCCGGCCCTCGTCGTGCCCGCGCTCGGCTGGCGGTGCAGCGCCTGCGGCCTTCCGTGAAGCAAGTCACCCGCAGAGCCCGTGGACAGCCCCCACGCCGCCGAGTACCTTAACGATCGTTCGACTGGGTTGAGATGCAGGTCACACCGAGTCCGAGAAGAGGTTTCCGTGCGCCGTACGGTGTTCAACGAGGACCACGAGGCGTTCCGAGCGACGCTGCGGGACTTCATCGAGAAGGAGGTCGTGCCGGTCCATCACGAGTGGGAGGAGCAGGGCCACCCGCCGCGCGACTTCTACCGCAGGCTCGGCGAGCTGGGTGTGCTCGGCATCCAGGTGCCGGAGGAGTTCGGCGGCGCGGGGGAGTCCAGCTTCAAGTTCGCTGCGGTGGTCAGCGAGGAGTCGGCGCGCGCGGGCGTCTCCCTCGGCAACCAGTCGGTGCACACCAACCTGATCCTGCCGTACTTCATGAAGTACGCGACCGAGGAGCAGAAGCGGCGCTGGCTGCCCGGTTTCGCGAGCGGCGACCTGATGACGGCGATCGGCATGACGGAGCCCGGCACCGGCTCCGACCTCGCCAACATCCAGACCAGGGCGGAGCTTTCGGCGGACGGCGCGCACTACGTCCTCAACGGCGCCAAGACGTTCATCACCGGTGGCGCACTCGCCGACCTGGTCCTCGTCGTCGCCCGCACCACCCCGTACGACCCGGAGAACCGTCGCGCCGGTCTTTCGATCCTCTGCGTCGAGTCCGCGAGTGAGGGTTTCGCGGTGGGGCGGAAGCTGCAGAAGATCGGGCTCAAGGCCTCCGACACGGCCGAACTGTCCTTCACGGACGTCAAGGTGCCGGTCGGCGACCTGCTCGGGGAGGAGGGCGCGGGTTTCTCGTATCTCTCGCACAACCTCGCGCAGGAGCGGCTGACGATCGCGCTCAACGCGACCTCCACGGCGGTCGCGGCGCTGCGGTTCGCCACCGAGTACGTGAAGGACCGCACGGTCTTCGGGAAGCCGGTCGCGCACTTCCAGAACACCAAGTTCGTGCTCGCCGAGTGCGCCACCGACGTCGAGGCCGCGCAGTTGATGGCGGACCGCGCCCTGGAGCTGCACGACGAGGGCGAGTTGACGGTCGCCGACGCGGCCAAGGCCAAGCTGTTCTGCACGGAGACCGCGGGCCGGGTCATCGACAAGTGCCTTCAGCTGCACGGGGGTTACGGCTATGTCACCGAGTACCCGATCGCCCGCCTGTACGCCGACACCCGCGTCTCGCGCATCTTCGGCGGGACCAGCGAGGTCATGAAGACCATCATCGCCAAGTCCCTCGGCCTCTGAACAGCCCTGCCCGGCGACACGACAACAGGAAAGAGAAGCCCAACACCATGCAGATCAACGGCAGTTCGGCCCTCGTCACCGGCGGCGCCTCGGGCCTCGGCCGGGCCACCGCGGAGCGTCTCGCGGCGAACGGCGCACATGTCGTCATCGTCGACCTGCCCTCGTCGGGCGGTGAAGCGGCGGCCAAGGAGATTGGCGCGACCTTCGTCCCCGGGGACGTCACCGGCGAGGCCGACGTCACCGCCGCCGTCGAGGCCGCGACCGCCCTCGCCCCGCTCCGTGTCACCGTCAACTGCGCGGGCATCGGCAGTGCGGGTCGCACGGTCGGCAAGGAAGGCCCGTACGAGCTTGAGCGGTTCCGGAAGGTGGTCGAGGTCAACCTGATCGGGACCTTCAACGTGATCCGGCTCGCGGCGGCGGCGATGGGCGGCAACGAGCCGGTCGACGGCGACCGCGGTGTCATCGTCAACACCGCATCGGTGGCCGCGTTCGACGGGCAGATAGGGCAGTGCGCGTACTCCGCGTCGAAGGGCGGCGTCGTCGGCATGACCTTGCCGATCGCGCGCGACCTGGCCCGGACGCACATCCGCGTCATGACGATCGCGCCCGGCCTGTTCGAGACGCCGATGCTGGGGCGGCTGCCGCAGGAGGCCCGTGACTCGCTCGGCGCGCAGGTCCCGCACCCGAGCCGCCTCGGGCAGCCCGCCGAGTACGCGCAGCTGGTCGAGGCGATCGTCGCCAACCCGATGCTCAACGGCGAGACCATCCGCCTCGACGGATCGATCCGGATGGCGCCGCGGTAGTCACGACCGGCCGCCTTCGGAAGCCCCGCGACCCCGGCAAGATCCAAACGGCAGGCCCAAGTTCCCTGCCTCCCAGAGGAGTTGCTCATGCGTGACGCAGTCATCGTCGACGCCGTACGCACAGCCGTCGGCAAGGGCAAGCCGGGCGGTGCGCTGTCCGGCGTCCACCCCGTCGACCTGTCCGCCCACGTCCTGGGCGCCCTGGCCGAGCGGAACGGCCTCGACCCGGGGGCTGTGGACGACGTGATCTGGGGCTGTGTGTCCCAGGTCGGCGAGCAGGCGGGCAGTATCGGCCGGTACGCGGTGCTCGCCGCGGGCTGGCCGGAGCACGTGCCGGGCCTGACCGTCGACCGGCAGTGCGGCTCGTCCCAGCAGGCGGTGCACCAGGCGGCGGCCGGGGTCATCGCCGGGCAGTACGACATCGCGGTGGCCGGGGGCGTCGAGTCGATGTCGCGCGTGCCGATGGGGTCGAGCCGGGTGCGCGGCGAGCTGGGCGAGCCGTTCGGGCCGCTGGTCGCCGAACGCTACGACCACTTCCGCTTCAACCAGGGCATCGGCGCGGAGATGATCGCCGAGGAGTTCGGCCTGAGCCGCGAGGAGCTCGACCAGCACGCTCTGGACTCGCACGCGCGCGCCGCCCGCGCCGTCGACGAGGGCCGCTTCAAGGGCCAGATCACCCCGGTCACGGTCACCGACGCCGACGGCGGCACCCGTGTCTTCGACACCGACGAGGGCATCCGCAGGGGCGGCACCCTGGAGGCGCTGGGCGGACTGACGACCCCGTTCAAGGAGAACGGCGTCGTCTCCGCGGGCAACGCCTCGCAGATCTCGGACGGTTCGGCCGCGCTGCTCATCACGACGAGCGAGATCGCCGCCCGCAACGGCTGGACCCCGCTAGCCCGCTTCCACACCGGCACCGTCACCGGCGTCGACCCGATCACCATGCTCAAGGGCCCGATCCCGGCCACGCAGAAGGTCCTCGAGCGGTCCGGTCTCGCCCTCGCCGACATCGGGGCCTTCGAGATCAACGAGGCCTTCGCCTCCGTCTCGCTCGGCTGGCAGCGGCAGCTCGGCGCGGACTACGCACTGCTCAACCCCAACGGCGGCGCGATGGCCCTCGGCCACCCGCTCGGCGGCTCCGGCGCTCGCCTCATGACGACTCTGGTCCACCACATGAAGGACAACGGCATCCGCTACGGACTGCAGTCGATGTGCGAGGGCGGCGGCATGGCCAACGCCACCGTGCTCGAACTCCTCTGATCCACCGGCGAGTTGAACCGGCGAGCAGAGCAGGAGGGAGAACACCACACATGGAAGCCGCTGACTTCAAGGCGGTGCTCGACTCGGTGCGCCGCTTCGTCCGCGAGGACGTCGTACCGCGCGAGGACGAGATCGAGGAGAGCGACGCGATCCCGGAGGACGTCCGGCGCAAGGCCGTCGACATGGGCCTGTTCGGCTACACGCTCCCCGAGGAGTACGGCGGCCTGGGTGCGAGCCTCTCCGAAGACGTGCGCCTGGCCTTCGAGTTCGGCTACACCACGCCCGCGTTCCGCTCGATGTTCGGCACGAACAACGGCATCGCGGGGCAGGTCCTGGTCAACGCGGGCACCGAGGAGCAGCAACGGCACTGGCTGCCCCGGCTCGCCGAGGGCGCGGTCGCCTCGTTCGCCCTCACGGAGGCCGAGGCCGGATCCGACCCGTCGGGGCTGACCACACGGGCCGTACGGGACGGGGAGGACGGCGCATACGTCATCTCAGGGGCCAAGCGCTTCATCACCAACGCCCCGCTCGCCGACCTGTTCGTGGTGTTCGCCCGTACCGGCGAGGAGAGCCGCGGCACGAAGGGCATCTCCGTGTTCCTGGTCGAGCGGGGTCTGCCGGGCCTCACCGTCGGCCCGAAGGACCGCAAGACGGGCCAGGCCGGAGCGTGGACGGCCGAGGTGTTCTTCGACGACGTACGGGTCCCCAAGGACAGCCTGGTCGGTGGCGAGGAGGGCGCGGGCTTCGGCACGGCGATGAAGTCGCTGGTCCGCGGCCGGGTGCACATCGCCGCGCTGTGCGTCGGCATGGCCGAGCGGATCCTGGAGGAGTCCGTCGCGTACGCCGCTTCCAACAGGCAGGGCGGCCGGCCGATCGGCGAGTTCCAGCTGGTCCAGGCGATGCTCGCGGAGATCAAGACCGGCCTGTACGCGGGCCGGGCGATGGTCCTCGAAGCGGCCCGGCAGTACGACTCGGGCGAGGACCGGCGTATCGCACCCTCGGCGGCGAAGCTGTTCTGCTCGGAGATGGCGTCCAAGGCCGCGGACCTCGCGGTGCAGATCCACGGCGGCATGGGCTACATGCGCGGCACCGTCGTCGAGCGCTGTTTCCGCGACGCCCGCCTCTTCCGCATCTACGAGGGCACCAGCGAGATCCAGCAGCTCATCATCGGCAAGGCCCTCCTGAAGGATGCGACGCCGGACGCAGTGCGCAAGGACGTGAAGTAGCCCATGGCCATGACGGAGATCCCGCTGACGGCGCGACTCGACGACGAGGAGCGCGCCGTCGTCGAAGTCGTCGCCGACTTCGTCGACACCGAAGTCCTCCAGGTCGTAAGGGAGTTGGAGCATGCGAACGCCTATCCGGGGCGGCTGATCGAGAAGATGAAGAAGCTCGGCGTGTACGGCTTGTTGGCGCCGGCCGAGTACGGCGGCACGGACGTCTCGACCGCGTGCTTCGCGCTGGTGGCGCAGGAGTTGGCGCGCGGCTGGATGTCGCTGTCCGGGGCCATGGGCGGCCACTCGGTGGTCACGTATCTGATCCGCACCTTCGGCACTCCGCAGCAGCAGGCCGCCTACCTGCCCCGCATGGCCACCGGCGAGCTGCGCGCCACCATGGCGCTCACCGAGCCGAGCGGCGGCTCCGACCTGCAGAACATGCGCACCAAGGCGGTACTCGCCGACGGCACCTGGACCGTCAACGGCTCCAAGACGTGGATCACCAACTCCCGCCGGGCCGGTCTGATCGCACTGCTCTGCCGTACGGAACCGAAGCAGGGCAAGGGCTTCTCCATCCTCCTCGTCGAGAAGAGCGCGGGCTACCAGGTCTCCGAGGATTTGCCCAAGCTCGGCTACAAGGGCGTCGAGAGCTGCGAGGTGACCTTCGACGACGTCCGGGTCCCGGAGAGCGCGGTGCTCGGCGGCACGGCGGGCGTCGGCTTCGCGCAGATGATGCGCGGCCTGGAGATCGGCCGCATCCAGGTCGCATCCCGGGCCCTCGGCGTCGCCCAGGCCGCCCTGAACGACGCCACCCGGTACGCGCAGGAACGGCACAGCTTCGGCAAGCCGATCTGGCGGCACCAAACCGTCGGGAACTACCTCGCCGAGGGGGCCACCAAACTGCGCGCCGCCCGGCTGCTCACCCTGGACGCCGCCGCCCGCGTGGACGCGGGGCAGCGCGCGGACATGGAGGCGGGCATGGCGAAACTGTTCGCGTCCGAGGTGTGCATGGAGATCGCCCTCAACGCGGTCCGCGTGCACGGCGGTTACGGCTACTCCACCGAGTTCGACGTCGAGCGCTACTTCCGCGACGCCCCGCTGATGATCGTCGGCGAGGGCACCAACGAGATCCAGCTGGGCGTCATCGTCAAGCAGCACATCGCCCGCAACCCGATCGACGACGGAGGCCGCGGATGAGCGAGCCGACCGCGCCCACCGTGGCGTACGCCGAAGGCCTCGCCGCCGGCGAGCTCCGCTTCCAGCACTGCACGGCCTGCGAGCGAGCCGTGTTCCACCCGAGGGTGCTCTGCCCGCACTGCGGTGACGCCGAGCCGGGCGCGCGCGTCGCGTTGGTCAACGGCAATGGCGGTGTCCTGTCGAGTCAGGCGACGGCTCTGCTCGGCACGGCGGAGGCACTCGGGTGAGCGGGGTTGCGCGCGCCGCCGACGGCCGGGACCGGGTCCCCGAGCACTTCGCCGCCGTCGAGCGGGAGTGGCGGCCGGAGCCGGTCGAGCTGAGCGAGTTCGTCACGGCCGCACCCGCGCGGGCCCTGGCCGGGCTCTTCGACCAGGAGCCGCCGGCCATGGGCGTGGGCGACGTGTTGCCGCCGCTCTGGCACTGGCTGTACCTGCTCGACCGCCCCGCACAGGCCGACCTCGGCGAGGACGGCCATCCGCAGGCCGGGCCCTTCCTGCCGCCGCTCCCGGACCGCCGCCGCATGTTCGGCGGCGGCCGCCTTGAGCTCCGCGCACCGATCCTGGTCGGCGACCTCCTGACCCGGCGCTCATCGGCCGCGCGCGTCCGGGTGCGCCGCGGCGGATCCGGTTGGCTGCTCCTTGTGACCACTCGTCACGAACTACGTGTACAGGGAGAGTTGAGGGCTGTCGAGGAGCAGGACATCGTTTACAAGCAGCCCGTCCCCGAGGCCCCTGCAGTCACGCGGCCGCCGACCGCATCAACGCCTACGGATCCCTCCGCCCCGTGGACGTACACCCTGCGCCCCGACCCCGCCCTGCTGTTCCGCTTCAGTGCGCTCACGTACAACGCGCATCGCATCCATTACGACCGTGACTACGCCACCGAAGTGGAGGGCTACCCGGACCTTGTGGTGCACGGCCCGCTCCTGGCCCTGGCCCTGCTCGAACTGCCGCGCCGCTTCGCCCCGGAACGCCGGGTGGAGTCGTTCGCGTACCGTCTGCGCAGCCCGCTGTTCCTGCCGGACGAGGTGAGGGTGGCCGGGCAACCGGCGGAAGGGGGCGCGGAGTTGAACGCGGGCACCCGAGGAGGGGCCCCGGCCTGCACGGGAACCGTCGGCTACGCCTGAGTCCGTGAGGCCCTGCGCGGGGCACGGGGGCGGTACTCCACCGCGGTCAGGGCCAGGGACACATAGCGTTCGACGAGGTCGTCCTCGGAGAGCGCGCCCCCCGGCTCGTACCACTGCGCCACCGCATTGCACATGGCGATGACCGCGCGCCGGGCGTCGTCGGGGTACGGGGTGAGGAACAACCCGTCCTGCACGCCCCGCTCGATGATGTCGCGGAACCGCCGGGTGCTTCGGGCGTTGTCGGCCCGGTAGCGCTCCAGGTGCTCCGGCTCCAGGCTGCGTTCCTCGGACAGCAGGATGTTGCTCTTGCTCGCGTGGGTGCTGCGGTACCGGACCGTGGCCTCGACGAGGGCCTCCAGCTGCTCCGCCGGATCCTCGCCCGCCTCGGCCAGGGCCTGTTCGCAGGAGCTGAAGTAGGCGTCCTGGGCGTCGTCCAGAATGGCCACGAGCAGGTCCTGCTTGCCCTTGTAGTAGTAGTACAGCGCCGACAGGCTGACCCCTGCGCGCTGCGCGATGTCCCGGATCGACGTCGCACCGTAGCCCCGCTCGGCGAACTCCGCGCGGGCCGCCCTGACGATGGCGGCGTGGCCTGGGGGACGGGTGCTCACGGTTCTCCGATCACAAGGGCGCGCTCCGGACAGTCACAGTCACAGTGCTGGCCGAACGTTCGTACAGGTGTCCATCGTAGCGCCGCCGGTCGTCCGAGCTGCTGTGGTCGTGCCCGGGGAGGCCCGGTACGGCGCGTGTGCAGGGGCGGGGGAGAGAGTCCGGCGCGAGGGCTTGTCGGCGTCAACTGGCCGTGGTGGCATGGTACTTAACGATCGCTCGTTACTCCGGCGAAGGGATCCCATGTACCCAGGTGCCCATGTCGCGACAGATCCGCACCGCGCCGCCGTGGTCATGGCCGCGACCGGCGACCGGCTGACCTACGCCGAGCTCGAAGAGCGCTCCGTACGTCTGGCGCATGTGCTGCACGACGCCGGTCTGCGCCGTGGCGACGTGGTCGCCCTGCTGACGGACAACTCGATCCACGCGTACGAGGTGTACTGGGCGGCGGTCCGCTCGGGCCTGTACATCACCCTCGTCAACAGCCACCTCGGGGCGTCCGAGGTCGCCTACATCGTCGCGGACTCCGGGGCCGCCGCCCTGGTCGTGTCCCACGCGCTGGCCGACCTGGCGCAGGGGCTGACTGCGGAACTGGCCGACCGCACCCCGGCCGTGCGGATCCGCCTCGCCTACGGAGGCCCGGTCGCCGGGTACGAGGACTACGAGCCCGCCCTCGCCGCCGCCTCGCCCGAGCCGCCCGCCGACCAGCCGAGGGGCGCCGACCTGCTCTACTCCTCGGGAACGACCGGCCGCCCCAAGGGAATCCGCCCCGAACTCCCGGACCGCCAGGTGGGGGAGGAAGGCGACGTACTGGTCGAACTCACGCGGGCGTTCTACGGATTCGACCGGGACACGGTGTACCTGTCCCCGGCGCCCGTCTACCACGCCGCCCCGCTCCGGTACGGGGCGTCGGTGCACGCGGTCGGCGGCACGGTCGTGATGATGGAACGCTTCGACGCCGAGGACGCGTTGCGGGCGATCGAGCGGTACCGGGTGACGCACAGCCAGTGGGTGCCGACCATGTTCATCCGGATGCTGCGACTCCCGGAGAAGACCCGCACCGCGCACGACCTCTCGAGTCACCGCGTGGCCGTGCACGCCGCCGCCCCGTGCCCGCCCGACGTCAAACGCGCGATGCTCGACTGGTGGGGGCCCGTCCTCTACGAGTACTACGCCTCGACCGAGGGCATCGGCACCACGTTCATCACCTCCGAGGAGTGGCTGAGCAAACCCGGATCGGTGGGCCGGTCCCTCCTCGGGGAGCTGCGCGTCTGCGACGACGAGGGCCGGCCGCTGCCCGCGGGGGAGACCGGCACGATCTACTTCGTACGCGAGGAGGGCGGGTTCGAGTACCTCGGGGACGCGGAGAAGACCAAGGCCGCACATCACCCGGACCATCCGATGTGGGCGACCGTCGGTGACCTCGGCTACGTCGACGAGGACGGTTACCTGTTCCTCACCGACCGCAAAGCATTCATGATCATCTCGGGTGGGGTGAACATCTACCCGCAGGAGGTGGAGGACGTACTCGCCCTGCATCCCGACGTCGTCGACGTCGCGGTCATCGGCGTACCGGACGCGGAGATGGGGGAATCGGTCAAGGCGGTCGTCCAGGCCTCGCCCGACCTGCGCCCAGGCCCGGACCTTGAACGGCGGCTCATCGACCACGTCCGCTCCCGCATCGCGCACTACAAAGCGCCCCGCAGCGTCGACTTCGTCGAGAGCCTGCCGCGCACACCCACCGGCAAGCTCGTCAAAGGCAAGCTGAAGGCGCGCTACGCGAGCGCTCCCGGCGGCCCTTCCTGAGCATCGGCGCCGCTGCCCGGACACGTAAACTGACCGGATCCGTTCGGAGAGGGGCGCCGGTGCGAGGCACAGGTGGGCAGGCGATTCTGGAGGCCGCCCGGCACGAGTTCGCGGAGCGCGGGTACGCGGCCGCGTCGATCCGCGACATCGCCAAGCGGGCCGGGTTGAGCCTGTCGGCGATGTACTACTACTACCCGAGCAAGCAGCACCTGCTGCACGCGCTGGTGAACGCCGGCGGCCAGGCGTACTTCGACGTCTGCGACGAAGAGCTGAAGGCCGCCGGCGACGACCCGGGGGAGCGCCTCGCCGTACTGGTCCGCGCCACCGTGCGGTACCGCGCGGAGTACCGCCTGGAGAGCAGCCTCACGCTCACCGAGTGGCGCAGCCTGTCCGAGGAGCAGCTGGTAGAGTTCCGGCGCCGCCAGTTCGACGGCTCCCGGATGTTCCAGGAGATCGTCGACGCGGGGGTGGCCGAGGGCGTCTTCCGTACGCCGCACCCCGAGGACGCGCGGCGCGCAGTGATCGCCATGTGCAACGCGGTCGCCCAGTGGTACGACGAGGGCGGCGAGGTGAGTGTCGAGGAACTGGCCGACCGCTACGCCGAGTTGGCCCTGGTCCTCGTCGAGTACCGCCCGGCCGCCCGCAGGGCCCGCACGTCACGCTGACCGTACGGGCCCCAAGGCACAGCGTCGCTGCGGCCGGTCACTTGACGGCCCACTCGCCGGTGAACACAGGCTCGCGCTTCTCGTTGAACGCCGCGAACGCCGCCGGCGCGTCCGCCGTCGCGAAGTTGACCGACTGGGCGCGTGCCTCGCTTGCGAGCGCGTCGCGCAGCGTGCGGTCCCCGCCCTCGTTGAGCAGCGCCTTGTTCTGCGCCAACGCAACCGGCGGCCCGGCGGCGAGGCGTCGGCCGAGGTCGTCCACGAACGTGTCGAGCTCGGCCGCGTCGACCAGCCACGTCACCAGGCCGAGCCGGTGCGCCTCCGCCGCGTCGATCATCTCGGCGAGCAGCGCGAGCCGCTTGGCCTGCTGCAGGCCGACCAGCTTCGGCAGCAGCCACGAGCCGCCGAAGTCCAGGGACAGGCCGCGGCGCGCGAAGATCTGCGAGAAGCGGGCCTGAGGTGTGGCCACCACCAGATCGCACCCCAGGGCGAGGTTCCACCCCGCGCCGACCGCCACCCCGTCGACCTTCGCCACCGTCGGCACGGGCAACTCGTGCAGCAGCAGGGCGATGTCGTTGATGCCGCGCATCCGGTCGAGCGGATGCCCCGGCCGGCTGTCGGCCCCGCCGGACAGATCGGCCCCCGCACAGAACGCCCCGCCCGCCCCGGCCAGGACGACCGCACGCACCTCCGGGTCCCTCCCCGCCGCGCTCAGCGCCTCCCCGAGTGTCGTCCACAGCTCGCCGTCGAGGGCGTTCTTGCGCCGCGGCCGGTTCAGGGTGAGGGTGAGGACGCCGTCGGTGCGGCTGGTGAGCAGTACGGGCTCGTCGGTCATGACGTCGGCCTGCCTTTCTCGCGTTGGGGTTCAGGGGCGGCGTGCGCTACGACGCCAGGGCCTTCAGCTGCTCCAGGTCGGCAAGGCGACGGGCCGGGTCGGGGGAGACCGGGTTGACCTTGAGGGTGGTGACCCCGGCCGCCCGGTACGCCGCGACGCGTTCGGCGATGTACGAGGCGGGGCCGATCAGCGAGATGTTCCGCAGCAGATCGGCGGGCACGGCGGCCGCGGCCTCCTCCTTGCGGCCGGACAGGTAGAGGTCCTGGATCTTCGCGGCCTCGGCCTCGTAGCCGTAGCGGCGCGCGAGGTTGTTGTAGAAGTTCTTGCCGCGCGCGCCCATCCCGCCGATGTAGAGGGCGAGTTGGGGCCGGGCCAGGTCGATCAGCTCGTCCACGTCCACGTCCTCGCCGATGGCCAGCGGCGCCTGGGCCACGATGTCCAGCGGGCCGAGCGCCGGGTCGCGCAGCGCCGAGCCCTCGGCGAGGGACGGCCCCCACACCTCGTGCGCCTTGTCGGGGTGGAAGAAGATGGGCAGCCAGCCCTCGGCCAACTCGGCGGTCAGCGCCACGTTCTTCGGCCCGATCGCGGCGAGCACGATCGGGATGCGGTCACGCACCGGGCGGTTGATGAGCTTGAGCGGTTTGCCGAGCCCGGTGCCCCGGTCGGCGGGCAGCGGGATCTGGTAGTGGGCGCCGTCGTGGACGACCTTCTCGCGGCGCCACACCTGCCGGCAGATGTCGACGATCTCCCGCGTGCGCGCGAGCGGAGCGTCGTACGGCACCCCGTGGAAGCCCTCGATGACCTGCGGCCCGGACGCGCCGATGCCGAGCGTGAAGCGGCCGTCGGAGACGTAGTCGAGACCGGCCGCGGTCATGGCGGTCAGCGACGGTGTGCGGGTGTAGATCTGGACGATGCCGGACGCGATCTCCAGGCGCTCGGTGCGCGCCGCGATGAACCCGAGCTGACTGATCGCGTCGTACGAGTACGCCTCCGGGACGAAGACGATGTCCAGGCCGGCCTTCTCGTAGTCGCCGAGCACATCGACGGTCTCCTTGAAACCGCCGCTGTAGCTCAGCATCAGGCCGATCCTCATCGTGTGCTCCTCAACTGCCGTGAGATGGACGGTTGTTCGCCTGTTCCTGCGTGCCGCGCGCGCAGCTCGTTCTTGAGGATCTTTCCGGCGGAGCTGACCGGCAGCGCGTCGAGGAAGTGCACTTCCCGCACCTGCTGGTACGGGGCGACGCGGTCCGCCACGTACGACATCAGCTCCTCCGCCGTGGCGGACGAGCCGGGGCGCGGCACGACGTACGCGGTGGGGATCTGCTTGGTCGTCGAGTTGACCGAACGTCAGAGTCTGCTCGCCCTCGCGCACGGCGACGCGGTGCTCGTGGTGGTGGGCGGCTCCGGCGAGGACGGCGCCCGCGTCGGCCGTCGGACAGTCCAGGGAGGTACGGGTCATGCGATCACTCCTCGCGCGCTCAGGCGGTCCAGCTCGGCGTCGGTCAGGCCCGCTCCGGCCAGGACGCTCCGGGTGTCACCGCCCGCCTCGGGCAGCCGGCCGGGCGCGGCGCCCGGAGTCGCGGAGAACCGGGGCGCGGGCGCGGGGCGCAGCGGCCCGTCCCCGTCGAGGAAGGTGCCGCGGGCCGCGTTGTGCGGGTGCGCGGCCGCCTCGGTGAGGGAGAGCACGGGCGTGACGCAGGCCTGCGTACCGGCGAAGTGCTCCGCCCAGGCGTCCCTGGTGCGGGTCGCGAAGACCTCCGCGAACCGCTGCCGCGCGGTCGGCCAGGTCTCCGGCGACCTGCTCTGCACGCCGCACACCGGATCGTCCGCCAGGCCCAACTCCCGTACCAGCGCGGCGTAGAACTGCGGCTCGATGGCGCCGACCGCGACGTGCTCGCCGTCCGCGCACCGGTACGTGGTGTAGAAGGGCGCGCACCCGCTGAACAGGTTGACGCCGCGCCCCTCGGACCACTGGCCCCCGGCGAGGAAGCCGTGCGTCATGGCCAGCAGGAGCGCGCTGCCGTCCGTCATCGCGGCGTCGACGACCTGCCCGCTGCCGGTGGCCCGCGCGTGCAGCAGCGCGCTGACCACACCGAGGGCGAGGAGCATCCCGCCACCGCCGAAGTCGCCGATCAGGTTGAGCGGCGGTACGGGGTCGCCGCCGGCCGCGCCGATGGAGTGCAACACCCCTGTCAGGGCTATGTAGTTGATGTCGTGCCCCGGCGCCTCGGCGAGCGGCCCGTCCTGGCCCCAGCCGGTCATCCGCCCGTACACGAGACGCGGGTTGCGGGCCCGGCACACTTCCGGGCCGAGGCGGAGACGTTCGGTGACGCCGGGCCGGAACCCTTCGAGGAGAGCGTCGGCGGAGTCGACGAGCCGCAGCACGGCCGCCGCGCCCTCGGGCTGTTTGAGGTCGACGGCCACGGACCGCCGGCCGCGCAGCAGGACCGTGTCCCCGGCGCTGACACGGGCCTGCGGCCGCTCGACCCGGATCACCTCCGCGCCGAGCCCGGTGAGCACCATCCCGGCGAAGGGCACGGGGCCGACCCCGCCCAGCTCTACGATGCGTACGCCCGTGAGTGGCCCACGGGACGGATTCCGGCTGCCGGACATCAGCGGCCGGTCCAGCGCGGGGCACGCTTCTCCGCGAAGGCGCGCGGCCCCTCCCTCGCGTCCTCGGACGCGAACACCGGCTCCACCAGGGCCTGTTGACGCTGCCTCGCCTCGTCGGCCGGCCACTGCAGGGACCCGACGACGACCTCCTTGGTGACCCGTACGGCGAGCGGCCCGTTGGCGGCGATGACGGCGGCGAGCTTCCGCGCTCCGTCCAGGGCGCCGCCGGGGGCGGTGAGCCGGTTGACGAGGCCGTACGCGTGCGCCCGCCCGGCCTCCAGGAAGCCGCCGGTCAGGGCGAGTTCCATGGCGATCGGATACGGCAGCCGCTGCGGCAGGCGAAGCAGCCCGCCCGCCGCCGCGACCAGTCCGCGCCTGACCTCGGGCAGCCCGAACTTCGCGTCGTCGGCGGCCACGATCAGGTCGCAGGCGAGCGCGAGTTCACAGCCCCCGGCCAGCGCGTACCCCTCGACCGCGGCGATCAACGGCTTACACGGCGGACTGTCGGTGAGCCCGCCGAAGCCGCGCCCCTCGACGCTGGGCCGCTCACCGCGCAGGAAGGCCTTGAGATCCATACCGGAACAGAACGTGCCACCCGCCCCGGTGAGAACCCCCACACTCAGGTCGTCCCGCGCGTCCAACTCATCGAGTGCAACAGCGACCCCCTCGGCCACGGCGAGGTCGACGGCGTTACGGGCTTCGGGCCGGTCGATGGTGATGACGGCGACGCCGTCGAAGAACTCGGTGCGAACCGCGTCGGACATCTGGGGTCTCCGTGCTCCGTAGGTGGGCCGTGCCCCGACAGGGGCGCGGGGCTGTGACATTGGCGGCTGCGCCGCGTGGGCGCGACCAGCCACGCCGGCGCAGCAGTCGAACGACAGGGGGTCCGGGGCGCAGCCCCGAAGCTGTCCGCTGAGAACTTTCGGGAAGGGGCGGGGAGTCCTGCCTGGGCCCCATCCGAATCGCCCCATCAAGCCGAACGGCCTCCCCGTTCAGTATCGAGCGAGTACGCCGCCTGCCCGATCTGCCCGTCGAACGCCGCGATCGAGGCGGTGTTGACGATGACGCCGCGGTCGCCGTCCAGCGGCCCGCTCGCCCAACTCCTTTGCCACGGAAGCGCCTTCGAACGTCGGAGGGTCGAGAAGAACGATATGGGCGCCGCCCGCCACGAGCAGACGCGTGGTGGCCAGACCGAGACCGGAGGCCCCACCGGCGACCAGAGCGGAAACACCGTCGATACGCATGAATTCCCCCACATCCTTCCCTGTGGCGGGGAGTGCTGCGGGCGGCTGTGCCGGAGCTGTCGCGAACTCTGTGCTCCGCTTCCGGCGGGGAGTGCCGGGGCCGCACCTGGTCTGCTAACTTAACGATCGTTCGGCAATTGCGTGCTCAGGCAACCACAGGCCCCAGACCGTGTCAACGGACCGGACGGTGTCGACGGAAGGGACGGACCGTGGCTCTCGAGATCACCGGCACCGCGCAGTGGCAGGCCTGGCAGGACCGCGTCCTGCCCCCGGTCGAGCGCGTCCGCGACGGCCTCTGGTCCATCCCCGTCCCCATCCCGGACAACCCCCTGCGGTACGTCCTGGTGTACGCCCTGGAATCCGGTGACGGAGTCGTCCTCGTCGACGCCGGCTGGCCCGCGGAGGAGTCCTGGCAGGCGCTGTGCGACGGCCTCACGGAGATGGGCACCGCGGTCGAGCACGTCAAGGCGGTCCTGGTCACCCACAACCACGCCGACCACCTCGGCCTCGCCGGCCGGGTCCGCGAGGCCTCCGGCGCGTACGTCGCCCTGCACGCCCTGGACGCAACGCCGTTGGGGCCGGAACCCGGCACCCGCGAGGAGTGGCACGACGGCCTCCGCCGCCACCTCACCCGCAACGGCATGCCCGACGCCGAGGCCGCCGACACGGTGCGCGCCATGAACACCGACCTGCTGTTCGGAGCGCCCCGCCCCGACGTGCTGCTCCAGGACGGCGAGCGGATCAAGCTGCCCGGCCTGGACCTGACCGTGGTGTGGACCCCGGGCCACAGCCCCGGCCACTCCTGCTTCCACCAACCCGGCCGCCGCCTGCTGTTCTCGGGCGACCACGTGCTGCCCCGGATCACCCCGGCGGTCGGCGTGTACGCCCGCACCGTCGGCGACCCGCTCGCCGACTTCCTGCTGTCCCTCGAGCGACTCGAACGGTACGACGTGGAAGAGGTCCTGCCCGCCCACGAGTACCGCTTCAGCCGCCTCGACCAGCGCCTCGTACAGATGGCGAAGCACCACACCGAGCGCCTCGCCGAGACCTACGCCGCCGTCAACTCGGTACCGGGCGCGACCGGTTGGGAGTTGGCCGCACGCCTCGAATGGTCGCGCCCCTGGGGGCAGTTCGGCATCCAGCAGCGGCGGTTCGCCCTGGGGGAGACCCTGGCCCACCTCAAACTCCTCGCAGCGCGGGGAGAGATCGTCGAGAGCGGGAGCGAGCCGGCCCGGTGGCTCCCCGCTGAACCCGCGAGCAGATGAGGACGGCCGTCGGTCGAGACGGTTGAACGAACGTTCATCGAGAGAGGATTTCCATGACAGATACGTCTGAGCGCGTGACCGTGTCGATGACCGACGGGGTCGCCGACGTCCGGCTCAACCGGCCCGAGAAGCGCAACGCGTTGGACCCGGCGATGTTCGCGGCACTGGTGGCGGCCGGCGAACGACTGAAGAGAGAACCGGGCGTGCGGGCGGTGGTCCTCTCCGGGGAGGGCCCGGACTTCTGCGCCGGCCTCGACTTCGCCGCGTTCCAGGCGATGCGCGACGGGCAGAGGCTCTCCGCGCTCGCTGAACTCCCGCTGTCGGAAGGCCCGGCGCAGGCGGCCGGCCAGCGCGCGGCGCACGTGTGGTCCGAACTGCCGGTCCCGGTCGTCGCGGCCGTACGCGGCAACGCGCTCGGCGGCGGCCTGCAGATCGCACTCGGCGCCGACATCCGCATCGTCGCCCCGGACGCCCGCCTCAGCGTCTTCGAGGTGGCGTGGGGACTCGTCCCGGACATGACGGGCACGCAGCTCCTGCCCGAACTCGTCGGCCGGGACGTGGCGAAGGAGCTGACCCTGACCGCCCGGATCGTCAGCGGGGACGAGGCCGCGAGGATCGGCCTCGCCACCCGGACCGACCCGGACCCGTTGTCGGCCGCACTCGCCCTGGCCGCGGACATGGCCCGGCACAGCCCGCACGCCGTCCGCGCCGCGAAGCGGCTGCTCGATCTGGCGGGCCGTACGGACCTCGCGTCCGGATTCGCGGAGGAGCAGAAGGAGATCGGCGCGCTCATCGGCAGCCCGAACCAGGCGGAGGCGGTCGCGGCCCGGTTCGAGAAGCGCGAGCCGCGCTTCACGGACCTCTGACCGATGGGTCCCGTAAAAGCCCGGCTCAGGTCCCGTATGTCCGGCTCAGGCCCCGTCCTTCCGCCGCAGGCTCCGCAGGCGACGGGCCGGCTCGGTCAGGCCGTGGCGGTGCCGGGCGAGCCCCTCCCAGGGGTCCTTGTCGAGCCGGTCGCCGAGGTCGGTCACCGTCCAGCGGCGGGCGTTCAACTCCGGCGAATCCAAGTCGCCCCAGGCCAGCGGCACGGCCACCGGCGCGCCGGGCTTGGTGCGCACGGCGTACGGCACGACCGCGGTCTGGGCGTAGCCGTTGCGCGCCACGTCCAGGTAGAGGCGGCCCTTGCGGGCGTCCTTGTAGAACTCCGTGGTCAGCGTCTCCGGGTGGCGTGCCGTGAGCACCTCCGCGACCTCGCGTGCGAAGGCCAGCACATCGTCGACGTCCGCGTGCCGGTTCAGCGGCACGACGACGTGCAGGCCCCGGGAACCGGTCGTCATCAGCCCCGCGTGTAGCTCCAACTCGCCGAGGAGTTCGTACAGTTGGCGCGCGGCGCGGCGCACCGGCTCGAAGTCGTGGCGGGGCGGGTCCAGGTCGAAGACAAGCCGGTCGGGGTTGCGGGGCCGGTCGGCGCGGCTCAGCCAGCGGTGCAGCGTGATGCACGCTTGCCCGGCCAGATAGGCGAGGGTCGCCGTGTCCTCGCACAGCACATGCGTGACCTCGCCGTCCTCCTTGGGCACCGAGGCCCGGTGGATCCAGTCGGGGAAGTATGCGGAGATCTCCTTCTGGAAGAACCGGTCGCCCTCGATCCCGTCCGGCATCCGCTCCAGCATCAGGGGCCTGCCGCGCAGTTCGGGCAGCATGCGCGGGGCCACGCGGCGGTAGTGCTCGACGAGGTCGGCCTTGCTGAGGCCGTCCTGCGGGAAGAGCTCCTTCTCCGGCCGCTTGACCTCGAACTCCCGTCGCCCGATCCGAGTGTGGAGCGTGCCGGTCATGTCCTCCTCCTCGTCCGCGCTCGGGGCGTGGCCGCCCGGCCGAGTTCCGGGTAACCCCGCGCCCACCGGTTGAAACAACGCCGCCGAATACGGCGGCAATTCGGTTACCACGCACAGTGACGCTCCAAAGTGTGCGAGTGGCGAGTCCCGCATACGTTGAGAGCGCAATCCTTTCCGAACAAGGAGGAACCCATGGCCGACAAGGGCGGCATGGACAAGGCAAAGGGCAAGGCCAAGGAAATGACCGGCAAGGTCACCGGCGACCGCAAGCAGCAGGCCGAGGGCAAGATGCAGCAGGCCCGCGGCGAGGCGAAGAAGCTGCGCGGCAAGGCCGAGGAGCAGGCGCGCAAGGCCGGCCGCTCGACCCCGGACAACCCGGTCGACCCCATGTGACCCGAGCGCCGTGAAGCCCGGCGCGCCACACCCCGCACAGCGGGAAGAGGGCGCGCCGGGCTCTCGCCGTTCCAGGGCTCTCGCCGTTCCAGGCTCTCGCCGTTCCAGGACTTCCGGCCGACAGGCCTACCAGTGCCCACCAGCAGTGACCAGACCGATCAGTCGCGCCGTACGCGGTCGAACACGCTCGTGTCGAGCCGGGCGAGGAGGTCGGCGGGGTCCCGGTGCACCTCCACCGCACCGGCCTCGCGCAGGTCGGCGTGCGGGATGCCGCCGCAGAGGAGGCCGACGGGCCGTACCCCGGCCCGGGTCGCCGACTGCATGTCCCAGACCGAGTCGCCGACGAACACCGCCCCGCCGGCGTCGACTTCGGCCAGGTCGAGTGCGCGCCGCACCGGCTCGGGGGCGGGCTTGCCGTCGGCCACGTCGTCCGCGCTCGCCGTGCCCGCGATCGCGTCGTCCGCGTCGATCGCCCGCTTCAGGGCCGCCAGTTCGCTGCCGCCGGCCGAGGTGACGAGGATCGTGCGCCAGCCCCGGTCGGCCAGTTCGTTCAGCAGGTCGCCCGCGCCGTCCAGGGGCGCGAGCCGGTCCGCGTACGTGCCGTAGAGCGCCTTGTGCGCGGCGCTGATCTCCTCGTCCCGGCCCTTGTCCCGGTCCTCGCCGAGCAGGTGCGCGACTAGATCCTCGGAGGGCAGGCCGATCGCGCGGTGGACGGCGTGCGTGGACACCCGGTGCCCGGCCTGCCGGAACGCCTCCCACCAGCACGTCACATGAAGGTGGTTGGTGTCGACGAGGGTGCCGTCCACGTCGAAGAGCGCCGCGCACGGGACGTCCCGCCCGGCCGTCATGCGGAGCCCCTGAGACGCGGCAGGACCTCGGACCCGTAGAAGTCGAAGAAACCCTGCTGCTCGCCGCCGATCTGGCCGACGTACACCTCGTCGAAGCCGGCCTCCTCGTACGCGCGGACCGAGTACAGATGCTCGTCCACGTCGTTGCCGCACGTGATGGCCGAGCTGACCATGTCGTCGGTGACCAACTCGCTTGCCTGCTCGAAGTGTTGGGGTGTCGGCAGGAGTTGCCCCAGCTCGCCGGGGAGCAGCAGGTTGGGCCAGAGGCGGTGTGCGGTCTTGACGGCCTGGTCGCGGTCGCGGCCCCAGCAGACCTTGAGACCGCCGAGGACCGGTTTGCCGCCGCCGCCCGAGTCGCGGAACTGCTCGACGAGTTGAGCGTCGGGCGTCATGGTCACGAAGCCGTCCGCGATCCGCCCGGCCAGGGCCGCCGCCTGGGGGCCGAACGCCGACACGTAGAGGGGAGGCGGCTCGTCGGGGACCGTGTAGAGACGGGCGTTCTCCACCGTGTAGTGCTCCCCGCGGTGCGTGGTCATGCGGCCCGTGAGCAGCTGCCGCATGACCTGCATGGCCTCTTCCAGCATGCCGAATCGCAGGTCGGCGGCGGGCCAGGAGTCGCCCAGGACATGCTCGTTGAGCGCCTCACCGGTGCCCAGACCGAAGCGGAACCGCCCGTTCGTCAGCACTGCGGAGGTCGCGGCCGCCTGCGCGTTGAGCGCCGGATGCATCCGTACGGTCGGGCAGGTCACCAAGGTCGTCACCGGCAGCGAACTGACCTGGGAGAGGGCCCCGATCATCGACCACACGAACGGGCTCTGCCCCTGTTCGTCGCTCCAGGGGTGGTAGTGGTCCGAAATGGCGAGAGCGTCGAATCCGGCCGCTTCCGCCGCCTTTGCCTGGGCGAGGAGTTCGGCGGGACCGAACTCCTCGCTCGCCAGAAAGTATCCGTATGTGGTCGACGCGGTCATGGCGAACGCCGTCAGCCGCCGAGGGCCTTGCGGAGTTCAGCCTTGTTCATGGACGAGCGCCCCTCGATGTTGCGCCGCTGCGCCTCCTCGTACAACTGCTCCTTCGTACGCCCCTGCTTCCCGGTGTGCGAACGCTCGCCGCCCTTCTGGGAAGGGGATTTCGAACCCCTGGAGGAGCTCTTGCTCGCCGTCTTCGACTCCCCGGAACGCGCCCGTTCCTTGTTCACGGTCCGCGCCGCGATCTCCTCGGCCCGGCCTTCCGAGGCGCCGCGTTTCTGAGCGCCCTCCTTGATGTGCTCGTACTGCCGCTCCCGCTTGGCACTCGATCCTGCTGGCATGGCACGGCGCCCCTTTGCGCTGGTGGGTGAATGCTTCCTTGCGCTGGGTGTGGGCCTGGGCCCGAGTCCCCGCTGCTCTCCACCTCAAACCCGGACGATCGTGTGCCGCGACTGAAGGAGGCCCGATCGGGCTACGACCCTACGACCGGCTCAGGGCGGCTGCCGCCACCCGGAGGTCGGACACCAGGCCCGCGTACACCTCCTCGCGGTTCTCGCCGGCGCGCAGCACGGCAGCGGGGTGGATCGTCGCCACGACGCCCTTGGCGTCCAGGGCCTGGAGCTCGTCCGGCGGGTCCAGTACGGCGCCGCGCGCCTGGGTCACGCGGAAGCCGGACCCGTACAGGGCCTTGCCCGCGGTCGCCCCGAGAGCGACGATCAACTCCGGTTCGACCAGGCGGAGTTCGGCCGACAACCAGGGCCGGCAGGCGGCCAACTCGCGCAGTGTGGGCGGCTTGTGGATGCGCCGCTTGCCGCGCTCCTCGCTCAGGACGAACTTGAAGTGCTTCACCGCGTTCGTCACGTACGTCTCCGCCGGGTCGATCTCCGCCTCCGAACAGGCACGCATGAGCAGGTGCCCGGCGGGCCCGACGAACGGTTCGCCCCGGCGGTCCTCCTGGTCGCCGGGCTGCTCCCCGAGCAGGACCACGCGGGCGGAACGCCGCCCCTTGCCGAACACCGTCTGCGTGGCCTCGCGGAAGAGGGGACACCCCTCGCACCGGGCGGCCGCCTTGCGCAGCGCGTCGAGTCCGCCGCGCTCAGGGACGAAGGGCGTGGCGTCATAGGCGTCGGCATCGGCATCGGCATCGGCATCGGGTCCGGGCACGGGGGCTCCCTTCAGCACGTCCGGGTATCCCCAACGGCGCACGGCAAACGGCGCCCGCCTTTCCTCCCGGCGCACCGCACCCGTTTCAAGCCGCGAGAGCTCGGGCACCCGGCGGCATGAAGCGTGAACGGAGCCATGAACAGAGCCGCGAGCAGAGCCGTGAGCAGAGCGGTGAACAGAGCGGTGAGCAGCGCCGCGGACGAAGCATCGTCGTCACGGGAGCCACAGGAAACGTCGGCACCGCCGTCGTACGCGCCCTCGCGGCGGACGACCAGGTGTCCACGATCCTGGGCCTCGCCCGCCGGACGCCCCGCTGGGAGGTCCCCAAGACCCGGTGGCGGAGCGTCGACCTCGACGGGACGTCGGTCGAGCACCTCACCGGCCTCTTCCGCGGCGCCGACGCCGTCATCCATCTCGCCTGGCTGCTCCAGCCCGCACGCGATCCCCACGTCACCTGGCGCACCAACGCCCTGGGCACGGTCGCCGTCCTGGCGGCGGTCGCGGCCGCCGACGTGCCCGCGGTCGTCGTCGCGTCGTCCCTGGCCGCGTACGCCCCCGGCCCCAAACGCCCGCCCGTCCGCGAGGGCTGGCCCACGCACGGCCGGCCCGACGTGGCCTATTCCCGCGAGAAGGCCTACGTGGAACGGGTCCTCGACGCCTTCGAGGCGACGCACCCCGAGCGGCGCGTCGTACGCATGCGGCCCGGGTTCACCTTCCAGCGCACGGCGGCCATGGAGCAGCTCCGCCTCTTCGCCGGACCGTTCCTGCCCCACGGTCTGGTACGGCCCGAGCTGATTCCCGTCGTACCGGACATCGAGGGCCTGGCCTTCCAGGTGGTGCACGCGGACGACGTCGCCGAGGCCTACCGGCTCGCCGCACTGGACGACGACGTTCGCGGCGCCTTCAACCTGGCCGCGGAGCCGGTGATCGACGCGGGCGTGCTGGCCCGGCTGTTGGGCGCGCGGGCGTGGAAGGTGCCCCGGCAGGCCGCGCGAGCAGCCGCACGCGCCGCGTGGGCGGCCCATCTGGCCCCCGTTCCCCCGCAGTTGCTCGACGCCCTCCTCGACCTGCCCCTCCTGGACACGACCCGCGCCCGGGACCGCCTTGGCTGGACCCCGGAGCACACGGCGGACGACACACTCACCGAGTTCCTCGAGGCCCTGCGCAAGGGCGAGGGCCTCCGCACACCGCCACTCAAGCCGAGCGCGCTCCTCAGCTGAGAACGCTCCCGCGGAGCCCGGGAATTCGACCTACGTGTCGACGGTGCGGTCAGCCGTCCTGCCGCGGCCTGACGTCGGCCGGGTCGCGTCCCGTGCGTACCACCGCTTCGGCGATCAGCCGGAGTTTGACGTTCATGTGCTGGGAGGCGCGTACGAGCATGTCGAAGGCCTGCCTCGACGTGGTTCCGTGACGCTCCATGAGGATGCCGCAGGCTTCGCCGATCGCCTGCCGTGAGGCGACGGCCGCCTCCAGGGTCTCCTGCACGCGGGCGCTGGCGAGTGCCACGGAGGCGTGCGCGGCGAAGATCTCGGCCAGCTCCTCGGCGGTGCCGTCGAAGGCCTCGGGCCGGGTCCCGTAGAGGTTGAGGGAGCAGGACAGTCCGGCCGATGAGGTCACGGGCAGCACGAGCATCGAGCCCGCCCCGAGGCCGTGCGCGCGCTCGGCGAAGCGCGGCCAGCGGGGCTCGGCCGCCAGGTCGGGGATGCGTACGAGGGGGTGGCCGGCCGAGACGTCCAGGGTGGGGCCTTCGCCGAGCTCCAGCTGGGCGCGGTCGCAGAGGTGCACCCACTCCGCGGTGGACGCGGGGATCTCGGCGGCCCCCTTGGCCCGCTGCAGCAGGGCGCCGGCCCCGTCGCACCCGTCCACGGCCCAGCGGACCGCCTCGACGACCTCGGTGAGGGTCTGTTCCCAACTGCCCTTCTCGTGCAGCTGTTGCGCCAGGTCGGCGAGCATCCGTGCCAGCTTGATCGCTGCCTCGTCCACGGCGCCGCTCCATGCCTAGCCGATGCTTTGTGCTGATGCTTTGTGCCAGCTAAACACGGGTGCGGGCGGAGGGCGCGTGGGGAAGCCGGCTGCAGTCCGGCCGCCCCCGCTGGCCCGGCGGCTGTCAGCCGAACCACCGGGTTGACCTCGGTTACCCGCGCTGACGCGCCCTACGCCCGCAGCCTCGAAAAGCCGACCGCCCGCAGGTTTCAGACTCCGGCGAGGAGCCCCCTGCGGAGCTGAGCGCACGTCGACCTCAGGAGGCGGGACACCTGCATCTGCGAGACGCCGACCGCCTCGGCGATCTGCGACTGGGTGAGCTCCCGGAAGAAGCGCAGGTAGAGGATGCGCTGTTGACGCTCGGGCAGGTCGGCGAGGAGCGGCTTGAGCGATTCACGGTCGACCACGAGGTCGAAGGCGTGGTCGTCGTCGCCCAGGACGTCGGTGAGGCTGGAGCCGGCGATGCCGGGGGTGGGGGCGTCGAGGGAGGCGGCCCTGTACGCGTCGTGCGCCGCCATGCCGGCGGCCGCCTCGCTCTCGGTCAGACCGGCCTGCTCGGCGACCTCTCCGGGGGTGGGGGTGCGGCTGGGATCGGCCTGGTCCAGCTCCACGATGGCCAGATACGTCTTGGTGTGCAGCTCCTGGAAGCGGCGCGGCACGTGCAGGCTCCACAGGTGGTCGCGGAAGTGGCGCTTGAGCTCCCCGACCATCGTGGGGATCGCGAAGGAGGCGAAGGCGTGGCCACGCTCGGGGTCGTAGTGGTCGACCGCCTTGACCAGCCCGAGCGCGGCGACCTGGAAGAGGTCCTCACCGCTCTCCCCACGGTGACGGAAGCGGCGCGTCACCCGCTCGGCCACCGGTATCCAGGCCCGGATGATCTCCTCTCGTACGGCGGAGCGCTCGGGCCCGTCCGGCAGGCGGGTCAGCCTGCGGAACGCGGAAGCGGTGTCAGGTGTGTCGTCGTGACGCGCGTGGGCGCGCTTCCTCGGGGAGCGGCTCTGGAGGGGCTCCCGGGAGTCGCGGTCGGTTCGCATGAGGGCTCCCGCGCCTTCTCGGAGGGGCTGACAGATGTCCGCCGCGGGAGCCGGCCAGCAGGCGCCGCCGCCGGGAAGAGCGGCCCGCGGCGTGCCTCTGGCCCGAAGCACACTTCCACGATAGCGCCGCTCCGGTGCCCGGACCTGTGCGCTGCGGGGCCGGACGTACGTGCCCCGGGGAGGCCGGGTTTCCAGCTCGTCCGCGCCGGTTACCCGCACATCCTCGGCGGCGGCGCGAGCCGCGCCTCGTGGAGGTGGAGGAGATGGCACGCCCGATATGGAGCGGAGCGCTCACCTTCGGTCTGGTCTCGCTGCCGGTCCGGCTTCACAGCGCGACGGAGAGCCACACGATCCGCTTCAGGCAGCTGGAGCGGGGCACCTCGGACCGTATCCGCAACAAGCACGTGAACGAGCGCACCGGCGCAGAGGTGGCGGCCGAGGACATGGTCAAGGGCCTGGAGACGGACGGCACGTACGTCGTCGTCGAGCCGGACGAACTGGACGAGATCGCGCCCGGCCGCTCCAGGACGCTGGAGATCGACGGCTTCGTCGATCTGGACGAGGTCGACCCGATCTACTTCGACCGGACCTACTGGCTCGCGCCCAAGGGCGAGGAGTACGCGAAGACGTACGCGCTGCTCCACGAGGCCTTGTCCCGCACCAACCGCGCGGGGATCGCCACCTTCGTGATGCGCAACCGTGAGTACCTCGTCGCGGTGAAGGCCGAGGCGGACGTCCTGGCCGTCCACACCCTGCACTGGGCGGACGAGATCCGGGACCCGAAGGAGGAGCTCTCGCCGGTCCCCGGCAAGCGCCGCCTGCCCGAGAAAGAGCTGAAGACGGCGGTGAAACTGGTCGAGACCCTCGACATGGAGTGGCACCCCGAGGAGTACCGGGACACCTATCGCGAGCGCGTCCTGGAGCTGGTCGAGGCGAAGGCCAAGGGAGAGACGTACGAGAAGGCCGAGCAGCCCCCGCAGGCCACCGACGTGGTCGACCTGATGGACGCACTGCAGCGAAGCGTCGACGAGGCGGGGGAGCGGAGGGGGCGGGGTGGCAAGGGCAGAGGCAAGGGGAGCAAGGGGCGGAAGAAGCCCGAGGGCGGTCTGGAGGAGCTCAACAAGAAGCAGCTCTACGAACGTGCCGCGCACGCCGGCGTCCCCGGGCGCTCCACGATGAACCGCGACGAACTCATCGAGGCACTCGGCAAAGCATCGTGACCCCGGCCGAAGGCCGAGCCCCGCGGGACCGACCGCAGAGCCGGCATGCCACC
Organism: Streptomyces cavernicola; assembly: GCF_029968035.1. GTDB lineage: Bacteria > Actinomycetota > Actinomycetes > Streptomycetales > Streptomycetaceae > Streptomyces > Streptomyces cavernicola. Next base: position 74,005 of record NZ_JASCIQ010000027.1, on the reverse strand, counting down.
CGGCCCTCACGCCAGGGCGACCACCCCCAGGCGTTTGCCTGCCGGAAATGTGAGGCATGAGACAGGAAAGACGTGTTTCGGACCGGAGGCACATCCGTGGGAGCGGCGACGCAGGTCGTCGTGCGGACACCCCCGCCCGACACGAGATCGCGCTCCCCACTGACCCTTCGAGGGAGTTGCGACCGCCATGCGCACCCAAGCGAGCGAGCGCCACCAGCACGATGACGCCCCCGACACCGGTGAGGCGTTCAGAAAGCTCGCCGCCCTGCCGCCGGGCCACTCGCGCGACCTGCTGCGCGAGGAGATCGTCGAGGCCTGGTTGCCGATGGCCGAAAGGCTCGCAGGACGTTTCCGCAACCGTGGGGAGAGCAGTGAGGACCTCTGCCAGGTCGCAGCACTCGGACTGGTCAAGGCGGTGGACCGCTACGACCCCGGCCGGGGCTACGCCTTCGAGAGCTACGCCGTGCCCACCGTCACCGGCGAGCTCAAGCGGCACTTCCGGGACCACATGTGGGACCTGCATGTGCCGCGCCGCGTGCAGAACCTGCGCAACCGCGTACGGGCGGCCTGCCAGGACCTGTCCTGCAGCGTCGCCGACCACCTGCCCAGCGTCGGCGAGATCTCCGCGTACGCCCAGCTCAGCGAGGAGGACGTACGGACGGGGCTGGAGGCGCTGGAGAGTTTCAGCGCGCTGTCCCTCGACGCCGAGGCGCCCGGTCTCACGGACGGTCCGGCCCTGGGTGACACCCTCGGCGAGCCGGACCCCGCCTTCGACACCGCAGTGGAGCGCGAGGCGGTCAAACCCCGCCTCCGGGCCCTGCCCGAGCGGGAACGGACCATCCTCTACATGCGGTACTTCAAGGACATGACCCAGAGCCGCATCGCAGAGCAGCTCGGGATCTCGCAGATGCAGGTCTCGCGTCTGCTCAGCCGCTGCTGCCACCGGCTTCGCGACGAGGTCCTCCAGGACGCCGCGTAGCGACCCTCACCTTTCCCACCCCCATCCCACCGCACCCCTCTGCCGGACAGAAAACGCCCATGCACCCCAAGCCACTGCGCATGCTGATCCTCGACCACCCCAGAGTGCGGCTGCTCCTTCACCCCGCAGCCGCCCTGACCCACGCCACCGGCCACCCGCACCGCCGCCGCGCCCCGTCCCAGGACCAGAAACCGGACTTGGCGGGCCCTCGTGAGAAGGGCACGGACTGACAGTCCACCCCGCCGGCACGGCCCGGCGCTCACCCCGCTGAGCTGGGGTCCTTGCGCTGGTTGGCGTTGAAGCGGGCCTTCTTCTGACGGTTCCCGCAGGTGTTCATGTCGCACCATCTGCGGGTGCGGCTGCGACTGGTGTCGAAGAAGGCCGCCTGACAGGTCGGCGAGGCGCACAGGGCCAGCTTTCCGTCTCGCTCGCCCGAGATGACGCTGATCGCGTCGGCGGCGATCACGCCGAGGGCGTCCTCCAGGCGGGAAGCCGAACCGAGCCGCCACTCCCGCCCGCCCTCGGCGGTGAGGATCGCTGCGCCCCGACCCTGGGCGCTGCGGTCGTTGATGACCTGGACTGCAGCCGCGGGAATCGGGTCCTGGAGCGCGGCCGCCGTCGCGGCGGCGTGGATCGACTCCCGTAGTTCACGGGCGAGTTCGAGCTGGGCCGGGGTGCAGGAGTCCACGGCCAGGCCGTACACCGCCAGCCAGTCGATGAGCCGCTGCGGGGTCGGAATGCGCTCCACGGCGTTGCCGTGCCGCTCCGAAAGAGTCCCCGTGAAGCTGGTCGCCAGCACAGTGCCGAGGCGGAAGTCAGGAAAGCCGGAACGCATGGAACCACCATAGCTGGTTGCGGCGTGGCTCCGAGGGCTGCTAGAACCGTCATTGCCGGTTCGCGTTGGGTCGTAGCCGGTTCCGCGATGGTCAGGAGGTCCCATGCCCCGCCGCAGCAGCGACGTGTACGCGTTTGAAGCCCACGCCACCGACGCCGACCTCGACGATCTGCGCGCGAGACTGGCCGCGGCGCGGCTGCCGGAGGCGGAGACGGTCCATGGCGCGGAGCCCGGCCCGCGCCGATGGGGGCAGGGCGTTCCGCTCGCCGACCTCGTCGACGTCGTGGACTACTGGCGCACCGGGTACGACTGGCGGGCGTTCGAGGAACGCCTCAAGGCGATCGGCCAGTTCCGTACGACCGTCGACGGCCTGGGCATTCACTTCCTGCACCGCCGATCCGCGCGCGCGGACGCCACCCCGCTGATCCTGACGCACGGCTGGCCGGGCAGCGTCGCCGAGTTCGTCGACGTGGTGGACGAGCTGGCCGATCCGAAAGCCGCGGACAGCCCGGCGTTCCATGTCGTGGCCCCGTCGCTGCCCGGCTTCGGCTACAGCGACAAGCCGACCACCACCGGCTGGGGAACTGAAAAAATCGCCGCCGCCTGGGTGGAACTGATGGGGCGGCTCGGCTACAGCGAATTCGCGGCCCACGGCGGCGACTGGGGCGGCAATATCACCACGGTTCTCGGCGGCAGATTCCCGGAGCACGTTCTCGGCGTGCACACACTCTTCGCGGAGGCCCCGCCCGGGTTGCCGACGGACGGGCTGACGGCGGCCGAGCGCAAATGGACCGAAGAAACCCGCGACTTCTGGCGTCACCGCGCGGCCTACGCGAAGCAGCAGGCGACCCGGCCGCAGACCATCGGCTACTCGCTCGTCGACTCACCGGTCGGCCTGCTCGCCTGGATCCTCGACAAGTTCGCCGAGTGGTCGGACACCGAGGACAGCCCGTTCGAGCGGATTTCCAGAGACCGGATTCTCGACGACGTCACCCTGTACTGGCTGACACGGACCGGCGCATCGGCGGCCCGTATCTATTACGAGAGCCACAACTCCCTCGACCCGGAACTTCGGGTCGACGTCCCGGCGGCGATCACCATGTACCCCCGCGACATCGAGAAGTGCCCGCGCCCCTGGGCGCAGGAGCGGTACCGAAAGATCGTCCGATGGCGGTCGCCCGAAACAGGGGGACATTTCCCGTCCCTTGAGGTTCCCGAGTATTTCGTCAAGGACCTGCAAGAGGGCCTCGCGGCCGTCCTTGACGCCCGTAAGTGAAAGCGTCCGGGTGTCGGATCAGGCGAGCAGCGACACCGCCATGGCGATCAGGCCGACCGCGAACAGCAGCGTCACCACGATGATCAGGACGATCGGCAAGGGCCCCCAACCCCTGCGCAGCTCCGGCTGCGGATACGAAATTCCTGCGGAGGTGCCCGCCTCGCCCGGTGGGGTCTCACCAGGGGGAACTGTGCCGCCCGCATCGCGCCCTTGAATGCGATCAGGTTCGGAGTCAGGCCCGTTCATGACGCACTCTCCTCTCACGGCTCCTGCCTGCCGAGTACCCACCGAGACGGAATCCCACGAGCGGAGAGACGCTCTCGGCCGACCGCAGTCATCCGTGTTCGTACACGCTCTCGGCGTGCGGCTTTCTTTTGGAAGTCGGACGATGAAATCAATGAGCGGAGTTGCCGTGATCAAGGAAAACCCATCCCCGGCTGCAGACGATCTCGTCGTGCTGAGCAACGTCAACAAACACTTCGGCGAGCTCCATGTCCTCCAGAACATCGACCTGACCATCGCCCGGGGCGAAGTCGTCGTCGTCATCGGGCCGTCCGGGGGCGGGAAGTCCACGCTGTGCCGCGCCATCAACCGCCTGGAGACCATCGATTCCGGTGAGATCGTCATCGACGGAAAGCCCCTTCCCGCCGAAGGACGCGAGCTCGCCGCCCTGCGCGCCGACGTCGGAATGGTCTTCCAGTCCTTCAACCTCTTCGCGCACAAATCCGTGCTGCACAACGTGACCCTCGGCCAGGTCAGAGTCCGCAAGAAGGAGAAGAAGGAGGCGGAGGAGAGAGCCCGCAGCCTTCTCGACCGGGTGGGTGTCGCCTCCCAGGCGGAGAAATACCCGGCGCAGCTCTCCGGCGGCCAGCAGCAGCGCGTCGCGATCGCCCGCGCCCTCGCCATGGACCCGAAGATCATGCTCTTCGACGAGCCGACCTCCGCGCTCGACCCCGAGATGATCAACGAAGTGCTCGAAGTGATGCGGCAGCTCGCCCATGACGGAATGACCATGGTGGTCGTCACCCACGAAATGGGATTCGCCCGTTCGGCCGCCAACCGCGTGGTGTTCATGGCGGACGGCCGCATCGTGGAAGAGACGACGCCCGCCCGGTTCTTCAGCAATCCGAGCAGCGAGCGGGCCAAAGACTTTCTCTCGAAAATCCTGCACCACTGACCCGGGGGCCTTGAGCACTAGGAACGATCACCATGAAGCTTCACAAAGTCACCGTCGCGGCCGCCGCCTCGCTCGTGCTCTCTCTGACCGCCGTCGGCTGCGGCTCGGACGACAGCGACAACACGAGCTCCAGCTCCGGCGACGAGAAGATCACCATCGGCATCAAGTTCGACCAGCCCGGCGTCGGCCTGAAGACCCCCGACGGCAAGTACACGGGCTTCGACGTAGACGTGGCCACGTACGTCGCCAAGGAGCTCGGGCACGATCCCGGCGACATCGAGTGGAAGGAAGCCAAGAGCGCCGACCGCGAGACGCTCCTCCAGCGCGGCGACGTCGACTTCATCGCCGCCTCGTACTCGATCACCCCCGAGCGCGAGAAGAAGGTCGACTTCGCGGGCCCCTACCTCCTCGCCCACCAGGACGTCCTGATCCGGGCCGACGACGACACCATCAAGAAGCCCGAGGACCTCAACAACAAGAAGCTCTGCTCGGTCACCGGCTCCACCTCGGCGCAGAACGTCAAGGACAAGATCGCGCCCAAGGCCCAACTGCAGGAGTACGGCGGCTACTCGGAGTGCCTGACGGGTCTGGAGAACAAGGTCATCGACGCCCTCACCACCGATGACTCGATCCTCGCCGGCTATGCCGCGCAGCCCGAGTTCAAGGGCAAGTTCAAGCTCGGCGGCTTCAAGCTGAGCAACGAGAACTACGGCATCGGCGTCCAGAAGGGCAGCGACCTCAAGGACCAGATCAACACCGCCCTGCAGAAGATGGTCAAGGACGGCTCCTGGGACGCGGCCGTAGAGAAGAACTTCGGCCCGGCCAACTACAAGAACGAGCCCGCACCGAAGATCGGCGTCGTCGTCAACTGACGCCGGTGCACCACGGCGCGCCGCTTTTCGTGAGCGGCGCGCCTCGCCCTTCTCTTCCGCGGAAGGCCGACCGTGTTCGACTTTCTCGAGGGTTACGACCTCCTCGCCGCCTTCTGGGTGACCGTGCAGCTCACCCTCTACTCGGCCATCGGCTCCCTCGTCTGGGGAACGGTGCTGGCCGCCATGCGCGTCAGCCCCGTGCCCCTGATGCGGGGCTTCGGCACCGCCTACGTCAACATCGTCCGGAACATCCCGCTCACCGTGGTCATCGTCTTCACGTCGCTCGGCCTGTTCCAGACGCTCGGCGTCACCCTCGGCGCCAAGGACTTCACGACGATCAACTTCCGGCTCGCCGTGCTCGGACTGACCGCCTACACCTCCTCGTTCGTCTGCGAGGCGCTCCGCTCCGGCATCAACACGGTGCCCGTCGGCCAGACCGAGGCGGCGCGCGCGATCGGCCTGAACTTCCCGCAGGTGCTGCGGCTCATCGTCCTTCCCCAGGCGTTCCGTTCCGTGGTGGGGCCGCTGGCGAGCGTGCTGATCGCGCTGACCAAGAACACCACCGTGGCCGCCGCGATCGGCGTCGCGGAGGCGGCGGCGCTGATGCGGGTGATGATCGAGAACGAGGCCCAACTCATCCTGATCTCCGTCATCTTCGCGTTCGGATTCATCTGCCTCACCCTCCCGACCGGACTGTTCCTCGGCTGGGTGAGCAAGAAGGTGTCGGTGCGGCGATGAGCTCGCAATCCGTCCTGTACGACGTCCCGGGGCCGCGCGCCAAGCGGCGCAACGTGCTGCTCACGGTGGTGTTCGTGGTGGCGCTCGCCGCGTTGATCTGGTGGGTGCTGCAGAGCCTCGCCGACAAGAACCAGCTGGAATGGGTCAAGTGGCGGCCCTTCTTCACGGACTCCCGCGCCTGGTACACGTACCTCCTGCCCGGACTGAAGAACACGCTCATCGCCGCGTCCCTCGCCATGGCCATCGCGCTGCCGCTCGGGGCGGTGGCCGGTATCGCCCGGCTCTCCGACCACTGGTGGGTGCGGGGTTCGGCCGGTCTCGTCGTGGAGTTCTTCCGCGCGATCCCGGTGCTGATCCTGATGCTGTTCGCGAACGCGGCGTACTCCGAGTTCACCGACATCAGCCCCGACAGCCGGCCGCTGTACGCGGTGGTCACCGGCCTCGTCCTCTACAACGCCTCCGTGCTCGCGGAGATCGTACGAGCCGGAATCCTGTCCCTCCCCCGTGGGCAGAGCGACGCGGCCAAGGCGATCGGCATGCGCAAGAGCCAGGTCATGCGCCATGTGCTGCTGCCGCAGTCGGTCACCGCGATGCTCCCGGCGATCGTCAGCCAGCTGGTCGTCATCGTGAAGGACACGGCCCTCGGCGGCGCGCTGCTCGGCTTCTCCGAACTCCTCGCGTCGGTCCGCCCGATGAGCGCGAACTACGGCGCGAACACCATCGCCAGCTTCACCGTGGTCGCGGTGGTCTTCGTCGTACTGAACTTCGCACTCACGTCCTTCGCGAGCTGGCTGGAAGGCCGGCTGAGGCGCGGGAAGAGAACCACCGGCGCGGTGGTCGGCGCGGACGCGGTCGACGAGCTGGCGACACCGGGCGAGCATGTGAGCCGCGACGACCTCGGGGGAGGGGGCCGGACCAGCGCGTCCAGTGAGTGACTGCCGGATGCAGTGCTGTGTCACCACACGGCTCAGGGCTCACGGCTCGGGGTGAAACCTCAAATCGCCCTCTGAACGTCCCTGTTGGTGGATTCGGCAGTGGCTGCATGGGTCACTACGCCTGTACGGGCGGACTCGGTCACGGGGAGGGGAGTCGGCGATGGTGATCTTTCTGGCGCTGCTCTATTACGTAGTCATCGGCGGCTCGATCATCCGGTTGCTCGTACCGGTGCTCAGGGCTGCTCGTCCGTCGGGCTCGTCCGCCACCGGGCGTCTGCTCGACCCGTTGGAGGCGGCGTTCCTCGCGGGCGGCCCCGGCCGGGTCGCGGACACCGTCCTGACGGCCATGCATGCCGATGGCCTGATCACGGTCGTCAGGCCAGGCCTGGTCGGCGTGGGGCGGGGGGTGGCGCGCCACCCGGTGGAGCAGGCGGTACTCGACGCGCACGCCGTGGCGCCGAGCAGCGCCCTGGAGTGGGTGCGGGTCGGTGTGATGCGCAGCCCGGCCGTGCAGACGCTCGGGGACGGGCTCGCCGAGCGCGGGCTCCTGATGCGGCCGGCCGTGCAGGAGGCACGGCGGCGTTGGGCGGAGTGGCAGATGCTGCTGTCGTTCGGGGCGGGCCCGCTGGCGGTCGTCCTGACGTTCGTCCAGTTCTCGCAGGCCGACAGGGGCGGTTTCGGGCTGCCGTTCGTCGTGTTGGTGCTTCCTGCCTGTCTGGCCGGGTTCTTCGGGGGCCGGGGATATCTGGAGGTGTTCGGCGGTCGCAGCACCGGCGCGGGCAGGAGGGCGCTTCGCGGGTTCCGCAGCCGGGCCGACTGGAACGACCCGGCTCACCTGGTGGCGTACTTCGGCCCCGGGAGCGCGCCGGACCCGTTGATGCGCGAGCAGTTGGAGGTGTCCGGCAGGATGCGGGTCGCGGGTGCGGGCGCTGGTGCCGGTGCCGTTGCCGGTAGTGCTGTGTTGGTCGGCGACGCGGGTCTGGCGTGGTGCGGCGGCGGTGACGGCTCGTCCTGCGGTGGGTCGTCGTGCGGCAGCTCGTCGTGGGGTGGTTCGTCGTGGGGTGGTTCGTCCGGCGGGGCGGGAGGCGGGTGGTCCTGGGACTTCTCGGGCGGCGGTTCGTCGTGCGGAGGGTCCTCCGGCGGCTCCAGCTGCGGCAGCAGTTCCTGACTGACGGTGCCGAGGCACCCGCTTCGCTGTGTCAGTCCCCTGCCCCGTCGTGGCGAGAAAGGCCGCCGCTCAGGCGGTCTTGATCGCTCCGCCGTCGATGACGTGGTCCGCGCCGGTGGTCGCGGCGGCGAGCGGTGAGGCGAGGTAGGTGACGAGCGCGGCGACCTCGTCCGGTTCGACGAGTCGGTCGATCAGCATGCCCATCGCCGTCGGCAGACCGGCGAGCAGGTCGGCCTGCGGAATGCCCATGGATGCGGCCAACTCGGCGCCGTAGCCGGTCGGACTCTCCCACATGTCCGTGCGGACCGGACCCGGCGAGACGGTGTTCACCCGCACTCCCCTCGGGCCGAACTCGTGGACGAGGGCCTTGCCGAACGCGGTCAGTGCGGCCTTGGCCGTCGTATAGGCGATGGGTCCGCCGTGCGGGACGCGTGCGCCGATGGAGGACACGTTGACGATCGCACCGCGCACCGCAAGGAGGGCGGGCAGGGCCGCGCGTGTGACGCGGACGGCCGTGAAGAAGTTCAGGTCCACCGTTTGTTCCCACTGCGCGTTCGTCACGTCGAGGAAACCGCCGCTCAGGCTGCCGTCACCCCCGTCACCGCCGCCGACGTTGTTGACCAGGATGTCGATGCCGCCCAACTCGGCCACGGCCTGGTCGACAAGCCGCTCGGCCCCGGCGGGATCGGACAGGTCCACCGCCACCGGATGGGCGCCGGCCGCCTTCAGTTCCGCGGTGGGGGTACGCGCTGCCGCGACGACCCGGACCCCCTCGTCGGTCAGGGCCCGGACCACGGCCAGCCCGATGCCGCGGCTTGCGCCCGTGACCAGTGCGGTCTTGCCGTTCAGCTGCAGATCCATGGTTCCCCTCCACCAACAAAGCGCTTCCAACAAAGTGCTTCCAACAAAGTGCTTCCAACAAAGTGCTTCTTGCTCGTTGCATGGAACGTAGAACATGCAACATCAGTGTTGCAAGTTCAGGGTGAGTTGATACGTGGATGTATCCTCGGGGAGTCGTCCCGCCGAAGCAGAAGGACCCGTACCCCCATGGCGCTGCCTGCCTCCGCCAAGCCGCTCCGCTCCGATGCCGAGCGGACGGTCCGCGCGATTCTCGAAGCGGCCGAGCGGGTGCTGTCCGCGAACCCGGCGGCGCCGATGGAGCAGATCGCCGAGGCCGCCGGGGTCGCCCGGACCACCGTGCACCGGCGGTTCGCCTCGCGGGAGGCGCTGATCGCGGCACTGGCCGCGTGGGCGACACAGCGGTTCCACGACGCCGTCGAAGCGGCCCGGCCGGACACCACCCCGCCCGCCGTCGCGCTCTACCAGGTCACTGCGAACGTCCTACACGTGAAGATCGGATGGCGGTACGCCATGGGCGCGCTCCCCACCGATTCGCCCGAGGTCGCGCGTGTGCACGCCGCGGTCCTTGCCCAGTGCGAGCGCCTGTTCACCCGCCTCCGCGACGCCGGCCTGCTGCGGCCCGACACCGACCTGGACTGGGCGCGGCGCGTGTACTACGCGCTCATCCACGAAGCGGCGGCCGAGTCACCGGACACGGACGCCGCCGTGGACGCCCTCGCCACGCGGGTGGTCGACACACTCCTGCGCGGCATCGGCGTCCTGGCCGGGCGCTGACACCGCGGCGCGTACTTGACCGTCCTCGTCGAGGTGGATGAGGGAGGCGAAGACGCCGATCGGAGTCACGTTCGCGATCGTGTTCGCGGTCGTGTTCTGGGGCTTGTTCGTCGTCGTGTTCGTCGTCATGTCGAGGCGTCCCTTCTGAAGTGGGCAGTCACACGCTGGAGTTGGGGGTTCCCAACCGTCGGGCGGCGCTGGCGGGCGGGCGGCGATCAGCCCAGGGGAGTGTGAGCTCAAGAGCGCGGGACACCTGGAGCAGGAGGTCCTCCCGCCATGGCGCGGCGACGAGTTGGACACCCACGGGCAGACCGGTGGCGTCGTCGTGGTGCACGGGCAGCGAGACGGCCGGTTGCCCGGTCACGTTGAACAGCGAGGTGAACACGGCCAGCGGATAGCTCCTCCGTACGGGAGCCAGCGGGTCGGGGGCGGAGGCGGCGGCGTCGGATGTGCGCCAGAAGCCGACGGGCGGCGGCAGGCACGCCATCGTGGGCGTGACCAGCAGGTCGAAGCTGCCGACGAAGCCCTCGACCACGCGCCGCGACAGGTGTTGGGTGCGGTGTACGGCCTGTGCGTAGGACCAGGAGCCGACGGCGTGCGCCGCCTCGCGCAGGGCTCGGTTGTGCGGCTCGACGCGGTCCGGGTCCGTGAGTGGGACGCCCGCGGCGGCGATGTTCCAGATGGTCGTGAACGTCTCGATCAGCTCGTCCGTCGGCGGCAGCGGCAGAGGTACGTCCACCACGTGGTGGCCCGCGGCTTCGAGCGCGCGCAGCGTCGTGTCGACCGCCGCCAGGCACGCCGGGTCCACGTCCATCCCGGCGATCGGCGGGTCGACGAGCACCCCGATCCGCAGCCCGGCCGGCGGGGCCGTCGTGAGCGCGTCCACGAAGGGGCGCCGCGGGGCCGGGGGCGACCACCACGCGGCGGGATCGTGGCGGGCGAGCACGTCGAGCGCGGCCGCCGAGTCGGCCACCGTGCGGGTCAGTACGCCGTTGACGCCCAGGCCCTCGCACTCGACGACGGCGTCGGTGACCAGACCGCGGGTGGGCTTGAGCCCGACGAGGCCGTTGCACGACGCCGGGACGCGGATCGAGCCACCGCCGTCGGCCGCGTGCGCGATCGGCGCCATCCCGGAGGCCACGGCAACGCCCGCACCGCTCGACGAACCGCCCGGAGTGCGGTCCGGGTCCCACGGGTTGCGGGTGATGCCGAGGGCCGGACTCTCGGTGAAGGGCACGCTGCCGAACTCGGAGGTGGTGGTCTTGCCGAGCGGCACGAAACCGGCGTCCACGAACCGGTGCACCACCGGGGCCGACGCCGCCGCCGGGGCCCGGTCGGTGGCGGCGCTCCCGTAGGTCGTGGGCCAACCGGCCACATCGGCAAGGTCCTTGACCGGCAGCGGGACGCCGTGGAAGGGCGGCAGGTCCTCGACCGAGCCGGCCCGCACCACCGCATCGGCTGCCGCGGCGGCGGCCTTGCGTACGTCGTCGTCGGCCCGGTGGCAGAACGCGTTGAGTCCGGGGTCGAGCGCGTCCATCCGCGCGAGACAGCCGTCGACGATCTCGACCGGGCTGATCTCCTTGCGGCGTACGGCTGCGGCGAGCTCGACCGCCGACGTGAACGGGTCGATCGGATTGCGCATCACGAACTGTCCTTCCCTGTACGGGTGTTGGGCTGGCTGCCAGTGTTCGCGCGGCCCCCGGGCCGGGTCTTGGACAAATGTCCCGACGGCGTACGCGTCCATCGGGGCGGGCTCGTAGCCTGGGGCCATGCCCTACGCGGAGTCGGCTCGTGCTGACGCCGCGGCGAGGTGGGACATCGCCACCCCGTCGCGGCTCCGCCGGTTGCCTGGGGTCGCCATGGCCGGATTCCGGGACCGAAGCACGGACCTCCTCGACCTTCAGGTGGTCCCGTACCCGGCCGTCACCCTCGTCGTCGACCTCGGCGACGGGCTGCTCGTGGACGACGTGAGCGGCCGGACGCAGCGAGGCAGCGCCGTGCTCGGCCTCGCGCCCGGCAGCGTCCGGGTGCGCGGCCGGGACATCGACGGCCTGCAGATCCGCCTTTCACCGCTGGTCGCGCACGCGGTCCTCGGCGGATTCCCGGAGTCCGGTGACAGGGTGGTCGGCCTCGACGACCTCTGGGGCCGCGACGCCACGCGTACCCAGGAGCGGTTGCGCGCCGCCGCGTCGTGGGAGGACCGGTTCGCGATCGCGCAGGCCGCGCTCGTACGGGGCCACGACGCAGGCCGGGCGGTGGATCCGGAGGTCGGCCACGTCTGGCGGCGGATGGTGACCGGCCGAGGACAGGTGCGGGTCGAGCCGCTCGCGGCCGAGGTCGGGTGGAGCCGCAAGCGGCTGTGGGCCCGCTTCCGGTCCCAGATCGGCCTCACCCCCGAGCGCGCGGCGCAGCTGGTCCGCTTCGACCACGTCGCCCACCGCCTCGCCGCAGGCCACAGCGCAGCGCGGGTGGCGGCGGAGAGCGGCTACGTCGACCAGTCCCACCTCCACCGCGACGTCGTGGCCTTCGCGGGCGTGACCCCCAGGGCCGTCGCGACCGCGCCCTGGCTCGCGGTCGACGACGTCGCGTGGGCGAATCCGGTGAGTCCGGTGAGTCCGGCGAACCCGGTGAGTCCGGTGAGTCCGGTGAGTCCGGTGAGTCCGGTGAGTCCGGCGCGTCAGGGCCTGGGCCATTCCGGAACGCGCGCCTGAGACGTCAACGGCCTCGGCGATCAGGAGAACCCGCGGGGCGGTGCGTCGTACGGACCGGTCGTGCGGCGGTTCGCGTGCGTCGTACGGACCGGTCGTGCGTTATTGGCTCTGGCTATAACCGTGGCAACATATTCGTCGTTGTCGGCGACGTGAATTGTCGATGAAGTGAGTGCAGCGCAGCACTCGTCAGGGAGGACGAGGCTGTCGAGGGAGGCTCACATGGCATCACCCGAAATCGCCACGCCGCCGGCGTCGCCGGTGCCCGTCCGCCCGGATCGCAGGGCCTGGGGCATTGTCATTCTGCTTTTTGTTTTCTTCACCCTGAATTTCGCGGACAAAGCGGCGGTAGGCCTCGCGTCACCGCAGATTCGCCGGGATCTCGGCCTCAGCGCCGGAGAATTCGGCCTCGTCGGCAGCTCGTTCTTCTGGCTGTTCGCCGTCGGCGCGGTGGGGCTCTCGGCCGCCATGCGCTGGATCTCCTACAAGTGGGCGGCGGCCTTCCTGATGGTCACCTGGGTCGCCAGCATGCTGCCGCTCACGATGCCCACCACCTTCGGGGTGCTCCTCGCGTCCCGGGTGGCGCTCGGCTTCTTCGAAGGGCCTGCGCACGCCCTGTGCCAGAGCGTCGTCGCCGATCGCTTTCCGAAAGAGAAGCGCGCGTTCGCCGGGGCCGTCGTGAACGCGGGCTCCTCGGTGGGCCCGCTGATCTCCGCGCCGATCCTGACCTGGGTCATCGTCACGCACTCCTGGCACACGGCATTCCTCGCCCTGATCGTCGTCGGCCTCGCCTGGCTGCTCGTCTGGGTGTGCTACGTAGAACGCCAGCCGCTGCGGAAGAGGCCGGCGGCCGCCCGACGAGCCGACGCCGAAGCGGACCCGAACGGCCACATCGACGTCCCCTTCCGCGCGCTGCTGCGGCTCCCCAGCTTCTGGGGGCTCAGCCTGCTGTCGTTCGCGGGCTACCTCATCACCTCGCTGAAGGTCGCCTGGCTGCCCGCGTTCCTCGGCGAGGGGCTCGGCTACGCGCCGACCACCGTCGGCTGGCTGGTCACCGTGCCCTACGCCACCGCGGTCGTCGTCCTCCTCGGCTCCGGGTTCCTGTCCGGCAGGCTGCTCGCGCGCGGCTGGAGCTCCCGGGCCGCGCGCAGCTACTTCAGCGCCGCGCTGATCGTCTTCGCCGGCCTGAGCATGATCGCGTTCACCCTGGTCGGGCCGGGGCCGCTGCAGCTGGCCCTGGTGATCTGCACCTTCTCGATCAACAGCGTCGCGTTCTCCGTGGCCTTCGCCGGCGCGTCCGACTTCCTCCCGCAGCGCCAGCGCACCGCGTTCTTCGGGTGCGTCATCGCCGTCTACAGCGTCGCGGGGATCGTCGCACCGTACGTCCTGGGGCTCGTCGTCGAAGCCGGGGCGACGGTCTCCGAGGGCTACGCGAACGGGTTCCTGCTCGTCGGCGTCGCCATCTGCGTGTGCGCGGCGATCGGCGGGCGCCTGCTGAACCCGGAGGCGGCCCGCCGGACGCTGGAGTCCGAGACGCTCCGCCTGCGGTCCGCGGCGACCACCGGGAGGACGTCGTGACCGAAGCGACAGCCGCACCCGCAGAGGTGTCAGAAGCCGCAGCGATCGCAGCAACGGAAACGACCGAAGTGACGACCGCACCGGCAGAGGTGCCGGCGACCGAAGGACCGCTGACCGGAGTCCGGGTGATCGACCTCGGCCAGTACATCGCCGCCCCCGGCGCCGGTCAGCAACTCGCCGATCTGGGCGCGGAGGTGCTCAAGGTGGAGAGCCTCACGGGCGATCAGGCACGGTCCGTGGGCCCCTTCGGCGCCGCCATGCTGCACGCCAACAACCGGGGCAAGCGCAGCCTCGCCATCGACCTGCGGCGCCCCGAAGGGCTGCGCATCCTCGACGAGCTGTGCGCGGAGTCGGACGTACTGCTGCACAACTTCCGCAACGGCTCCGCCGAGCGGCTCGGGATCGGGCCGGAGCAGACGCGCGTCCGCCACCCCCACCTCGTCTACGGCTTCGTCAGCGGGTTCGGCAGCCGAGGTCCGTCGGCGGGGCGGGCCGGCCTCGACATCGCGGCCCAGGCCGAGTTCGGGATCATGCACACCACGGGCGACGCCGACGGCGAACCGCAGCGCGTGGGCTTCACGGTCGCCGACGTCCTGGCGGCGAACGCCCTGGCCACCGGGGTGCTCGCCGCGCTCTTGCGGCGGGCGCGGACCGGCGCGGGCGGCGTGGTCGAGACCTCCCTGATGGAGGCGGTCGTCTCCGCCCAGGCCACCCAGTGGACGGACTACCGCCTCTCCGGGCAGCCGCCCCGGCGGACGGGCAACGGCCAGCCCGCTGTGGCCCCCGCCGCGGATCTCGTGCGGACCGTCGACGGCGCCGTCGTGATCTCCGCGTACACCGCCGCCAAGTGGGCCGACCTCTGCTCGGTGATCGGCCGGCCCGAGCTCACGGCAGACCCGCGCTTCGTGGACAACGCGGCGAGGGTCGCGAACCGGGCGGCGCTCAAGCAGGTACTCGACTCGGTCCTCGGCCGGCTCACCCGCGACGAGGCCATCGCGCTGCTGGCCTCGCGCGGCATCGTCTGCGGCTCGGTGCGGTCGTTCGACGAGTTCGTGAAGGACGCCGACCTGGCCGCGTCCGGACTGGTCGTCGCCCTCGACGAGCCGGGACTCGACGCCCCGGGCACCGCCTTCCGGGTCGACGGCACCGCCCGTGGCCGGACCACGGCCGCACCCCGCCTCGGCGCCCACACCCGCGACGTGCTGCGCGAACTGGGGCGCGGCGAGGACGAGATCGACCGGCTCGTCGACGACGGCGTCGTCGCCCTGCCGAAGCGACCCTGACCGTCCCCGCGACGACGACCACGACCGCAACCGCAACCGCGGCTACGACTACGCCCGCGACCACGAGAAACACCGTGACCGCGACCAAGACCAAGCCCTCCGACCAAGACCAACCTCTCTGAGGAGACCCCATGACCGTGACGGCGGATCGCCCTGCCCTGGCGACGACCGACTTCGACACGTATCTGCGTACGATCGCCGCGTTCACCGACGACGAACTCATCCCGGCCGAGCCGGACATGGTCGCCGCCGGGCAGGTGCCGGACGCGCTCGTGCAGCGCATGGCCGAACTCGGCCTGTTCGGCATCTCGATCCCGCGGGCCTACGGCGGGCTCGGCTGGACCATGGAACAACAGGTGCTCCTGACGTACGAGTTCACCAGGGCGTCCTGCGTCTACCGCTCCCGTTTCTCGACCGTGATCGGGCTCTGCTCGCAGGCGATCCTCGACCACGGCACGGAGGAGCAGCGTCGCGAGATGCTGCTGGCGATGGCGGCCGGCCGGCGGGTCACCTCGTTCGCGCTGACCGAGCCGGAGGCCGGCTCCGATGCCACCAACGTGCAGACCGTCGCCCGACGCACCGGGGACGGCTGGGTCATCGACGGAATGAAGCGCTACATCACCAACGCCCACTGGGCGGACACCCTGCTCGTGTTCGCGCGTACGGACGACGGCGGCTTCGCGCGTACGGACGACGGCAGCGCCGAAGCCGCCGAAGCCGCTGAGATCTCCGCGTTCATCGTCGACACGTCCTTGCCCGGCGTCTCGACCCGCATCCCGGACCTGATGAACGGTCACGCCGAGGGCCCCGTCGCCGAGATCGACCTCGAATCGGTGGCCGTGCCCGCGGACCGGCTGCTCGGCGGCACACCGGGGACCGGGCTCAAGGCGGCGATGCGCGGCATCAACCACGCCCGGCTCCACGTCGCCGCGACCTGCGTCGGACAGGCGACGCGGATGCTGGAGGAGACCACCCGGCACGTCACCGGGCGCCGTCAGTTCGGCGCCCCGCTCGCCGACCTCGGCGTCGTGCAGGCTGAACTCGGCCGCTGCTACGCCGAGTTGGAGGCCGGGCGGGCCCTCGCCCTGGACGCCGCGCGTGCCTTCGACACCGGGGCCGTGCCCCGGCAGCGCATCTCGGCGGCCAAGCTGTACTGCTCGGAGATGGTCGGCCGGGTCGCCGACCGCTGCGTGCAACTCCTCGGCGGC
This sequence comes from Streptomyces cavernicola, assembly GCF_029968035.1. Classification (GTDB taxonomy): domain Bacteria; phylum Actinomycetota; class Actinomycetes; order Streptomycetales; family Streptomycetaceae; genus Streptomyces; species Streptomyces cavernicola. The sequence continues at coordinate 57,613 of NZ_JASCIQ010000027.1, read as the reverse complement.
GAGGGCATCGTCGGCCCGCACCCCGTCCCCCGGATGTGGCGCGACGTCCGGACGCTGCGCATCTACGAGGGCGCGTCCGCGGTCCACGAGCGGAACCTGGGCCGTGCCACGGTCAAGTCCGTCGCCGCGGAGGGAGTCCTTCCGGACAGCTACCGCGTACGTTGAGCCCGGTCCGCGTACGTTGAGCCTGGTCCGCCGAGCCGCGACGGAACCAGGGCGTTCCGGGAGCCTGTGTCCGAGGAGAGACGATGGAGCTGCGCCAACTCGAGTACTTCCTGGCCGTGGTCGAGCACGAGGGCCTGAACCGGGCCGCGCAGCACCTGTACGTCTCCCAGCCCACGCTCTCCCAGGCCGTCCAGTCCCTTGAGCGCGAGCTCGGCGTGACCCTTTTCCACCGGGCCGCGCGGCGCAACCTCGTCCTGACGTCCGCGGGGACGCTCCTGGTCCCGAAGGCGCGGGCGATCCTGGAGGGCGTCGTGGCCGCGCGGGACACGATGAGCCGGGCCCGTGCCCTGAAGGCCGGCTCCGTGTCGATCGGCACGATGCCGGAGATGTCCAGCGACGCGGTCGCCTCCTGGATCACGTCGTTCCGGGCCCGGCACCCGGACGTACGCCTGGACATCGCCGAGGTCCCCGGGGTCCGGGCGCTGTGCGGCGAGGTCGAAGCGGGTCGGTGCGAGCTCGGCTTCACCACCCTGCCGGTCCCCACGGAGGGCCTGGACTTCGTCGAACTCGGCGTGCAGCGCATGCTGTTGGTGATGCCGCCGGGGTCTCCGGCCCCGGCGGGGGGACGGCTGCCGCTCGACGCCGTCGGCGAGCTGCCCCTGACGGTCTGCGCACCGGCCCAGCGTGAGAACGACCGGGTCGGTTCCGCGCTGCGGGACGTCGGCGTCGAACCGAGGCTGATCGCGAGCATGCCCAACCGGCACGCCCAGCTCACGCTCGTGCTCGGCGGGGGCGTGCACGCCTTCCTGCCGCTGCGGATGGCGGTGCAGGCGCGGAGGCTCGGGGCCGTCGTGGTGGAGACGGATCCGGTGGTGTCGGCGCCGTTCGGGATCGTCCACCGCCGCGCGGCCCTGAGCCCGGCGGCGGAGGAGGTGGTACGCCGGTGCAGGGCGACCCTCGACAGCTGGTACGCCGCCATCGAACGCCGCCAGGCCGAGGGCGCGAGCCTCCTGGACGCCGCGGACGCCGCGTACGACGACGTGCACCGGCCGATCGGCACCGAGCCGCGACCGGTCAACGACGCCTGAGCCAGGGCCGGTCGACTTCCGGCGGGCGTGCAGGGTCCGCTGCCAGGCGAGTGCGGTGCGCCCGTTCACTGCTCATCCCACGCCGGAACGCGACGGTGCTGCAGGCCATCCCGAGGACGACGAGACCGAGGACGACGAGACCGGCGGCGCGGCGGGAGTCGGTGGCCGATGGTCGGCGTCAGCCGTCGTAGCGGTAGAAGCCCCGGCCGGTCTTGCGGCCGAGCGTGCCCGCGGCGACCATGCGCCGCAGCAGCGGAGGCGGGGCGTACAACGGCTCCTTGAACTCCTCGTACATGGACTCCGCGATGGCCTGGACGGTGTCGAGACCGATCAGGTCGAGCAGGCGCAGCGGCCCCATGGGGTGGGCGCAGCCAAGGACCATGCCCTTGTCGATGTCCTCGGCGGACGCGAAGCCGGACTCCAGCATCCGGACGGTGGAGATCAGGTAGGGGACCAGAAGGGCGTTGACGACGAAGCCGGAGCGGTCGCGGGCGCGGATCGCGGTCTTGCCCAGGCCGTCGGTGACGAGCGTGGTGACGCGTTCGACGACGTCGTCGGCGGTGAGCTGGGTGGGGACGATCTCCACGAGTTGCTGCACCGGGACCGGGTTGAAGAAGTGCACGCCGACGACATGGTCCGGGCGTGCGGTGAGCGCCGCGAGTTCGATGACGGGGATGGAGGACGTGTTGGAGGCGATGATCGCGTCCGGGTCGAGGAGGACCTTGTCGAGGGCGGTGAGGATGCCGCTCTTCACGTCGAGCCGTTCGGCCACGGCCTCGACGACCAGGGGGAGTTCGGCGAAATCCGCCAGGTCGTCGGTGAAGGCGAGCCGTGCCAGGGCGGTGTCCCGGTCGGCCGCGGAGAGCTTTCTGCTACGGACGCCCCGGTCGAGGGAGGCGGTGACGCGGGCCTTTCCGGCCCTGGCGGCCTCGGCGTCGAGCTCGCCGACGAGAACGTCGAGGCCCGCGCGGGCGCAGACCTCGGCGATCCCGGAGCCCATCAGGCCGCAGCCGACGACTCCTACAGTGCTGATCTCACCCATCGCGCGGGCAGTCCTTTCTCGCATTCGGGACGGCTGGCGCGATCGGCTTCGCTGAATCACCGCGTACGGCCACCGCACCGCAGCCATTTCATCGGCGGCCGGGAATCCGAACAAGGGCGAATTCCGTGTCACGTATATAGCCAGAGCCGATGAATTGCGCGGACTTCCGGAAACGGGGGCTTCCCCGGCGGGAGGGGGCGGTCAGATTCAGGTCACGGAGTTGAGAAGATTTCCCACCTGGCACGTCAAGCCTTGATCGGTGCGGCCGCCCTCGCGGCCCGCTCGACCTTCGCGAAGTGGGCGGCGCGGGCTGCCTCGTCGATCTCCCTCTCGTGTGCGGCGCGCAGCCCGGTGCGGCCGTCGATGCCCTCGCGGAGAATATCGGCGTGCCCGGTGTGCCGGACGGTCTCGGCGAGGACGTGGGCCATGACGGCGAACAGGTTCGTGTTGGGGCGAGGCTCCGGCCACCACGGCACGTGGCCGGGGGTGTCGAGGGGGAGTTGGGTGATCGTCGCGTCCGAGCGGTCCCACGTACGCCGGTAGAACGCGGTGATCTGCTCGCGGGTCTCGTCCTCGGCCGCCCACAGGTCGCTGCCGTCGGAGTCCTGCCACCGGGGCAGCGGTTCCGGGGAAGGGCGGTCGAAGACTTCGCCGAGGTATCTGGCCTCGACGGTGGCCACGTGTTTGACCAGGCCGAGGAGGTTGGTCCCGGTCGCGGTCAAAGGCCGGCGGGCGTCGTATTCGGAGAGGCCGTCGAGTTTCCAGAGCAGCGCCTCGCGGTCCCGCCGCAGTCTCCCGTGCAGGTGGTGTTTCGCGAATTCATCGATCACCGGCAGGAGACTGTCATGGGCTGCTCGTGGCCTCAAGATCCGTACGGGCCTCCGCAACGCCTGGCGGTGGTGCGGAGGTCTCGCCGGTCCGGTCTCAGAGTTCAGGGCCCCAGGGCGCAGCCTTCAGCGATCCAGTTTCAGGGATCCAGTGTTCAGCGGAAGTGGCCGTCCAGGGCCTGTGCCAGGCGGACCACGTCGTGGCGGCCCTTGCGTGAGTTGCCGTTCCGCAGCGCCTGCAGGGCGGATCCGTGCACCACGGGGGACTGGTCGCCGAAGCCCAACTCGTCAAGCAGTTCGTGGATTTCGAGCTCGATGATGAGCTCGATGTCCCGATCGTCGACCAGATCGAGCTTGCCGAGGAACACCGCGATCTGCGAAACGCCCGCCTCTCGCGCCGCCGCCAGATACTCGCGGGTCTCGGGCATCGGCCCCTCGTCGGCGGAGACGACGAGGAGCACACCGCCCAACTGGTCCGCGCCGACGGCGAGTCGGGACCGGAAGTCGTCGGGATCGACGCAGTCGTACAGCTGGTACGGGCCGCGTGCCGTGGCGAACTGCCCCGGCGGCAGCTGAGGTTGCCGGTATTCCTGGGGCAGCAGCTCCCTCAACGCCTGGGTCACGGTGCTCTTGCCGTGCCCCTGGGAGCCGACGACCGCCGCCTGCACCACTGGTCCTGTTCCGCCTCTGCGTCCCCAACCCCACATGGGACTGCCCTTTCCTTCGCCGTGCAGTTGCCAGGGCAGGCTACGGCCCCGCCCGGCACGGCGGTGCGTGCGGGCGTATGGGCGTGCGGGCGTACGGATCAGCGCAGTCCGGCGAAGAGGTCGTTCTCCGGTATGGCAGCGCCGGTGGTGTCCTTGACCCGTACGAAGGTCTCCGTGCCCATCAGCTCGGCGAACCGCTCCTGCCCCATCTTGAGGAAGAAGATGTTCTCGCCCTGGCTGGCGTGCGCGGCCAGCGCGTCGAACTTCTGACCGCTGTACGGGGTGGTGTCGACCCAGGTGGTGATCTCGTCGTCGGGGAGCCCTATCTCGGCCATGGCGGCGGCCTCGGCGGGGTCCGGCTCCGGCATGTCCGGGTTGAACTCCCGCATGAGCTCGCCGAATCGCTGCATGCCCGAGCGGGGCATCGTCGTCCAGTACACCTTCGGCGTCAGCTCGGTCTGCTCCAGCTTCTCCAGGGCCGCCATCGTGATGCGGTGGGCCTGGATGTGGTCGGGGTGACCGTAGAAGCCGTTCTCGTCGTAGGTGACGACGACATCGGGGCGGTAGTGCCGCATGAGTTCCGCGAGCCGGTCGGCGCCTTCCTCGACGGGGGTCTGCCAGAAGGATCCGGGGGCGTCGTTGCTGGGCCAGCCGATCATCCCGGAGTCGGCGTAGCCGAGGAGCTCCAGGTCGCTGATCTTCAGGACTTCGCAGCTCGCCTCGAGTTCTTGCCGGCGCATCCGGGCGACGGCCGCCGGGTCGTGGCCGGGCTCGCCCGGCTTGATCCCTCCCGGCCCGTCACCGCAGCCGCCGTCGGTACAGGTCACGAGAACCGTACGGATGCCTTCCGCCGCATACCGCGCGAGGACCCCTCCGGTGCCGGTCGCCTCATCGTCGGGGTGGGCGTGTACGGCCATCAGCGTCAAGGGTCGGTCGGTCATGGAAGTCCTCCTGCGGTTATACGACCGGTCATATGTTTCGGTCCGGGTGCGCGGCGGGCGTACCGCGCCCCTGGGGCCCGGATCTCGGTGGAGCGTACGACCTGGTGGTGTCCGCTTTTCCCACGCGAGGCGCCGGCCCCTCGGCTGATGCAACCTCCCGGGCAGGACCGGCTGTTCCCGGTGCGGCGGATCGGCTTGCCGGGCTTGGGTGTCGCCGCGTGGTCCCGCCGATTCACAGTGCTCCGAGGAACCCCGGATCGGCCCCGTCGAACCGCAGGCACGCGTCGTGGCTCTGCCCCAGGATTTCCGCCATGGGCACGGCGCGGCGGCTGGTCGCCGGGAGGTCCCGGCGGGCCTCCTCCGACCACAGGGGCGGGAAGACCGACAGTCCCTGTCGGGGAGCCAAGGCGGATGCCTCGCTGTGCCAGCCCTCCCAGCGCAGGTCCTCGTAGAACGTCTGGAGGCCTCCGGTGAAGATCCAGGTCAGCCAGGCGGAGTGTCCGGCGCCGAGGGCGATCCAGCGGAGGGTGTCGGGGGCGAAGTAGATGATCTCGCCCGGCCCGCCGGGGCGTCCGGCCTCGCCGGGGGCGCCGCCGTTGACGGCGAAGACCCCGCCCAGCACGTCGTGCGCCACCACGAGGCCGGCATCCGGTGCCCATGCCGGATCGAACGTCGCGGGCATCGCGTTCACCTCGGCCAGGCCCGGTATCCCTTCGGGGTGGTCGCCGCTCGGACTTCCGAAGATCCGCAACCATCCGCCGTCCACGAGGAGGCCGCCGCAGTTCAGGACCAGACCGCCCAGATTCGACCGGGCGGAGACCTGCAGTTGCAGCAGGGCGGCACGGCCCAACTCGCCGTCGCCGGGGAGCACTTCGACCGGCACGTCGGTGTCGGACAGCTCCTGGACCAGAAGCGGCCAGGCCGGGTCCTCGACGTTGATCAACTCATCGGCTTCGCGCATCCCTGCATCCCCCGCGTCCTCGCATCCCCGCTTCCCCGCATCCTCGCACCGGCCGTCGCTTCTCCTGGTGGTGGGGCCCGACCCGGAGGAGACGGCCTAGCCCTCGGCGGATATGTCCACGCCGAGCGCGCGCGTCGCATGGTTGAGGAGTCCCTCGTCCGCGAACTCGGCGATCCAGTGGGCGAACCGGAGCGCGTACGCGTCGGCCCGCTGCTCGTCGACGGCGTCCCGGCTGTCGAGCGGCGCGAGCCCGAACTCCCGCAGCAGCCACTCCCGGTACTCCGCGAGCGTCACGTCGAACCGCTCCCGGTCCGCGCGGTCCTGCGGGGCGTCCAGGTCGAAGTAGTCGTCGAGTTCCTCCGGGTCCGGGTCGGCGCCGAGGAGTTGGAACAGCTCACGCAGGTCACCGGCCTCGATGCACAGGTCGCCCTCGTCGCCGAAGAAGACGACCGGCAGGGCAGCCAGGTCCGGCCGGTCGTCGCAGCGCCACAGCGCGTAGTACGACCCGGAGGACGTGGCGTACGCGAAGGGGATCAGGCGGTCCAGATACGTGTCGGGGGCGGCGCCGCAGAACCAGTCCAGGTCGTCGTCCCAGTCGAACAACTCGAAGCCGATGACGGAGAGATGGTCCCCGGAACGCTCCAGGAACTCCTTGAGCAGGTTGAGCTCGGGCACGGGGGAGTAGGCGTCACGTACGACGCTTCCAGGGCTCACGGCACTCACGGGACGGCACTCCTCCGACTTCGACGGACACTCTGCGACCACTACCGAAGACAGTAATCGCCGGGTCTGACAATCGAGTTGGGCGAAGGAAGCGCCAGCCGTCAAGGGCGGGAGAACGGCCGGAAGAGCGGTCGGGAGAAGACGGCCACGTCGTAGCGTTCGAGGACTGGGCGGGGCGTGTGCAGGGCCTCGTCACGGGCTGCGGCGTCGAGCTGGTCGAGGCCCCGGTGGAACTCCTCGTCGGTGAGGTGCGTGAACTTCGACTGCGGCCGGCCGGTGAGGCGGGCGTGGTACTCGTGCAGGTTCGCCGCCACCGGCTGGGCGAAGGAGGTGACGGTCTCCAGGGTGAGCCCGGCGGAGGCGAAGTCGGCGACGACCTCCTCCTCGCTCGGGAATCGCCGCTCGTCGACCGCCCGCAGCCGGGGCCAGTGGTCGTAGACCACCGCGTCGAGGCGTTCGCGGAACGTGGTGCGGACGAGCGCTCTGCCGCCGACGCGGAGCACGCGGACCAGTTCGCGGGCCGCGCGCGTGCGGTCCGGGATGTGGTGGATCACGCGGGACAGCAACGCCAGGTCGAAGGCGTCCGAGCCCGTGGGGAGGGCCTCCGCCTCCCCGGGCAAGTACCGCACCGCGGGGTGCGGATGGTGCCGTCGGACCTCGGCGAGCATCGCCTCGGATGCGTCGACGGCCACGACCTCACTGCCCTTGATCCAACGGGCCATCGCAGCGGAGAAGACGCCCGTTCCCGCTCCGATCTCGACGATCGACGGCGACGGCCGCCGCACATGCGAGGCGATCAGCGCGACCCAGGCCCGCAGGGACTCCTCGGGCATCTCGTTGCCGTGCTCGTAGGCGCCGGCCAGTCGCTCGTCGTCATGGGCACGGCTCATGGGGCGATCCTCGGGCAGGGAACACGCCGGAACAAGAACGCCTCCGCACGGCCCGTCCGCCTCGACGGCGTAACCCTGCCCGGCCCGCCGCGGGTTGAGGATCCAGCCCATCTCGGCTGCCGGGCGTGCGCACTCCGGAGGTGAGGACCACTTCGCCGATGTGAACAGCCGCAGGGCGGCCGGGCGGCCGGGAGATCACCCTGGCCCGGCGACCGTCTCGGGCGCGGGCGATAATCGCCGGATGAGTGCCATCGATCGGCCCCTGCCGCCCCTGAACGCCGACGAGCGTACGACGCTGGAGAGTTGGCTCGACTTTCACCGCGCCACCCTGGCCATGAAGTGCGAGGGGCTGAACGACGAGCAGGCCGCCACCGCGTCCGTGCCGCCGTCCGGTTTCACGCTGACGGGCCTGGTCCAGCACATGGCGGAGGTGGAGCGGAACTGGTTCCGGCGGGTGTTCGCCGGGGAGCAGGCGCCGCCCATCTTCGACCCGCAGGCCGACCCGGACGGCCCCGACGGCGGCTTCGACGTGGCCGAGGGCGCCGCCCTGAGTGATGCCCTCGCCACCTGGCGCGCGGAGGTCGCCCGCGCCCGCGAGCTGTGCGCCGACCGCACGCTGACCGACACCGGCCGCTTCATGGAGCAGGACGTCAACCTCCGCTGGATCTACGTCCACATGACCGAGGAGTACGCCCGCCACAACGGCCACGCCGACCTGCTCCGCGAACGCATCGACGGCGCTACGGGCGTGTAGCGCGGGCCGCGTTCCCGGCCGGGCTCGCTCCGCGTACGACCTCGGGGGCGCGGGTCGAGCGCCGGTCGAGGCAGGCTCGGGTTCGTCGGACGTCAACAGGTCCTGTGTGTACGGGCGTTGGGCGAGGGCCGGGCAGTGCGCCGGGGTCAGTGCTCGCAGAGGGAGAACTCCCGCTCGTAGAGCTGCTCGTTGTGCTCGTCGACGAAGAACTTGCGTTCGTGCATGAGCTGTTCGCGGAATCCGTGGGCCTGCTCCAGCGTCATGGTCGAGGTGTCGGCCCACGGCTGCTGCGGCGGTATGTCGGAGGTCGAGACGATCCGCCGCTCCGGGTCGACCAGGAAGAACGCCAGGATCTTGCGGTGCCCCGGCCGGGCCGGGTCGGCGAGCCGGAACGGGCTGACGCGGTGCTGCAGGACGTTCGGGAACGCCAGGCAGCGGCCCGCCGGCGTCGCCGCCGAACCGAGGACCTGGTTCAGCGGGTCCTCGTCCTCCAGGCCGTACACCTCGCTCACGCCCGTGTCGTCGTTCTGCTCGTAGCGCGGGTCGTCGAGCGCGGCCCGGAAGCCCAGCCGGCTCTCGGTGATGTTCTCGCTGTCCCAGTAGTAGAGGGCGGTCGAGACGATCCGCTCGTTCAGCATCCCCTCCACATGCCAGGAGCCGCCCGCGTACTCGGGCTTGTCCGGGGTGAGTTGAATGGTGGCGAGCTTCGCTATGACCTGCAGGCGTCGGCCGCGCAGGTCGACCCGGGCGGTGTCGTCGGGCGCCTCGGGTGCGCTGAACTCCGGGGCGTCCGGGACGGTCGGGCGGCGGTTGTCGTACCACTTGTCCATCGCGTCCTCGTACGCGGCTTGCTCCTCCTCGTCGTCGCCCTCGGGCCAGGACGGCTCGGCGTCCTCGTCGTACCAGGAGTACGGGTCCGCCTCGATCCGCAGCGGCCGCGGGTGGCGCAGATCGGTCAGCACGTTCTCGAACAGCGGCAGCACCCGGCCCAGCAACTCCGGGAGCACGGCGGCCAGTTCGCGGTGCTCCACGGGGTGGACGTTGTTCACGTACGAGAGGAAGGACACGCCGCCGTCGGCGTCGACCTCGACGTCCGTGGGCAGCCACTGGAACTTGTTCGAGAACTGGTACTTGGTCCAGTCCGTCCCCGCCGGGTTCTGCCAGGCCCGCTCGGGCCCGCCGCTCACCTCGCGCACGTTGCAGAACAGCGAGGGGTGCACCAGGTCCAGGACCTGGCCGTCGGAGCCCGGATGCCAGTCCTGCTCCGCCTCCGGGACGTCCTCGAGGACCCGGACCGCCTCGCGCAGGCGGGACCTGAGCGCGTCGTCGACCAGCGCGTCCGACTGCCACACGCCGTCCACGGCCGACACCTCGATGCCCGTACGCCCGTCCCGCAACTCCGCGTAGTGCGCCAGCTCGGCGAGCACATAGCGGATCTGCGCCTCGGTCATGCCCTGCTCGGCCGCTTCCCGCGTCCACCGGGCGACGATCTCCGGGTCCCGCATCTTCGCGAACCAGTCCGGCTTCGACCGTATGGCGGCGCTGCACCGGATCATCTCCAGCTCGCGCCGGGTCCTGGGCGGCGCCGTCGGCGTCGAGAAGGATTCGGCGAAGGGCAGGGGGAACGCGGCGAGCTCAGTCAACTCTCTTGGTCCTTCCAGGTGTTACGTGATGCCCGAAGGCTACTGGAGGGCACTGACAGTGCCCCCTCCAAGCCGTCGCACGCCGGGCGAGCGCAGGACCGCGGCCGGGGGAGGGGCGGACGGGACCGCGGCCGAGGGTAGGGGCGGACGGGACCGCCACCGGGGCCGGTCGGGCCCGCCGCCCCACGGGCCGACCGGCCCAGGACCCCTGACCCCCTCGGCACTGGGGCGGACCGCGCGGACGGGGGCACCGTGGGAGGACGAGACCGGTCGCCGGTCCGAGGCCGTGCCTCGGGAGAAGCCGAGGCCGGGCCTCGGCAGGAGGTGAGCGCGATGCAGCGGATACGGGTCACCCGCCGGCCCGAGCCACCGCGCCGACCCCGGCCGCTGGACCTGCGGTCCCCTTCAGGCCGCCCCCTCCGCTACTGAGCCGGCCGTAGCTGCCTGAAGCTGCCCGCAGTCCCAAGCGCAGCCGACCAGAAGCGCCACCCCCGACGTGGCCCGATGCACACCTCCGGCCGCTGAGCCGTCCAGCGGCCGCCGCCGGTCCGAATTCGCCCCGTACGCCCGGAAGTTGGCGGCCTCTGGTGCCTGCACCCTGAACCGTGTAATGAAAAGGTCAAGGTTTCGAATCGTACGACGATCGTCGGAATAGTCGCCCGAGGATACAGGTTCGAGGTACACGTAAGCGTCACGCACACCGAGGTGCGTGACGCTCTCACGTGGCATCCGCCACCCCGCCCCGTCCCGCCGTGTCCCGTCCCGCCCGCCCAGCTGTTCGCCGTCCCGCCGTTCCGCCGCCCGCCCGAGACCGCCTCCGGAGGCCCCTCTTCATGTCCCGTCCGACGACCTCGTCCCGCCGTGCCGGCGGCGTCGTCCCCGTCCTCGCCTTCTCCGGCATCGTCGTCGCCGTCATGCAGACCCTGCTCGTCCCCGTCATCAAGGACCTGCCGGAGCTCCTCGACACCGCGCCCTCCGACGCCACCTGGGTGCTGACCGCCACCCTCCTCGCCGGCGCCGTCTCCACCCCGATCATGGGCCGGCTCGGCGACCTCGCGGGTAAGCGCCGGATGCTGCTCGCCAGCCTCGCCGTCATGGTCGTCGGCTCGCTGATCTGCGGTTTCACCGACAACCTGCTCGTGATGATCGCCGGCCGTGCTCTGCAGGGCTTCGCCATGGGCGCCATCCCGCTCGGCATCGGCCTGATGCGCGACATGCTGCCGCCGGAGAAGCTCGGCTCGGCGATGGCCCTGATGTCGTCCTCGATCGGCGTCGGCGGCGGCCTCGCACTGCCGCTGGCCGCGCTCGTCGCCCAGCACGCCGACTGGCACGCCCTGTTCTTCGGCGCCGCCGGCCTCGGCGTCCTCGCGATAGCCCTGACCCTGGCCGTCGTCCCCGAGAGCCCGCTGCGCGCCCCGGGAACCTTCGACCTCGCGGGCGCCGTCGGCCTCTCCCTCGGCCTGGTCCTGCTGCTCCTGCCGATCACCAAGGGCAGCGACTGGGGCTGGGGTTCGGGCACCACCCTCGGTCTGTTCGCCGCGGCCGTCGTCGTGCTCGTCGCCTGGGGCGTGATGGAGCTGCGCCGCAAGGCCCCCCTCGTCGACCTGCGCACCAGCGCCCGCCGCGAGGTGCTGCTCACCAACCTCGCCTCGGTCATGGTCGGCGTCGCGTTCTACGCGGTGTCCCTGGTCCTGCCCCAGCTGCTGCAACTGCCCACCGCCACCGGGTACGGACTCGGCCAGTCCATGGTCGTCGCCGGTCTGTGCGTGGCGCCGCTCGGCCTGACCATGATGCTGACCGCCCCGGTGTACGCCCGCCTCTCGGCCCGCTTCGGCCCGAAGGTCACACTGCTCCTCGGCATGGTGATCATCGCCGTCGGCTACGGGGCCGGGCTCGGCCTGATGAGCGCGGCCTGGCAGACCGTCGTCATCTCGGTCGTCCTCGGGGCGGGCATCGGCCTCGCCTACTCCTCGCTCCCGGCGCTGATCATCGGCGCGGTCGACCCGTCCGAGACGGGCGCGGCCAACGGCCTCAACACCCTGATGCGCTCCATCGGCACCTCCGTGTCCTCGGCCGTCATCGGCATGGTCCTCGCCAACACCGCGGACCACGTCGGCGGCGTAGCGATCCCGACCCTGCACGGCTTCCGCCTCGCGTTCCTGATCGCGACCGGCGCGGTGGTGGGCGGCGTGCTGTTCGCCCTGTTCCTGCCGGGCCGCCGCACCGAGGTCCTGCAGCTGCGCGCCAGCAGCGAGGAGGACGAGGCCCTGGGCCGCGCCGAGGAGGCCCTCGCCGCCTTCCGCGGGCGGGTCCTCGACCCGGCCGGCGACCCGCTGCCCCGCGTCAAGATCACCCTGATCGACGACCGCGGCCGGCAGGCGGGCGCGGCCCTCACCGGCCCGGACGGCAGCTACTCCCTCAAGGTCCCGGACAGCGGCTCCTACATCCTCGCCGCGACGGCCCCCGGCCACGCCCCGAGCGCCTCGGCCGCCATCCACCACGGCGAGGGCCGGCCCGTCGACGTGGACCTGGCCCTGGAGCTGAACACCGGCTCTGCTGCCGCGAGTTGAGCCTGCGGAGGGCGGCCCGCACACGGACACGGACCTTGTGGGCCGCCCCCGCAGGCCCTCACGGCGGACCCGGCACGTCCGAGTGAGAGAGCGGGCCGCGCATCATTCGACCTGCGCCGGGAACCCGGTTCCAGGGGCACCACCGCCCCCACCACCGATGGAAAACGCGCACCGCATCTCACACCGCTGGGACTGAGTGTCATGGCTGACCCTGGCGACCGAGACTTCTACCAGCGCTCACCCGGCGCACACCTGCCGGAGGACCGACCGCGCGGCGGCGGACCGAGACGCCCGCTGAAGCACCCGGGCACGCTCGGGACCGTGCTGCTGGTCGCCCTCGTCATCCTGGTGATCCTCGTCGGCATCGCGCTGTTCCCTTGAGGCGTACGAGGCTGTTCCCGTGAGGCGCACGAGGCTGTTCCCGTGACGCGTACGGGTCAGGCGTAAGGCCGCGCCTTCCTCAGGCGTCGCCCGACAGCCGTACGTGCACACCGTCGTCCGCGTCGATCCGCACCTCGAAGGACGGCTGCGGGGCGGTGGCCGGGCCCCGGACGTTCCCGCCGTCCGACAGCCGGAAGACGCTGCCGTGCCAAGGGCAGCGCACACAGCCGTCGGCGATCTCGCCCTCCCACAACGGCCCCGACAGGTGGCTGCACCGCCCGGCGATGACGTGCAGCGGCCCGTCCGGCTCGCGGTACACCAGCAGCGGCACGTCGTCCAGGTCCCGGCGCACCGCCGCACCGGCGGGGAAGTCCGCCAACGTGCCCAACGGGTGCCAGTCCGCGCCCACCAGACGGGGCACCGACGTCGCCTTGTTGGTGCCCGCGCCCAGGCGGAAGGCGAGGTGTCCGCCGAGCATCGAGCCGGCACCGGCCGCGCACAGCCCGGCGTAGCCGAGGGTCTTGCCCAGCGCGGTACGGCCGTGGCGGCGGCTCAGCCAGGAGCCCGTGTAGAGGCCGATGGCCGTGGCGATCGACACCGCGTGCACCAGGCCCGTACGCATCTGGTCCTCGCGCTGCTCCGCCCAGTCGACCCAGCCCGCCCAGGCGGTCGGCGCCGCCGAAGCCAGGCCCACGCCGACGAGGAGACGGGCACTGCGCCCGGTCCCCGGCACGGCGTCAAGGACCGCGGCGGACAGCCACGCGCCCATCGGGACCTGCACGAGCGCGGGGTGCAGCGGATGCCCGATCGGCAGGCCCTGCAGCACATCGCGGAAACGCCCGATGGGCAACCCGCGCACCACCTTCCGGACCCGCCCGATCGCCGGGTCCAACTGCTCCAACCGCCCCAGTGCGTCAAGGGACTTGAGGAAGGCGGCCTCCGCACGCGCCGCCATCCCGTTCGCCGTCCCGTTCCCCGTCCCGCTTCCCTCGGTTCCCGGGTTCTCCGGTGCTCCCATCACTCTTCGTCCTCACCCTCGCCGTCGTCGTTCTGCTCCTGCCTCCACCGTCGCGCGCGCTCCGCCCGACCACCACTTGAAGCATTGACCCTCCGTAACCGCCGAGGCCTCCTACGCTCGGTACATGACCGAAAACGAGATCCAGCTCAAGGCGATCGCGGCACTCACGGCTCTGCGCGGAGGCGTCGGGGCGGACTACGTGTCCGAGCTGCTCGGCGAGGTCATCCCGACGCAGTTCCTGGTACCGGACACCCAGGACCCGACGGAAGTCAGCCAGGCCGTCCTGGACCAGCTCTCCGAACCGCTGAGCGCCCTGTTCAACGGGTTGGTGCTGGCGTTCCAGACGGTCGCCGACGCCTACGACCAGACGGAGCCGGACAGCCCCACGGAGGCGGACAGCCCCACCGAGGCGGTCCTGCAGACGCTCGCGCTGACCATCGCACGCGAAGAGAGCTGACAGCGGAGAGAAGGCACGGCACGACGCCGGGCGCTGTGTTGCGCTGTGGTCACGGGAGCTCCCGCAGCATGGCCGTCGTGCGGCCCGTCACCCCGGGCACGTCGGCGTCGCGGACGCCGTCGAGCAGCCACCGGTCGATCTGCACGGACGCCTCCACGACCGGCCGCACGCGCGCGACGCGCCGCTCGTAGTACGCCTGGAAGAGCGCGTCGTCCCAGACATCAGCGGCGGACACCATGCCGGCGAGCACCCAGGCATCCTCCAACGACAGGGCGGCGCCCTGCGCCAGGGTCGGCGGGCAGCAGTGCGCCGAGTCGCCCACGAGGACGACCCGGCCGCGGTGCCAGGAACCCTCGACCAACATCCGGGCGAACGCTGTGTAGTTGACCTGATCCGGGTCCGTGATGTGCGCGGTGATCTCCGGCCAGAACCCGCCGTAGTGCCGGGCCAGGGACCGCATCTCGTCCGCGTACGAGGAAGCCGGCAGCGAAGCCCGCTCGCGCTGGTTCTCGACGACGTACGCGTAGAGCGTGCTCTCGCCGGTGGGGCAGTATCCGGCGATGTAGGCGGGGCCGCCGTAGGCGATGTCGGTGCGGGTGAGGCCGGCCGGGCGCGGTGCGGCGACCCGCCAGACGGCCATGCCGGTGGGCTCGGGCCGGTCCGTGATGCCGATGGCCGCACGGGTGCCGGAGCCCACGCCGTCGGCGGCGAGCACCAGGTCGTAGCGGCCCTCGCTGCCGTCGGTGAAGCGGACGGTCACGCCGTCGCCGTCCTGGTCCAGGGACGCGGCGCGCACGCCGAGGCGGACGGTGGCGCCGCCGGCGCGGACCGCGTCGATCAGGATGCTCTGCAGCTGTGCGCGCTGCATGCCGAGGGTGGCGGGCAGGTCGTCGCCCCCGGCGCGCAGGCTTTCCGCGACGTGCAGGACGGTGCCGTCAGGGGTGGTCACGCCCATGGCGTCGAAGCCGTAGCCGGCCTTCTCGACCTGCTCCCACACGCCGAGTTCGCGCAGCACGCGCAGGGCGTTGCCCTGGAGGGTGATGCCGGAGCCCGCGGTGGCGTTCCAGTCGTCCCGGGCCTCGACCAGGTCGACCGCGATCCCGGCGCGGCGCAGCAGGATCGTCGCGGCGTTCCCGGCCGCGCCGCCGCCGACGACGAGGACCGTGCGGGGGCTGCTCATGGATGACTCCTCTGCTGCTCCGGCTGCTCGGGCTGCTCGGCGTGCTCGACCCGCATCCGTCACCCGGCGCTCGGGCTGGTCCAGCCCTTCGGGAGGTGGGCGACGCGGACACGCTGCGGGTGGTCGCCCACGGGGACGGACTTGATCTTCCGTCCGGTGGCGAAGTCGATGGCGGTGACCTGGTCCGCGGCGCTCTCCGAGATCACACAGGCCTTGCCGTCGCCGCTCACGGTCGCCCAGTACGGCTTGGCGGCGGGCACGAGCGGGCCTTCCTCCAGGGTGTCGCGGTCGACGACCGTCACGTACTCGTCCATCGTCCCGGCGACGCAGAGCTTGGTGCCGGCGGGGTTCATGGACATCCCGTGGTGGCGCGAGTCGTTGACGTACGTGGTGCGGTCGTCGGAGGTGTCGGGGTTCTTCGGCAGGGTCTTCATACGCGTGATCTCGTCGTCGGCGACGTCGTACTCGAAGAAGCCGTTGAAGAACGAGACCTGGAAGTACATCTTCGACTCGTCGGGCGTGAACGCCACCGGGCGAATGGCGTCGGACTTGTCGGACTGCCCGTACGCGTCGAGGCGTTCGCGCAGGTCGATCGTCCGGACCACCTCGAAGGTGTCGGCGTCCGCGACGGTGATCCTGCGGTCGCCCTTGAGGCCGTCCAGCCAGGGGGCGTCGAGGGCGTTGTTGACCTCGCCGATCGCCATGTTCCAGATCTCGCCGTCGCGGGTGAAGACGTTCTCGTGCGGCTTGTCGCCGGTCTTGAAGGAGCCGACCTGCTCGCCGGTGCGGATGTCGAGCACGTGGACGGTGTTGCCGGTGGAGGCCGAGACCGCCACGCGGGAGCCGTCGGGGGAGACGGCCATGTGGTCGGAGCGGTAACCGGCCACGGGGAAGCGCCAGTTGACGCGTCCGGTGGCCGTGTCGATCGAGACGACGTCCGCGAAACTCGGCCGGGACACGACCACGGCCGAGCCGTCCGGGGTGGTGTACATGTCGTCGGTGTACTGGTCGTGCCCCTCGCCGACGGTCAGCCGGATGCCGAGGAAATAGGCGAGCTTGACGGGGTTCGCATAGATCTCCCGCAGCCGCTCCTCCTTGTCGGGCACGAGCCCGATCCGGCCGACCTTCGCGAAGTCGCCGCTGGACTCGATGACGTCAGCGGTCCCCTCCCAGTTGTTGCCGACGAGCAGCACCTCCTGCAGGCCACCTCGCGACGTGTCCTGCGGGCCCTGAGTGCCTTGCGCGGCCTGAGTGGCGTGCGTGGCCTGCGCCGGGCCGGTGGCGAGGAGCGTTCCGGCGGCGGTCGCGGTGGCCACGGCGCCCCGGACGAGGAGCCGGCGCCAACGGGGAGACAGGGAAGCTCGCATGTACGTGGCTCCTGAATCAGGAAGGAGGGCAAGGTAGTTACCGCAGGGTAAGTAGGCGGGGCCGCGGTCACAAGGCCTGGTCCCGAAGAGATCGAACCCGTACGGGAGTCGGGGGGCGGAGCTCGCCACCCGGCACGCGGCGGCGCTCGCGCCGCTGCGGCAGTACGAGTCCCAACTCGCCCACATGGTGCGGCTGCTGGCCGTCACGCCCGGCCCCGACAGCCCCGACAGCCCCGACAGCCCCGACAGCCCCGACAGCCCCGACAGCCCCGATCAGCTCCTGCGACTCCTCGACGAGAGCCGCCCGTCCGCCGCGGGGGAGGTCTCGCGCAGCGCTTCATCGCCCCGCCGAGCACCCGTTGAACTGGCTGCCCCCGCGCCGAACGGCTCTCGAGTCCGGCGCCGCCTTCCCGAGCCGCTCGATACACGGCTCCGCCGGCCCCTGGACAGGTGGTGCCAGGTGTGTCAGCGGTTCGAAAGCGCGGTGTGCTGGGCCTGGGCGACGGCCCGGAAGAAGCCGGTCTGGGCGGCGGCGCTGCACGGGGTCTCGGGGTTCCACGGCTCGACGGTCGCGCCGGCGGTGAGGGCACGCCAGGCGGGGAGGGCGGTGAGGTCCTGCGGTTGGACGGCGTTGGAGCGGCTGTCCGCCAGGACGAGGTCGGCCCCCAATGACGCGGCCTGCTCCCAGCTCATGGACATCCAGTTGATCCCGGCCCCCTCTCCCGGATCGGTCATGTGGACCCCGAGGTCCATCAGGTGCTTCAGGTCGGGCCAGGTACGGGGCCGGGCCACATGTACCTGCTCCGGGCCGGCCGCGGACAGCGCCAGCACGCGGAGCGGCACCGGTCCGGCGGCCACGGCGACGCGCACCGCCTGCTCAGCGGCTGCCAGCCGGGTCGCGGCCGCGAGCCGGGCGGGGGCCTGCGCGTCGGCTCCCAGGGCGTCGGCGAGTTCCGCGAAGCGCTCCAGGATTCCGGCGAAGCTCGCCTCGCTTCCCACCGTCAGCGCCACGCTGGGCACCCCGGCCTCCTCCATCCGCTCGCCGAGAGGGTCCGAGAGGGCGTACGGGTTCTTCTCGTCGTACGTGACATCGACGATCAGGTCCGGCCGGAGGGCCGACAGCGTCTGCTCGTTCAGGTCATCTCCCGCCCCGGCATAGGGGATTCCGGCCGACGGGAGTCCTCCCGCTTTGGCGCGGTCCCACGACGCCCCGTCGTGGGCGGAGCCGAACACGCCCACCAGAGGAATCCCCAGGTCCCACAGCGCCGCACCGGCACGGACGTACGCCGCCACCCGCTCCGGCCGCCGTTTCGCAGTGACCGTCCGCCCTCTGTCGTCGGTGAACTTCCACGCTCCGGCCTCTGCCATCGGGACTTCCCTTCCCTCTCGACGTCCCTCTCGATGCGCCGAACTCCCGCTCTGGCGCCCCGCCTTGAGCCGGTACGACCCTGCCCGCGCGACTGCTGTCCCAACCGCTCCCGGGGCGCCCGTACGGGACAGGTGGGAGGGAGGGGATGCGCGGACAGAGACCCGGCTTGTTAAGGTAAGGCTTACCTAACTGTGAAGGGGAAGGAATGTCGATGAGCAGCCGATGCACGGAACCCACCCCCGCCGAACGGGCCCGCTCGATGCTCGCGGCGGCGGAATCGCTGACGCTCACCACGGAAGCGCACCGCATCGAACTGATCGGCCTGCACGCCGTGGACTCCTCGGGCCGGCTGACGCTGACCGATCCGGTGGGCGGCCGGCTCCGGAGCGACCTCGTTCACGCACCGCACAACTGCCGCACCGCATCCGCCGAGTTCACCGATGTCGCACCGACGGCTCTGCGTGACCGTGTTCGGGCGCGCCTGACGCTCGGCGGCCGGCTCGAAGCCGTCGGCGAGGACACACCGGAACAGCTGTGCTTCAGCCCCGCACGGGCCGTCCTGTACGAGGGGGGCGAGGCCACCGCCATCGGCGTCGACGAGCTGAGTGCCGCCAGGCCCGACCCGCTGGCCACCTACGAGGCGGACCTGCTCACCCACCTCGACGCCACACGGACCCACACTGCGGAACGGCTGAGCCGGCTGCTCGCGCCGCAGCTCCTTGTCGGGGTCGTCCGCGTCCGGCCCGTGCGACTCGACCGATACGGCCTCGTACTGCGCCTCGAGAGCGAGCACGGCCACGAGGACGCCCGCCTGGCGTTCCCCGCCCCGGTCAGCCACCCCGGCCAGGCGGTGCGACGGATCCGCGAGTTGCTCGTCCGGGCCGCCGCCCGCCCGCCCGCACCGCGACGAGCTCCCCGTCGGGCCGTGACCACGCCGTCGGGGAATCCGGGCCGTGCTGACCGAGGGGCGCGACGGCGAGACGTCGTGGCGGCGATCATCCGTGCCGCACCGGCGGCGGCGACGATCTACGCGCTGCCGCCGCGCGAGGAGGCGGAGGCGGGGCGGTGCCGACGCGTCGCCTGCCGGGGCGAGACTTCGCGAGACGAAGGCAGGGCCAGGGGCGCGCGGGAACTGTAAGCGCGCTCACCGAAGTTCGGCGCGCGTGTGGGTCGAACGTCAGGACCGGGCGGATGCGGCGTTCTGTTCCAGGCGGGCGTCCAGAGTGGCGGCGAAGTCCTCGGCGCGGGAGAGCTGAACCCGCAGCTTCTCCACCTGCTCGGCGGCGGACTGCTGGTAGGTGCGGATCCGCTCCAGGAGGGCGGCGCGCTCGTCGGCGTCCAGATCGGCGACCTGGTCGAGGCGGTCGGTGGCGTCGAGGAGGTCGCGCATCTGGTCCAGCGTGAAGCCGAGGGGCTTCATGCGGCGGATCACCATGAGCCGGGCGACGTCGGCCTCGGTGTAGAGGCGGAAGCCGCCCTGGGAGCGGGCGGAGGGGATCACGAGGCCGGTCTCCTCGTAGTGCCGGATGGTGCGCAGGGACAGCTCCGTGCGCGCGGCGACCTCGCCGATCTGCATGTGCTTGCCGTCCACGCCCGTGACCTCGGCCTTTCTCCTCGGCGGCAGTCCGCATCCTGATGGGCCGCCGATCTCTACCCTAACGTTAGGGTAGAGTTTCTCGTGGTGAGGGTCGCGGAGCGCTGCCCTGACCGTTGCACTGCCGGGGCCGACGGCGCCCCCGGCGAGGACCGATTCTTGCAGGAGACGAGCGTGCGCGAGCCCATGCCGCCCGACGCCGCAGCCTGCCCGCCGTGACGCTTCGCCTCAGGACGTGAGCCCGGCTGCGCATGCGTCGGCCCGTGCCAGTCCTCTTCGTCTTCAGGCTCTGTGTGGTGCGGAGCCGTCCCCGGAGACGCCGGCCCGGCCTCTCCGTGTCCTCCCGTGCACCCCTGTTTTGTCGAGGGGGTGCGCCTGAGCACGACAGGTTTCACGTTGTCCTCTTCTGCTGCCCCTGCGTCCCCGGGCGCGCGCCTGCGCGGTCTGATGCCCGACTGGCTGCGCGATGCGAAGGTCTGGCGCACCGAGGTCCTCGCCGGCCTCGTGGTCGCGCTCGCACTGATCCCCGAGGCGATCTCCTTCTCGATCATCGCCGGGGTCGATCCGGCGATCGGCCTGTTCGCCTCGTTCACCATGGCGGTCGTCATCTCGGTCGTCGGCGGCCGACGGGCGATGATCTCCGCCGCGACCGGTGCCGTCGCCCTGGTCATCGCCCCACTGAACCGGGAGCACGGGCTGGGCTACCTGGTCGCCGCGGTCATCCTCGCCGGCGTCTTCCAGGTGGTCCTCGGCGCGCTCGGCGTGGCGAAGCTGATGCGGTTCATCCCGCGCTCGGTGATGGTCGGCTTCGTCAACTCACTCGCCATCCTGATCTTCATGGCCCAGGTGCCGGAGATGCGGAACGTTCCCTGGGCCGTGTACCCGCTGATCATCGGCGGTCTGGCGCTCATGGTGCTCTTCCCCAGGGTCACCACCGTCGTCCCGGCGCCGCTGGTCTCGATCGTCATCCTGACCGTCATCACCGTGGCCGCCGGCATCGCGGTGCCGACCGTGGGCGACAAGGGGGAACTGCCCTCCTCGCTGCCGGTCCCGGGGCTGCCGGACGTGCCCTTCACCGTCGACACCCTGACGACGATCGCTCCCTACGCGTTCGCGATGGCCCTGGTCGGCCTGATGGAGTCGCTGATGACCGCCAAGCTCGTCGACGACATCACCGACACCCGCTCCGACAAGACCCGAGAGTCCATCGGCCAGGGCATCGCCAACATCGTCACCGGGTTCTTCGGCGGCATGGGCGGCTGCGCCATGATCGGCCAGACCATGATCAACGTGAAGGTCTCCGGCGCCCGTACCCGCCTGTCCACCTTCCTGGCCGGGGCGTTCCTCATGGTGCTCTGCATCGCCTTCGGACCGCTCGTCTCCGACATCCCCATGGCCGCACTCGTCGCCGTCATGGTCATGGTGTCGTTCGCGACCTTCGACTGGCACTCCATCGCCCCGAAGACCCTCAAGCGGATGCCCGTCGGTGAGATCACCGTGATGCTCGTGACCGTCGCCTGCGTCGTGGCCACCCACAACCTCGCCGTCGGCGTCGTCGCCGGGTCGATCACCGCCATGGTCATCTTCGCCAAGCGCGTCGCCCACCTCGCCGAGGTCACCGCGGTCACCGACCCCGACGGCACCACGGTCGTCTACCGGGTCACCGGTGAACTCTTCTTCGCCTCGTCCAACGACCTGGTCGGCCAGTTCGACTACGCGGGCGATCCGAAGCACGTCGTCATCGACCTGTCGGCCGCCCACATCTGGGACGCCTCATCCGTCGCCGCGCTCGACGCCATCGAGACGAAGTACGCCGAGCGCGGCAAGACGGTCGAGATCACCGGCCTGAACACTCCGAGCGCCAGACTCCACGACAGGCTCAGCGGCGAACTCACAGCCGGTCACTGACCGGTCGACTCTCAAGCCCAGCAGGTCTCCCGGCCGTCCCGGGGGACCTGCTGCTGCAGGCCGGTGCCCAGCGGCCGACCGAACGGTGACCGCGCTCACACTCCGCCGCCGGTGTCGACGGCTGCTCGCAGCACCTTCACGAGCTGGCCGACCTCGGGCACACCGGCCAAGCCGCCGGGAGTCCGGTAGACCCGGCAGGCAAGCGACGGCGGCACGCCCGGCTCGGCGAACGGATCACGGCCGTCGACCAGGAACGTCGGAGAGCCGGTGAAGCCGGACCGCTCGGCCTCCAGCTGGCCACCGACCACCCGCGTGGTGAAACCCGTGCCGGCAAGCCCGACGTCATCCAGCGCCAGGTCGTCCAGCGCCTCCCGCAACCGGCTCTCGGCGAGCTGCTGGTGGGGGCAGTCCGGTACGACGAGGATCTCGATCTCCATGTCTCCAGGATCGCGCGCTGGGGCGGTGCGGCGCCCCCGGGAACCGACCTCACCGTGTCCTTGCCCCCCGACGCCTCGTCCTGAAGTCGTCCCGAAAATGTGACGCCGGTCAACGGGCTGTCATGCGGCACGGCTCGTTGTGTTCACCGTTTCTGAGCGGAAGCCGTACCCGACCTCCGGCGCCAGACCGTGATAGTGGCGGAAGTTGTAGATGAGCGGGCTCCAGAGAGCGGGGTCGATGTGGTGCGTGCCCGGCACGACGATGCGTTCGTCGGCGTGGACGCGCAGCACCTCGCACTCGACGCTGAAGAAGAGCCCCGTACCGCCCGGCGTCAGCGCACGGGCCCGTGCCTCCAACTGCAGCGCGCACTCGGCGACCCGCGGCGGCTTCACTAGGTGGGAATCGGCCGGGGTGAGCCCGGACGCGGCGAACTTGTCGGGCTCGTACCGGTACACCGCTCGCTTGCTCTCGGGCACCGGGTCGGCCCCGGTGAGCGGTGCCAGGCGCTCCACCTGCTCCCACAGCTCCGGCGAGGCAACGTTGATCACCAGGTCGGAGCGGGCCGCGAGGTTGCGCACGGTCTGGCTCGCACTGCCCAGGCCCAGGACGATGTGCTGTCCCAGCGCCCAGGCGGAGGAGATCGGGGCAAGGTTGAACGTGCCGTCGTCGTTCTCGGTGGTCAGCAGGACCACAGGTGTGCCGAAGTAGAGGATGCTCGGTTGGACCGTGCGGTGGGTGTCAGTCGTCATGCCTCAAGACGCTAGGGGCGGAACGTTTCGATGTACGTCGAAGCATCGGCTGCCGACAATGGTGCGGTGAGCAGCCCCGATACGCACGCCGACGAACCGGACCTCGCCGCCCTGGGGGCGTTGCTGGCCGACCGCAACCGCGCCGCCTTCTGTCTCGCGCTGCTCGACGGCCGCGCATGGACGGCGACGGAACTGGCACAGCTCGCGGGGATCGCACCGTCCACCGCCACCAGCCACCTGAACCGGCTGGTGACCGGCGGCCTGCTGGCCGAGGAGCGCAAGGGGCGGCACCGCTATGTGCGCCTGGCGGACCCCGCCGTCGCCGAGATGATCGAAGCCCTCGCCGCTCGGGCGCCGCAGCAGCGCGTCCCGGTCCGCTCGCTCGTCGCCGCCCGCCGGCACCGTGCCGTGACGTTCGCGCGCATCTGCTACGACCATCTCGGCGGTGCCTTGTCCGTGGCGATCACCGACGCGATGACCGAACAGGGTTATCTGGACTGGGAGTTCGGCCCGGCTCTCACTCCCTCGGGTGCCGCGTGGCTCACGGACACAGACATCACCGAGGAAACGGCACCACATGTACGCACGTGCCTGGACTGGACGGAGCGGCGCTTGCATCTGGCGGGCGGCGTGGCCGCGGCGGTGTTCCATCATGCGGTCGACAAGTCCTGGCTCGTGCTGGCCGAGGGCTCCCGCGTCGTGCGGCTGACGGACCAGGGGCGCGACGCCTTCCGACGGCACCTGCACCTGACCGACGAGGCACTCACGGCTCGCTGAGCTTGTCGCCATCGAGGTCAGGCGCGAGGTCCCCGGCCGCGTCGCGAATCGGCGGCAGGCGGGCCTGTGGCGTGAGGCCATCCACCTCGTCAACGAAGGTGTGGCGAGCGTCGAGGACGTGGACACGGCCGTCGCCGCCGGGCCCGGACTGCGGTGGGCGGCCATGGGCCCGACCACGCTGTTCCACCTGGGCGCGGGGGAGGGGGGCCTGGCGTCGTTCTGTGCGCGCTACGCCGCTCGGTCGACGAACTGGCTCAGCAGCGTGATGCGTTGATCACCGGCATGATCGCGCTCGCCCGAAGCGAACGCCGGTCCCCGCCGAGCGGCCGGTAGCCGTCCGGCAGGACAGTCCGATGCGGAACCGTGCTCGTGCAGCGGCTGGTCCCGGCCGGATGAGCGACGGGACTGCGGAACCTGACGAAAAGGTCGACCGACAGGATCGGATTCTCGACGCCGTGCTCGTCCTCCTGTCGGAGCACGGGATCTCAGGGATCAGCATGCGTGCGGTGGCACGGCAGGCGGGTGTCTCGCTCGGGCTCGTGAACTACTGCTACGACGACAAGGTCACGCTCATCGGGGCCGCTCTCCGCCGGATCGAGCGCCAGGACATGACCATGCTCGACCCCAACCCGGCGAAGACCCCCGAGCAGAACCTCCGGGCTGTGCTCCGCCGGGTGGCCGGCGCCGAGTTCCTCACCACGCAGTACCTGTCGCTCCGCCTCCAGCTGTGGGCGCTAGCCCAGGCCCACCCGGATCACCGCCCTCCTCGGCCTCAACCGCGCCGCCGTCCGGCGCGGTGTGGCGCGCTGCGAGGAGATCGCCTTCGAGTAGCCGGTCGGTCTGCCGGACGCGCGACGAGGGCGAGCGCTGCGGGCTCGTCCCGCTCCCGCCGGACCCGCAACTCGCCCTGTACGTTGGGGTGTTGAGGCAACGCGAGGCAGCGCGAGGCAGCGCGTGGACGGCTTCGACGCCCGTCAGTACGAATCCGGGCGCCGCGTCTCACAGGCCGGGGGCGCCCCAGAGCGGGAACCAGCGGCTCAGGTCCTGCTCGATGTGCAGGTCGTCCTTGAGTACGGCTCTGACTTGGAGTTCCAGCGGATTGTCGCGCTTGGTGCCGGACAGCGGGGCGAACGGATAGAAGGTGCCGCGCTTGTACAGGTAGACCAGCGCGAGCCGGCGCAGTTCGGTGTCGTGGAAGACGACCAGTGAGCAGAGCAGGTGCGGGCCGAAGCCACTTTCCTGCAGGGAGGTGTTGACCGCGTGCAGGTCACCCACGAGGGCGGGCAGGTCGTCCGGGGCGCGGCGGGAGAGCAGCCAGGAGTATCCGAAGGCGTCGCGGCTGAACTCCACGGGGGCGCCGCGTTCGGAATCGGCGGACAGGAGAGCTCGTACCTCCTCCTGGACCTGGGCGAACGCGCCGCCCTCGATCGAGGCGAAGCAGACCGAGCCCGCTCCTGTCGGGGCGAACCCGGTGGCGGCCTGGAGGGTGATCGCCGCGGAGGGCAGGGCGAAGAGCTGGTCCAGGTCGGGCCGGACCGGCTTGCTCCTGCCGAACAGGACATCCCAGAAACCCATGGGCCGCGTCCCTTTCCCTCACGCCCTGTCCGGTCCGCCGCCCGTCTCGCCGAGCTCTGCGGAGAGCTCCGCGAGCGCCTCGAGGCGGCGCTCCAGGGTGGGGTGGGTGGAGAACAGGTTCGCCACCGCGGTGCCGGGGCCGAGGGCGGGGGTGAAGAAGAACGCGTTGAACGCCTGGGCGGTACGCAGGTCCTTGGTGGGGATGCGGGCGATGTCGCCGCTGACCTTGGTCAGAGCTGAAGCCAGGACGGACGGCTTGGCGGTCAGCAGGGCCGCGGCTCGGTCGGCGGCCAGTTCCCGGTAGCGGGACAAGGCCCGGATGAGCAGGAAGCTGACGGCGTAGACGAGGGCGGACACGCCCATCACGGCGAGGAAGACGACAGCGGTGTTCTGGTCCCGTTGGCCGCGCCCGCCGAACAGCTGGGAGTAGAAGGCGAAGCGGACGATCAGACCCGCGATGACGCCGAGGAACGAGGCGATGGTGATCACCGCCACGTCGCGGTGGGCGACGTGCGAGAGCTCGTGCGCGAGGACGCCTTCGAGTTCCTCCGTCTCCAGGCGGCGCATGAGACCGGTGGTCACACAGATCACGGCGTGGTCCGCGTTGCGGCCGGTGGCGAACGCGTTGGGCAGGTCCATACGGGAGACCGCCACCCGGGGTTTGGGCATGTCCGCGCTCGCGCACAACCGGTCCACGACCCCGTGCAGCTGCGGCTGCTCCTCGGGCGTGACGAGCTGCCCGCGCATGGCGTACAGGGCGATCCGGTCGGAGTACCAGAACTGCGCCCACAGCAGGGCGGCGGCGATCACGACCACCAGGACGACGGACTTCAGGAGCACGATCAGCGCGGCGATGAACGCCACGTACAGCAGTCCGAGCAGGAACATCGTGAGCGTCATGCGCACGGTCAGCTGCCGGTCGGGCTCGAAACGGCTGCGCATCGCCATCACCCCATCAGTCCGTCAGTCCGTCGGTCCGTCGGTCCGGGATGAGGCCGGCGGCACTTCGCCACCGGCGAGGACCAGGTCTCTCCCGGCCCCGGGCCTGCCTCTGACCCGGGCCGTCGCGACCCGGGCCGTTGGGGCAGGGCGGCTGTGCAATGGGCCGCTGCCCAGGCGAGGCTCACATCGTGTCTGCGGTCTGCTGCTCCCGGTTCCCCGCCGCGGTCATGTCCTGGTACGCGGTTCGCTTGAGCTGTTGCGCCAGGCTCTCCAAGGCGCGGGCCGTGGCCAGTTCGTCGCCGATCGCGGGTACGTCGTTGTCCGTGGGGTTGCGGCGTGCCATGCCGTGGCCGGTGATGTGGGTGCTGCCCGTGTCCAGGTCGACGCTGACCCTGGTCGTGCGCCCCTTCTCGACCAGGTGCACGTTGGCCTGCCAGTCGGAGGTGTGCGACATGGTGTTCCTCCAGGGCTGTGTGCCGGACGGATCCGTCCGGGAGGGATTCGGCGCCCCGTATTCCAGGATCGCGCCGTTCACCGCGGCCTGCACCTGTGCGGCCCCTATTGCTTCTCCGGGGCGCCGGTCAGGCCTCCCGTCAGCTCTCCGGTCAGCTCTCCGGTCAGGTCGTCGACCGTGACGCCGAGGGCGTCGGCGAGGCGGACCAGCGTGGGGGCGGCGGGGCTCGCGGTGCGGTCCTCCAGGGCGGCGATGTAGTGGCCGTCGGTACCGCAGCGGCGGCCCAGCTCCTCGCGGCTCAGGCCGAGCGAGGCACGCCGGGACGCGAGCCGGGACGCGAGCCTGCCGCCCAGGTCGGCGGGGTGCGCGGGCGCCCCGTCGGAGAAGGACTGCTGCTGCGTGCTGGTCGGCAGGCTCTTCACGGCACTCACTGCTCCTTCGGCCGTACGGCGACGGTGTCGTGCTGCGGGCCGCCGAGCACGACCTTGAGCGCGCCGGTGTCGGCGGCGCGGGAGAACACGTCGTACGCCTCTTCCATCCGGTCGAGGTCGAAGCGGTGCGTGATCAGCTCGGCTCCGGGCAGTCGGCCCGCGGCCATGAGGCGCAGCAGCATGGGCGTGGAGCGGGTGTCCACGAGCCCGGTCGTGATGGTGACGTCCTTGATCCACAGGTCTTCGAGGTGGAGGGCGGCGGGCTTGCCGTGCACGCCGATGTTGGCGACGCGGCCGCCGGGCCGGACCATGCGCGTGCACATCTCGAACGCCTCGGGCACGCCGACCGCCTCCACGACGACGTCCGCGCCGAGCCCCTCGGTCAGGTCCTCCACCAGGCGCTCGGGACCTTCCCGCGCGCCGACGGTGGCGTCCGCGCCGAGTTCGCGCGCGGCGGCGAGCCGGGGCTCGGCCAGGTCGACGACGATGATCCGCCCGGGGCTGTAGAGCTGGGCGGTGACCACGGCGGCAAGCCCGATGGGCCCGGCGCCGACGACCACGACCGTGTCGCCGGGGCGCACCCGGCCGTTGCGGACGCCCACCTCGTACGCGGTGGGGAAGATGTCGGCGAGCAGCACGGCGTCCTGGTCGGACAGGGCACTGGGCAGCGGGTGCACGGACAGGTCGGCGAAGGGCACGCGGACGTACTCGGCCTGGGTGCCGTCGACGGTGTGGCCGAGGACCCAGCCGCCGCCCCCGCGGCACTGGCCGTAGCGCGCCTCGCGGCAGAAGCGGCAGCGGCCGCAGGCGGAGATGCAGGAGATCAGGACGCGGTCGCCGGGGCGGACGCCGAGGACGTCGCCGCCGGTCTCGACCACGGTGCCGACGGCCTCGTGGCCCAGGATCCGTCCAGGGGACACCTCGGGCACGTCGCCCTTGACGATGTGCAGATCGGTGCCGCAGATGCTGACGGCGTCGACCCGGACGATCGCGTCGCCGGCGTCCTTCACCGACGGGTCGGGGACGTCCTGCCAGGAGGTCTGTCCGGGACCGTGGAAGACGAGTGCCTTCATGGCGCGGCTTCTCTCTGCCGTAGGGCGTAGGGAACGTTCCCTGACAGGCTCGGTCGACGGGGCGGCGCGGCGCTTGGGCCGGTCGGCCCTGACCTGGGACCGGGCGGGACCCCTGGACCGTGAGGGTCTGTACCGCCCGCTGCTCGTGGGTGGCCGTCGGTGACGGGCAGCTGGTGCGTGGGGCCGGGATGTGTGGCTTCCTGAAAGCAGGGTGACGCTCCGCTGCCCGCCCCGAACTGAAAGCGCATGCCCCGAGGAGGGTTCCCATGTCTCGCCATGTGACCGCAGGCCTGGACGGCAGCCCGGAGAGCCTCGCGGCGGCGGAGTGGGGCGCACGGGAGGCCATGCTCCGCGACGTGCCCCTGCGCCTCGTGCACGCCTGGAAGTCGCAGCCGTACACGAAGGCGCCGCTCGGCGGCGTGATGCGGCGGCCCTACGGGGACGAGGCCGAGGAGAACTGGTCCCAGCGCCTCCTTCACGAGGCCGAGTCGCAGCTCCTCAGCCGGCACTCCGGGCTGCGGATCAGTGTCGACGAGGTGACCGAGGAACCGGTCGGAGTGCTGCTCGGCGCCGCCCGTGAGGCCGAGGTGCTGGTCCTCGGCTCGCGCGGGCTCGGCCGCCTCGCCGGGTATCTGCTCGGCTCCGTCTCCCTCGCCGTGGTGGCGCGCGCGGAGCGGCCCGTCGTCCTCGTCCGCGCGAGCGAGGAGAGCGCGTCGGGCGACGTGGTGGTCGGGGTCGACACGGCGCACCCTGCCGAGGCGCTCCTGGAGTTCGCCTTCGACGCGGCGGCCCGGCGCGAGACCCGGCTGCGCGTCGTCCACAACTGGTCGTTGACCCGGGAGTACTTCGGCAGGGAAGGGGCCCTCACCCAGAGTGCCAAGGACCGGATCGACGAGGAACTCATGGTCAGGCTGGGCGACTTGCTGCACCCCTGGCACCAGAAGCACCCCGGAGTCGCGGTCACCGGGGAGGCCGTCGTCGGGAAGCCCGGCTCGTTCCTGGTGGAGGAGTCGCGCAACGCCGCCCTCGTCGTCGTGGGCCGCAAGAAGCGCGCCGCGGCAGTCGGCGCCCACATCGGCCCGGTCACCCAGTCCGTACTGCACCACGCCCACGCGCCGGTCGCGGTGATCGCCCACGACTGATCGCCCACGACTGATCGCCCACGACTGATCGCCCACGACTGATCGCCCGGATCACTGGCCGCCCGGATCACTGACCGCCCGGATCACTGACGGCCGGATCTAAGTCGCCCTGTACGCGGGGGAGTTGGCGACCTGGCGAGATCCGGAGGGGACGGTCTAGTCCGGGGAGGCGGTGAGCCAGCGGTAGGAGGCCGAGACGACGCCGTCGACCGTCGAGCACATCCGCTCGATCGCCGGGATGATCCGGTACGGGGCCCGGCCGCCGACCTCCACCCGGCCGTCGTGCACCGCGACCGACAGGGCGCGCGGATCCAGGCCGAGGGTGGCGTCGAGGACGTCCTCGGTGATCTCGCGGGAGATGTCCTCGTCCTCGCGGAGGAAGATGCCGAGCAGGTCACGCCGGCTGACGATGCCGACGAGCCGGTCCCCCTCGTCCACCACGGGCAGCCGCTTGACGTCCTGCACCTCCATCAGGCGCGCCGCCTCCGCCACGGTCCAGTCGGGGCGGGCGCACACGGCGGGCGCCGACATCAGCTCCTCGGCGCGCGTCCCCGCCGCCTTCGCCCGCTCCCACGCCTCGACTCCCGGTACGGCGGGGAGGTCCGCCGGCGCGGCGCTCCGGTCGGTGGTCTTGCGCAGCAGATCCCCCTCGGACACGACGCCGAGCACGCGGTTCTCGCCGTCCACCACCGGCGCCGCCGTGATCCGGTGCTGCCGAAGGGCGCGGACGACCTCCTTGAACGGGGTGTCGCCGCGGACGCTCACCACCTCTCGGGTCATCAGCTCACTGATCCTGCGGTGCCGCATCGCCTGCTCCTTCCGTACACGGAGGGACGCGGAACGTTGGCTTCCGGGGGCGGTCATCGGGGCGGTCATCGGGGCGGCTCCAGGTCGAGCGCGAGGCTGTCGTGGTCGTCGGTCCGAACGGGTCTCTACGGGGACGGGTGGCCCGGCGCCGGCCGCTCAATCCCGAGCTCTGCGGACCGGTTGGCCAGGCCTGGTGGGCGTCGGCGGAAAGTGGTTTCCTGAAGGTGAGGAAGGGCCCGCCAGGACGCGGAGCAGCGGGGCTCGATTCCCGTGCACCACGCAATCAGGATCCGCGAGAAGCGGATTGGGTTCTTCCTCGCTCCCGTACGAGCCCTCCGTACGAGCTCTCCGTACGAGCCTCGCGTACGGGATCGGCGTGCGGGACCCGCGTACGAGATCGGCGTTCGAGACCTCCGTGCCCCCTGACCTCGGGGAAGACGACCCGGCTGGGTGGCGGGTCGGGACCGACCGGCCCTGGTCCGGGCGCCTGCCCGGTGCGAGCGTGGCAGCGAGCCACCACGCACACGGAAGGCGGTGGGGACGATGCAATCGCCCGTACTGGTGGGCGTCGACGGTTCCGAAGCCAGTCTCACGGCCCTGGACTGGGCCGTGGCCGAAGCGGAACGGCACGGCAGCGCGCTGCGCATCGTGCACGCCTCGCTCTGGGAGCGGTACGAGGGGGCCGTCGCGGCCGGGACCACCGAACGGCCCGAAGGCCAGGTCATCGCGGAGAACGTCCTCGCTGCGGCGGAGGAACGGGCCCGCCGCCTCGCCCCCCTGCTCCAGGTCACCGGGGACGTCCTCGCCGAGGACGCGATCAGCGCACTCCTGCGGGAGGGGCAGCACGCCCTGGTGCTCGTCGTGGGCTCGCGCGGGCGGGGAGGCTTCGCCGATCTGCTGCTCGGCTCCGTCGGCCTCGTGGTGGCGTCGCGCGCACAAGGCCCGGTCGTCGTGGTGCGCGGGGAAGAGCACGCGCTGGAAGCACATCACCGCCGCGTCCTGCTCGGCGTCGGCGACCACGACGTGGACTCCGAGGCTGTGCGGTACGCCTTCCAGGAGGCGGCCGTACGCGGCGCGGAGCTCGATGCCGTCCGCATCTGGCGAGGTCCGGCCTTCGATCCCGTCGACCATCCGCTCCTGACCGGTGAGAGCCGCGTGCACTTCGAGGAGCGGGCTCTGGAGGAGCTCGACAAGGCGTTGGAGGCGACGGTGGGCGCGTATCCGCAGGTGAGCCTGCGCCGGTCCACCGTCGAGGGCTCGGCCCGCAAGATGCTCGCGGACCGCTCCGCCGCGGCCGACCTGCTCGTGCTCGGCGCGCGCCGCACCGGACGCCCCGTCGGCCTGGAGCTGGGCCGTGTCGCCCACCGGGCCCTCCACCACGCCCACTGCCCGGTCGCGGTCGTGCCGCAGCACCACCCCGCGCCCACGGAGCCTTCCGAGTCTTCGGAGTCTTCGGAGTCTTCGGATCCCTCGGAGTCTTCGGAAGGAGAGCGGTGATGAGCCCCGACGCCGACCCGCACCGGATGAGCGACCTGGGCCGTCGCGTCGCCGCCCGGCGCACCGAGCTCGGCCTGTCGCGGGCGGACGTCGCCGCGCGTACGGGCTCCACGCAGGGCTACATCGAGCGGTTGGAGGAGCAACTGCCCATGCCCGGAACGGCCTTTCTGGTCCGCCTCGCGAACGGCGGCGAGATCCTCATGCTGACCGCGGCGGACGCACCCCTGGCACAGGCGGCCGAGGCCGACGAGACGATCGCCTTCGAGGAGGGCCGCGTGGACGAGGCGTTCCACCAGGGCTGGAGCGTCCTCGTCGGCGGCCCGGCACGTACGGTCCAGGACCGCGCCGCGGCCGACGAGCTCCGCAGGTCCGTGCACTCGACCCCCTGGTCGGGCGAGAACCGGGACACGTTCGTGCTGTTGACGCCTCGCCGGGTGACGGGGCGACGTGTTCTGGTGGAGGGCGCTCCGGGAGTGCAGCCGCCGTCCTGAACACCCGGTGCATGCAAGGCTGTTGCCTCAGAGCATGCAAGGCTGTTGCCTCAGAACTACCGTCGGCCGTCGGCCGTCGTCGGCTCACCTCACCGGCACCACGGCGACCGGCGCAGGGCTGTGATGGATGACGGCGTGTGTCGCGTGGCCCAGGTGCGGGCCGAGGGGGAGGGGACGGGTGCGGCGGCCGAGGACGACGAGTTCCGCCCCGCCCGACGCCCCGCCCGTTGCCCGGCTCGATGCCCCGCCGGAAGCCTCGCCCGATGCCCCGCCCGACGCCTCGCCTGAAGCCTCGACCAGTTGGAGGCCGGCGCTCCCCAGCCGCGCCTCGGTTCGTGCCTCGACCTCCGGGTAGCGCCTGCGCCACGGTTCGAGGAGGTCGCCCATGCCCTTCACGCGCTGCTCGGCCATGTCCTCGATCAGGCCCGGATTGATCACGGAGGCCTGGCCGTAAGTCGGCGGCAGGGTCCAGCAGTTGAGGAAGCGGAGCGGCCAACCGGTGCGGTAGGCCTCGGCGAAGCCGAAGGCGAGCAGTGCGTCGCAGGCGTGCGAGTCGTCGAGGTCGAAGCCCACGAGGATCCCGCCGGGCCGGCTCCCGAACGCGCTGCCCGCGCGGACCAGGACGACCGGCCTGCGCGCCGTGCCCGCGACCTGGAGTGAGACCGAGCCGAGGAGGAAGCCCCGCACCCCGCCCAGACCGCGCGAACCGAGCGCCGTCAGGTCGGACTCGTTCGCCGCGGCCGTCAGTTCCTCCCCGGGCCTGCCGAGCGCCTGGCCGGTGAACACCTCAAGCCCCGGGTACTCCCCGCGCGCCCACTCGGCGGTGTCGTGCAGCAGGCCCGCGGCGCGGTCCGACGCCGTGCGGTCGTACGGTTCCACGGCCTCCGGCGTGCTCGGCCACGGCTCGACGTGCACAAGGCGCAGCGGAACCTCGCGCGCCGCCGCGTCCCCCGCTGCCCACCGCGCCGCGGCGAGGCTCTCCTCCGAGTCGTCGATCCCGACGGTGACCTGGGCTGTCATGGCCTGCCTCCTCGGTGGTGCGGGGAACCCGGGACGCCGGGCCCCGACTTTCAGCCTCGTTCCCGCAGGCCCCGGCCAGGAGGGGCCGGGCAGGGTCGCGATCGGTACCGATCGGCCCCTCCTCAGCCGCCGCTCCCAGGTGCCAGCGTGAGAAGTGGCGCCCCCGGGACTCGTACGAGGCGCGTTCGAGGCGTGCACGAGACACGAACGGGACACGTACGAGCCCGCGGGACGGGGCCCGGAGGAGGAGCCATGGACAGCCAGATCCCCGCGCGCCCGGAGCTCGGCGACGTCGTCGTCGGCGTGGACGGCTCCCCGTCCGCCCGGACGACCGCGCACTGGGCGGCCGCCGAGGCGGACCTCCGCGGTCGGCCCCTGCACCTCGTGCACGCCGCCGACTCGGTCCGCCGCTCCACCTGGACCGACGCCGACACCATCGAGGCGCTGCGCGACGCGGGCCGGGAACTCCTGACCGAGACGGCGAGCGCGGTCCAGGAACGCTTCCCCGACCTCACCGTCACCAAGAAGCTCAGCGGCGACACCCCCGTCGGCGCCCTCCGCACCGCGGCCGGCGACACCGGGACGATCGTGGTCGGCCACCGCGGGCTCGGCGGCTTCCCCGCACTCCTGCTCGGCTCGGTCGGCCTGGGCGTCGCAGCCCGTACCCAGGTCCCAGTGATCGTCGTACGCGGAGAGAGCGAGCAGCCCGGCACGGGCGTGGTGACCGCGGCCGTGCACGAGGCCGGCGACCTGGACTGGCTGCTCGTCGCCGCCGCCGAGGCGGAGGCCCGCAAGGCGACGCTGCGCCTCGTCAGTGCGTGGAACGTCCTCACCCACGTCGGCAGCGTCGTGACCATGCTCGACGACCTCGACGCGCTCGCGCGGCAGCGCACCGGTGAGGTGAAAGCCCTCGCCGCGGGCGTCGCCGAGGCCTATCCGCACCTGAACGTCACGCACCACGTCGAGACCGGCACCAGCACCCCCGGAACCCTGATCGGGGCGAGCGGCCACACCGACCTGATCGTGATGGGCCGCGGGCGACGGCTGCTCGGCGTCGGCCCGTCCCTCGGCCGGGTCGCCCATGCCCTGCTCCATCACGCCCACTGCCCGGTGCAGATCGTCTCTCCGCCCGAGTGACGCGGAGCGAGGAACCACACGAGAAGCCAGACGAGAAGCCAGACGAGAAGCCAGACGAGAAGCCAGACGAGGAACCATGAGCGACGTACTGCTCGGCGTCGACCCCCGCGAGCCGCCCGTGCCGGCCCTCCTCTGGGCCGCCGACGAGGCCGAGCGCAGAGGGGCCCGGCTGCGCCTCGTGTCCGCCGTGCCCCCGGTGCACGACCGGCTGTGGAACGACGCGCTCGCGCACCGGAGTTCGCTGCGCATCCGCGCCCTCTCGGCCCTCGCCGACGCCGAGGAGCTGGTACGGGACCTGCACGACGAGCCGTGGACCGTGGCCGAGCTCGTCGACGGCCCGCCCGCGACGGTCCTGCGCGACGCGACGGCCGGGGCCGCCCTCGCCGTGGTGGGCGCGCGCCGCCTGGGCAGGGCCGCGGAGTTCCTCGGCGAGGACTCGGTGGCCGTCCCGCTCGCCGCCCGCGCGCACTGCCCCGTCGTCGTGGTCCGCCAACCTGAGCACACCGCCGTCCACCCGCCGCGGATCGTCGTCGGCGTGGACGGCAGCGCGGACTGCCGGGCGGCCGTGGAGTTCGCGATGGCGGAGGCGAGCCTGCGCGAGGTGGCGCTCACCGCGGTGTGGGTGTGGCCCCGGCCGGTCTTCGTCCACGAGGACGCGGAGGAAGGCCTGGCCGAGCGCCGCCGCCTGCTCGCCGAGGCGGTCGCGGGCTGCGCCGAGCGCTACCCGGACGTCCACGTCGAGCGCATCGTCGTACGGGGCCATCCCGTCGAGGAACTCACCCGGGTCTCCGGGGAGGCACTCGCGGTCGTCGTCGGCCGCAGGGGCAGCGGCGGCTACTCCGGCATGCGGCTCGGCTGCACGGTGCACGGCTTGCTGCACCACGCCGACTGCCCCGTGATCGCCGTGCCCCTGCCCCCGGCCGACGGGGCGGGCGGGGCGGACGGGGCTGCGACCGGGGCCGGTCGGGCCCGGCGCCGTACGGACCGACCGGCCCAGGGCCCGTGACCCCTTCGGCACTGGGGCGCACCGTGAGGACGGCCGCACCGTGGGAGAAAGCGCCGACGACTCGACGCCACGCGAGCCCCAACTCGACGGACCCCAACTCGACGGACCCCAACTCGACGGACGCCAACTCGGCGGTAAGCAACGGCAGTTCAGGAGAAGGAAGGTGGCCCATGCGCTCCGATCGCTGTCGACGACGGGCCCGTAAAACCAGGAGACAGCCGGGTTCCGAACCCGGAGTCGCGGCGGGCGACGCACTGCCACGGGAGCCGAGGACCTTCCCCGCGCCCCTGAGCGGGCTGCGCCCACGCCCCGCACGCCCGGTGCGGACCGTGGAGGTCTCCACGGCCTTCCTCTGACGGCGGACCCGCACACGAACCCTCACGTACTCACGTACCTCCGGGCGCCGCACGCCCGGAGCAGCAGAGAAGAGGAACACGAGATGACTGCGACACAGACACGGCCGGTGCACACGGCCAAGCAGGAGTGGGCGGGCGGCCTGACGGCGTTCGCGGCGGTGATGATCATGCTCGTCGGGGTGCTCGGCATCTTCCGCGGCATCATGGGCATCGCCGAGGACGACGTGTTCGTGACGACGCCCGACTACGTCTTCCAGTACGACCTGACCGGCTGGGGCTGGATCCACCTCGCTCTGGGGACAGCCGCCGTGCTGGTCGGCATCGGTCTGCTGCAGCCCTCGATGTGGGCGCGGGTGGTGGGCGTGGGCATCGCCGGGCTCGTCATCATCGCCAACTTCCTTTCGCTGCCGTACTACCCGGTGTGGTCGGTGGTGATGATCGCCATCTCCGGCTTCGTCATCTGGGCCCTGTGCACCGTCCGACGCGACAGCCTCTTCGGCTCGCCCGAGTGGCGCGTACGGAACGACTGACCGGACCCCGGAACCCGGAGCACTGAAGGCCTGCCGCGACAGGTCGACCCCGCCGCGCACCGGAGGTGCGACATGAGCGAGCACGAGCGGTCCGGCCCGACCCGGACCGGTTCCTGGGCGGGGTCTCTGGGCCGTGGAGCGGTGCGGCTCGTGCTGACGGTCGCCGTGGTCTGCGGTGTCGTGGCGGCGGGACTGCTCTGGGACGCGGGGGCCAGGGCGGACCGCGAGCGCGCCGCACACCTCCACGAGGTGCGCGCGACCACGACCCGGCAGGTGGCGGTGACGGCGGTCGGCCCCTGGAGCGGCGCCCGCAGCCAGTCGGTGGCGGCGGCGGTGTGGGAGTACCCGGCGGGCGTGCGCCGGTCCGGAACCGTCGAGGTCCCGCCGCAGACGCCGAAGGGGCACGCGGTGAGGATCTGGGTGGACGACCGCGGCGTGCCGTCCGGTTCGCCGGGCAGCACCGGGGACCGGGTCCTGACGACCTTCGCGGGCGGCCTGACCGCGGCGGCCGCGGCGGCGGCCTCGGGCATGGGCGTCGCCTGCCTCGCACGTCGCCGTACGGAGAGCCGGCGCCTTGTGGCGTGGGAGCGCGAGTGGGAGCAGGTCGAGCCGGTCTGGTCCGGCAGGCTCCGCCGCGGCAGCGGCCCCGGCAGCGGCGACGAATGAACGGCCGCCGCCCTCAACTCCGGCCCGCCCTCAACTCCCCCCGCCCTCAACTCCCGTAGCCGGAGAGGGACTTCGACGGCGGCTCCGCCCCGCCCTGGTCGAGCCGGAACGGCGGATAGACGTCCGTCATCAGGCCCGCGTACGCGACGACCCGGAACATCCACCGGTTGAGGCCGACGACCAGCACGAACAGGTCACGCGGATACCGGCCGGTGAACAGCACCGCGACCCCGGCGAACAGCGCGAGCAGCGAGATCAGGCCGATGCTCCACAGCCCGGCGCGCATGCCGCCCGTGAAGAACGCGAGGACCAGGTAGTGGGGGATGGCGAGGAGCCACCACTTGACCAGGACGAGCCCGCGTGAGAGCCGCTCCGGGCGGTCGACGTCGAGCCGCGCCGGATAGCCGGGCTCGGCGCCCAGGCTG
This sequence comes from Streptomyces cavernicola, assembly GCF_029968035.1. Taxonomy (GTDB): domain Bacteria; phylum Actinomycetota; class Actinomycetes; order Streptomycetales; family Streptomycetaceae; genus Streptomyces; species Streptomyces cavernicola. The sequence continues at coordinate 20,512 of NZ_JASCIQ010000027.1, read as the reverse complement.
AAGGGCGGATACCGGTCGGTGCCGAGCGCGCTGTACGAGTAGTACGAGACGCGCCAGGCCCAGCGCAGGACGCCGAGGTTGAAGTCGAAGAGGGCCCGTGGATAGCGCTCGGTGAAGAGGATCGCGAAGAAGGCGATCACGGTGGCGACGAAGAAGCCGATCCACAGGAAGAACAGCACGATCCAGTGCGGGATCACCAGAAGCCACTTGACCAGCCACAGCCATCGGGACAGCGGGGCGTCGAGTTCGGCGGTCAGCGCCACCGGGGAGGAGTGGGGCGCGTACGGGGTGTCCATGGTCGTCACTTCCCTGCCGGGACGTCGTGGTCTTTCTGGTCTTTCTGAAGCCGGTCGACGACGGTCACGACGCCGTCGACGCTGTCGCAGAGCCGCAGCAGCACCGGTACGAGGCCCGGGTCCCGCACGCTGCCGCTGAGGGTGACCCGGCCCTCCGTGACCTCCACGGTGAGGGCCGAGGGGCTGAGGCGCAGAGTCTGGGTGATCACGTCCTCGACGATCTCCTCCTGGATGGCCCGGTCGCGGCGGAGGAAGAGCTGGACGAGGTCGCTGCGGCTGAGCACACCGATGAGCCGGCCCTCGTCGTCCACGACGGGCAGGCGTTTGACCTTCGCCCGGTCCATCGTGCGGGCCGCCCGCACCACGCTCCACCGGGGGCGGGCGACGACGGCCGGGCTCGACATCAGACCGGCCGCGGTGTCCGCCCCGGCCCGCCCGATCCGCGCCGCCCCAGGTTCCGACTCCGCCTCTGCGTCCCCGGCCTCCGCCTCTGCGTCCGGTTCCGAAGTCTCTGCGTCCGGTTCCGAACCGCGGACCCGGCGGCGTACGAGATCGGCCTCGGAGACCACGCCCAGGGGCCGGTCCGCCTCGTCGACGACGGGCACCGCGGTGATGTCGTACTCGTCCAGAAGCCGTGCGATCTCCTTGAACGTCGTCTCGGGCGCGACGCTGACCGCCGTGGGTGTCATCAGGTCCGCGACGCTGCGGTGTCTCATCGCCTGTCGCCTCTCTCGTGCGCTGGACTTCTCCCGCCCTCGACCGGCCGACCCGGCCCCCGCGTCCGGCCCCGCTTCTCAGGATCGTCCGCCTCCTTCGGCCCTGCAGTGTCGGCGGGGCCGGGCGACCGGCCGTGATCGTCGGCGTACGCGGCGAAGACCCGGCCGGGGGCGGCGCCGGTGCGCGGGAATCGCTCGTCGAGGGTGGTCGACAGATCACCGGCTCGGTGTCCGTACGCCGCCGGAGCGGGTGGTTCAGCGGACCAGGACGGCCTCGCCGGAGCGCGGGACGACGGCCGTCCAGCCGAGCTCGTGGTCGATGCGGTCGCGCAGGACGGCGGACGCGGAGGGCTCGCCGTGCACCAGGTACGCGGTGTGCGGGGGCGGGGCGCCGCGCAGCCAGTCGAGGATCTGCCCGGCGTCGGCGTGGGCGGAGAAGTGCGGCACGTCGGCGACCTCCGCCCGCACGGGCACGTAACCGCCGAACATCTTCAGGGCCTTGGCCCCGTCGACCAGGTCGCGGGCCCGCGTCCCGGCCGCGGCGAAGCCGACGATGACCACGGTGTTGCGGGAGTCGGGGAGCAGCCGGTCCAGGTGGTGCAGGACGCGCCCGCCGGTGGCCATGCCTGCGGAGGACACGATGACGGCGGGGCCCGGCACGCTGTTGATGTCGATGGACTCCTGGACCGTGCGGGCGGCCTGAAACGGCTCGGGTCGCAGCGCGGCCTCGCCCGCCGCGACGATCTCGGGGCGCAGCTCGGCGGAGCGTTCGCGTACGGCCTGCCGGTACACGTCGAGCGCGGCGAGCGCCATCGGGCTGTCCACGAACACCGGGACGGAGCGCGGCAGTACGCCCGTGTCCCGCAGCCGCACCAGCTCGTGCAGGACGACCTCGGTCCGGTCGATCGCGAAGGCGGGGATCACGACCGTGCCGTTCCTGGCGACGGTCCGGGCGATCACGTCGGCGAAGGCCGTACGGGCGGAGTCCTGGTCATGGCGGCGGTCGCCGTACGTCGACTCCATCAGCAGCACGTCCGCGCCCGAGAACGGCTCCGCGGGGCGCAGCAGCGGGTGTCCGGGCCGGCCCAGGTCACCGGAGGCCGCCAGGGTGTGCCCGTCCTCGAGGGTGATCCGCACCCAGGCGGAGCCGAGGATGTGGCCGCAGTGGTGCAGCGTGAGGCTGGTCCCCGTCATGATCTCCACGTCCGCGCCGAGCGGGACCGGGTCGAAGAAGTCCAGGGTCTTGTCCACGTCGGAGTCGTCGTACAGCGGTTTCGCCGGGCGGTGCTTGGACCAGCCGTGCTCGTTGGCGTGCCGGGCGGCCTCCTGCTGCAGCCGGGCGCTGTCGCGCAGCACGATCTCGGCGAGCCCGCGGGTGTGCGGGGTGGTGAGGATCGGCCCGCGGAAGCCGTTCCGGACGAGCCGCGGCAGATAGCCGCAGTGGTCCAGGTGGGCGTGGGTGACGACCACGGCGTGGATGTCGGCGGCGTCGCGCGCGAGACGTTCCCAGTTGCGCCGGCGCAGGCTCGCAAAACCCTGGAAGAGCCCGCAGTCGACGAGGATCCGCGCATGGTCGCTCTCCACCAGGAACTTGCTGCCCGTGACCGTCCCGACCCCGCCGAGGAAGGTGAGCAGGGCCGGACGGGTCGTGCCGGGCACGGGGATCGAGGCTGCCTCGGACATGGTCAGCCCTCCTTCGACGAGTGGGCCGGCCTCCACGGTCGCACCCGGCGCCTGCCCTCCGGAGGGGGCCGACAGCCCCCTACCTGGGGCCGATCGGCTCATGCGCGGGACCGCATCGCCGTACGCCGCGTCCGCACAAGGCTCCGTACGACTCGCCCGTACGACTCGCCCGTACGACTCGCCCGTACGACCGCTCCGTACGACCCGCTCCGTACGGCATTCCGCGAGGGCGGCCCCGGTTCGAGGAGAGCGGGCGGCGTTTCGGAGCTACCGTGAAACCGATCCACAGGGTGTGCCCCGAGCGCCCCCAGTGCCCGATGCAGCCGGAGGTTTCGATGGGCCGGGAGGACGCCGCGGACTCCGCCGAGGCACGGTTGCCGCGCCTGAGACTCGACGAGCTCCTCGACGAGCTCCAGTTCCGCATCGGCGAGGTGCGCAGCACGCGCGACCGGCTGCACGGACTCCTCGAAGCCGTGATGTCCGTCGGCCGTGCCCTCGACCTGCCGCAGGTGCTCCGCGGGATCGTCGAGGCGGCCGTCACGCTCGTGGACGCCGAGTACGGCGCCCTCGGCGTCATCGGCGAGGACCAGAAGCTCTCCGAGTTCGTCACGGTCGGCATCGACGACGAACTCCGCGGCCACATCGGCGAGTTGCCCCAAGGCCACGGCCTGCTCGGCGAACTGATCCGCAACCCGCAGCCGCTGCGCCTGGCCGAACTCTCCGCACACCCGGCGTCCTACGGTTTTCCGACGCACCACCCGCCGATGCACTCCTTCCTGGGCGTCCCGATCCGCGTACGCGACGAGGTGTTCGGCAACCTCTACCTGACCGAGAAGCGGGGCGGGGTCGCCTTCGACGCGGAGGACGAGGCGGTGGTGACGACCCTCGCCGTCGCGGCCGGCATCGCCGTCGAGAACGCGCGGCTCTACGAGGAGGGACGGGTGCGGCAGCTCTGGCTGGCGGCGAGCTCCGACCTCACCAGCGCGCTCCTGTCCGGCACGGCGGAGGCCGAGGTCCTGGACGGCATGCTGGAGCGCGCCGTCGACATCGTCGGCGCCGACATGGGCGTCTTCTACATGGTCGGTTCGCAGGGCGAGCTGCGCGGCTCCTCGGCCCACGGCGAACGGGCCGAACAGCACCGCGGCGTCGTCCTGCCGAGCAGCGAGGGCACCCTCGCCTCGGTGGCCCTGAACCACGACGGCCTCGTCAACGTGGCGGACGTGTCGAGCGACCGGCGGATCACCGTCCAGCCCGAGCGGTGGCGGGGCTTCGGACCCGCGGTCGCGGTCACCGTCGACACCAAGGAACGCCTCAGCGGTGTCCTCATCCTCGCCAGGTGCCGGGGGCGGGCCTCCTTCACGCGGGCCGAGACCCTCGCCCTGCCCGGCTTCGCCAGCCAGGCGGCGCTCGCCCTCGAACTGGCGGAGCGCCGCCGGGACGCGGAGCAGGTGAGCCAGCTGGAGGACCGCGACCGGATCGCCCGGGACCTGCACGACCTGGCGATCCAGCGGCTCTTCGCGACCGGCATGACCCTGCAGAGCGCCCGCCGCTTCGTCGAGCACCGGGAGGCGCAGGCGCGGCTGACCCGGGCCATCGACGACCTGGACACCACCATCAAGATCATCCGCTCGACCATCTTCGGCCTGCGCGAACACGGCGCCCCGGGCCGCGCGCCCAAGCTCCGGGCGCGCATCGTCAAGACGGTGGACTCGGCCGCCCCGACGCTCGGCTTCGCCCCGGCCCTGCGCATGGAGGGCCTGCTCGACACCGACGTATCCGCCGACATGGCCGACGAGGTCATCGCCGTCATCGGCGAGGCGCTCACCAACGTCGCCCGCCATGCCGGAGCTCGCCGGGCGGACGTGTCGGTCGTCGCCGACGACGGCGTCGTGACGGTGACGGTGAGCGACGACGGGGTCGGCATCACCCCGGACGGCCCGCGCAGCGGCCTGCGCAACCTCACGGAACGGGCCGAACGCCTGGGCGGCACCCTGTCGGTCATCGCCCGCCCTGGGCCGGAGGGCGGCTCGGCCCTGGAGTGGCGGGTGCCGCTGAGGGCGCCGACGGAGCAGGAGTGAGCCCGTACTCGGTCGGCGGCTCGCGGACTCTTCGACCTGGTGCTCAGGTCTCGTGCTCGTCGGCGTGCGCGGCGATCACGGCGGCCTGCACGCGGCGCTCGACGCCCAGCTTTCCGAGGAGCCGCGAGATGTGGTTCTTGACGGTCTTCTCCGAGAGGTAGAGCCGTTCCGCGATCTGCCGGTTGGTGAGCCCCTCGCCGATCAGCTCCAGGACGGACCGCTCCCGCTCCGACAGCGCCGCCAGGCGTTCGTCCTCCGGCGGCGCGGCCGGTTCGGGACCGCGCAGCGAGTGCATCAGACGGGCGGTGGTGGCGGGGTCCAGCATCGACTGCCCGGTCCCCACGGTCCGGATCGCGGAGACGAGGTCGGAGCCCTTGATCTGCTTGAGGACGTACCCGGCGGCGCCCGCCATGATCGCGTCGAGCAGCGCGTCCTCGTCGTCGAAGGAGGTCAGCATCAGACAGGCCAGGTCGGGCATCCAGGAGCGGAGCTCGCGGCACACGGAGATCCCGTCGCCGTCCGGCAGCCGTACGTCGAGAACCGCCACGTCGGGACGGAGCGCACGCCCCCTGGCCAGCGCCTGGTCCGCCGTCGAGGCCTCACCGATCACTTCCATGTCGGGCTCGTCGTCGATGAGGTCGCGCAGACCGCGCCGTACGACCTCGTGATCGTCCACGAGGAAGACGCGGGTGTGTCCGTCGGTCGTTGTCTGTTCGGTCATGACGACCCCCGCGCGATCGGTCGGGCCAACAGCTCCTACGAGGATTGTCCGTCAGGGCGGCCCGCCATGGCTTCCGCACGCCGGCGAGGGATGCCCGCAGGCCGCGCGGACCCGGCCGCACCGCGGATCGCGGCCTACCGGGGATCGCGCCGGGTCGAGTCCGTCCCCGCCGCCCCCACGGCCTCCATGTCGTCGTAGGCGGTGGCCATCAGCCGGCGGCCCAGGTCCTGGAGGGCGCGGCTCGCGGACAGCTCGTCGCCGATCTCCGGCACGTCGCTGTCCGCGGGGTTGCACTGGGCCGTGCCGTGGCCGTCGAGCGTGCTGGTGCCGGTGTTGAGGACGGCGTGCGTCCTCGTCGTCCCGTCCTCCTCGGACAGGTAGAGCCGTACGTCCCATTCGGCTGTGTGTTTCATGACCTTCCCTCCTCGGATGCGCAGGCGTTTCGGCCTATGCGTGGGCGACCACGGCCACCGGTGCGGGGGAGTGGTGGATCACCGCGCGGGTGACGGCTCCGATCCGGGTTCCCACCAGGGCGTCCGGCAACAGGGAACCCCGCACGCGCCGGCCGACGACCAGCAGATCGGCGTCGGCGGCGCAGTGGGCCAGCTGTTCCCCGGGCGGGCCCACCAGGGCCTGCCCGACGACGTCCAGCGTGGGGAACTGCTGCCGCCAGGGCTCCAGGAGACCCGCGAGCGCGTGCTCGACCTCCGCCGCCACGAGCCGCCCGTCGGCGTCCCGCGACGGGTCCGTGTCGAGCGCGGGCGACAGCGGCCAGCTGTGCACGACACGCAGTGTGCAGTCGCGGCGGGCGGCCACGTCGAACGCGAACCCGAGCAGCGTCTCGGAGGCCCGGTCGAGGTCCACGCCCACGACCACGTCGCGGTAGCGGCTCGTACGGTTGCGTGGCGGCGTCCCGGCAGGGGGCCGGGCGGCGCGTACGAGGACGACCGGCCGCTCGGCGCAAGCGACCGCGGCAAGGCCGACCGACTCCAGGAAGAAGCCCGCGATACGGCCGGGCCCGCGTGACCCGATGGCCAGCAGCTCGGCCTCGCCCGCCTCGATGGCCAGCGCGGCCGGCGGCCGGGCCGCGACCGTCCGGACGTGGACCGTAAGGCCGGGATGCCGCTCGCGCAGGGCCTCCGCGGCCTCGCCGAGCATCTCCTCGGACCACCGCCGCTGCTGCTCGAAGTCGCCCGCGCGCTGCGGCGGGCCCGTCTCCCGGCCGATCGGCGGCCAGACCTCCGCGTGGACGAGATGCAGCGAAAGACGGCGCAGTACGGCTTCGTCGGCGGCCCAGGCGGCGGCCGCGAGGCTCTCGGGCGAGCCGTCCACCCCTGCGGTCAGATGGCGGTACATGGCGCGGACCTCCTCGGACCTGAAACCTCGGACGGAGACAGGGGTCGCCACCCGTCCAGTGCACAGCGCGGGGAGCCCTCGGCACAGGGGCCGAACAGGGTGGAACGGGGGACCGAACGACCCGGTGTTCTGCGCGTCGTGGACGAACGGCTCACCATGGTGGGGACCACTCGGTCCTGCCGTGGCACAGCCCGGCGTACGTAACGTGCGGACAAGAGCCGACCGCAGCAGGTGGCCGGCGCCGCTCCGAGCACGGGTGGAGGAGCCATGACGCCCATCGGAAACCGGCCCGTCGTCTTCGGCGTCGACAGCGCCCAGCAGGACGCGGCTCTGGCCTGGGCCGTCGACGAGGCCGCCCGCCGCCGGGCACCGCTGCACCTGGTCCATGCGGTGCTCCCCGTGACCCATCACGTGCACGGAGTCGTGGAGACCGCCCACCACAAGGAGCTGCGGCAGCTGGGCGACGAGCTGCTCGACAAGGCCGTGGTCCGGGCCCGCGAACGCCGGCCTGGCCTGGACGTGGCGACGTTCATCACGGAGTCCAACCCCGCGCAGTCCCTGGTGAGCCAGTCCCGGCACGCCGACCTCGTGGTCCTCGGCTCGCGCCGCCTCGGCCGCCTCGCGGAGATGCTCAGCGCGTACTCGACGACGGTGCCGGTGAGCGCGAACGCCGCCTGCCCCGTGGCCGTGGTCCCGGAGACGGAGTACACGGTCGAGGAGCCCCCGTATCTCGTGGTCGGCGTGGACGGCAGCGCGGCGGCGGAGGTCGCCCTCGAACACGCGCTGACGGCCGCGGCCGCGCGGGGCGCCGCGGTACGGGCCGTATGGGCGTGGCCGCGGCCCCTCCTCGGATTCCTGGACGAGCGCGCGGCGGTCGAGGACTTCCGCGGCCAGCTGGACGCCGCGACCGCCCCGCTCGCCGCCGCCCACCCCGACGTGCCGCTCAGCCGCGAGCTGCGCCGCGGCCACCCCGTCGACGTACTGGCCGACGCCGGCCGGCAGGCCCTCGCCGTGGTCGTCGGCCGCCGGGGCCGCGGGGGCTTCACCGGCATGCGGCTCGGCTCCGTTCCGCACGGCCTGCTGCACCGGGCCGGCTGCCCGGTGATCACGGTGCCCACGTCGGCCGACGCGACCGCCGGGGACGGCGACAGCTGACCCCAACTCCCTTCAGCGGCAACAGAGTCGAGGAGTCCGCCATGAACGACCACGAGAGGTGCGCGGCACGGGCGGAGACACGGCGCGAGGAGCGGGGTGAGGCGCTCCTCGCGCGCTACATCGGCGCCGTGGCCACGGTCTCCGCACGGCACGCCACCGTACGCCTGGCAGCCGTCCCGGCCGAGGCGCCCGCCGACGGCACTCCCGAGGCCGGACCCGAGCCTCTCCTCGTCCGCGACGTCATGGACCTCCCGACCGCGTCGGTACGCGGAAACCTGCCGTTCCTGGACGTCGCGCGGCTGCTCACCCGTGAGCACACCGGGTGCCTGCCGGTGGTGGACCCCGAGGACCATGTGCTCGGCGTCGTGTCGGAGTCCGACCTGCTCGCGAAGGCAGCGATCGAGGCCTCGGGCGGCCCCTCGGGCGTCCTGGCGCGGTTCCGCGAACGCCGGCCCCACGGCAACGCTCACGCCGGAACAGCCGGAACAGCCGGAACAGCCGAAACAGCCGAAACCGCCGAGACCCTGATGACCTCGCCCGCCGTCACGGTGTACTCCCGCCAAACGGTCGCCGAAGCAGCCTGGTTGGTGTCCCTGGCCCGCCTCAAGCGGCTGCCGGTGACGGACCAGGCCGGACGCCTCATCGGAGTGGTGCACCGGAACGCTCTGCTCGGCGCCCTGCTCCGGAACGACGAGACGGACCCGACCGGCGGGGCCTGCCCGACCGCCCCGAAGGACCACCTCGACGACGCGTGAAGGCGGCGCGGAACCCACGTACCGCGGGCCAGGAGCCGCTCAGGCCCACCGGAGGGGCCGCCCGGCCTACCCCCGCACCCGGCCCCCGTCGCAGAATGGAAGGCGGGGGAGGAGAGGGGGGAGAGGCAGCGGAAGCGGAAGAGGAACGGAGACTCTCATGCGCTCACCCATCCCCACCTCGATCACCACCCTCCCCGTGGCCTACCGCAACCGGCTCCTCGAACACGCCCAGGAAGTCAACTACCCCGAGGACACCCACCTGTTCAGCGAGGGCGGCCGCGCAGACAAGTTCTGGATCGTGCGGTCCGGAGCCGTCTCCCTGGAGTTCCGCGTCCCCGGCGGGCGGCCTGCCGTCATCGAGAACCTGGGCCCCGGCGACCTGGTCGGCTGGTCGTGGCTGTACGAGCCGTACCGCTGGCACCTCGACGCCACGGCCACCACCCCCGTCCGCACCTACGAGTACGACGCCCGCAACGTACGCATGCTCATGGACGCCGACCTGGCCTTCGGCTTCGCCATCGCCCACTGGGTCGGCCAGATCCTCGCCCACCGACTGCAGGCGACCCGCGTCCGGCTGCTCGACCTGTACGCCCCGCACGGAAGCGGAAGCGTGATCTAGCCGATGACAAGCGAACCCGGAGATCTGGAGCCGGGCCGGGCCGCACCCGCGCACCGGTACACCGTCAGCGACGTCATGTCCCACACCGCGGTCGCCGTCGGCCGTGGCGCCTCGTACAAGGAGGCCGTCGAACTGATGCAGCAGTGGAAGGTCGGCGCGCTGCCCGTGCTGGAGGGGGAGGGGCGCGTCGTGGGCGTCGTCTCGGAGGCCGACCTGCTGCTGAAGGAGGAGTTCAAACAGGAGGATCCGCACCTGCCGGAGCAGGCCCGTGCCGCGGTCAAGGCCGCCGCCGTCCTCGTCGAGGACCTGATGTCGAGCCCCGCCGTCACCGTGCGGGCGCACGCCACCCTGCCCGAGGCCGCCCGCGTCATGGCGCAGAAGGGCGTCAAGCAGCTCCCCGTGGTGAACGGGGTGGGCCTGCTCGAAGGAATGGTGAGCCGCAGCGACCTGCTCAAGGTGTTCCTGCGCTCCGACCAGGAGATCGCGGACGACATCCACCAGGTCCTCGACGGGCTTCCGCTCCCCGGCCCCGTCCATGTCACGGTCCGGGACGGCATCGCCACCCTCCGGGGCCCGCTCCGCGACCGCACGCCCCTGCCGCTGCTCGCGAGGGCGCTGCGCACGGTCGAGGGCGTGGTCGACGTACGACTGGAGCTCGCCGCGGAGCGCGTGCCGACGTGAACAGCGGAGCGCATGCCGACGTGAACAGCCGAGCAAGGACCGTTCACCGTCGGCGCGCGCCGCTTCGCCGTGGCTCGTCGACCAGTTGCTGCAGCACGCCGCCCTGATCGGACGGTTCGTCGGACCAGCGTCCGTCAGGCGTGCGGAGACAGCCGTGCACCTTCACCGCGTACGCCGCGACCTGCGTCTCCAGGATCTGCAGCCCCGGGCAGAGGGCGGCCAGCTCCGCGTGCAGGGCCGTGACGCGGGCCGGCGACTCCAGGTGCGCGAGAAGCTGGACGTTGGGGCGGCCGGTGGTCACGGTCAGCAGCCCGATCTTCGACAACTGGGCGAGTTTGGCGGTGAGTTGGGGCACCTCGCCGGGCGGCGCCGCACACCACAGCAGTACGCGCCACGGCGCGGGCGAAGCGGAGTCGGTGAGGAGCGGTACGAAGCCGAGGAGGCCGTCCGTGCGCAGCCGGGCGAGCCTGCGCGAGACGGTGCTGGGTTCCCGTCCCAGACGGCGGGCCAGCTCGGCGGTGTCGGTGCGCGCGTCCTGGGAGAGCAGCCGGAAAAGGGGGAGGTCGTCTTGTCTGAGGGCGGCGGCGGAACCGGCCCGCGGCTCCGGAAGCCCGGCCCGCAACGCCCGTATCTGGGACGGGTGCAGGGATTCGAGACGGCGTGAGCCGCCCACCTCGACGGTTTCGAGCGCGGTGTTGACCTCGGCGCGGTCGACGCCCGGCAGCGCCGCCACGGCCTCGTGCGCCGAGCGGATCAGGGCCTGGTGGTCCGTGCCCACCAACGTCGCGTACACATCGGCCGAGCCGTCGGTGACCTGGACCGAAGCGGCCAGCGGCAGTCCTGCGAGCCGTCGCGCCACCTCGTCGGCCCGGCCGGACGCGGTACGCAGCCGCAGATGGGCGAGTTGGAGCCGGTCCACGAGCCGGGGCCCCGTGGTGGGCACCATCCGCAGATCGCCACGCGCGCACAGCCGGGCGTAACGACGGGCGATCGTGCGGGGCTCCTGCGCGAGCACCGAGGCGAGCAGCGCCCACGGCGCCCGAGGCGCTTCCTGCAGCGCGTGTACGAGCGCAAGATCGTCCTCGCTGATCACGCACGGAACGTACATTCGCGCCCCCGATCCCGCAAGGATCAGGCAATGTCCCGACCCCGACGGGCCGCGGCGGCACCATGTCCCCACTCTCCAGCCGCCCTCAACCCTCCAGCCGCCCCCGCTCTCCAGCCGTCTACCGAACGGAGAAACACCGTGGTCCTCCGCGCCTCGTCGGTCCGCACCGCAACGGCTCTCGCCCTCACCGCCGCCCTCACCGCCACCGCCGCGCCCGCCGCCTCCGCGAACGCCGCGCAGCACAGCCGACCCGAGCCGGGAACCGTGGTCGGCGCTGCCCCGCTCGACGCCGACCTGTGGGTCCCGGGCACGGGCCAGGCGTACCGGCTCACGTACACGACCACGAACGCGGACGGCCGCTCGGCCCACAGCACCGGCGCCGTGTTCATCCCCAAGGGCGAGGCCCCGCGAGGGGGTTGGCCCGTCATCTCGTGGGCGCACGGCACCGTGGGACTCGGCGACGACTGCACGCCCTCCCGCGTCGGCTCGTCCGCACAGGAACGCGACCTCGCGTATCTCGCGAAGTGGATGGAACAGGGCTACGCGATCGTGGCCAGCGACTACGTGGGCCTCGGCACCAAGGGCCTGATGCCCTACCTCGACGGCAGGACGACGGCCCACAACATCGTCGACATGGTCAAGGCCGGGCGCGCCTTCGCCGGGGCCCGGCTGCCGGAGAGCGCCCGACTGGCCCGCAAGTGGGTCACCGTCGGCCAGTCCCAGGGCGGCGGCGCCGCGATCTACACGGCGCGCCACGCCACCGAGTTCGGCGGCCCGGAACTCGACTACCGGGGCGCCGTCGGCACCGGCACACCGGCGTACGTGGAGCGGCTCGTCGCCGCGGCCGGCCCCTCCGACGAGCCGTCGAGCCCCGTCAGCACGGCGTACGGCACGTACATCTTCGCGGCGCTGCGCGACGTGCACCCCGAGCTGCGGATCGACAGCGTGCTCAGCCGTACGGGCAAGAAGTTCATCGCGCTCGCCGAGAAGGAGTGCCTGCACCCGCTGGAGAAGCGGATCGCCGCGGCCGGGGTCTCCTCGGGCGACTTCCTCGACCGGCCCGTCAACGAGATCCCGCACTTCGCCGACACCGTGCGGGACTACATGGGCATGCCGGAGGACGGCTTCGACAAGCCGTTCTTCATGGCGCACGGCACGCAGGACCAGGACGTCCCCGTCACCGGCACCGCCGCCTACGCCGACGCCCTCACGGCCAACGGCGAGCCCGTGACGTTCAGGACGTACCCCACCGACCACAGCGGCACGATGGCCGCGTCCCAGCCGGACACGATCCCGTACGTACGCGAGCTGTTCGCCGACTGACGGCGGGAACCGTACGGGAACCCGAGGCGTTCATTCGCGGAGGTGTTCCACCTCGTCCGCCGCCTGCCGCGCCGCTCGTTCGGCTCGGGCGGTGGCGTCCGCCGCTGTCCGGGCCCGCTCCTCGGCGTCCCGCCGGTCCCGCTCCGCCTGCTCCAACTCGCCCTGGGCGGCACGGAGTCGGTCCTCGGCCTCGGTCGTCCGCGCACGCGCCTCGGCCTCGCGGTCGCGCGCCCGCACCAGGGCGGCCTCCGCGTCCTCTGTGGCGGTGCGCTGCCGCTCAAGCGCCCGCTCGGCCTCGGCGGCGGCCTCCGCAGCGGCCTTGCGCGCGGCCGCGAGCCGCTCCTGCTCCCGGCGCCGGCGCCGCTCGGCGAGCTCTTCCTCGACCGGCGCGGCCCGTGGCGAGGTCCGCGCGGCCTCGTGAGCTGCCCGCTTCGGACCGGGCTCCTCCTCTTCCCGTACGGAAGCCTCCGTGACAGCCTCCGTGACGCCGCTCGGTGCGAAGTCCGAGGGCGGAGTGAGCGCGCCCTCAAGCCGACCCGCGGCCCACTGGTCCGCCGCCTCCTGGTCGGCGAGCACGGCCCGCAGGGTGGACACGACGCCCTGCTGCGCGTCGTCCGACAACCGGTGCCCGGCCTCAAGGGCCAGGGCGACGGCCTGCCGGGCCATGGCCGAGACGACACTGCCCCGCCGGCCCGACAGCTGCTTGATCTCGGCGGCGTCAAGGGACCGGTACGCCTCGCGCAACGCCTGCCCGAGTTCGAGGAACCGCTCGCAGTCCGCAGGCGCCGACCGCAGCAGCAGGTTCGCCGCCCAGGCCGCGCGCGTCGGACGGCGGGCGGCACGGATCCTGCGGGCGTCCTCCGCACGGCCGTCCGCCTTCGCCTCGGCGGCCAGCTCGTCCCGCCGGGCCACGAACTCGGGCGGCGGCGTCACGTACAGCTCGTCGAGGACCTCCTCCGCGTCCCGCGCTCCGCTCCCCGCCCCGCCTCCGCGCCTCTCCTTCCTCCGCATGCCTCCCACACTCCGCCGCCCCGGAGCATCCCGCACCTCGTGCCCCTGCGGACCACGGGCGTCGGGCTCAGCGCACGATCAGCTTGCCCGTCATGTTCGAGTGGAAGCTGCAGACGAAGTCGTAACTGCCGGGCTTCGAAGGGGCGGTGAAGGTTCCGGACTTGCCGCCGTCGATGGTGCCCGTGTCGAACGCCCCGCTCTCCGTGGCGGTCACGGTGTGTGCGGTGGAGTCCTTGTTGACGACCGTGACCTTCTCGCCCGGGTTGACCGTCAGCGTGTCCGGGTCGAAGGCGAAGTTCTCCGCCACGATGCGGTCCTCGCCGGCGTTCTGCGTGGCGGGCGGGTTCGCGGGGGTCGTGGCCGGCGGGGTGGGGGCGTAGGGGGTGGAGCCGTTGTCCGTGTCGGAGCAGGCTGTCGCCAGGACGAGGGCGGCGGCCGCCCCGAGCAGAAGGCCGGCGGTGCGCCGGAGGCGGGGTGACGGTGACATCGGAACGATCCTTCGGGAGTTCGGCGTACGGGGTGGTGTCGAGGGCGGCGTACGAGAGGGCGTACGCGTGGATGCACGGGGTCGGTGTCAGGCGGCGCGGCGGGCGGGGCCTTCGTCGTAGGCGCTGTCGACGGCCGCTTCCGGTGCGGCCGGCAGGGGGGACGGAGTGGTGCTCGGCAGTCGAAGTCCCTTCAGGGCAAGGGCGTTGGCGGCGACGATGAAGCTGGAGCCGGACATGGTGAGGGCGGCGATCTCGGGCCGGAGGACGAGGCCGAAGGCCGGTTCGAAGACGCCGGCGGCGATGGGCAGGGCCAGGGCGTTGTAACCGATGGCCCAGCCCAGGTTCTGGCGCATCTTGCGCAGCGTGCCGCGGCCGATGCGCAGGGCGGTGGGCACGTCGAGGGGGTCGGAGCGCATCAGGACGAGGTCCGCGGTCTCGATCGCCACGTCGGTGCCGGCGCCGATGGCGATGCCGAGGTCGGCCCTGGCGAGGGCGGGGGCGTCGTTGACGCCGTCGCCGACCATCGCGACCTTGCGGCCGGTGGCCTGGAGTGCGGCGATCTCGGCGGCCTTGTCGCCGGGCAGGACCTCCGCGACGACGGTGTCGATGCCGAGCTGCGCGGCGATGCGTTCGGCGGTGGCCCGGTTGTCTCCGGTGAGCATGACGACCTCGACGCCGAGGGCGTGCAGTTCCCGCACGGCGGTGGCCGAGGACTCCCGGGGCGCGTCGGCGATGCCGATCAGACCGGCCGCACGACCGTCGACCGCGACGATCACGACCGTACGGCCGGTGGCGGCCAACTCGTCGCGTGCCGCTGCGAGTTCGCTGAGGTCGACGCCCTCGCGCTCGGTCAGGCGGCGGTTGCCGACTGCGACCCGGCGGCCGGACACGGTGGCGACGGCGCCGTGGCCGGGGATGTTCTCGAAGCCCGCCGCGCGTTCGGTGGCGAGCCCCTGGGCGGCGGCGTGTCGCACGACGGCTTCTGCCAGGGGGTGTTCGGACTCGCGCTCCACCGCCGCGACCAGCCGGAGCAACTCGTTCGCGGTCGGGCCGTCGTCGCCTGTGAGGACGTCGGTGACCTCCGGCTCGCCCTTGGTGAGCGTGCCGGTCTTGTCCATGACGACGGTCTGGACACGGGCGGAGATCTCCAGGCCCTCGGCGTTCTTGAAGAGCACGCCGCGCCTGGCCCCGAGCCCCGTACCGACCATGATCGCGGTGGGGGTGGCGAGGCCGAGCGCGTCCGGGCAGGTGATCACCACGACGGTGATGGCGAACAGCATCGCCGTGCCCAGGGAGCGGTCGGTGGCCAGGAGCCAGACGGCCAGGGTCGCGGCCCCGCCGATCAGCGCGACGAAGACCAGCCAGAACGCCGCCCGGTCCGCGAGCCGTTGCCCCGGGGCCTTGGAGTTCTGGGCCTCCTGGACGAGCTTGACGATCTGGGCCAGGGCGGTGTCCGAGCCGACCTTGGCGGCGCGCACGCGCAGGGTGCCGTTGGCGTTGACGGTGGCGCCGACGACCTGCGAGCCGGGCTCCTTGTGCACGGGCAGGCTCTCGCCGGTGACCATCGACTCGTCGACCTCGCTCGCGCCCTCCTCGACGACCCCGTCCACGGCGATCTTCGCGCCCGGCCGGACCAACAGCAGGTCGCCGACGGCCACTTCGGCCGTGGGCACCTCGACCGGTTCGCCGTCGCGCAGGACGAGCGCCTTCGGCGGGGCCAGGTCGAGGAGTGTGCGGATGGCGTCGTTGGCGCCGCCGCGGGCGCGCATCTCGAACCAGTGGCCGAGCAGCACGAAGGCGGCGAGGACGGTCGCCGCCTCGTAGAAGACGTCGCCGCCGCCGGTGACCGTGACGACCACGGAGTACAGCCAGCCGGAGCCGACGGCGACCGCGACGAGCACCATCATGTCCAGCGTGCGGGCTCGCAGGGCGCGGAGCGCGCCGGCGAAGAACAGCGTGCACGACCAGAGGACCACCGGCAGGCTCAGCAGCAGCGCCCACACGTCCTGACGCAGCCCGAACGGCACGGGCGCGTCCAGGTGGAGGACGTCCTCGCCGATCGGTGACCAGATCACGAGGGGGATCGAGAAGAGCGCCGCGACGAGGAAGCGGTTGCGCAGGTCGGCGGCCATGTCCGCCATCGACATGTCGCCGTGTCCGTGCGCGCCGGCCGCAAGTGCGGCGGGCGTCGGCGGAGGGGTCGGCGTCGGCGGTGGAGCTGGCGTTAGCGGTGGGGCGGGCTCGGCCAGCGGGTCGCAGAGGTGCGCCGGTACGGACTGGCCCGCGCAGTGCAGGCCGCACTCCTCGACCCAGCGCCGCAGTTCGGCCAACGACGTGCGGCCCGGGTCGAAGACGACCGTCGCCGTCAGCCCCACCGGGTTGGCTGCCACGTCGAGCACGCCTGGCCGCCTGCCCAGGACCGCGCTGACGGTGCTCTGCTGGGAAGCCCAGCCGAGACCTCGTACGTCGAGGACGGCGGTACTGAACTGTTGCGTACGGTCGGTGTGTTCCGCGTGCTCCGTGTGTTCGATGTGGTCCGTGTGTTCCGTGTGGTGGTCGTGCACGGTCACTTCTCCCTGTGCGCCGTGATCACTCCCGTAGCGAGCGGTCCGGACGCGGGTCGCAACCGCGCGTGGCGACCGCACGTGGAGGCGCTCTACTGCCACCCTCCTCCCCCCGGCGGGGCGGCGCATGGGCCGGGTGGCCCAGCTGGGGGACGTGCGGCCCTACGGAGTCGGGGCGGGCGGGCCGACAGAGCCCCTGGCCGACCCGGCGGCGGCGTGGACGAGGGCGGCCGTGAGGTATCCGGCACCCCACAGGCCCCAGAGCAGGGCCGATGCGTCGTAGGCGAGCAGCGGGATCAACGGCAGCGCCGAGGTCGCGAGGAGCACGGGCGAGAGAAGGCGGAGCGAGCGCGTCCGCCCGTCCGCGCCGTGGCCCCGCCGCCGGTGGAGGTGGACGCCGCACAGGACGACGGCGACGAGTTGGACGACGACCAGGGCCAGGGCGAGGGACGCCATGAGGCTCACCTCCGTGCGGACGGGCTGGATCCTGCGCTGCGTACGCGTTCCTGTACGAGTTCCCGTACGGGTTCCCGGACTGGCGCGGGTGTCTCTGCGGAAGCCGAGGTGCTGCTCAAGGGGCGGCCGGTCCGCGTGGCTCGGTGGGCGCGCCGGTGTCGCCGCTCAGGTAGCGGCCGGGGGACGTGCCGACGGTGCGGCGGAACGCGGCGAGGAAGGAGCTCGGCGTCGCGTATCCGACGGCGTGTGCGACGCGGGAGACCGGCTGCCCCTCGGCGAGCAGCGGGAGCGCGGCGCGCAGCCGTACGTGGGTGCGCCAGCGGTCGAAGCTCATGCAGGTGTCGTGGACGAAAAGGCGCGTCAGGGTGCGCCGGCTCGCCCCGACGGCGCGCGCGTGCGCGTCCAGGCTGCGCGGGTCCGCGGGGTCGGCGAGCAGGGCGTCGGCCACGGCGCGTACGCGGTCGTCGGTGGGGGTGGGCACGTCGATGGGCGTGGCCGGCAGGGGCTGGAGGAGGTCCAGGACGACGGCCTCTGCGCGGAGCCGTGCGTCGTCGGGGAGGTCCTTGCGGCTGAGGTGGGCGATCAGGTGGGCGAGGAGCCCGTCGACGCCGACCGGCGTGGGCTCGGTCCAGTCCGGCGCGCTGCGGTTCGGTGCGTTGCGGTCCGGCTCGAAGTAGAGGCTGCACAGCACGGCGTCGCGGGTCGCGCCGGTCCGGTGGACGACCCCGGCGGGCAGCCACAGGGCCCGTGTGCGCGGCAGCACCCAGTAGTCCTCGCCGACGGCGACGCCGAGCACTCCGCGCTGCGCCCAGGCCAGTTGGTGCTGCGGGTGCCGGTGCGGCACGAACCACTGACCGGTCGCGAGCGGGAAGCTCCCGACGACGATCGCGCCCACCCCGGCCGGCACGGCCCCTTCGACTTCGAAGGCATCGGTCATAGCGCCAGCGTAGGGCGCGTGTCCTCGATGCGATACGACGTGGCCCCGTAGCGCATCGCGGCCGCCGCGGCGGGTGCATAGCGTCGTCGTATGCCGAACGAATCCAGTGCGACGCCGATGCCAACTGCACGAGAAACAGGGTCCGTTGGGCGGCGTCGCGGACCCGCTCTGGTGGTGCTGTGCTTCGTGCAGTTCATGCTCGTCCTGGACGACAACGTGGTGAGCGTCGCGCTGCCCAGCGTGCGCGACGACCTCGGCTTCGACAGCGCCGGTCTGGCCTGGGTCGTCAACGCCTACTTCCTCGCCTTCGGCGGGCTGTTGCTGCTGTTCGGCCGCATGGCCGACCTCCTCGGCCGCAGGCGCGTCTTCCTGACCGGAGTGGTGCTGTTCGGCGCGGCCAGCCTCGTCTGCGGGCTCGCGCAGGAGCCCTGGCAGCTGGTGGCCGGGCGGTTCGTCCAGGGCGCGGGATCGGCCATGGCCAGTCCCGCCGCGCTGGCCCTGATCGCCCTCCTGTTCCCCGGCACGGAGGAGCGCGCCGAGGCCTTCGGCGTCTGGGGCGGCATCGCGGCCCTCGGCGGCACGTCGGGTCTGGTGATCTCCGGTGCGCTGACCGGCCTCGCGTCCTGGCGCTGGATCTTCCTCGTCAACCTGCCGGTCGCCGCGGTGGCTGTCGTACTGCTGCCGCGCCTGGTCCCCGAGAGCCGGGCCGGTGACGCGGCCCGGCTCGACGTACCCGGTGCGGTGCTCGGCACCGGCGCCCTGGTGTCTCTGGTCTACGGGCTGCTCCAGACCGGGGAGTCGGGCTGGGCGGCCCCGGTCGTCGTCGGGTCCCTGGCTCTTGCCGTGCTCCTCGCCGTCGCGTTCCTGGTGGTCGAGGCGCGGGCCGCCGAGCCGCTGGTGCCGTGGTCGTTCCTGTCCTTCCGCTTCCGCGCCGTGGCCAACGGGGCGACCCTGCTGTTCTCCGCAGCCCTGTACGCGATGGCGTTCCTGCTGATGGTGCACCTGCAGACCGTCCTCGGCTACGGCCCGCTCACGGCCGGCCTCGCCCACCTGCCGTACGGCGCAGGCATCCTCACGGGCATGTGGCTCTCCTCGCGAGCGGTGGTCCGGCTCGGGGTGCGGGCGGCGCTCGCCGGATCGTTCCTGATCACCGCTGCCGGACTCCTGCTCCTCTCCGACGTGGGGCCGGGCGACGGGTACGCGGCCGGGGTGCTGCCCGGCATGCTCGTCGCGAGCCTGGGCTGCGGGCTGAGCCTGCCCGCCCTGACCGTCGCCGCGCTCACGGGCACCACCGAGGAGGACGCGGGGCTCGGCTCGGCCGTCCTGAGCTCTGTCCAACAGGTCGGCGGCGCTGTGGGGGTGGCGGTGTTGGTCGCGCTGGCCGCGGGTCGCAGCGACGACGCATCGGCCGCCCGCAGCGGCCCGCTGCGGGCCGCGACGGACGGCTTCTCGCTCGCACTCACCGTCGCCGCCGCCCTCCTCGCCCTCGGCGCGGTCCTCACAGCCGCCCTGCTCGGGAGGAACCGCTCCCCAGAAGGCGTGCACGCCGCCGGAGAAGAGGCCCCGGCCGACCACAGGGCACACCTCGCGCCAACACGGCCTGGCACCGAGTGCGACCAGAAGGGGAACTGAGTTCCCTGTGTGCCGAAGCGGCTGCGGGTGTCCTTCAGTCCTCGTCGAGCGTGGCCTCGATCTCACGGACCATGCGCCACAACGGTGTGCGGCGCTTGGTGATCAGGACGACGACATCGTCCTGCGCGTCGCCCGCGCCGTCGCCGTCCGCCCGCAGGGAACTGGAGTTCCGTACGAATTCGAGGGCGTGGTCCATGCTTGCCGTGAGGTCGCCCTCGGCGCCGGAGCGGAGCCACGACCGGAGGGCGTTGTTGTGGGCGGCGACGACGGACGCCGCGATCACGTCCGCCCGCAGCGTGCCGTCGGGACGGCCCGCGGAGTGCCGCCGCAGATAGCCGGCGAGCGTGTGCTCGTACCGCCAGACCACGGACAGCTCGTGGTGGCGCAGACCCGGCACGGCCCGCGTCAACTCGTAGCGCTGCACGGCGAATGCGGGGTTGTCGGCGTACATCCGCATGACGATGCGGGCGGCGTCGCAGACCCGCGCCACCGGGTCCTCGTCGTCGGCCTTCTCCAGATACGCCTTCATCTCGGCGAGGCAGCCCTCGTGGTCGGGGAAGACCACGTCCTCCTTGGACGGGAAGTAGCGGAAGAAGGACCTGCGTCCGACTCCGGCGCGCTGGACGATGTCGTCGACGGTGGTGCGCTCGAAGCCGCGGTCGAGGAACAGCTCGAAGGCCGCCGAGATCAGCGCGTCCCGGATGGCGGGCTTCGCGGAGTTGTTGTCGGCGCCCGTGGGCTGTTCCTGTTCCTCGCTCATGGGGGCAACGTAGCACCGCCCGGAGCCGGTCCCGGCGGTCGCGGGCGGGGATTGATTGCTGGCACTCAGTGTGCATACTGAGGGTACTGAGTGCCATTCTCTCGTATTGCCCGCGGCCGGGAGCACCGGTCGGCGCACGGAACTGGGGTATCCCTGCCATGAGCCAGAACTTC